>JAXHLJ010000011.1:0-84139 GCA_034522435.1 Desulfotignum sp.
AAATCGGATACTGCTCATCCTCAGTTTTTTCGACAACAATATCCTGGTAAGCCGGATTGTCCGACGTGAAAATCCAGGCATGTTCCGATTCCCGGATGCGTTTGACCGCCACCTCCCCGTTTGAAAGCGTGGAAAAATCACCCATGATCACGATATCCCTGCCCGGCTGGCGGTGCCGGTGGTATTCACAGACAATATAGTCGCCCTTTCTGAATGGTCGGGGCCATGGAATCGCCGCGCCACCTGGACCACATAGCGTTTTTCACTGCACAGCCGTGCAGGGACTTTCACCCAGTCGATGTGGTCCCCGAGGATGGCCAGGTCCTGGACATCAAATCCCTGGAACGGTTCGCCGGCGGCAGACTGCCGCACCAGGGGCAGGGCCGTTCTGAACCGGGCGGCCGGGATATCTTCGAACGGGATGATGTTGATGGTTTCCGGGGTTTCGGTTTCCGGCGGCGCTGCCGGGGTGTCTGCGGGGATCTGCCAGGAGTCTGCGCAGGGCCGCTTCATCGGGCAGGCCGCCCAGGTCCTGGTAGTACTTTTTCAGGCTGTTGAAGTACAGGGTTTTGATTCGGTCCAGGTCTTGGGTGGTGTTGATTTTCTGCCACAGGGTGTTGGCAAAGGCGATGCGCTTGAGGTCTTTGCAGTGGTAGAGGAACCGTTTGCGCTCAAATTTTTCAAAGGGGTTCTGGAGCAGGCTGGTTTTCATGAAGGCATGGTCATCCAGCTTTTCCGGGTGCTGGTAGGGGCAGTTGGGTTTGTCCACCTGCCATCCGGCATCCAGGCGGTTGCGGTAAACGCGGTATAGTCATCCACCAGGCGGTCCAGGTCGCATTCTCCGCTGTTGTCGGCAATCGTCAGCAGGGTCAGGAGCATGACCATTTTGTAGGACATGGTGAAATCACCGGTTTCAAGGAATTCAAAAAAATCATCGTAAAGGGTGGTCTCGTCATGGTGCTTCAGCCCCAGGTCCTGCCGGATCCGGTCCACCTGGTCCGGGGCAAAATAGTTGATTTTCCGGCGGCCCAGGGGCACGGTGACCGCCGGGGAGATCTTTTTGTTTCTGACCCATGCCCTGACCGTGCCCGTGGACACGAACAGTTCCCGGGCCAGCTGTTCATCGTCCAGGTGGTCCGGGTATTCATTTTCAAAGGTGAAGATGTTGATCTGCTCGATGGTCCGGGATGTTCATAAAGCCCTGCCAGGATGATCTCTTCCGGAGAAGGGTGCGCCTGTCTTCGGGTCCCAGGATGTCGGCCCAGGGTTTGTATGCCTGGATGCCCAGCAGGGCGTGGATGGACCAGGCCTGGTTTTCTGAACCCGCCCATGGCGCCGTAATTGTCCACCACATCGATGACATACAGCGATTCCTTGCCCGGAAAGGTCCGGGTGCCCCGGCCCAGCTGCTGGGTGTAGAGCACCTTGGACATGGTGGGCCGGGCCATGACGATCACGGATGTCCGGGGAATCCCAGCCTTCATTGAGCAGGGAGCAGGTGGCCAAAACTGGATGCTACCTTCCTGGTAGGCCTGGATATGTTTTTCAGACCGGGAATCGTTGCCGCTGACCGCTTCGGCGGATATGCCGTGGTCCCTGAGCAGGGCTGCCATGCGCCGGGCGTGCTGGACCGACACGCAGAACACCAGTCCCTGTTTGAAGGGCAGGCCGTCGTCCCCGGTGAAATACCGGGTCAGGGTGTCCACGATCAGCTGGTCCCGGGACGGGACAACCACCCGGCGCTGGAGGTCGGATGTCATGTAGTCCCGGCCGTTGAACCGGACCTCGCTCAGGTCGATGTTGCTCTTGATCCGGAAGGCCCGGATGGGGGCGAGCAGGTCCTGGCGGATTGCGTCCAGCAGGCCCAGGTCCGTGTCGTAGGTGCCGGAAACCGTTTCCAGAGCCCGGGCATCCAGGCGCTGGTCCGTGGCTGTGAACCCGATCAGGGTGGAGGGGGCGAAGGACTGGATCACCTTCTGGACGGTGGGGGCCACGCTGTGGTGGGCTTCGTCCACGGCAATGTAGTCAAAGGCGCGGCTGTCAAACCGGGTGTAGTGGCGGCTCATCCAGGCATAGGTCTGGATGGTGACGGTGTCCTGGAGGGCGGGGGGCAGGCCGTGGTCGGGCAGGCGGTTTTGAAATTTTTGTGCATGGTCGTCCCGCAGCTGCCGGGTGGGCACCATGACCAGGGCCCGGGATGCGCGGCCGGCCTTGTGCTCTCTGGCATAGTCGGCAATCAGGATCTCGGTTTTGCCGGTGCCCGTGGGCAGCACCACCAGGAAAGCGGATTTGCCGGCGGACCGTTCCGCCTGGATGGTGTCCAGGGCATTTTCCTGGTGATCCAGCAGGGAAAAATTCCGGGATACGCTGATCTTCTGGCCCAGCAGAAAGCCGGCAGGATCGCCGAAAAACAGTTTCATCTCATCGATGAAATTTTCCGTGGATGTCATGCCCTGGATGGACCAGCGGAACACCTTGATGCCGTATGCGGCCAAAGAGTTCTGCTTGATGAGCTGGCTTGTGTACCGGTCTTTGCCGATGATGATGGGGTGGTGGAAGCGTTCCCCGTTTTTTTCAATGGCCAGGTCCCCGGTCCGGGTGCGGATAAAATAATCCACCCACCGGGTGCGGCCGTTCATGTCGATGACCGGAAACTCCCGGGTCACCCGGTCCAGGGCCTCTCTGCCGTAGCAGTCGATAAATGCCTGCTCGAACAGGGCCTCGGGCACGGTGGGGTCGATGTCGTGCCAGTGCCGGTGGCGGCCCTTTGTCTGGATGCTGTCTTCGGCAAACTCTTTGTTCAGCAGGCGGTCCAGGGTGCGGCAGGCATGGGCCAGGTCTTCGGGGGTGTCGGCCATGAACCGGAACAGTCCCTGGTAATGGTGCATCAGGGCATTTTGTTCCTTGGTGTAGAGGGTATAGGCAAACGGATACCGGCTGTCGCAGATCCGGTGGTCCAGGAGTAGGGCCTGGCGGGTGGCGGGATTGACGAACAGGGCCCCCCGGAAGGTCGGGACATGGAAGAGAAATCCCAGGGGCCGGAGATGTTTTTCAGCCTGGTCCAGGAGGGCGGGGGCAAAACCAGGGTATGGGGAGGAACGGGATTGCATGTGTTATCTGCCGGTCACGGCCGGGCAGCCTGCCGGGAAGGGTTTGATTGCCCGCCGGGGATGCATGAGGTAATTGTGAAATCAACCACAAAAATCACCCACACCGGCATGCCGGATCATTGAAACCATGCTCAATCCCTCCTCATTTATGATTCTTTTAAAAAAGTATCATGGAACAGTCGGAATTAAAAACAATTTAAGGAGGTTCATGTCTGAATACTTTTCACAAGAAAATATTTGTCATTGCAATATACTATCAATGTAGCTAAAATAATTACAAATTATTAAAGGAGCTGGGAGATGATAAGAGAGATTATCAAGCCGCAAACCCAAATTCATACAATAGAAATTCCCAAAGAATATTTGAACAGGGATGTTGAAATACTCATTTTTCCAATCAGTCCTGCCAAAACTGAAAAAGGGCGCATACACCAGTTGATTAGGAAAACTTCCGGTATAATATCGAACAAAAAAATTGACCCGGTTATGTGGCAAAAAGAGATCCGGAAAGAATGGGATAACCGGTAATGAAATACCTACTGGATTCAAATATCATCATTTACCACCTGAATGGCGAGAAAGTCGCCACTGATTTTATCGAAAATAATATTGAATCCTGTGCAATATCTCAGATTAGCTATGTGGAAGTGTTGACTGATTTCAAAAAATATTGACGTTGAACTTATGAAGATATTCTTGAAGGCCTATCTGGCAGGCTCTGCCAGCAGCCAGCCGGCGAAATGGTCCGGGTGGGTCTGGAATGTGGTTTTTGAGTAAGTGTGGGATATATCTATCGGGCTATCTTTCTGATTCTGAATTTATCATTTTGGAAAGCCGACCATCAGTGCCCCGTGGCAGGAATGGTTTTCAGGAAAGGATATTTTGCCAGCTGTCAAACCGGCCACGCTGTCAAACCGTTTGTAGTTGCGGCACATCCCGGCATAGGTCTGGATGGTGATGTCATGACGGGCAGGGGATTGCCGGTTGCCGTTTTCAGGCAGACACACGCCGGATAAAGGCGTCCCCTTTTGCTTGAAAGTCCATAAGATTGACAAACTGTTTATCCGCATTCTGAGTCAGGTACATCTGATCTTTTCTGGACAATTGGTCCATGGCTTCATGAACAATGATACTGATATCGCACAAGCCAACTTTTCGCATTTCGAGCAGTATAATGGGCCCCATTGTCAAGACAATTTTTTGCTCAAAGCAGGCGTCAATTATAATAATCTTGACTTCCAATAATTCGGATCACTGACTGAGATGCATAACCGCAAGAATGTAAATGAATTTGACTTCATTGCTGTAAGGGATTGCATATGGGAAGCGATTAACGAGGCGTCGCTGTATATCCTCATGAAAAACAGGCCACATATCCGGGCAGTCTGCAATGCCTTCCAATTGCTGAATAAACTCATCTGTGGCAAAATCATAACCCAGGTCAACTTCGACATTCTTCATAATAATCAATGGAAAGGTTAAGCTCATTTTCTGCTTCTGGATGAAATTTATATTTCATTTTTCAAATTGTTTCCAGATATTCTCAAATACTTTTTCCCCTGGGACAGCTTGAACTTTGCCTGAGCGTAATTCTTCCAATCTTTTTTTGGCTGTTGAAGCCCATTTTTGATCGTTTTCTTTATTTAAAGGGTTCATGCTTTGAAGAAGCGAATCAACCAAAAGTGCTCTTTCTTCTATTGGTAAAGAGACTGCCTCATCAATTAAAGCTTGTGTTTTTCCCATAATTCACCTCTATATAGATATTTTATAACCTTTTGATATCATCGCTGCAATCATGTCTGATGTCGAGGGAATTTCGATTTGGTGAACAGGGCACCCGGAAGGCGAGGGTCAAAATATTCTGCGGCGGTAAAATCCTATTCACCATGGTACCGGACAACTGGATTGTTCCTTTCGGGTGCCCGGAAATATCTGAATTTTGGGAAATCCGACCATGAGTGCCCCGTGGCAGGAATGGTTTGTCATGGCAAGGATAAAGATTTTGCAAGGGGTGGCCACTGGCCGACCGCATAGTTGACATATCCGGCCCAGCAGGAACCCAGACCAACTCCAGGCAGCGCAAGCTCCAAGTAGGCCAGTGCCGTATGGCAGTCTGCGGCGGCGCTGCCGAATTCATTGGAGGCATGGGCGAAAACCAGCTGGGGCATCCCGGCAGATTCCTGTCCGCGCCGTCTTCCCAGTGACTGATAAGGGTCTGCATGTTCAACGGCAGGGCAAGTTCCGGGCGGGTCTTTACCAGATACCGCATCCATTCGATGACATGGGCCGCTATTTTTTCAACCTCTTTTTCTGTCAATCACAAGCCATCGAACATCCTGACGGTTGCTGCCTGTGGGTGCACAACAGGCAATGCGCCAGCGCTTTTTCAAACAGGTCTCTGGGAACCGGTTTATCCTTACGTCTGACCGCCCTCCGGGATCGTAGAAAATGCTCGGTATGCGCCGCATCCAGGGCCAGCTCCTTTTTGGCGGGCATGCACTCTTCCGGGGAGAGAAATTTCAGGGTGAAGGCCGCCGGGGGCAGACGGCCACGCAATGGCCGCACCGGATACACGATCTCTTCGGCCCCATCTGACGGCACCGGTCCGCTGTCGGTCACTTCAATAATATGGGCAGGGCATTCCAGGGCGCAGATGCCGTCTTTGTCGCATTTTTCATGGTCTGAATGGAAAGGAGGGCCCCATGTCGTTTTAGCTCCAGTCAGGGTTAATTTTGAAGGGCAGGCCGTTGCCGGGCAGGGGACTGCCCGCCGGGGCAGCATGCTGTAACAGCGGATTCAGCTCACCCAAACCGGCCTGCCGGGATCATTTGGTTATCTTTTTTCATTTGCCAGATCAAGTGCATGCATGATCCAATTTGATGCCAGAATGAATCGTCAGGAATGGACGAAGGGATTTATTATTGTGAGTGTCTGTATTTTCTGGTTATGCTGCAAATCTTCTGAATACAGGATGCCACAGTTCGCTTGCAGCGCTGCAGTAATTATCATTGAATCATAGAAAGAAAATTTCCATCTTTCTGATATTTCAATTGTGGCTCGATAAAGGTCAATGGATGTAAATATCTCACAGAGAGGACAAAGGACCGTATTTAAGTATTTCAGGCAGTCTTCGCTCGATAGAGCGGGTTTAAATTTTTTTGACGAAACATTTAAAAATTCCTGTATCACTTGGGAACTGATACATCCTGCCTGATCTCCCAGTGCTTTTTTTATCATCTCTTGAGAAATATTTTGCTTGACTGGACTACTTGCATCGAATGAATAAACCAAAATATTGGTGTCAATAAAAAATTTATCTTTCATTCATTTCATCCCTTGAGTATTTACGCAGGGGTTTAGCGTAGCTGATCTGTTGCATTAACTGATCGTATTCATTTGAGTTTTTTCCCATGCTCGTATATTTTTCCAACCATTGACGAAACTGGGAATTCAGAGTTGTTTTTTCCGATTCAGCTTTCTTTCTGGCTCTAATGATCAGTTTCTCATCAGCGCTTAATGTGATATTTTTCAACATATTCATCTCCATGGAATAAATTATACACAAGAATAGTGTACAATATAGTGAGTGTGATTTCAAGCATATTTGGCATGGACAGTTTCGCTATTTTGGTCCGGGGTGCGTCTGGAATGTGGGTTTTCAGTCATCTTGCGTATTTGACAGCTGAAGTGTCTATCAAAAACTATTTTTCTTGAGATTCCCGGTCTTCAATCAGCTTGTTATTTTCTTGATAACGGATATAATACTCCATTCAGATTTACCGTTTGAGTATTTACCAAATTAAAAAAGGTCCATCATGCCCCTGTATGCTTTTAATACCCATATCCCCCGAATTCACCCATCCGTGTTTGTAGCCCCTTCGGCCCAGATCATCGGCAATGTCCGTATCGGCAAAGATTCTTCGGTCTGGTTCCAGACGGTCATCCGGGGAGATCTGGACACGATCGCCATCGGTGAAAAAACAAATATCCAGGATCTGTGCATGTGCCACGCGGATGAAGGCATTCCCCTGACCATCGGCCATGGCATCACTGTCGGCCACGGATGTGTGATCCACGGATGTACCATTGAAGACGGCTGCCTTGTCGGCATGGGGGCTGTCATTATGAACCATGCCGTGATCGGAGAAGGCTCTGTCATAGCAGCCGGTGCGGTTGTGCTGGAAAAAACCGTGATACCGCCCTGTTCCCTTGTAACCGGTTCCCCCGGAAAGGTGAAAAAGACCTATGACAATCCGGAAGAGCTTGCCGAAAGTATCCGTGCCATGTCAGACAGCTATCTGGAAAGCGCCCGGGCATTTTTGTCCCCCGGCTCTTTCTATGAAATCAAGTGATTATGCCCGGCTCATCTGAAAAATGCTATTCCCCATGGTACCGGACAACGGGATTGTTCCTTTTGGGTGCCCGGAAATATGTGAATTTTGGGAAACCGACCATGAGTACCCCGTGGCAGGAATGGTTGTCAGGCAAGGATAAAAATTTTGCAAGGGGTGGCCACTGGCCGACCGCATAGTTGACATATCCGGCCCAGCAGGAACCCAGACCAACTCCGGGCAGCGCAAGCTCCAGGTAAGCCAGTGCCGTATGGCAGTCGGCGGCGGCGCTGCCGAATTCATTGGAGGCATGGGCGAACACCAGCTGGGGGGCATCCCGGCAGATCCTGTCCGCGCCGTTTTCCAGTGACTGATCAAGGTCTGCATGTTCAACGTCAGGGCAAGTTCCGGGTGGGTCTTTACCAGATACCGCATCCATTCGATGACATGGGCCGCTATTTTTTCAACCTCTTTTTTCCTGTCAATCACAAGCCATCGAACATCCTGACGGTTGCTGCCTGTGGGTGCACAACAGGCAATGCGCAGCGCTTTTTCAAACAGGTCTCTGGGAACCGGTTTGTCCTTGTAACGTCTGACCGCCCTCCGGGATCTTAGAAAATGCTCGGTATGCGCCGCATCCAGGGCCAGCTCCTTTTTGACGGGCATGCACTCTTCCGGGGAGAGAAATTTCAGGGTGATAGCCGCCCGGGGGCAGACGGCCACGCAATGGCCGCACCGGATACAGATCTCTTCGGCCCCATCTGACGGCACCGGTCCGTTTTCGGTCATTTCAATAATATGGGCAGGGCATTCCAGGGCGCAGATGCCGTCTTTGTCGCATTTTTCATGGTCTATCGTGAACAGGGTCATGTCAGCTCCAGTTCTGGTTGGTGTGTCATGGGAACAAGTTACTCAGGGTTGGCAAAGAGACGATATACAAGGCCGCTGATTTTTTCAAAATGCCTGTCCATGGTTACCAGCTCTGCGCCGGTTTCCATTGTCTGTGCGGCAATCCAGATATCGTTGGAAGGAATGGGTGTTCCCTGCTGTTTGAGCTGCAGGGCGATTCTTGAATATCTGTCAGACGTAATATCTGAAATTATAAGGGTTTCAACGGCAGGGTGCGACAAAAACAGGTCCAGTTCTTCCATGTTTCTGGTGAATCGTGAGCCGTTCCGGAATCCGAATATGAGCTCACCCAGTACGACAGGCGATACAAATACGATATGGGCCCGGGCAAGATATTCGACAATTTCGGAATAACCCAGTTTAAACCCCACATAGGCGTTTGTGTCCAGAATCAGTTTCATTTCCACATTTCCTCATCGATCTGCTCACATGACTTGATGGAATCATCGAATTCGGCGGCTTCTGTCCGGGTCCATCCGCCTGAAAGCTCTTTCAAAGAGGAGGCAGCGGGCTCCGGCCGCTTGAATTCTTTATGGATGATCTCCTTGACAATCTGATTGATGGATTTTTGATTTTCCTTTGCGCTTCGACGGATTTCCCGTTCAACTTCAGGGTCTATGCCCCTGATCGTGATTTGCTGCATGACTCACCTCCTGATGATTTATGCCTCATTATATGAATCTTTTGTTTTGATGTCAAACAAAAACCCGAAGACCGGGTGGGTCTGGACTTTTTTCCTTTTACGACCCTGTTCCTTTCTTTTTTAGATATTGAAAGACCTGTTAAGTGGTGCTATTATCAGTATTATTCATAGAAGAGAAAATCACAGGAGGAGAATCATGAAAACCAGATTTTCAGAAGATATAGTCCCGATGACAGATTTGAAAATCAATCCCGGCAAAATCATTCGTCATGTTCAGGAGTCTCATCGTCCGGTCGTCTTGACCAGTCGCGGGCGAGGTGTTGCCGTCGTTCAGTCTCTCAGTGATTTTGAAGATCAGGCGGATCAGCGTATTTTCATGAAAGGTGTTCTTGAAGGCATGATTGATATAGAAGAGGGAAGAGAGTTGAGCCTTGAGGATGTGAAAAACCGCTTGAAAATAAAATAATATGGCCGGGCAATATCAAATTTCATTTGCGCATTCCGCTGTGTCTGACCTCGAAGAGGTGATTGCGTTTTACAAAGAGCAGAAAATTCCCCAGGTTGGCGAACGCCTGGTAAAAAAAATAATCAAAGAAATAGAGCTGCTTTCTGAACAGCCGGATATGGGTAGAATGGTCCCTGAATTTGGTTTAAAAAACCTCCGGGAGCTGATCCGGCCGCCCTTTCGAATCGTTTACCGCCGGGATATCGAAAATGTCCGGATTGTCAGGATCTGGCGCAGTGAAAGGCTGATGGTCCTGCCACCCAGCCAGGCCGGTGAAATGGGACCGGGTGCGCCTCGGTCATTTTTGTCCCCCGGCTCTTTCTCTGAAATCAAGTGATTATGCCCGGCTACATCGGTTTGACGGCTTACGGAGAAGATCTTTGTCCTGCCCCATTGACATATCCGGCCACGGTCATCCAACCGGTCTATGACCCTGCAGAAACCGGATCGATCTAACCGGACAAAGACAGAAGCATGTCGGACGGCAGTGATTTTATGAAATGGGCATCATTTAAGAAGTAAACAGGTCAGCCTGTGCGTGCAGGCCCGAAGCAATGATCAGACTGTCAACCGTCCTCAATGTTTTCCGGGCAACACGCTGGTCCTGTCCCACATGTTCCAGAACATCAACGGTAATATGCTGACAATTACAATTCAAAATCGACGAGATAGTTTTTAACCGCCATCGCAATGTCACCACGGCCGGCCCGGAGCGGTCCATGCATGACTTCAGCCACTGTGAGAATGGATATGACGGCCCTGCATTCCTCTTCTTCGACCAGGGAAAGAAGGGACTGGCATATTTCATGAAAAGGCTTTGTCTTTTCGGTCAGATAGATAATTATGTTGCTGTCGATCGGCGCTGTTTTTTGCCGTGAACAGATTGCTTCAGGGTTTGAAGTACAATCATCGGATCTTTCTTCCCGTTCTTTGTCGATGAACGCGTCCACTGCCTCAGGTGTGGTTCCGATGGTTTGCCGGGTCAGATCCTGACAGTTTTTGCGTGAAAGACGGTATGGTTTCCAGAATGATCCGGTCATTTTCTTCTAATGATCATCACCCGGGTTCCCGGCTTGATGCCCGTTTCCTTTCCTGATGATGCCGGCAAAACAATGTATCCTCTTTTTGATACGACGACACTTTCTGATTTCATGCTGCAAATCCTTTTTATTATGCATTCCAAATAAACTATATGCCAGACAATACGATAATTGTCAACAAAAAGAACATGATTGCCGGATGCAATCAATCTGCTTTATACTGCTCTCTGATTTTGAAACGCGGGAGAGTGAGAGACATGCTGATAAATTCCTTTATTCATATACCGGGGGTTGCGAGCCGTCGTCAAAACGGTTGTGGACGGCGGGGCTGCTGGACTGGCACCAGGTGGGTTCGGCGGATGCCTGTAATATTCCCGCCAAAAGCCTGATGCGCATTGCCGCGTGCATGGCGGAATCGTGTGAGCACCTGGACAGGAACAACCCGGCCTATTTTGCGGATCATCTGCCGGCCGGGGAACACTGGCGGTTTTTTCCGCAGTTCCGGAAAACCACGGCGTTTCATCGATATTGAAACCACGGGCATGGATGTGTTCGGAAATGAGATCACCACCATTGCCCTGTATGACGGGGAATCGGTCAAGTATTATGTCCAGGGGCAAAACCTGGATGCGTTCATGGATGATATCGAACAATACAATGTGATCGTTACATACAACGGCAAAACCTTTGATGTGCCATTTATCGAGAGGTACTTCGGCATCCGGATGGGCCATGCGCATATCGACCTGCGGTATGTGCTCAAAAGCCTGGGGTACGGCGGCGGGTTGAAGCGGTGCGAAAAAGCCCTGGGGGTGGACCGGGGGGATCTGGACGGGGTGGACGGGTTTTTTGCGGTCCTGTTGTGGCGGGAGTTTCGGCAGACGGGCAACATAAAAGCCCTGGAAACCCTGCTGGCATACAATATCGAGGATGTGGTGAACCTGGAAACCCTGATGGTTTTGGGATACAACATGAAATTAAAGGATACGCCTTTTTCCGATACCCATGCGCTGCCCATGCCGAAAATCCCGGACATCCCGTTCAAACCGGACCGGTCAACCATCGAGAGAATCAGGCGGAGATGTCAATTTTTTTGAGCGGTGTGTGTGAATTGCTCCCGGAGTTTATTCAAGACTTCCGGCAATGCCTCAACCAGGTATAACGGCAGTGAAAGCAGTGTGTAATCTGCCGTTTCAATGCCGTTTTCCGTACTGATCCGGTGGGCGGGTTTCTGGAGGCCGGGGATTCAGATCAAACCTGACAGCCAGGGAGATGTTTTTTTTCGCGACAAACTGTTGCAGCGATTTCAATGATCCGCTTTTTCCTGATTTGACTTCAACGGGGATAATCAAGGGGCCATGGGAAATGACATAATCGATTTCTGCATTGGCTGTCCTGGCCTGTCTGACGCCAGTAATGCAGTGATGGTGAATTGTTCTGAGCTGTCAAAAGATGCTGGCCGATGAACTGTTCGGCAATGGCGCCTTCATTGACAAGATCACGGTCAGGAAAAGATTGAAGATAGGTCCAGTCATTGCCGCAGATATGGTTCATCAACCCGATATCCATGAACAGTAATTTGTAAACAGTGTCTTTGATGTCCGTGTTCAGCGGAAGACCGGAACAATGGCTGTGATGAACTTTGTGGCAGATTTTTGCCTTGGTCAAGAGATCCAGGATATCCTTGATTTTTCCGGATGGGTGCTCCCGGGAGATGTTGCTGTATTTTACCTTATCCCCGACAATTCTCGGGATGGTCCTGAAAACTCTCTGCATGAGAACCAGTTGTTGGGATCGGGCATATTTGGAAAAATCATCTTCATACGTTTCAGTGATCGACCGGTGAACATCTCCCACATCTTTGAGAGAGCCGCTTTCACACCATACCTGAACCGCTTCCGGCATGCCGCCTGTAAACACATATTTGCGCTGTGCCTTTTCGAGTTTTTCATGGGCTGCCGCCGGAAAGGGGGATGTCACTGGAAAATCGCTCTACATATCTCGGTTAAGGCCGGCATCAGCAGCCAGGAGAAACTTCGTGAATGTCATGGGACCCAGATGCATGTATTCGATGCGTCCGACCAGGCATTGGAAATGTAATGATCCGAGCAAGGTGCCTGAATTCCAGTGAGTGATCCTGCCGGCCATGACGGGCAATCCTTTTTTTTCTTCATACAGATAGCGCAGAAGCTGGAGCGCGTGCGGTGTCGATTTGAATCTCGTCAAGGAAAGGATGGCGCCGGAGGTTGTTCGATCCAGGTTCAAGATGGGCTTCTGCCGAGACGATACATCATATCTAAACACCTCCGTATTTTCATAGAAAAAAATATCAAAATACAGGGGGTGTTGTCAATTGAATTCATGTTTTGGGAAGCTGTTGTTATCGATATTTTTTTCTGTACAGATCGTCTGTTTTCTGTCAGAAAATAATACGGATTTGAAAAATTGATGATAGGGGATATCATGAAATCATATTTTCCAGGATATTGATCCATGATGCAGTTAAGTGCGTGGTTTACTTTTTTTGTGATGATGACGGCCATTGCCTACACACCGGGGCCCATGACCATGTTTTCCATGTCTTCCAGCGTGAAGCACGGGTTTTACCGGACCCTGCCGGGGATTTTCGGCGGTTCGGCCGCCTATATGGTTCAGATGGTGGTGGTGTACCTGGGGCTCGGGGTGATTGTCCAGAACTCCACGGTTGTGTTCGACACCATCAAATGGGTGGGCGTCATCTACCTGATTCTGCTGGGGGTCAAAAACTGGCGGCAGTCCATCCAGGATATGGAGATGACCCATACCGGGCTGCCTGTCTCGCCGGTCAAGCAGTTTTCCCTGGGGTTTGCCACCGGCATGTCCAACCCCAAGTCCGTGCTGGTGTTTACTGTTTTGTTTCCCCAGTTTATCACCCCGGATCATTACACGGCCCATTTTGCTGTTCTGGCGGCCAGTTTTTTCGTCATCCAGGGCAGCAGCGCGATGGCCTATGCCCTGTTCGGGGCCCGTGTGTTCAAATGGCTGCGTCAGCGGAACCTGGCCCATGTTCAGAACCGGGTCACGGCAGTGATTCTGTTTTGTGCCGGCGGGATACTGGCGGTCAGTAAAAAATAGCCGTCTTTCGGTACCCGGTTTATTCAACAGGGCTGTGAAAAATAGGTCAGGGGATCCGCGATATGAAGATTGCCCCTGGAATAGGGGTGCCGCAGGCGGGCCACGATCTGGGTGGCTCTGGGGGATTGAGTTTTTCCAGGTAATAGGCCAGGTGGGGGAAACCTTGTCATCGGATAGTTTTACCTCGATCAATTCCTGGATCATGCCCTCTTTGACCACCACAAAGTCCACTTCCCGGCCCTCCTTGTCCCGGATATACCGCAGGTCATAGCGGAATCCGTCCCGGTCTTCCAGGAAATGCAGGCGTTTCAGCAAGTGGGCCGCCACCAGGTTTTCCAACACGGCCCCTTCATCGCCGATCACATCCCCGTTATCGTAAAAATAGACCTTGGGTGGTTTCACGATGGCCCGGGGCAGGTTACGGGTATAGGGCCGCACCGCAAACACCAGGTACATTCGTTCCAGCACCGCCAGCCAGTTCTGCACGGTTTTGGGAGATACCTGGATCTCACCGGCCAGGTTGGAAAACACGATCTGGCCGCCCACCCGGGTGCGCAGCTGGTGGATGAACAACTCCAGCAGTGAAATTTGACGGACTTCGGTAAGATCCCGGATATCTTCCTTGATGACGCGGTCAAACCGGTCCCGGCGCCATCTTCTGGCTTCCGCGGGTCTCCGTCCAGAAAAGGTTCGGGAAATCCGCCCACGGCCATCAAGCGTTCAAATGCCTCTTTAGCGGTCATTTTTTCCGGGAATTCATCCAGTCCGAACGGATGCAGCCGCCAGTAATGGTATCTGCCCAAAAGGGAATCACCGCCCTGGCGGTAGACATCCAGCCGGGCGGAGCCGGTGACCAGAAACCGGGTATGGTCCTTCTGTGTATCGTAAATCCCTTTGATCCAGTTTTTCCAGTCCCGGTATTTGTGGAGTTCATCCAGTACGATTAAATCATCGTCCCGGTGCCATTTTTCAGCCAGCAGGTCCTGGCGGTCCCGGCCGTAATCCCAGTTGAAAGTATCTGCCGGAAAACCCGGCCGTGTCGAGGATGTGCTGGGCCAGGAAGGTTTTTCCCACCTGGCGGGGGCCACCGATGAACACCATTTTCCGGTTCAGGTCTTTTAAAATATAATCATAGATATACCGCATATGGCTATTTTAACCCCTATTCCAAAACAGTCAAGGCTATTTTGGAATAGGGGTTAAAATAGCCGGACAGGCCGCTTGTGAAATGTCCTTGAATGTGCCTGTCAGGTGCCGCTGTCTGACTCAGTAATGCAGCCATGGCGAAAAATATAGTGCTGCGGGATGACTTATTTGATTTCCGGAAACGGGTCATCATCCATTAACTTGTTCCATTTGGCCTTTATTTCAAAGATCGTTCCATCTTCCAGCATATCATTGAATGCATCAGCCCAAGCCTGCACAACAGTATCCGATGTTTTTTTAGATAAAGTTATATAGATTTCGCTTTTTCGCAAATCATAGACTTCCACAATTTCATTATAATCGGCTCCTGCTAAACGGCAAATTGTTTTTAATCCGGGTATTTTAGTTGCCCACAAGTCTATTCGACCGAGTAAAAGCTTGTTAACATTTTTTTTGTCGTCATGGGTCGAAACAAGGTTTGTAAAACCATGTCTTTGTAGAAATATTTCTTTTGTATCACCCCTTAACGTACCAATATGTTTAACTTTTTTGGCATCTTCCAAATTGTTTATTTTCAATTCCGAACTTTTTCTCGCTGCAAGAATATCTCTTTTTTTGGCTATAGGTCCTATCCAGTGAAATTTATCATTTCTTACATCCGTTCGAGCCATTCAAAACAATACAATATTTTCTTCTTCCGATGCCATATTGTATGCCCGGGCCCATGGATAAACCTGTATCTGATCGTGGTTGCCCAATCTGCGTTGAATTTCTGTGACAATATCCACAGCCGGTCCAATCAGAACGTCATCTTTAATAAAATTCAATGGCGGCAGGTTTTCAGTTAGAATGGTCAGTTTGGCTGAGAGTAGCGTTTGCGGCAGCAATAAGAAAAGTAAGGTGACAATTAAATAGATATATTTTTTCATTTTATTTCCTTACTAATTGTTATTTCATCGAACAACCAGATTATTCAATTTAGGATTTTATAACACATTATATGCAATTGTAGAACGATGCAAACCCTTGAGGGATAGTTCTCCAACCATTTCTACACTAACCATATCTTCGACTTCCATGAAAACCTTCTGACTAATGAGAATTTGATCTGGCCCGGCTTTGTCACAAAGACGTGATGCTGTATTCGTAACCGTGCCAATTGCCGCATAATCAAACCGTCCTTCAAAACCTATTTTCCCCAACGTCGCATATCCCTTGTCGATTCCAATTCCAAAACCCAGATTAAATCCTTTTTTCTTCCATTTGGTATTTAGCCCGGCTGCGGTATTACGCATAGACACTGCCATCTGCACAGCTTTCTTTGATGGATCATCACAGGGTATAGGGTCGTTGAAAAACACCATCAGCCCATCTCCGGAAAAGCGTTCAAGAGTCCCGCCATATTCGAAGATAAGTTCTCCCATTGCTGTGTGATACTCATGGAGAACTCTCGATCACTTCCTCAGGCTCGCCAAGTTCGGAAAATGCAGTAAATCCACGAAGGTCACAAAAAACCACCGTAATTTCCTGCCTATGGCTATTGAGCAAATCATGCTTTTCTGTAGATATGACCAATTCAGCCAACTGCGGCGAAAGAAACCGCTTTAAGCGTTCTGTTTTTTGTAAAATCGCCACTTGTTTTTCAACCCGTTCTTCTAATTTTGCATTCCAGGTTTTCAGTTGTTCAGCCTGCTTTTCCAGGCGTAGTGCTTGACCCTTCACCTTATCATGAAGATCTTTGATTCTAAGCATGGATTTCACTCTGGCAACAAGGGCACCCTGGTCAATCGGCTTGGTAAGGTATTCATCGCTGCCAGCCTCCAGTCCTGCAATGATGTCCTTTGAATCAGCTTTGGCCGTGACCATTATAATCGGCATAAACGGCAGATCAGGATCATTCTTTAACAGGCGGCATACCTCCAGGCCATCTATTTTGGGCATCATGACATCCAGGAGAATCAGATCCGGCAGTTTCTTTCTGGCCATGGCCAGCCCCATCTCGCCATCTGTGGCAGTGATAATTTCGTAATTGTTCGCCAACAGACGCATTTGCAAAATTTCCACATTTGCAGGATTGTCATCAACAATGAGGATGCGCGGTGGCGTTCTCATATTAACTCCCGGTATAATCACGATAATATCTGACGTATTTTTGCCAACAAAGCTCTTTGGGCTAAAAGGCTTTGAAACGTATGCGTCACAGCCGGCTTCAAATGCTTTTATATCATCGCCACTCAATGCATAAGAGGTGACTGCGATGATTGGTATTGATTTCAGATCAGGATTGGCTTTTATCCGCCGAGTCGCTTCATAACCATCAATATCTGGAAGCTGGATATCCATTAAAATTAGATCCGGTTTGTGCTGTTCAGCAGAGCTTACACCCTCTTCACCAGTTACCGGCTTCTAAAACCTGAAAATCGGCACTTGTGAGAAGATCATGCATTATCCGACGGTTATCCTCTTGATCTTCAATTACCAAAATTACCTTATTCATTGAAAACCCCATTCATGGTTCAACATTTATCGGCAATGAAAACCAGAATATAGAACCTTTTCCAAGTATCGATTTCACGCCTATACTGCCCCTGTGCATTTCAATTATTTTCTTTGATATTGAAAGCCCAAGGCCGGTACCGCCTTTTTTCTTGTGCTTGATCCATTTGCTTGTCTGAATTCTTCAAATATTTTTTCTGATCTTCTTCGAGATAATCCCGGACCTGTATCTGAAATTGATACCAGAAAATTTGATTTTTCGACCTTGGCCTGAATTTGAACTACGCCTTGTTCTGTAAATTTAATAGCATTCCCAACGAGGTTAAGTATCACTTGAGATATCCTTTGTTCATCGCCCCGTCCCTTTCCAATATCGCCTTGTATGTCAGCGGTCAGTTTCAAGTTTTTTTCCAGGGCCAATGCTTCTACTGATGTTACAGCCGTTTCTATGAGACTCTGCATCGAATAATCGTTTATGGAAAGTTTCAGCCTTCCAGCTTCTATTTTTGAAAGATCGAGAACATCGTTTATCAGGTCAAGAAGATGGCGTCCATTTTTTCAATTCGTTCGAGAACTTCCCGAATTTTTTCAGGGACGTCACCATATATGCTGTCGATAATCAGTTCAGTAAAACCAATGATTGCATTTAATGGTGTTCTAAGTTCATGGCTCATGTTTGCAAGAAATTCGGATTTATGCCTGTTCGCTATCTCAAGCTCCTTTCCTTTCTCCTCTACCTCGCTGAAAAGTTGCGCATTATGGATAGCAACAACGGATTGAGCAGCAAACGTTTGCAGCATTTCCACAACTGAAACTGGAAATTCGCCCGGTTCCTTCCGTCGCACGACCAATCCCCCAATCAATCTATCTTTACGCAACAAAGGGATTGCCAGCAAGGCTCTGAATCCTTCTTCAATAATAGAGGATACTGGGTAGTCTGGTATTTCCTTCAGGTCAGGTATCTGTTTTGGCAATAAATGCAACCCGGCCTGACCGATAACCGTATCATCGCCAACATGAAGCGCTGACTCACTTAATACCGTGATCATTTCATCACTCATTCCGAAATTAATGCTCGGTCTAAAAGTCTGAGTCTCATTATCGTACTCATAGATTGTTCCAGTATCCGCACCTGACAGCAGCACGGCATGCTGGACAATATGAATCAGAACCGTTTCGATATCCAATGTCGAACTAACTGTTCTGCTGATTTCTTCCAAGGCCTTTAATTCATGAACCGATCGGGCAAGTTCTTTTGTCCGTATCTCGACCTTCTCCTCTAGTGTCCGATTATATTCTTCTAATTTCCTCTTACTTTGATTCAATTCTGTAAATAGCCGCTTTATTGACCCTCTCATGACATCTAAATGCCGGGCCAACATTCCAATCTCATCCGTGCTGCTTTTGTCAACAAACGTGTCCAGATCTCCATTTGCGATATGGGATGCAGATTCTTGCAGTTTCGATAGAGGGAAGGATATATAGCGCCTTGTAATGAAAATAGATGTTAACCAGATTCCCGTAATAATAAGAGATAGCAAAGCAACTGTTCCATAAATTTGAAATATTGTCTGTTTCTTAACCTCTTCTCGTGACATTACGATTAGCAGCTTGCTTATCATATTGTCTTTATAAAAAATGTCAGCCGATTTTGCGATCAGATCCGATTGATTCAAGATCGATTGGGCAATATGGTCTTCATTTTCCGAAAGATTTAAGCCGGGACGTTTTTTTTCTGCAATAATCTGGTCTTTCCATGATATCTTTAAATACACAATAGACTCATCTAAAAAAAGTGCATCAACAAAGTCGTCTACAAATGAATAATCAAGATTCCATAACGGACTCGGCAGGCTATTCTCTGCAAAAGTGATTGCATTCTTGAGTCTTTTTTCCATTCCCTTGTCAATCCGATGAATGTTGAAAAAAATGACAATAGTCGTGAACACAACCAGCAATAGAGAAACAACACTGATTAACGTATAGCTAAAACGTCTGCTGATGCTGCTTGTTTTAGGCAAACTATCCGATGAAGTAGCTTCTCCCATTTACACAATCCTCAAAAATGTCGTTGTCAGAGCAGAAGCCGTAAAGTGAATGCAACGTTTTTTTTGTTTGTATTAATTTGTTATTTTGGGGAATGGATCATCTTCCAAAATATTATTCCATTTTTACGAATTTTTAAAACAGTCCCGTCTGATAACATTTCTTTAAATGTCTCATTCCATCTTGTAACAATTGCATCTGGGGTTTTTTTTGAAAATGCAATCATCAGTTCAATCTCGCGAAGATGGTAAACTTCTTCAAACTCTCTATAATCCAAGCCGGACAGGTCGCAAACCGTTCTCAAACCTGGGATTTTATAAGCCCACAGGTCTATACGGCCGATTGCCAGTTTCTGAGCATTTAGCTTCTCATCAGATACAGGTTCTAAATTTGTAAACCCGAGTATTTCGAGCATCCTTCCCCGTGTGTCATCCAGAAGCGTACCAATACGTCTAACCTTCTTAGCATCCTCCAACGTATTAATTTTAATGCCTGAATTTTTCTTTCCTACAAGTATGTCCCGTTTAGTTGCCAACGGCCCAACCCACTTAAATATATCTTTTCTTTCGTCTGTATATGTCATTCCAAATAACACAACATTTTTTTCTTCAAGAGCCATTTTATATGCTCTCGCCCAAGGATAAACTTGAATTTTTTCTTTAGATCCAATCCGGTTAATGATTTCTCGTACAATCTCTACAGAAGGGCCAACCAGAACACCACCGTCAATATAGTTTAACGGTGGTAAATCCTCTGTTAACACAGTCAATTCATTACAAAAGGCAGACTGACTTACAATCAAAGCCAAGAATGTAAAGACAAGAATCAGCTTTTTCATAGAAGGCCTCCTTCGTCCTTTGGTACTGACTATGATGGGGCAACCTTTTAGCGAACCCGACCGGACGACACTAAAGTTACTTGTAATTTTTTCGTCACTGGATATGAAATAAATTCAATTTTAAAATAAAATCTTGATTTTTGTCAATAAAAATATCAGGCTTTGTTCGACAGTCTTAAATATAAGATCTCGGAATGCCTGGGCCCCGGGTGTTCAAATAGCTGTGGCAGCGAAACCTGGCCCGGGTTTCCGGCAGGGGGCATCAACAGCCGGACCGGCAGGTTCTTCACCGGGGCCCGGGAAACAGGCGGCCCGGTGGTCTCCGGTTCTGTGCCGGTGAGGGCCTGGAGGATTTTTTCGATAATGGGGCCGCAGATCCGGGCCTGGCATCTACCCATGCCGCAGCGGGTGGCTTTCTTGAGGCTGCTCCAGGAGGTGAATCCGTTTTGGACGGCCTGTTTGATCGTTAGCATGGTGATGTTTTCACACCGGCAGATCACGGTATCATCCGGGATAAGGCCATAAGCGGTTGCCGGCACCCGGCACATGCGGTTCAGCAGGGTGCCGTAGGACCGGCATTCATCCGCCCGGACGTACAGCTGGTGCCGGGTTTTCATAAACCGGTCCCACCGGGGCTGCCGGGGATGGATACGGGCCAGCTGTTCCAAAATGGCCATGCCCGCGATTTTACCCTGAATCCGGGACTGTTCGGCACCGCCGATGCCCGTGGTTTCGCCCACGGCATAGATGCCCTTGACAGAGGTTTCCATGTTCACGGTCACGGCCGCGGCCCAGCCGCCCAGATCCGGATTATAGGTCACCCGGCACCCGGCCTGGACCGGCAGCTCGATATTGGGCACAAACCCGTGGCCCACGGCCAGGGAATCCACCGGATGGAACCGGTCTGTTCCCGGAAGGAAGCGGCCGTCCGGCCCGGTTCGGGCGAACACGACCCCGGACACCCGTTCCTGTCCTTGTGCTTCCTGAATACTGTGGCTGTGCAGGACCCTCACCCGGTGCCGCAAAATCCGGGCCGCATACCGGGCGCCCTGGGCCAGTCTGGAACCATGGCGGGCAAAAAACGGCAGCTGCCCGAGTTTCCATAACAGTGAATGGCCGTCCGCCAGGACGGCGACCTGCCCCCTGTTTTTTAACAGGTCATGTGCCAGGGCCATCATCAACGGGCTGGTGCCGGCAATGGCGGTACAGGCACCGGGCAGGACCCCGTGGCTTTTCATCAGGATCTGGGCGGCACCCAGGGACATGACCCCGGGCAGGGTCCATCCTGTGAAGGGCAGGTATTGTTCCCTGGCACCGGTGGCGAAAACCAGGATGTTCGCCTGGAGTTCCATCAGGCGGGTTCCCGGTCCGGCAGCAGCCCCGGTTTCCGGGCCGGCCATGATCCAGATCCGCCGGTCCGGGAAAATGCCCAGCACCTGGGCCGGATGAAGGATGTCTACACCGGAACCGAGGAAAATGCCGCAGATGTCGTCCTGATCCGGCCGGGCGGGCTGCCGCAGAAACTGCCCCCCCATGTGGGGATTTTCATCGATCAGGACGATGTCCAGGCCCTGGCCGGCCAGGGTATGGGCTGCGGACAGCCCGCCGATGCCCGCCCCGATGACGGCCACGTGGTAAGTGTTCCGGTACCGTTCAGTCATGGGTCCGGATCTCCATGCCGTCCTGGACCAGGGTCATACAGGCCCGCTGGTCCGGGATATGATTGACGGTCACCAGGCATTCGTAACACAGACCCATGCCGCAGAAAGCGCCTCTGGCTTCCCCGGAACCGGTCTGCCGCAGCGGGTATATCCCGGCGGCGGTCAGGGCTGCATGCACGGTGTCTCCTTCATAAGCGGTGACGGGAATTTCGTTTACCCGGATGGTGATCTGTTTTCCCCGGGCAAAACAGGGTATCCGCAGATTCTGTGTCATCGGATGCGTCCCTGCGGGGCGGCCTGGACGGGGGGCCGCCATGTTTCCGGATCTGTCGGGCGCAGGGGGTCTGTGGTTCGTAAATCAAACCGGTCCGGAGAAAAACACTCCAGGTTGATGGCGGGTTTTCTGTCAAGCAGAAAGTCGGCCATCAGTTCTCCGGTGACGGCGGACAGGGCAATGCCGTCTCCTTCATGCCCGGCCGCCATCACAAAACCGTCCAGCGCGGATACCGGGCCTAGGATCGGCAGGCCGTCCGGGGTCCAGGGCCGCAGTCCGGCAAAGGTCCGGATGATCTGGAACGATGCCAGGGCCGGCAGCCTGGCTGCGGCGTCGGCAATGATTTTTTGGATGGCCCCCAGGGTGTTGCCGGTGTCAAATCCCACAAATTCCCGGGTGGATCCCAGCAGCAGGTTACCGGTTTCGGTCTGTTCCATGGAGATGCCCTGGCCGGCGGTGCGGGCCAGTTCCGGGTTGTACTTGGCCGCGATATATCCGGCGGAAATCAGGCAGTGATGCAGCACAGGCGGGCCGGCGTGGGTGACCGCGATCTGGCCCCGGCGGGGAATGACCGGCATCTGTATCCCGGCCATGCGGGACACTTTGCCGGCCGCGGCCCCGGCCGCATTCACCACCAGGTCGGCATGGATGGGCCCCCGGGAAGTGACAACGCCCGTGATCCGGTTGTGTTTGACCAGGATCTCTGTGACGGGTGTCCGGGTTAAAATCCGGGCATGGTGTTTTCTGGCGGCCAGGGCAAACCCGAGGGTCAGGTGGATGGGGTTGATCCGGGCATCCAGGGGAGAATAGGCGGCGCCCATGATGCGTCCGGACAGGCCGGGTTCTTTTTTCAGGACCTGGTCCCGGTCCAGCAGGTGTACATCCAGCCCGATGGCCTGCTGATCCTGGACATAGGTTTTCATGATCCGGTATTCTTCCGGGGTTTCAATGGTCACCAGTCCCCCGGTCTGAATGAATTCCACGGGAACCGGGAGTTGATTCTGCAGGGTTGTGAACTGTTTCAGGCTTTCCATGGCCATCTGCAGGTGCACCCCGGGTTTTTTGGACTGCAAAAACACCAGGCCGTCACAGGCGCCCGAGCTGCCGGATGCCAGGTCTTTGGCTTCCACCAGGGTCACTTTGGCTCCCTGGACGGCCAGGTGACAGGCAATGGATGTACCGATGACACCGCCGCCGATGATCAGGATATGGGGAGAGGAGCGCATCCGCCGCAAGACGTATCACCGGGCCGCGTTGATGGCCTGGTCCAGGTCCGCCAGGATATCGTCGATGTCCTCGATGCCGATGGACAGCCGCACCATGTCCGGGGTGACGCCGGCCTCGATGAGTTCGCTGTCCGTGAGCTGGGAATGGGTGGTGGAGGCCGGATGGATGGCCAGGCTCTTGGCATCCCCCACATTGGCCAGGTGGGAAAGCAGCTGCAGGCTGTTGATGAATGTTTCGCCGCCCTTTCTGCCGGATTTGAGTCCGCACACCACCATGCCGCCGAACCCGTTTTCAAACTGGGTGGCTGCGGTGTCATGGGAGGGATCGTCCGGCAGGCCCGGATACCTGACCCAGGCCACGGCCGGGTGATCCGCCAGGAACCGGGCCGTAGCCATGGCGTTTTCGCAGTGCTGTTTCATGCGAAGTCCCAGGGTTTCAATGCCCTGGAGAAACATCCAGGCATTGTCCGGGCTGATGCAGGCCCCCAGGTTCCGCAGCGGACCCACCCGCATCCGCAGAATAAAGGCCAGCGGGTTCAGGTCCCCCAGATCATGGGCAAACCGCAGATCGTGGTAGGAGGAATCCGGATCATTGTACAGCCGGAATTTGGCATCGGTCCAGTCAAAGGTGCCGCTGTCCACGGCAATACCGCCCAGGGCCGTGCCGTGACCGCCCATCCACTTGGTGAGGGAATGGATCACGATGTGGGCCCCGTGTTCGATGGGCCGGATCAGATACGGGGTGGTAAAGGTGGAATCCACAGCCAAAGGAAGATGGTGTTTTTCAGCGATGTCCGCCATTTTCCGGATGTTCACCACGTCCAGGGACGGGTTGCCGATGGTTTCGCAGAACAACAGCTTTGTGGCCGGGGTGATGGCCTTTTCGATGTCCGCTTCTTTTTCCGGGTGGACATAGTGCACGTTGATGCCCATTTCAGGCAGCATGTGGGAGAACATGGTGATGGTGCCGCCGTACAGGTTGGCCGTGGACACCACTTCGTCCCCGTGGCCGCAGATATTGATGACGGTGTAAAAGATCGCGGCGGTGCCCGATGACACCGCCAGGGCCGCGGCCCCGTTCTCCAGGGCGGCCACCCGTTTTTCCAGCACATCCTGGGTGGGGTTCTGGAGGCGGGAATAGATATTGCCCAGCTCCTTCAAGGCGAACAGGTCTGCGGCATGGGCTGTGTCTTTGAACAGATAGGCGGTGGTGCGGTGGACCGGCACCCCCCGGGACAGGGTGTCATCGGTGTGAATGCCGGCATGAAGGGCCAGGGTGTTGAATTTGTGGGCCATGGGGCAGTCCTTTCGTCATGATTTTTGGGCTGAATCGTTATCAGGGGGCATTATGCCATTTTTTGCTGTACAGATCATCTGTTTTCTGTCAGCCACGACCAGGCAGTTGAGCCAGGCAAACGATTTTCGGCCCAGCCCGTCGGATGTGATGGTGGATGTGAGGATGTCGAACCCGGAGCGGCGGCAGATGCCGGTCCAGTCGGCACGGGTCAGGGCGGTGAACCGGCGGCCTTTGGCATCGTATTCATCGGCCGCAACATCGTCCCGGGACAGGGGCACGGAAAAAAACAGGCGGCCGCCGGGGACAAGCATCCGGCGGATCCTGGCAAAGACCTCCTGGATGTCGGGCCGGGTCAGGTGCATGAGGGTGGCGACGGCATAGACCCCGTCAAAGGGTCCCAGGGCCGGTGTCAGGTCCCGGGGCAGGCGGATGCGGCAGAGACGTCCGGCAAGGACCGGGTGGCAGGCGGTAGCCGCGTCGATCATCTCCTGGATTCCGTCCGATGCCGTGACGTCAAATCCGTTTTCCAGCATGAACGCGGCATCCCTGCCGGAACCGCATCCCAGTTCCAGGAGCCGGGCGCCGGGGGGGAAGCTGTCCGCCAGCAGGGCGTGCAGGTCTGAGACATTTGCGGATTCATACCGCCGGACCAGGTCTTTCCAGTGGGCGGTGTAATATGTGAGGGTGGTGTCAGTCACTGGTAAACGTCAGCAGCAGGAGGTATTTCTGATTTCATGCGGTTCTCCCTTTGGATTGCATCCAATCGGATTGTATGCAACCCGAAAATAATTGTCAAATGCCTGCTTTTTTTAGAAGCGGGTTACATTTGGGACCGGGGATTATCAGCTGCGCCTGCCATATGGGATGTTTGGTCTAATAAAACAAGGTGCCGTCGTTTTTATGCTATTGTTCATCCGTGTTGACATTCCACATTTAGCCATGTTATATCCATGTAAATCGTAAATAGGTGATTTTGATATGCATGGTTATATTCCAAGATTGATTGAAGAAGAAATCCACAGGTCACTCTCCCGTTCCCCTGCGACTGCCATTCTCGGGCCGCGGCAATGTGGAAAGTCAACCACAGCCCGCAGAATGCTCAAAAACCGGCCGTCCATCTATCTTGATTTGCAGGATCGTGTTGACCGCAACAAACTGGCTGAACCGGAGCTTTTTTTTGATCGTTACCGGGATAAAATGATCTGTCTGGACGAAATTCAGCTGCTGCCTGAATTCTTTTCCGTGCTGCGATCGGAAATTGATAAAGACCGCAGGCCGGGGCGATTTCTGATTCTGGGGTCTGCCTCCCGGGATCTGATACGACAGTCCACAGAATCTCTGGCCGGTCGTATCGCTTATCTGGATCTGACCCCGTTTCTGGTGAATGAAGTGTCGAAAACGGTCTTGTGGTCTGATCTGTGGCTCAGGGGCGGATTCCCTGAAAGCACGCTTGCCAAAGATGATGGCGACAGTTTTGACTGGCGCCTTGATTTCATCAAAACATTTATGGAAAGGGATATTCCCGGCCTGGGATTCAATATCCCTGTTCCGGTGATTGAGCGGTTATGGCTGCTGCTTGCCCACTATCATGGGCAAACAGTAAATTATCATAAACTGGCAGCCGCCGCAGACATTTCCATCCCGACATTGAAAAAATATCTTGCCATCCTTGAGCAGACATACATGCTACGATTACTGCCGCCGGCAGAAACAAATTTGAAAAAGCGGCTGATCAAGTCGCCAAAAATTTATCTGCGTGACAGCGGTCTGCTTCATGCCCTTCTGGCCATTGAAACCTATGACAATCTTCTGGCCAACCCCATTGCAGGGCCATCCTGGGAGGGATTTGTGATTGAAAACATCACTGCCTGCCACAGCCGCTGGAAACCCTCATTTATGCGCACCTCCAACGGGGCTGAATTGGATCTGGTACTGGAGCGGGCAGGCCGTCGCCATGTTTTCGAATGCAAGCTGTCCAAAGCCCCGAAACCCTCAAGGGGATTCTATGAACTTATAGATGCTGTTCAGCCTGAATCCGCATGGGTGATCGCCCCTGTGGATGATCCCTATGAGATCAAAAAAGGGGTGTTCATCTGCCCGCCGGGAAAAGTGACATTGACATCTTAGTCATGCGGGTTTCAGATCACCTGATCCAGCGGTAAACCCCTCTGGATACCCGTTCGAGTTTGCCCAGCTGCACCCCCGTCCAGGTCAATGCCGAACAATCCTGACAGGTCTGCCTGGTCCTCCATGATGCGCGAAGATTTCTGTCCGGAGCGGGTCAGCAGCTCTTTTTTGCCGGCTTTGACAATTTCGTGGTGCATGATGCCGCGTCCGGTGATTTTGTGGTGTCGGACTCCGGAGATCAGTCCTACAGGCAGCCCGATCCGGAACCCTCATTGACCGGCGAATTCAGTGTGACCCTGGCAAATGGATCCGTTGCCGCCGTCAAAACCGTCTGGACCAAAGGATAAAAAAGGCGGTTGGGTCGATAGTTTGCCTTTAAAATATTTTCCTTACAAAATTTTCATTTTTAAATATTACTTTTAAATCGTGTCAAAATATGTTAATAAATGTTTAAAAAATGACAGAAACTGATTTTCCAGTGATGTCTGCGAGCAAGTAATAATAAATGATAAATTTACCAGGAGGTATTAATATGGCCTGTATAGCCGGAATTGTTTCTCAACATGGAAAAATCGATGTCGATTGCGCCCCGCTCATGGGAAAGATACTGAAAGATATGCGGCACCGGGGATCTGACAATATGCGTGTCCGGTCGATTCCCGACCACCGGGGCGCGGTAGGTACCAATGAGATCAATCTGTCACCGAGACAGACCTGCTGTGCGAACCTTGACGAACCCCCCTATTTTCTGTTTGACGGGGAACTGGTGGATGAGCGTGCCGACAGAAGCCAGCGGGATATAGATCTGTTCATCGATTTGTACGATAAATATGAACAGAACTGTTTTTCACATATGGACGGCAGCTTTGCCTGTGCCATTGTCGAAAAAAACGATGAAGTGATTCTGGCACGGGACGGGATCGGCGCCAGACCCCTTTTCTACGGCTGGAATGGAGACGTGTTTCATTTCAGCAGTGAAATGAAGGGATTGAAAGATCATGTGCCGTTCGATATCCAGGAGCTGCCGCCCTGTCATATCTACAGTTCCAAAAAAGGATTGAAACCGTTTGAGGCGTTTCATCCGGAAGTGCCGGACCCGGGGGATGATGTCATGGAGGCTGCCGCCATTCTCAGGGAATTGATGATCGATGCGGTGAAGCGGCGGATGGATGGTGCCAATGCCGTGTCTTTGAGCGGTGGTTTGGACAGTTCCATCATAGCTGCCATTGCCAAAGAATACAACCCCGATCTGAAGCTGTTTACCGGCACGGTCAAGCGGGCGCCCGGCCCGGACCTGGAAAATGCCAAACTGATGGCTGATTTTCTGGGGCTGGAACATTTTGTTTATGAAATCACGGATGAAGATATCGATGAGATCATTCCCAAAGCGGTCTGGTACCTGGAAAGTTTTGATGAAGACTGCATATCCGGGATTCTATCCAATTATTACGTGTCTAGGAGAGTCAAGGAATTCAGTGATACCGTGCTGATAGGGGAAGGGGCGGATGAACTGTTCGGCGGGTACCGCATGGTGTTGAAAAACCCCAAGGTCAAAAGTCCGGAACAGCGGGACCGGCTGGCTCAGAAGTTGCTGGAGATCGCCTATAACACCGCGTTGAGACGGATGGACCGCAGCTGGATGGCCAACAGCGTGGTGTATAAAACCCCGTTCCTGGATTCCCGGGTGGTGGAATTTGCCGCAAAAATTCCCATGAGATGGAAGATTTACGGGGATAAACAGATTGAAAAATATGTGCTCAGGGAAGCGTTCCGGGATATGCTGCCGCAACAGATCGCGGATCGGGAAAAGCTGCGGTTTGCCATGGGGACCGGCATGGATGATGTGATGGATGACATCATTGCCCAGAAAATCGATCCCAAAGAGTTCGAGCTTCGTCCCAAGGCGGCATACGGACTCAAGTTCGCGTCATTCAAGGAATTGTACTACTACGACGAGTTCTTGAAACAGTTCCCGCCGTCATATGAAAAACAGACCGTCCGCTGGGATCCGTTCAAGTAACGGCCTTTTACGGACGGGTGTCATGGATTTTTCGATACTGGGGTCCGGGGGATGTGCCGTCATCCCCAAACCATTATGCCAGTGCCGGATCTGCACAGAAGCGCGGCAAAAAGGCGTTCCCTTCGAAAGAGGGGGACCTGCCGCGTTTGTGCATGATGAAAATATCCTGATCGATACCCCGGCTGAAATTTCCCGGCAGCTCAACCGGTCGGATATCCGTGATATCACCCACCTGATGCTCACCCACCTGGATCCGGATCATATCGAAGGATTCCGGGTGGTGGAGCAGATGACCATCGATTTCAGGACCTGGGAGGCATTTCCGGAAAAAACCGTCCGGCTGGTGATACCCCGGCAGCTGCTGGAACGTTTCAGGAAAGTCAGTACAGCATACGGATCTTTGGTGTCATTTTACGAAAAATCCGGATTTCTGCGCTGTGAACCATTTGACCGGGAGACCGTTATCGGGGAAATTCAGGTGACGGCCATTCCGGTGGACCGGGGGGACCAGACCGTCTATGTATATGTGTTTGAGAAAAACGGCTGCAAGGTGGTGTACGCCCCCTGTGACATCAAGCCGTTTCCAGAGCAGGACCCCGCCGTGCAGCGTCCGGATGCGCTGTTCATCCAGCCGGGTCTGTTCGAAACCGGGTTGAGACACGGATATGTGTATCCGAATGATCACATCTCCAGGACCACCCTGTACACCTTTGAACAGACCGTTGCCCTGAGCCGGCGGATACAGGCAAAACAGGTGGTGTTCATTCACCTGGAGGAATACTGGCATCGCAGTTTTACAGATTACCGTGCCCTTGAGGCGGACTTTGACAATATGGTGTTCGCCTGGGACGGGATGACATTGACCATCAACGAGAGAGGCAAATAAATGAATTTAGTGAGCAATGAGTATCTGGACCAAATCCATCAGGATGCTTTGCGGGTTTTAGAAGAAACCGGGGTGCGGTGCAGTTCACCGGAGATCAGACAGATTCTGGAAGCAACAGGCATGGCAGCCTATGATGACACCACCGAACATCTGCATGTACTGTCTCCTTTAGTGGAACAGGCCCTGGCTGACACGCCCAAACGGGATCAGTACTGGATCAGGGAAAATTCCTTTGGGGTGGGCGGAACCGCCCCTTTTGTGTATGACGACAACACAAGAGAGCTGATCCAACCGACATTCGAGCATATTGCACAGATCGCCCGCATCGTCAATCAGACCGATGTGATCGATTTCATGGCCAGGGGGGTGCTGGTTCCCAAACAGGAAGTCAAGGTCATGGAAACCATTATCGAAAACTGCGATAAACCGGTGTATGCCGCCGCAGTCTCGGAAGAGGGCATAGAAAAAGCCCTGCAGATCCATGAAACCCGGGGGGGATTCACCATCCAGTTTTCCATCATCAACAGTCCCTTGAATATCATCGACAGCATGATCCCGCCGTTTTTGTCCTGCGTGAAGAAAGGGATCCCCATCTATGTGTCCACCATGCCCATGGCCGGGCTGTCCGCTCCCTATTCCATGTCCAGCCTGATCACCCTGACCCATGCCGAGGCACTGTTCGGTATTACGCTGGCCCAGGTGGTCAATCCAGGGGTCATGGTGGTCCATGCCGGACTGCCGTCTATTGCCAGCATCAAGGACAATTATGCGGTGAACCTCGGGTTGACTTCCTTTAATATTGCCAACCTGATCATGGAAAAGGTCAACAAACGGCTGGATCTGCCCTCCATCCAGACCGCGTGCACCACCAGCCAGGAGCATCCCAACGAGATTGCCGAAAAAGAAGCGGTCAATGGATATGCGTTGATGAAAAAATTCGGGTTTCACCAGATGCGGCACAGCTTCGGATTTTTAAAGGAGCTGGTATCCTTTTCCATCGCCAAGCTGGAACGGCATATTGATTTGTGCCGTGACACCACACCGGACCAGGCCCCGGACTACCAGGTGGAAGCCTATGACCCGGAAGGACTGGCGGCGATCATGCGCAACGGCAGCCAGGCCAACTATATGCGGGACAACCACACGGTGAGCAATACCGGAAAAGTCTTTCTGTCATAATTTCGAAAAATAAAATTTTGTCCTTGACAAGGACGTTTCATTGTGAGATATTTTGAATATGAAACATTCTTGTGGGCAAATTTTTTATGCCAGTCCTTTCGTGATTTGCGAAAGCGCTTGTCAACGGAAGTTGACCAAAGAAGTTAACTTCAGATGAGGAGGAACCAATGAAAAAAGCGACCCCAATTATTCAATCAACGCAGAATACAAATACCAATGAAGCTCAGTTTTTGGCGCATTTCGCCATCGTTGGCTTCGCAGTTTTCGGATCAGTACTCAATCTTTTCACCAATCAAATGTGGGACGGTGTCAAACAACTCGGATCCGTTCCCGGCCGTATGGCCGGCTGGCTGAAGGTTAAACTCTCTGACATGGGTTTGAGTATCTTGCAGCAGCGCGAATCCAACAGCTGATCCACTTTTAGTTCTTCCAACACTTTGGCGGCCGGATTCCGGCCGCCATCAAACCCGGCAGGCTGAACCGTGCAATATGGTTCAGCTGCACCGGGTGTTTATCCACAATCGCTTTTGCAACAGCCATCCCGCTTTGAACCGCAGCATGAATCCCTTCACCCATATCCAGCGTGGACAGCCCGGCGGCATCGCCGACGGCAAACACATTGTCCGGCAGTGATTCACGCGGTGTGTGCCGCAGATAATAGGTATGTCCGGCAGGATCACCGGGATCTTGATCCAGAAACCCTTTTTTTATCAGACGAAGAACAAAAGTTTGCCAGTGCCGCATGATGGTGGTTTTTTGAGCGGCCAGGCCGACCTGTTTGCCGCCGATACCGATATTGATCCAGCCCCCTTTTTTGGGCAGATACCACGCATACCCGGGCAACCCGTTTTCCAGATACCAGATATGGCACTCCCGAACCCGTTGAGGGCTCAGGAACTCTTTTTCCACCGCAGATATCCGGGCATTTTCCGGACGGGCCAGCAAAGGAGATACAAACGCACGGCGCACAGGACAGTGGGTGCCGCCGGCCCCGATCAGGAACCGGCATTCAAACCGGTCATCGACCACATACCGGTGTTGTTTTTTTTGAATTGTCTTGACCCGGTGGGTGTATACCGGAACATTGGCCCGGCGAATCAGCCAGTGGTCGAACTCGATGCGGCGGACCGTATACTGGCAGGTTTTCACAGGCAAAGGGATTTTGAACACATGAAAGTGAATCCGGTTGATCCGGGTCAATGCATGGGGATAATCGTCAGGGGAACACCCAAGGTCAGTGAACACATCCGGTGAAATCCATCCGGCACACAGTTTTTTTCTGGGAAAGACCTGTTTGTCCAGAATTATCACATCCATGCCGTTTTTTTTGAGGTATGCTGCGCAGGCCGACCCTGCCGGCCCCCCGCCCACAATGATCACATCTGAATAGATCATGGCAGGTCTCACGATATCCGGCAGTCCGGTTTCGGCCGGCCGGGACGGGTCAGAACCATCTGCCACAGCTGCATGGACCGGGCCCGGAACCCGCCGGCCGAGCTGAGCAGGTAATATTCCCACATCCGAAAAAACCGGTCCCCATAACGGTCTTTCAGCCCGGGCCAGGCCGCCTTGACGTTTTGATACCAGGCCATCAGGGTCTTGTCATAATCTTCACCGAAATTGTGCCAGTCTTCCATGACAAACAGCCCTTCCATGGCTCTTCCCAGCTCGGAAATGGACGGCAGGACTGAATTGGGAAAAATGTATTTGGCGGTCCAGGGGTTACAGATTCTGGTGGTGATATTCCCGCCGATGGTATGCACGAACGCGATACCGTCTTTTTTAAGCAGGTTGCGGGTCAGTTCCATATAGGTCCGGTAGTTTTTAAATCCCACATGCTCCATCAGACCGATGGACAGGACACGGTCAAAGGTGCCTTTGGCATTGCGGTAATCATCCAGACGGATATCCACAGGCAGGCCTTTGCAGTAGTCTCTGCCGAATTTTGCCTGGGATTTTGACACGGTAAACCCGGTCACGGACACCTGGTATTTTTCAGCCGCATACCGGGCAAACCCGCCGAACCCGCACCCGAGTTCCAGGACATTCATTCCCGGTGCCAGTTCCAGTTTTCGGCAGACCAATTCCAGTTTGGCTTCCTGGGCCTCGTCCAGGTTCCGGGCATCTTTCCAGTATCCGCAGGTATACTGCATGCGTTTGTCCAGCATCTCCCGGTACAGGTCATTGCCGATATCATAATGCTGTTTGCCCACGGTAAATGCCCGTTTAATGGTCTGGAGATTGAAAAGTTTTGCCATCAGGGCGTTCCAGGCCGTGATCCGGTCCTGTTTGATCTGGTTGAGAAGATTGGCCCGAAGCACTTTTTCAATGAACTGATCCGGAGCCGGACACTCCCACCAGCCATCCATATAGGACTCACCCAGGCCCAGGGCCGGGTATGCCGTCACCCGTTGGAAAAATTGATCGTTTTTGATCCGGATATCAAAGGGCCGGTCGCCATTCACACGGATACCGGCAAGATTCATCATCTCTGAAAACAGTTCTCTGGCCTGTCCCAACTTCATTTTTTTCCTCCATGTAATACCTTAACCTGGTTTGTACAAAGAAGCAGGTAGCCGATTTATAGCGAATCCAGCCGGATTTTCAAACAGTTTCTTAGAAAAAAGTCAAATCTTTTGCCTGGCCGTCCCTCTGGAATCCGAAGCGATTCTTAAAAAAGAGCAAACCATGTTTGAAAATTTGCATCAAGATGGTATATTTATTTCCACCAGTAGGAAATCCAGTGAGTTGCGGCACACAGATAAAACAAAGCATATAAAAACAGGAGATAAAATCATGTATTTCAAACAGATCACCGTCGAAGGGATGGGATGTCTTTCTTATATCATCGGTTGCCCCGGCGCCAAGGTGGCCTGTGTTGTGGATCCCAAAAGAGATGTGCAGGATTATATTGATCTGGCACGCAAGAACGGGATGGAAATCACCCATATTTTTGAAACCCATATTCACGCGGACCATGTCAGCGGAAACCAGGAACTCAAGTCCCGCACCGGGGCGGAGATTTATTACATGGAAGGGTCTCCGGTGACCTTTTCCCACAAAGAGGTGACCGAAGGTCAGACCATGGCGTTCGGCTATACCAATCTGCAGTTCATCAAGACCCCGGGGCATACCCCGCACGCCATGTCCATTCTGGTGACGGATACGGCCAGAAGTCAGGATCCCTGGATGGTGCTCACCGGTGACTGCATGTTTGTGGGCGATATCGGCCGGCCGGATCTGGCCGGAAATGAGCTGATCGAAGAGCAGACCCTGAATCTGTACAACTCACTGTACAACAAACTGGGCACCATGCCGGACAATCTCGAGGTGTTTCCGGCCCATGGAGAAGGGTCCCTGTGCGGCAGGGGCATGAGCGCCAAATCCAGTTCCACCATTGGATTTGAAAAAAACAGTAACGACCTGCTCAAATTGTCCAAAGACGCGTTTAAAAAGGAAATGATGCAGAGCTTTCCGTCGCGTCCCAAAAGTTTTTCCCATATCATTCACACCAATACCCATGGGGTCCCCCTGCTGGACCGGTGTCCCGTGGTTCGGGACTTGAGCCCCTCCCAGGTGAAAGCCCATATTGAAAAAGGGGCAACGGTTCTGGATACCAGGGATACAGCCGCGTTCGGCGGGGTCCATATTCCCGGATCCATCAATATCGGGTTTGCCAAACAGACCGCCAACTGGATCGGCATGGTGCTCGAGCCCGAGGCGGAGTTGATTCTGATCGTCACGGATGAAGACGCCTTCGAGGAGATGACGGTGCACCTGCACCGGATCGGGTATGACAATATCATCGGGTATCTGTACGGCGGCATGGCGGCCTGGCAGGAGGCAGGCCTTCCCATCGATCAGCTGTGGCAGATTTCCACGGAAAAGCTCAAGCAGAAGATCAGCACAGGAAAGTATGCAGTGCTGTATGATGTCAGAACCCCGGCTGAATATGAAGACGGCCATATTGAACAGGCGAAATCCCTGCCGTTGACCGACCTGCTCAACCAGGCCCCGGACATTCCCAAAGACCAGGAAGTGATCGTGACCTGCGGGGTTGGATACCGGGGAAATATTGCGGCCAGCTTTCTGCAGAGCGAAGGATTCGATCATGTGCACAGCCTGGCCGGCGGCATGTCCGCCTGGATGAACAGTGGCGGGGCCGTGGTCTGATCGTTTCTGTCTGCCACAGGTGCCCTGAGGGAATCTGTGGCAGATTCAAAATCAATCAAAGGCCTTGTCCACGGTCCATACTTTCCAGACATTGCCTACCAGGTCGGGGCCGGGTTCCAGAACGGTTTTGCCCGGTTTCCATCCCGAAGGTGTCGCCTTGGTGCCTTTGCCTTCCCGGACCAGCTGGAATGCCTGAAGCTGGCGCAGGGTTTCGGGAATGTTGCGTCCCACCGGGGGGGCTACCATTTCATAGGCCTGAACAATGCCGTCCGGATCGATCAGGAAACGGCCACGGATATCCACGCCGTCATCTTGGTCATAGACACCATAGATTTTGCCGATGCTGCCGCCACCATCCGAAAGCATGGGGAACGGGACCGTTTTGGCGGTGACCATTTTGGACAGTTCATTGTCCACCCACATTTTGTGAACAAACATGCTGTCAACGCTCATGGACAGCATCTGCACGCCCAGGGCTTCGAATTCTGGATTTTTCTCGGCGACCGCCGAGATTTCAGTGGCTCAGACAAAGGTGAAATCGCCGGGATAAAAACACAGGACCACCCATTTCCCCAGGTAATCCGACAGCGTGACTTCTGTGAATTCATTGTTGTAATAGGCCGGAGCTGTGAAGTCCGGTGCTTTTTGTCCGATCTGAATCATGGGGTGTTCTCCTTTTTCGGCAATGGTTTCGATTTGAGATGTTTCTTCAGAAGGTTTTTGAACTTTGGCTGAAGGACGTTTGCATCCCACAGCGGGTTTGTTTGCCATATACGACCTCCTTGCTGATTGTTGGACATTAACATCCCTGTATTAAAAGATTTAAATGTCAAAATCAAGATAGGATAAGATCCTATTTTTTGTCAATCAAAAAAGGATTTATTCGGGTTTCCAGCCGCCGCCGAAGGCCTTGTACACGGCCACCAGCCCGACAGCGGACTGTCCCATGGACTGGGCCAGCTGGTCCTGGTGAGACGCCAGCTGCCGCTGCATGTCCAGGACATTCTGGAAATTGACCAGCCCTGTGATATACAGGGACTGGGACAGTTCCACCGACTTTTGAGTGGATGCCACGGCCTGTCTCAGGGCGGTGAGGGTCGCGCCTTCATTGATATAGGCGGCCAGTGCATCCTCGCATTCCCGAAAGGCTGTGAGTACGGTTTGTTCATACCCGGCCAGGGCGGCCCGGGTGCCGGCTTTTTCCATTTGAATCCGGCTTTTGATCAAACCGCCGTTGAAAAGAGACCAGTTGAAAGACGGTCCGATGCTGTGTTTTTGTGCGGCAGAAGACAGAAACTCTCCGGAATCCGTCGAAGTCAGGGAAAACATGCCGTCCAGGGTCAGTGCCGGGTATAAATCCGCCTGAGCGACACCGATTCGGGCGGTCTGGGCAGCCAGGTATCGTTCGGCGGCCCGGATATCCGGGCGGTTGCGAACCAGTTCGGCCGGCAGCATTTGTGGCAGCGCAGATGCCGTGGGAATGCACTTCGGGGTCAGCAGGTCATTGAAATCGCCGGGCAGGCGGCCGGTCAGCAGACACAGGGCGTTCAGGGCTTCAGTCTGCCCGGTTTTGAGGGCCGGCAGCCGGGCCCGGGTGGACGCCAGGTTCATTTTTGCCTGATGCACATCCAGTTCACCGGTCAGTCCGGCATCAAACCGGTCCTGAACCAGTTGCAGGGTCTCTTCCTGAAGCGTCACATTTTTCTGAGCAAACTCGTACCGCTGCTGGGCCGTGCGCAGCAGGATATATTCGGATGCGGCCCGGGCCTGAAGCAGCACCATGAGGTTGCGCCGGTCTTCAATGGACGCGTCCCATTCTCCCCGGGCCGCTTCCATGCTCCGGCGGATCTTGTGCCAGACATCGATTTCCCAGGACATCACAAACCCGGCCTGATACATCCAGGTCGGATTTTCGGCCATCGACTGGGTTGTGGGATTGCGGACCCGTTCGGTTTCCCGCACGCGGCTGATACCGCCCTGAGCATGGATCATGGGCATCAATCCGGCCCGGGCCATGCCGTATGCCGCCGCATAACTCTCCAGCCGGGCCGTTGCCGCCGCCAGGTCCCGGTTCTGTTGTTTTACATCGGACACCAGCCGGGTCAGATCCGGATCATCAAACACCCGCCACCACTCATCATACAATGCCGTAGGCTCGAACGAAGATATATTGTCCGCGGTTTCCGTGATCTGCCAGGTTTCCGGCAACCGGGGGGATGGCGTTTGAAAGTCAGGTCCGACGGCTGTGTTACAGCCTGCCATAAAAAGAGAGGTGACAATCAATCCGCACAGGACAGACTGGATTTTTTGTGTAAAGAATACGGCAGGTCGTTTCATCCAATCCCCCAATCCGGTCAATGGTGTGTATATTCATAATTTTTTGTTCTCAGCTGCATATAGGACAGGCTATTTATCTTTGTCAACTTTAAAAACAAAACCCAGAGTCAGGTGACGGATTCCTGCGAAACCCCTGGCCTCCTTAATGGCATGCCATGATTTGTCTGATCTCCTGTATTCGTTTGCCGATATCCTTTGCACTGATGATTTCGGTGACCAGGCACACGGTTTTTGCGCCACGGGATATCACCTGAGCCAGGTTGTGCCGCTTGATCCCGCCGATGGCCACAAACGGTATGTCCACATGGGCCGCGATATGTTCCAGGTATTCAAGCCCCACGGCATCGCAGACATCCGTTTTGGTCTGGGTGGCAAACAATGGGCCGACCCCGATGTAATCGGCACCATCCGCTTTTGCCTGAGCCGCCTGGACCGGGGAATGGGTGGAGCAGCCCGCCATGAGGTGGGGGGCCAGTTGCTTCACTGCAGGCACGGGCAGGTCGGTCTGGCCCATGTGAACCCCGTCCGCACCGGTCATTAAAGCGATATCCAGGAAATCATTGACAATGAACGGCACACGGGCGTCCGCCGTGATTCTGCGGATGGCATCACATTCCGCCAGCATGGTTTTCCGGTCCTTTACAGCGGTTTTTTCCCGGTACTGAAGCATATCGATGCCGTTGTCCACCAGCAGTTGCGCCATGGTCACATTGGAGCGGCCCAACGAAAACGCCTCTCCCAGGATGCCGTAGATGCCTTTGGGGAACCGTGTTTTTTGCAGCTCCAAAACGATCTGGGCCATTCGGGCGGCGATCAAGGCAATTTTCGGCGGAAACAGCGGGGCATGAGTGATATCGGTGGAAAAGTCGCCCACAATATGGCAGTTGCCGATTGTCCGGGTGGTGATCGTGTCTGTGGCATAACCGGCAATGCCCGAGGCCGATACCACGGAAATCCCTGCATTTGCCAGCGTTTCCATCAGCTGTTTTTTGGTTTTCGCATCATCCAGTCCTTCCACCACCACATCGCAATCTGAGAAGATCCGGGCCATGTTGTCCGGCGCCAGCCTTTGAACCAGGGTGTCCACGCGCATACCCGGGTGGATGCTGTGCAGGTTCTGTTTCAGGCAGTCCACTTTGAAACGGCCTGCCTGGTCCATTGAGTAAAACTGGCGGTTCAGGTTGTCAGGCGCCACCACATCAAAATCCACCAGCAACAGGTGGGACGTGCCGGCCTGGGCCAGGTGCCGGGCCACATTGGAGCCGATGCCGCCGGCCCCGGCAATTCCGATTTTCATGTCAGAAGACCTCCCAGTCTTTGAATACGGGCTGGTACCCGCTGTTTCGAATCATGGCCGCCACCTCGTCCACGGATCTTGTGTCGGTCACTTCAAACTGTACCGTGTTCCGGGCGGCATATACAGTATATCCGCCCACATCGGTTCTGGATCCGGCCGAATAACGGGTGACCCCTAAGGGAAGGAGCCGGTCCCTGAATGCAGCGGATTCCCGGGTGGAGATGGTGATGCCCGCCCGGGGCATAAACAGCCGCCAGGCCAGAAGTGTCTGGACGAACTGTCTGTCCGACAACAGATGTCTCGGGGCGATGGCACCCCCGGCCCGGGTCATTCGGGGCAGAGACAGGGAAATTTCCACATCCGGACAGGCCTGTTCCAGGTACCGGGCGTGAAGCCCGGCCATAAAGGCTTCGGATGCCGGGTCTCCCAGTCCGAACAAAGGGCCGATGTTCACGGCCCTGAAACCGGCGGCAGCCCCGCGTTCCGGGGTGAGCAGCCGGAATGTGTAATCGGATTTGGGGCCTTTGGGGTGAACGCTCCTTATAAATGGCCGGGTCATAGACTTCCTGGTACACGGTCAATGAATCAGCCCCGGCCTGTTTCAACACCCGGTAATCGGTTTCGGTCATAGGAAATATTTCCAGGGCAATGGAAGAAAAATACCGGGTCATGATCCGGCACGTGTCTTCCAGATAAGACAGCGGCGTTTTGTCCGGTGCTTCGCCAGTCAGGATCAGAATATGACGAATGCCTCTGTCCGCAATGGCTTTGGCTTCTCTGGCGATTTCTTCCAGGGTCAGCCGGGTTCTAGGAAAATGGGTTCGGGCATTGAATCCGCAATAAGTGCAGTGATTGCAGCAAAAGTCTGAAATATACATGGGCGCATACAGGCTGATGGTTCTGCCGAAGTGCTGACAGGTCAGGTTCCGGGCGATCTGTGCCATGGGTTCCAGAAAACTTTCGGCTGCCGGAGAAAGCAGCGTGAGCAGGTCCCGGGGTTCCAGACGGGTCTGGCGGCCGGCCCGGTCCAGAACATCACGGACTTCACCGGGGTGGATGGAATTGAAGCAGGCCGTGAAATCAAAGGATTGCCAGGCATTGGCCAGTGTGGAAAACGACATGGGCTTACTCCTGTAAAAATCCGGTCAACGGCGATGATGCCCGGGCCTGATGGCTGGGGCCGGCCATGCCGGCCTGATACGCCATTCGGCCGGCGCTGACGGCCAGGGAAAAAGCCCTGCCTGCCTGGACCGGGTCTTTGGCCGTGGCAATGGCGGTATTGACCAGGACCGCGTCCGCGCCCATTTCCATGGCTTCCGCCGCCTGGGAGGGCCGGCCGATCCCGGCATCCACGATCACCGGAATCCGGCTGGTGTCGATGATGCGCTGGATCATGGATTTCATTTCCAGTCCCCGGTTGGAACCGATGGGGGAGCCCAGGGGCATGACCGCGGCGGCACCTGCATCATACAGCCGCCGGGAAATGGTGATATCGGGCATCACATAGGGAAGAACAATGAAATCCTCTTTGGCCAGGGTTTCAGAGGCTTTGAGCGTTTCGTGATTGTCCGGCAGCAGATACTGCATGTCCGTGATCACTTCGATTTTGATGAAATCCCCGCATCCGGCTTCCCTGGCAATGCGGGCGATACGAACGGCTTCTTTCGCGGTTCTGGCCCCGGACGTGTTGGGCAGCAACGTCACATGGTCCGGAATATGGGTCAGAATGTTGTCCCGAGGCGGGGCGTTCAGGTCCACCCGGCGCAGGGCAACCGTGATGATTTCAGATCCGCTGGCTGCCAGCATGGGGCCGATCAAATCATTGGATGCAAATTTTCCTGTGCCGGTGAGCAGCCGGCTGAAGAACTGCCTGTTGCCCAGTGTCAGTGTGTCCGTCATGGTCACCCCCCTCCCACAAATGACAAAAGTTCAATGGTATCTCCTTCCTGCAGCCGGGTGTGATCCCATACGGTCTGCCGGACCAGGGTATGATTGTGTTCCACCACCAGTGTCGCCGGATCCTGGTTTCGGGCAGTGACCAGCGCATGGATCGTCAGCGCATCGGTTTCCAGCATTTCGCCGTTCAATTTGATTTTCATGCTACCTCCACGGGTTTAGGTCGGTCATCATCACAGGGGGGGATTGAAACGGGATTGCGGAGAAGAAAAGAAACCATTTCTGGTGTGTTTGCACTGTCCCTACGCCGGTATTACCCGTATCAGGTTCCAAGGGTTGAAGCAGGCAGCTTCTCTCAGCCGGTGATGGCACCCCCAGTGAACTGCGGCAATTTATAACTCAAATTTAAACCCGTGTCAAAGGAATGGACACAAAACAGGAAAAAAAGAAAAATTTGATTGACACGCTGCGATGTCAAAAGTTATTTTTAATATCAAGTGATCAATGAAGGCTGATTGGGTTCACTCATTTACCGGAGGCCTCATGAAAAAGTCTCTTATTTCTATAATTTTGATCGGTATCGGGGTTATCATCGCTTTCCCTCTGTTCAGCATGACTTACTACACAATGGTGCGCACATCGACGCCTGAGTTTTGTGCATCGTGTCATGAAATCAAACCGGCCGTGGTGGCATGGCGTTCTTCCACACACAGCAATAATGCCTCAGGGGTTGTCGTCGACTGTATGGACTGTCATTTGCCGGCGCCTCAGGATACGTTCAATTTTTTCTTTGCCAAAAGCTATCACGGCCTGAAAGATGTCGCCGTTCATTTTCTTGTCGGGGAATACGATCGGGAACATGCAAGGGAGTCCGCTTACCAGGCATTCAATAATCGTGAATGTCAGAAATGCCATCGAAATCTATTGCATATGCCGACGCGGCGGGGAGCCATGCTGGCCCACCGGTCCGTGGTGTATGCGAAACCCGGGTATGAAAAAAAATGTATTGACTGCCATTACGACCTGGTGCATTCGGACACCGGCCGGGTCATGTTCCGTCAAACCCGCCCGGTACCTTACCAGGCCAAGGGCTTGCGACAGTTATGATCAATGGATGGAACTTAAATTTTTTAAGGGTCATTTAAACGAAAGGAGCCGCGGTTATGAAACGACAAAAGGTCTATGTCCCACTGTTGTTGCTGACAACAGCCTTGATGTTGTCAGGTTTTGTCGCAATTGCAGTTGCCCAGCCCAATTACGCCAAGGTGAAGGAATACCGGATCGAGCGCAGCGTGCCGCCCGAAGCCCAGGCCTGCATCGAATGCCACCGGGAGACAACTCCGGGGATATTTGCCGACTGGGCAAAAAGCCGGCATGCCAATGCCAACATCACCTGCCTTGACTGTCACCTGGTTCAACCCGGAGATCAGGATATCGCACAGGATCATGTCAAATATTATGGCCGCTCTGATCTGCCCTGGGGAGAAGACAAATACAAAATGGATATTGCATCCATTGTAACGCCCAAAGACTGCTCCCGGTGCCACCCGGATGAAGCCATGCAGTACAGTAAATCAAAGCACGCCAACACCATTGAAATCATGTGGAAAATCGATCCCTGGCTCAACGATGGGATGAATTCGGACAATGAGCGCAAGACCGGCTGTTTCAGCTGCCATGGAACAGTGATCCAGATCGATGAGAATGGCAAGATAGACCCGGCCACCTGGCCCAATGCCGGGGTGGGGCGTCTGAATCTGGATGGCAGTAAAGGCTCGTGTACCTCGTGCCATACCCGTCATCGGTTCTCTTTGGCGGAAGCCCGCAGACCCGAAGCCTGTGACCAGTGTCATCTGGGGCCGGATCATCCTCAGATTGAAATTTATGAAGAATCCAAACACGGCACCATTTACCATGCCTATCAGGATGAATATAATTTTGATGCCGCCGGCGGGACATGGACCCCCGGTGTGGACTACCGGGCCCCCACCTGTGCCGGGTGTCATATGAGCGGCAGTGGTAAAGTGCTGACCACCCATGATGTCACCGAAAGACTGTCATGGGAGACCCAGGCCCCGCTGACGGTTCGGCCTCAGGATTTCAAACCGTTTCCATCCGGCACTGACTGGCAGACAGAGCGGGAAAAAATGAAAAATATCTGCAGCGCCTGCCACGGTGCTTCCTGGATAAATGATTTTTATGAAGGTTTTGACAAAGCCGTGGAAGAATACAATGAAGTGTATTACAAACCGGCCAAGGCAAAACTGGATGAGCTTTACGAAAAAGGGTTGCTCGACAAGACCAAATTTTTTGATGAGCAGCTTGAGCTCGAGTTCTATGAACTCTGGCACCATGAAGGGCGCAGAGCCCGGATGGGCGCCATGATGATGGCACCGGACTATGCGTGGTGGCATGGTTTTTATGAATGCAAATTCCAGTTCACCAATTTCATGAAAGAGGCCAACCACCTGATCGAAAACAATGAGAAAGCCTATGTGACCGAGGATTTTCCAAATGCCACCGGAGATCCGACTAAGCCTGAGAAAATTTTCAAATAAACGTCACCACCCATAACAAAAAGCAGCCGTTCAATTGATTGTGAACGGCTGCTTTTTGTTGGGCGTCACAATTTGTGACTTCCAAATTATGACAAAATGAAATGGATATATTCTACCATGGTGTTTGTCGAAAATGCTTGTGTTTGTGGTGATCCCACCGGGATTCGAACCCGGGTTACCGGCGTGAGAGGCCGGCGTCCTAACCACTAGACGATGGGACCACTAATGAAAAAAATATTCCTATACCGGAACGGGAAAAAAGTCAATGATATTTATGCGGTAAATGACTTTTTCCGGCCCTTTCGATAGCCGAAGATCAGATAGACCAGCCACCCGATCAAAGGGATCAGCGCAATAAAATGCCACAGGAGTTTGATTTTCGGGGAACCGAAATCCTTTTTGACGATGTCCACTAAAGCCAGCATGGTCAGGCATAACGAGATGCCGAAAATCAGCAGAATATATAAAATGAGATGGTCCATGGATTTTTTTCAGCCTTCCTTGAGCCGGTCCGAGATCTTCATGAGGGTGTCCACATAGTAGTTGCTGTGGTTGTAACGAAACAGCACTTCGTGCTGGCGCTGCCGGGAGATGCCGGGTTCCCATCCATGGTGTTTGAGATAGTTGGCCACGGAAAAGATGGCGTCACTGTGTTCGAACAGATCGATTCTGCCGTCATTGTTGCCGTCTTTTGCCAGGGTCAGGGCATTGGAGGGCATGAACTGGGAAATACCCATGGCACCGGCATAGGAGCCCTGGATGTTTTCCGGGTCAATGCCTTCTCTGTCTGCATATCGGATCAGGGCTTTGAGTTCTTCATATCCCCATTTTGAGCGCACGGTCACTTTTTTCAAAAAGGTGTCCCGTTGCGGTTTTTTTTGATCCGGGATGGCATTCCAGATGCGTTCTCTCAGGGTGTCATCCGCAAGGGAGGCCATGGTGGCCAGTGTGTTGATGACGATTCGGTTGCCCAGGTAAGAGCCCAGGCGGGATTCCACCAGCAGGATGGCGGTGATGACGGTTTTGTCCACGCCAAACATTTCCTGGGCCCGGTCCAGGGATTCCCTGTGTTCCGCCATGTATTTGAATGCATTGGCAATGGAGTCTTTGGATAGAAACTGGTCGTAATTGAGGCTGGATTCGGAATGGACAAAAAACAGGGAAACGCCGTCCGGGGTGAATGAAACCGTGTCTTTGGTCAGAATGGCCTCGATTTTGTCCGGGGCGAACCCATCCTTGATCAGCCGCTGCTTGAGCGTGTCGAACTCATTGCCGGCAGCCGCCTGCCGGGCAGAGACCCAGGGAGTGAGACATAACAGAACAAGTATGAAAAAGCAGCATCCCGGCAAGCGTGAACGTAAACAAGGCAGAATCTCCATATGCAGCGTGCCTCCTGAATCAATTCATTAACAGTTACCTTGTTATATCGTATTTTTCAGGGGATTGCATTAAAAAAAACAACGGAATTGTCAGGCGGCAAAGGAGGGTCAAAAGGGGTGCCATTTCATGAATGACACCCCTTTTGTCTAATGGATGGAATCAGGCGACCGGAATACGCCTATATATCGAAATACAGGTAGAACTCATGAGGATGGGGCCGGCTGATGACCGGTTTGACCTCGTTGTCCATTTTATAGTCGATCCAGTGCTCGATGACATCTTTGGTGAACACATCACCCTTGAGCAGGAACTCATGATCCTGTTTGAGCGCATCCAGGGCTTCTTCCAGTGAACCGGGGGCGGATTCCATCTGTGCCAGCTCTTCGGGGGGCAGGTCATAAATGTTTTTATCCATGGGGTCGCCCGGGTCCAGCTTGTTCTGGATGCCGTCGATCATGGCCATGGCAATGGCGGAAAATGCCAGATACCCGTTGCAGGAGGGATCCGGGGTCCTGAACTCGATCCGTTTGGCCTTGGGGGAATTGGAGTACATGGGCAGACGGATGGCCGCACTCCGGTTCCGGCTGGAATAGGCCAGGTTGATGGGGGCCTCGAACCCGGGCACCAGGCGCTTGTAGGAGTTGGTGGTGGGGTTGGTGATGGCGCACAGGGCTTTGCAGTGCTTCATGATGCCGCCGATGGCCCACAGGGCTTCATCGGACAGGCCGGCGTATTTATTGCCCGCAAACACGGGGTTGCCGTCTTTCCAGAAACTCATGTGGGTGTGCATGCCCGTGCCGTTATCGCCGTACAGGGGTTTGGGCATGAAGGTAACGGTGTGGTCGTATTTATGGGCCACGTTTTTGAGCACATACTTGAACCATGCCAGGCTGTCCCCCATATTCACCAGAGAATCGAACCGCAGATCGATTTCCGACTGGCCGGCGGAGGCCACTTCATGATGCTGGCATTCCATGGCAATGCCCAAGTTTTCCAGGGTAAGCATCATCTCGGTTCTCATGTCCTGGTACTGATCGGCCGGGGGCAGGGGAAAGTATCCATGCTTGGGCTTGATCTTGTACCCCAGGTTGGGCATTTCATCGGATCCGGTGTTCCAGTGGCCTTCCGGGGAATCGATCTCGAAAAACGCGGCATGGGCTTCAGACGCATACCGGATATTGGAAAAGATGAAAAATTCCGGCTCCGGACCCACAAAAATAGTGTCCCCCAGGCCGGTGGTTTTCAGGTATTGTTCGGTTTTTTTGGCGATGCCCCGGGGGTCTCTGGAGTAGGATTCACTGGTGATGGGATCATGGATGTTGCCGATGATGGCCAGGGTGGGCACCTTGAAAAAGGGATCCATTCTGGCGGTAGGGGCTTCCGGGATCACGATCATATCACTGTTGTTGATGGCCTGCCAGGCCCGCATGGAGGACCCGTCGAATCCGAACCCGTCCTCGAACGCGGATTCCGTGAATTCACTGACAGGGACTGAAAAATGCTGCCAGGTGCCGATGAAATCCATATACCGGATGTCGACTACTTTTGCATTGTTTTCTTTGGCCAGGGCAATGGCGTCTTTGGGAGTCATGGGTGTTCCTTTCATTTTTAAATTTATATCAATAAAAAAAATTTGAATTCAGTAAAAAATTTATATCCGTTTAAAGGGCGTCGGTATCGGTTTCCCCGGTCCGGACCCGGATCGCTTTTTCCACATTCAGGACAAAGATTTTGCCATCACCTATTTTACCGGTATTTGCGGCATTTCGAACCGTTTCAATGGTTTCTTCGGCCCGGTCGTCCGACACCACGATTTCCAGTTTGATTTTAGGGACAAAATCCACCACATATTCCGCACCGCGGTAGATCTCCTTGTGACCTTTCTGGCGGCCGTAGCCGTTGACCTCGGTGACGGTCATGCCGTAAATTCCGATTTCACTGAGCGCTTCCTTGACATCATCGAGCTTGAAGGGCTTGATCACCGCTTCGATTTTCTTCATTTCATACCTCCTTTGCGTGTAACTGGGGGAGCCTTTCCAATATGGCTGTTTTAATCTGTTTGAGTTCTTCGGGATCCTGGATTTTCTGATCGTTTTCCAGGCTCCGGACGTAGAAAATATCCATAATCTGATCCACCTTGCTTCCCACCATGGCCACATTCACGTTGACACCGCAGCGATACAGGGCGTTGGTGATGGTGAACAGCAAGCCGGCAAAATCATAGGTCAACACTTCAATAATGGTGAAAAAGCTGGATGTGTCATTGTCGATGCGCACCTGGTTGGGCTCCGGGCGTCTGCCTGAAGCGATGGTGATATCTGTGGGGATTTTGTCCACCACTTTATCCAGAAAATAATCATCCGCCAGGGCCCGGGTCAGATCCTGTTCCGCTTTTTTCCATTTTTCCGTTTCAAAGATCCGGTCACTGGGGGCCATGACCTTGAAGATATCCAGAATATGGGTATCTCCCAGAGGATAGGCCTGGGAGGCCACAATGTCGATGCGGTTGAGGAAAAACACCCCGGCGATCTTGGAGTAGAATCCGGGTTTTTCCCGGCCGCAGATGGATACCGTGCGGATGTCCGAATCGTCTTCTCTGGAAACCTGCCAGATGAACTGCCGGTTGCCCAGGTTCTGAAACAGCTTGATATGATCGGCAATATGAATGGCCGGCATGTTGAGCAGGTAGCGCTTGGACAGCGTATCGAGCTGTTTTGAGGTGTCTTGTTCATGCCAGATGTCGCCGAGCAGGGCCGTCACCTCCTCCTTTTTCCGCTCAATAAGGCGCTGGGCTTTTCTGGATGCCAGTTCCCCGGTTTTCAGAATCCGCATGGTTTTCAAAAACAGGTCCTTGATCAGGTTTTCCGTCCATTCGTTCCAGGCCTTTGGACCGGTGGCCATGGAGTCGGCCACGGTGAGCAGAAGCAGCATGCGAAGCAGCCGGATTTTGCCCACCTTGTTGGCAGTATGAACAGCGGTTTCTTCATCAAATACATCCCGGCGGGTGGCAATTTTGGCCAGCAGCAGGTGATTTCGGATCAGAAAACCGGCATCAGCCGTTTCGGCCGGGTTGAATCCCAGGCGCTCAAGTATGGGCCCGGCGATCTCCGCCCCGGTGTTGGAATGCTCTTTTGCAGGATCGGATTTGCCGATATCGTGAAGCAGGGCGGTGACCCGCAGCAGGTTTTTGTTTCTCACCTCCCTGAAGATATTGGCATACAGACTGGTGTTGACATCGGTGCCCGGTTCCCTGAAGCTGTTGATTACCTGAACACAGCGGATGGAATGTTTGTCCACAGGGAACAGGTGATAATGATTGTATTGAATTTTGTTCCGGATCGCTTTGTATTCCGGAATGATCCGTTCCAGAAGGCCGGTGGACAGCATCACGTTGAGCACGTTGAATTCCCAGAACGACAGGGCCAGAATCTGTTTGAAAATTTTGATGTTGGCCGGGTCTGTTATGATTTCGTCATCCACCAGATGAAGAAACTCCGAGACCACGCGTCTGGCTTCGATGGACAGAGGAATCCGGCGTCTGCCGCTTTCCAGAAAAATTTTGAAAAGCAGTTCCGGATGCTGGAGAATAACCACGGTATTGGCGAAATACAGCCGGCGCTTCTGGATTACCAGGCCGCTGGTTTTGGTCGGGCGAGGGGTGGCCGGTTCCTTTCTGATGCGGTTGCTGGTCAGGATGTCTTCAAAAGTGATCTGGTTGATCTGCTTGAGAAATTCCATTTTTGCATGCAGGTCCCCCAGAAAGATCTCCACATCCGGGCGACCGCCCTGATTCTTGTAGTTGAGGCGGTCCGCCATGTCCGTCTGGTATTCAAAATGCAGGGTGTCGCATTTGCGGCCCGTGATATAATGGAGCCAGTTTCTGATCCGCCAGATGTAATTTAACGTCTTGTCCAGGGTACGGTATTCGAAATGAGACAGAAAACCGTAATATTCCAGATCCCGCCGCTCCTTGATATCAGACTTGATTTTGGCGTACCATAAAAGGGTGTGGTAGTCCCGTAACCCGCCGAATCCGGATTTCAGATCCGGGGTTACCAGAAAAGTGGAATCACCGAAGTTTTCCAAACGTTTGAGGCCGTGCTCGAACAGATAATCCAGGGTCTGTTTGTAATGCCGTGTGGAAAGCCGGTGTCTGAATTTTTCCTTGAACCGGGAATAGATCAATGAGTTGCCGCAGATGAACCGCGCATCCAGGACCGTGGTAAGAATATCGAATCGTTCAAATGCCATGTCGATGCATTCATTCATGTGGCGCACCGCATACCCCACCTCGAACCGGGCATCCCACAGAGGATATACGATTTCCTGGACAAACGCTTCGACCTCCGGGGGCACGGCATCATCAAACAGAATCAGCAGATCGATGTCGGAGTGGATGCATTGTTCTTTTCTGCCGTATCCGCCCAATGCAATGACTGCAAAAGGCTGGCCGGCAATGACCATCTTCCGGGCCGTAATGCTTTTTTCATATACAGTGAAGACATATTCATCCAGCCCCCGGGTCAGGTTGCCCAAAAAAACCGGGGAACCGTTTTTCAAAAAATTCTGGACCAGCTGCTGTTTTTTACGGATCAGCGCCTGGATCGGTTCATTTTGTATATGTGTCACAGTTTCCATAGTCTCTTTAATCTAAGCAACCGGCGTGCCAGCCTTTGTCTGACAACGGGTTCTCCCGGGGGTTGCGGAGGATTTTGAAATCTTTCAAACAAAATAAATATACAACAAAGAATAAATAACAAAAATGTTGGTTAAAGGTCAAATAAAAATACATTTTTGTTCAACAGGCATGAAAAATGTTCGAATATGGATGACGTTTTCAGGGGTGAGCGATCGAACAGCTTTTTGATGATTCGCATGCAGCCGGGTAGGTCTGGCCCCGGCTGCAGGAATATTGAAGAGAGAATTTTCAGGGGACAGTGTTATTCTTTGTCGATTTTTTCAGGCTCTTTTTCTTTGTCTTCCAGGGGTTCTTTTGTGGCTTTTTTGAAGTTTTTTATCCCCTTGCCCAGTCCGGCGCCGATTTCAGGCAGTTTGCCCGCACCAAAAATGACGAGGATAATGACGAGGATAATTATCAGTTCCGGCATTCCGATTCCACCAATCATGGGTCTCTCCTAATTTATTTCTTGGCTGAAAATAGTAAATGAAATCTCTTAACACTATGACGCATCAGTGTCAATGGTTTCGAATTCAGGGGGTAAAAATAAAAGATACGATTTTGTGATTTGGTGTTCCGGGACCTGGTTTTTTATAAATTCCTTGTGAAAAAAAAGGATTTGCTTCATATTTCTCAATTGTATTGAGTTTAACTTTTTTGGATTTTCGGAGAGAATGACCCATGAATGAAAAGACGACCCAGGAATTTCAAGGCGCCACCAAATATGTGCTGGACCAGGAACTGGCCGCCATTGTCAACATATCCATGCGGCTGGAAATGCCGCTGCTCCTCAAGGGGGAACCGGGCACCGGCAAGACCATGCTGGCCTATGCCATTGCCGAAAACCTGGACATGCCCCTGATTGTCCTGAACGTGAAATCCAGCATGAAACTGGTGGAAGCCCTGTATCAGTATGATACGTTGACCCGGCTCAATGATTCACGGTTCGGGGACTCCCAGCGGGATGTGAGCAATATCGAGGAGTATATCAAAATGGGCAAGATCGGTCAGGCGTTTACGGCAGAGAACAGGACCGTGCTGCTCATCGATGAGATTGACAAGGCGGACACCGATTTTCAGGATGACATGCTGGATGTGCTGGACCAGATGCAGTTTGACATCATCGAGACCGACCGGAGCATTCGAGCCGGTTACCGGCCGGTGATCATCATCACGTCCAATGCCAAAAAGGATCTGTCTGATCCGTTTCTGGGCCGGTGCAATTTCCATCATATCGCATTTCCAGATCCCAAAATGATGCGCAAGATCATTCATGTGCATTTTCCGGATCTGGATGAGAAACTGGCAGATAACGCCATCAAGGCCTTTTTCAGCATGCGGGACATCGACGGCATTGAAAAGAAACCCGCCACAAGGGAGCTGATCAACTGGATCCGGGCCCTGAACGCGGATCCGGATTTCCGGGTAAAAGAGTTGATCAACGGGAAGCTGCCGTTTCTCGGGGTATTGTTCAAAAAAAGTCCGGATTACGAGCGTGCCCAGAATCTGACATCCCGAAGACGCCTGTTTTAAGGGATATTTTCCATGTTTGTCAAATTTTTCTATACCCTCAAAGAGGTGGGCATCCCTGTGTCTCCCACGGCGTTTCTGACGTTGCAGAAAGCCCTGTACAACGGCATGGTGGCCGGGCTGGACGATTTTTATACCTGCGCCCGGGCCATTCTGGTGAAAAGCGAGCGGTATTTCGATCTGTATGACCAGGTCTTTGCCCATCATTTTGAAGGGGTGCCCCTGCCCGAGGACCAGGGCTTTGAAATCGATGAAATCGCCCGGGGCCTGCTCGATGAATGGCTCAAGAATCCCAAAATGGTGGCCGATGCCTTAGGCGTTGACGAGGACAAGCTCAATAAAATGACGCCGGATGAACTGATTGCGTATTTCAAGGAACGGCTCAAGGATCAGGACGGGCGTCATGACGGCGGCGGCAAATGGATCGGTACGGGCGGCTATTCCCCGGTAGGCCATTCCGGATATCATCCCGGCGGCATGCGGGTGGGCGGACAGTCTTTGAACAAATCCGCGGTCAAGGTGGCCAATGAACGCCGGTACAAGGATTATTCCACGTCCGGCCCCCTGACCCAGGCCAATATCGGCGAAGCCCTCAAGCGGCTGCGCAACCTGGTGCCGGCCGGACCGAAAGATCAGGTGAATGTGGATGAGACCATCAGAGAAACCATGCGCAATGCCGGGGAGATCGAACTGATATTCGACCGGGCCCTCAAGGACCGGCTCAAGGTGATCCTGGCCATTGACAACGGCGGCTGGTCCATGGACCCGCACATCGATATCGTCCAGACCCTGTTTGATTATGCCCGGGCCCAGTTCAAGGAGGTCAAGACCTATTTTTTCCACAACACCATTTATGATTACGTGTGGGAGGATTCGGCCCGGTACAAGAAACCCAAAAAAATTGTGGAATTCACCCGCAATGACCCGGAAACAAGGCTGGTCATTGTGGGGGATGCCAGTATGGCGCCGTATGAGCTGATGGCCCACGACGGTTCCATTCACATCAGTGAACGCAGCGGCCGGCCCAGTATTCAGCAGCTCAGATTTCTTGCCGAAACCTTCCCCCATTGCGTATGGCTCAATCCGGTGCCGGAAACCATGTGGGGGTATACCCACACCATCATGACCATCAACACCATTTTCCCGATGTTTGAACTGTCTCTGGACGGTCTGGAAAAAGCGGTGACAAAACTGATGGCCAAAGATTAGCGATGCCGGCGGTCAGGTAAAACAGGTATTGAAAAACCGGTTGGTGTTGTTGAAAATGGTCGCGGCCAGGTCTTCGGGATCCTGATTTCTGACCTGGGCCAGCCGTATCAGTACGGATTGGACAAATGCCGGCTCGTTGCGGCGATGTTTGTTTTTCTGGGGGGCCGGTGTCAGATAAGGCGCATCGGTTTCAACGAGAATCTTGTCTTCCGGGATCAGAGGCGCCAGTTCCCGGAGGAGCGTGCCCCGCTTCTGGATCGTCAATATGCCGGTGATACCGATGTAATAGCCTAAATCCAGGTATTTGAACAGTTCCGTGCGGGTGCCGGAAAAACAGTGAACCACCCCTTTTCTGGATGCAGGCCCGTCCGATTTCACGATGTCATAAAACCGGCCCCCGGAATCCCGTTCATGAAAAATCAACGGCAGGTCCAGTTCTCCGGCGATGCCCAGCTGGGCCTTGAGGCAGGCTTCCTGATCTTTTTGCGGAGAAAACATGCGGTTGAAATCCAGACCGGTTTCGCCCCAGGCTTTGACACAGTCGTTTTCTTTTGCCAGGCGGATCAGCCCGTCCAGAGCAGTTGGGCCGCAATGAACCGCATCATGGGGATGAATACCCACAGCAGTGATGACATGGGGGTGACGGGATGCAATACCGACAGCCTTCCGGGCCGTCTCCAGGTCAACCCCGGCAATGGCCATGGCCCGGATGCCGGCGTTGCGGGCCCGGTCGAACATGGCATCCATGTCTGTATCAAAACAGGGGTCGTCAATATGACAGTGGGAGTCGAACAAGATCATAACAGGTATCCTTATGGCTATAAATGCAAAGCCTTCACTGTTTGGAAGAAGCCGGGTTACGGGTCCAGTGAAGGCTTGGGTGTGTAAGAAAAACTGTTTTTCAGCACTCCTTGACACAACCGGTATATATCAGTAAATTCAGCCCCAGTCAATCAAAGAGGCTGTCATGTCAATTCAAACCCGGGGTGGATTGAAAGAAAAATGAATCTGGATACGGGAAAACACGCCATCATCCGGTTGTTCAACGTCACCAAGCACTACGGCGGCAAACCGGCATTGCAGAATGTGTCCATGGATATTCTGCCCGGTGAATTCGTATTTGTTTCCGGACCCTCCGGCGCAGGAAAATCCACCCTGCTCAAAGTGCTGTATCTGGCGGAAACCGTTTCGGACGGGCAGATTCTCATCGACGGCATGAATCTTTCCAGAATATCCCCGGCCCGGCTGCCGTATCTGCGGCGGCGGTTCGGCATGGTGTTTCAGGATTTCAAGCTGATACCCACCCGTACGGTGTTTGACAATGTGGCCCTGGCCCTGGAAGTGGCCGGAAAAAAGCCGGGTTTCATCAGAAAAAAAGTGATGCATGTGCTGCGGATCACCGGCATGGAAAAAAAAGCCCATGTGCTGCCGCCCACCCTGTCCGGGGGGGAACAGCAGCGGGTGGCCGTGGCCCGGGCCGTGGCAGGGGATCCGGAAATCATTCTGGCGGACGAGCCCACCGGCAGTCTGGATCAGGAATCTGCCCGGCGGGTACTGGAAATTCTTCTGGCATACCACAAAAAAGGGGTCACCATCCTGGTGGCCAGCCATCATCTCCGGCAGCTGGAAGCCATGGTAACCGGCCGCAGTATCGTGCTGGAAAAGGGACGGCTGGCATCCGCCACCCGGCTGGATCCGTACACCGTATGAAGACTAAAGGGCAGCCTGTCTCATGACCCGGTATATCAAAAAAGCCCTGGCAGATATCCGATCCAACCGGTTTTTGAACCTGATTACCATGGTGACGATCGCTCTGTCCATTCTGGCGGTGTCCCTGTTTTTCCTGTTTTTTGAGAACCTGGGGCGTGTCCTGGATGGCGGAGATCAAACGGGTCGGGCCATGGTGTATCTGGCGCCTGAGTTTTCCGAAGCCATGCGGCCCGGGGTGGAATCCGCTGTCCAGGATATGGCCGGGGTCGTCCGGGTCACTTTTGTTTCGAAAGATCAGGCCCTGGCACGTCTGAAAAACGAAATGGCCGGTTCCACGCAATTTCTGGACACCCTGAAGGAAAATCCATTGCCCCATGCCCTGGAAATTCAGATACAGACCCGGGACGGCTTTGAACAGATGGCCGCTGCGGTTGAACAGATCGAGTCTCTGGAAATGGTGGAGAGTGTGGAATACGGGGAAAAATGGCTGGCCCGGTTTCTTCACCTGTTTCATCTGTTCCGCATGACCGGATATATGCTGGGCGGGCTGTTTCTGCTGATCGCTTTTTTTATCACTGCCAGCACGGTCCGGCTGGTGTTTTACACCCGGCAGTCGGAAGTGGAAATCATGCGCCTGGTGGGGGCCACCGACCGGTTTATCAAGATGCCTTTTTACATTACCGGAGTGATCCAGGGGGGTGTGGGCGGTATTCTGGGATTGCTGATACTTTATGTTGCCTATCTGCTGATGGGTTCGGGCGTCTCTCGAATCATGGGAGACCTGTTTGATGTGAATGTCCGGTTTCTCTCTTTCACGGCCATGGGCGGGATGCTGGGTGCCAGTACATTTCTGGGGTGGTTCGGATGTTATCTTTCCCTGAGACAGCTGTTAAAATAATTCTGGTGTGGAGCTGTCTGATATGCAGTCTGCCCGCGGGTTTGCGGGCGGATATACCGGATGTCGTGCAGGACAGAAAAAAAAAGATACAGACCCAAATCACTCAGGAACAGGACCGGGTTCAGGCGTTCACACAAAAGGAAGCACAGCTGATCCAGGAACTGGATGCCATGGATTTTGAGTTGAACCGGGCCGAAATCAGAGTGGCGGATCTGTCTTCGAGGATCAGGCAACTCAAAGAAACCATGGCGGTTCTCCGGTCGGACCTGCAGAAGCTGTCGGACCGGATCCATGAGCGTCAAGGATATGCTGAAAGCCGCCTGGCCGCACTCTACCGGATGCATGCAGCAGGCCGCCTCAACATGATGGCACCGCCGGCCACTTTGTTCGACTTTCTGGTGAACCGGCGTGCCATGGAACAGGTGGTGAATGTTGATTACAGCATTCTTGACGGCCTGAACCGGGACATGGTCCGGATGCAGGCCATGGAAACCCGGCTGGGTGAACAGAAAGCGGCCCTGGACAAGCTGGAGACCGATCTGGCGGGCGAGATTCAAACCATGACCGCCGCGTCCCGGAAAAAAAAGAAGATTCTGCATGCTGTTCAGCAGGAGAAAAAAATGTCCCGTGCCGCCCTGGCGGCTTTGAAAGAATCGGCCGATGCCCTGGATCAGCAGCTTGCCGCGCTGGGAAAAAAGGCTGAAACGACCCGGAGCCCGGCCGCGTTCTCCCTTCAGAAAGGCCGGCTGATTTTGCCGGTGGCAGGGGAAATCATGTCCCGGTTCGGTATCAAGCAGTCCGGTGATTACAAATCCTTCACTTTTCAAAGCGGAATTGATATAAGAGGAGAGCAGGGCGATCCGGTCCGGTCCGTGTTCAAAGGCAATGTTATCTATGCGGAGTGGCTGAAAGGGTATGGGAACATGATGATCATCAACCATGGAGAAAATTATTATACCCTGTATGCCCATTTACAGGAAATGTTCAGGAAAAAAGGAGATACCGTGGATACCGGAGAAGTGATTGCCACCATGGGTGATACCGGATCCCTCAAAGGGGTGTGTCTCCACTTTGAGCTCAGGCATCATGGGAAACCGGTGGACCCCCTGAAATGGTTAAAAAAAGGAGCATAACAATTCATGACGACCCGATCTTTATCCGTTTTAAAATATTTTTGTTCCGTTCTGGCCCTGGGGCTGACATGTCTTTTTTTTACGCCGCCGTCCCATGCCGAATCAGCCCCTACCTATGAATCGCTCAAATTGTTTGTGGAGGTTCTGGAGGAGCTGGAAAACAATTATGTGGAAGATGTGGATGCAGAAACGCTGATTCACAATGCCATCAAGGGGATGGTGGAAAATCTGGATCCGCATTCCAGCTTCATGCCGCCCCGGGCGTTTGAGGATCTCCAGGACGATACCAAAGGAGAGTTTTCAGGGATCGGTATCGTGATTACTCTCAAAGACGGGATTCTGACGGTGGTGTCTCCCATCGAGGGAACCCCTGCGTATGACGCCGGAATTTATGCCGGTGACATCATTGTCAAGATCGATGGAGAATCCACCAAAGGCATGGCATTGTGGGAAGCGGTGAACCGGATGCGCGGACCCCGGCATGAAGAGGTCGTGATCACCATTATCAGGGAGGATGAGCCCGCGCCCCTGGAATTTTCCCTGAGACGGGACCTGATTCCCATGACCAGTGTCCGGTCTGCCGAGCTGGCCCCTGGATACGGATATGTCCGTGTGACCAATTTCCGGATGAATACCCATGAAGAAATGGGCCGTCATCTGGAAGAGCTGAACACATCCGCCGCTCCGCTGAAAGGCCTTGTCGTCGATCTGCGGGACAACCCCGGCGGGCTTCTGGATCAGGCTGTCAAGATATCGGATCTGTTTTTGAGTGACGGGATTATCGTTTCCATCAAGGGCCGGGATCAGAGAAACAACCAGATATATGAGGCCCGTCCGGACCGTTCCGATAAAAAATACCCGGTGGTCGTTCTCATCAACGGCGGGTCTGCCTCGGCCTCTGAAATCGTTGCCGGTGCCCTGCAGGACCACACCCGGGCGTTGATTCTGGGAACCCCTTCATTTGGCAAAGGGTCGGTGCAGACGGTCCGTCCCCTCAAGGAGGGGTATGGATTGAAATACACCATTGCCAGGTATTATACACCCAGCGGCCGGTCCATCCAGGCCAAGGGCATTCAGCCCGATATCGAGGTAAGCCCCGGTGTTCTGGAGGAAACACGGAAAAAACCGTCTGCATTCGATCGGATGATCAAGGAAAAAGATCTGCACCACAGTCTGATGCCCGAAGACGCAGATGACACACCTTCTGAAGAGACCGAGCCGGATATGACCGGACAGCAGCGTCAGGTCAGGGAATCGGCCCAGCTTCTTCAGGATGTGCAGGTGAAGCGGGCACTTGATATTCTGATCAGTTACGGGGTGTTCAGTAATCTCAATGACAAGTAAAAAAACCGCTTCCCGAAAACCGGCGCCGGCCAAAAAAAAGGCGCCGGCCAAAAAAAGGGTGTCTGCCAGGAAACCGGCCGCGAAAAAAAAACCTGCGGCTGCCAGACAGAAAAAAGGCAAAAAAACACAACCAGATGTCCCGTACCAATTGAAAAAGATCGGGATCGGACTGATGGTGCTGGTAGCGGTATGTCTGACCGGTGCCATGGTGGCTGATCTGCTGATCCGGCAGCCGGTGCCGCCTCCTTCTGAAAACACAGTGACCCGGGCCGCCCCGCCCTCTGAAAAAACAGACACCCCCAAAAAACAACGGTTTCGGGAAACGCCTTCCAAAGAGTTCGAAGCGGGTCAAGGGTCGGACCATATCACGCCTCAGTCCGGGCTGATGGAAAAAAACGGTCATCCAGTCCTGTATGAAGTGTTTGAAGAAACCGTGATTCCCCAAAGAACCGGACCCGGTTCCCGTCCGGTTTCAGAAAGCGGGGACGGGCTGGTTGAAATCGCCCTGATTATCGATGATATCGGTTATGATCAGAACATGGCCATGGCCCTGTATGCGCTGGAACCCAATATCAGTTTTTCGATTCTTCCCGGGTCTCCTCATGGCCGAACCATTGCCGGCATCCTCAGAGACAAGGGCGCACAGATTCTGCTGCATCTGCCCATGGAGCCGGTGCAGTATCCGGATGTGAATCCCGGCCCCGGGGCTCTGCTCACAGGGATGTCTCCGGATGAGCTGATCACTCAGCTGGAAAAGAATCTGGCGGATGTGCCCGGGGCTTCCGGTGTCAACAATCATATGGGTTCCCGGCTCACCACCGAAGCCACCCAGATGTACCAGGTATTCACCATTCTCAAGAAACGAAACCTGTTTTTTGTGGATTCCGTGACCGCCCGCCGTTCGCAATGCCGGGCAGCGGCCCGCCTGCTTCAGGTGCGGTTCGGTGAACGGGATGTGTTTCTGGACAATGTTCAGGAACAGGCCTATATCACCGGCCAGTTTGCCCAGCTGAAAAAAATCGCGCAAAAACACGGGCATGCCATCGGGATCGGCCATCCTTATCCTGCCACACTGGAAACATTGAAAACCGAACTGCCCAAAATCAAAGGAAAAATCAGGGTGGTCCCTGTCAGCCGAATGGTGGCGATCCCGGGCTGATGGACAAGGAGAGAACATGACACAGATCTGGAAACAGCCGGTCAGTCTGGCACCGTTTGCACCGGTGATCGATCAGACCATTGTGGGCCATATGGGGATCGAGTTTACCGATTTCGGTCCGGATTACATCTGTGCCACCCTGCCGGTGGACCACCGCACCATTCAGCCCATGGGGATTCTTCATGGCGGGGCCTCGGTGGTGCTGGCCGAAACCCTGGGCAGTGTGGCTTCGTTTCTGGCCCTGGACTCGGACCATTATTCCGTAGGACTTCAAATCACCGCCAACCATCTCAAGCAGGTCCGCGAAGGCAAGGTGACCGGCACGGTCCGGGCGGTGCATCTGGGCAGAACTACCCATGTCTGGGATATTACTATTGAAAATGAAGCCGGAGAAAAGGTGTGTGTGTCGCGGCTTACCATGGCGGTGATGCCGGTGGTGGCGCCGGAATCGTCTGGCGCGGTTTAAGGCCCGGGCCGGGTTTTCAAAAGAGGTATTTGCCGGCAGAGTGCTGCCCACAGTGCTGCCCACAGTGCCGCCCCGGAGGGGGTGACTTACTGCCGGCCTGGAATCCCTGGGGGGCTCCGACAGTCCGTCAGTAAGACGCCCCTCCGGGGGCTCGGTTGTACAGAGCTCTACGGCAGCATGGATCATTTGCGTCCCTTACCAACCAATTTCCAGTATCTGAGATCCAATATCCCCCCAACCAAACTTCTGGTTTTGAAAACAGGGCTTGACAGTCCGGGGATTTGTAAGTAAGTTTTACTTACCTTTTGGGAAGTCAACTGTTTGAACAGAGGCGGTGAATCATGAACATCAGTGCCGGGTCCGGTCCGCCGGGGAAGATCAAGATCATGGATGCGTTTTCCTGTCTGATGGCAACCAGGGATTTCCAGTCCATCACCATTGCCGAGATTGCGGGGAATGCCGGGGTGACCGAAGGGTTGATCTATAAATATTTTACGGACAAAAAAGACCTGCTGCATCAGGTGCTGCATCAGAACTTTGCCGCATTTCAGGCCGGGATCGAAGCCAATATCGCAGGCAAAGAGACCTGTATCGGGAAACTGGAAGCCATCGTGTTTGCCAGCCTTGACAGCTATGCCCGTAACCGGGTGCTGGCAAGGATTCTGCTGCTGGAAGTGCGCAGTTCCCTGTCCTATTTCGAGTCCGGGGCGTATGCCATGGTGAAAAAATATGCCCGGACCATTCTGGACATCATTCAAGAAGGCATGGAAAAAGGCGAACTTCGACCGGACATCGATCCGTTTGTGCTCCAGAAGATTCTTTTGGGCGCCATCGAGCATACCTGCCTCAAGCAGGTGATATTTGACAAAAAAATGGATGTGGCCGCAGCAGCCGGCGGCATTGTGGACATTGTATTCAACGGAGTGAAACAGCATGGATGAAAAGGGTATTGATGCGGTTTTAGCAGACGCGGCCGGGCAAAACCGATCCGCCCTCACGGAAGCGGGGGCCAAACAGGTTTTCAGGGCCGCAGGCATGGCCGTGGTGCAGGAGATGGTGGTAAACACCGCACAGCAGGCAATGGATGCGGCCTGCGAACTGGGTTTTCCCGTGGTTCTCAAGGGAATGGGTGAAAAGATTCTGCACAAAACCGAAGCCGGTCTGGTACATACGGGGCTGGCCACGGCAGCGCAGGTGTCGACCGCGGCGCAGCAAATAAAGACCCGGGCCGGCAGAGACCTGGAAGGCTTTTTAGTGCAACCCATGATTCAGGGCAAACGGGAGCTGGTGGCCGGCATGTTCAGAGATCCCCAGTTCGGGCCGGTGATCATGTTCGGCTTAGGGGGCATTTTCACCGAAGTGCTCAAGTCGGTGGTGTTTAAAATCGCGCCCCTGGACGAGGCGGACATGGATGACATGCTGACCTCTTTTCCAGGAGCCGGGCTGCTCAACGCGTTCCGGGGAGAGGCAGCCTGTGATGCACAAATGGTGAAGGCAGTGTTGAAAGGCCTGTCAGATCTGGCCCTTTCCCGGCCGGAAATCCGGGAAATCGACATCAATCCGTTGATTATTGCTCCGGACGGCCGCCCGGTGGCGGTGGACGGTCTGATTACCCTGCAACCGCCACAAAAACCAGAAACATCCGGGCCGCCAGTGGACCTCAAAACCCTGGGGGCCTGTTTCTATCCCCGGTCCATCGCGTTTGTGGGGGCATCGGCCACGGTCGGCAAATGGGGACACATGCTGCCCACCAATACCCTGTCCCGGGATTATAAGGGACGGATATACCTGGTGAATCCCAAAGGAGAACCCATCATGGGGCGGCCGGTGTTCCGGTCGGTATCCGAGATTCCCGAAGATGTGGATCTGGCCGTGGTGACGGTCCCGGCCCGGTATGTGAAAGGTCTGATTCCGGACCTGGCAACCAAAAACGTTAAAGGTATGCTGCTGATCACATCCGGGTTCCGGGAAGTGGGAGAAACGGGAGCGGCCCTGGAAAAAGAGGTCGTGGATGCAGCGGCCGCCGCCGGTATCCTGGTGCTGGGGCCCAACACCATGGGGATGTGCAATCCCCATGCACAGTTGTACTGCAGTGCGGCCCATGCCTATCCGGTGCCCGGATCTACGGCCCTGGTGTGCCAGTCCGGAAACATGGGAACCCAGCTGCTGGCGTTTGCCGAGCAGCAGGATATCGGCATCCGGGCGTTTTCCGGGTCCGGCAACGAGGCCATGGTGACCATCGAGGATTATATGGAGGCGTTCGAGGCTGATGCGCTGACCCGCACCGTGGTCCTGTATATCGAAAGCGTCAAGCACGGCCGCCGGTTTTTCAACAGCGCCAAGCGGGTGTCACAGAAAAAGCCGGTGGTGGTGCTCAAGGGCGGACGGACCGAAATGGGCCGGCAGGCGGCGGCCAGCCACACCGGCGCCATGGCCTCGAATACCAAAGTGTTTGATGCGGCCTGCCGCCAGGCCGGCATCATCCAGGTGGACCAGCCCCTGGAACTGCTGGACCTGTCCGCGGTGTTTTCTTCTCTGCCCCTGCCCGCGGGCAACCGGGTGGGCATCATGACGCTGGGGGGCGGCTGGGGCGTGATCGCCACGGACCTGTGCACGGAACACGGGCTGGTCGTGCCGCCGCTGCCCGATGACATCGTTGACCGGCTCAACCGTCTGCTGCCGGATTTCTGGAGCCATGGCAATCCCGTGGATCTGGTGGGAGAAGGGAATCCGGACATTCCCAAAAAATGTCTGGAGGAACTGCTCAAATGGGACGGGTGTGATGCGGTCATTCATCTGGGAATCCACGGCAAGCGGGTGCTGGTCAACAACATGGCAAAATCTGTTATCGGCAGTGATCCATCGGTCACCAGAGAACAGGTGGCGGCTTACAAACAGTGGATGCTGGCAATCGAAGCGGATTATACCCGGTTTGTGGTACAGATGACTTATGCATACCAAAAACCGGTGCTGGGGGTGAGCCTGTTGACCGACGGGGACAGCAAAACCCTTTACCGGTTTGATGACATGGATCACAAGGGGGTGTTTTTCGCCTCCCCGGAACGGGCGGTCAAATCCCTGGCCGCCATGGTTCGATACCGGCAATGGTGCAGGAAGCAGGACGGAAAACTTCCCGGTTGAAACCGGTCCGGTTTTGTTTTAAGGTAAGAAAAAATCACACTTGTGTAAACCCGTAATTTCAGGAGACAGCCATGACGAACCAGGTAACCACATCCACATTCATGAAAATGAAGCAGCAGGGAAAAAAAATCACCACATTGACCGCGTATGATTATCCTTTTGCGCGATTGCTGGACGAGGCCGGGGTTGATTCCATCCTGGTGGGGGATTCTCTGGGCATGGTGGTTCAGGGCAGACAGACAACCCTGCCGGTGACCATGGACGAGATGCTGTACCATACCGCCATGGTGGCCCGGGCCTGTCAGCGGGCACTGGTGGTGGGGGACATGCCTTTCATGTCTTACCAGGGATCCCTGAATGCGGCCGTGGAAAACGCCGGCCGGTTTCTGAAGGAAGCCGGCGCATCCGCAGTGAAACTGGAGGGCGGGGCGGATGTGTGCCCGGTGATCAAGGCCCTGGCCAAAGCCGGCATTCCGGTGCAGGCCCATATTGGTCTGACGCCCCAGTCGGTCCACCAGATGGGCGGGTTCAAGGTGCAGCGGGATGAAGAGCGGCTGCTCAAAGATGCAAAGGATGTGGAAACTGCCGGGGCGTTTTCCGTGGTGCTGGAAGGGATTCCGTCCGCCATATCCGAAAAGATCACTCAGGCCCTGAAAATTCCGACCATCGGCATCGGGGCCGGTCCCCTTTGTGACGGCCAGGTGCTCGTGCTCCATGACATGCTGGGTATCAATGACCGGTTTCTGCCCAAATTTGTGAAAAAATACGCGGACCTGGCTGCCGAAGCCCGCAAAGGGGTGACCGCCTATATCGATGACGTGCAGCAGGGCCGGTTTCCATCGGATGCGTATGAATACAAATAATATGGACAAACGGTTCTGTATTGTCGGTTGCGGCCGGGTGGGAGTCAACCTGGCGGTGTTTCTGACACAGCAGGGATATGGTCCGGCCGCACTGGCCAGCCGGACCCCGGATTCGGCCCAAAACGCTGCCGCCGTAGTCCGGGGCGGTATGGTATTTGATCGGCCGGAGGATGCGGCCAAAACGTGCCGGCTGGTGTTCATCAGCACCCCGGACGACCGTATTGAACCGGTGTGTGACCGGATCGCTTCAGCCGGCGGCTTTGATGAACACAGTGTGGTGTTTCATCTGTCCGGGGCCCTGTCATCCGACATTTTGTCGTCCGCCCAAAAAAAAGGGGCTGCCACCGGCTCACTTCACCCCCTTCAGGCGTTTGCACCCTATGAACCGGACGCGTCATCTCCGTTTGAAGGGATCAATATGTCCATTGAAGGCACTGCCCGGGCCCAGGTTTTGGGCCGGGATCTGGTGACAACGTTGAACGCCCGGGCCTTTACCATTCCCACGGATGCCAAGACCCTGTATCATGCCGCGGCCGTGGTGGCGTCCAATTATCTGGTGACGGTGGAACATTTTGCTCTGACCCTGCTGGGCCGGGCCGGCCTGGCACCGGACCGGGCGTTCGAGATCCTGGAGCCTCTGATTAACGGCACGTTGCGCAACATCGCATCCCGGGGCAGTGTGGACGCCCTGACCGGCCCGGTGGTCCGGGGCGATGAAACCATCATCGCCCGGCACCTGGCAGATATTGATAAAAAGATGCCTGAATTTTCAGACCTGTATCGGCTGCTGGGTCAGCACACCCTGGAGATTGCCAGAATGAGGCAGGATTTCCCCAAATCCTCTGACCAGGGCCTGGCGGATCAGTTTAAAAAAACATCGTTGTGATTTTATGAGTCGGTGCCCTTAAATTTTGTTCAGTTCCAGAGGGGCATGCCCTGCTTTTTCCAGGGTCTGGTTGGCCTGTTCCAGCAATGTTCTGCTGGAAATTACCGAAACACCGGCCTGGCGGTCAGCCAGGTCAAAGTATCTCCGGGCGATGGCCTGGACCCGATGTTTGTCCAGCTGGAGCAGCTGATCCTTGAACTGCTGCCGGATGTCGTCGGTGAGCCGGGCGATTTCCCGGTAAAACGCTTTCATGGCCGCCGGTCCCGGGGTCTCGGGCTTGTCGATCTCCGAACACACCTGAAGAATCGCTTCTTTCACATCGGTCTGGGTGTAGTCCCCTTTCATGATGTATTCGCAGGCCTTGTCATAGACATCCAGGGTGCGTGTGATATGGGGGTCACGGTAGGATCCGAATGAAAAAATGCCTTCTTCGGTATTGTAAATGGCGAACCCGCCGTAAGCACCGCCTTTTTCACGGATTTCCCGGTGCAGAAACAGGGACCGCAGGATTTTGCTGATCACGGCCAGGCCCGGGGCGTCTTCATGGGTGATGCCCACGGTTTTGAATGACTGTCCCACAAACGAGACCGCGGTATTGGTTGTCCATCCATCCCGGGGCAGTTGCGTGGCTCTGGGGATGTCCGGGGTGAAAAACGCGGGCCTGGATCCGTCCGGCAGGGCCGTCAGCATCTGTCCGATGGCTTGATCTGCCTGACGGATGGCATCCGGACTCCCGATAACCGCCGGTTTGAAGTTGTCCTTGCGCAAGATGCCGTCCGCCATGGTGCCCAGGTCTGTGGCCAGGCGCTCCAAAGCCGCCTGCGCGGTATCCGGGTTGACCATGTCCTGGGTGATCTGCTTGATGGTCCGGTACTGGGCGATGCCGTGCCAGAGTTCATTGATGTAAGATGCCATGGACAGATGCCGGGAGGACAGAGAAATGACATACCGGTGACCGGCGGCCACAATGGACGATTCCATGCCGGCCTGATATTGAAGCAGCAGATTTTTCAGCCGGTCCAGATCGGAATATCCGTATTCCAGTACGAATTCCTGAACAATGTCGAACAGGGGCCCCAAATTTCTGTCCAAAGCCTTGCCCTGCAACGCCAGAAATACGTGGGAATCTGCTTCTTTGTCAAAATAGGATCCCGAGAACGGCGACAGGCTCACCCCGCCGGTGAACCGGTCGATTTTTTCAGCCATTTTGACATAGGACTGGTTCCGGGTTCCGGTGTTGGTAAAGGCCCTGCAGAAAAACGGGACCAGGGGAAACAGAGACGGTGACACATGACCGGCCCCCATGGGGCAGGTGAAGTATAGAATACCGGAAGTGGCTTTGTCATAACCGGCCGCATATCTCACCTGGTCCAGATGGTCCGGTGTGATGATCTCGATTTTTGGAGGCACATCGGTGAGTTCCAGTGTGGGAAGCACGGACAGGTCTTCCTGCTGTTCCTGAAGCGCTTCCAGCGCACGGGCGTCCTGTCTGATTTTTTCCAGATCTGTTTTGGACAGTCCCTGATATGTTTTTTTCAGTTCTTGTCTGATCCGCTTTTCCGTGTCTGATTCCAGATCCGGGTCCGGGGCCAGTGTAAACAGCACCCGGTGGGGGTTGTCAATAAACCAGGCTTTCAGTTTTTCTTCTAGAAATCCGCCTTTGGCAAGGGCCTGATGCAGTCGATCCAGATCTTCGTCAATGTTGATGCATGAAACCGGATCTCCTTCATGGATCAGGGTGCCGGCAAAAGAGAGGACCAGTTTGATGCCGAAAGGATACGGGGTGTTGGTGATCTCTTTTCGGTAGAATTCAATCTGATGAATGGCGGATTCGATCAGATCCGGGTCGATGCCGTTTTTGACCATGTCTTTGAGGGTTGACATGACAATGGATTCCACCCGGGTCACCGACGTTTTCTCAATATCCTTGAGCCCGACGGCAAACATGGCATCCCGGTTGTCCGGCTCAAAGCCGGACGCATCTGCCAGGGCCGATCCCAGGTTGGAATCGATCAGCGCTTTTCTCAACGGAGATGCGGCATTGCCCATGAGAATCTGTTCAAGAATGCTGAGCACCAGGACTTCAAAGGCGTCTTTGGCGTCACAGGTGAGCCAGGCCACACATCCCTGATATTTTTTGTTCAGCGTATCCGTGTCGGAATAGGCGTAGGTATGGGTGTCCTGTCGGGGGGTCTGCCACCGGGGCTGGGCCGGCACCAGAGAATCCACATCCAGATGGTCGAACCCGTGCAGCACTTTGTCATGGATGAACGCCAGGGTGTTTTCCAGAGGCAGGTTCCCGTAAGTGTAGAACTGGGCGTTGGAAGGATGGTAATAGCGGCTGTGAAACGCCTTGAGATCCTGCCAGGTCAGTTTCGGGATTTGCAGGGGATCCCCGCCGGAGTTGTTGCTGTAGGTGGTGTCGGGATACAGACTCTGAAGCAGGGCCCGTCCCATGACTTGGGACGGAGAGGACATCGCGCCTTTCATTTCATTGTACACCACGCCTTTGTAGACCAGTTCCGGATTCTGGGATGGATCGAGGTCCAGGCGGTACCCTTCCTGTTTGAAACTCAGTTCGTCGATTTTCGGGAAAAAGGCGGCATCCAGATACACATCCATGAGATTGAAGAAATCTTTCTCGTTCTGGGTGGAAAACGGGTACATGGTCCAGTCGGATGCAGTGAACGCGTTCATGAAGGTGGACAGGCTCCGTTTGATCATGGAAAAAAACGGATCCCTGACATTGAAATTGCGTGATCCGCACAATACCGTATGCTCCAGTATGTGGGCCACGCCGGTGGAATCGGTGGGAACGGTTCTGAAAATAACGCTGAAGGTATTTTCTTTATCCTGATTGGCGATATGAAAATGCCGGGCACGGGTCGTGTCATGCACCAGCTGGATCAATGTCGAATCAATAATGGGCAAAGGGGTGACGACCTCGACTTCAAAATTGTGAATGCGCTGGCCGGGGGTATATGTTTGTCTGGTCATAAAAAAAGGTTTCCGCTGGGTTTAGATCGTTTTGTAGGAACCCCGGTGGACCCGTTCAATTTTCCCCAGAGAGTCCAGCCGGTATATGATATTTCGCAGTTTTTTGTCCTCGAATCCGGTGGTTTTCATGATGGTTTTGAAATCGACCCCTTCAGGATATCGGGCAATGACTTCCAGAACGACCGAGGAGGCACTTTTTCTCCTGACCGTCTTTTTCCGGGGTTGCCGTTTTGTTCCGGGCTGTTTCTGCTGAATGAGCAGTTCCAGGGTGTCGAGCCTGGCATGAAGATGATTGATATCCTCTTTGGTGGGCATATCCAGACGTTGCAGCAAAGTTTTGATCAGCCCCTCCCAGTTGGAACCGGGATCTGTTTGATGTGTCATGACCTATCTCCTGATTCTAAAGGTTGTGTTTTTACATAATATTCACCCGTATACCCGAGGTACCGGTATTGAATATTAGATCGTATTCACGTATATTATAAATTTGCGTGATTTAAAATTACTTCTTGAAATAAAGAAAGTCAAGTAGCAATATGACATATCCCGGACATTTGTTGAAAGAAAACCAGATTTATGCCGGAAAGGAGATGGGGCAGAATTTTCTGTCAAATCCGGAAACGGCCCGAATGATTGTGGAACAAACCGGCATCGACAGCCATGCAAGGGTGCTGGAAATCGGTCCCGGCCTGGGCGCATTGACCATTCCCATTGCTCAGAAAACCCGCCATGTCACGGTCGTGGAAAAGGACCGGCGGTTGATTCCTTTGCTGGCACAGGCCCTTGAGAGCCATGGTATCGACTGGGTCCGGGTATTGAACCAGGATTTTCTGAAAACCGATATCGCGTCTCTGGCCGAAGGGCAAAAACTTTTGGTCATGGGGAACCTGCCCTACAATATCTCTTCTCAGATTCTGTTTCGGCTCATACGGTCCCGGAATATGATCGACACCGCCTGTTTGATGTTCCAAAGGGAACTGGCGGACCGGATCCTGGCAACGCCGGGAAGTAAAGCCTATTCCCGTTTGTCTGTGGTCGCTCAATATGCGGCAAAAATCCGGCGCCTGATCGATATCGGGCCGGGGGCATTTTTTCCGAAACCGGCCGTGGATTCCACCGTGCTGTCATTTGATTTTTTTTCTTCCCGGCCTTTTTCAGAGGACATGGAACTTCTGTTGTTCACCGTGATCAAGGCCGCTTTTTCAAAACGCCGCAAATCACTGAAAAATTCTTTGGTCGGACCGGATCTCGGACTGGACAAATCCACGGTTGCAAAGGCTTTGGCCGGCGCCGGTATCGTTCCGGAAAGACGGGCGGAAACCTTGAGTGTGGCGGAATTTGAAACATTGACCCGCGCGGTGGACAAACAGCTTGCCTTTGAATGAAATGAACTGATTTATAATGGAAAGGAATGAGCATGATCAGAGCCAATGAAAACTACAGCAAATTAAAAGCGTCTTATCTGTTTTCAGATATCGCCCGGCGCGTGGCGCAGTTTCAAAAGGACAATCCGGATACCCGGGTCATTCGTCTGGGCATCGGGGATGTGACAAGGGCACTGCCGCCGGCCGTGATCGCAGCGTTTCACGAAGGGGTGGACGACATGGCAGATGACGCCACCTTCAGAGGATACGGCCCGGAACAGGGGTATGGGTTTTTAAGAGAAAAAATTGCGGCCCACGATTTTCAGGCCCGGGGCGCGGATATCGCTGCGGATGAAATTTTTGTCAGTGACGGGGCCAAATGCGATACCGGCAATTTTCAGGAACTGTTTGCCCAAGATATCCGGGTCGCCATTCCGGATCCGGTGTATCCGGTGTACCTGGATACCAATGTCATGGCCGGCCGAACCGGGGAATTGGTGGACGGCCGGTACGAAAATATCGTCTATTTGGACTGCATCAAGGCAAACCGGTTTCTTCCGCAGCTGCCGGAAACCCCGGTGGATCTGATCTATCTGTGTTTTCCCAACAACCCCACCGGCACCTGCGCCACGAAACAGGATCTGGCAGACTGGGTGGCGTATGCAATAGAGAACAAAGCGTTGATTTTGTTTGATGCGGCATATGAATCATTTGTAAGGGATGACGCTTTGCCCCGAACCATTTATGAAATCGAGGGTGCCCGGAAAGTGGCGGTGGAGTTCAGAAGTTTTTCCAAAACCGCCGGTTTCACCGGTACCAGGTGCGGGTATACCGTGGTTCCCAGAGACTGTCAGGTGTTTTTGAGCAACGGGGATGCAGTGGCCCTGCACGGGCTGTGGAACCGCCGCCAGAGTACCAAATTCAACGGCGTGTCCTATCCGGTTCAGAAAGCGGCACAAGCGATCTACACCACGGAGGGACAGGCCCAGATCAGCGAGCTGGTGGCCGGTTATCTGGGAAATGCCGATATCATTCGTAAAACCATGGCGGACTTGAATTTTGACTGTGTCGGCGGGGATAATTCACCCTATATCTGGGTGGACGGTCAAGGCCGTGATTCCTGGGAATTTTTCGATCTGCTGCTCCACAATGCCGGGGTGGTGTGCACGCCGGGCGGCGGGTTCGGACGATGCGGCAATCCCTATATCCGCATCTCCGCATTTAACAGCCGCGACAATGTGATCGAAGCCATGGCACGGCTGAAAGAGGCGTTGAAATGAGTCATTTTTTCAAGGTAAAATCCCTGGATGAGGTGCTGTCTTTGACCCGGCAGTTTGATCCGACCGATGCCGAGACGGTTGACATTGCCGAGACGGTCTCCCGAATACTGGCGGAAGATGTCGCCGCTCCCAGGGATATGCCGGGGTTCCGGCGGGCCACCATGGACGGGTTTGCCGTGAATGCATCCGCCACCTTCGGGGCATCGGAATCCACCCCGGCATGGCTGGAGATTCAGGGAACGGTTCTGATGGGACAGGTGCCTGACTTTGAACTGGCGCCGGGAAAAGCCGCGGGGATTTCCACCGGCGGCATGCTGCCTAAAGGAGCGGATGCCGTGGTCATGGTGGAGCATACCCAGACCATTGATGACACATCTGTTGAAATTTACAAAAGTGTGGCACCGCTCCAGCATGTGATCGATGCCAGTGAGGATTTTGCATCCGGGGATGTGGTTCTGGCGGCCGGTACGTTCATTCGTCCCCAGGAATCCGGGCTGGCTGCCGGGATGGGCTTTACGGCCCTGCCGGTTCACCGGGTGCCGGTGGTGGGCATCATCTCCACCGGGGATGAAATTATCCCCATCGATCAGGACCCGGCCCCGGGCCGGATCCGGGACATCAATTCCTATACCTTGAGCGGGTTTGTTCAGGAAGCCCATGCCAAAGTGATTCGGTACGGCATTGTCAAGGATGATCCGGACCAGTTGCGGGCGGTCTGTGAAAAAGCACTGGCTGAAACCGATATGGTGCTCATTTCCGGGGGCAGCTCCGTGGGCACCAGGGATTATACCGTGGAGGTGCTTTCCGCACTCCCGGACACCCGGATTCTGGTCCATGGCATGTCTGTGAGCCCGGGCAAACCCACCATCCTTGCAAAGAGCGGCACCAAACCGGTGTGGGGCCTGCCCGGTCAGGTGGTGTCCGCCATGGTGGTGATGAAAATGGTGGTGATTCCGTTTTTACACCGGCTCCAGGGGTACAAAGCGCCCAAGCCGCTGGTGCGGGTGCCTGCGAAACTCACCCGGAACGTGGCCTCGGCCCAGGGCCGCAGGGATTTTGTCCGGGTGATGCTGGAAACCGGTGAAACCGGATTGACGGCAAAACCGGTTCTGGGCAAATCCGGCCTGATTCGAACCATGGTGCTTGCCGACGGTCTTCTGGATATTGGAGAGAATCTGGAAGGTCTGGAAAAAGATACCCTCACCCAGGTGATTCTTCTGTAATATTGCAATATAAGGAAATCAGTCATGACATCCAAACGAAATATATATCTGGATACCCAGCCCATTGAAACCGCCCGTCAGATTCTGATGGATACGTTCAAAGACCGGGTCACCGATACCCAGACCATCGATGTGGTATCCGCGCGCAACCGTGTTCTGGCGGCACCGGCCGTGGCAAAGCTGTCCAGTCCCAATTTTCATGCCGCTGCCATGGATGGGATGGCCGTGGACGCCAAAGAGACATTCGGTGCGAGTGAAGACGCTCCCAAAATCCTGGTTCCCGGACAAACCGGGTTCTGGGTCAATACCGGTCATGCCCTGCCGCCCGGCACCAATGCCGTGATCATGATCGAACATATCAATATCATTGATGAGAAAACAGTGGAAATCGAGGCCCCGGTGTTTCCCTGGCAGCATGTGCGGAAAATGGGAGAAGATATCGTGGCCACCAAACTGCTGTTTCCCAGAGGGCATCAGATCAATGCCTATGCCATGGGCGCGCTGTTGTCCGGGGGGGTGTTTCAGGTACAGGTATATAAACCCCCCCGGGTCCTGATCATTCCCACCGGATCGGAACTGGTCCAGTGGCATGAAATCTCCCCGGATCAGCTGGTTCCCGGCCAGGTGATCGAATCCAATTCCACGGTGCTCAAAGCTTTGTGCCGGGATAACGGCGCAGATGCCGATTGCCACCCCATGCTCAAAGATGATCTGGAAACCATCGCAAGCGCCGTGGAACAGGCCGTGAAGGGCGATTACGACATGGTGTGCATCATCGGCGGGTCATCTGCCGGGTCTGAAGATTTTGCCCGGCCCGTGATTGCGTCTTTAGGCCGGGTCATGGTGCATGGCGTGACCATGATGCCCGGCAAACCGGTGTTGATGGGAGATGTCTCCGGCAAACCGGTATTCGGCATTCCCGGATATCCGGTGTCCGCCATTGTGGCATTCGAGCAGTTTGTGGGGCCGTTGCTGCGTGTCATGCAGAAACTGGCACCCCTGGAATCCCGGACCGAGCCGGTATCCCTGGCCCGGAAAATCGCGTCCAAGCTGGGCCAGGACGAGTTTTTGCGGGTCAAGATCGGGTCGGTGGACGGGCGGCTCATTGCCTCCCAGCTGCCCAGGGGATCCGGCAGTATCACCACGCTGACCGAGGCTGACGGCATCATTCAGATCCCTAAGGATGTGGAAGGAATCTCTGAAACAGAGACCCCGGCCGCCCGGCTGCTCAAACCGTTGTCCGCCATTGAAAACACCCTGGTGATCACCGGGTCCCATGACAATACCCTGGATGTTCTGGCCGACCAGATGCGGCGTCATCATGACGGCATCAACATCTCTTCGAGCCATGTGGGCAGCATGGGGGGGCTCATGGCAATACGAAACAGCGCCTGTCACCTGGCCGGGGCCCATCTGCTGGATCCGGAAGACGGTTCCTACAATGTGAGTTACATCAGAAAATATCTGCCCAAAGTGCCGGTGCGCCTGGTGAACCTGGTCATGCGGCAGCAGGGATTCATCGTGCCCAAGGGGAATCCGGAAAATATCGGGTCGGTCATGGACCTTAAAGACAAACAACTGCGGTTCATCAACCGCCAGGCCGGATCCGGCACGCGGATTCTTTTTGACTACAAATTGCAGGATGCCGGCCTGACCCCGGCGGATATCATCGGATATGAAAATGATGAATACACGCATATGTCGGTGGCGGTTGCCGTGCTGTCCGGCCGGGCCGATACCGGGCTGGGCATCTTGGCCGCTGCCCGGGCCCTGGATCTGGATTTTGTTCCCATCGTCACGGAATCCTATGATCTGGTGATCCCGGAGCGGTTTTTCAACACCCCCAATGTCCGGATTCTGCTGGAGACCATTTCCAGTGATGAGTTCAAGGAAAGGATTCTGGCACTGGGCGGATATGGTGTCGAAAAAACAGGGCAGGAAATACCGATCTGAAAAAAAACGGCGGGTTCGTCCTGTCCAGGATGAACCCGCCGAAAATCACATGGTCAGCGATTATTTATTTACTATGGATGAAGTTCCACCCGTCTGTTGAGCGAACGGCCGAACTCCGTACCATTGAGAGCGACCGGTTTGCTGAATCCAAATCCCTTGGTGGTCAGACGATCGCTTGAAATCCCTTTGGATTCAAGATAGTCGGCCACGGCATTGGCGCGTCTCAAAGACAGACCCATGTTGTATTCCTGGGAACCGATATTGTCGGTATGACCCTGGAGTTCCACATCCATGTCCGGGTTCTTTTTCAAGATTACCACCACGTCATCCAGCAGGTGAGAGGCTTCGGGTTTGATCACAGCTTTGTCAAAATCAAACAGGACGTTTTCAAGGATCCAGCAACCCACTGCATTGACCCGGGCGCCTTCGGGGGTGCCGGGGCACTGGTCCATATCATCATAAACGCCGTCACCGTCGGAATCTTTTCTTTCCGGAGCCGGAGCCGGGGCCGGGGCTGGAGCCGGAGCGTCTTTGAGAAATACGTTGGATACAAACCCGGCCATACCGGCACTGGTCAGAAGATCGTCCGCCGTGCTGAAGAAACCGCATGCACCGATGTCAGCAACGTCCTGCATCAGTTGATGGCCTTCGGGGTCATTTCCCACCAGCACCGGGTAAATGCACAGGGAGGAACCGTACTGATCTTTCAGTGCCTGGGCCTGTTCCCGGACATCGGTCATTTCTTTACCATCACTGATGATAATCACCGCATTATTGGTTCCAGGTAAGCCTTCCAGATCGGTTTGTGTCGCTGCCAGCGCAGCATCCAGGGGGCTGGTTCCGCCCGGTTTGGTAACGCCTGCCAGCCCGTCCGCCATGCCGGCAGTGGCATAGGTTTCCATGCCGTAAAACAATCTGGTTTTGTTTGGGCATACAGAGGGGTCATGACCAAACGTCCGGAGACCCGCAGTCTGACCCAGTTCCGGAATGGTCATGTTCAGACGGTCGACAACGGTTTTGGCGGTAGCGAATTTGTTGTCATGCCGCATCGAGCTGGATGCATCCATGATGACCAGGAAATTGTCCACGCTGGATTCAACCTTTTCCAGATCAAACTGGGCAGGGGTGAATGCACCGAAATTAGCTGGTTCCTTGGCGGCGCATCCAAACAGAAACACAAACGCCAACATTGATAAAAGACCTTGAATAACCCATTTTTTCTTCATTTTTTTCTCCTTCATGATTGAGGTTGAAAGTGATGCCATTTGATTTTTGATATATTAATCGAATTCGTTGTGTAAAACCGATTCGTTTCTGGATGAAAATCATACAAAATATTTCAGATGAAATCAACTGTTATTAAAGAAATTAAAGATCTATTGTAAAGAGAATTGTTTATTTTACCTGTGTTTTTCCAAAATAAAACAACTGCCCGAACGGTCCGTTCAAGCCAACTAATCCTTGCAATTTCAATCAAACAATACTATTTACACAAGTTTGATTCTCCACGGTTGCGGCTGAGCGCTCATTGTCTTTGATCAAGGAAACGGCAAGTCACAATGGAAATATACCAGGCGGTTATTTTAGGCATTGTTCAGGGATTGACGGAATTTTTGCCGGTGAGCAGTTCCGGTCACCTGGTGCTGGGCCAGATTTTTTTCGGCATCACTGAACCTTCTCTGGCATTCAATATCAGTGTGCATATGGGTACCCTGGGTGCGGTCGTGGCGGTGTATTTTGCCGATATTCGGGCCATGCTCGTTTCGGTACTGTCCTGTCTGGCAGACATGGTGAAAAAACAGCCCATCCCTCTTGAATCAGATGACCATCTGAGGCTGGCGCTGTTCATTCTGGCCGGGTCGGTTCCCACGGCCCTTATCGGCCTGATATTGAAACAGTTTGAAGCGATTCTGTTCAATTCCGCCCTGCTGGTGGGGGTCATGCTTCTGGTGACCGGAACCATTCTGTGGGTATCGCGGGGATTTTACCGAACTGAAAAGACCGGAAAACCCCTTGACCTCAAACGGGCACTGATGATCGGTGTCAGCCAGGGCCTGGCCGTGATTCCCGGAATTTCCAGGGCCGGCACCACCATTGCCTGCGGCATGTTCTGCGGGCTGGACCGGCAGACCGCTGCCAGGTTTTCTTTTTTGCTGTCCATTCCGGCCATTTTAGGGGCCGAAGCCATCAGTGTCCTGGAATCGCTGGATCAGGGCGTGCACTTGGATGCCGCCGTGATTTATGGTACACTGGTGGCGTTTGTCAGCGGGCTGATCGCCTTGAAACTGCTCATTAAACTGGTGCATGCGGGAAAATTTCATCTGTTTGCGCCGTATTGCTGGCTGATCGGTATCCTGGTAATATTGTCGAAGATATTTTAGAATCCGTCAAGGAGGAGATCATGAACAAAGGCATATTCAGAGAGTATGATATCCGGGGAGTGGCCGGGGTCGATATCCTGGATGAAGACGTGAAAAACATCGGTAAAGCCTACGGCACCCTGCTTCACCATGAAGGCAGGCACAAGGTGTCGGTGGGCCGGGACTGCCGCCTGACATCGGACAGGTATGCAGAGCTGCTCATTCAAGGAATATTGTCCACCGGATGTGATGTGGTGGACATCGGCATGTGCCCGACCCCGGTGCTGTATTTTTCCATTCATCACCTGGATTTGGGGGGCGGGGCCATGATCACGGCCAGCCATAATCCCCCGGAATACAACGGGTTCAAGCTCATGAACGCCCATGATTCCATCCACAGCCAGGGGTTGCAGGAGGTCCGGAAAATCATCGAAAAAAATGTCTATGTCAGCGGTACCGGCCGCCTGACCCAGGAAGATGTGCTGACTCCGTATCAAACATATATCACGGATCATATCACCATCCCGGCCACGCTTCGCCTGGGCATCGATGCCGGCAACGGCACCGGGGGCATCACGGCATTGCCGGTGTTGAAAGCCCTGGGATGTGAGGTGCATGATCTTTTCTGCGACCCGGACGGCCGGTTTCCCAACCACGAGGCAGACCCCACCCAGAAGAAAAACCTCAAGGATCTCATCGCCCTGGTACAGGAGAAAAATCTGGACCTGGGGGTGGGATACGACGGGGATGCAGACCGCATCGGCGTGGTGGACAAAAACGGCGAGGTGATCTACGGAGACCAGCTCATGGTGATCTATGCCAGAGAGATTCTGTCCCGCAAACCCGGCGCCACGTTTATTTCCGAAGTCAAGTGCTCCATGGTCATGTATGACGATATCCGTCAACACGGGGGCAACGCCATCATGTGGCGCACCGGCCATTCTTTGATCAAAAAGAAAATGAAAGAAGAAAATGCCGAGCTGGCCGGAGAAATGAGCGGCCACATGTTTTTCAAGGACCGGTTTTTCGGGTTTGACGACGCGCTCTATGCCACCTGCCGGCTTCTGGAGATCCTGGCCGCCACCGGCAAAGGCGTGGATGAACTGATCCAGGACCTGCCCAAAACCTTTACCACCCCTGAAATCCGGGTGGAATGTCCGGATGCGGTCAAGTTCGATGTGGTGGCTCAAATTACGGCCCATTACAAGGCAAAACAGGACGTGATCGACATCGACGGCATGCGGGCCGTGTACCCTGACGGCTGGGGCCTGGTGCGGGCTTCCAATACCCAGCCGGCCCTGGTGCTGCGGTTCGAGGCCCTGACCGCCCCGCGTCTGGACGAGATCCGCCGGGACATTGAAACCACCTTGAAACAGATCATTTCCCGGACCACATAACCCTATCAGACACGTATAGAAACGATTCATGCAATTATCCAACCAGCAGCAGCAGGCGGTGGACCATACCGGGTCCCCGGCCCTGGTCGTGGCCGGGGCCGGTTCCGGCAAGACAAGGACACTGACCGCCAAGTTTTCCCATCTCATCGATCAGGGGGTCGATCCCCGGCGGATTCTGGCCATCACCTTCACCAACAAGGCGGCCCAGGAAATGAAATCCCGGCTCATGGCCATGACGGGCCTGTCTCCGGACCGGTTCCAGTGGGTGAGAACCTTTCATTCCGCCTGCCTGATGATGCTCAAGCAGCACTGCACCCGTTTAGGATATGTGCCGCCGGTTCAGGTCCTGTCCGTGTACCAGCAGGACAAGCTGATCAAGGAACTGTGTGTGGCCAACAATATTGACAAGAAATACGCCCCGCGGATACTGACGTTTCTTTCCCGGGCCAAAAATTCAGGCAATCCTCACAAATTCTTTGACAGAAAACCGGTGTTTTTCAATATCCGGACCGCTGATATTTTCGATCAGTATGAGGAACGCCTCAAACAGATGAACGGGGTGGATTTTGACAATATTCTGCTGAAAACAAGGGACTTGCTCCAGGAACACGAAGATGTCCGAAAAGACTACCAGTCCTGGTTTGCCTATATCCTGGTGGATGAATACCAGGACACCAACAACCTTCAGGAGGATCTGACCTCCCTGCTGCTGGGGGCGCACCGAAATCTGTTTTGCGTGGGGGATGACTGGCAGGCGGTCTACGGGTTCAGAGGGTCCAATGTCAACCATTTTCTGCGGTTTTCCAAAAAATACAACGATGCAAAGATTTTCCGGCTGGAGGAGAATTACCGGTCAGCCAATGAAATCGTCCAGGTGGCCAATGACCTGATCGACCACAATCCGGACAAGATGGACAAGCGCTGCTTTTCCCACAAAAAAGGCGGGGTGGTGGAAATCTATGATTTTCTGTCCGATGTGCATGAGGCCGAATGGGTGGCCCGCCGCGCCAAAGCCATGAACCGCCAGGGCCAGGGCATCGCCTTTGACCGGATGGCCGTGGTGTACCGCACCCGGTTTTGTTCCCTGCCTTTTGAAAAAATTTTCCGGGCCTTTCGTATTCCCTACCGGCTCATGGGGGCCCAGGGGTTTTTCGAGCGCATGGAGGTCCTGGATATCAACTCTTATTTGAGTGCTTCGTTTTTTCCCAATGACGATCTGTCCTTTGAGCGGGTGGTCAACACCCCGAAACGGGGGATGGGGCCCGCCATGATCAAGAAAATGGCCGCCATGCGCAACAATGTCACCAGCCTTCAGGATGCGGCAAGAATCATGGTCAAAGAACGGGTGTTGACCCCGAAGATCCATGAAAACCTGTCCCGGGTCCTGGAAATTCTGGACACCATCCGGGAGATGGCCCCGGCCATGGCCATGGAGGCGGTGATCGAGCACACCGGGTATTACGATTATCTGGAAAAGAAAACCAAGACCCGGGCGGAATGGATCTCCAAAAAGGAGAATATCGAACAGCTGATCCATACGGCCGGAACCAAGACCGACATGCTGTCCTACCTGGAAGAAGCGGCCCTGATCCGGGAGGACAAAGAAGACGAGGATGAGGATACCGACGGCGTGGCGTTGCTCACCATCCATTCCGCCAAAGGCCTGGAATTCGACACTGTGTTCGTGGTGGGATGCGAGGAGCGCCTGTTTCCCCACTGGCGGTCCATCGATGACGGGGACGCGGCCCTGGCCGAAGAACGGCGCCTCATGTACGTGGCCATGACCCGGGCGGAACGGTTTTTGTACCTCACCCATGTCAATTACCGGAAAGGGGAGTTTGCCGTGCAAAGCCGGTTTATCGACCAGATCAGAGAATGTCTGGACTAGGATCCGCCTGAATGGACCTTTTCGAAACCATCCGTGCGCCCATGGTGCGGCTGTCGCTGACCATTTTCCGCAAGGGCAGCCAGGCCATTCCCTCGGACCATAAGGGTATTTTCGCCACCCTGTTTTTCATCATCTTTTCCACCATCACCGGGGTGGGAATCGTGGTGCCGCTGCTGCCCATCTATGCCCATGATCTGGGGGCTTCCGGGTTTTATGTGGCCATGATTTTCGGATCCTTTTCCATCTCCCGGGTGTTTCTTCTGCCCTATTTCGGAAGGATGTCCGATCAAAAAGGCAGAAAACCGTTTATTCTTGCGGGATTGATTTTTTATACCCTGATTTCCATTGCGTTTGTCTTTTCCGACACCGTGGAAGGATTAATTGTCATCCGGTTCATCCAGGGCGCCGGATCCGCCATGATCATGCCGGTGGTCCAGGCCTATGTGGGCGAGATCACGCCCAAAGGATCGGAAGGCTATTCCATGGGCCTGTTCAATCTGTCCATGTTTCTGAGCCTGAGCCTGGGACCGCTCATGGGCGGGGTCATCACCGATATCTGGAACATGGATGCGGCGTTCTTGTGCATGGGGTTGCTGTCTTTTGTCGGTGTGCTCCTGTGTGTGATCCTGCTGCCGCCGTTGTCCGAAGAAAGGCTCCGGTCCGGACATCAGCCCCTTCAGATTCCCCGGGCCCTGGTGATCCGGGATATGGAACTGTTCGGGCTGTTTTCATTTCGGTTTGCATACACCGCCTGCATCGGTGCCATATGGAGTTTTCTGCCCCTGTTCGGCGCCAAGATGTTCGGCCAGTCCGGTGCCGGGATCGGGCTGCTGGTGACCCTGGGGGTGTTCATATCCGGGATTCTGCAGCTGCCCATGGGGTATGCGGCGGACCGTGTCAGCCGTCAGGCCATGACCGTTCTGGGCGGCATCATCGTGACCGTCAGCATGGTGTGGATCTATTTTGCCACCTCGTTTTTTGATCTGATTGCCGCCGTGTCTTTGTTCGGGGTGGGCGGGGGCATTGCCATGCCGGCCGTCACGGCGCTGGCCGTGGTCAAGGGAGAACAGAAAAAAGCCATGGGATCGGTAATGGCGATCCTGACGGTGGCCCACAGCTTAGGCATGCTCGCGGGATCGGTGGCCGCCGGTCTGGCCATGGATTTTTTCAGTCTCAGACTGGCGTTTCCCGTGGCCGGCCTGGTCATGGCCCTGGGCACCCTGGTGTTTATGTTGATCCATTTTTCTACGCAGGTTCTGCAAAAACAGGGAGAAAACAGATAATTTTCCTGGCGCAAGGTTTGAAAAACCCGGAAATGTGATAAAATTAAGCATATACCGTAACAACCATGAATGGACGGATACCGTTTGAAAAAAAAGAAGGGGGAATCAAATGAATAAATTAACTCTTATGATCAGTATGGCAGTGTTGACAGCCATGGTCGCTCTGCTGGCAGGCGGGTGTGCATCCAGCCGGTCCGGCGAGGTGTATTCCAGGGATCATGCCCGGCAGGCCCAGACCGTGATGATGGGGACCGTGGAATCGGTCAAGTATGTCACCATCGAAGGCACCAAAACCCCGGTGGGAACCGCTGCGGGCGGGGTTGCCGGCGGTGTGCTGGGCAGTACCGTGGGCGGCGGTTCCGGCCGCACGGTGGCCACCGTGATCGGTGCACTGGCCGGGGCGGCTGCCGGGACGGCGGCGGAAGAAGGCATCACCCGGAAGCCCGGGCTGGAGATCGTGGTAACCAAAGACACCGGCACCACCATCGTGGTGGTCCAGGAGGCGGATGTGAAACTTTACCCGGGAGACCGGGTGCGAATCATCACCGCGGCCGACGGCACCACCCGGGTGTCCAAATAATTGACATAGAAAAACTGATATAGAAAAAAGAGCCATTAATGAAAAAACAGACTAAGACCAATGACCGGCTGCGCAACATCGCCATCATCGCCCATGTGGACCACGGCAAAACCACCCTGGTGGATGCCATGTTCCGCCAGAGCGGCATGTTCAGAGAGGGCCAGGAGGTGGATGAGCGCCTCATGGACAGCATGGACCTGGAACGGGAGCGGGGTATTACCATTGCCGCCAAAAACTGTTCCGTGATGTGGAAAGACGTGAAGATCAATATTATCGACACCCCGGGGCACGCGGATTTCGGCGGGGAGGTGGAGCGGGCCCTGTCCATGGCGGACAGCGCCATCCTGCTGGTGGATGCATCGGAGGGCCCCTTGCCCCAGACCCGGTTCGTGTTGAAAAAAACCTTTGAGGCCCACCTGCCGGTCATGGTGATCATCAACAAGATCGACCGCAAAGACGCCAGGACCGATGCGGTGCTGGACATGGTGTATGACCTGTTCATCGATCTGGAAGCCACGGATGATCAGCTGGATTTCACCTATTTTTATGCCATTGCCAAAGACGGGATCGTCAAACGAAATCTGGATGCAAACGTGCCCCATCTGCATGAACTGTTCGATACCATTATCCAAGAGATGCCGGCGCCTTCCTATGATCCGGAAGCCCCGTTTCAGATGCTGGTATCGGATCTGGGGTATTCCGATTACCTGGGACGTCTGGCCGTGGGCAAGGTGTTCAACGGGGCTGCCGCGTCCAACGAATCTTTGGTGTGCGTGGGCGAAAACGGTCGTCATATGCCGTTGAAGGTGACCAAGCTTCAGTCTTACAAAGGCATGACCCTGATGCCGGTGGACCGGGCCGACCCCGGGGATATCGTGGTGCTGTCCGGCATCGAGGATGTCAGGATCGGGGATACCATCTGTACAAAAGACAATCCCAGGGTCCTGCCCAGGATCACGGTGGACGAACCCACGGTGTTCATGCAGTTTGCCATCACCAATTCCCCGTTCGCGGGCAAAGAAGGCAAATATGTGCAGTCCCGGAAAATCCGGGAGCGCCTGCTCAAGGAAACCCTGAAAAACGTGGCCATCGAGGTGGAAGACAGTGCCACGGACGAAAGTTTCGTGGTCAAGGGCAGAGGCGAACTCCAGCTGGCCATACTGATCGAGACCATGCGCCGGGAGGGGTTTGAACTGTGTGTGAGCCGGCCCCGGGTGATCTACAAATATGACCGGGGAAAGCAGCTGGAGCCCATCGAGCACCTGTTTGTGGACTGTGAAGAGGATTTTTTGGGGGTGGTGACCGAAAAGCTGTCCATCCGCAAAGGCAAGATGACCAACCTGGTCAACAACGGCAAAGGCCGGGTCCGCATCGAGTTTTCCATTCCGTCAAGGTCTTTGATCGGGTACCGGGATGAGTTTCTCACCGACACCCGGGGCACCGGGATCATGAATTCCTATCTGGCCGGGTATGAGCCGTTCCGGGGGGAGTTTCCGGTGCGGTTCAACGGGTCTTTGGTCTCGGACCGCCAGGGCACGGGCGTGCCCTATGCCCTGTTCAATCTGGAACCCCGGGGCCAGCTGTTCATCGTGCCCGGCACGCCCGTGTATGAAGGCATGATCATCGGCGAGCACAACCGGGCCTCGGACATCGATGTCAATCCCTGCAAGGAGAAAAAGCTCACCAACATGCGGGCGTCGGGCAAGGATGAGAATGTGGTGTGTACGCCGGTGCGGGAGATGACGCTGGAGAAGGCTATTCATTTTATTTCCGATGATGAGATGGTGGAGGTGACACCGAAGTCCATCCGGCTGCGCAAGACCGTTTTGAATGGCCAGAAGCGGCATCAGATGGCTGGGAAACTCAAGAAAAAGGATAAGGATAAATCATAGAGGAACGCCGCCCCTCGGGGGTACCTTGTGCCCGGCCCGAGATTTTTGAATCTGACGGTCCGGGCACAAGGTACCCCCGGGGCTGGTACCAAATCTTTGGCGTTCATCCGGTATCCGATGATCTGTGGGGGCGTGTTCAGGTGTCCATTCAGTCGCAAACAGGTCGCATCATGTGTGAATGATTTTGAAGTCGCTGCCTTTGGGGTGATCGGTTTGGAATCTGGCCAGGCGGTCCGCAAGGGTGGGGAACTGGTCTTTGCCGGTCAAAGACACACAGGCCCGCAATCCTTCGTGGCGGTCGCTGCCGGTGGTGGTCAGAGAGATGGCGCTGATGCCGTAGTAGAGCAGCTCTTCTACCAGTTCCACGCCGGTGAATCCCGGGTAGGAGATGGTGAAGTAGAACCCGTCCGCAATGGGCTGGTCATCATCCATGTCATACACGATCTCAAATCCGTTGTCCGTGAACAGCTTTTTCATGGCCGCGGCCCGGTCCCCGTATTCCTTGACATGATCCACAAAATTGAACTCTCCGGAATTGACCGCTTTGAGCAGCCCCAGGAGCCCGTACTGGTTGGAGTGGGACACCCCGGAAGTCAACGCATACATGGCCCCGAAAATATAAGCATACCCGAACCGGTCGCTGCCGAAAAACGGCTTGAGGTTGGTGCCGGTGGAATGAAACAGTTTTTCCGGGATGGCGGTCATGCCGATGCGCTGGCCGGCCAGCGAAAAGGATTTGGAGCTGGAGATCAACAGGATGTAGTTGTCCGTGTATCTGGCCACGGACGGAATAAAGGGCGGTTCACCGGGAATGGAATAGTTTTTCCGGAAATCCATGCCGAAATAGGCCAGATCCTCCATGACAATGCAGTCATATTTGGTGGCCAGTTCCCCGATGGTTTGAAGCTCTTTGTCGGTAAAGCAGATCCAGGCCGGGTTGTTGGGGTTGGAATACATGATCGCGGCCACATCCCCTTTTTCCAGAAACGATTCGAGCTTGGGCCCCAGTTTGTCGCCCCTGTATTCATACACGTCAAAATGGGCATAGGGCAGCCCCAACACCCTTGCCTGATGCTTGTTCACCGGAAACCCCGGATCGATGAACAAGATTCTGTCCTTTCCCTGGATCCGCCGGCCGCAGCACATCATGGCCATGTAGCAGCCCTGCATGGAGCCCACCGTGGGAAAGCAGGACTCCGCCGGGATATCGATGTCCACAAAGTTTTTCACAAACGCGGAGATTTCGGTTTTCAGCTGGGGAATGCCGTCAAATGGCGGGTATTTGGACCCCACCCCCTGTTTCAGGGCCTCAATCTCCGCATCCACGGCAATCTGCGGCGGTGCCAGGCCCGGCACGCCCATTTCCATGCGGATGAACTGAATCGCCGGTGGCGCTTTCAATGTTGTTTACGATCCGGTTCAGTTCCCGGATGGACGCCAGGCCCACGGATGCCAGGCCCATTTTATCAATTTCCTGCTTGACAGTCTCACGCTTGATAGGGGGTTGCATTGAAGTCTCCCGATAAAAATCTGATTAAAAAAATAATCAACTATTGACCGGAATGAGTGTACGGCCTTCCCTGTTTTTTTTCAAGAGCTAAATACAGGGAAACGGTTTTCAGGGGCGCTTTCCTGTCATTTTATCATGGAACCGCTGCACATGGTCGGTGATGATGGCGGATGCGGCGGTACCGTCCTTTGCTTTCATGGCGGCAATGATCTTGTCAAAGTCGATGAGGTTTTCCAGGGTCCGTTCACTGTTCATGGGCAGAAAATCCTGGTAGTACCGGTGAATGTTGTCATGGATGCTTTTCTGGATAAACTGAAACACGGGATTCCGGGTCATGGTGCCGATAAAGGTATGCATGGCTTCATCGGTTTTCAGAAAATTTTCCCAGTCCTCACATTCAAAAAAGCGCCTGGCCCGGGCCTGCATCCGTTCGAGTTCTTCAATGTCTTCCGGGGTGGCCCGGTGGGTGGCCAGTTCCACCAGGCTGCCCTCTATTTTGATACGGAACTCGGACAGATGGGCCAGGGACACATTACCGGACTGGATCAGCAGGGCCAAAGATTCCATGAGGGGATCCGTGTCGATCTGCTTGACAATGGCCCCGCCGTTCACCCCCAGTTTGATCTCGATCAATCCTTTCTGTTCCAGGACCCGCAGCGCCTCCCGAAGGGTGCCCCGGCTGGTGTTGAACATCTCCTTGAGGTCCCGTTCCGCAGGCAGCCGGGTACCGGGGGCCAGTTTTTTGGTCAAAATGGCCTCCTGTATCTGGTCTACCACGTCCTGAAAAACCCGGCTCTGTTTGGCGCGTTTGAACATAACAAATCCCGTTTCTGCACTGGTTATCAATTTATGCCTAATGGTTAAACCATTTTGATCTTCTTTGTCAAATATTTTCAAGGAAATTAA
>JAXHLJ010000012.1:0-84748 GCA_034522435.1 Desulfotignum sp.
TTCGTCAATCCCGCCACCCGCCAGGCCCTGCTCCTGGATCACCGGGATCTGCGACAGCCGGTATCCGTTTGCCTCTGCCCTCTACACCAAGGAACAAAATGCCCTGATGCACCGTACCAGGGACTGCTCCGGTTCATGGCCGACACCCCAGAAGACCTGGCCCATGCATGCCGCACCCTGGACCGCCTGCTGAACAAAGAGTTTGCCGAAGACAGCATCCAGACAAAGGGCCGCCACCGGAACTGGCACGACGTCGACCCCACCGTGCCGAGGCTCTGTAGGAGCGGCGTTTATCAACTGCTGCGGCAAGGCCTGGACCGGGGTGGCCGAACCCGGTCGTCGATATGAACGGCCGGACAAGGTGGGTGATATCCGCACCCGGACCGGGGAGCTGGCCATTGAACGGGGAACGACGCACCCGTAGTGGTGGCAAAGCCGTCCGAAAAGCCAGCTCATCAAGCAGAACTCTCGGCCGCATACGGCATCAAGGTGTTCCAGATCGTCCATCCAAGCCGTGACGTCCACGGAAAGACTGCATCGATGATGAAACTGTTTGCGGCGATCCTGCCGCGGCTTCTGCTCGGCCGATCAGCATGCTGCCGGAATTTTTTCACTTTGCTGATCACCAGGAAATGCCCTGGACACCATCCAGGCGGAAGGCGGTCTACCGCAAATCCGCTTTTCTCGGTGGTTCCGCGGGCACCGGCGAAACCGAAATCCTGATCCCCAGCTGCAGCACGAGGCCAGCACGGCCCGGGCCCTGGTCATGACCCCGCCGGCAGCTGCCGGAGGAGGACCCGTCGCTGGAGTTGCGGAGAGCCCTGCCCAACCACGGCCTGCTCCCGCCCTGCAGACCATCACCATCCAGACCTATGCCTGGATGAGCCGCCACTACAACCGGTTTGACAGCCGCGCCTTCGACTCCATTGCCGTGGACGAAGCCCACCACAGCGTGGCCCAGGCCGGTCCAGAAGGTGATTCAGTCCTTCCGGCCCTCCACCTGATGGGTTCACGGCGGCGCGCCAGCGCCCGGATGACCGCAGCCTGGAAACTCTACGGCACGTACGACACCGACCTAGGGCCTGCTCGATCCATCCGCCAGGGCCTGCTCGCCCATCCGGCCTTGCAGGATCGAAGGCGACATGGATCTGAGCGAGGTCCGGTTGAGCGCGGCCAGGACTACCGTGACATTGACCTCCAGCGCGGGTGGTTGTCCCGTCCGGGACCAGCTGATCGTGAACACCTGACCCGCTATTTCACCGACGACGGCCTGCCCTACCGAAACGGGACTGGTTTTTTGCGTGTCGGTCCAGCGCGCCCGGCGCATGGCAGCCCTGCTCCGGCACCACGGCATATCCGCCGAAATGGTCAGCGGCAAAGATTTCCGGTCTGAAAAACATACCTGGCCTTCCAGGAAGGTAGCGTGCAGTACCTCGCCACCTGCTCGCTGCTCAACGAAGGCCTGGGATTTCCCCGGACATGCATGATCGTCGTGGCCCGCCCACCATGTCCAAGGTGCTCTACACCAGCAGCTGGGCCGGGGCACCGGACACTTCCGGGCAAGGAATCGTTGTACGTCATCGATGTGGTGGACGATTACGGCGCCATGGGCGGGTTGTCGGAGCCAGGCCTGGTCCATCCACGCCCTGCTGGGCGTAGGGCGTGCAAACCCTGGCCGACATCCTGGTACCAAAACAGCGCCCCATTGTCCGGAGGGTGGTGCCCTCGCAGGCTTTATCGGACGCCCGGACCATTGAGCAGATCAACGTCTTCACCTTTGAAAATGATGTCCGGACCGCCTGGACGATGAACAGCTGGCCCGGGAACTGTTCGTCCACGGGCACGGTCAGGGCGTGGGTCGAAAACAATTGGATCTTCCGGGCCATCACCCCGTGCCTTCTGGGCCGCAAGATGACTATTTTGTTGCCGGACCAGGTGGACCGGATCGGCAGGACCTCGAGACTGAAGCCATGGACGATACCACCCAGTACGATGAGTTTTTGAATTCCTTGAAATTTCATCGTCACCATGTCCTACAAAATAGTCATGCTCCTGACCCTGTGGATTGCGACCGAGCAGCGGAGAGTGCGACCTGGATCGCCTGGTGGATGATTCTGTTGCGTTTGCGCAACCAACTAAAAGCGGATCGCAGGTGGACCAATCCAACTGCCCTACCCGCAGGCGCCCAAAAAGCTCGATGATCATGCCTTCTTGAAAACCAGCCTCCTCCAGAATTCCTTTGAAAATTTAGACGTAAACGGTTCCTCTACCGCTGCAAAAGACCTCGAACGCATCGCCTCTGCCGACGCCCTGGCGGGAGGTCCGGACGCCAGCCGGGACCTGGTCCCGCGATCAAACACCCTGTACTTCAACAGCCTGGAGAAGGTACTACCAGGACCTCGGCGGCCTGCCGATGAATCGACCTGCGGGATTCCTGGCAGATCCCCGCAGGACACCCCTGCAGCGCCCTCCGAAACCGAACCCGAAGCATAGACGTCCATCCCGTTCGAAGATCCCGGCCGCCCGTTCGGACGGCCCTGCCCCTGGTCGGCCGTCTTCCGCCGGCGAACCTTGCAGGGGTTTGATGTGGGTCACGGCCGTCCTCGGTGACCACATCGACTGGGTGGAAGTCCAGCCGCGGCTTGAGCGAAAACGCTATTTGGTCCAGGTGGCAGGTGATTCCATGGCTCCGACCATCCAGAAGGCGACTGCTGTTGTGCTGCTGTGATCCCCACCGGCACCGCCAGCCAGGAGGGATATTTGGTAATTGGGTGATTTTTTCCCACGCTTCAAGCAGGGAGGTGGCGGTCGAACGCCGTCCGGGAAGTGGGACGTGCCTCGATTTTCACGTGGGACAATCCGGCCTACCAGGATATTGTTGTTGAAAAAAAAACAGAGGATGAGCAGTATCCGATTTTCCGGGACGGTGGTTTATAACCTGACACGGAACGAGAGGTGTCGCAGACTTGCCTAATATCTTTTTAATTTTTTCCAAAAAATCGGTTGACCACGCCGTAACCGACGCTAAGAAGCAGAGTAATGCGGCGCTTTTTAAGGTTCCCAAGTTTATGGCTTTATTAGGCCCAATTGTCTAAGCTACACTTCCTTTATAATCCCAAAGATTTTCATAATTTTTCAATTCTCGGCGCCAACACCGACTGCATATAACTACCTTTTTATAGCTGAGCCTTGTAGATACCATATAAATTAATGCTAAGTTTTTTCGTAACTCGCCTCTGAAGAATTGCGCAAGCGCACGCGAGCCGCTCCCAGCCTTTAAAACTATGCAAGGTTGTAGCTAATCCTAGCACATCTCCCATGGAAACCCAAGTTTTTGCGCCTTTGATACTTCGATGTCAGTTTCTATATGTATGTACAGCGTTCATTCCGTTCTATTTAACGTCGATGATGCGACCAACGTAATTATTTGGAAAGGAAAGTAATATCTGAAATTGCAAGACCTGGACTTGCTCAGGAGCCATATCTAAGATCGCATGCTCACGACGATATGGCTTTATCTGGGGTAGTATGTATCCACTTTTTTAAATAGACGAGGAAAAGTCGCTTCTTCTGCGCAGGTTCAGGCATATCCGGCGTCTCCTTAGGAGAAACTGATATCAAAAGCGCGTACCGCTTCTAATGCATTTTAGTCGTAAACGATAGCTAATCTTAAGTTCAGCCCACGGCCACCAGGAAACCTGCTAAGTGCATTGCCTCATCAGTCCATAAATCTGCAGTTTCATATATCTTGCGACTCATCGGCAACTATCGAGCATTTCCCCCCTTCCGACAAACTTTCTTCTAAGCATTCCACCAGCTTCGAAGAAAGTTCCTCCTCATCAACCAAAACCGCATCATGTTTTTGGACAAGCCTCAGTTTCTGGGATTGTCTGAAGTGAGGCAACTAATTCTGATAGATAGTTCTAGGACCTTTTGCAATTTGAGAAGAATTTTGCTCGTGAATTCCTTTTCCAAAGAGCTAAATATTCTTCTAACTATGGCACTCTTCACAAATTCTTTTACACCAGTGGTGAAAGTTTAGCGAGTGACGAGCTTTCTGAGTTTTAGCCAAAATTCCCGTAACGGCCATATCCATTAAGTAATGCAGCAGGGTGATATTGAACATTACAACAAATATTTGTTTTCTTTAGCAACTCTGATGCACGGGCAGCTAAAACAGAGAGCTTCCCGGAGCCAGCTGGGGCCTTTGATACGCCAATATCCCGATTGTGTTCTGGATATCACAAGGGATAGCTGATTGCTATCATTCCCATGTTCTTCGTTGCGTTTCTGCGAAATCTGGCTCTATGAGCCAATTCCTGAGTATCTTTCATGTCATCGGTACATCACGCGGACTGTTCTCGAAGCCCTTCTGGAAGACCACTTTAAGGTCGCCAGAATGAAGGATTCGGCTCCTGATAATGGGTTGTACTCAGGATACTGAGTCATCCCTCAGATTATTAGTGATTTGTCAAACAATCGTTTTACTGTGTTTTCGTTTTCGTAAGGAAAAATTACTCCGGCAGTTATGACAGCGAAGCCAAACCGCTGCTGCAAACGCGGACGATAAAGATTAAATATTTCCTGCTTATATGTATGTACTTTAACAGGATTATCGCTTTGAAGCGAAAATTGCTTCTCCTCCTTTGATGCAAGGAGTATACAGGGGTTTTCCCCACTCTTCTTCTGTCCAGTACCGCATGGCACTTAAATCCCCAGTCCTTTATTTTCAAAGACAGCGATGCCGACCTTAGCAAGTCAAACAAAATCTGGTCATAATCCATTCAGTGGGGTTGGATATAAATTTCCCATTCTTCTGGTAAATGCCGCAAAATGGAAAAAATAAAGCGCAGCTAGTTCACCATCAGTCAAAGGTTGACGTAGTTTGTAATGCTGGTTTCTAGGGGAGATACAAACCGCCCCATTTTTGCCTCCATAACCTTGTGGCCTATTATTCGACAGATAGATACCACTTATGATTTCATAACTGTCTGTATAAGATTCAAATTTAAAAGAAATTCAAATCAGTTCAGCGACTCAATATACTGATTTTGTTCCATATGTCAGATGTTTCCTCCTGGGTAAAGCAAATTAAAAAAAAAAGGAAAAGGATTTTTCAAGGTGCATCAATTCCATCACCCACCCTCTTATTCTCAAACACCCCCTACCAGGCATCATATCACAGCGCCTCATTATCTTGGAGGGCTTTTCAACTCTCGTGGTTGAGATGCTCTCCCACCCGAAACAAGGAGAGACGGAACCGAGTGACCATTGTGTTATTTCCAATCCCTGGCGAACACCAAATGGTGTGCTCCCAGACTGTGTGATGCACCAGATTCTGTCCTGTGGGCAAATCCAGGGCTGTGTTGAACTGGGATTCCCAGTGCAGAAGGGACATGCTGATAGGGATTACTGCACCATCATGGTCATCAGGGAACTTCTTTTGGTTTTCTGGAATGTGATCAGCAGGCCATAGGCATTGATATTGGTAAACATGCAGCACGCCGTTAACAGCTGATTTTGGCATCGATCCGGTTCCAGCAGGAGCTCATCAATGCACATCCTTATTGCAAATTGACTATCAGGATTTCCAGGCTCTGTTAATCCGCTCCAGGTGTGCGGCAATCAGAAATACCCCATAATACGCCCGGCACAGGGTATTTATCAACCCCATCTGCTCAACAGTATTGCAGGCAGTTTCCAGCAGCCGGGGATTGGCAACGAGTATGGCCAGGCATCTGGCCCGGGACAGGGCCACATTGAGCCGTTTTCTGCTGAACAGAAAATCCAGGTACCGGGGCAGGTATTCCTGGCTGGAGGTGGTCATGGAAACAATGACAATCTCCGCCTCCTGTCCCTGGAATTTGTCCACAGTGCCGACCCTGGCGCCGGGGGGCAATTCTTTTTGAAGCAGGTTCACCTGCATGTTGTAGGGTGCTACAATGAGAATGTCATCCAGTGTCACCGGCAGGATATCGCCGGTTTTGGTGCGGAAAGACTGTTTTTCCAGCCAGGGGATCAACTGCCGGATCACTTCGGTTTCCTCGATACTGGACTGGGAGCAGGCATCATGGTGGCAGGGGATGAATCTGATCCCGGTTTCAGGGAGGTTGAAATCATTGGGGCCTTGGAAAATCAGGCCCTGGCCGGCACTTTGTGTTTCTGCTGTCAGGCGGCCGTTATAGGATACCTCGGAAATAAACCGGGTGATGTCCGGGTGCATCCGATAGGTTTTGGGCAGGAAAATCCCCCTGTTTTCCGGGACTGTTGCATACCCGTCCATCAGGAAATCCAGGACCGATTCGCCGGAGTCTTCCGGGTGCCGGCCCTGGATGGGCTGGCCCAGCTGCATCTGGTCCCCGAGCAGCACGATATTTTTTGCACTCACGGCCATGGCCACCATATTGGCCAGAGAGACCTGTCCGGCTTCATCCACAAACAGGTAGTCGAACCGCTGGTCATTTCTCGGGTCTGCAAAAAACCAGGCAGTGCCGCCCACCAGATCCACCGCGTCATCCATGGCTTCTTCGTTGCTGGTCACATCCGCGATGATGGTCCCGTTCAAATGGGAGTCTTTGCTGGCATGGCTGCATTTTTTGATGCCGGTAAAAGTGACACCCTGTTTGTGTGCATATGTTTCAATGCCGGAGAGCAGGTTGTTGATGGCTTTGTGGCTGTTGGAAGAAACACCGATCTTTTTGCCTTGTGACATCAGGGCCAGGATGATGTGTGCGGCAGTGAAGGTTTTTCCGGCGCCGGGCGGTCCCTGTATGGAAAGATAGCTGTGATCGAGATTGGCCACGGCATGGATGGATTCATGGATCAGGTCTTTGCCGGTATCGATGATTTTTTCTTTGGAAGGAATATGGCTGAACGCTGGATACGCTTTTTTGAGAATCTGTTCAACGGCCCGGTAACGCCGGGAGCCGTCCACCAGGCTTTGGGCAAAGCGGAACAGGGCCTTTTTCAGCACCCCGGAGTTGATGGGCGTTCCCGGACCGATGGACAGCTTTTGCGGCGGCTGGGGCCGGGTCATCCCGATTTTCAGGACCACCCGGTTTTTTTGGGCATCGAGTTGCTGGATGTCTGAAAGGGACATACCGGTATCGGTCTGCGTACATTTTTGACCTTCCCGGAGTTTGTATTCCTGGTCCGGGAACGTATAGGTATAGACAAGGGATCTTTTGTCCCTGTGGGGCGGGCGGCACAGGGTCATGCCGCCGATGCATTCAGGATCATCGATCAGCTCCTGTTCATTCATTTCCATGCGGGAAAAAATGGCCCACCAGGCAGGCTTGTCCGCCCTGCGGTAAAAGTCCAGCAGCAGGCCGGCCAGGTGAAACAGGGCATCGTCCGGGCTCCAGTCTTCCCTGTTTTCCGGCAGGTTTTCGGCCAGGGCATCCCGCATCCGGGCCAGTTCCTGCTCATATTCGGTGATGGCGCTGTCCGGTGCGGTGTCTTCAACGGATTCGGCCGGCTGCTCAAAAAAACAGGCAGCCGATGCCGGCTTGATGGACAACAGCCATGTGTGCAGCAGGGATGTGGACCGGCAGTCATCTTCATTGTAGTTTCGGATCGAATCCAGTATGGCCGGGTCCTGGGTGAGTTTCCATTTTTCATAGAAAATGACACTTTCCACGGCACTGACAACCTCGGCCTTTCGTTTTTCCATGTAAAAGTTTTCAACCTTTTTCAGGGAATAGCTGGATTCTGAGATTCTCAGGCCCTGCTTGACCACTTTGTACAGGTCCACCAGTTTATGGTTTCTGAGCAGCTGATCCACCTGAAATTCCCGGGTGCCGTGCTCGGACATCAGGTGTTTCAGGGCGGTTTCTTCATAATGGCCATAATGGTATATGTGGGCGGCAGGATGTTTTTTCAGGTGGGTCCACACAAAATCGATGAACGCCTCAAAGGCTTTCTTTTCCTGTTTTTTGTCATGAGCCCAGAAATCCTTGAAAACCGGGTGCCCGTTGTCATGAAAATAGATCCCGAACAGGTATTCGAGCCCGTCATCCTCCAAAGGATCGCCCTCCATGTCAAAGTACAGATCTGCGGGGTGGGGTTCCGGCAGCCGGTTGAATCCACGGACGGTCCCCGGTTCAACCGGAAGCAGCTGGTGGATGTTCTGCCCGGTTTCCCTTTTTTTCAGCTGGAGCCCGGCCTGTTCCCGCAATGTCTGCAATGTCAGGGCATGCATGCCGGGAATGCGGGTTTTTTTGGGCAGTGTGCCCAATGCGGCCAGGGTTTTTATACCGGCATCTTCCAGTTTTTTGATCTGGGCGTTCCTGATATCAGCCACCAGGGACAGGTGGTCATCCTGTATCCACCTGTCTGTGCACAGATGCTGCCATGAACAGTATCCGCAGTGGCTGCACGGGATGGGATAATGCGCAGGCTTTTCAGATAAAAACCGCTCATACCGGGACCTGACGATTTTGTAATAGGCGTAATAGTCCTGGAGATAAAACGATTCCTGCCGGCCGTCCCCAGTTTCAGGTGAACATATTCCGGCAGGGATCCCTGGAAGTGTTCCAGCAGCTCGGAATAAAAACACAGCTGGACAATATGTTTGGGGGCTGCTTTTTTGGACAGTTTCGTATCCGTGACTTCATAGGCATGACGGCCCGGGCGGGAAGGATTATCCACCTTTTCCAGAAAATCGATGTGGCCGATCCGGTCCTCTACCTGCAAGCATGCCTGATAAATGATATCCACCCCTTCGGTCATGGCGGCAACGGTATTTTCAACCAGCTCCGGGATTGAACCACCGGGCATGGAAGCGATATCCGCAACGGTATGGCCGGATTTTATCAGCCGGTCCAGGTATTGCTTTTCATGGGCGATTCCCTTTTCCTGCAATATTTCTGTATAGGGGTCGTCTTCCGCCTTTTCCAGGGGTGTTTCCAGATTTTGCAGGTCATACAGGGTAATGGAGGGGCACAACGTAAAATTGACCAAGTCTGATGCCGAGTAGATCAACCGGCTGGTTTTGTCTTTCTGCATGGGCTTCCCCCCTTTTTACCCTCCCCCTGTTTCGGACATTCTAATCGCTGCGTTTACATCTGCTTCAAGGTAATCTTTCCAATCTGTCACAGACGCTTTGGTTACCAATCCAGCCAGTCATCACAGTCGGATTGATCCCCGGACATGGGCTGTTCCTGTGGTGCAGCATCCGCTTGATGGTCCTGTTCTTTTCCAATGGACTCAAAGGAAGTGCCGTAAAAAAAGGCTGGATTGAAAAAAGAAGATATTGCAGAGGCAATCAAATTTTCACATCGGTTGAATTAGGCTTTTTCAGCAAAAACAGAAGAATATTCAGCTAAAGGCAGCGACCGGTACCGGGCGTTCCTTGGCAAAACTTTGTCGATGCAGTTTTATCCTTTCTATCTCATGAAGCGTATCTGCTGTCAAATAAGTTTCTTTGCATTTAGGACAATGCACAACCGGAATATTCTCTATAACCAACAAATCTTTTCCTTTACCATAACTACGAGTTACGTGACGAATCTGGACGTCTTCTTTTCCACAAATATCACAAATCATTTTGCACCTCATGTTTTATATACCGTGATAACAACCAATTTACCGGTTATGGCCAATTTAGATACAACAATTGCCATTGCATTTGATATTGTATCACCTTCGATCAGATATTTCCATTCTGCCATTTCCTTATCTTCTTGCCGTACAATTATTTTTCCAGTAAGTATAATTCGCTCGACGTCAAAAATCGATAGGTTATCATCATTCATTTCTTCTTCGGCATGCAAGGTCATGACATAATTCCGAGTTCGGATTGCTTCCCGCATTCGGTTTAAAATGCGGTCATACATATTATTTATCTCCCTTTATGATTTCACAACTATCTGGATATCATTCGAATATAAAGCAAATCCAGATCAGTTTAGCGATTCAATATCTGACTTGCTTCCATATCAGATGTTTCATCCCCGGTAAAGCAATTTCAAAAAAGAAAACTATTTTTCAAGATGGTGTATCGGCAAGAAATTCAGACAGCACTGTGCGGATATGTTTTCTGGTTGTGTTGTCTGGTGAATCCGCCGAATCCGGCCGGAGAGAGAATGCGCCGACACCTTCAAACATCCTGTCCGGGACCGTTTTTAGGATAGATGATGGACGCGGCACCCGGAAATAAAACAAAACTGCCGGCAACATTGGTTATGGCTTCACGGTAGGTGTGCATTTTGTTGATATCTTCGGGTTTCCAGGTCCAGACAAGGCCGTCGTCATCCCCGCCGTAAAACCCGCCATTGCCTTTTCTTCCTTTATATTTGGCATCGAAAATCAGTTTTTTCCCCGCCTTTTCCACAACAATATCCGGGATAAAGGTTTGTGAATAGCTGGGGCCGGTCCGGTATGACTCCATGGCGGCATCCGGATCATCCACACCCGAAGAGCCGGCATATCCTTTATTGAAGAACAGCTTCATACCATCCTGGTATGTGATGCACAAGCCCGGGGTCAGTTTGTGTTCGACCGGGTTTTCAAAAACGAACCGGTCAATGGCTGCGGGTGTGGAAAAGGTATCCATGATCGATTTGATCTGGAAAAAACACCAGTATTCATACAGGGTCGGCACATCTTTGATCTCGATCAGGTTTTTGAAATCGGTTTGGAGAAAATCACAGCGGGTTGCCAGCTGTAAAAGGGAATACAGTGAAAACAGCTGGCGGTATCCTTCTTTTTTCTGGAGTACCTGGGAATTGACCGGAACAAACTGCATGATCCCGACATCCCGCCACATGTTATGGGCCAGAAAATGATGGATGCTGTTTTTCAGGAATGTAAGGCAGTCGCCGATATCCGGATTGAAATAACTGGATGTGGCCGGGTTCAGCGCTTTTGCAATGGCCTCGATTTTCCACAGCAGTTCCTGGAGGAAAAATTTGATGAACCGGTTTTCATGGGTGTCAAATGTCTGGAACCTGGATTCCCTTGCCGCGGTTTGCGGGTACAGGGCTTTGTTTGTTTTGTGCATGAGGATACGGGCCAGGGCCGTTGTCTGTAATGGATGCGGCTGCTTCAACACGGCCATGGGACCGTTCAGCATCATGCCCGCAATGGCTGCATTGACAGCCGTGCATTCCTGGATATCACACGGCCGGCAGTCTTTTTCGATTTTCCGGTGGGGGTCGTGGCAAAAAATCTCTGAAATGGCATCGATATCCGGCGAACCATCCTTCAGGTATTTTTTCAGAAACAGGTATTCGATGAATGCCGGGTCCCGGCCTGTGCCTGATTTTGAATAGTGCTGGCCGGCAGGGGTGCCGAAACTGAAGACCAGGCCGGCATATTGTTCGGCCAGTTCATCGAGCATGGCCATGTACATGCTGTTTGAGATTTTTTTGTTCTGAATATCGATGCGCAGGGCACCGATCCGGGAAAGCCCGACGAAATTGTTGAACCCCACTTCCCAGACACCTCCATGGAACTGCCGCTTGTAAAAGGGTGCTGTGTCAAAAAAGCCGGGAATATCGCCGGCATAAAATTTGATAAAATAATTTTTGCCCTCATCCACGGCAATGGGACCGGTATCTGTATCAAATACAGGCAGTGCATCTTTTTCCGGAAAAAAAGGGGAATCGCTCAATGCCAGGTCGAAGATGGAATCATAGGCAAACATCTGCATCTTACTCTATGAAACTGGCGTATCCCTGGATGGACAACTGATCCAGAATCCGTGAAATCTTTTGTGCAGACCGGGGAAACCGGGTGCTGCTCTGATTGCAGAAAGACAGAAGGTCGGTCAGGGGCTGCTCCAGCCTGGCCCGGGTGCCGTGCATTTTGGGCAGGATTTTCTGGAGAATCTGGACATCCATGGCTGTATGCAGGTCAAAGTGCTGCACTTCATTGCGGCACAGGTTGACAAACCGGCTGACCTCATTGATGACCCGGTAGCCGAAGTGCATGTTGTATTTTTGGAGTATTTCCAGCATCTCTCCTAAGATATCGCTGCCATGATCCACCTGATTGAATGTATGGAAATCGGTTTTTGAACAACAAGATGACCGGGTATCCAGGGCTTCCCGGACATTTTCATCCGCCAGGACCATATGGGCGGACCGGGAAGGCGCCGTACCGCCGGCATACTGTTTCAAATCCACATCATTGAATTCGATCACATTGGCACGGTCCAGCACTTTGGGGCTGAACATATAGGTGGATTCATCCACATTCACCGTGCCGGTGAAAAACACATTGGGAGGTATATGGATGCTGCCCGGAATCGACTTACCTGCAAGTGTTTGCACCTTTTCCAGAGAATGAAGCACCATAGGCATACCTTGGGGGTTATCGGGTGTCCGGCTTTCCAGGATGCTCAGAAAATCGGAAAAATAATGCTCCACCTTGGCCAGGTTCATTTCATCCAGGATAATGAAATACGGCTTTTCCGGGTGCTGCTCTGCGGCCAGGATCAGGTCCAGGACTTTGGTGGTGTGATAGGTTTCATCCAGGATGTTGTAGTATCCCAGAATTCCCTTGTTGTCCATCCAGTCGGGACGGACCGGAACAAAGGCTATCCTGTCGGCCTTTCCTTGATCACTGTCATCCCGGCAGACATAATCGGCAAAGACCTGGGCGATTTTGGTTTTTCCCGTCCCTGAAATACCGGTCAGGATCACAACCGGCTTGGTTTTCAGGGACAGGTAATACCGGGTCAGGATCTCCTTTGAAAAAAAGAACTGTTTGTCCTGGAAAAAATCATATATATTGTTTGGGTCCATAGCCGGTTTCCATACGCCTCCATTCTGTGTAAATGACAAGTTTCCTCCTGGAAAAAAGGGTTCAGCTGCTCCAGATTATCATGTTTTCTTCCGTGAGCATGCGCCAGTTCGATTTCAGCGCCATACCTTTGGATTTCACATTTTTCTCTATTCTGTCAAGGACCTGTTCAGTTCGGGCCTGCGCATTTTGGCATCACTGAGCTGGCGGATGGCCGATTCACAGTCCTCTTGGTGGGAAGATACACATTTTGCCCGGTTTCTTCTTTGGATTTGGCACGATTACCTGTTTCAGCATCACGGCATACAGAGAAAATATAGATGCCATCATTATTTTTTCAATATGCAAGTCCATGATCGGTTTTAAGATGATTGTCAGTATGGCTGCGAACGTGAATGATGTTTTCTACGGCTACTTGTGAGCTAATTCTGTCATAACTCCCACCTTGCAACAACATTAGCATCGATTTTGGCGACATGTGCCGGAATGGTCGAGCCAGTTTTTTCCGGAAAAATTTTCAGGATCTTTATTCACCATCTGTCTGGTATTGTAGCGGTCTTCATCTTTATTGCGGTTGAAACTCATCTCACACCTCCAATTAATGATTTAACAAATCCGAATCTTATTCTGTCGTTTGTTCCTGGCCCAGACAATTCAGCTGCTCCATATTTTCATGTTTTCTTCCGTAATCATGCGCCAGTTGGGTTTCAAAGTTATCCCCCGTGATGCCACATTTTTCTCTATCCGATCCAGGACCTGGTCAGTTGTGGCATGCACATCTTCATCACTGAGCTGGCGGATGGCCGCCTCACAATCTTCTTTGGTGGGGGGTAATAGCTGCCATTTGAATCCGCAGAGCTCGATTCGGCAATTCCCTCATTCAATTTGAGAGCCTGCTCAACGAGGTCGTTGTTTTCGGATATCCATTCACGGAATATTTCTTTATTCTCCTTTTTGTTCCAAGCCTTTCTTCCGATGAAAGGACATTTTCCGTCCGTGGCTGCGCGTATTTTGGCCCTTATTTGATTCGCATCTTCCACCTTTTTGTCAAAAGATCGAAACAAAGTACTTGGATACCACCATCCATCCTGTCCATTCTTTTTGATCCGTTGAATCAACCATTCAGTAAATCCTTTTTGCCCTCCCCCGATTTTGGCCATTCTAAGTGCTGCTTTCACATCTGCTTCGAGGTAATCTTTCCAATCGGTCACTGAACCATTGATTGCTATTTCAAGTTCATTGATTAACATTTCAATCTCCTTTTCAAATGAAGCGGTTTATATTTTTAACCTGATTGACAGAATTAGTGAAAAAGAAAAAAGTTTTGGTTACCAATCCAGCCAATCATCACAATAATCGCAATGATCTTCGGACACGGTCTGTTGTTCCTGTGGCGTTTTATCCGGGTGGAGGTTGGTTTCTTTTCCAATGGACTCAAAAGAAGTGCCGTAGAAAAAAGCGGCAGCCGTATTCATGTTATCTTTGGATGAACCGGCCTTATTTTTATCCGGATACAGGAGATTGAAAATCATCAGTAAAAATAGCTCAACCATGATTGCCTCCATTAAATTGTTGTCTTATCCTGATTTTTTTAATAACACAAGGGTGTGACAGATCCGGTCACACTGTTTCAATTTTTTTGTGTCCGGAAGATTTTGCAATGATATGGGCAACACCATTTTTCATCAGGGAGGCCGGATATGGCCAGGGGAGACCAGTTAGGACGGCAGTGGAAAATTCTCCAGATGCTGATCGATGCAAAAACCGGCAGATCTGTTGCCGACATTGCAGACCGGCTGGCGTGCCATACCCGGACGGTTTACCGGGATCTTGAAGCTCTCCAGACCGCGGGGTTTCCTGTTTACGATGAAAAACAGGGCGGCAAAAGCCTGTGGTTCATGCTGGAATCCCGGAAGAGCATCTCCATGCCATTGTCCATGACCGAGCTGATGGGCCTGTATTTTGGCAGGGATTTTTTGAATATCCTCAAGGATTCTGTGTTTCATGATTCCTTGAAATCCTTATCCAGCAAGATCAAAGAAACCCTGCCCGAACACTACCAGGCATTTCTTGAACGGTTTGAAACCAATTTCCGGGTCCGGCAGCAGCCATACAAGCAGTATACGGCCGTGGACGAGACCATAAACAAGATCAACACGGCGATCGATGAGAAAAAATGCATCGATATCTCCTATTTTGCGGTCAGCCGGCAAACCACCTCCCGCCGCCGGGTGGCCCCTTATAACATCTGGTTTGCCAACGGCACCTTCTACATGACCGGCCATTGTCAGATGCGCCAAAAGATCCGGACATTCGCCTGTGACAGGATCAGCGACATTGAGGTGTCTGATGAATCTTTCACTGCTCCTGAAGACTTTGCGATCGATGATTATCTCCAGTCCAGCTTCGGGGTGTTTCATGGCCGAATGACCCGGGTGAAAATCTGGTTTTCCCCTGAAGCCGCCATTCACATCAAAGAAAGGCAGTGGCATGCTTCACAGGAAATCATCGACCAGCCGGACGGGTCGATCATTTTTTCGGCACAGACTGCCGGCCTCCATGATATCCGGATCTGGGTGCTCAGCTGGGGGGCCAAAGCCAGGGTGCTGGAACCTGCACGTCTGAAGGAGATGATTACATCAGAGATCGAAGCACTCAACCGGCTTTATGAGTGAATGCGCCGGCAGTTACAGCTCTTTGCTGTCAAAAGCTATGACCTTGAGGTTCCATTCCAGGCCGCTGGTCATGGCGGCATGGGACATGTTGGCCGAACCGATGCAGGCGGTGGAAAGCCCGGAATCCCGCCGGAAATGCCAGGCCTTGGCATGGAGCCGGGACCAGGGCGGGAACTCATGATGTCACCTGTCCTTGTCCTGCAAACCGGCAATAGGATGCCAGGACCGGCAGATCCGCATCGGCCCAGTCCAAGGCCGCCAGATCTTCTCTGGGCAGCCAGGTGACGGCGGCATGCTCGTGCAGGGTGATGGTGCCGGAAATAATCGAGCAGACAAAGGGATACAAGGTGATGGTAAAGGTTGGATAGGCATGGGTCACCCTGGGCAGGAGATGGTGTACAGCGATATCTATGTCCAGTTCTTTGGCAATTTCCCGTGGGAGCGGGGATTTAATTCCCAGCCATTTGATGGCGCATCCGGCCGGATCTCAGCGGCAAACCGGTTCTGGAAAATCCGCTGCCCCATTGCCGGCATGGAAGAATACCGCTACCTGTTAAAAATCCGGGATTTTTGGAAACCCTGAATTGTCCGGGAAACCCATTGCAGTATTCGGGCAGCTGTCCATTGAGGGTTTTGAGTTGATGACTTCCCGAACATTATCCAGCCAGCCAGAGCTGGGGCCGATCTTTTTTACGAGAAACCACAAAATACAAATCATACCAAACATTCTTTTCCGTGCGTTCCTGTCAAGATTCAACGTATTGAAATATGAATTTTTGATTGTAGGCAGCGGATTTCCGTAAGAGCTGTTCCATATTCTTGTATGGTGGGCACATTTGTTGCGAAGTATGTTGATTGTCTGGAGCCACTGTTTCAGAATATCCGGTTTGAGAAAGCTTCCTTTCTGCCCGATTTTTGTCTGGAACAATCATTCCTCTTGAAATGAGGAGGTTTACCAATTCAGAGTAACTTTTATGAGGCTTGGGTGGCAAAAGAGGACTCATTGAGAAAACAGCTCCTCCTGAAACAAGAAGGCCCAAACTTAATAACAACCGGAGTCGTTATTAGCGGTTTGGGCACAGTTAAAATCAATCTAATGAAAAATTGGATATATGTCAACACAAAATAAATTTTGCCAATCTCCCAAGATTACAAATTCTCATTCTTTCTCACTCGTTATCAACTGCAACTATCATTGATAGTTAGAAAAATCAACTATTTCCCAACGCAGGCGACATGCAGATGTTTTTTTGGCACGTCCAATCCTTTCCAAGTGTTTGGAAATCTGACATGCCGGCATAATACGCGTACGGATCCCCGGACATGGGCTGCTCCTGTGGTGCAGCATCCGCTTGATGGTCCTGTTCTTTTCCAATGGACTCAAAGGAGGTGCCGTAAAAAAAGGCAGGATTGAAAAAAGAAGATATTGCAGAGGCAATCAAATTTTCACATCGGTCACATCTGAATTTTTTTTTCGTGCCCAAATCGGTTTGTCATGATATGGTCACATCAGTTTTTCTCAGGGATTTTCAAGGAGCCCGGATATGGCCAGGGGAGACCAGTTAGGACGGCAGTGGAAAATTCTCCAGATGCTGATCGATACGAAAACCGGCAGATCTGTTGCCGACATTGCAGACCGGCTGGCGTGCCATACCCGGACGATTTACCGGGATCTTGAAGCCCTCCAGACTGCGGGGTTTCCCGTTTACGATGAAAAACAAGGCGGCAAAAGCCTGTGGTTCATGCTGGAATCCCGGAAGAGTATCTCCATGCCATTGTCCATGACCGAGCTGACCGCCCTGTATTTTGGCAGGGATTTTTTGATTGCCGCCGGGTGTCCCCTTATAACATCTGGTTTGCCAACGGCACCTTCTACATGACCGGCCATTGCCAATTGCGAAAAAAGATCCGGACATTCGCCTGTGACAGGATCAGGGACATTGACGTTTCTGATGAATCTTTCACTGCTCCTGAAGACTTTGCGATCGATGATTATCTCCAGTCCAGCTTCGGGGTGTTTCATGGCAGAATGACCCGGGTGAAAATCTGGTTTTCCCCTGAAGCTGCCATGCACATCAAGGAAAGGCAGTGGCATGCTTCACAGGAAATCATCGACCAGCCGGATGGGTCCATTATTTTCACGGCTCAGACCGCGGGCCTCCATGATATCCGGATCTGGGTGCTCAGCTGGGGGACAAAAGCCAGGGTGCTGGCACCTGAAAGTCTGAAGGAGATGATTACATCAGAGATCGAAGCGCTCAACCGGCTTTATGAGTGAATGCGCCGGCAGTTACAGCTCTTTGCTGTCAAAAGCTAAGACCTTGAGGTTCCATTCCAGGCCGCTGGTCATGGCGGCATGGGACATGTTGGCCGAACCGATGCAGGCGGTGGAAAGCCCGGAATCCCGCCGGAAATGCCAGGTCTTGGCATGGAGCCGGGACCAGGGCGGGAACTCATGATGTCACCTGCCCTTGTCCTGCAAACCGGCAATAAGATGCCAGGACAGGCAGATCCGCATCGGCCCAATCCAGAGAGGCCGGGTCTTCTCTGGACAGCCAGCACCCGGCCGTCCTGTTCGATGATGGCGCAGGTGACATGAAGAGGGGTATTTGTCATGCTGAAGCCTGAAAATTCATGCACGGAATGTTTTCCTCCCGGCGTTAAATAATCTTTATAAAGGTTCTCCATATTCCAAAGGTGTGAGGTTTTTGCCCCCCCATGGAACCGCTTGATCAGACATTCACTTCTTGCTGTGCTTTGATTTCACCAACTATGTCTTTGACAGACATACCTTTAAACAGTTGATGCCGTTCTTCTGTATAGTTACCAGCACCGGCTCGAAACTGATTCAAAAAACGGATTGTATCCACAATTCCAAGTTCCTTGATCAAAGTATTTGTAGCCCGCTCTGTAACCTCAGAAATTGGTTGAATTGTTGTCATTTGATGACCTCCGATATCAGATTAAGAATGGAAATGATTTTACAATCAAGATTTTCCATCGATTGTGCTTTTTTTAACAGTTTATCATCACAGGATGTGAAAAAATCTGCTCTGGCCACTGAAGCTAAAGCTAAGTGAACTGCATCCATAGGAGCTATCCCTTTTTTTTCTAATGATTCAGCCAAATCGACTGTTGCTTCAGTTAGTTCCAAGCGCTCTTCAGCCAAGGCCAAAACAGCTATAACCTCATTGCGGCGTATTTTATCTGGTATTCGCCTCATCTCATATTCAAGCGCTTCGGAATTCAATAAGATAATGTCCCCAGATTGGACTACATTCAGTAACGCCAAAACCGCTTCTGATTCTACCCTAATCCTCGGTTGTGTTTGATCATCCAAAGGCCTTTGTAAACAACAACTATCGAAATAAATTCGCATCTATTGATTCTCCATTGCCTTTCTCGTTGACCGTTCAAGTGTTTCTTAAGGCCCTTGCAGGTTTACAGATCAATTTACAACCTTTATATTAGCATGAGTCTATAACAAATATCTACTATCAGATAAAGAAATTGAATACTTTATTATCACTGGGAAACTCTTTTACTATCTACTGAAAGGTGATCAGCGTTGTATATTGTTATTAATTTTTTATTTTTTATACAAACCAGTCACCCCCGGCATAATACGCCAGGCACAGGGTATTTATCAACCCCATCTGCTCAACAGTATTGCAGGCAGTTTCCAGCAGCCGGGGATTGGCAACGAGTATGGCCAAGCTTCTGGCCCGGGACAGGGCCACATTGAGCCGTTTTCTGCTGAACAGAAAATCCAGGTACCGGGGCATGTATTCCTGGCTGGAGGTGGTCATGGAAACAATGACAATCTCCGCCTCCTGTCCCTGGAATTTATCCACGATGCCGGCCCTGGCCGGCACTTTTTGTTTCAGCCGTCAGGCGGCCGATTGGGACCGGGGATTTAATTCCCAGCCATTTTCAGGAATTTTTTACCGGCCAAATTCAAGGATGCTCGTGCTGGGTGATGGTGCGGCTCCGCTGGGCCGCCAACACCCGGCCATCCGGCTCGATGATGGCATAGGTGAGATGCAGGGCGATCTTTTCACGCTGACGTCTGAAAATTCATGCAAAAATTATTTCCCTGCGACGTCAAATGATCCTTATGCCGGTTTTCAGTATTTCATCGGCCATTGGATTGGAAATCTGAAAATCAGATTCTCTGAATGGGTGAGGTTCAATTCTCGTATCAAATTGTCTTCTCAGTTTCATTAATGTTACCTGCATATCAAACGGATCTGATAGATTTTTAAATACAATCGCCAAATCGATATCACTGTCTTCCCTGATACCGCCTTTGGCATAGGAACCGAAAATATAGGCTCTAGTCACATCCGGATTCATACTTTTAACAAATTTAATGTATTTATCTGCTATTCTTGAAGCTTTTTGTTTATCCATTTTTTGAACTCCGAAATATTTTGAAGATGCAATTCGCTTGTCTTGATCATCCATTTTCGCATTTTCCTTTTCATAGGTTTCTGAATCCAACGTGGCCTTCAACGGTACTGTTTTTTCAGGGCAGAATAGCCTCCTCCTCTTTTTTATACGCGCTCCACCGGTGGCGCCCATCCAGTATCCGGTACCTGACCTTTGCCGAGTTGTCCGGATCTGGCCATACCTGTACCGCGAAGGGTGCGTGATCATGAATAATCATGGATCAGGAGCCGGGAATGTCCAGCCGGCTTCCTGGGAGCGCAACAGGCGCGGCAAGCTTAAAACAGCATTTTTTATATTTTTTCCCGCTGCCGCAGGGGCAGGGATCGTTTCTGCCGATCTTACTGTCTTTGACCTGCTGTGGCGGTAAATAATTTTTCCTGCGGCAGTTTAAATAGATCTTTTTCAATTTTTCATGGCGTGCCCTCAGCCGTTTGTAAAAATCCGGATGCTGTTCTTCAATGGCGAATCGAATCTCTTTCAAGGGGATGGGAGGAGAAAAATCTTCTATCACTTCCCAGTGTTTTTTTGCATATTTCAATCGAAAAGCACACCAGGAATCAGCTTCCATTGGATTTTTCCCGGCCGGGACAAGGTCCAGGGTTGCATCAGTGCATTTACATTTGGGCAGCAGGCAGTACTGGTCCAAAATAAGGTAGTTCTCTCCCCTTACATTGACCAGGAACTCGTCACCAAAAGGCAAGACACCATTGTAAGCATACATCAACCCGTCCCGCTCGACTTCCTCGTAGTCGAAAAAACCATCAATTTCATTGATATTCGCCATGTTGGTTATCTTATTCTTATAGGCAAAATGCTTGATTTCCAAAAAATTGAAATCGTCATCCTCAAGGCGGGACAAAAGCAAGTCTCCGAAAGCCTTTTCCTCAGGCAGCATATCTTTTCCGGGTGACGTGGACAGTTTTCTTTTGTCCAGATCGATTTTCACCCTGCGGCAAGGTCCGGGCAGGTTCCCACACTCCTGATCCGGTACTGATGCCAGGTCAATGTCGATGTTCCTGCAGGTGCAGACCGGGTTATCACAAGCGGAAAATGTACACTCATATTTTTTTTCACAGCCGTCTTCCACAAGAAAAAGATACTCTGTGCCCGTTTTTTCGTTTTTTAAAAATAACATTTATCCCTCCTGCTCTTTTTTGCTGCATTGTCCTTATCATGACCGGGCTCGTTCAACAATCGGATAAAAAAGATATAACGACTTTAGCCCTTCTTGCTGCGCTTAAACATCCGTAAATCCGAGGCATTAAACAGCTGGCTGCGACCGACAACCTGAGCAGGCTTTAACTTGCCGGACTGCACATAGCGGCGCAGGGTGGAAACGGAGACTTCAAGATATTCAGCTGCCTCAGGTACCGAAAACGGTTCATGGTGAGCATCCCCAAACACCTGATCATGGGTGTAATCGTCTTCGCGAAAGGCTTTGCTGGCCAGCAACAAAAAAAAGCGCGTCCGCTCACTTGATGGCATCTGTTCCATTTCGGCATAAAGGTCTTCGGCTGTCATACGCATTGTCATGCTATTCCTCCTCGGTCTGCCCCCTGCTTGAGGTAACGCTTGAGGGCATCATAGAAGTTCTCATGCGTACCAACGGGATAAAAGTCAATGATCAGAAGCTCAACCGGCGATTCGTGTGCAGGTGGTCGATACGCTACCAGATATTCCTGACGGTTGAAGCGGAACTTATAAACCCGGATTCCTGATAAATCCCCTGTTTTCATTTCGCCTGTATCGGGAGTAGCGCACACCACATCGACGGCATCCTCAATAGCCAGTTTCAGTGGTTTGTGAGCCTTTTTGACAAACTGCTGAAAGGGTCGTTTGTAGTTTCGCTTCATGGATAGACATTAGACTCATTTTGACTCAATGTCAACTCATAAAAACATCTCCTTATTGTTTCGGGTGCTGTGCCGGATATGGGTGCTCAGCTGGGGGGGGCCAACGCCAGGGTGCTGGCACCTGAAAGCCTGAAAGAGATGATCAAATCAGAGGTTGAAGCGCTCAACCGGCTTTATGAGTGAATGGTTCAGGGGTCAAATCAAAGCTGAGGATGATTTCCATGAGCAGCGGTTTCAGGTTGAAAAACCATTACAGATTGGTATAGGATAATTGCATCCTAAAACAATGCTGGAAAATTGAATGAACAAACCCATTTACCGTCCTCCGCTGCTGTTTGGCAACGGACATGTCCAGACCATTTTCCCGGTCCTGCTCCGGACTGTTCATGATGTGACCTATACCCGGGAGCGGATATCCACCTGGGATAACGATTTCCTTGATCTGGACTGGTCCTGTCAGGGATCGGACCGCCTGGCCGTGATTTCCCACGGCCTGGAGGGAAATACCGGCCGCAGAATTTTTGTCTCCGTTTAAGGTATTGTGAAATAACCGTATTCAATGATACTGTCGTATAATGAACGTCCGGCCGGATAAAAAAAGAAAACCGATACAATATTCTGTATGACTATTGACCGAATTGAAAATATCAACGGAGGAGTTGTCCAACACGGCACTTTAAGTGACAGGGCATATCTGATGCATTTTGACGGGGCCCGGCCGCAAAGAACCGCCGGCAGGCTTGACAAACTGGCACAAGAGAAGGGATACGGCAAAATTATTGCAAAGGTCCCGGAATCAGCTGCCCAGGAATTTCTTGAACAGGGTTTTCAGCAGGAAGCGGCCATCCCGGGTTTTTACAAGGGCGCGGAAACCGCGCTGTTTATGGTCCGGTATCAAAATCTGTCCCGCGCCTGTGACAAGAACAGAAAAAAAATCCATGATATTCTGACCCTTGCACAAAAGCACGCTGGAAAAGATTCCGGCACACCGTATGATTCAGGTGCCGTAATACGCAGGTGCGTGCCCGATGATGCAGAAAACATGAGCCGGATCTATAAGGCCGTCTTTCCCACCTACCCTTTTCCCATCACCCGCCCGCAATATCTTATTGAAACCATGCACAGCCATATTGTCTATTTTGGCGCAGAATATGATCACCACCTGGCAGCGCTGGCTTCATCAGAAATGGATTCTGACAATCAGAATGTTGAAATGACCGATTTTGCCACCCTGCCGAGATACAGAGGCCGCAGCCTTTCTGTGGTACTTCTCAAAAAGATGGAATCAGTCATGCAGAACCAGGGCATAAAAACAGCGTATACCATAGCAAGGGCCGTTTCTGCAGGCATGAACATCACCTTTGCCAAAGCAGGGTATATCTACAGCGGCACTCTTGTTAACAACACCAATATCAGCGGAAATATCGAAAGCATGAATGTATGGTACAAGACATTGTGATGCTGTTTGTTATTTTTTTTTGTTGAATAAATCCATGATGATTGATATGGGTTGAGGACAGGATGAATATATTTTAAAAAATTCAGTAACCTAAAATTTCGCATTACATTTTTCAGACAAGGAGGAGAAAGATGAAAAAAGGATTGTTTTTAATTGTTTTAATGTTGACCGTGTTCGCGACTCAATCGCTGTTTGCGGGAGATATTCAGAAAATCCGGGTTGGCACAGAAGGGGCGTATCCTCCGTTTAACTATATTGACAAGGATGGAAACCTCCAGGGGTTTGATATCGATATTACCAATGCATTGTGCGAAGCTGCCGGTGTTGAATGCGAACTTATCACCCAGGACTGGGATGGTATTATTCCAGGCCTTATCGCAAAAAAATACGACTGTATTATTGCATCGATGTCAATGACGCCTGAACGCGAAAAAAAGGTGGATTTTACAAACAAATACTATCAGACCCCGGCAAAATTCGTTGCGAAAAAAGGGTCAGGGTACGAGATCACGGCTGAAGGGTTAAAGGGTAAAAACGTGGGTGTCCAGAGGGCAACCGTGCATGAAAATTTTGTAAGGGACAAGTTTGGTGATTCTGTGAACATAAAAGCGTATGCCACCCAGGATGAAGCAAACATGGATCTTAAGTCCGGAAGAGTTGATCTTGTGATTGCTGATTCTGTTGTGCTTTTAGGTGGATTCCTTGAAACTGATGCCGGCGAGGATTTTGAGTTTGTGGGACCGGGATTCACTCAGGAAAAATGGTTTGGCAAAGGCATCGGCATTGCCGTCAGAAAAGGGGACACAGAGCTTGTTGAACTGTTGAATAACGCCATAGACGAGATCCGTGCAAACGGCGAGTATAAAAAGATCAATGATAAATATTTTGATTTTGATGTGTATGGTGACTAAGGCGTCATGTCTGTGTCTTGATAAGGAGGGTGAGTGGGTGATTCAAGCAAAATTGCATTAAAAGCCGAAGATATCCATAAAAGCTTTGGAACGCTCGAGGTGCTCAAAGGAATTTCCATAGAAGCACATAAAGGGGATGTGATCTCTATAATAGGATCGTCAGGGTCCGGGAAAAGTACTTTTTTAAGGTGTATGAACCTGCTTGAATCACCCTCTTCAGGAAACATCTATGTGGGTAATGAACTCATAAAATTAAAAAAAAACCGCCGCGGCAATGTTGTTGCCGCGGACAGAAAACAGGTGGACAGGATAAGAACAAAGCTGGGCATGGTGTTTCAGCATTTTAACCTCTGGAGCCATATGACGGTTCTGGAAAATGTTATTGAAGCGCCTGTCCATGTGTTGAAAAAAAACAAAAAGCACGCTGTGGAACAAGCCATGGCGCTGCTTGAAAAAGTGGGTATTACCGAGAGATCCCATCATTTTCCGGCCCAGCTTTCCGGCGGCCAGCAGCAGAGAGCAGCCATTGCCAGGGCACTTGCCATGGAGCCGGATGTGCTGCTTTTTGATGAACCCACATCCGCGCTTGATCCTGAACTTGTCGGGGAAGTGCTGAAAGTCATGAAGGATCTTGTCAAAGAAGGCCGTACCATGATTATTGCAACGCATGAAATGGGGTTTGCCAAAGAAGCTTCATCACATGTTATTTTTCTTGACCAGGGCAAAAGTGAAGATGAAGGGACGCCGGAGTATATTTTTTCCAAACCTGAATCAGAAAGATGCCGAATGTTTCTGTCAAACCTTGTATAACACTCAAGCAAAGGGGAAGGCCTCACAAAGTTGTTTGATATAGAGGGATATGGATTATTGCTGCTCGAGGGCTTTAAACTCACCATCATCGTGGGGGTTTTTGCAATGGTCATTTCGCTTCTGATCGGTCTTGTGGCCGCGTTGTGCAAGCTGTCAAAATTCAGATCCCTAAAAGTGCTGGCTGAAATTTATACCACTGTTATCAGAGGCGTTCCTGAACTTGTCCTTATTCTGCTTGTCTACTATGGCGGCCCGACTGTTATTCAGATGATCGCCTCCTATTTTGGCAAAGACATCTATGTCGATGTAAATCCTTTTTTCGCGGGAAGCGTTACCATTGGATTCATTTATGGTGCCTTTGCAACAGAAGTCTACCGGGGCGCTTTTATGGCAGTTCCCAAAGGGCAGATGGAGGCTGCCAGGGCTTGCGGCATGAGCGGGTTACTGACATTTCGCAGGATTCATCTGCCACAGATGTGGCGCTTTGCAATTCCAGGTCTCGGCAATGTATGGATGATACTGATCAAGGCCACTGCCCTGATATCCGTCATACAGCTGCCTGAACTCATGCGCAATGCAGATGTGGCGTCACGGGCAACGCGAAAGCCTTTTACCTGTTTTTTTCTTGCATCTTTGCTGTACCTTTTTTTGACAATTATTTCACTGGTGTTTCAACAATGGGCTGAAAAAAAGGCTGATAGAGGGGTCAGAAGAGAGTAGGACAATTATGGATTTTGAAATTATCATACAAAGCCTTCCAAGATTTTTTCACGGTATTCTGATCACCCTGGAAATCACTGCAATCAGCCTTTTCATTGGTTTTTTCCTTGCAATTGTCCTTGCTGTAATGCGGGTTTCAAAAAATCCTTTTATCTGGATGCCTGTTTATGGATTTAATTTCTATTTCAGGGGCACGCCGCTTCTTGTGCAGCTTTTTTTAATATACTACGGATCCGGTCAGTTTCAGGAATTTCTTTCCCAGGTTGGGTTGTGGCAATTTTTTAAAGAGGCATACTTCTGCGCGGTTCTGGCTTTGACACTTAATACAGCTGCCTATGCATCTGAAATCTTCAGGGGCGGCATTCAGGGCGTGAATTTTGGTGAAATCGAGGCCGGCAGGGCATGTGGAATGTCCGGCGTGCTTCTTTACAGGAGGATCATACTGCCTTCCGCCCTGCGGATTGCATGGCCGGCATACACAAATGAAGTTGTTTTCCTGCTGCAGGCGTCTTCTCTGGTATCTATCATCACCCTAATGGACATTACAGGCGTTGCAAGGGTCATTGCAGCAAGATCCTTTGCTTTTTATGAACTGTTTTTAACCGCTGCTGTTATTTACCTGATTCTTGTATATGGCGTGATCTTTGTTTTCAAGAAAATTGAAAAAAAGATCAATGCCCATCTTTCTGAAGCCAATGCCTGAACCTGGAGAGCCCTGACACAGGATTCATCCTGGCTGCTCCTTTGGGTTGCAAAATGCCGGCATGATGAATATGATATTCCCGGTTTTAACCATTTAACCCAGGGGACATCATGAAACAAACCATTACAGAAATCACCTTTGAAGAGGAATTTCGAATCTGTCCTGTCTGCGGATACCAGGACGGCTTTCATTCCATGTTGAAACAGGCAGAGGGCCACATCCAGTGGCTGTTCATCTGCCCTTCATGCCACGAAATTTTTGACATCGGACACAGGCTGGACCGGTTGTGAAAAAAATCTGAGGAATTTGCCATGTTTTCACTTCCGTTTGAACAGGGACCGATCCGGCCGGTGGACGAGGCGGACAGCCTTCTGATCCGCACCACGCGGGGTTGCCCCTGGAACCGGTGTTCCTTCTGCTCCCTGTACGACACCATGAAATTTTCCATCCGCCCGGTGGAAGAGATCAAACAGGATATCTGGGCGGCAAGGGACTATTTCGGGGGCCACCCGTTTGACACCTGCTTTCTCCAGGACGGGGACAGTTTTGTCATGCGGACAAAGGATCTGATTGCAATCCTTGAAACCCTGAAAAAAGCGTTTCCTTCGCTCAGACAGATCAGCTCATACGGCCGGGCCCAGACCATGGTGAAAAAATCCCCCCGGGCCATCCAGGAGATCTGCAATGCCGGCCTGAACAAGTTATACTGCGGCATGGAATCCGGTTCCCGCCAGGTCCTGGAGAAAATCAGAAAAGGGATCACCCCGGAATCCATCATCCAATCCGCCCGCATGGCCCGGGAGGCCGGCATGCATGCCACCCAGTTCATCATTCTGGGACTGGGGGGAACCGAACTGTCCGACACCCACGCCCTGGAAACCGCCCGGGTGCTCAGTGAGATCAACCCGGATCATATCCGGGTGCTGACCATCGGGATCAAGCCGGGCACGGACCTGGACCGGCAGATGAGGCAGGGCGAATGGACCCGGCCATCTGAAGCGGCCATGATTGCTGAGCAGCGGCTGCTTTTTGAACACCTGGGCGGCATTGACAGCCATTATGCCAACCACCACAGCGTGGATCTGCTGCTGGAGATCCGGGGACAGCTGCCCGCAGACCGGCAGCGGCTGCTGGGTATCATGGACCGGTTTCTCACCCTGTCCGAATCCAGGCAGATCAATTTCATTATGGGGCGGCGCTTAGGCTATTACCGGACCCTGGATGAACAGGCCCGTGAAACGGACTTCCGGTTTGTCGAAGAACAGGTCAAAAAAGCCCGGGCATCGGGCCAGGGAAGCCTTGAGGACATCTTTCACCACCTTCGGATACAGGTCATCTGATTTGAAGAGGAATTTCGGATCCGGTAATGACAAAACAGGGTGGTGCCGTTGTCAGACAGTCCCTTGACACCCGGATTGAATCAATTGTACCTTGCATGCAACTAAACCAAAAACAACGCATTTCAGGAGTATCAATGAAAACGAGAATCACTGAGTTGTTCGGCATCCAACACCCCATCATTCAGGGGGGGATGCACTATGTCGGGTTTGCCGAACTGGCATCTGCCGTGTCCAACGCCGGCGGTCTGGGTATCATAACAGGGCTTACCCTGAAAACGCCGCAGGATCTGGATGCGGAAATCAAGCGGTGCAAGGAGATGACCGACAAACCGTTCGGGGTGAATCTGACCTTTCTGCCCACCGTGTCATCGCCGGATTATCCCGGGTATATCAAGGCGATTATTGACAACGGGATAAAAATTGTCGAAACCGCCGGCAGAAATCCGGAGCCGTACCTGCCTTATTTAAAAGATGCCGGTGTGAAGGTCATCCACAAATGCACGTCGGTCCGGCACGCGGTCAAGGCGGAGAAAATCGGATGTGACGCGGTTTCCGTGGATGGGTTTGAATGCGGTGGTCATCCGGGCGAGGATGACATTCCCAATATGGTGTTGCTGCCGCGCGCCGCCGAGGAACTGACCATTCCGTTTGTGGCATCCGGGGGCATGGCGGATGCCAGAAGCCTTGTGGCATCTCTGGCCCTTGGCGCGGACGGCATCAACATGGGCACGCGGTTCATTGCCACCAAAGAAGCGCCCGTGCACGAGAATGTCAAGCAGGCGATCGTCAATGCCAGTGAAACCGACACCCGCCTGGTCATGCGGCCTTTACGGAATACCGAGCGGGTTTTAAACAATGCCGCGGCCCAAAAACTGCTGGAAAAAGAGGCATCCCTTGGCAGCAAACTGAAATTTGAAGATATCATCGAAGAAGTGGCGGGTGTCTATCCCAGAATCATGCAGCAGGGGGAAATGGAGTCCGGCGTGTGGTCCTGCGGGATGGTGGCCGGCCTTGTCCATGACATCCCCACATGCAAGGAACTGCTGGACCGGATTATGGCAGATGCAAAACAGATCATTGAAAACCGTCTGACTGACATGTTGTGAGATAAGGGGGCTGTCTTTGATCCATTTTATCAGACAACTCCTCCGCACGGGTCTGCAAAAAAAAGGCATTACCCTGGTTTTTGCCTACCTGGCGCTGCTACTCGTGTCGAGCCTTCTGATCACGATCGTGGAGCCGCCGAATTCGCCGTTGACCCGGTTTGACCAGGCATTGTGGTGGAGTGTTGTCACCAGTACCACCGTGGGTTATGGGGATCTGTTTCCTGTATCCAACCCCGGAAAGATCGTGGCCGTGTTCCTGCCGATGTTCATGGGGATCGGCCTCGGTGCCGCTTTCATCACCTATGTGGCGTCTGCACTGATTGAAAGGAGAGACAAAAAAATGCACGGCGAAAAAAAATTCGATGGATCACACCACATTCTCATTGTCGGTGTCACCGATGAAACCGAACAGCTGATCGAAGAGATCCGGCGGGATGAATCCTATCTCCAGCTTCCCATAGTCGTTGTGGCGGAAAAAGACCGCCACCCGTTTCCGGAAGCCGAAAATGTATTTTTTGTCAAAGGACGGCCGGATGCGTCCGCCACACTCTCTAAAGCCGGTATTCATAACGCCGACCAGATCATCATCCATACCGGAAATGACGAGACCAGTCTCTTTGCCCTGATCAACGCCCTGAAGCTGAAAAATGACGCCTGCGAAATCACGGTGCGCTGTATCAACTCCCAGTCCCTGGATACATTTTCCAGTGTTCAGGGAAAATTCCAGACCATCATGCAGATGACCGCTGAAATGATGGTTCAGGCCATGCAGGACAAGGTCCACCTGCCGCTTCAGGTGCTTTTGAGAAACGATTCCCGGGACGAAATCTATTATGTGTCAGTACCGCAGACCGTGAACGCCGTGACATGGTGGGAACTGCACACCCGGCTGAAAGAAAAATACAATTTCCTGACATTTGCCATGCAGACATCCGATTCAAAAGTGATCATCAACCCGGATGCAGACCAGGTGTTATCCGGAGGTGACGGCATATGGATGATGGCACAGAAGCGGCCCCTGCACATCGACTGGCCTTAACATCATGCAGATTCAGGAGGTTCGGACATGACGGTTTTATATGTTATTCTATTACCGGTGGCGATGGTGGTGCTGTTTTTGACAGAAAAAATCCTTCAGCTGAAAAAGGGAAAACGCCAGGCAGAGGCAGAGATCTCCGGTGTGAAACTCCATAAAATACCTTCGCCAAGGGCGGTCAATCAGCTGACCATTCTCCCGCTAGTGGATTTTCATGCAGATGATCCGGCCCTGAAAACCGAACCGGGTGTTTCCTATCTCATCAAAGCCGATGACACCACCATTCTGATGGATTGCGGATTCAACAGGGAAAAGGCCCATCCGTCTCCGCTGCTTCACAACATGAAAAATCTGGGCATTTCCGTGTCCGACCTTGACATGATTTTTTTCAGCCACCTGCATCTGGACCACTTGGGCGGCATAACAGAACAGAAGTCGCAGACCTTCAGCCTGTCCCCGGGGCCCGGTGTCTGTACCCGATATTCCCATCTATTCTCCGGCCCCGGTCACCGGGTCCAGAATGGAATCCCACCTCAGACGCCAGGGTGATTCAAGATCCGGTGGAATTGACACCCGGTATTTTCAGTATCGGCACCATTCCCAGGTATCTGTTCCTGCTGGGCCGCACCCTGGAGAATGCCCTGGCAATCCATGTCAAAGGCAAGGGAATTGTCCTGATTGTCGGCTGCGGCCACCAGACCATCGGGCGGATCATCGAACGGACCCGGACCCTGTTTGGACGAACCCATTTACGGGATTATCGGCGGACTTCATTATCCGGTGAACGGCGGCAGGATCATGCTGGGACCCTTGAATATCCAGCGTATTTTAGGTTCAGACGCCCCGCCATGGCAGGGCATCCAGGAATCAGATGTGGAAAGTGCCATTGCCGCCATCAAAAAGGTATCCCCCGGCATCTTGGCCCTGTCTCCCCATGACACCTCTGACTGGGCGATCGATCAGTTCCGGCAGGCATTTGGTTTGGTTTACAAAGAGGTGAAAGTCGGGCAAAAAATTGTGCTTTAACAAACTAACTCAGGGGACATTATGAAAAACCCAAAGCGCGGCGTTTCCGGGTATATGGAAACGCCGCGCTTTGTCGGATGACCGCATCACAAGGATGCGATGCGGTTCAGGTTATGATCAGGCCAGATCGAACCGGTCCAGATTCATGACCTTGTCCCATGCGGCCACGAAATCGGTCACAAATTTTTCTCCGGCATCTTTGCAGGCATAGACTTCGGCCAGGGCCCGGAGCTGGGAGTTTGCGCCGAAAATCAGGTCCACCCGGGTGGCGGTCCATTTCAGGTCACCCGTTTTCCGGTCCCGGCCCTCGAACAGGTCCTCGTCTTCCGACACAGGAGACCACTGGGTTCCCATGTCAATGAGGTTCACGAAAAAGTCATGGGTCAGGCTCTCCGGTTTATCCGTGAACACGCCGTGGGCAGACTGGCCGACGTTGGCATTCAGCACCCGCATGCCGCCGACGAGCACGGTCATTTCCGGGGCGGTCAGTGTCAGCAGCTGGGCCCGGTCGATCATCAGATCCTCGGCCTTTACTGAAAATCTGGCTTTCAGGTAGTTGCGGAATGCGTCCGCCTTTGGTTCGAGCACGGAAAAGGACTCGGCATCGGTCTGCGCATCCGTGGCATCGGTGCGTCCCGGGGAAAATGGCACGGTGATATCATATCCCGCGCTCTTTGCTGCCTGTTCCACACCGGCACAGCCGCCCAAAACGATCAGGTCTGCCAGAGACACTTTTTTATTGCCGGTCTGGGCTTTGTTGAATGCGCCCTGGACCTCTTCTAAGGTCTGGAGCACTTTTGCCAGCTGATCCGGCTGGTTGACTTCCCAGTCTTTCTGGGGTGCCAGGCGGATACGGGCACCATTGGCCCCGCCCCGGAAGTCTGATCCCCGGAAGGTGGAGGCAGCGGCCCAGGCCGTGGATACCAGCTGGGACACGGACAGGCCGGACCCCAGGATCGTTGCCTTGAGATCAGCGATATCCGATGCATCGATCAGGTCATGATCGACTTCCGGAACCGGATCCTGCCAGATCAGTTCTTCGGCCGGCACATCCGGACCCAGGTACCGGGACCGGGGACCCATATCGCGGTGGATCAGCTTGAACCAGGCCCTGGCAAAGGCATCGGCAAACTCTTCCGGATTTTCCAGGTAGCGCCGGGCGATCTTCTCATAGACGGGGTCAAATTTCAGGGACAGGTCTGCCGTGGTCATCATGGGCCGGTGTTTTTTGTTCGGATCATGGGCATCCACCACCATGTCCTCGTCATCCACATCTTTGGCCAGCCATTGATTGGCGCCGGCCGGGCTTTTTACCAGCTCCCAGTCGTATTTGAACAGCACTTTCAGATACCCCATGTCCCACTTGGTGGGGTTGGGTTTCCAGGCACCCTCGATGCCGCTGCTGATGGTATCCCCGCCCTTGCCGGAACCAAAGCTGCTCTTCCAGCCCAGGCCCTGCTGCTCGAGGGGCGCGGCTTCCGGTTCAGGACCCACATGGGTGGCAGGGCCGGCCCCGTGGCATTTGCCGAAGGTATGACCGCCGGCCACCAGGGCCACGGTTTCTTCATCGTTCATGGCCATGCGGGCAAATGTTTCCCTGACATCATGGCCCGATGCCACCGGATCGGGATTTCCGTCCGGGCCTTCCGGGTTCACATAAATCAGGCCCATCTGCACGGCGGCCAGGGGATTTTCCAGGTCCCGGTCTCCGGAATAACGGCTTTTGGGTTTATCGCTGGTGGCCAGCCACTCCTCTTCCGATCCCCAGTAGACGTCTTCTTCCGGCTCCCAGATGTCTGCACGGCCCCCGGCAAATCCAAAGGTCTTGAATCCCATGGATTCCATTGCGCAGTTGCCGGCCAGGATCATGAGGTCGGCCCAGGAGATTTTTTTGCCGTATTTCTGCTTGATGGGCCAGAGCAGACGGCGGGATTTGTCAAGGTTCACGTTGTCCGGCCAGCTGTTCAGCGGTGCGAATCGCTGGTTGCCGGTGCCGCCGCCGCCCCGGCCGTCACCCATGCGGTAGGTGCCGGCGCTGTGCCATGCCATCCGGATAAACAGTCCCCCATAGTGACCGTAATCCGCCGGCCACCATTCCTGGGAGTTGGTCATCAATGCAACCAGGTCTTTTTTGACGGCATCGAGATCCAGTTTTTTGAATTCCTCGGCATAGTTGAAATCCGTGCCCATGGGATTGCTTTTGGCGGAATGCTGGTGAAGGATTTTCAAATTGAGCTGGTTGGGCCACCAGTCCCGGTTTGATGGGCCGCTGCCGGCCACCTGACTGGATGATTTACCGGTTACCGGGCATTTGCTTTCTTCGTTGGACATGTGTACCTCCTTGAATTTCGGGTTATAAATAATTGTCATTCCAAAGACTGACAGTGGCGGCATATGCCGAAAAAATCCAGCCGATGCGTCAAAATGGCAAACTCGGTTTCTTCAGCCACCTCTTTTTTCATCTCATCGAGGCTGTCCAGAACCGGGTCGACAACTTTTCCGCATTTGACACAGATCACATGCGGGTGGGGAAACGGCCGGTTGCCGTCATACCGGTTGCCGCCATCCGGAAATCCAAGTTCCAGAATTTCCCCGAGTGATTTGAGTATGAAAATATTTCTGTAAACCGTGGCAAGACTCATGGTGGGAAAATCTTTACGAACCTGTTCATAAATGGCTTCCACACTGGGATGACCATTGCTGACCGCAACGATTTTGGCGATGGCCAGCCGCTGGGGTGTAATTTTATGACCATGATCCCTTAACTTGCGGATAATGGCTTTGACACGTTTTTCCGGATCAGCCACATCAGTTCTCCTGATTTTTTTAAATGATAATTTTTACTAATTAAGACTTGTTTTCTGCTTTGTCAACCCTGTCGGCGGACTCACGCCATTTTCACCGATACTGCCGGGGGGTTTCCTGGTCCATGCCGATGCCGTTGTCCTGTATACGGACGGATATGAATTCGTCCGAAAAAAACAGGTGCCCGGAAAAAATCCGACCCGCAGACAGTTGACCGCACATTTCAGATAGGATATGGTGATTGACATCAGAAAACCGGTAAGCGTCAGACAACCCTCTGTCCTGTTTTCAGATCGCTGCCTGCCTTACAGATCTAATGAGGGGCCTTATGCGGGGGCAGCATCCGTCAGATGAAAAAAATTGGCCGGGCCGCCGGCAATGATGCCTGTTTCATTTTCTGAACCGGCAATGCCGCTGTTCATGGAAACACAGGTGAAACGGCTGATGTCGCGATTTTTACTGAGTTACATCAGAGACGACACCTGTGTGGAATATTTTCTGCAGGATACCCGAAACCGGAATCTGGTGTCGGTGAACCTGATCCTGTCCCACGACCGGTTCGCCGGAGGGCTTTATGTCTCCAAGTTTTATCCACAGCTTTTTCTGACACCGGATCACAGGTTTCTGTCTGCCGCCTGTTTCTATCTGATGGTCCATCACAGTGTCGGCGTGTTCGGTCTGGCCGATCACTGCCGGGTGTCACTTGAAACCGACATCGCGGTGTTTGATGAATTTTATTCCCGGCTCCCGGAATTTCATTTCAGAATCGCGTATCACCGCCCGTGCCGGCGGGTATGTCTTTACGGCAGTTATCAGCTTCTGCCCATCGATGCGACAATCATACATGAAAACACAAAAATCTTTCTGTAATCCGGTGGGTGTTGTGATATAATCGCAAACTGTCCGGTCAATGGGTGACATTCTCCGGACAGAAACCAGGCTGAATAAAACAACTTTCGATCCCGAGGAGATCTATGCTCAGTGTTACACAAACGCCGCTGCCCGGCTCATCCCGGGTGATGTTCCGGGGGGACTGCCTCCGGTTCACTCTGACATTGAACACAAAAGCGGCCGGCAACGCCTGGGTGCGCACCAACCTGGGGACCGCCGCCATCGCCCGGCAGGAAATCATCTCCCGGGTGGAGAAAAATGAGATCAAGCTCGATGAAGGCTGGTATGATATTCAGATGATCTGCGAGGATGCGGTCACGTTCACCATTCTGCTGCCCCTGCATCAAACCGGATTTTTTCAGGCCAAATGTTTTTTCATTCCGGAAAATCAGATGGTTCCCGTATGGCCGGAAGGGGACAACTGTATCATCAATGTGGAACCGGCCGGCACCTGCTGCGCCAATATCATCTACAATGCCTTTGTCCGGCAGTTCGGCCTTGCCAGAACCGCGTCGGGCAAAGGTCTGGACCGGTCTTTGGTACCGTTGATGGAAACCCTGGATGCCAACGGGTTCACCGTGATCCCGGAATCCGGAAAATTCCGGGACCTGAGGGACCAGGTGGGGTTTATTTTTTCCACTTTGGGGTGCCGGGCCCTGCATCTGTTGCCCATCCATCCCACGCCGACCACCTATGCCCGCATGGGCCGGTTCGGCAGCCCCTATGCCGCATTGAATTTCACGGACGTGGACCCGGCCCTGGCCCGGTTCGACCCGGCGGCCACGCCGCTGGAGCAGTTCATGGAACTGGTGGATGCCGTGCATTATCACAACGGATACCTGATTCTGGATATCGCCATCAATCACACCGGCTGGGCTGCGGCCATTCATGAAACCCACCCGGAATGGCTGATAAGGGGGGAAGACGGCAATATCGAGGCCCCGGGAGCATGGGGCGTGGTGTGGGCCGATCTGACCAAACTGGACTATTCCCACACCGACCTGTGGCAGTATATGGCAAATATTTTTCTGCTCTGGTGCCACCGGGGCGTGGACGGGTTCCGGTGCGATGCCGGATACATGATCCCCATCGATGCCTGGGAATACATGGTGGCCAGGGTCCGGCAGGAATATCCGGATACCCTGTTTCTGCTGGAAGGGCTGGGCGGGCCGTTGAGGACCACCCGGGATATTCTGGGCCGCGGCGATTTCAACTGGGCCTATTCCGAGCTGTTTCAGCACTACACCCGGGAAGAGATCACCCGATATCTGCCCTTTGCCCTGGAGGTATCCGACACCTGCGGCCATATGATTCATTATGCGGAAACCCATGACAACAACCGCCTGGCATCGGTGTCCACCACCTATGCCGGCATGCGGACCGCTTTGTGCGCCCTGTTTTCCGTGTCCGGCGGTTTCGGGTTTGCCAACGGGGTGGAATGGTTTGCCACGGAAAAGATCAATGTCCATGAATGTCCGGGGCTCAACTGGGGCGCTAAAGACAATCAGGTGGATTTTATTTTCCGGCTCAATACGATCCTGAAAACCCATCCCGCTTTTTTCCAGACCGCCCGGCTGACATTGATACACAAAAACAAGACCCCGGCCCTGGCCCTGCTGCGGGTCCATCCCCAAACCGGTAAAACGCTTCTGGTTCTGGTGAACCTGGACTGCGAAGAACCGTCTCCGGTTTTCTGGCACCGATCGGATGTGGGAGTGGATCAGGTGGAATGGATGGATCTGTTGACCGATACCCCTGTTTCGCTGCTGACCGATGGCCCGGTGGCCGGCATCACCCTGGCGCCCGGTGAAGCCATGGCCCTGTCCCCGGATCCGGCAGATGCCCGAAACCTGGCGGCCGGCAGGCTTCGCGACGAACACACACCGGCCCCCGTGCCGGATCAGGTGCTGAATCAGAAGTTCAGGGCCGGGGTTCTGGCAGTGAATACCGCGATTCACGGATATACGGATGTGAGCGCCCTGGATCTGGAACGGGCGGCCCGGCACCTGTCCGAAGACCCGCTGGAATTCATTCGTTCGTTTTTTTCGACAAACTCGGAAAACCGGGTGATTCCCTTTGATGTCACAAAGGACCTGAACCGTCAGGTCATGGTGCCGCCGGGATTTTTCCTGCTGGTGAAAAGCCCGGTGGGATTCAGAGCGGAAATTCTGGATGCAAGGGATGCGGACCGGAGAACCCTGGGTGATACGGACCGGCGGTCCCTGGGATATGACGAAGGACTGCCCTTGAAAACCGGCGGTTTTTTTGCCCTGTTCATGCCCAAATCCCTGAGTAAAACCCATAAACCCTGCCGTCTGAACCTGCGGCTGTTCCATCCGGATAAAATTCAGACGGCATCGGCATCCCTTCTGTATCTGGCGCCTTTTGACACCCTGCAGGTGAAAACCACCTTCACCCGGCGCAAAATTGCGGCGGATCCCGGACTGACCCTGCTGGCCGCCACCCGCACCGGTGGCATGATGCGGGCCCCCGGGGACTGGGGACAGCTGCACAGCCGGTATGACACCCTTTTAGGGGCGAACCTGAATCCCGACATGCCCGAGAATCGCTGGATGACCCTGGCCCGGTGCCGCATCTGGGCGATATTCCAGGGATATTCCAGGGAGCTGGCCAAAGACTGTCTGCAAAGCTTCACGTTTTCCTATGACAATGCCGGCCGGTGGCGGTTTCATGTCCCGACGTCCGAAGGCAAATATTATGTGCTGGACCTGACCCTGATGCTGTCGCCCCGGCACAACCGGATCCGTCTGTCCATTACCCGGCCTGAAGCGAAAAACAACCGGGAGCGGATGCTGTCCGATGACGCGCCCGTGACAGTGATCATCCGGCCGGATGTGGAAGACCGCAGCTTTCACGATACGGTCAAGGCGTTCACCGGACCGGAGACTGACTGGCCGGCAAAGATCGGTTTTCATGACACGGGGTTCGATTTTTCCCTGTCGACCGGGCACACCCTGTTCATGGATATTGATCATCCCGGCCGGTTTGTCCATGAACCGGAATGGGCGTACATGGTGCACCGGCCGCTGGAAGCAACCCGGGGGCTGGATCCTGCCTCCGATCTGTTCAGTCCGGGGTATTTTTCCTTTGAGTGCGCCGGCGGCCACACCGCCGAGCTGACGGCCCGGGTGGACAACGGCCGGACGTCCGAACCGGATGCATGGCCGTCTCCGGCCTTTGAACCCGGCTTTACCATGGAACAGGCCCTGATCCGGGCTTTGGATGCCTTTCTGGTGGACCGGGGGCCGGACAAAAGCGTGATCGCAGGATACCCATGGTTTCTGGACTGGGGCCGGGACAGCCTGATTTTCTGCCGAAGCCTGGTGGAACTGGGCCGCCTGTCCGAGGCCAAAGCGATCCTGCACCTGTTCGGCCGGTTTGAGAGGAACGGCACCCTTCCCAACATGATCTGCGGGGAAGATGCCGGCAATATCGAAACCTCGGATGCGCCGTTGTGGTTTTTTGCCTGCTGCCGGGACATCCTGGAGAAAACCGGTGACACCGGATTTCTGGATCAGGACCTGGACGGGCGGACCCTGAAACAGGTGCTTGTAGATATGGCCCGGTCCCTTGAGGACAAAACGCCCACCGGCGTAAAAATGGATCCGGAAACCCGTTTGTTGTACAGCCCCTCTCATTTCACCTGGATGGACACCAATTTCCCGGCCGGTTCTCCGCGCCAGGGGTATCCGGTGGAGATCCAGGCCCTGTGGCACAATGCCCTGGGTTTTCTGGAAACGATCGATCCGGACGGCGGATGGGGCCGGAAAGCGGACCAGGTCCGGCAGTCCATTGACTCCTTGTTCTGGAACAAGGCCCTGGGATATTTCAGCGACTGCCTCCAGGGCGACGGACCGGCCAAAAAAGCTTCGGCCGATGATGCCCTGCGGCCCAACCAGCTGCTGCTGTTCACACTGGGCGTGATTCCCCCGGGCAAAAAAGCCCGCAACGCCGTGGAATCCTGTCTGGAACTGCTGGTGCCCGGCGGGATTCGAAGCCTGGCCGATCGCAGGCTGGCCGTACCTTTGCCGGTGATCCATCACGGGGAAGTGCTCAATAATCCCCATCATCCCTATGCCGGGATATATCAGGGAGATGAAGATACCAAAAGGAAACCCGCCTATCACAACGGCACGGCCTGGACCTGGCCGTTTCCCGTATTCTGCGAGGCCTGGGCAACGGTATTTGGTGAAAAAAGCCATGCCACCTGCCTGGCCTGGCTGGGCAGTATGAAACACCTGATGAGAACCGGTGCTGCCGGATACATTCCCGAAATCCTGGACGGGGATTTCCCCCACACCCCCCGGGGGTGTGACGCCCAGGCCTGGGGGGTGAGCGAGGCGGCCCGGGTGGTACATCAATTGTCGGTAAGGAGAACCTGACGTTCATGAGAAACATGCAGATTTATAAAGTGTACCCGGCCATCCCCGAACCCCTGGCTTTTCTGGGGGATCTGGCCAGAAACCTGTGGTGGTGCTGGAATGATGACGCCATTGACCTGTTCCGCCGGATTCATCCGGGGCTGTGGGAAGAGGTGGGAAAAAATCCGGTGGTCTTTCTGGCCCGGATTTCCCAGAACCGGTATGAAGCGCTTTCCAGGGATGAAAGCTTTCTGGGCCACATGGCCCGGGTCAAAGCCAGATTCGAATTTATGTCTACTGAAATGTCCCGGATCCCGGACCTGGTCCTGGAACCCGGTGAAACCCTGGCGTACTTTTCCATGGAATTCGGCCTGCATGAATCCCTGCCCTTTTTTGCCGGCGGACTCGGGGTGCTGGCCGGTGATCACCTCAAGGCCTCTTCCGCTTTAGGCCTTCCCTTGACCGGCATCGGACTGCTGTACCGGGAAGGCTATTTCCGTCAGTATCTGGACCATCACGGATGGCAGCAGGAAACCTATCCCATCATCGATGTGTTTGATCTGCCGATTCGAAAAGTCACTCAGTCAACCGGCAAAGATCTTATGATCGAGATTCAGGGACCGCATGGCATAATTCATGCCTGTGTCTGGGAGATTCAGGTGGGAAAAATCCGGCTGCTGCTGCTGGACACCAACCTGCCTGAAAATCCGGAACATATTAAAAACATCACCTCCCGGCTGTACGCCAGCCACGGCGAGGTCCGGGTGGCCCAGGAAGCGCTGCTGGGAATCGGCGGCAGCCGGGCTCTCAAGGCCATGGGCCTGTTTCCGGCGGTCTGCCACATGAATGAAGGGCACTGCACCTTTGCCGGGCTGGAACGCATCTGTCATATCATGGAGAAATATGGTATCAATTTTCAGAGCGCCTCCCAGATCTGCCGGCGCAGCACTGTGTTCACCACCCATACCCCGGTGGCTGCCGGACATGACGAGTTTGAAAAACACCAGGTACGGCCCTATATCTCCCCGTACGCGGAAAAATTCGGTATTTCCGTGGATGAAATCCTGTCCTGGGGGGAAATTCCCGGGGAAGGCAAAAACGGGAAGTTTTCCATGTTCTGCCTGGGTGTCGAGTTTTCAGGATACATCAACGGGGTCAGCCGGCTTCACGGGCAGGTGGCCCGGCAGATGTGGGAGGGATTGTGGCCCCGGCACCAGACAGAGGAAATTCCCATTTTCCATGTCACCAACGGCGTGCACATCAATTCCTATATTTCACGCCACAAAAACGCGCTGCTGGAACGCTATCTGGCTGCCGACTGGATAGAACGGCAGTCGGAGCCGGCACTGGTTTCCCGTATTGACAACATCGACGACGTCGACCTGTGGCATGTGCACGAACTGGACCGGTCCAACCTGATCCGCAAATGCCGGCAGCTGCTGACGGCCCAGTATGAACGGCGCAATGCGTCCCGAACCCTGCTGGATGAAGTGGCAAGCGCCCTGGACCACCGGGTGTTGACCATCTGTTTTGCCAGGCGGTTTGCGACCTACAAACGGGCCGGTCTGCTGCTCAAGGATCCCGAGCGGCTGATCCGGCTGATCACCCATGCCGAACACCCGGTCCAGCTGGTGTTTGCCGGAAAAGCCCATCCCAATGACAACGAAGGCAAAGACCTGATCAGACGGATTGTCGAATTCGCCCGGCAGCCGGCCGTCCGGCACCGGATCGTTTTCCTGGAAAATTATGATATCAATATCGCAAGATACATGGTCCAGGGATGTGATGTGTGGCTCAACACCCCGAGACGGCCGTATGAGGCCTGTGGGACGTCCGGCATGAAGGCGGCTGCCAACGGGGGCCTGAACCTGTCCATCCTGGATGGATGGTGGTGCGAAGGATATGACGACACCCGGGGCTGGCGTATCGGCAACGGCACGGATTACGATGATCCCGAGTATCAGGATGAGGTGGAAAGCCAGGCCCTGTTCAATGTGCTGGAAAATGATGCGGTCCCGGTATTTTATGACCGCAAACGGGGGAATCCGCCCAAAAGATGGATCCAGATGATGAAAGCCGCCATGAAAATGGCGATCACCGATTTCTCCAGTGACCGTATGGTAAGAGAATACACGGCCCGGTTCTATATTTCCGCGGCCGGAAACCTGCGGGATCTGACTGAGGATTCAGCCAGAAAAGCCAAGGAAATGGCTTTGACCCAGTCCCGGCTCAATGCCCTGTGGTCCCATATCCGGCTGTCAAAACCCCGGATCAGACCGGCAGAGGATTTTGCCGTCGGCGATACGTTCAGTGTGGTAATCGACGTATTTTTAGGGGAGTTGAGCCCGGATGAGGTGAAGGTCCAGGTGTACCACGGCCGACTCCGGGGGACCGGGGAACTGGAGAACAGCCGGGCGGAAACCATGAAACTGCAGAGTACCATTGCGCCGGGGACCCATGTCTATGGATGCCGGGTGGTGTGCTCGGATTCCGGGCGGTTCGGGTATACGGCCCGGGTGATTCCCAGAGGCGATGCCGTCCTGCGGAACACGCCGGGACTGATTACCTGGGTGGAAATGGATGACTGATTGTCCGCGCCGGACTGCATGACGCGTTGACATACATACAGAGAACAGGAGACGGCATATGACACAAAAACCCAGAATTCTGATTGTGACTCCGGAAGTTTCCTATCTGCCGGAAGATATGGGAGACCGGTCCAATTATTCCGCCAAGGCCGGCGGCCTGGCGGATGTGTCCGCAGCCCTGATTTCCGCCCTGTTCGATTTGGGGTGTGATGTGCATGTGGCACTGCCGGATTACCGCTCCATCTTTGACGGCGCCACCACCAAAACCCACAGCCGGGAGCTGGCCAAGATACGAAAGCGCCTTGATGAAGAGCGGATTCACCTGGCTGCGGACCGGGCATTCTATTATCTGAACAATGTGTATTCCGGGTATTCGGACATGGATCTGAAAGTGTCTCTGGCGTTCCAGCGGGAGGTGATCAACAACATCATGCCCAGAGTGGAGCCCGACATCATTCACTGCAACGACTGGATGACCGGCCTGATCCCGGCCATGTCCCGGAAACTGGAGATTCCCTGCCTGTTCACCATCCACAACATTCATACCATGACCTCCACCATGGCGGAAATCGAGGACCGGGGCATTGACGCGGCATCCTTCTGGCAGTGGCTGTATTTCAAACAGCCGCCCGTGAACTACGAGGAAAGCCGGGACCACAACCGGGTGGATTTTCTCTCCTCCGGCGTATTTGCCGCCCATTACGTGAACACGGTAAGCCCCACGTTCATAAAGGAGATCGTTGAAGACCGCCATCCGTTTGTGGAACCCTGCCTGAAAAACGAACTGACCAATAAATACTATGCCGGATGCGCCACAGGCATTCTCAATGCGCCGGACCCGGAATTCAACCCGGCCGTGGATGAAATGATCCGGTATAACTACGGCCCGAAAAATCACAAACAGTTCAAGGCAGCCAACAAGACCTATCTTCAGAAAATCCTGGACATGGAGGAAGATGAGAACGCCCCGCTGTTCTTCTGGCCGTCCCGGCTGGACCCGGTTCAGAAAGGGTGTCAGCTGCTGGCCGACATCATGTACCAGGTGGTGGACCGGTACCGGGACCAGGGACTGCAGATCGTGTCCGTGGCATCCGGGGCCTATGAAAAGCATTTTCACGAGATCGTAAGGCACCATGGTCTGGGCCGGCGGGTGAGCATCTGCGGATTCAATGAAGGACTGTCCCACCAGGCATTTGCCGCAGCGGATTTCGTGCTCATGCCCTCGGCGTTCGAACCCTGCGGCCTGCCCCAGATGATCGGCGGCATCTACGGTTCCCTGCCTGTTGTGTTTGACACCGGCGGCCTGCATGACACTGTGACACAGCTGAATCCTTGGGCAGACACCGGCAATGGATTTGTGTTCAATGTCCATGACGCCCTCGGGCTTTCCTGGGCCATTGACCGGGCCATGGATTTTTACATGATGGATGAACAGACAAAAGAACAGCAGGTCCACCGGATCATGATCGACAGCGTCCTGGCCTTCAACCATTCCCGATGCGCCGAGGCGTACATCAACCTGTACGAAAAAATGCTCCAGAGGCCCTTCCTTGTCTGATCCCGGGATTTTCAACGACCCGGGGCTGCTGCCGTATGCCGGCGTCATCCAGTCCCGGTACCGGACCGCCCGGGACCTGGTGAAACGCATCCGGGACGGGCATGACGGATCTTTGACCGGTTTTGCGGATTATCATCTGCGATTCGGCCTGCACTTTGATCCTTCCCGGCAGCAGTGGGTATTCACAGAGTGGGCCCCCCATGCCACGGACATGTTTATTCTGTGTGACAAAAATCACTGGCAGTGCATGCCGGAATACCGGGTGCCCAAAATCGATGACCAGGTGTTTGAAGCCCGGTTCGATGCAGACCGGTTTTCCCACCAGGATCTGTTGCGTTTGAAAGTGGTCTGGCCCGGCGGACAGGGGGACCGGATTCCCACTGCGGCCCGGCGGGTGGTCCAGGACCCCTGCACCCTGATTTTCAATGCCCAGGTATGGGCGCCGCCAAAACCGTATGTATGGCACACCCCGGATCCCGGCAGCCGCACAGCACCGCTTCTGATCTATGAGGCCCATCCCGGCATGGCCCTGGAAGCCGAACGCATCGGCACCTGGGCCGAATTTTGCCGTCATGTCCTGCCCAAGATCGTGGATGCCGGGTACAACACCATTCAGTTGATGGCGGTGCAGGAACATCCCTATTACGGATCATTCGGATATCACGTGTCCTCGTTTTTCGCCCCGTCCTCCCGGTTCGGCACGCCCGAAGACCTCAAGACTCTTATCGATACAGCCCACGGGCACGGTATCCGGGTGCTCATGGACATCATCCATTCCCACAGTGTGAAAAACGAGGTCGAGGGATTGTCCCGGTTTGACGGTACCCTTTACCAGTTTTTTCACGACGGTCCGAAAGGTGACCACCTTTTATGGGATTCCCGGTGTTTTGACTATGGCAGGCCCATGGTGATCAAATTTCTTTTGTCCAACCTGCGCTACTGGATCGACGAATTTCATGTGGACGGATTCCGTTTCGACGGGGTGACCTCCATGCTGTTTGAGGACCACGGTCTAGGGCGGGCGTTCATGAGCTATGCCGACTATTTCGGTCCGGATGTGGACATGGATGCCTTAGGGTATCTGTATGCCGCCAACCGCCTGGTACATGAATGCCGGACAGATGCCGTGACCATTGCCGAGGATGTGAGCGGGTATCCCGGTCTGGCCGCCGGTACGAAAGAACACGGATATGGATTTGATTTCCGGTTTGCCATGGGGATTGCTGATTTCTGGATCAAGCTGATCAAAGAGACCCGGGATGAGGACTGGCCTTTAGAACGTCTGTGGCATGAGCTGACCAACCACCGGGCCGAGGAAGCCACCATCTCCTATGCGGAATGTCACGACCAGGCCCTGGTGGGGGATCAGACCCTGATGATGCGCCTGATGGGTTCGAGAATCTACTCGGACATGCACAAGGACCATGCCGGTATCGAGACCTTCCGGGCCGTGGCCCTGCACAAGATGATCCGACTGATCACCCTGGCCACGGCAAATGCCGGATACCTCAATTTCATGGGCAATGAATTCGGCCATCCCGAGTGGGTGGACTTTCCCTCGGAGCGGAACCATTTTTCATTCAGATACGCCCGGCGCCAGTGGTCCCTGAAATATGATCCGGATCTGATCTATTCTGGATTGTCTGCCTTTGACCGTCGGATGATCTGCCTTGTCAAAGAGGCTGATATGTTTGAATCCGCGGATCCTGTCCTTTGCTATATCCATGAAGACAACAAGATCATTGCCTTTGCGAGGAATGCCTTGTTTTTTGTTTTTAATTTCCACCCATCCCACTCATATTTTGACTACCGGATGGATGCACCGCCGGGCAAATACCGGATGGTCCTGGATACCGACCAGTCCCGGTTCGGTGGCCATGACCGGCTGACAGCGGATCAGGTTTTCTCTACTGCTTCAGACCCTTCCCGGTCTTCGCAGTCCCGATTGTCCCTGTATCTGCCTTCCCGCTCCGCCCTGGTGCTGGAAAAACGCTCCTGAGCCGGGCCGGGACATTTGTTCGGCCAGCCTCTGCTCCGCCGGTATCACCAGAGGTCTTTTTCCTGGATCTGGGATTTGATTCCCCAGATCTCATCGGCATAGGCCTTGATGGTGCGGTCGCTGGAAAAAAATCCGGTGCGGGCGGTATTCATCAGGGCCCGGGCACTCCATTTGTCAGATTGTTGAAAATCCCGGGCAATGGCTTCCTGGGCCGTGGTGTAAGCCCCGAAATCGGCAAAATTCAGGTATTGATCCCCCGGCGACATCAGAATATTGAAAAGCGGCCGGAAGATCCCCTGTTCCGAGGAACTGAACCGGTCGGACCGGAGCGCGTAGATGATCCGCCTGAGGCGGTCGTCTTTTTCCAGATATTCCCTGGGCTGATACTGGGAACGTAATGCCGCGACCTCGTCCACGTTCAGACCGAAAATATACATGTTTTCTTCACCCACATGTTCGAGAATTTCAATATTTGCCCCGTCCAGGGTGCCGATGGTCAGTGCCCCGTTCATGGCGAATTTCATGTTCCCGGTGCCGGATGCTTCCATGCCGGCGGTGGAAATCTGTTCGCTCACATCGGCGGCCGGTATGAGCCGTTCCGCCAAAGAAACGCGGTAGTCCGGCAAAAACACCACCTTGAGCTGCCCGTTCACGGCCGGGTCCGTGTTCACGACATCCGCCACATTGTGGATCAGCTTGATGATCAGTTTGGCAGTATGGTAGCCCGGTGCAGCCTTGCCGGCAAAAATGAATGTCCGGGGAGAACCGATATCCTTTTTTTCCTCTTTGACGGACAGATACAGGTGGATGATATGCAGGATGTTGAGCAGCTGGCGTTTGTACTCGTGGATCCGTTTGGCCTGGATATCAAAGATGGAGGACGGATCCACGGTTTCGGACACCGTGTGTTTGATGTAGTCGGCCAAAGATTTTTTATTGGCCTGCTTCACGGCCCGGTAACTTTCCAGGAATCCGGGATCGCTCTGAAATGCTTCCAGCTCCCATATCAGGTCCAGGTCGGCGATCCAGCGCCTGCCGATGGCATCGGTGATCAGCTTTGCCAGATTTGGATTACACGCCACGATCCACCGCCGGGGGGTGACGCCGTTGGTTTTGTTGTTGAATTTTTCCGGCCACAGGGAATAGAATTCCGGCACCAGCTGTTTTTTCACCAGTTCAGTGTGGATTCTCGCCACCCCGTTCACCGAATGGCTGCCGATAATAGCCAGATTGGCCATGCGCACCTGCTGCTGGTGTCCTTCCTTGATAATGGACATATTTGCGATCATCCCCTGGTTGTCATCACCGAACCGTTCTTTGACCTGGGCGATGAACCGCCGGTTGATCTCATAGATAATCTGCATGTGACGGGGCACCACCTTGTTCACGATAAACACCGGCCAGGTTTCCAGTGCTTCGGGCAAAAGGGTGTGGTTGGTGAATGCCAGGGTGTTGACCGTCACATCCCAGGCGGTTTCCCAGACAAGTTTTTTTTCGTCCACCAGAATCCGCATCAGTTCCGCTACAGCCAGGGCGGGATGGGTGTCGTTGAGCTGGATGGCCACATGTTGATGAAGCTGTTGGATGTTGTCATGGCGGGTCTCATAATCCCGGATGATGTCCCGAAGCGCACAGGCCACCAGAAAATATTCCTGGATGAACCGCAGTTCTTTGCCCGTCTCTTTGGAATCGGACGGATACAAAATTTTAGTGACACTTTCAGACTGGATTTTCCGGCTGACCGCTTTGATATAATCCCCGTCATTGAAAATGCCGATGTCAAAATCCCTGGACGCGGCCGCGGAAAAAAGCCGGAGCCGGTTCACGGTACGGCCTCTGTGTCCGGCAATCATGATGTCATGGGGCCGGCCGATAAACAGTTTTTTGCGGGTCCACGCGGGGTGGTAACGCCCCTTTTTGTCCTGACGCTCTTCGATTTTACCGTAAATGGGCAGCACATATTTTTCTCCCGAGCGCCGGATCAGCCAGGGCGAGGATCGGTTGGGCCAGTAATCCGGCCGTTCCTGCTGATATCCTTTAACGATCTCCTGGCGGAACAGCCCGTAGTCATAGTTGATGCCGTACCCGCACCCGGGCATGTCCAGGCTGGCCATGGAATCCAGAAAACAGGCGGCCAGCCGTCCTAAGCCGCCGTTGCCCAGGGCCGGGTCCTGTTCCTCTTCCACCAGTTGTTCCAGGTCTATGCCCTGCTTTTTCAGAAACCGGGCGCACGGGTCAAAAATGCCTAAATTAAGCAGATTGTTGGACAACAGCCGGCCGATGAGAAATTCCATGGACAGGTAATACACCTGTTTGACGTTGTTTTTTTCATACCGGTTCCGGGTGTCGAAATGGATGTCCATCAGATACTTGCCCACGGCATAGGAGACCGCATTGAGCTGATCCTTCTGCGTGGCCTCGGACACAGGTTTGCCCAGGACATATTTTACATATTGCTGAAACGATACTTCAAAACTGGTAAAATCAAAATATGTCATGCCCGCCTCTCATTTATATGGAAATTGAACGGCCCGCCAATGACGGATCCGCATGTGTACTGCTCAGACTCCGGGTCAGGCGTCCGGGGTCAGGGTTCTGAGAACATCTTCCTTGCCGATGATCCCCACCAGTTTTCTGTCCGACACCACCGGGATGGTATGGAAATGTTTTTCCACCATAAGGCTGGCAATCTCACTGACCGGTGTGTCCGGTTCCACGGTCACCACATCCCTGACCATGGCCTGGGACACGGTGGCAGCGGCAAGCTTCTTGAATTCATCATCCAGTTTTTTTGAGGAAAACAACGGAAAAATGGAATCCAGAATGGTGAAAATCGGTGGTGCCGGCATCTCTTTCTGCTGAAAAATCAAATCACTCTGACACAGAATACCTTTCAGATCTCCCTGGTCATTGACCACCGGCACCCCGTTGATGTGGTTTTCAAGCAGTATTTTTCCCGCCTGAGTAATATCGGTATCCGGGGTGACGCTGATGATGCTTGTCTGCATGATATCGCGGGCTTTGAGCATGGCAGTCTCCTTTTCAAAACTATGGGAATCGGTACCTAACATTGATAAGAAGTATACTCCAAACGCGTATTTACAACAAGCACAGAAAAACAGCCGGAAAAAAATTGACTTTACCGGGATTGGTGGTCATTATCTGTTAAGGTGAATGTGGTGTTTTAATCAACCCTCATACAAGGAGGAATTATGCAGCTTGCCATTACATTTAAGCAGATGGAATCCTCAGACGCCCTTAAATCCTATGCCCAGGAAAAGCTGGACAGACTGGACAAAATGCTGGATGCCCCGGGGGAGGCAAACCTGGTGTTGTCCGTCGAAAAAATCCGTCATATCGCCGAGGTCAATCTGATCTGTGACAAACTTAGAATCAATGCCAAAGATGAAGCTGAAACCATGTATTCCGCCCTTGACGGCCTGGCTGACAAAGTGCAGGCACAGATAAAGAAACACAAGGAAAAAGCCCGGCGCCACCTGGCCGGTGACAAGCAGACCATCAAAAACAATCCGGAACTGGAATCCCTGACAAAATAAACCAAAAAACCTGCGGCAGTCTTGTGTTGCAGCGTCAGGTCACAAATAAACACCGCCGGGCATGTGTTTCCCGGCGGTGTTTTTTTTATCGACAATCTTTTGCGGCCCGGATACCGATTTGCTCTCAGACGGGCACGTGATGGATTATGCCTTGCTTTTCTTCAAAAACCCGTTCAACTGGGCGATGTGCAGTTTTTCTTCCCTGATGATATCATCGAGTTTGTCATGCCCGTATTTGGCGGGAACCAGGTCCTTGAGTCCCAGGTAGAACAATATGGATTCTTTTTCCAGGCCGATGGCCGTGGTGATAATCTCTTTCATGGATTCTTCACCGGTCAAAGATTCCACAACATCCGGATCGCCTTCCCCGCCATGGTTGTCTGCCATGGCTTTCAGATACATGGACAGTTCATTGGCCGGATCGAACACGGTTTCCTGTTTTTGCCCCTCGGATACGGCCTTTCGCATGGCTTCAAATGTGGTCTTGTGCTTGTCTTCCATGCGGGCCAGTTTTTCCAGAAACTCTTTGTTGTCCGACTCCTGCTGCAGCTCAGCGGCTTTTCTGTAAAATTTGGCACCGTTCGCTTCTATCTGGATTGCCATTTCAAATATTTCATCTACGTTGAAATCATATGCCATGAATTTATCTCCTTAAATGTATTTGAGTTCATCCTGCATATAGATTCCATAAAATACTTTGCCTTTGTCTGTCAAGGGAAAACACCTTTGAAAAATTTTGTCACTGATCTCTTGACCGATGCCCAAAAAAAGAGTATCAACGGGATTGTGTTGAAAAAACGGCCACGGGCGGTTAACTCAGCGGAAGAGTGCTACCTTCACACGGTAGAAGTCACAAGTTCAATCCTTGTACCGCCCACCATTTTTTCAATCTTTCATCCGATAATTCCTTTGTAAACTTTCGGCATCTTTGCGGTGGCGGACCCGGTTGCGGTTCACCACGTTTCTGGAGGTATTGGCATAGCAATAGACACAGAAATGCCGGCAGGTGTCGTACATACCGATGTCTTTGCTGTAGATGCAGCCGCAGGCGTTTCGCTGGCCCTTGTCCTTGAGATCGATTTTTCCGGGGATGGCGAACATTTTCTGCTGCCGGGCAAAATCAGGGTCGGTGTCACCATCATTGACAAACCGCATCAGCCGGCGATCGTGACTGAATATGTTCCGGATCAGATCATCATCGATGCACTTGTTTTTAACGATGCCGTAGTCTGCGGCCAGGTCCATGGATTCGCCGCAGGTGGCCACGGTGATGTCCCAGCCCCGGGCGTGCCACTGCCGCCTCAACTGTTTCAGGCCCTCAGCAATGATTTGGATCTGATCTTTGGCCGGTTCTGCAGACAGCACCGATGATCGGTCAAACAGATCCAGTTCCCGGACCAGGTTGTTGCGAACCTTTTGATAGGCAGCGACATCCACGAAACTGACCACCAGTTTGTCGGTTTTGTGCATCAACTGCCTGCCGATGGACTCGATTTTTTCCAGCAGGCGTTCCGGGGGCAGCCGGGGCGTCACGATCAAGGGATCGAACCGCCAGATCACCCGTTCTTTTCCGATGGTGTCGGACAGGTCCCTGAATGTGCGAATCCGTTCTGCCAGGGGCGGCACACCGGGCTCGAATCTTTCTTGTTCATAATCATTGAGCGTGAACTGAAAATAATAATTGAGATTTTGTTCTTCAAATGCATTCAGGCAGGCCATCAACGGTCGGGGATTTTTGGTCCAGAACACGAACAGGCGGGCCGCTTCAAAGGAAACAAAACAGGGCTTTTGATTGAACGGATTGCACCAGACCGCATATCCGGCCGCCAGCCGATGGATCAGCCAGTCCGTATAAAACGCGGGGATATCCGTGGCCCGGCTGGCGGAGATGATGACCGGTGCCAGGGCCGCCACCCTTTGTTTGTCGGCACACACCACTGTTGTTTTTTTCCACTGCATCGAAAAACACCTCTCAAGTGGCGGCAACAATATTGTCCACATCCGATTGGTGAATATCGTGCCATCATGTCAGGGGATTCAACGCTGGAGAGGAATCTCCCATTTTTTCATGAGTTTCCACACCAGGGTCCGGCTTTTGCCGATACGGCGGGCCACCTCCGCCTTGTTCCAGTGGCACTGGTCCAGCAGTTGCATCAGTGTTTCCCGGGTCAGGTCTTGTGACGCAGGTTCCCGGGTCCGTGTTTCAGACGCGGCCGGCTTTCTTGTATCAGGGGCCTTCTGGATTTCAACCGGCAGATCAGCCTCTGAGATGAACGCATTTGCGCAGACCACAAAGGCGTGTTCAATGGCGTTTTCCAGTTCTCTGACATTACCGGGCCATGTGTGGGCGATCAACACTTTCATGGCGCCGGGCCCCACGCCTTTGATGGACTTGTTTTCCCGTTTTTCGGTCTTGCGGATAAAATACTCGGTCAACAGCGGGATGTCTTCCTTGCGGTCTCGAAGCGGCGGGATCTGAATGGTGAAGACCTTGAGCCGGTAAAACAGATCCTCCCGAAAGGCTCCCTGCCGGGTCAGCCCGGTCAGATTCTTGTTGGTGGCGGCAATGATCCGGATATCGATTTTACGCCGTTTCGTATCCCCCACCCGTTCAATCTCCCGTTCCTGAAGGACCCGCAGCAGTTTCACCTGCATGTACGGGGTCAGCTCCCCGATCTCATCCAGAAAAATGGTGCCGGTATCCGCCTGTTCGAAACGGCCCATATGGTCCTTGTGGGCGCCGGTGAACGCACCCTTGACATGGCCGAACAACTCGCTTTCCAGCAGGGTTTCGGACAAAGCCGAACAGTTGACCGTCACCAGAGGCCGCTGATTTTCAGACGTATTGTAGTGAATCGCTTTGGCCACCAGTTCCTTGCCGGTGCCGCTCTCTCCCTGGATCAGCACGGTGGCCCGGCTGTCTGCGGCGGCCCGGATGGCTTCAAACACATTCTGCATGGCCGGGCTTTTGCCGATGATGCTGCCCAGACGAAAGGTTTCCTGCAGCTGTCGCCGGGTATCTTCCTCTCTTTTTCTGGCCTGAGACAGCTCGGTCAGGTCCGTGATGGTTTCCACGATGCCCAGTATCCGGCCCCGGTCATCTTTGGCCAAACGGGCGTTTTTGATCACCGGCACATCATAACCCTCCTTGTGCCGGACAAAACATTCCTTGGCTTCGGTGCGGCCATGGCGCATCACCCCGCATTCCTGGATATCGGCCGGACACTGTTTGCCGTAGCACCGGCTGCACTTGAGAATGTCACAGCGCTGTCCCACCGCCTCCGGGGCGGAAAAACCCGATATTTTTTCCATGGCCCGGTTCCAGGAGGTGATGATGCCCTGGTCATCCAGGGTGAACAACCCTTCGGCCATGGTGTCGATAATCTGATTCAAGAAATGGACGTTCCACAATTCATGGGTTTTCATGAAGGATCATACTCCTTGCGCCGTTACAGTGCCGCCGAAAATGTCAATAATACACCACCCGTTTTCCCAGCGGGGCGAAACACACCAGGGCCAGTCTGAAATGAGCGAATCCAAAAGGAATTCCGATAATGGTGAGACACAGGCCGGCGCCGGCCAGGATATGAGAAATGGCCAGCCAGATGCCCGCCAGAACGATCCACAGAAAATTGGCCAGTCCCGTACCGATCAGGCGCTCATCCCCCACATCCCTGGCATCCACCAGGTCCTTGCCGAATGGGAATGCGGCAAACCCGGCAATCCGGAACGCGGCCCAGGCAAACGGGATACCCACCACCGTGATGAACAGCAGTCCGCCGGTCAGGATCCACATCAGCCAGGCAACAAAACCACCCCCGAAGATAAACCACAAAATATTGAGTATCAGCGTCATCAATGTCCTCCTGTTTTCAGTTGCAGCGCATCTGCCGCCGGATGGCGCATCTGGTGTCCATCATAATGCATCCTGAAAATTAACACCCGGCTGTTTTTTTGTCAAACACGGGTTTCGCTGCACCCGTGTCAGATGAAACCGCTGCCCTGGATACAAAAAACTTGATTTTGAACCGGTATCCCTATAGCCTATGCACACAATTTTGGATTGAAACTCAAACGGGGAGAGCCAGGAGATATCCGATCATGAACGTAGACGGAAAACAGATGCGGCCCATCTGGTTTGACAAAGACACCGAAACGGTCCGGGTCATTGACCAGCGGTTTCTGCCTCATCAGTTTATCATCAAGGACCTGACCCATGTGGATGAAGTGATTCATGCCATTCAGGAGATGGTGGTCAGAGGGGCCCCCCTTATCGGCGCCACCGGCGCGATGGGGGTGTATGTGATTCTGGTTCAGGAAAAAAGTCAGGGAATGGACGACACCTGGTTTTCCAGAGAATGCGACCGACTGAAAAACGCCCGGCCCACAGCCACAAACCTGCGCTGGGGCGTCAACCGGGTCCAGACAAAAGTGCTGGAACAGACGTCTCATGAATCCAGGATCCATGCCGCGCTGACCGAATCTCTGGCCATCATGGCGGAGGAAGCGGACAACTGCCGGCAGATCGGTGTCCACGGGCTGACACTGATTCAGGAGATTGCCGGCCGCAAACCCGGGCAGCCGGTGAACATTCTGACCCACTGCAATGCCGGATGGCTTGCCTGTATTGAATACGGCACGGCCACGGCCCCGATCTACACGGCCCATGATGCAGGAATCCCGGTTCATGTTTGGGTGGATGAAACAAGACCTTTGAATCAGGGGGCGCGCCTGACGGCCTGGGAACTGGGAAAGCACGGCATCCCCCACACCGTGATCACGGACAATGCCGGCGGCCATCTGATGCAGCACGATCAGGTGGATCTGGTGATCGTGGGCACGGACCGTACCACCCGTGCCGGGGACGTGGCCAACAAGATCGGTACCTATCTCAAGGCCCTGGCCGCAAGAGACAATGATATTCCGTTTTATGTGGCCCTGCCCGTATCCACGTTTGACTGGGATATTACCGACGGTATCAGAGACATCCCCATCGAAGAACGCGATCCCGACGAAATCCGGTATGTACAGGGATGGCACGATGATGCGATCTTCCGGGTGCAGATCACGCCTGAGGACAGCCCGGCGGCCAACCATGCCTTTGATGTGACACCGGCCCGGCTGGTGACCGGGTTCATTACAGAAAGAGGGATGTGCGATGCGTCAGAAAACGCCATCAAAAAAATGTACCCGGATCAATTTAAAACAGACTGACATATTTTTCAGGGGCCTATGATAACAGATTTGGAAAAAAAAGTGATCGCCCTGCTCCAGACCGATATTCCGGTGGTGCAGCGGCCGTTCCGGCAGATGGCCGAAAAAATCGGCATCACCGAAGAACAGTTTCTGGACGTGCTGACCAGTCTCAATGACCGGGACATTATCCGGCGGTTCGGAGCGACGCTCAAACACCAGAAATCCGGGTTCAAAGCCAATGCCATGGTGGCATGGAACGTGGATGAAACAAAGGTGGAACAGGTGGGCACGGCCATGGTGGAATTTGATGAAATCACCCATTGCTACCGCCGCGATCCCGCGCCCGGCTGGCCCTACAACCTCTACACCATGGTTCATGCGGGAACAGAACCGGAATGCCTGGCCCTGGTGGAAAAAATTGCCGCCACCGTGGGGGAAAGCAATTATACCCTGCTGTTTTCCAGAAAAGAGCTGAAAAAAACATCCATGAAATATTTCCAAGACTGATCTTTTCCATGTCGGATTCTCCCCATGTGCTGTGTGTGAATCCCTGGATTCATGATTTTGCCGCATTTGATTTCTGGTTGAAACCCCTGGGCCTGCTGAATCTTGCCGCCATGCTGCGCCAGGCCGGTATCCGGGTCAGTTTCATCGACTGCCTGGACCGATACCATCCTCTGGAAACAGAGCCTGTGAAAACCGCCTGGGACGGCCGGGGGCCGTTCCGCAAAACCCCAGTCGACCTGGCGGATATGCTGCCGCCATCGGCCGGGCCTTTGCCCCGGATACGAAAACCGTTTTCACGATACGGGATTCCGCCAAAATGGTTTCTTAAGGACCTGTCATCCCTGGATCGTCCGGACCTGATTTTTGTCACCTCCCTGATGACCTACTGGGCCTCCGGGGTCGCGGAAACCATTTCCATGATCCGGTCGGTCTTTCCGGATGTCCCGGTGATTTTAGGGGGAAAATACGCCACATTGTGCCGGGATCATGCCACCGCGTTTTCCGGGGCGGATCACGTTGTTGCCGGCCAGGGAGAGTCGTTCCTGGCTGAGATTGTCGCCCGGTTTACCGGTTTTCCCCTTCACCTGGATACCCGGCCGGATGATCCGCCGTTTCCCGCCCTGGACCTGTGCTCGAAACTGACCTATGCGCCGGTGCTCACTGCCAGAGGATGCCCGTTTTCCTGTGACTACTGCGCATCCTCGTTTCTGGAACCCCGCATGATTCAACGGTCCGTGGAACGGGTGTTTGATGAGATCTGCCACTGGCATCACCGATACAAGGTCAAAAACATCGCGTTTTATGATGATGCCCTGCTGGTGGACGGACCCAAACATGCGTATCCATTGATGGAAAAAATCATTCAAACGGACCTGGACCTGTTTTTCCATACTCCCAATGCCCTGCACATCCGGGAAATTACAGCAGAAGCCGCAGACCTCATGTTCAGGGCCGGATTCAAAACCATCCGCCTGGGACTTGAAACCGCTTCGTTCTCAAAAGACCGGCGGCATGATGTCAAAGTCCGGGCCGATGAGTTTTTCAGGGCTGTGACCGCATTGAAAACAGCCGGGTTTGAATCCGGGCAGATCGGTGCCTATCTGCTGTGCGGCCTGCCGGATCAGAATCTGGATGATGTGGCCGATTCCATGGCGTTTGTCAGAAACGCCGGCATCCTGCCGGTGCTGGCCCATTACACGCCCATTCCTCACACACCTATGTGGGAAACCGCAGTATCCGGTGCCCGGTTCGATCTTAACCGTCACCCGGTTTTCACCAACAACAGCCTGTTTCCCTGTGTCCCGTCAGAACAGGACCGGCACCGTATTTCCCGATTGAAAAATCAGCGGATTTCCGATATAGTTTAACCGGATGTATTGGACATCCCTTTCTTTCCCGAATCAAGGAAATGAATCACCATGATCGTATTTGATCTGGAATGCATCAACGGCCACGCGTTTGAAGGCTGGTTTCAGGACAAGCAGGACCTGGAAACCCAGCAGACTCAGGGACTGCTTCAATGTCCGGTCTGCGATACCACCTCGGTGGTGCAGAAACTGCATCCCATTGCCATCAGGGCCTCGGAACCCTGCCGACACACGGAAGCGAACAAGGCATTGCAGGCCGGCCAGGAAGTCATGGTCGAACTCACGGAACGGGTGGCCAGATTCGTGGAAAAAAATTTTGAGGACGTGGGCACCGCCTTTGCGACAGAAGCATTAAAGATGCACTACGGCGCCTCCGAAAACCGCAACATTCGGGGAACGACCACACTGGAAGAGGAAAAAACACTTCAAAAAGAAGGGGTGCCGGTGCTCAAAGTCCCGATTTTAAAAAAAACAGACGAGGAATACAATTGATGAGACATATCCGACACGCGTTATCCCTTTTATCTGCTCCGGTTTACAGCATTTTGACTGTATTGCTGTGTGCGGTCCTTTTGGCCGGATGCACGGGGCACCGCTTCACCATTTCCTTTGACCAGATCGACGGGTTAAAGCAAAAGGATCCGGTCATATTCGAAAAAATGACCGTGGGACAGGTGAAAAAAATCACGTATACCCAGGATGCCAAATTTCAGGTATCCGTTGAAATTGCCGAAGCCTTTTCCGATCATGCCACAGAGGATTCCCGGTTTTTCATCGGCAATGTCCCGGGGGATACCGCAACCAAAGCGGTGATCATCGAACAATCCCGGGCCGGGGGCAAGAAAATCCCTAACGATGCGGTGGTTGACGGCAGCACAAAATCACCGGTTGACACCGCAGCCGAGTCTATAGAAGAGATGTGGCAGGTCATGGGAAAAAAGATGGCCGATCTGATGGCACAGCTTGAAACCCTCCCGGAAACCGAAGAATATCAGGCCATGAAAGATGCCATGGCAGAACTGGAACAAAAGCTGAAATCATCCGGGCAGAAAATGGAAGACACCCTGAAAAACGACATTCTTCCTCTGCTGGAAGAAAAGATCAAAGCATTGTCGGACAGCCTCCGGCAGCAGGGTAAGGAAAACCAGGCCGAAGAACTGGAAAAGGATTTCGGACGGCTCCAGGATATCTAACCACTTGATTTCAAAATTTTCTGATCAGGACCACACCGGCGGTGATCAGGGCGATGCCCAGGATTCGAAGCCAGGAGATCGACTGCACCGGAACCCCCAAAAGCCCGTAGTGGTCCAGGGCCACAGCCATGAGCAGCTGGCCCGCCACCACCAGGCTGAAGGTAAGGGTGGCGCCCAGCCGGGGGGTCAGAATAATCACTGACGTCACATAAAACGCCCCTAGCAGCCCGGCCAGCCACACCCACCACTCAATGCCGGCCGCCTGGCGCACCGCCGTAAAGTCCATGCGCAGGAACAGGCCGTATGCCAGCAGTCCCAGGGTGCCCACAAAAAAAGAGATCAGGGCCGCATACACCGGGTCTCCGATGGCCCGGCCCATTTTGCCGTTGAACCCGGCCTGGACCGGGGCCATCATCCCGGCCACCAGCGCCGTGAGCAGCCATATCAGTTTCATGGGGAGTTCCTTATCTGTCCGCCGGCAGAACGGTCATATTGACTTTCCACTGCCGGTCTTTACGGAAATGATCATGCCGCGCCGCCTGTATTATCACTCCTTGACCAGGGCCAGGGCCTGTTCCACCACATTATCCACGGACATGCCCAGGTTTTTCAAAACCTCTCCGCCCGGAGCGGATGCGCCGAACCGTTCGATGCTGACCACTGCCCCGTTTTGCCCTACATATTTGTCCCATCCCATGGCAATGCCGGCTTCCACGGCCAGACGGCGGGAGACACCGGGCGGCAGAATCCGGTCCCGGTAAGGTGCCGGGGCCTTGTCAAACCATTCCCAGGACGGCATGGACACCACGGACGTTTTAATACCGTGTTCTGTTTCCAGTTTGTCTGCCGCCTTCAGGCTGATGTGAACTTCCGAACCCGTGGCGATAAGGATCAGGTCCGCGTCATTGCCCTTGTCCCGAATGGTGTATGCCCCGTACTGAAACTCGCCGTGCCGTTCCGATACATCCAGAACCGGCAGTTTCTGACGGCTCAGTATCAGGGCTGTGGGCGCATTGGTGGTGGTCAGGGCCTGTTTCCAGGCCAGGGCGGTTTCATTGGCATCGGCCGGCCGCACCACATGAAGACCGGGAATGGCTCTCAAGGCCGCCAGATGTTCCACCGGCTGATGGGTGGGACCGTCTTCGCCCACAGCCACACTGTCATGGGTGAACACATAGATGACCGGCAGTTTCATCAATGCGGCCAGGCGGATGGCCGGACGCATGTAATCGGCAAACACCAGAAACGTGCCCCCATAGGGCCGAACCCCGGAATGCAGGTACATCCCGGACAAAATGCCCCCCATGGCATGCTCCCGGACACCGAACCGGATGTTGCGGCCGTCCCGGACGTTTTTCTGGAACTCGGCAGCACCGGTGAGATAGGTTTTGTTGGACGGGGCCAGATCGGCGGATCCACCCATGAGTGACGGCAGGTTCGGGGCAATGGCGTTGAGCACCTTGCCCGAAGCGGCCCGGGTGGCCACCGGATCATCAGACACCAAAAATTCCGGAATCTCTTTGTCCCAGTCCTTTGTCAGAAAGCCGCTGACCGCATCCACAAACAAACCCGCATCCTCAGGACAGGTCTCTTTGTAGGATAAAAATATTTCCTGCCAGGCGTTTTCCACATTTTCCCCAGCGGCCATTGCTTGTTCAGCCAGGGCCGTTACCGTTTCCGGCACATAAAATGACTGGTCTTCAGGCATGCCGTAGAATTTTTTGGTCAGCCGGATTTCCTCTTCTCCCAGGGGGGCGCCATGGGCATCGGCGGTATCTTGTTTGCCGGGGCTGCCGTAGGCGATATGGGTCCGGATCTTGATCAGAGACGGCCGGTCCTGTTCATCTTTGCCGGCCTGAATGGCGGCCTGGATGGCATCCAGGTCATTGCCGTCCGCCACTTCAACCACATGCCAGTTCATGGCCGAAAATTTGTCTGCCACGTTTTCCGTGAACGCGATCTCCGTGGCCCCTTCAATGGTGATATGGTTGTCATCATAGATCAGGATCAGTTTGCCCAGACCCAGGTGACCGGCCAGAGACACGGCTTCCATGGCCACGCCTTCCATGAGGTCCCCGTCCCCGCACATGCAGAAGGTATGGTGATCGATGATGGTCTTGTCTGTTTTGTTGAACCGGGCCGCCAGGTGCGTTTCGGCAATGGCCATGCCAATGGCGTTGGCAATTCCCTGGCCGAGAGGTCCGGTGGTGGTTTCCACGCCCGGGGTTTCCCCGTATTCCGGATGCCCGGGCGTCCGGGAGCCCCATTGCCGGAAGTTTTTCATATCATCCAGGGTCAGTCCGTACCCGAACAGGTACAGCAGACTGTAGAGCAAAGAAGAGACATGCCCGCCGGACAGAACAAACCGGTCCCGGTCAATCCAGGCCGGGTTTTTGGGATTGTGTTTCAAACAGTGTTTGAACAGCACGTAGGCAGCCGGTGCCAGGCCCATGGGTGCGCCGGGATGGCCGGAATTGGCTTTCTGCACCGCATCCATGCAAAGGGTTCGAAGGGTATTGACCGTCAGTTGATCCAGATTTTCCGTGGCATCGACCATGATTGTGTTCTCCTGATAAGTATAAAAAAAGTGGCCTGTGTTACAGGGCTCTCATGAATTCGGGTTTAAGTTTGATTTTTCCGCTCAATGCCTGCGCGATCTGTTCCAGGGTTCTCTCTTTGTCCCTGGGAAGCCGGGCCCGGATGGGCAGATAATTGGAGGCATGGTTGGCATGAAACAGCCCGTCCGTCAGATGGGTGGAAGCGATCATCTGGCCCAGTTCCGCCAGCATCTCCTCGGGGGACGGCAGCTCGAACCGGCCGGCCTGATAATCGTCATGCAGCTCCGTGCCCGGAATCAGCATCAGGCTCAATGCCCCCACATAATCGGGATCGATTTCAGACAGGACCCGGCCGGTCTCTTTGGCATGGATCAGGGAGCGCTCTTTTCCGGCCAGACCCACCAGCACGGTGACCGACAGTTTGATGCCCGCCTGTTTCACCCGCCTTCCCATGCGGATCATCTTGTCTGAGGTCGCCCCTTTGCAGATATCGGCCAGCACCTGGTCGTCCCCGGATTCCAGACCCATATAGGCGATGCCCACGCCCAAAGACGCAAGTTCCACCAGTTCGTCATCGGTTTTCATACCGATGCCCTTGGTGTTGGCATACACCCCCACCCGCTCCACCCAGGGAAGCCGGTCCCGGATCCGCTCCAGAATGGGCCGCAACCGCCGCATGGGCACGATCATGGCATCTCCGTCACAGATGAACAGCCGCTTTTGCCGGGGAAAATGGGCCCGGGCATACTCGATGTCCTCAAAAATGACATCATCTTTCTTGATGGTAAACCGCTTGTCCCGGAAGCTGCCGCAAAAGGTACACTTGTTGTGGGAACATCCTAACGTAACCTGTAGCAGGATGCTGTCCGCCTCGCTGGGGGGCCGTATAATCATTCCGTCATAATGCATGAGATAATTTTCCTGTTAAAATTCCAAAGGCTTACTTTTAACAGGTATTGCATAAAATTTCAACACAATGAAACAGGCCCTCAGAGCCGGCCAATCAAAAAACCCGTGGCGGGCGGTGCCTTGCTGACGGACTGTCGGAGCCACCCCGTGGATTCCTGGCCGGCAGCAAGGCACCCTCCACACGGGGCGGCCTCCTGCCGGATTATTTGGTGCTCAGATTCTTGACCGACCGGATCTCCCCGGTTTCCGCCAGCAGCTTGAACACCTTGTACCCCCTGTCCCCCACAAACATGGATTTGCCCACCCCACTGGCTGATATGGGGCTTTTATAACTGAGCACCACGATCCAGAACCGGTCGTCATCGGTGATCTCGGCTTCTTCGAACACGATTTCTCCCAAGTCATGGTCCGGATACAGTTTTTTCAGATGTTCGATGGCCCGGGTGGACGCCTCATTGACATTGATCATGACCGGTTCCTCCAGCCGTCATTGGCATCATCTTTGAAATCCAGGCCTTTGAAATGGGGTTTGATATCCAGAAGCGGGGTGTTGTCCAGCACGTCAATGCCGGAAATATCCAGGCGGGTACCGGAAATACCCAGAAGTTTCACCGTGCTCAGCCCAATGGGATTGGGCCTGCGGGGAGAGCGGCTGGCAAACAGCCCCACCTCCATGCCGCCGCCGCTTGGGGGCCGGACATGCAGGGTCACGGGTTTGTCCGGCCGGTCCAGGAAAAAAAACACCTGGATATAGTTGAACGTGTCCAGCCGGTAGAGCCCGTCCACCAGCTCCGGATTCAGCTGGATGTAGAATTCCCCGGCCGCTGTCGGATCCGGCTGATGGGGCACATCCGCCTGGGTGGTGTAGGGGGTGTGAATGGTTCCGATGGGATGAAACACGATATCCATAAGGTCTCCTTACTTTATAAACGTTTGAGCCGCTTCACTGGGGTGAAGACACGGCCGGCCGGGACGGGTTCACCCCCCGGGCGCTGCGGATCAGGGTCCGGGTGTAGTCATGATCCGGATGATGGATGATCCGGGCCGCCGGACCGGATTCAATGATCCGGCCACCTTGCATCACTCCGATGCGGTCCGCCACCTTTCGTGCCAGTCCGATATTATGGGTCACAAACAGCAGGGTCAACCCTTTTTCGATCTGAAGGTTGAGCAGCATCTTGAGCACCTTGGCCTGAACACTGGGATCCAGGGCGCTGGTGGGCTCGTCGGCAATGAGCAGATCCGGTTCATGCACCAGGGCACGGGCCAGACAGACCCGCTGAATCGCCCCCATGTTCAGCTCATGGGGATAGCGTTTCAGAAATTCCGGGGAAGTGGACAGCCGGACATCAGACAAAGCGGCGCATACCCGGTCTTTCAATGCTGCCTCATCGGTCACGGTGTTGTGAATCCGCAGCGGTTCCGCCACGATCTCGAACACGGTGAGCCGATGGCTGACCGATTCCGCCGGGTTCTGATAGATGATCCCGATGCAGGAAGCCAGGGAGGCCGGGTCTTTTTTCATCCACCCGTCCATGTCCCGGCCTTGTAAGGTGCGGGTTCCCTGGTCCGGGGAAAGAGCGCCGGCCGCGATCATGGCCAGGGTGGTCTTGCCGGACCCGGTTTCCCCCACCAGGCAGAACACCTCTCCGGCCATGAGTGTCAGGTTTGTGGGATGCAGGGCCGTGACCGGGCCGTAGGATTTGGCCACCTGTTCAAACTCGAGGATTTTGGCGATACCGCCCCGGATACACCGCACCCGGTGATCTCCGTCCGGGGTGATCTCCATCTCCACCTGTCCCAGGGCGCAGGCCGGGACCGCCTGGGTGCACCGGGGCTTGAACAGGCATCCTTCGGGCGGGGCATGTCCGCCTTCATGATACGCGTCCGGGGCTGCCACATGGGTGTGCACATGGGCGGCACCGTTTTCCGCGGCATGGGCGTGGACCATCCGGTAAAAGGCATCCCCCCGGATGCCGCCTAAGTCCCGCACCGCGTCCATGGTGGGAAAGGCCCGGGCCAGGGCCAGGGTATAGGGGTGGGCCGGACGTTCCATCAGGTGCCTGCCCGGCAGATATTCCATGACCTGGCCCAGGTAGAGCACGGCGATCTCATCAGCCAGGGCCCCGGCCAGATCCAGGTCATGGGTGATGAGCAGCACGCTTCTGTTTTGGGCCCGGCAGTCCTGGATCACCCTTGCCACAAAGGATTTGGTCACCGCATCCAGCGCGGCCGTGGGTTCGTCTAAAATCAGCACCGGGGGATCCAGGATCAGGCCCATGGCCAGCAGTCCCCGCTGGACCTGGCCCCCGCTCAGTTCATGGGGATACCGGTTTGCCAGTTCCGGTGCCAGACCCATGGCCGTCAACCGGGTTTCGGCCAGGGCCAGGGCCTCTTTTTTCGGGGTGCCCCGCTGGATCAGAGGTTCGGCCACCTGGTGTTTGAGCCGGTGCACGGGGTTGAGATTGGCGGCCCCGTTCTGGAACACCATGGCAACGGTGCCCCACCGGACCGGGTTCATCCGGGCTTCATCAAAATCCAGCAGATTGTCCTGATCTAAAAGGATCTCTCCCTGAACCGTTGCATTGTCCGGCAAAAGGCCCATGATCGCCTTGCCTAACGTGGTCTTGCCGGAACCGGATTCCCCCACCAGCGCCGTGATACGCCCCGGAGCCAGGGTGAGGTCCACCCGGTCCAGCGCCAGCAGGGAATGGTCCTCTTCCGTGTATTGAACCGTCAGTTTGTTTATAGTGATCCGCACAAAAATATCATACCTTAATGGTTGCAGGTTATAAAGCGGTTTTCAGCCGGGGATCGAACACTCTTTCCAGGCTGATGGTCACAAACGTGGTGCCCATGATCAGAAAAGACAGGAGCAACACCGGCGGGATCAGCCAGTTGATCCAGATATCCATATAATAATATTTGAGCGCAAAACTGATCATCAGGCCCAACGATTTCTGGGAAGGGTCGAACAGTCCCAGAAACGCCAGAGATGCTTCCATGAACACGGCCATGCGCAGTTTGGCTGCAAAGTTGATCAGGTAAAGGGGAAACAGTTCCGGCATCAGGTGCCGGAAGATGATGTATCTGGCGGATCCGCCCATGTGCCGGGCCGCCTGGATATGCAGCCGGTGTTTCAGCGTCAGGGCCTGGGCCCGGATCCCTCTGGCCGTGGTAGGCCAGGTCAGGGCCGCCAGGGTCAGGGCCAGAACCCAGGGCGGGGGCCTCAAAAAAGCGGCCAGCAGGATCAGGATCATGACCGAGGGCACGGCCAGGACAATGTCGGCCAGGCGCATCAGGACCTGATCCGTCCATCCGCCTTTCCATGCGGCAAAAAGCCCGGTCACCGCTCCGAGGACCAGGCCGGCGGTCGCGGCTGTCACCCCGAAAATCAGGGTGTTTCTCAACCCGGACAACAGTTCGGCGAAAATATCCATACCCCCGTCGTTGATGCCCAGCCAGTGCCGGGCCGAAGGCGGATCCAGCGGGGTAAAAGAGGTGTCGTGAGGGTCCCAGGGCATCAGCACGGGTCCGAAAACGGCCAGGCACACAAGCAGACCCAGCAGGGCCGCGCCCGTGAGAAACCAGGGATCGGTCAGGATCCGGCGGCGGGCATCAAGATGCATGGGCCACCCGGGGATCCAGCAGGGTATAGACATATTCCAGGGTCAGGTTGACCCCTAAAACCATGACCGATGCCGCCAGGACAATGCCCTGGATCAACGGCAGGTCCCGCATGGCAATGGCGTTGAACAGCAGGGTCCCCAGGCCGGGATAGGAAAACATGGTTTCCACCACCAGGGCCCCGGTGATCATGAAGGCAAACCGCAGCCCGAACCGGGTCACCAGGGGCAGCAGGGCATTGCGGGCCGCATGGGCATACCGCACCCGGACCGGCGGCAGCCCCTTGGCCCGGGCGGTCAGGACAAACGGGCTTTTCATCACCATGACCATGCCGGCCCGGGCCAGCAGAAAATTGCCGGGGAAATAGGCCAGGATCAGGGTGGTCAGCGGCAGGGCCAGGTGGTGCAGAAGGTCCGCCACCTGCTGCACAAAGGTGTGATCCGCATACGCAGTCTGGGCTCCGGCTGCCGGGAACCAGCCCAGGTGCAGGGCGAACACCAGCAGCAAAAGCGCCCCGGAACACAGTTCCGGAATTCCCTCCAGCACGGTCATGATGCCCACACCGGCCTTTTCCGTGGCGCTGCCCCGGCGCCAGGCCGCTTCCACCCCCAGCACAAACCCCAGCAGCGAAGACAGCAGATGGGCCGTGCCCATGAGTATCAGGGTCCAGGGAAGGGCATCAAAAAACAGGGTCGATACCGGGGCCAGGAACGTATAGGAATATCCCCAGTCCAGGCGTAGCAGACGTCCCATGAACGCCATGAAACCCGGATCATCTTCGTAATAGGCCCGCAGCTCGATCTCCTCCTGTGCCGTGAGCGTGACATCGGAAGATCCGTACATGGCGGTGACAAAATCGCCGGGCAGCATCCGGGGCAGGCTGTGGCTCAGAAAGGCGAGGATCAGGGCCGCGGCCAGATAGGCCAGCACCGGGGTCAGCCAGGTATGTCGGGCAGGTGATTGCATGATGCTTCTATTCGTGAGTCACATTACCGGACCAGCGACAGCTTGTTCTGGGGAATGGGAATCCCTTTGCTGATGCCGCCTTTGGTGTAAAACCAGTTGATGCCTTTGGCCTTGTTATAGGCAGCCATGGCTTTGGGGTAATACAGAGAGATGGCCGGCATCTCCCGGGCATAGACCGCCTGGATGTCGAACACCAGCTGTTTGCGTTTTTCCGGGTCCATTTCTGTCATCTGGGCCGCCATCAGGGCATTGAGCTCCGGACTAACGTCATACCGGGCGCTGTTCACCGACCCGGCCCCATAGGTTGAGGAGATCATTTCATTGAGGATTTTTGGATCGCCGGCAACCCCGCCGTGGCCGGACACGGCCAGGTCAAACTCCCAGTTTTTCACCCGGCTGTCCGTGGTGGTCTGCTCCTGGTTCGTCAGGGTGACCTGTATGCCGATGTCGGTGAGCTGCCGGGCGATGATCTCGCCGTCCCGGTCGGACACGCTGTCACCGGCCACGGTGAGGTTGGAGGCGATCAGCTCAATAGCCAGAGGTCGTCCGTCTTTATGAAACACCCCGTCCGGCCCCGGGGTCCAGCCCAAAGAGGCAATGATCTGTCTGGCTTTTTCCGGATTGTGGGGATAAACCGGGGTGTCCGGGTTGTACATCTCATGATCGATGCTCAGCAGGCCGTAGGAGGCCGGGGTGCCGAATCCTCTGTGGGACTTGTCGATAATCTCCTGCTGATTGATGGCATAGGCCAGGGCCTGACGGAAGGTTCTGTCATTAAAAGGGGCTTTGGTGTGGTTGATCATCAGTTTCTTGTTCCAGCCCCGTTCGTTTTCAATGACGGTCAGCCCTTTTTTTTCCAGGGAAGCCGCCATATCCGGCTGGATGCCGGCCAGATCCACCTGACCGGTGATCAGCGACATCAATGCCTTGGACGTGCGCACATAGATCAGGCGGTGTTTTTTCGGGGTTCCCTGGTAATAGTCTTCAAACGCCTCGAACAGATAGGTGCCCCGGGTTTTATCAAAATCTTTGAACACATAAGGCCCGCTGCCCACCATACAGGCGGAATCGATACAGGATTCAGGTTCCGTGATTTTTTCCCACACATGCCTGGGAATCACGGGCATGGTGCCGCCGATATCCGACAGAAACGGGGCGTAGGGCCGGGTCAGATAAATGATCACGGTATGGTCATCCACGGCCTCGGCCCGGTCCAGGGCATCCGTGGAAATCCACCGGTAGGGATGCACTTGATAATAGGCAATGGTAAACGCCACATCATGGGCGGTGACAGGTGTACCGTCATGCCACACAGCTGCCGGGTCCAGGTGAAAGGTGAACGCGAGTTTTTCCGGATCATAGGCCCAGTCCCTGGCCAGGGCCGGCACATAGCCTTTCTGATCCTTCCACACCAACGTGTCAAACACCCAGGACATCCGCACATAGCCGGATCCCCGGGGATAGTGCCGGAATGGGGTGGGATATCCCCAGTCTCCCTTGCTGTCTGCAATACGGATTTCTGTATCATTGGCCCATGCGGTTCCTGATTCTGCCGGAAACAGCGCCCCGGTGACCACCATCAGCAGCAGAACAGCGATGGCACGCATGATCACCAGCCCTCTTCGGAATCCTTTTCGCAATTCTTTATCTGTTTGGTCAAATACAGACATGTCATACTCCTTATCCAAAAAAAACCATGAAAACAACATCCCGGTTCCGGGACATGCCTTCATGGCAGCGGGTTTCACACGAGTACAAAAACTTTCCTTTTTTTCTGCTTCAGGCTTCCTGCCTGCATTGTTGTCATCCGTCATACCAGATACGGCAAAAAAATAACACCCTTTTTTTGCCGGTCCGGCATGCAGAAATCTGGTGATCCGTTTCTTTTATCTGCAGGCCCGAGTTTCCCGGAATCCGGACACCGGATCCCGGGAAACACGATCACTTATTCAATATTGGTCACCCCCACCTCTTCAAAGGTCTTGATATCCGCTAAAATCCGGGTAGCCAGATCCAGCAGTTCCATGCACACAGCCGCCCCCGTGCCTTCCCCCAGCCGGAATTTCAAATCGATGAGCGGTTCCAGCCCCAGACGGAGATGCATGTATTCATGGCCGATCTCCACGGATTTGTGGCTCACGAACAGATAGTTTCTGGCGGCCGGCTCCAGCTCGCAGGCGATCAGGGCGCCGGCCGTGGAGATCAGCCCGTCGCAGATCACTGGAATACCCCGGGCTGCGGCTCCCAGAACCAGGCCGGCCAGTGCCCCGATTTCCAGCCCTCCCACTTTGGACAGGATGTCCAGGGGATCTTTGGGGTCGGGCTGATGCAGGGCCAGCCCTTTTTCGATCACCGTGATCTTGTTGGCCAGGGCTGCATCATCGATGCCCGTGCCCCGGCCGGTGAGCTTTGCCACAGGCAGCCCGGAAAACGCGGCAATGACCGCTGTGGACGGGGTGGTATTGCCGATGCCCATGTCCCCGGTACCCAGCAGGTCCACGGGCGATTCCGCTTCCAGTTCCCGGACGATCTCGATGCCGGCTTCAATAGATCGGATGGCCTCTTCTCTTTTCATGGCCGGTTCTTTCGTGAAATTGGCCGTGCCGTACCGCACTTTTTTATGGAAAATGGGCAGGGCCGGGTCAAAATCATAATTGACGCCGATATCCGCAGCCTTGACCCTGGCCCCGGCATGGTTTCCGATCACATTCACCGATGCCCCGCCCCCGGCAAAGTTGAGCACCATCTGGGGGGTGACTTCGGCAGGAAACAGGCTGACACCTTCTTCCACCACGCCGTGATCCCCGGCGCAGGTGACAATCCATTTGTTGGTCAGCCGGACGTCAAGGGTGCCTTTGATGGCGGCCAGCCGGGCCGAGATATCTTCCATGATTCCCAGGCTTCCCGGGGGTTTGGCCTGATTGCGCAGTCTTTCTTTGGCTGCTGCCAGGGCAGCCGGGTCCAGTTCTTTTCTGATGTCTGAAATGGTGGTTTCAAGTAATGACATGACGTACTCCCTTTCAATAGTCCTCGCTATTAATTTGCCTGTAAAACAAAAAAAGGGTTTTACAGGACATAAAAATCCTGCAAAACCCTTTGCCATCAGGTTTTACTCACCTGGTATTCCGGCACGTCTTCTGACTTTCGGCATTGAACCTGTTTTTTCTTGCCTTCCCGCTTCCGGCAGTGGCGTATTGAAAAAACAGATATTTCCGATCACAGCGGCGGGACCGTCACGGAATCTCACCGTGTTCCGTTTGCCAAAATACCTCTCAGTTGTTATTTAACCCGCTTCATAGGTGCAGGAGGTAAAATCAATTTCCTTGCCGCACTTGGCGCATTTGTGGGTCTTGTCGAATTCGTCGGAAAAAATCTCCTTGGATTCACCACATTCCGGGCATTTACAGGTAAATGATTTCAACTCTTTAAAATTTTCAAATCCGGGGCAATGTTGCGGTGTGCTCATGATGATCTCCTTTTTTTAGGTTTATCTGGTTATTGTCTTTGGCTATAAATTACCATTGTCAAGACCTTGTGTAAACGGAATTGAAGGAACTATCTTAAATTTACGACCGTCCGGCCCCTGAGCCGGCCTTTGAGCATGTTGTCAATCGCCGGGGTCAGCTGATCCAGGGTGATTTGGGTGGCCATTTCCGCCAGTTTTTGCGGTTTCCAGTCTTGCGCCAGTTTTTTCCACAAAGCCTGTCTGGGCTCTATGGGATAATGCTGGGAATCGATGCCGTGCAGCGACACGCCTCTGAGGATAAAGGGGAACACCGTGAGAGGCAGATCCGGGGAGGCTACCAGGCCGCAGCAGGTCACCTTTCCCCATGCCTGTGTGGATTTTATGGCCGAAGCCAGGATATCACCGCCTACGGTATCCACCACGGCGGCCCATCTTGCCGGAAGAATGGGGGGCTTTGTGTTTTCCACAAATGCCTGACGGGAAATGATCTCCGATGCCCCCAGGGTTTTGAGAAATCCGGTTTCGTTCTTGCCGGATACCGCAGTGACCTCATACCCGAGTTTTGACAGAACGGCCACAGCCAGGGATCCCACCCCGCCGGTGGCGCCCGTGACCAGGACCGGCCCGGCATCCACAGGGATATCCGCGATCTTTTCAATGGACATGCCTGCCGTGAATCCGGCAGTTCCCAGGATCATGCTCTCTTCTAAAGTCAGGCCGTTCGGCAAAGGCACCACCCAGCCGGCCGGTACCCGGACATATTGACCGAACCCGCCGGCCGTGTTCATACCCAGATCATAGGAGGTGACGATCACCTTGTCCCCCGGGGAAAAATCCGGCGTCCGGCTGTCCGCCACCGTGCCGGCGGCATCGATGCCCGGTGTATGGGGATAGTTGCGGGTGACCCCCTTGTTGCCGGTGGCGGACAGGGCATCCTTGTAATTGAGAGAGGAGTATTGAACCCGGATCAGAACCTCCCCTTCGGGCAGGTCTGAAACCCGGGTCTGCTGAACGCACCCGGAATAACGCCCGGCTTCGGTTTCTTCCACGATAAATGCGTCAAAGGTCTGATTGGTCATGACAACTCCCTTCAGTCATCAGGTGTTCACTTTATTCGTTCTCTGACTTGTCAAATTAATACCGATCTGGTAATGGATCAAGCTTTATATTTTTTTGACATGCAATTTTGCCTTACTTTTCAGCTGGATCATGGTATGAAAGGGTCATGAAAAAAACCGTATTCCAAACTCCCCGGGTGGCCCTGATCTCCTTTTCCCACTTTGTTCATGACCTGTACGCCAGTTTTCTGCCGCCCCTGCTGCCGCTGATCATTGAAAAACTGTCTTTGACCCTGAGCCAGGCCGGACTTTTGTCCTTTGTCATGCAGGTGCCGGCCATGCTGAACCCGTTCATTGGTTTATTTGCGGACAACAAAAAGGTGGCCCGGTGGCTGGTGATCCTGGCGCCGACACTGACCGCCCTGCCCATGAGTCTGATCATGGCGGCGCCAACCTATTCGCTGCTGCTGGTGCTGCTGTTTTTGTCCGGGATTTCCTCGGCCCTCTACCATGTGCCGTCGCCGGTGCTGGTGGCCGGATATTCCGGCATCCGAAAGGGCCGGGGCATGAGCCTGTTCATGTCCGGCGGAGAGCTGGCCCGGACCCTGGGACCGATTATGGCGGTGGCACTGCTGTCCTGGCTGGGAATGGACCGGTTTTATCTGGTGATGGGCCTGGCCGTGATGACTTCCGTGCTGCTGTGGCTGACCCTGGAATCCCCGCCGGAAAAAACCGGGATCAGGCGCAACGGTTCTTTGAAACTGGCGTATGCCGAAATCCGTCATGTGCTCAAACCCCTGTCCGGCATTCTGGCGGCCCGGGCCGGCATGCACGCATCCATGGGCATATTTTTGAGTGTTTTCATTGAACAGCAGACAGGCAGCCTCTGGTACGGCGGGGCCGCATTGGCCCTGTACGAGATATTCGGAGTGGCAGGGGTTTTGTCCGCCGGCACCCTGTCCGACTGGATGGGCCGCAGAAAAGTGCTGTTCTGGGCGCTTGCTACCGCGCCCATAGCCCTGCTGCTGTTTGTGCACACCAGCGGCATTCTCAAAATCACCATGCTGGTGATCACCGGTTTTTCCGTGTTGTCTACCACGCCGGTGATGCTGGCGATTGTACAGGAAAATGCCGACAACCATCCGTCTGCCGCCAACGGCATGTTCATGATGGTGTCCTTTGCCGTCCGGTCATTTGCCGTGCTGGTGGTGGGGTTTATCGGGGATGTGGCCGGTATGGAGAACATGTTCGTCTACAGCGCGCTGGCGGGATTTTTGTCTCTGCCGTTTCTGATCCGGCTGCCGGACAGAAAAAAAGAGTTCAAACCAGGCAATCAAGGAGAAAACCATGCTCAAGACCAATGAAAATCAAATTGTGGAAATGTATATGGAATGCAAACCCGGACCGCCCCGTGTGGGTCCGGGCTGGAAAGTGGACCACAACGGTGTGCCGTTTCTTTTGCCCGGCATCGGCGGCATCACCTTGAATGTGGGGGTGGGAGATCCGGCCTTCGGCCTGGCCGGAGACCATATCGAGCCCGGGGTGTCCTGCACCGCCAATGCGGACAAACCCAATGACTTTCCCAACAATTCACTTCAGTTTCTGTCCTGTGTGGGCAATGACGCCCTCATCCTTTCCGGGGAAGCCAAAGGGGCCTCCGGCGTGGTGATCGGCCACCATGGCGGATCCGAACATATCATTGTGGAGTTTGACCGGCAGGTCAAAGAACAGATGAGCTATGACGACCGGATTCGTATCCGGGCCAGGGGCCAGGGACTGGCGTTGCCGGATTTTGCCGATATCCGGCTGTTCAACCTGTCTCCGGAACTGCTCCACAAAATGAAGATCACCCCTGACGGCAACGGGGGCCTGAACGTACCGGTCACCACCCGGGTACCTGCGGCGTGCATGGGGTCCGGCCTGGGACGGGCCCATGTGGGGGCCGGAGATTATGATGTCATGACCTCGGACCCGGACACCGTGACCCGGTTTCACCTGGACAGAATGCGGTTCGGTGATTTTGTGGCATTGATGGACCATGACAATGCCTATGGCCGGGCCTATCGAAAAGGGGCCGTGAGCATCGGCATCGTGGTGCACTCCGACTGCCGCCTGGCCGGACACGGCCCGGGCATCGCCACATTGATGACCTGTCCTGCCGGCAACATCACCCCGGTGAAAGATCCCGCAGCCAATATTGCGGACCTTCTGGGCATCGGCACCTGTTTGCAAAAAAAGCGATAAATGATATAAAGACCGTATGATCCCTCAACCCCATGTCAAGGATACCGGTGTGAACCGAAAAACCATTCTGCAAAAAGGCCGGGGAAAAATCAGGAAACTGGCCAAACTCAACTACATTTATGAAAAAGAATCCCGGTATTTCGCCCAGGTGTCGGAGACCGCCAAACTCATGGGAGGCGAGGAGCTGACGGAACTGGGCGCCAAAAACCTTTCCCTTGAATTCAGGGGCATCTGGTTTACCGCGTCAAAATCTGATTTTTACAGGATTACCTACCAGTCCCGGCTGCTGTCCCGAATTTTGATTCCCCTGATCACCTTTGCCTGCCCGGACAAGGATACACTGTACAAAGAAGCCAGAAAAATCCGCTGGGAAGAGTTGATGTCTGCCAAACACACCTTTTCCATCACAGCCAATGTCTCGGAATCCGGCATCACCCACTCCAATTTTGCCGGACTCCGGGTCAAAGACGCCATTGCCGATTATTTCAGGGACCGCACCAACCGGCGGCCCAATGTGGATCCCAAAAATCCCGATATCATCATCAATGTTCATATTCACCGGGACACGGCCACAGTGTCCCTGGATGCATCCTTAGGTCCCCTGCACAAGCGCGGATACCGGGAAGCGTCTGTGTCCGCACCCATGCAGGAAACCGTGGCCGCAGCGATTATCCGCAGAAGCGGATGGGACGGCACCATTCCTTTGTACGACCCGATGTGCGGTTCCGGGACCCTGCTGGCCGAAGCGCTGATGATGTATTGCCGGATTCCGGCCCAGGTGTTCCGCACCCGGTTCGGATTTGAACGCCTGCCGGATTTCGATTCCCGGTTGTGGGAGGAGATCAGGCTGGCGGCAGAGCAAAATATCCGTCCCCTGCCCCCGGGACTTATTGCCGGCAGCGATATGTCTGAACAGGCGGTGGCCGCGGCAAAAACCAATCTCATGGGGCTGCATCACGGCGCCGATGTGACGGTGACCCAGACCGATTTCCGGGATATCCCCGGCATAGAAGACAGCCTGATCGTCACCAATCCCCCCTATGGCATCCGCATGGGAAAAGACCGGGATATGAAACAATTTTACCAGAACCTGGGCATGTTCCTGCGGGAACGGTGCCGAAGATCCTCAGCGCTGGTGTATTTTGGTGATCCGAAATACATCAAGCATGTCCCTCTGGCACCCTCCTGGAAAGAACCGTTGACCATCGGCGGCCTGGATGGAAAACTGGTGAAATATCAACTTTTTTGACCAAGGACAGGCATATGGACAGTTCCTTCAACCAGGAATCAGGCATCAAAATATACCATGAACTCATGGCCAGCAAGGTGGGAGATATCCTTCTGGTTTCCAGTCCATATGACGCGTTCATCATGGAAGAAGAGGGCCGGCTTTCCAACCGGATTATCCATGAATACAAGGGTCTGAACCTGTCCAGGCCCCCCCGGCTCACCTGGGTGTCTTCGGCAACCGAAGCATTCGAGCGGCTGGAAAAGAAAAATTTTGATCTGATCCTGGCCATGCCCAGTCTGGACGGCATGGACGTTCATACCTTCGGTGAAAAAGTCAAACTCACATACACGGATCTGCCGTTTTTCATGCTGCTGCACAACAACTGCGACATCAGCCAGTATCTGAGCCAGGAAAACCAGACCGCCATTGACCGCACCTATATCTGGGGGGAATGCCGACCTGCTTCTGGCCATCATCAAAAATTTCGAAGATGAAAAAAATGTGGCATTCGATACCGAAAATGCCAATGTCCGGGTCATCATCATGGTGGAAGATTCGCCCTATCACTATTCCTCCATTCTGCCGGTGATCTACAAGCAGATCGTGCTCCAGACCCAGTCCGTGATCGACGAATCCATCAACGAGGAACACCGGCTGCTGAAAATGCGGGGCCGCCCCAAGGTGCTGCTGGCCCAGACGTATGAAGAGGCCCTTGCCCTGTACGAAAAATACAAACCCTATGTATTGTCCGTATTTTCCGACATGCGGTTCCCCAGAAACGGAAAAGAGGATGAAAACGCGGGATTACATTTGTTAAGCCAGATCAAGAAGGAAGTGCCGGACCTGCCCCTTTTGATTATCAGCACGGAGGAGCGCAGCCGGGATCTGGCCTACCAAATTCCGGCGGTGTTCATCAACAAGAATTCCGTCAACCTCAATGACCGGATCAAGATCTTTTTTGTGGGATGCCTGGGATTCGGTGCGTTCGTTTTCAGGCGGCCTGACGGAGAGGAGGTGGCCCGGGCCAGTGACCTGCGGGCCATTGAAAAACTGCTGCCGGAAATTCCGGATGAATCCATTGTGTTTCACGCGAAAAACAATGATTTTTCCCGATGGCTGCTGGCCCGCAGTGAAATCAGCCTGGCGCTGAATTTGAAACCTTACACCATCGATGACTTTCCCAATCCCAAATCATTGAAACGGTTTCTCATCGACAGCATCCGGGCCCGCCGACGGGGCACCCGCCAGGGCCAGGTCATTGAATTTGACTCCAAGCAGTTTGATTCAGACACCGGGTTCATGAAAATCGGCAACGGCTCTCTGGGGGGCAAAGCCAGAGGCCTGGCGTTCATGGCCTCTCAGATCAAGCAGGACAATGAGCTCATCCAAAAATTCCCGGACGTGGATATCCATATTCCCCAGACCTTTGTGATCGCCACGGACGGATTCAAAATGTTCATTGAAGACAACAACCTGGCCCAGCTGCTGGACTCCGACCGGAACCTGTCCGATGACATGGTGGTGAAAGCTTTTATCCAGGCCCGGTTTCCGGACTGGCTGAAAAACAACTTAAAGGTTTATCTGGAGCATGTGACGTATCCCATTGCGGTGCGGTCCTCCTCATTGTTTGAAGATGCCCATTACCAGCCGTTTGCCGGGCTTTACAAAACCTATATGCTGCCCAATTCCGACAGCAGCCTCGACACACGCCTGGAAAGGCTGATCATGGCCGTCAAACTGGTATATGCCTCCACCTACATGAACGCCCCCCGGGCCTATGCCCAGAGCACCATGCACCGGACCGAAGACGAAGAGATGGCAGTCATTCTCCAGCAGCTCACCGGTATCCGGCATGACAACTATTTTTATCCGTCCATTGCCGGTGTGGCCCAATCCTACAATTTTTATCCCATTGCCCATCTCAAGGCGGAAGAAGGCATTGCATACATTGCCATGGGCCTGGGTAAAATTGTGATGGAAGGCGGGAAAACCCTGCGGTTCTGTCCCCGATATCCCCAGTTTCTCCCCCAGTTTTCCATGGTGGAGGATATTCTGGAAAACGCCCAGAAATATTTCTACGCCCTGAAAATGGATGTATTTCCTCCGAAAAATCAGTTTTTTTCAGATCCCGGAGAAGACCCCACACTGGCCAGACTGGACCTCATGGATGCTGCGGATCATCCCATGGTTCAGCAGTTATGCTCCACGTTCCATGTTCAGGACAACCGGATCCGGGATGTGTTCTCCAACAAGGGGTATCCGGTGCTGACCTTTGCCGGCATCCTGAAGTTCAACAGTTTTCCGCTGGCGGACATCCTGGCGGAAGTCACCCGTATCGGTTCCCGGTGGATGGGATCGTCCGTGGAAGTAGAATTTGCCGTGAACCTGCACGCGGACGGCAACCGGAAACCGGAATTCTCTCTGCTTCAGATCCGGCCCATGGGGCGGTACAAGCAGAATCTCACCGTCAAAATCACGGATATGGATCGGGACAAGGCATTCTGTTTTTCGGTTCACTCTCTGGGGAACGGGGAATACAAAAACATTCACGATCTGATTTATGTGGACCCGGAACGTTTCGACCCGGCAAATACAGTCGAGATCGCCGGTGAGATCAACAAGCTCAATGCGCTGTTCAACAAAAATCAGAAAAAATATGTTCTCATCGGTCCGGGAAGATGGGGATCTTCCGACCGGTGGCTGGGCATTCCCGTGGCATGGAACGATATCTCCAATGTCGGGGTCATGGTGGAGACCACCATCGAAAGTATCAAGGCGGACCCGTCCCAGGGCTCCCATTTTTTCCAGAATATCACTTCGTTGGGCATTGCCTATATCACGGTATCCGACAATGACGAGGACTTTATTGACTATGAATTCCTGGGCCGGCAGGAATGTGCGGCCATCACCCCGCATCTGAAACATATTCATTTCAGGGACGGGCTGTCTATCCGGGTGGATGGAAAAACCTCCCGGGCGGCGCTGATTCCCCATGAACCGGCGTCAGACAACCTGTCCATGCCGGATGTACCGGTGATCGATCCTGAAACGTAACCCAAATCCGGACCGGCGTGCCGGCCAGGGGATCAACCATTGCTGTACACCGGTCCGGATTCCACACAACATGAGGGTGAATATGATGAATGCTTTCAATGATATATCGAAACTGTATGATGGTGACGCACCTGTGATCACCACCATTGACTCCCATACCGAAGGGGAGGTGACCCGGCTGATTCTGGATGGGATGCCGCCGGTCACCGGGGCGACCATGATGGAGAAACTGGTCCGGTTCAGAACCGATCATGACGCGGTCCGGCGGCTGCTGACCAGAGAACCCCGGGGATCGCGCCAGGTGCTGGCCGCCCTGGTCACCGAACCGGTGACCCCGGATGCCGCGTTCGGCCTCATCTATATGGATGCCCGGCGGTACCCCTATCTGTGCGGTCATGCCACCATCGGGGCGGTGACGACCCTTTTCCGCACCGGATCCCTGGCACTGGCAGACGGAGAAAACCGGGTGGGAATCGATACCCCGTCCGGACGGATGACCGCTTTGGCCCATGTCCAAAACGGCCGGTTGACGTCCGTGTCCATCCAGATGGTGCCGACCTTTGTTTATGCCACGGATCAGCAGATTCAGGTGGACGGATTCGGACCCGTTTTTGTGGACCTGGTGTGTGCGGGCGGATTTTTCGCCATGGTCAACACGCACCAGATCGATCTGACCCCCACGCTGGAAAACAAACAAATCCTGGTCGATCTGGGCATGAAAATCATCGAGGCGGCCAACGATCAACTCACGGTGACCCATCCGGAACGCCCGGATGTCACCACCGTGGATGTGACCGAATTCTATGATACCGCCACCGCCGGCAGCCCGGCCCGGGGCCGGGGCATGGTGGTGTACGGCGAATCCCACATGGACCGGTCCCCCTGCGGCACCGGGACCGCTGCCAAACTGGCTTTATTGCATCATTACAAAAAAATCGGCCTGAACGAACCGTATATCAATGCCAGCCCCTTAGGCACCACGTTTGAAGCCCGGCTGGTGGAAAAAACCAGCATCGGCGATTTTGAGGCCAGCGTCACCCGGATATCTGGAAAGGCCTGGATCACCGGGGTGCATCATTTCACCCTGGATCACACAGACCCCTTTCAACAAGGATACCTGATATGATGGTACCCGACCTGATTTTATACAACGCCACGCTGTATTCTCAAGGACCCATACCCTTTTTAGAAGAACGGTCTGCCGATTCAAACCGTCGACCGCCCCTCACCGCTCTGGCGACTGCAGGCAACCGGATCACGGCCCTGGGAGATGATGATACCCTTCTGGCCATGGCCGGCCCGGACACCCGGGTCCTGAACCTGGATCACCACCTGGTGCTGCCCGGGTTTCATCGATACCCACTTTCATTTTTATGAATGGGCTGTCAATCTCAGCAGCATCGATTTTGCCAAAACCCGTGATTTTGCCGGCATGGAATCAGCCATCCGTAAAAAAGCGTCCCTGCTGGGTCCGGGTCACTGGATCCTGGGCCAGGGATTCAACGAGTCGGACTGGCCGGAAAACCGGATGCCCGACCGCCTGGATCTGGACCTGGCAGCCCCGGACAACCCGGTGTGCATCTGGCGCTGTGATCTTCACCTGGCGGTGGCCAATTCCATGGCCCTGTCTCTGGCCGGTATCGATTCCACCGTCCCGGATCCGGCGGACGGGGTGATCGTCAGGGACGGCACCGGCATTCCCACGGGTGTACTCAAAGAGATGGCCCCCAACCTGATTCGGAATGTGGTGCCGGCACTGACCTTTGACCAGCTGCTGGAAAACATGGACAAAGCCATGGCCCGGGCCCATGCCATGGGCTTGACCGGTATCCATGATATCCGGCTGATGGGCGGCGAAGAAGGGGTCGTGGCTTTACGGGCATGGCAGGCGTTGCACGCCCAGGGCCGGCTGGCCCTGCGGTGTCATGTGACCCTGCCCGGAGAAATGACCCGCCAGGCGGTTGACCTGGGACTGTGCACCGGATTCGGAGACGACCTTTTGCGTATCGGACATCTGAAATTTTTCAGCGACGGCGGGATGGGGGCCCGGACCGCCTGGATGACCGAACCCTATATCGATGCCGCATACGGCATGCCCCTGACCCCCATCAAAGAGATCGAACAGGCCATTCTCCAGGCGGATGCGGCCGGACTTTCCTGCATGGTCCATGCGGTGGGGGACAGAGCCGTCCATGAAGTGCTGACCGTGTTTGCAAAGGTGGAAGTGCTGAACCGGAGCGCCTGCCGTATCCCCCACCGGATCGAGCACGTCCAGATGATTCTGCCGGAAGACCTGGCAGCTTTGGGCCGCCTGAAAAATCTGGCGGTTTCCTGCCAGCCCAACAACATGAGTCTGGACATCTCCATGATCGATCAATGTGCCGGAGATAGAGGCCGATACGCTTACAATTTCAGAAATATCCTGAACACGGGCGTTCCCACCATGTTCAGCTCTGGATGCGCCGGTGGCGGACCCCAATCCATTTTCCGGCATCTATTCGGCGGTCACCCGGATGCGCATGAACCACACACCCGACAATGGCTGGTATCCGGACCAGTGTCTGACCGTGGATCAGGCGGTTCAGGGATATACGTCCACCCCGGCTGCGGCATCGGGCATGGGGAACCTGGCCGGCAGCCTGAGTGTGGGCAAACGGGCTGACCTCATTGTAACGGACCGCAATATCTTCACCGTCGATTCCAAAGAAATCCCTGCCACCCAGGTGATGCTGACCCTGTTCAATGGAAAGATCGTGTATGAAAAACACTGACCTGTTTTTTCTGGAAACCATTTTCACCCGGTCCGCTGACGGTCTGCTGATCTGTGACGGCCGGGGCCGGATCCTGAAAATGAACCGGGCCGCGGAACGCCTCAACGGCATCCGGGCGGACCAGGTGCTGGGAAAAGATGTGAAAACCCTTGTGAAAGAAGGACAGATCAACCGGTCCGCCACCCAGGAAGTGCTGGAAACCCGGCGTCAGGTCAGCCTGATCCAGACCACGCCCCGGGCCGGATACTCTCTTCTGGTGACCGGCACCCCGGTGTTCGATGACGCCGGAAACATCGCCTATGTGGTGGTGAACGAACGGGATATTTCCCTGATCCATGACATGAAACAAAAACTGGCCCAGATGCGCCAGGAATCAGAAAAGATGCGGGATGAACTTACCGGACTCACACTGCGGGAACTGTCTGACAATGATGTGGTGGCCCAGAGCCCCTGCATGAAACAGACCTTGCACCTGGGGTTGAAACTGGCCCGGATCGGGGCGTCCAATGTTCTATTGTATGGAGAATCCGGGACCGGCAAAGGACTGCTGGCCAAGTTCATTCACAAACACAGCCAGCGGGCGGATAAACCGTTTATCCAGATCAACTGCGCGGCCCTGCCGGAAAACCTGCTGGAAGCCGAACTGTTCGGGTATGAAAAAGGCGCGTTCACCGGGGCCAGTGAAACCGGCAAAGCCGGTCTGTTTGAACTGGCATCCGGGGGGACCCTGTTTCTGGATGAAATCGGAGAACTGTCTCCCGGGGTCCAGGCCAAACTGCTGGAATATCTGGATGACCAGGAAATCATGCCTCTGGGGGGTACCCGGTCGAAAAAAATCGACTGCGCGATTCTGGCGGCCACCAACCAGGATCTGGCGGAACTGACCCGTAAAAAACGGTTCCGTCTGGATCTGTTTCACCGGCTCAACACCTTTACTCTGTCCATCCCCCCGTTGCGGGAGCGGCCCGAAGACATTCTCGAGCTGACCCGGATCTGTCTGAAACGGTACAACAAGAAATACCGCCGCAGGGCCCATATCGGATACCGGTCCATGCACGCATTGAAAACCTATTCTTTTCCGGGCAATGTCCGGGAGTTGATCAATATCATCAAACAGGCGGTGGCCATGTGTGACCGGCGCCAGCTGGATGATTACCTGATCCGGTTGACCGAGAAGCCGGCCGTCTCCACTGCCTGTGAACCCTTCAAGAATACCGATGCCGGAACCGGACTGGTACAAACCCTTGAAGCCGTGGAGCATGACATGCTCAGGCAGGCGGCCGACCAATGCCGGACCACCCGCCAGGCCGCAGAATTTCTGGGTATCAGCCAGCCCACGGTGGTCAGGAAATTCAAAAAATACGGCGTACGTCTCCGGACAGGATAAAAAGATTCACTATTGAATCAAAGACCGGTCTGTTTTCCTTCCATGGCTTGACAAAAAGGGTTATTTTAATTAGATTCATATTTGAATCATAAAATATAATCATAAAATTCAAAGATTTGAGATAAAAATATTGATTCATAAACGAATCATTTTGAGCTCAACCCGGTGAGAATCCGGTCACGTTTTCATTAATCTCAATATATATCGGTAGGTTATAAATATAATTTTTCGACTGGTACATTTTTTGTATAAATATAGGCAAACACGCACAAACAGGACAACCCTCTCATGCATACCAAACAAAGGTGTTGATTTATGAAGGAAAAACCGTGGAAACCCTGGTTGCTGCTGTCACCCTCCCTGACAGCCGTATTTTTACTGCTGGTCGTACCGGTTTGTTTCGTGGTGGTGTACAGTTTCTGGCTCAGAGCCCCTTCCGGCATGGATATTCCGGCATTTCAGTTCGGCAATTATGCCAAATTTTTTGCGGATTCCTTTTATCCCGTTATCCTGCTCAATACCATCCGGGTGGCCCTTGAAACTGTTTTTATCTGCCTGATCATGGGATATATCCCGGCCTATTTCTTTTACCGCACCGAATCCCGTTTAAAACCGTTTCTTATGATTCTGGTGATGCTGCCCTTCTGGATCAGTTTTATCATCCGTACCTTAAGCTGGATCAACATTCTGGGAGATTCCGGCCTGATCAATCACCTGCTGTTGAAATACGGCATGATTACCACCCCGCTTCCCATGCTGTACAATGAAGGGGCCGTGATCATGGGGTTGATTCAATATCTGCTGCCGTTCATGATTTTAAATATCTATGTGAGCCTGGACGGTATCGACAAAAGTTTGACCGAGGCGGCCCAAAGTCTGGGATGCACCGAATGGCAGGCATTTCGGGAAGTTACCCTGCCCCGAGCCTGCCCGGGGTGAGTGCCGGGTGTCTGTTGGTATTCGTGCTCACCTGCGGCACCTATCTGCCGCCCATGATCCTGGGGGGACCGAACAATGAAATGATTGCCAACCTGATTTTCAAGCGGGTCATCGGCACCCTGGACTGGCCGTTCGGATCGGCGATTTCCGTCATCCTCCTGCTGCTTCTGGTCATCATCGTCTATACCTATAACCGGTACATGGGCATTAACCAGATATTCAAATCCCTGAGCAAAGGGTAAGGGGAAAAGATATGAAAAACCTGATTTCCGGCTGGACCCTGATCAAACTCTATACCATTCTGGTGTATGCCTGGATGTTCGCCCCCATCGTGGCGGTGGTGATCCTGGCGTTCAACCCCCAGCAGTTTGGCACATTTCCTTTGGAAGGATTCAGCTTTAAATGGTTTGTCAAGCTTTCCCAGAACTCCACCATTCTGGAGGCCTTTAAAAATTCTCTGGTGCTGGGATCTTTGACAGCCATATTTTCCACTGCCATCGGCGTGCCCGCGGCCCTGGCATTTATCCGGTATGAATTCAAGGGCAAGGAGTTTTTAAACACCATACTCATTGCGCCCATCATGATCCCGGAAGTGATCCTGGGTGTGGCCCTGCTGCTGTTCATCCGGTGGCTGCAGCAGCCCAAAAGCTTTGTCCTGCTGCTCATCGGCCATGTGGTGCTGACCCTGCCCTATGTGCTGCTCATTGTCCAGGCCCGGCTGGTGGGAATCAAACGCGAGTATGAAGAAGCAGCCCTGTCCCTGGGGGCCAACCCGTTTCAGACCTTTAAGGAAATCACCTTTCCATTGCTGGCCCCGGCTATTTTTGCAGGCATGCTGTTTGCCTTTACCATTTCATTTGATGATGTCACCGCCACCCTGTTCTGGGCAACGGCCCAGAATCAGACAGTGCCGGTCCAGATTTTCAGTATGCTCAGAACTTCCATCAGTCCGGAAATCAACGCCCTGGGAGCCGTCATGATCGTGTTGACCATTTCGATTCCCCTTGCGGCAGGCTATGTGGCAAGACGATTTGCCAGGGGAAACACCCCCTGAATCGAATATGACCGCACCCGGCTTTGGGTTCGGTGTGCGTCCGGTATGTTAACGTAAGAGACAAAGGAGAAGACAATGGGAGAAGAATTAAAAAAACGGCTGGATGATGTGTATCAAAACTATCTGGAAGGAAACATCACCCGGCGGGATTTTGTCAAGTTCGCCGGCATTGCAGGCGCCGCTTTAGGGTTGGCAGGTGGACCTTTCGGCCTGATGGGCAATGCCTTTGCCAGCAAATCCATCACCTGTCATTCCTGGGGAGGCACCACCTCCGGAGGCGCTGCGCAAATTCGCCTTTGATCCCTTTACCAAGGCTACCGGCATTGAAGTGATCGATGCGGCCTTCACCGGTATGGATGCGTTTTTAACCCAGGTCAAGGCCTCTTATCCGCCCGGAGGGGAATTTAATATTGCCCACCTGAGTGCGGTGTATGATTATGCCCGGTATACGGATCTGGGATTCGGCGTAGTTCTGGATGAAAGCAAAATTCCCAATCTCAAGAACGTCATGACAAAAATGACCGACACGTTGCGGGCATCACAAATGGGACTTTGTCAGCAGTTCCCTATGACCTTGGCCAGACCGGGATCGCTTATAACACAAACGATATTTCCAAGGAAAAAGCGGAAAAACTGGGCGCACTCTGCTCTTATGACAAAAGCCTGAAAGGCAAACTGGGCTCCTGGGGCGGGGATTTCAGAACCAATATGTGGTACGCGGCCCTGCACACCGGTCAAAGTCCCAATAACATCACAGATGTGGATGCGGTATGGGATGTTTTGACAGAACAGCGGAGCATGATGAAAAAATACTGGGCATCCGGATCAGAACTCATGAGCCTGCTGGCCAATGGTGAAATTTCCGCCACTGTGGCATGGTCCGGTCGGGTGGCAGCCCTCCAGGAACAGGGACATCCCATCGGATACCTGGCCCCGGAAGGCACCTATTCATGGATGGAATACATGTATGTCCTCAAGGGAACGGACCTGAAAGTGGCCCAGCAGCTGCTCAATTTCATGCTGGAACCCGATGCGGCCATTGCCGTGGCCCAGGGACAGAAATATCCGCCGGCACTGGATCCCACCAAAGTGGAGATGCCTGAGGATGTTAAAAAACTGCCGGCATTTGACCCCACAGGTAAGCTCAATGGGTATCTGTTTGCAGATCCGGCCTACTGGAACAAGCACCAGCTGGAATGGGCGGAAAAATGGGACCGGATTATGGCCGGTGCCTAAGCCCCCTGAATCTTAATGAACCGGGCACCCCGGCAGTTGATCGACTGCCGGGGGCCTTTCCATAAACAAAACGGGAGAACACTGGTTTGGCACAAGCAAAAGACCCGGCCTTTGTCAGATTCAAGGGCATTGAAAAACGGTTTGGTGATCTGGTGGCAGTGCAGCCCATGGATCTGGATATCCCCGAAGGATCCTTTGTTACACTGCTGGGCCCCTCCGGTTGCGGGAAAACCACCCTGCTCCGGATGCTGGCCGGGCTTGAACCCCCGACCCGGGGGGACATATTCATCAAGGGAAAGCGCATTAACGACACCCCCATCCACAAGCGCAACCTGGGCATGATCTTCCAGAATTACGCATTGTTTCCCCACAAAACAATTTTTGACAATGTGGCCTTCGGCCTCAAATACCGTGATGTGTCCAAAACCGTGATGAAGGAAAAGGTGGAAAAAGCCCTGGAAACCGTGCGGCTGCCGGGGTGGGAAGCCGGATGCCCTCCCAGCTGTCCGGCGGCCAGCAGCAGCGCATCGCCCTGGCCCGGGCCATTGTGATCGAGCCGGACGTGCTGCTCATGGATGAACCGTTGTCCGCCCTGGACGAGAACCTGAGAGAAGACATGCGCCGGGAGATTGACAATCTCCAGATGGTACTGGGGGTGACCACGATTTTTGTCACCCATGACCAGAGAGAAGCATTGTCCATGTCCGACAAGGTGGTGGTGATGAAAGAAGGCTTTATCCAGCAGCAGGGAGAGCCTGAAGAAGGTCGATAACAATTCCATCAACCATTTTGTGGCGGATTTTCTGGGCCATTCCAATTTTTCTGAAAGCACAGGTGAAAACCCGTAAAAACGGAAATTATGAGGCTGGAACTGGCGGACGGCAGCACCTGCCTGGCCAGCCCGGTGGGGGAATTCGAGGTAACGGAAAACGCTGAAATCGTCATCCGGGCGCAGAAGATGACTCTGGGAAATAAAGAAGATTTCATCAGAGAAGAAGGGATGAATTATTTTTTCGGCACAATCAAGGACCGCAGCTATATGGGGGAGAGGTCAGTTATTTCGTGGAAATTGCCGACGGTCAGCTGCTGCATGTGATCAATTTTGTCAAGCGATCCCCGTATCGCCGGGGAGAAGAGGTTTATATCCGGGTGGATCCGTTCCACTGCCGGTTGTTGAAACAATAACTTAAACCCGACGTTTTTTTCGACCATTCAAAATAGAACGGAGAACCCTGCACCGTTCTGACAGGAGACGTGCGCATAATACAGGAGGAAATGAACATCCAGTGACAAAGCAGTTACATGGATGCCCCGTCCACGGCAGTTTCATGGGGATCAAAAAGACGCTGGAACCAGGGGCCAGCTAC
>JAXHLJ010000013.1:0-95542 GCA_034522435.1 Desulfotignum sp.
GGGCTTCCCTGATGATGACCATGTCCGAGCCGGACAGGACCAATACGACGTCTTCCAGCGCGCCGCTGTCGGCCAGGTATTTCACCCCCTGAAAAAAGCAATGGCATGGGGATGGACCCCGCTTTTCAGAAGATGGGCCATCCACTGCTTGAGCAGGGTGGTTTTGCCGACCTGGCGGCCGCCGCTGACTGTGTAAATGCCGGGCAGTTGAACCGGCAGCCGAAGGATCAGGGGAAACTCCCATACCAGGGCCTGCCGGCTCAAAACCTGTAAATGCGGGTCCCGGGAAAAGAATTGATCCGGGCTTTCCAGATGCAGGTTGTGGGGTGCAAAGCGAATATCCATGCCGTTCTCCAGTCATTGAATAAATTTATTCAATGACTATTAGATATATATGTATCCTGCTGAAAAAGCAAGAGAAACTGTATGACTTGCACCGGTTTTCGGATGATCAGATCAAAGGGGCCATTGCAAGCCGGATGATATTGTGTTTGTCATGTTCAGAACAAAATCCATTTACGCAGTTACGATTATTCACCATACATATCTGTTATGAGTTTTCGTAATTGCGCTGCTTTGGCATCGGACAATCTGTCGATTTTGTTTTTCAATCTTTGCTTGCTGATGGTACGAATCTGATCAACAGCAATTTCCGCGTTCTTGTTTACACATCTGATCTGGAGCCGCGATTTCCAAAGCGGATGAATTTTTGAGGTCAATGGACAGATAACCACTGTTTCCAGATATGTATTCATTTCATCCTGGCTGATGATGACAACGGGACGTATTTTTTTAATTTCGCTGCCTGTGGCGGGATTAAGATCAGCAAAATATGATGTCATACCTTTTCACCTTCAAAATGCATCATCCAGGCCGTCAAGCAGTGTTACATCAAAATCATCCCAATCTTCCTTTTCTTCAGCCATGCTTTTATAGGTATCCTCCCAGGAAAGTTTGTTTGTTTCTTTTGAGCGGATAAGCAGTCCTGTGTCTGTTTCTTCCAATAAAAGGAACTCTTTCAAGCCATATTTTTGCAGCAGACTCTTGGGGATACGAACCCCTTTGGAATTGCCGATGGGAATCAGTTTGATTTCCCTTGATCGTTCTTTATTTTCCATGAGGGTACTCCTTTGATGTTCATCGATGAAAATATATAATTATTGTAATTACATCTATCGTGGATGTCAATTGGTTTTGCCGGGTCTCTGATCTATATTGTTCTCTCATGCAGGTTGTGGGGTACAAAAGTGCAAAATCATCCGCATTTACCAGCGGCCGTGATCAAACCAGAAAGTCATGTCAGACGTGCTTCTTCGTCGTTTTCAGGACTGTAAAATCTGTCAAAAAATCGCTATTTACGCCTTTTGCCACTTGTGGCAAAAGGCGTAAATAGCATGAAATTATCTGCTGAAAAAATTTTGTTACATGGTTCACGCCGGATATGATAAAATCATTTTCATGACCCCAACAGATCAAATTGTGCAATAACAGCGGAGAGGAGACATGGCGGAAATCCCGGCACCTGCAGTAAAAAAGAAACAGCTGTGGAAGCGGTTCATCATTCATATCAGCCTGATTGTCGTGCTTTTTCTCATGGGCATCTTCATCGGGTTTGCCGTCCAGACAGACCGGCTGATCTCTGAACAATACCTGACCACGGCCCGGGCCCATTTCAAAAACATCGTTTTGACCCGGCGGTGGAATGCGGAACATGGCGGGGTGTTTGTCAAAAAAGGCCCGGACAATCCCTCCAATGCCTACCTGGAAAACCCGGACATCACGACCGTGGACGGGACTGTCTATACCATGAAAAACCCGGCCCTGATGACCCGGGAAATTTCTGAATATGCCCGGCAGTCCGGTGACTTCATCTACCACATCACCAGCCTTATGCCCCTGAACCCGGGCAATGCCCCGGATGATTTTGAAAGAGATGCCCTGAAAGTATTTGAAGCGGGTGATAGAGAGAAACATACGCTGATCAGGGACAAAGAACGGGCCATTTACCGGTATATGGCGCCGCTTGATGTGGAAGACAGCTGCATGCCCTGCCATGCAAAGCAGGGATACCGGGTCGGGGATGTCCGGGGCGGTATCAGCGTGACTTTTGATGTGACGGCCACGGAAAAGAAACTGGCCGGAAACCGGTTTGTCTTCATCGGTCTGGGCATTGCCGCCTCGCTGCTGTTGCTGGGCATCATTTTGTTTCTGATATCACGTCTGGCCGGCCGTCTCTCAGACGCTTACAGCACCATCGAAAAAATGTCCATCACCGATGATCTGACCCAAGTGTTCAACCGTCGGCATTTTCATACCAGACTCGATGAGGAAATTGAACGGGCCCGGCGGTATGACCATCCCGTGAGTCTGTTCATGATGGATATCGATCACTTCAAACCCGTCAACGACAATTATGGCCACCAGACCGGTGATGAGGTGCTCAACACCATTGGCGGCATCTTGAAGTCCAACACCCGGAGTGCTGATATCGTTGCCCGTTACGGCGGTGAAGAGTTTGTGGTGCTGCTGCCGGAAACAAAACAGGAAACCGCCCGGGTGGCCGCGGAAAAAATCCGGGCTGCCATCGAACGGCACTCGTTCACTGGGCAGGAAGGGTCTTTGTTTCATCTGACCGCCAGTTTCGGGGTCTCATTTCTGGATGTCACAGACCAAAACACGGCTGACATCGCCGACCGCATCGTCAAAAAGGCGGATGATGCCATGTATCAGGCCAAAGAGACCGGCCGCAACCGGGTGGTAATTTCTTCCGGAATGTAATCTTCGGATGCCGGTCAACCGCTTGCATGGAAAAAAAGAATGGTTATGATGTAACATGTGTTTGAAAGATATTTTCAATTTTGATGATGGTTCCAAAACCCAGGAGGTACCAGATGCCAATATATGAATATCAATGCAACACCTGTTCCCACGAATTTGAAAAACTGGTGTTTGCCGGAGATGAACCCGATATCGCCTGTCCGGCGTGCGACAGCCATGAGGTGACCAAAAAGATGAGTGCTGCCAGCTTTATGGGGTCCAGCATGGGCACCTGTGCGGCAGATGCGCCCAAAGGCTTTTCATGAGCCAGCTGAATTTAGGACGGCCGGGCGCCATCCCAATTTCCTTGTCGAAATCAATCAAACCGGAATTCGCCATCCTTAAACAGTGACAGGCAGGCATCCACTGCGTCTGTGTCATAGAGCACACCCTTGTTCCGGGAAATTTCATCCAGCGCGGTTTCTATGCCAAGGGCCGGCCGATAAGGCCTGTGGGAGGACATGGCTTCCACCACATCGGCCACACAAAGTATCCGTGATTCAGGAAGGATCTCGTCGCCTGACAGCCCCCGGGGATATCCGGTGCCGTTCATTTTTTCATGATGCTCCAGAACCATCCGGGCGATGGGCCAGGGGAATTCGATATCGGCAATGATATTATATCCGGTCATGGCGTGGGTTTTGATCAGGGCAAACTCGATGTCGGTCAGTTTGCCCGGCTTGCTGAGGATTTCCGCAGGTACGGATATTTTTCCCAGATCATGCACCCGCCCGGCCATGTGAATTCCTTCAACCTGATCGCTGGACAGGTTCATCTTTTCAGCCATGGCCACGGCCAGGTCGGCTACCCGCTGCTGATGTCCCGCCGTGTAAGGATCTTTGGTTTCGATGGTCCGGGCCATCACCTGAATCATCCCCTCCAGAGCATTTTTCAGACTGGCGGTGCGCTCCGTTACCATTTTTTCAAGATTCTGCCGGTACATGCGGTTGGCAATTTCCAGTTTCTGACGACGTAACGCATTCTGGACATTGATGACCAGCTCACTGTTGTGAAACGGTTTGATGATATATCCATAGGTCCCGGATTCTATGGCGGCCCGGGCAATTTCAGGACTATCTTCCCCTGTCACCATCAGAACGGCGGTGTCCGGATGGTGTTTATTGATATGTCTTGCCAGGTCGATGCCCGATTCTCCGGGCATGTTCACGTCACACAGGGCCAGGTCAACAGCGTGTTCTTGTATCCGGCGCCTGGCTTCTTTGCCATTGGATGCATGGATGCAGCGGTATCCATGACTGGAAAGGATTTCTCCCAGTAATCGCCGTATCGATTCTTCATCATCCACCAGCAGAATGGTTTCCATGTTTTTTCTCCGGTCATCAGAAAGCGGTTGTGTTGTGTTCATTTTTTATTTTTACAAGTTCTGGATGATGGGTGTCAAGGAGCAATCACTTTTTGGCTGGAACCCGGACACCCGAATTTTTGAAATCACGGCGTCATGCCCTTGAGAATACCGGACTGGGTGGGACCCGTGTAATCCAGGCGGGCGATATCCGTCAGGCCGGCGGCGGTCATCATCTCCCGGATTTCCGATTCTGTGTAGGACTGCCCGGATTCCGTGCCCAGAAGCATGTTCAGGGAAAACAGGGCTGCAAATTCGGGCCGGTCCCGGGTGTCCTCCAGGATGAAGTCGTGGATGAGCAGCTGCCCGCCGGGCACCAGCGTTTTGGCGGCATGGGCCACGATATCGGCGGCTTTTTCCGGTCCTTCCCCGTGGAGGACATGGGAGAGCCAGGCCGCATCGAATTCCTGGTCCAACGGGATGTCCTGGGTGGTATAATCGCCGGCGGCAAACCGGATCCGGTCCGACAGGCCGAACTGCTCGATGATCTTTTCGGCAAACGGCCGGGTGGTGGGCAGATCAAACACCACGGCCGTGAGGTCCGGGTTGGCCCTGCAGAAATGGATGGCATAGGTGCCGGGGCCGCCCCCCATATCCAGCAGGCGGGCACACCCGGACAGGTCCAGAGCTTGGGCCACGGCCGGTGCCGTGGCCATGGCATTGTTGAACATGCCCATCAGAAATGCTTCCCGCCATTGGTCCGAAGACACGGACGACCGCTCCCGGATGGGGCCGCCCCCGGTGACCGCTTCGTCCATGCGGACCCAGGAATCGGCCAGGTGGTGGTGATGCAGAATCATATACCCGATGTATTGATCGGAAGCCTTTGAAAGAAACTTGGCCGCAGCCGGTGTGTTGGCATATCCGGACGTTGTTTTGGTCAGAAGGTCCATGGCGGCCAGGGCATCCAGCAGCATGGTGGTGCCCCGCAGATCCAGGTGCCGTCTTTGTGTCACCTGTTTTGCCGTCAGGGTGTCAGGACCGATACAGGTGAAGATATCCAGTTTGACCCCGGCATGAAGGGTGCAGGTTTTCCAGTAGGATCCGGACAGTGCCAGCAGGGTGCCGGGGTGCCAGTCTGTTGTAGAAGTCATGTGCGCTCCTTATTTTTCCTGCCACTGGGGAAGTCGTTTTTCAAAAAATGCGCTCACCCCTTCTTTGGCATCCTGTGTGGTGCACAGCCGGGCAAAGGCTTCGTTCATATAGGCAAACCGGGCCTCGTAATGCAGGTCTTCAGACCGGTAGAACGCGGTTTTGGCGATGCGCACCGCCACGGGGCTCTTTTGGGCCAGTTCGGCGGCCCACGCCAGGGCCTGATCGTCCAGGTCCTCACCGGGAACCAGTTTGTTCACCAGTCCCAGGTCCAGGGCCTCCGGTGCTTTGATCAGGTTGCCGTACAGCAGCAGTTCCAGGGCTTTTTTCCGGCCCACGCACCGGGACACCGGAATGATGGGTCCTACGCAGTTGAGCCCCACGTTGATGGCGGTCAGGCCCATGCGCACGGTGTCCGCAGCCATGACCAGATCGGCGGCGGCGGCCAGTCCCATGCCGTTGGCCACGGCCACCCCGTGCACCTGGGCGATCACCGGTTTGTTGAGCTTTGAAATGGTCACCAGGGGATGCTCCATGGTTTCGATCCACGCCTGGTATTCCATGGGGGTCTTGCCGGCCAGTTCTTTGACATCGATGCCGGCGCAAAATGCCTTGCCTTCCCCTTTCAGCAGGATCACCCGGACTGCCGGATCCGCATCCAGATCCAGCAGGGCCTGGTTCAGCTCCTGTGCCATGCGGGTGCTGAAGGTGTTCATCTGCTCGGGCCGGTTCAACGAGATGGTTCCCACATGATCGGCCGGGGTGGTTACCAGAATGTCTTGAAATGCCATGGCGGTCTCCTTGTCAACGGGTTACGGTGATAATCCAATATGGTTGTCAGGCACGGTCACGGGTGCCCGATCAGAAAGATACCATAAGTGGCAAACAGATTGGGTAAAAATGTGACGATTTTTCCTTCCATTTGATGATTTTTCATATTGATGGCCGCTTTTTTCAAAATGGTGAATCCGGCCTGCCGGGCGAAATTTTCAAAATCCCTGAGGCTGAGGACCCGGATATTGGGGGTGTTATACCATTCATAGGGCAGCTCTTTGGTGACCGGAGCGCATCCGGTGACCAGCAGCTGGGTGCGGATCCGGTAATGGCCGAAATTGGGGAAACTGACCACGCATTTGCCGGCCACCCGGAGCATGGACTGGATCAGCGACACCGGGTCATACACCTGCTGGAGGGTCTGGGAGCAGATGGCATAGTCGAAGGCCTGGTCCGGGTAATCACGGATCTCCGTGTTGATATCCCCCTGGAGCACGGAAATGCCTTTTTCAATGCATTTGACCACCCGGGACTCCTTGAGCTCGATGCCCCGCTCGATCACCTGTCTGTTCTGCTTGAGCCAGAACAGCAGGTCCCCTTCCCCGCACCCGAGACCCAGGACCCGGGACCCGGGGGTGATCCAGGAGGCGATGAGCTGTAAATCAAACCGCAGCGGATGCATGGGACACACTCCTTAAAAATCCGGCCATCAGGTGATCCAGTTTGTCATTGGGCAGCAGAAACGCGTCATGGCCCCACTGGGCTTCGATTTCACAGAAACTGACATCCAGGTTGGTCTTTTTCATGGCCGTGACCATCTCTTTTGACTGGTAGGTGGGGTACAGCCAGTCCGAGGTGTAGGACACCACCAGAAATCGGGCCCGGCATTTTGAAAACGCCTTGACCAGGGAGCCGCTGCCGTGTTCCCGGGCCAGGTCGAAATAGTCGGCCGCCTTGGTGATGTAGAGAAACGAGTTGGCATCGAACCGCTCGATGAACTTGCTGCCCTGGTACTGGAGATAGGATTCCACCTGGAAATCGGCCCCGAACTCAAAGCTCAGGGCGCTTTTGTTCTGGAGCCTGCGGCCGAACTTTGTGCGCATGGATTCATCGGACAGATAGGTGATGTGCCCGATCATCCGGGCGATGGCCAGCCCCATGCCCGGCTTCGGGCCGTCATAGTAATGGCCGGCCCGCCAGTTGGGGTCTGCCATGATGGACTGTCTGGCCACCTCGTTGAAGGCGATGGCCAGGGCGGAGTGGCGGCAGGTGGTGGCCAGGGCCACGGCAGATGCCACACTGTCCGGGTATCGGACACACCATTCCAGCATCTGCATACCGCCGATGGAGCCCCCCACCACGGCCAGCAGTTTGTCGATGCCCAGGTGATCCACCAGAATTTTCTGGGCCCGCACCATATCCCCGATGGTGATCAGGGGAAAATCCGTACCATAGGGGGTTCCCGTGGCCGGATTCACGGATGAAGGTCCGGTGGAACCCATGCAGGAGCCCAGGATATTGGCACAGATGACAAAATAGTTGTCCGTGTCGATCCCTTTGCCCGGCCCCACCATGATGTCCCACCACCCGGGTTTGGCATCATCGGCCCGGTAATACCCGGCCACGTGGGAGTCGCCGGACAGGGCATGAAGCACCAGAACGGCGTTGGACCGGTCCGGGTTCAGGGTGCCGCAGGTCTCGTAGGCCAGGGTGACAGGCCCCAAAGAGGCCCCGCTTTCCAGGACGAATGGATCATCGGTCCCGGCAAAGGTGAAGAACTGTTTTTCCACCTGTCCCACGGTGGTCCCGTTCTGATCATGATCGATATACTCACTCATGGTCACACCTTTTCAAGGGCCTTGATGCCTTCATGAATGGCCCGGGTATCAAAATGAAGCGGTTGGTTCATAATTTCCTCATCACAGGTTTGTCATGGATTAAAAAAAATTAATATCACCCTGTGGTATTTAATTGTCAAGAATTAATTGTTACCCTCGCCGCTGACAAGCCATATGAAATGAAAGTGACAGAAAAGGTGAGGGGTCATGCATTTGTTGGTAAAACCCAAAAAAGTCAGACATCTGTTGCCCACAGATATTATTTTTCAAACACAATACTGGGCCCAGGTCAAAGCCCGGCTTGGTTGGCAGCCGCGTGCCTATGATATTGAGGACAGAATATCCAAAAATGACATGCTGGTGCTGGTCAAATCATTGAACGACGGTGCTTGTGCCGCATATGTCCCCCAGGGCCCCGAGTTCGGTCCCCACCGGGAAAGCTATGGGCCGTATCTTGAATCGTTGTCGGAATCCATTGTCGATCAGATGGATTCGGATGTTGCATTCATTCGATATGATCTCCCCTGGGAGTCTCCCTATACTGAAATTTTTGACAAAAAGCCGGCGCATGAATTTCCCGATGAAAGAATTCGGGAACTCCGCATGAATTTTGGAACAAAAAACTGGAATTTCAGAAAAACCCCCGTGGATATGACTGTGGCGGATTCATACGTCATCGATATCGATGGCACCGAAGACACGATACTCGGGCGCATGAAAAGCAAAACACGGTACAACATCAGACTGGCCGCAAGAAAAGGGGTCCGGGTGTATGCCGCTTGCACCAAAGCGCTTCCGGTTTTTCATGAACTTCACCTGGAAACCGCCAAAAGGAAAGGATTTCTGGTCAGGGAATATTCGTATTTTGAAACCCTGTTTTCTTCGCAAAAGGAAAAATCCGATCCCTGTGAGATCAAACTGATGCTGGCGGTTCACGGCAGGGATGTTCTGGCCGGGGCCATTGTCGCCATCACAGAAAAAACAGCGTATTTTCTGTATGGGGCCTCCGCCGTGAACAAACGAAATTTCATGTCCAGTTATGCCCTGCACTGGGAAACGATCCGATACGCCAAGGCCTTGAATTGCCGAACCTATGATATGGGCGCCGTATCTCCGGCCCATTTGACTGAGCACCCTTTTTTCGGACTGTACCGGTTCAAAACCGGGTTCGGGGGACGGATCGTTCACCGGGCCGGGTCCTGGGATTACCCGATCGATCAGGATGCGTATTCATCATTCAGGAACTGGGAGGAAATGAACCGGGGGTGGGGATGAAAACAAAGCCACGAAAAATCTTGATGTCCGCGCCCATTCCATATAAATAGAATGATCGGCCGCAGTTTGCAGGCGGTGAGTGTAACCTCAACCACAAAAGGAGTGAAATCATATGCCGGTGGTGACATGGAAAAAGGAAAACAGGATCGCGGTGGTCGAGATGTGCAACGGCCCCAACCGGATGAACCAGGTGTTTTCCTCGGATTTGAATCAAAGCCTGGACCAGATTCAGGATGACACCGATGTCCGGGCCGTGATACTGACCTCGACCGATGAAAAGAATTTTTCCCAGGGCATCGATGTGGAATGGATCGGCAAAAAGATCCAGGACAAAGACTATGAGACGGTCAAGGCGTTCATGTATGGTATGAACCGCATCTTCAAGCGCCTGCTGCTCTTTCCCGTGCCCGTGATCGCGGCCATCAACGGCCACGCATTCGGCAACGGCGCCATTATTTCCTGTGCCTGCGATTTCAGGTTCATGAAAAAGGACCGGGGATTTTTCTGTTTTCCCGAGGTGGATGTGGGCATTCCGTTTTTGCCGGGCATGGTGGCGTTTGTGCGCAAGGCCGTGCCCGAACCGCTGTTCAACCGGATGCTTTTGGCAGGGCAGCGCATGGATGCTGAAGCGCTTGAAGCGGGTGATGTGATTGTCAAGGCCTGCGACGACCAGGATCACCTTATGAAAGAAGCCCTGGCCTTTGCTTCGGGGTTTGACAAGAAGCGGGGCATTTTCAAGGAATTAAAGCAGCGGATGCACAAAGATTTGATCCAGGTGCTGGATGAGCAGGATCCGGTGTATATCGAGCCCCTCAACCTGTTTGTGGCCGATTGAACCGGAACGCCGTTGTGGGAAAGGGTGGATGGGTTGGCAGGAGGCCGTCCCCGGAGGGGATGTCTTGCTGCCGGCCTGGAATCCTTGGGGGCTCCGACAGTCCGTCAGCAAGACATCCCCTCCGGGGACTTCGCTGTGCGAAATCCACCCGTCTTGTCCGATACCGGATGCCCGAAACCCGACATCCAGCCATCTGATGAATATACTTGCATTGACCCTGAACCAGCTGATCCGAAAGATTGAAACCGATTTTGGCAAAGGCCGGTTTCATGCCAGGGCCCTGTATCGGGAAATTTTTGAAAAAGGGAACCTGAACTTCGGGTCAGCGCCGGAATTTGCAGCATCCCCGGCCCTGGGGAGATCCCTGGAAAAAGAAATTTTTGTGGAACCGGGACAGGTGGTGGATACATTTCAGGAAGCGGACCTGACCAAATTCATCACCCGGCTGTCAGACGGGCGAAAGATCGAATCGGTGATCGTTCCCATGAACCGGTACAGCACCCTGTGCGTGTCCACCCAGGTGGGATGCCGCATGGGATGCACGTTCTGTGAAACCGGGCGCATGGGGTTGAAGCGGCAGCTGGATGTGCATGAAATCACGGGCCAGCTGTTCAATGCCCGACACACACTGAAAAAACCGGTGAAAAATGTTGTGTTCATGGGCATGGGTGAGCCGTTCGACAATTTCGATGCCGTCATGGCCGCCGTTAAGGTCATGAATGTGCAGCAGGGGTTTGGCATTGCGCTGCGGCACATGACCATCTCCACGGCCGGCCTGGTTCCGGGCATTCAAAAACTGGCCGCCCAAAATCTGCCGGGCATCCGTCTGGCCGTCTCCATCAACGCCCCGGACAACGACACCCGGACCCGGCTGATGCCGGTGAACCATGCCTGGCCTCTGGAAACCCTTAAATCCGCCCTGGCAAGGTTCCCCCTGCCCCATAAAGGCACGTTTCTGTTTGAATACATTCTCATCAAAGGGGTGAATGACTCCCCGGTTCATGCCGATCAACTGGCAGCATTCATCCATCCCCTGCCGGTCCGCCTCAACCTGATCCCCTGCAACCCGGTGCCGGGCCTGGGTTTTGAAAGTCCTTCCGATGAAGCGATGAACCGGTTTTCACAGCATCTGGTCAAACAAGGGGTGTTTGTGATCCGCCGCTGGAGCAAGGGCCGGTCCGTGTCGGCCGGGTGCGGCCAGCTGGGGTGTTGCTGATAGAAATAAAAAAGTGCTATCTCATCATTGACTCAAAGCAGATTACAGATAACCAACGGGCATTGTCCATTTACCATATACCCTGTCTTCTGGTTGTGAACAATTCGGATTTCATTTTTAATCCTGCAACCTCAAGTTTCTGACTAAAGAAAGGCCTGACACCGGTGGGAGAGAATTCACCCATAACAGTACCGTTTGGGTCTAGTTTGTGTTGCTCAAATTTGAACAGATCTGTCATGGTTACCACGTCCCCTTCCATACCCGATATTTCGGTAATGGCAATCACTTTACGGGTACCATCACTAAAACGAGAAATCTGAATGACCACATCGATGGCGGAAGCGATTTGTTTCCGAATTACCCGGACTGGAAGATCTAAGCCTGCCATAAGGCACAAGGTTTCCAACCTGTCGACTGCGTCGCGGGGTGAATTGGCATGCAATGTCGTCAGGGAGCCATCGTGCCCGGTGTTCATAGCCTGGAGCATATCCAGGGCTTCACCGCCCCGGCATTCGCCGACCACAATCCGGTCCGGTCTCATTCTCAAAGAATTTCTGACCAGATCTCTTATTGATTTTTCATATCTACCATCGAGATTGGGTGGTTTTGTTTCCATCTTCAGGACGTGTTCCTGCTGCAGGTTTAATTCAGCAGCATCTTCAATGGTGATGATCCGCTCATTTTCAGGAATAAAGCCGGAAAGAATATTAAGCAGGGTTGTTTTTCCTGAGCCTGTTCCCCCGGAAATAAGAATATTGAGCCTGCCGATGACACAGGCCTGAAGCAACTGAACCATGTTGTCACTAATGGATCCCAGTTTGATAAGCTGCTCAACCCCGAGCTTATCGGATTGAAACTTCCGGATGGTGATACAAGGCCCCTCGATCATCACCGGAGGGATGACGGCATTCACGCGTGAACCATCCGGCAGGCGGGCATCCACAGTTGGGTTGTTCGAATCAATGGTACGGCCAAGAGGTAGAATTATCCGCTCAATGAGCGTTGTTATCTGGTTATCATCAGCAAACGTGACATCTGTTTTCGTTATCTTACCATTGCGTTCGACATAGATTTTATCAATGCCATTTACCATCACTTCAGTTATATCAGGATCATCCAAAAGAGGCTGTAACGGGCCAAAACCAACCAATTCATCTAAAATCTCTTTAAACAGACGGGTTTTAACGGAATCTGAGAATTCAGGGTTGAGTTCCTGATAGGTCTGTTCCAGAAAACCTGTGATTGCCTGACGGTTTTCATCGACAAGTGCAGGATCATTGTCCATTATCTGGGCAACCATATCGATCAACTGATACTTGAGTTGGTTGACATCTGCCTGTGGTGATGTTTGGTCGAATTGACTCATGAGTCTTCTCCATCATTTTCTATATCGTCATCTTGAAATAACCAGACAATATCCAGACGATTTACAGTCAAAAAACTGCAACTATAAATGAGCCCCCCGTTTAGGTCGTAAATTCCTGCATCGGTTAACGCGACAAAGGTATCGGGTCTATCCAATTCGTCCTTTATCCTCTCATTAAGACGGACATGAAATTTTCCTCGAATCAGATGCTTGGATGTCTGAATGTGAACGTTGACAGGTCTTTTTTTTACAACTTCGGTAAAAATTTTCCCTTTTTCATCAGATGACGCTTTCATGTGTCTCTCCTGCATTTTTTTTTGGGCACCGGTGATAAGAAACCAGTGTGATACCCTTTGGTTTCGTGTCATCGGAGAGATGGATATCTCTCAATAACAACAAAGCAGTTTCCATGGACAATGTCAAGGCCGCGATTGATATTACTGCCTGCCTTTTATAATTTCAAGCATTTCAATATATAAAACTGCAAAATATCTATCTGATGAGTATGATTAAGGAATTGATGGCATTGCCAGGTGGTCTCTCAGCGCTTTTTTTGCAGTTTTTGAATATTGTCCCTGGCAAACTCAATGGTGGGATCGATTTCCAGGGCCATTTCATAGAATTTGACGGCCAGGGCCGGTTCCCCCAGTTCCCGGTAGTTGGAGCCGATGTTGGCATAGTTGATGGCCTGGGACGGGTCGATTTCCAGGGCCTGTTCAAAGCAGGTGATGGCTTTGCGGTGAACTTTCTGGAGAAAATGGCACACCCCCATGGTGTTGAGCAGGTCCGGACGCTGGTCGTCCACGGCCAGGCCCCGGGTGCATATTTCCACGGCCCTGTCATACTGCCCCAGATCCTTGAGGCAGGCCCCCATGTGGGAACAGATGTCAGGCAGGTTCAGCCGGACCGGTTCTCTGTCCAGAGCGGCTTCAAACTCCTCCAGCGCGGTGGGGTATTCTCCGATGGCGTTGTACACCAGGCCTTTGTAGAAGCTTGTGTAGTATTTGTCGGGCAGGGCGGTTTCCAGGACTTCCAACCGGTCCAGGGCCTGGATGGGGTCCAGGGTCTCTGTGATGAGCCGGGCCGTGAACATGCCCACACTGGCGGATGCGGCCCGTTCCCGGAAATGGGCCCCCGGGATGATGGTGTAAAACGCCGGGATATCGAGTTTTGGATGCCGGGTGTCAATGGCCAGGACCTGAAGCTCTTTTTTCTTCAGGGCGGCGATCAGGTTTTCCACCTCCACCCGGATGTTGGGATCTGACAAATCCGGCAGGTCGGCCAGGCTCACCATGGTGTCGGGATGGGTGATAAAGGCGGCATCTTCCATGCGGGTGAATTTGGGCAGGCCCGAGGCCACGTAATTGGATCCGGTATTGAAATCCCCGGCCAGCTGGGCCACCTCGGTCAGGGCCCGGCTCATGGCTTTCTGGGGATCGGGCGAGGTGCCGGCGGTCCATACGATCTCGCTGGTTTCCGGGAATGTGGCAGGATCCCAGGCCAGCACGGCAACGGTGGAGATGCCGGTGTCCAGGGAAAAATCGGACGCATGGACCTGGATCCCGCAGGCTTGGTATTTGGCCAGCATCTCTTTGACCAGGGGATCGGTGAATGTGTCGGTGCGGATTCCGGGCACCGCCAGTCTGCCGTGGCTTACCAGAGATGAGGTATGCCGCTCCACCAGTTCGCACAGGCCCTGGATCAGGGCTTCTTCATTGCAGTTGCCGGCACAGGGGCCGTTGAATTCGTTGATCATGTAGAACCAGTTGAACGGGATCAGCACCTCTTTGCCCAGGGTCAGGTTGTACCCTCTGGTCCATTGCAGGGTCAGGTCGTCGAATATGGGTTTGACCTTCAGGGCCTCTTCCTCGATATCGTCCACCGACCGGATGATCTGATCAAAGGCGAGCGCGGTATCGTCCAGATCTTTGGGACGGGCCTCAAAAAAATGGGTGGGGGTTTTGACAAAGGAAAAAAAACTGAACCGTTCCGCCAGTTCCATCACGGCACTGGCTTCGGCCTGGGCAGGCGTTCCGCCCTTTCCCATCTGTTTGCTGGTGCCGATGACCTGTCTGGCATGGGCGCCGCATTCACTGAAAAATACCGGGATATCCAGGCGGCCGTTGTCAATGCGCCGGGTCCGGTTCAATATATCCAGTCCGGCTTGAGCCGCTTTTTTCTTGAACCGGTCCACAGTTTCTTCCGGAGAGATGATCTTGTCCTGGTCATAGGTATATCCTTTGACCGCGTCCTTGAGTTCGATGGTATAAGTCATGATCGTATGTTTCCTGATTATGGGTTGAATGGGCGGGTCCGGTTTTTCTTCGGACGGTTCCAGATGAACCATCACATCGATGATTTTGGGATACCGGGTCATCAGGGTTTGCTTGACGGTTTCGGCAATGTCATGGCCCTGGCGCACGGACATCCGGCCATCTACCTCCAGGTGAAGATCCAGGTAAAAGGCGCCCCCGATTTTTCTGGACCGGATCCGGTGCGTGCCCTGAACATGGGCAATGCCCTGGATCAGGGTCTGGATGGTTGCCCGGTCTTTCCGGGATATGCCCTTGTCGGTCAATTCGGCCAGGCTGTCGCCCAGAATATCGATCCCTACCTTGATGATGAAAACCGATACCAGGATAGCTGCCACCGGATCCAGAAACGCCAGGTTCGGAGAGATGAGTCCGGCGGTCACCGCCACCAGCACCGGAATCGAGGACAGGGCATCGGTGCGGTGATGCCAGGCATTGGCTTTCACGGATGATGAGCGGTTTGCCACGCCGGCGGCAAATGTGATGCGGTACAGAATTTCCTTGACCACCAGGGACAGAAGGGGCGCCGCCAGAACGACAGCACTCAGCTGGGGATGTGACGGCTGCATCAGGCAGACAACCGCGTTGTATCCGATGCCCGCAGCCACCCCTAAAAGGATCATACCCATGACAATGGTGACAAAGGATTCGATTTTCTGATGGCCAAAAGGGTGGCATTCGTCCGGGGGCGCGGTCCAGTAGCGGACCCCGAACAGGATCACCAGATCGGATGCGGTATCGGAAAAACTGTGCAGCGCGTCCGCCACCACGGCCTGGCTGTTGCCGAACCATCCGATGACCAGTTTGATCACGGCCAGGGCTACATTGGCCAACAGCCCGATCCAGGTGATTTTTTCGATACTTTTTCTGGTTTTAATGTCAGCTCGCATCACTCAAATCCAGTAGCGTCGGGTTCTGTTGGATCATTTCGATAAATTTGAGGTTGGCCTTTGGAAAGGCAAACCGGCGGATGTCGGACGGATCGATCCACTGGAAATCCATTGGACCGTCCAGCATCACAACCCCGGAGACATAATCACAGAAAAACACATCCATTTCAATTTTAAAATGGGTATACGCATGCCTGATCCGGGTCAGAAAACCCGAAATCCGGACCGTGAGCCCGGTCTCTTCCTTGATTTCCCGGATACAGGCGGCCTGGGCGGTTTCATTGTTTTTCACCTTGCCCCCGGGAAATTCCCATAATCCGCCCAGAAGGCCCTCGGGTTTTCTTTGGGTGATCAGAAGTTTATTGTTTTTTATGACAATGCCGGTGCTGATGTGGTAACAGGGGGTTTTTTTCCGTGTTATTTTCACTGGAAATTCGCTGACCCGGGAGTCATTCCGGGCACGGCAGAGACCGGTCAGGGGACAGGATGCGCAGTCCGGGGACGCCGGGGTGCAGATCAACGCCCCCAGTTCCATGACCGCCTGGTTGAATCCGCCGGGATCTTTTTGGTCCAGAAGGGCCTGGGCCAGCGGTTTGAACTTGCCATGGGCCGAGGAGTGGTTCACAGGCATGTCCAGGCAGAACAGCCGGGACAGGACCCGCTTGACATTGCCGTCCACCACGGCATGGGGTTTTCCAAAGGCGATGCTCATCACTGCGGATGCAATGTAATCGCCCACCCCGGGCAGGGCCTTGAAATCGGCAAACCGGTCCGGAATCCGTCCATTGGACGCGGACACCACCTGCCGGGCCGCCTTGTGCAGGTTTCTGGCCCGGGCATAATATCCCAGCCCTTCCCAGCGTTTGAGCACCGTATCCAGATCGGCTTCTGCCAGATCCCTGATGGCGGGAAACGCAGTCAGAAATTTGTGAAAATAGGGAACCACGGTGTTGACCTGAGTCTGCTGAAGCATGACCTCCGATACCCAGATATGGTAAGGGTCCGTGCTGTCCCGCCAGGGCAGACGTCTTTGATGGATCTGGTACCAGCGCGTCAGAACCTGCTGGATCTGTTGCTGTTCTGCCAAAGTTACGCGGATTTCCATTTTTTCCAGGACCGGATCAGGTGGATAAAGGTCCGGACCCCGGTGCCGGAAGGGCCTTTGGGAACATAGGATTTTTCAGTGAAATCCCATGCGGTGCCGGCAATGTCCAGGTGGGCCCAGGGAGTGTCTCCCACAAATTTGGACAGATACGCGGCCGCGGTGATGGTGCCCCCGGCTTTGCCGCCGGTATTCTTGATATCCGCCACCTTGGATTCGATCTGCTTGACATAGTCTTTGTTCAAGGGCAGGCGCCACACCGGTTCCCCGGCATCCTGTCCGGCCGCTTCCAGGCGCCGGGCCAGCTCGTCGTTGTTGGACACCATGCCGGCATAATGGTGGCCCAGTCCGATGATCACGGCCCCGGTCAAAGTGGCGATATCCACCACGCAGTCGGGTTGATAGGTCTTGATACCGTGAGCCAGGGCATCGGCCAGGATCAGCCGGCCTTCGGCATCGGTGTTCACCACCTCAGAGGTCACCTGGTTGACATGGCGGATAATATCTCCGGGCCGCAGGGCCGAGCCGTCGGGCATGTTGTCCGTGGCCGGCACCATGGCCACCACCCGCAGGCCGGGCTTCTCTTTGGCCACGGCAGCCATGGCCGCCAGAACCGCGGCCCCGCCGCACATGTCATATTTCATCTCCTCCATGCCGGCGGCGGGTTTGATGCTGATACCCCCGGTATCAAAGGTCAGCCCTTTGCCCACCAGCAGCAGGGTGTCGGCTTTTCTGCCGGGGTCGTATTCCAGGATCACCAGGCAGGGCGGGGTGACAGACCCCTGGTTCACCCCCAGGATGCCGCCCATGCCCAGCTTTTCCATCTCTTTTTTGTCCAGACAAGTGCAGGCAAGCCCGTGGGCATCTGCCAGAGATTTTGCGTAATCGGCAAATTCTTTGGCGGTCCACCCGTTGCCGGGTTCATTGGCCATATCCCTGGCCCTGCAGGCGGCATCTGCGGCGCTCATGGCTTTTTTCGTGCCTTTTCGAACAGAAGGCGTGCCGGTGTCACAGGAAAACCAGATGGTTGAAATACCCTGATAATCGGTCTCTTTCCGGGTGGTCTGCTTGTATTTGGCAAATCGGTAATCCCCCAGCAGAATCCCTTCTGCCAGAACTTCCGCGGTTTTTTCCGGTGATATATCCGGAATCCGGGGCAGACAGACCGACAGGGTGCCGGTTTTTGTCTTTTCACAGGTGTTGGCAATATCCCCGCCCCGCTTGCGAAGCGTTTCCAGAAAACCGGAAATTTCCTTCCGGGTGTCAGCCGTTTCCAGCCCAAGGACCAGGATTCTTTTCCCCCCGGCTTTGGCCTGCCTGTTCCCCGAAAAGGGATAATACAGGAGCTGGTCATCGTTCTTGCCGGTAAAATCGTTCAAGGCAAAGGCGTTTTTTACCGGGGCCTTTACCGCCGGATCACATGAGGGGGCTTTGTCTTTGCGGTGAAAAGCAAAATAGACCGCCAGGTCGGATTCAATCGTATCCACCGGTTTTTCCGTGACGGACAATCGGGTATTTTCCATGGGGTTTCTCCACATTGGTTAGAATTCAGATAACAATCATATAAGGTCTCATGGTTTTTATCATATATCCGGAAAGATGTCAGCTGTTCCTTCACCGCTTTTGAACGGGAAAATTGCAAAATCCATTGACTTTCTGGAGCGATTCCTATTCTATACTCAGTGAACCTGATAATCAAAGAAAACAGTCCCTGCTTACTGTTGCGGTCAAGGACGGGTCAGTATCGGGACATACCTGAAACAGGAGACAGATGATATGGAAAAAATGAAAGTACGGGAACTGATGGTTTCAATAGATGAATTTCCAAAAATTTCAGACACGGCCACCCTGTTTGATGCGCTTTCAGAGATAGAAAGCGCCCAGGAAGCCTTTTTGTCTGGAAAAAGGGCCCAGCGGATCCTGCTGGTGGAAAACGAAAAAAAACAGGTTGTCGGAAAAATCTCTCCCATCGATCTGTTCAAGGGCCTGGAAAAAAAATACAACAAGGTGAATGTGGAAGACACCCTTGAAAAATTCGGCCTTAAATACATCTGGACTTCCATGCGAAAAGAGTATGATTTGTGGGAAAGTCCGTTCAAGGATCTGTGCGGCAAGGCCGGGGAGATCCATGTCAAGGATTTTGTGAACATTCCCAATGAAGGGCAGACAGTGGATGCGGAAGACACGCTTTCCAAATGTTTTCATCTGTTTGTTATCAATCGGCATGATACCCTTTTTGTGATGGAAAAAAAAGAGTTCGTCGGCATGCTGCGGTTTTCCGACGTTTACAGGGAACTTGCCAAGACCATGAAAGAATGCAAGTTCTGATCAGACACTAGGGGCGGGTGCAGGAAAATCTTGCCAGAAGCGGGTTGTGGTCTGAAAAGATGGGGTTTTCCAGCGCATCCATATGCCGCAATGTCATCTGCCGGAAATAGATGCGGTCCAGTTCAAATCCGAAAAACTGCTTGACCAGCCGGGGCCGGTTTGGCCGGGCATGTCTCAGACCCAGCTTACGGCACAGTGCCAGGATGATCTGGAGCCTGGAACGGTTCCAGCAGTTGAAGTCCCCGGCGACAATCATGGGGCCGGTATGGTGCTGCAGGGTTTTGACCAGCCGGGAAAATTCCCATTCATACCAGGACCGGGAGGTGAAATTGACCGCATGCACATTGACCACCAGCAGCAGATCGCCGTTCTCAAGCCAGTAACGGGTCATGAGAATGTTCTTGCGGGTGGTGAGCATGGTCTCCCTGGCCAAAGACATGACATCGGTTTTGGTATGAATGTCGGCGGTGGCGGCTGTCAGCACCCCGAACTGGCGTCCCCGAAGTTTGATATTGGCGGCCGCAGCATAGGACAGTCCGGCCACGGAAAACAGATTGTCGGGAAACACCGCTTCCTGGAACATCAAAATGTCCATGTCAAACTGCCGGATCCAGTTTTTGATCATGGTGTCGAATTCCGGTTTCAGGTTCTCCTTGTGAACGTTCCAGCAAAGTATCCCGAAATCACAAGGAATGATCTTGTTTTCCAGGATCAACGGGGACCGCAGTAAAGGGATATCCGGTTTGAACATTTTAACAGATCCCCGGCCGTCACAGCAGCGGTGCAAACACGCTCATGAGGTTTTCACTGATCCGCCGCCACCGGCCTGCCGGCGGCATGCGGCTGGTGCAATCCGCCATCAATTCCTTCATCCAGGCGGCACATGAATCGATAACAGATCCGGAATAGGCGAAACTGACCACTTCATAATTGAGAAACAGGCTGCGCTGATCAAAATTGGCAGATCCCATCATCACACCCTGGCGATCAAACAGAATGGCCTTGGCATGAATCATGCCGCGGGGATACAACAGCAGTTTCACGCCTTTGCCGGCCAGTTCCCGCATGTAACCCGACCGGCTCAGATCCGCGATCAGGTGATTGGAGGTGGCCGGGGTGATGAGCCGGACATCCACCCCCCGGTGGCAGGCAATGACCAGGGCCTGCATCAGACTTTTATCGGGAACAAAATAGGGGGTCACGATCCAGATGCGTTCGTTTGCGGAAAAAACGGCGGACAGCAGGGCTTCGTATAGGGCATCGCTCTGGATATCCGGCCCGGAAGGCACCACCTGAAGGGTGATATCGCCGGAGGGGTCCGGCAGAAAATCCGGCAGGTCCAGTTTTCCTCTGGCTGTATGGTTCCAGTCTTCGGTGAAAATTTCCCGGTAGTGGAACACGGCCGGTCCCTGAAGATAAAAAAGGATGTCCGTCCATCGCTGATCACACGGGGAAGGGCCCATATATTGTCTGGAAATGTTCATGCCGCCGGAAAGGACGGTGTGATCGTCGAAAATAAAAATTTTCCGATGATTTCTCAAATTGATGTAGTTCTGGAACGGCCGGGTCAGCAGCGGCATGTAAAACGCCACCTGTCCCCCGGCATTTTTTAGATTCCGCAGAGGTTTCTGGTAAAAATAAAGCGGCAGAGATCCGACACAGTCGATGAGCAGCTTCACCTGAACGCCCTGGGACGCTTTACGGGTCAGGGCCGACAAAATGTTTTTTCCCACAGGATCGAAACTCAGGACATAGGTGGAGATCAGAATGGTATGTCGGGCCGATGCGATCTGATCCATGAGAATGTTATAGGCTTTGACTCCGTCGGTATAGAAAAAAAAACGGTTCCCGACTGTGGCGCCGGCAATCCCGTTGTTTCGAAAGACCATGTCGATACGATTGGCTTTTGTATCCGGAATTTCTCCTTTTTTGGCCAGTGTGAGTGCGGTTTTTTCATGTCGCTTGAGTTTCCGGCTTCTCAGGATAAAGTAAAGCGGTACAGCCAGATAGGGCAGCAGAAGAATGGCCAGAAGCCAGGCGATCATGCTCGGAGGTTCTCTGCGCTGGTAAACCATGTGTCCCAGGGACCCCATAACCAGCATTCCGGACACAATGGCGGAGGTCTGTACCAGTATGAAATAGAATACATTTTCGCTCATGTCATGATTGAACCACAGTTCCCGTTATTTGAATTCAAAGGGGAGTGAAATCGAATTTCTGCCCCCCGATGGCGGCTTCGTACATCAGACCGCCCTTGGTGTGGACGAACACGGCCAGTCCTTTGGTGTATCCGATTTTTGCCTGAGTCCCCGTGGCAGGACCGGCGCTGGCACCGGCAGTGATGCCTTCAGTGCCGGCTTTCGCCTGGGCACCGGCGGTGATGGCCACGGCAGACATGGAGGCGTCGAATTCAAAGCTGCCGCTGGTGAATTCATCATAGGCCCGTTTGTCCTGGAAGAAAATGATTTCGGAAAACGCCTGGCCCCCCAGCTGGAAGCCCACACTCACCTTGGACAAAGTGACCTCGCCGGTGATATCTCCCTGCCGGTACACCCGGCCTTTACCATACGCTCCGCCCACAACGACGCCCCCTTTTCCCACAGTGGGAAATACCGCGTATCCATAGGCATTGTCGAAAAACGGCTGAACCGCCGGTGATTTTCGGAATACGGAAATTGTGTGATCAAAATCTCCGGCAAACACCGGAAAGCCGTTACCGGCAATAAAAAAGGCACACATTGTCAGCAGCAGTAGTTTGACAGGTTTCATTTTCCCCCCCTTTGTTTTTGTCAATGTCATGCATCATGGTCGAACTTTTATGTACAGTAATCCATGGGATTGGTATTTTGTCAATGCAAATCCAGGGATGGAAACCGGGTGGCGGCAGAAAACCGTTCCACAAATCCGGGTTCCGAAGCCAGATCGATGAATGACACCTGCCGGGCCATGGTTCGAACTTCGGTTTCATAAGTTTTGTCCAGCAAGGCCATGACCGCACCGGTACCGGCCAGGTTTTCCGCGGCGATCATGTCGTTTTCACAGACCACGGGCGGGAGCATGCCGATGTCCCGGGCGTTTTCCCAGTCAAATTTCGCGCCGAACGCCCCGGTGAGAATGGTCCGGTCCACCCGGGTCACCCCGGCTTTCTCCAGCATTATCTGGATGCCTACGGACAAAGCGGCCTTGGCCAGCTGAACCTGGCGGACGTCCTTGAGAATAAACCCGACATCCGTTCCCGGCAGGGTGAAGGCCCGGCCGGTTCCCTTGTCATCGGTGAAGACGCCGGGTTTGTCCGTATTGAATTTCCCGTCTTCCTGGATGGTACCGGTTCTACGCATGGCCGCCAGAATATCGATCACCCCGGTGCCGCAGATGCCGATGGCCGGGGCCTGGTTGATGGTTTCATGGGCAATGGTGCCGTTTTCCACCCAGACACGGCTGACCGCCCCGGTGGCGGCTCTCATGCCGCTGGATATCTGGGCCCCTTCCAGGGCCGGGCCGGTGGCGCAGCTGGTGGCCCAGATCTTGCCCCCCGTGCAGAGCATCAGCTCTCCATTGGTGCCGATATCGATGATCAATGTGGTGTCTTTTCGGGTGTGGGACAGATCCCCCAGGCAGGCCGCCAGAATATCGCCTCCCAGAAATCCGGAAATCACCGGAAAAATGAACACAGGCACATTGTCTCCTGCATGAAGTCCCAGATCTTTGCAGGTGGGGACCAACGCGTCCTGGAATACCGGCAGATACGGGGCGAGACCCAGGGTATGGGGGTTGAGTCCGCAAGCCAGATGTTCCATGGTGGGGTTTCCCACCACAGTGAACCGGTCGATGGATTCCCGTTTCCGGCCGGTCTCTTCCAGGCAGGTGTCGATGAGGTGGTTCATGGCGCCGGCTGCCAATCGCTGCTGGGCCCCCAGCGCATCCGGGGTTTCACTTACGGCGGAAATCCGGGAGATGACGTCTTCGCCGTACCGGCGCTGGGGATTGACCATGGCTTTGGCCGTCAAGATGGTTCCATCGGTCATGTCGCACAGATACGCGGCAATGGTGGTGGTGCCGATGTCAAAGGCGATGCCGGTTCCTGCCGGATGCAGGCCCGAATTGATGGCTGTAACGCGCTTGTTTTCCTGAACCACCACGGTCAAATCCCGGGTGTATACGGCCGGATCGGACAGCGTTGCCAGAAGTGCGGCATTTGTGAAATAAATGGTTTCAGAAAACCGGGTTTCCACGGCCCGGCGGATTTTTTCTTCCTGGCTGAGAACCGTTGTGTCTGCCACCGATTTGATCTGGTCCGCCGGCAGAGGAAACCGGTGTGCCGCCGGATTGGTGCGGAACTTTCCCTGGATGCCGGTTTTGCCGAACACCTCGTTTCCCACCACCAGATTTTCCGGGACCGTCACCCGGAGAGGTCCTTTGAGAATCTTGGCCTGGCAGGCCAGTCGATGCTCAGGACCTCTTTTTTTCATCAGTTTTTCCTCTTGTTCGGTTCTGGGCGCCAGGTGATCCGGATGGTCCACAATCACCCGGCATTTGCCGCACAGGCCTTTTTCTCCGCAGTCGGACCTGAGCAGAATGCCTTTGGAAAGCGCGGCTTGAAACAGTGTGGTGCCGGCCGGCACAGTGACCCGTCGGCCGAAAGGATCAAAAATAATGTTACAGGATTCACTCATAATGTATTTTACCGATTTTTTATTGAAATATTAACCATTTCAGGCAGTTTATAAAAACAATATCCTAAATTCGAGGCAGGGGTCTGTCAAGGCACTATGTTTTTGCCGGCGGTTGATAGAGAAGATCGGATATGGGGGTATCCGGGGTGAATTGGTCCCTGATCTGTGCCAAAAACAGTTCTGCGGCAGCCAGTGCATCCGTCAGGGCATGGTGCGGTCGGTAGGACGGCAGGTTGTAGCGTTCTCTGGCATGGGCCAGGCGCAGGGAAGGACTGTTTTTCTCTCCCATCCAGCGTTGAATCAGATTGGGCCGGAACAACGGATGTTTTCGGGATTCCAGCTCCATGGTGTCCACCACGGGAAATTCAAGTTCATCCCCGGTCAGATCAGACACTGCCTTGTGTAAAAACGCGCGTTCAATGCGGCTGTAGTGGGCCACGATGACCCGGCCGGCCATGGCCTGGAGCAGCAGAGATAAAATGGCGTCGAACCGGGGGCAGGCATCCATGCAGGAATGGGTGATGCCGTGAATCACGGTCTGGATTTCCGGCCGGGAATGCTCCGGCCGGATCCCCCGGTATCTGGCCCCCCGGCACAGAATACGGTCAAAAAACAGCGGGATGAACCCGATACTGATAATGGCCTCGGTTGTCGGATTCAGTCCCGTGGTTTCCAGATCCAGGGCCAGAAAAGCCACCTGGTTGACCGGTGTGTCATTCGGAATGGTGCCGGCCTGATAAAACGCCTTGATGACGGGATCTTTTGCAGTTTCTTCCAGAACCCGGAACCGGGACGGCCAGTCCATGACCGGAGGCGGTCTGTCAGAGGGTTTGAAAAAAATCATTTTTGACCGGCCCGCATGCCTGTCTGCATGGCGTGGGAGACATTGTACCGGTATCTGAGAAACGACTGGGCCTGGGACACGATCTGGAACGCGTCTTTGAGATGATTGCGTTCAAAGGATGACAGGCTTTCCGGCATAACATCGTTGTCCACGGCGGCACCGGATTCCGCCTGCCGGGCCTGGTGGCGGATGCGCACCATACAGATCAGTTCAAGGGCGTCCAGCAGGTCATCGCCCACCTCTTCCGCCAGAAGAGAGGTTTCCTTGACATGCAGCAGCCGGTCCCGGGTATTGGCGGGTACGGCACCGCAGGCCAGGGCGTGAACCCGGGCCAGATCGCTGATGGGGGAAGCTCCCCGGCGTTTGAGGTTGAACGTTTTCCGGTGCTTGCCGTCATGCTCCAGAACGAATTTTCGAAAAAATCCCAGGGGCGGTTTTCTGAGCAGGGCATTCCGGGCCAGGCAGGCCAGAAACCGCGGACTGTCCGGTGCTTTTTTCAGAATCAGCTGCTTGAGCTGGCCGGCAAAACCGGTTTCTCCGTAAATGCCTTCCAGGTCGAAGAAAATGGAGGCATGGAGCAGGGCTTCCGGTTCCGGGTTATCGATCCAGTCCTCAAAACAGGCTTCCCAGACAGACAGGGGCTGACGCCACTGGGAATTGGTGGCCATGACATCTCCGGTGCAATAGGGGTATCCGCACCGGTCCAGACCGTCACTTAGAAATTGGGCCAACGCCTTGAAATAGGGATCATGGACTTGGGGGTCAAAGGTGTCATCCAGTACAAAGGCGTTGTCCTGATCCGTCACAAGGGTCATTTCGTCCCGGGCCATGGACCCCATCGCCATCAGACAGTAAGGCACCGGTGGCGGACCCAGCTGCTTTTCCCCCAGCTGGAGCAGTCGCTGGGAAATACTGATTCCCATCCGGGAGACGGCAGCGCCGATCGTTTGAGAATTGGCATCTTCGTTAACCAGCTGGATGAACAGCTGACGGATTTTCGGGACCATGGCTGCCAGTTCCTTTACCTCGGTCTGGCGGAAAATGTCCCCCACCAGGTAGACCGAGCCATGGGATTCATATCGAACCAGATCCGCCACCGTGATGACGCCCACAGGCCGGTTCCCCGCCAGCACCGGCAAATGATGGAGGTTGTGCCGCATCATGGTGAGCATGGCCTCAAAAGCGTATTCTTCGGCCTGAAGTGTGATAATGTCCGTGGACATGATTTCCCGCACAGGGGTGGACAACGGCCGGCCCACAGCGATGACCCGTTTTCGAAGATCCCGGTCCGTAATCAGTCCGACAATCGGAGAGGCATTCTGTTCCGAATTTTGCGACACCATAACCAGAGAAGACACGCGTTTTTCCGTCATGATCTTGGCGGCCTGCTGGATGGAAATATCCGGAGAGGCCGTAACGATTTTTCGGGAAATCAGTTTGTGAATTTTTGAAATCATCAATGGGTTCCGGTTGGCCTGATCGGTCCGGCCCAGGGCGTTTTTCAGCCGGATACTGTGTTCTTCCTCCATGAAGTCAGCAAACCGGTCATAGGTGTCCGCCAGCTCCTGAAACTGGGCATCCGGGATTTTATACAGCAGGGTATCCTCGATGGCCCGGGCCGCATACCGGACTTTTTTCTTGCGCAGCAGTGAAAACTGGCCGAAGCACTCCCCTTCTCCCATCTGGGTGTACAGTTCGCCCGAGCTTCGCAGAATCTCCACGGCCCCGCTGCGGATGAAAAACAGAAAATGATTTTCCTGCCCCTTTTCCAGAATCATGGTCCCGGCCTGATAGTAGGCCACCTCGATATGGGACACCAGGTCATCGACCACGTGCCGGGGCAGGTTTCTGAACGGAGGGTGGGAAAACAGGTGGTCACGGATTTCAATCAGTTCAATTTCCATGAAGTAAGTATACTTACAACCCCGTGTTTGTTCAAACCAAAAATTAAAAATTATCCTTTTCTTTCCAGTGAATTCTCTGATAAAGATCAGACATGGCTGTCACGGGACTGCGAAAAAAGGAGGGAGAAATGTATTTTTGTCATTATGACTCCCCGGTGGGCCGATTGCTGGTGGGCGGCGAAGATATACTGGCATTCATCGGTTTTCCCAGGGGAAAATCCGTGATTTCCCCGGATTCAGAGTGGAGACATGATGAAAAGCGGTTTTCCGATACCCTGTTCCAGCTGGACAGATATTTCAACCGATCCCTGACCCGGTTTTCTTTGGATTATTCTTTGACCGGCACTCCGTTTCAGCGCCGGGTGTGGCGGGAACTGGCCAGAGTGCCCTATGGCACCACCATCTCCTACGGGGAGCTGGCCCGCCGTATCGGCAATGCCGGCGCGGCCCGGGCCGTGGGCATGGCCAACGCCAAAAACCCCCTTCCCATTGTCATCCCCTGCCACCGGGTGATCGGAAAAAACGGGACCCTGACCGGATTCGGCGGCGGGCTGGATGTGAAGCATCATTTGCTGGCCCTGGAAGGTCTTGATTTGCCCGCACCGGCGGCATCCATCTGAAGCCGGCGGAATCTTTCCCATGCCCAAGGAAATATCCCACTGGTATCTGGCAGACCGGGTCAAATCCCGACTGCCGGAAGGCTCTGTGTTTTTTGATCCGGTCCATACCTGTGAGAACCTTTTTTTTCTCGGAGCGGTGGCACCGGATATCCCTTTTTACTATCTGGTCGGACCCGGATCAGGCCGGATTCAGGCGGCTGCCGCGCCGTTCCATCGGCAGGATGCCCGGGCACTGATACCGGTGCTCTCATTTCTTGAACAGATGCAAACACCGGGTATGGATGCCCGGGCCCTGTCTCTGGGAGCCGGTATCATCTGCCATATTTTTGCGGATACCGCATTTCATCCCCTGGTGTATTATTACTCGGGCATGTCCCGGGTGCATCCGGGTGCCACGGCCCGGCACCGTCAGTTTGAAACCGCCCTGGATCTGTATTTTCTGCATCAGTCCGATGCCGGTGTCCGGACAAGTCTGGGCCGGATTCTGTCGCAAACCGAAGTGACTCGAAAACAGCTGCTGGGGTACCTGAAAAGAGTGTTTGGCTTGGACAAACCTGGAGATGAGACCTGCCTGGGATACGCCGTTTGGTCCCATGTTTTTTATCAGGCCGTGTTTCGAAACAAAGGCGTGTACCGGATACTGGAGCGTTTGAACACTGGCCCATACAGGGGTCTGGATCTGGCCCTGTCCCTGTTTTATCCGGAGGATCCTGATGATGTGTCGTCTTTTTTTGATGCCGGGTTTACGTACCAAGATCCCGACACCGGCCAAAAATGCAGCGCCGGTATACCGGATCTGGCCCGGGAAGCGGAAACAGGGGCCCTGTCTCTGCTGGACCGGGTGTCGGAACGGATGACGCAGCATCGTCCCCTGACGAATCTGGCAGAAGATCCCACCCTTCCCCGGGTGCGGCCGGGGATTGCTGCCTGCCGGGTCTGGCGCGGTAAACATGACCTGAAAACCGATCTTTACTGCAAAAGGGGGTGAATCGCAGATGATTACAAAACCTGTGGGCCGGCGGACGATATTCGGCTGGGTGGTGTTTGACTTTGCCAATTCCGCCTACACCACCCTGGTGGTCACCTTTGTTTACAGCACCTATTTTGTGTCGACCATCGCACCGGACCCGGTGACCGGCACGGCCCTGTGGTCCAGGGGGGTGACCCTGACCGCCCTGTGCGTGGCATTTCTTTCTCCGGTACTCGGGGCTCTGGCGGATCAGGGCGGGCTGCGCAAACCATTCCTGTTCGTGTCCACTGCCGTGACGGTGGCCGGAACGGCAGCTCTCTTTTGGATTGAACCCGGCCAGGTCATATGGGCCCTTGTCTGGTTTGTGGTTTCCAACATCGCGTTCGAGTTTGCCAATGTGTTCTACAATGCCTATCTGCCGGATATCGCCACATCCAGAAATATCGGCCGGATGTCCGGCGTGGGCTGGGGTGTGGGATATATTGGAGGGTTGGCAGCCATGGGTTTCGTCCTGGTGGCATTCATCCAACCGGAGGTTCCCTGGTTCGGTGTTTCCACCACAGGCGGTGCCCATATCCGGGCCGCTTGCCTGCTGGTGGCGGTGTGGTTTGCCCTGTTCTCCATTCCGCTGTTTCTCTGGGTTCCCGGAACACGTCCTCTGGTACGATCCAAAAAGACCGGCATCATAAAGACCGGGGTGGCGGACCTGAAGGATACGTTCAGGGACATCCGCCGGTACCGGCAGATCATCCGTCTTCTGGTGGCCCGGATGATCTACAATGACGGACTGGTGACCATTTTTGCCTTTGGCGGTATCTATGCGGCCGGTACCTTCGGGTTCAGCTTTCAGGAGATCATGATCTTCGGGATTGTGCTCAATGTGGCGGCCGGGACCGGGGCCCTGCTCATGGGTGTTTTCGACGACAGGCTGGGAGGAAAGACCACCATTCAGGTCAGCAACGGGATCCTGGCCCTGGCCGTGCTCATGGCGGTCCTGGCCCCGGATAAATCCATGTTCTGGGTGGCGGGCATTCTGGTGGGATTTTTTGCCGGGCCCAACCAGAGCGCCAGCCGGTCGCTTCTGGGCCGTTTTGTGCCCAAGGACAAGGAGAATCAGTTTTACGGGTTTTTCGCGTTTTCAGGCAAACTGACCGCATTCCTGGGACCGCTGTTTTTAGGGGTGTTGACCCAGGCGTTTGATTCCCAGCGGGCCGGGGTGGCTGTGGTGATACTTTTTTTTGTTGCCGGCGGGCTGCTGCTGTCCCGGGTGGATGAAAAGGAAGGGTTGGCCGCAGCCCGAGGGCAGCTATAATTTTTTTTGCAGCTGGATCGCCGCGGTGAGCATCGGGTCCCAGGTGGGGCTGAACGGCGGGGCATAGGCCAGATCGGTCTGGATAAAATCCGCCACCGACATGTTGGCATGCAGGGCCACGGCCACGGCATTGATGCGGTGGGCCACCCCGTCCGTGCCGGTTGCCTGGGCACCTAACAGCCGTCCGGATTGCCGGTCCCCCACCATGTTGATATGAATTTTTGCCGCACCCGGCTGCCATCTGGCTTTGGACAGGCTGGTGATCTGGTTTTCCACCGGATCGAACCCGGCTTTTTTTGCTTCGGACAGCGTCAGGCCGGACCGGACCACGGTCAGATCGAACACCTTGAACACGGCGGTGCCGGCCACGCCCTGGAGGGCATTGTTGTCTGCAAACAGGTTGTCCGCCACAGCCCATCCGGCCCGGTTGGCCCGCAGGGCCAGCGGAATCCAGACCGGCTTGCCCGTGACCACATGGATGGCGTCCCCGCAGTCGCCGGCCGCAAAAATGTCCGGATCTGAGGTGCGCAGGTACGGGTCTACGCGGATGGCGTCTGACACACCCAGATCCAGTCCTGCATCCTTTGCCAGGTCGCTGCACGGTGCCACGCCCGTGGCACCGATAACCAGATCCGCATCCAGGGTCAGGCCGTCACAGATGATGCTACTGCCCGCGCCTTGGGGTTCAATGCGCAAAATATCGGTTCCCATGTGAAGAATGACGTTTTTTTCCATCAGTTCATCCTGAACGATCTGTGCCATTTTTTCAGGCAGCCAGGGCAACAGCCGGGGTCCCGGTTTGACCATGGTCACCTGGATACCCAGCTCGGCAAGGGCTTCGCACATTTCCAGGGCAATGTAACCCATGCCCAGGATCACTGCTTTTTGGACCGGGTGTTTCTGAATCACCTCTTTGATGCGCCGGCCGTGTTCCAGCTGTTTCAGCGGCATGAGCCGGTCTTTTCCGGGCAGATCCGGCAGGGTGGGCACCGCGCCGGTGGCAATGAGCAGTTTGTCGTAGGCACAGACAACGGATTCGCCGTCCAGGGTGCGGGCGGTCACCTGTTTTGTGGACGGATCAATGGCCGTGGCCCGATGACCGGTTCGCAGGTCGATATGGTGTTTGTCAATGAACGCTTCGGCACTTCTCACCACCAGATCATCCATAGGGGTGTCCGGATCGGCGATGTTATAGGGCATGCTGCATGCGCTGTAAGACACGTCGAACCCCTGTTCCAGCACGGTGATTTCAAGGTCGGGATACAGCCGCCTGGCGCGGCTGGCTGCACTCATGCCGGCGGCATCTCCGCCGATAACGACAAATTTCATAGGGCCTCCAGATTCAAAAAATTCAGACCGGATGGTGAACCTGCCTTATCCGGTTTACCGCATAGACAGACTGACCGGTTTTGTCAAAGCCTAATCCAAAACAAGGGTTTGTTCAAGGATTTGCTTGACAACCGGCATGGAATATCGTCATTTTGAAGGGAAACAAAATGCCGGGCAGCACCGAAAAAAAGCGCCCGGCCGTTATCATGAAAGGAGACCCCCCATGTTTGTGCTCGGATTGCAGGGAAGCCCCCGGAAGAAAGGAAATTCCGTCTATCTGCTGAACCGGTTTCTGGAAGCCTGCGAAAACCGGGGCGCCCGAATTGAAACCATCGACCTGGATACATTGAACATTCAGCCGTGCCGGGAACTGGTGGTGTGTGAAAAAAAAGGATTCTGTCCCATCAAAGATGAGATGGAGCCCCAAATTTACGGCCTGATTCGAAGAGCGGACGTGGTGGTGCTGGTATCGCCCGTATTTTTTTATAATGTGTCGGCCCAGGCAAAGATTTTGATCGACCGGTGTCAGATGTTCTGGGGGCGCAGATACAAAATGAAGCTGACAGACCCGGATGCCGGATCCCGCCAGGGAGTGCTGCTGGCTGTGGGCGCATCCGGTGGGAAACGGCTGTTTGACGGGGTGGAACTGACGGCCCATTATTTTTTCGATGCCATTTCCGCCCGGTTTGCTGAATCGTTGACATACAAGAAAGTAGAGGCGGCCGGCGCCGTGGCATCTGTCCCCGGGGTGGAAAATGATATCCAAGGGGCAGCGGACCGGGTCATGGATGCACAGCTGAACAAACCTGCGCTGGTGTTTGTTTCCGACAAAGACGCCTGCCGCAGCCAGATGGCGGCGGCGTATGCAAAAATGGCGGCCAAAGGGCGTATCCGGGTATTGTCCGCCGGGATTCACCCTGCCGATGACATTCATGCCGAAACCCGCGGATTTTTAGAGGGTCAGGGAATCGATATCAAGTATCGCCTGCCCCGGAGCCTGGACAATCTCATGGCTGAAGAATTCAAGAAACGGCAGCCATCCTGTGTGGTAAGCATGGTTTCGGACGGGGTGTCCGTGCCGGGGACGGACACCCGGTACTGGGACCTGGATGATCCCCAGGGTGATGATGGCATTGCATCTGTGGGAAATGAGATTCAAAAACGGGTGGATGATCTGATATCGGATCTTCAGGACCGGTATCCAGAAGAATAATCCGGTGTTTTATGGTATGGTGACCCAAAAACAATGAGAAAAAAAGGAGTGACGTGGTGAAGTTGCGGATATGGGTAACAGTGTTTTTTCTGATGGCAGGTCTGCATCTGTCCGTTCTGCCGGCCAAAGGACAGGATGTGCAGGAGTTGAATGAGAATTCCATGGCAGCCGATTCCGGCACATTGTCCATGCTCGATTCCATGCTCGATCACATCAGGCATCTGGAACAGCGGATCATTGAAAAGCAGGCGGCCATGGCCGAAACTACGTCGGAAACGGAAAAAAACAATCTGGCGGCGGAACTGGATAGACTGGATAAAATGCTTGCTTCTTCCAGACAGGATTTTGAACGGATCGCCACCGGGGTGGACATCGACCTGTTTGCCGAGAAAAAAGAAGCCCCTTTCAACTGGAAAGACGAACTGGTCTCCTTGATCAAACCCGGCATCATGGAACTCAAACAGATGACACAAAAGGCCCGGCAGAAATCCGATCTCAAGGAGGAACTGTCCAAGTACCAGGAATTGAAACCGATTGCCGAGCAGGCCAATGAAAATCTGATGGATCTGATTTCCCGGACAAAAGACCCGCAGCTGAAACAGGGACTGGAAAAACTGATACCGGAATGGCAGGGACAGGAAAGACAGATTGTCAGCCGGCTGGATATTACCCAGATGCAGCTCGCGGAACTGGAATCCGAAGAAAAATCCATTCTTGAATCCTCCCAGAATTCCATCAAGCAGTTTTTCAAAACCCGGGGCCTGTTTCTGTTCGTCGCATTGATCGCCTGCATCGGGATCTTGCTGTTGCTGAGAGTGGCCTATCTGTTTCTGGTTAAACATATCCCGGGATACCAGTCGGTATATCGCCCGTTCCATCTTCGGGTCATGGACCTGCTGTACCGGGTCGTGAGTGTTCTGGCCGCATTGCTGGCCGTCATCCTGGTGTTTTATCTGTTCGAGGACTGGGTGCTTTTGTCTCTGGCCATTGTTTTTCTTCTGGGTCTGGCCTGGGCCGTCAAAAATACCGTGCCCCGGTTCGTGGACCAGAGCCGGCTGATCCTGAACATCGGGGCGGTTCGGGAAGGTGAAAGGGTGGTCTATAAAGACGTTCCCTGGCTGGTGAAAAAAATCAACTTTTACTCGGTGCTGGAAAATCCGGATCTGGGTCAGACCCTGCGTGTTCCCATCGAGGCGCTCATGGATCTGATCTCCCGCCCGTTCCAGAAGCATGAACCCTGGTTTCCGTGCCGGAAAAATGACTGGGTGATTCTGTCGGACGGCACAAGAGGGGGGGTCACCAGCCTGTCTCATGAAATGGTGGAACTGGTCTTGCGCGGAGGCGCCAAAAAGGTGTATCAGACCCCTGATTTTCTGAGTATGAATCCCATGAACCTGTCGGTGAATTTCAGGCTCAAGATCGGATTCGGTATTTCCTATAATCTCCAGTCCATTGCCACCAGCCGGGTCCTGGAAATTCTGGACGCCCATATCCGGGAACGCCTGGCTGCCGAAGACTATGCAAAAAGCCTGCTGAATCTGAGAGTGGAATTTGCCCAGGCCGGATCATCTTCTCTGGATCTGATGGTGATCGCGGATTTTGACGGCAGAATGGCACCGCTGTACAACCGGATTTCCCGGGCCATCCAGCGCTGGTGCACAGATGCCTGTACCGCCAATGACTGGGAAATTCCCTTTCCCCAGCTTACGGTTCACAAACCCGTGGAATGACATCCAGCAGGGCGGCGGTATCCGGACAAACCGGTTGTCAAAGGTCAGATGGTTCATAGACCTTTTTCTGGGTAATGGCCTGGATCATCTGTGCAAGTTCCGCCACATGTTTGTTTTCTTCGTCAATGATTTTTTTCAGGCTTTCCAGAGCAGAGGCATCCTGGATAAAGGCCTGGAGAAACTCGTAAAACAGGATCGTGTCTTTTTCAAAGGTCATGAACGTGTCAAGCAGGGACGCAACGGAACGGATCTGTGAAAAATCCACCTCATCCAGAGACAGGGTCTTTTCTCCCATCATCTCTTTGATCACATCCGGAAGCATGGTTTCCAGGTCTGTCTGGTCTGCCTCAGAGCGCCACGTGTCTTTTTTGTCCGCAAACCAGGCGCCATGGGCCGCTTCCTCTTCCGCCATCCACTGCATAAGAGATTTGAGTTTCGGGCTCTGTGCTTTTTGCATGGCGGCCAGATAAAGCGCCTCGCCGTTTTTTTCCATTTTCACTGCAATATCAATCAGATCGTTTGCCGTAAACATCAGTGGCTCCGGAAAGACCGCTAGGATGGATTGAAAGACCGTTCAAACAGATCGGTCAGGGCGGTTCTGGCATCATCGGTCAGGTTCCTCGTGCCGGTGCCGGCAAAATTTTTGTGGGTAATGACCGGGGTGACCTTGTGCCAGGCATTGTCCACCCAGGAAAACCATGCCTTGCGGTCCTGTTCATAGACAAACAAGGGGCGGTTGAACAGTTTTCCCAGTTCCACGCCCCAGCCGGTACCGCCTTTGACGGTGTTGTCCGGCAGAATCCATCCCACGACAAATATCTGGTATCCATTGTTGACCATGTGAAAAATGGACTGGATGACTTTCCGGATCTTGTCGGCTTTGGAAAAGGAGCGGCCCATGCGGGTGGATACGATATCCATGCTGACATCCCCTTTTTTCAGCTCTTCCGGGGTGAGCACCCGGATTCCGGCCTGACGGTCCGGCTTGTGTCCTTCAAAGGAAAAATTGATCTCCTTGACCCCGTATTGTTCCGCGAGCTGACCGAATTGCGCTTCAGCGCCCCGGTGGCCCCCACTGTATAACGTAAACTGCGATGCATCATTCATCAAACAAAATTCTCCTTAAATAAATTGCTAAAATCTGGGTGATGGAAACGGTCCAGGTTGAGCTGTTTTTACCGCTGATACCTGAATCATATAAGAAATTCTTTCACAAATCAACCAAATGGTTGAATGCCACACAATTCTTGAGTTGAAAAAACCGGGTCGGCCTGATATAGGGAACCAGTGTACGGACCCATGACATACTGCTTTATCATCGAGGTTGCTCTGTGAAATCAAAAGCCCTTGAGGCAAATCTTTCCGATACCCGGGTGGATGTGTCTGTGGATGAGAAATACCGGGTGCTTCTTGAAATCTTTGACGGATATGTCGGTATTTTGAACCGAATGGAAATTTTCCTCAAGGAACTGTCCCATCCTTATCGGAACTGGACGTTCATCGTCAATGAAGCCCGGCATTTTTCCCTCCATTATTTTTATCTGTATCAATCCCATGAAAAAGGGATTCATGCGGTGACTCTTTTTTCAGATGTTTTTTTGTCCGCATTTGAACAAAGCATTGACAAATCGGTTCGCACCGCTGCGTCAGACAATCTGATGCTGTTTTTTCAGCACATGATCAAGGAATCCGGAGACCGGCTGATCGATTTTCTCCCGGTGCTGGAGGCCGGATTGAATCGGATCCGCCGGTATGATGATGCCGGATTTTTTTATTTTGTACAAAGCTATTATCCACCTGACAAGTTGACGCGCCAGCTTCTGGACCGGGAGAAAAGCAGCGGGATTTTCAAATCAGGTACCGGGTTTTTCGGCGAACTCAACCGGCTTCTGATACGCTACTATCACGCGTCGTTTTCATACTGGCTGCATCAGGATGATCCGGTGGCATGGATGCAGAAGCATATCGATGAATGGCGGCTCAACCATGAACTGGAGCAGGTGTTTGATCAGATTTCCCATGCACGAATCACCCTCTGGCGGCAACAGCTGGATGAGCTTTGCGAAAGCCGCAATCCAAGGGCATCTGAACTGACCCGGGAACTCATTGCATTCCCCGGGTTCCGGGAATTTGTGAATCAGTTCAAGGCGGTGAGCCGTCAGATCGTCAAACACTGCAGTGATGATACCTATGGGCGCCACCTCAAACTGACCTTTCTGTTCTATGCCATCCATGTGCCCGGGCTGTTCATGATACACAGGGACTGTCTTCATGAAATCAACCAGATTCTGACCCGGCTCATCGGGGATGATGATTTCAAAAAAGATATCCCCATTGTCAACCAGACCTTTTCCCTTTTCAAAGAACACAAGGGGCGGTATCCGGAAACCCTGCTGGACTGTATCTATAAAATCGGCGAGGCGGTTTACAAAACCGGTAAAGTGGAACTGATCAACCATTTCATCGACCGGGTGGTGAACCACGGGTTTCAGTTTCCCATGATTCAGGGAACCGGAGAGGACTGGCAGATCAAGGGAAACACGGCCCATGTGAAAAACATCCGGGTGTTTCTGAACCTGATCTGCCAGCAGCCCAAAAAGTCCAAACGCCTGTTGTCCGCGCTGATCATCTATCTGTCCGTCGGCGGGGTGTTCATCAAGGACACGGATCTGTTTCCCCGGGATATCACCCGGTTTCTCAACGCGGACATTGACGGGGTCTATAACCTGGTCAAGCAGCTGGCCCGCCTGCTGCCGGCGTTTTTCAACGAGATCGGGGCCGAGGGTCAGCTGCGGGACATTTCCACCGACCTGGATGAATCCTGCCAACGCAGGGACCGGCTGATCCATTTTCTGAGAAAGCAGTGCCATGTGGAAAGTTCCAGCCGGATCGTGGAATTTATTCAGCAGGTGATGATTTTCTGGAAAACAAAAGACAAGACACCGCTGGAACCGTTTGTTCCACCCTCCATTTACCAGGAGATTCAGACATCGGGCCGGCATGTGGATGGTCCGGGAAAGATCATGAAGTATCTGGAGGTCAAAAAACTGTTTCATCCAAAAGAGTATCTTGTTCACAGCCAAAACGTTTTGGACCAGTATGTGGACAAGGTCACGGGCGTGACCGACCTGGACCGGCAACGGGTCCGGCTGATGCTGCGGTTCTTTCGGCTGCTCAATGAAAAATACGGACTGGATCACCTGGAAATCAAATCCTATCTGACCAACTTCAAAACCGATGATCTGCCCGATCCCCGACGTCTGGCAGCGGCCCTGGATCAGACCCGTCCACAAACAAAAATCGATCAGCTGCTCAGCTATATGGCTGAACTCAAAAACATCATTGTCTCGGACAAGATCCATGAGCCCGATGAAGCCATTTATCACAAGCGCCATTTTGCGGTGGATATTCCGTCCATGTACGGCAGCTACAATGAACCCAAATTTGATGCCATGGGGTTGTCACTCCGCATTGAAAGCGTTGTCAATGTCCTGTTTGAAGATCTGATCAGCAGCATCGACCTGAGATTGATCACCAAGCCCACGTTTGTCCGGATTTTTTCAATACTGAACCTGTTTCGAAAAGCCCTGAGCCTGGACGGTATCGAATCCAACAAACTGGATATTCAGATGGAGTTTCTCAAGTATTCGGTCAACACCACCACCTGCTCCTTTACCCAGTACCTGGATATTTTCAAGGGATTTGTCCGGACCGTGGCAGATATCATCAATGATTATTTCCACAATATTCATTCCGCCAACCTGCTGCAGATCGAAGCCCGCATCGGAAAAGATCAGATCCAGAAAAAATATTTGCCCGGATCTGTTCCGGACCAGGGCAAACTGGATGAGAAAACCGCCAGAAAGCTGGATCAGCGGGCCGCAGATGTCTTTTTCCGGGACCGCATCGCCACCTCTTTGGGGCTTCAGCAGCTCGATGTGTTTTTGAACCGCATTCTGCACACCCTGTTCCGGCAGTCGGAAAAGCTGTCCCAGGATGAGTTGAGTGTCCTGCTCAACTATGATCCTAAAAGCGCGGTGACCCCCATCAGTGACGAACAGGTGGCCAACCAGAACATCATTATCCTGGGAAACAAGGGATGGAACCTGATGCGCCTCAAGCAGATCGGCGTCAAGGTGCCCGAGGGGTTCATCATCACCACCGAGGTGTTCCGGTGCCTGGATCTTATCGATACCTACACTCCGGCATCGGTCAACTTTAAACAGCGGGTGGCTTCCATGATGTCCCGTTTGGAGCAGCAGACCGGAAAGGTGCTGGGAGACCCTGAAAAACCCCTGCTGCTGTCGGTTCGTTCCGGATCCTCCATTTCCCAGCCCGGAATGATGGATTCGTTTCTGAATGTGGGCATCAATGAAGAGATTGCCGAGGCCATCGCTCAAAAATCGGGCAACCCCTGGTTTGCCTGGGACAGTTACCGCCGGTTCGTCCAGCAGTACGGCATGATCTTCGGCATTCACAGAGATGAATTCGATCAGATCATCGCGGCCCATAAAAAACAAGCCGGCATCGATTTCAAGCGCCATTTCACAGGTGATCAGATGAAGGCCGTGGCCACGGCCTACAAAAAACAGCTGCTGCTCAAGGGCATCAGCCTGGTGGAATCGCCCATGGATCAGTTGTTTCTGGCCATTCACAAAGTGTTTTCCTCCTGGGATGCCCAGCGGGCCATTGATTACCGCCGGATCATGGGGATTTCCGATGACTGGGGCACTGCGGTCACGGTGCAGGCCATGGTGTTCGGGAACCGGTCCCGGCAGTCCGGCTCGGGTGTGGCCTTCAGCCACAGCCCGAAACTGCCCGGGGACGCCATCCGGCTGTGGGGGGATTTTACCATCGGCAATCAGGGGGAGGATGTGGTGGCCGGACTGGTGAGCACGTTGCCCATATCGGAAATGCAGCGGGAGCTGGAACGCAGGGATACCAGGGTCAGCCTGGAAAAAGCGTTTCCTGATGTGTATGAACAGCTCAGAACGACGGTTCAGATGCTGATCTACAAGCGAAGATGGAATCCCCAGGAGATCGAATTCACTTTTGAAGGGCAGGAACCGGAAGATTTGTATATTCTTCAGGCCCGGGATCTTTCTTTAGGAGACCGGAAAAAGCTGCCTGTGTTCGAAGCGGATGATGACCGGCTCAAAGCCGCGTTTCTGGGCCAGGGGACCGGGGTGTCCGGCGGTGCCATGAGCGGCCGCATCGTTTTCACCCTCAAGGAGATCGATGCGTTTCGACGTCAGGATCCGGATGCCCATCTGATTCTGCTGCGAAACGACACCGTGCCCGATGATATTCTGGAGATCGATGCCGCGGACGGGTTGTTGACCGCCAAAGGGGGGCTGACCTCCCATGCGGCCGTGGTGGCCTGTAACCTGGGAAAGACCTGTGTGGTGGGTTGTGAGAACCTGGTATGCAATGAATCCGATAAAACCTGCCGTCTGGGGGGCAGACAGCTGAACGTGGGCGATCATATCAGTATCGATGGAAACAAAGGGGTTGTGTTTGAAGGAGAGATCAACGTCAATCAACCATGAAAGCGAGGCGTATCATGAATACCGAAAATAACAGAATTCTGGGAATCAACGGCCTGGGCCGGATCGGCAAACTGACCCTGTGGCATCATGCCGGGCGCAAATATTTCACGGATATCGTCATCAACGTCGGCCGGGAAGTGGGGGCCGGGCTGTCAGATGTCATCCATTACATCGAACGGGACTCCACCTATGGCCGTCTGGCTGCCTTTTTGAACGGACACCAGGCCAAAAGCGTGATCACGGACGTCAATGAGACCAACGGTTTTTTGACGGTCAATGGCGTCCGGGTGAAAATTCTCAGAAAACACAGAAATCCCGCGGATATTCAATGGGCCGATCACGGGGTGAACCTGGTGGTGGACACCACCGGCCGGTTTCTGGATCCCAATTTGCCGGCCGATGATCCGGGCGGATCCATCCGGGGCCATCTGGCAGCCGGTGCCGTCAAAGTGGTCGCTTCGGCCCCGTTCAAGCTCAAACAGGCAGAGGCCATGCCCGAAGACAGCGTCACCACGGTCATGGGCATCAACGACACTGATTATGACCCGGTCCGCCATGCCGTCATCTCCAATGCCTCCTGCACCACCACCTGTCTGGCCCACATGATCAAACCGCTGCTGGACTATTTCAGTGTGGGACGGGTGTTGTCCGCGTCCATGGCCACGGTGCACGCCGCCACCGGTTCCCAGCAGGTACTGGACCGGCTGCCCAAGACCCGGGCCAAGGATCTTCGTAAAAACCGGTCCATCATGAACAATATCATTCTCACCACCACCGGGGCCGCCAAGACGCTGCAGCTGGTGATCCCGGAAATGGCCAACATCGGATTCATTGCCGAATCGGTACGGATTCCCACTGCTTCTGGGTCTTTGATCATTCTGGTCATGAACTTCCAGGAGATTTCAGACAGCAAGCCGATCCGCCGGGAACTGATCAACGACATATACCGGAATGCGTCACAGTCCGGTAACGGGTATCTGATGTATTCCGAAGATCAGAACGTGTCCGCCGATATCATCGGCACGCCGAGGGCCGCAGCGGTGATCGAAGGTCATGAGACCCACACCCGTACCGGCGCCATTAACATCAACCTGTCGCATTTGCAGGGAATCGACAAGGTCGTACAGGAGAGTATCCAGGATCTGGTGGGCCGTATTCAGGTCACCCAGGCCGTGATCTATGGCTGGTATGACAATGAAATGGCCAGTTATGTCAACCTGATGGGGGACCGGACCGTATCCATTGCCGAATCTTTGGCATGAATCAACGGGGTGCCGGTTCGAACCTCTCTCGAAGCAGATCCGTGCTGCGGGGGGCGGGGTTGGTGTCCGGAAAAGCATACTGTACAGAACGATCAAAAATCCGGCAGGCTGAGGGCAAATAACCAGGGCTTGATTCTGTTGTTGCAATTCTTTGAATCGTGCCTATAATTTGAAGTTTGTTGATAAATCGGATAATCAATTTCAGGACTTTGAATTCATGAAACATAGAACCCGGTTTTGGCCGGCGGTTAAAACAACGATGCTTCGCCTTGTCTGGCACGGCATCCCCTTTGTCATACTGGCCCTGGTGGTGTTTCTGGTCGTTGTGCCGCTGGGCCGGAAGATCACGGCGGAAAAAGCCGCTCTTGCCGAGCAGCAGTCCCGCCAGGTCCAGAAAACCGACGAAGCCGTCCGGGTTGTCACCCTGGAGATGGTGCCTGAAGATCTCAAAGAGGTGATCAGCCTGCCCGGCGTGGCCAGACCCTGGAAATCCCTGGAAGTGGTGGCGGAAGTGGCGGGCCGGGTCATGGAAAAAAACATGGATGACGGCACCGTGGTTGCCCGGGGGGATGTGCTGGCGGTCATCGATCAGCGGGATTACCGGAATGCCTATGAATCGGCCCGGGCTTCTTACGACGCCGCTGTGCTGAATCAGCAGCGGTTTGAAGCGTTGTCAAAACAGCAGTTCATCACCCAGTCCCAGCTCGATGACATATCGGCCCAGGTCAAGACCACCCGGGCGGCCATGGAAACCGCGAAACTCAACCTGGAGCGTTGTACCATCAGGACACCCATGGCCGGGGTGGTGGACCGGTCCCATATTGAGGAGGGCAGTTTTCTGGGCGTAAGTGATCCGGTGGCCCGGATACTTCAGATCGATACCCTCAAAATCCAGGTGGGCATTCCGGAATCGGATGTGCCAATGGTCAGAAAGCTCAAACAATTTGACATGACCGTGGATGCCCTGGGCGGCAAATCCTTTACCGGTCAGTACCACTATCTGCAAAAAACCACGGATTCCCTGGCCCGGCTGTACAACCTGGAAATCCGCCTGGAAAATCCGGGGTATGAGATCCTGCCCGATATGTTCGTGCGGGTGGCCATTGTCAAAAACCGGGATGAACAGGGTCTTGGGGTGCCCATGTATTCCCTGATCACCCGAAGAGGACAGACCGGGGTGTTTGTGGCGGATCAGGAAACCGCAAAGTTTGTGCCGGTTGAAACCGGGTTCCAGGATGGCTGGAAAATCCAGGTGACCTCCGGACTTTCTCCGGGAGACCACGTGGTGGTGGTGGGGCACCGAATGATCGAAGACGGTGATCCTGTTCAGGTGGAGCGCCGAGTTCGGTCCATGGCGGAGCTGGGAACGGAGCTGCGTTAATGATCCTTTCTGATACCTCTGTCAAAAACCGGGTGTCCGTGCTGGTGATGCTGGTGATCATCGTGATCATGGGACTGTATTCCTACCGGGTGCTTCCCAGGGAAAGCGCCCCGGACATCACCATTCCCTATGTGTTTGTCAGAACCGATTACCGGGGGGTTTCCGCCTCGGACATCGAAACCGCCATCACCATCAAGATCGAAAAAAAACTCAAAGGCCTGAACAAGGTGAAAAATATCTCATCCGTGAGCTCCCAGGGCCTTTCCCAGATCAATGTCGAGTTTCTGCCGGGCACGGATATCAACGAGGTGCTCCCCCGGGTCAAGGACAAGGTGGATGAAGCCGGAAACGATCTGCCCACGGACCTGGAAAACGACCCCATGGTGTATGAGGTCAATTTTTCCGACATGCCCATTGTGGTCTATTCTCTGGCAGGTGACAGCGGCCCGGCCCTGCTGAAAAAAATCGCCGATGATCTCAAAGATGATATCGAAGCGGTCCCCGGGGTGCTGGAGGTGGAGATCACCGGGGGCCAGGATCGGGAAATTCAGGTGGAGGTGGATGTTGACAAACTGGCCTATTACCGGATTCCCATCACCCGTCTCGAGCAGGTTGTGGCGGCCGAGAACCAGAACATCTCCGGCGGCGCCATCACCCTGGGCCATGGCCGGTACCAGCTCAAGGTGCCCGGGGAGTTCGACACGCCTGAAGAGATTCTGACCCTGGTGGTGGCCACCCATAACGGGCATCCCATTTATCTGAAGGATGTGGCAAGGGTGGTGGACGGCATCCAGGAGGAAACCTCCCGGTCCCGGCTCAACGGGGAAAGCGCCATCAATCTGTCAGTGAAGAAACGGGCCGGTGAAAACATCATCCGGATATCCGACCAGATCGATGCGGTGGTGGCGGCGGCCGCAAAGAAATTTCCCGGGAACACCACCATCACCAAACTGATGGACAATGCCAGGGATATCCGGGCCATGGTGGCGGACCTGGAGAACAATATCATCTCCGGACTGATTCTGGTGGTGGTGGTGCTGTTTGTGGTGCTGGGGATCCGGAACGCCCTGCTGGTGGGCATGGCCATTCCGTTTTCCATGTTTCTGTCCTTTGCCGTGCTCAATGCTCTGGGCATCACGCTGAACATGGTGGTGCTGTTTTCTTTGACCCTGGCGCTGGGCATGCTGGTGGACAATGCCATCGTGATCGTGGAAAATGTGTTCCGGTACATGCAGCAGGGGGTTTCCCGGATGGAAGCGGCCATGAAAGCCACCGGCGAGGTGGCCTGGCCGGTCATCGGCGCCACGCTCACCACCCTGGCCGCGTTTTTTCCCATGCTGTTCTGGCCCGGCATCATGGGAGAATTCATGCATTTTCTGCCGGTCACCCTGATCGTCACTCTGAGTGCCTCCCTGTTTGTGGCATTGATCATCAATCCGGCCCTGTGTTCGTACTTCATGCGCCCCCCTAAGTCTGCCGGATCGGGCCGGGAGATGCGTTCATCCGAACAGATGCTGTCCCAGGGCGAAAAACCGGTGGCGATTCAGGGGATTTTTCTGATCACCTATGCCCGGGTTCTCAAACAGGCCCTGGCGCACAAGCTGGCGGTCCTGGCCGGAGCGATTGTCGTGATGGTGCTGCTGTTTCAGTTTTGGATGTTGACCATCGGTATTGAAAAACCCGTGGAATTTTTCCCGTCCATCGATCCCAGGTCCGTGTTCGTGAACATCGATGTACCCGAAGGGGCAGACTTGGAGTTCATCGATGAGACCGTCAAACAGGTGGAAATGGCGGTGGTCGGCACCACTGCCGGAGGCTATGAGGCCGCCATGGTGCCGCAGACCCATGAAACGGCCCGGAAACAGCAGTTTTCGGCACCGTCTGATATCAACAATGTCGAACATATCTATGCCCGGGTGGTTCAGAACAGCGGGGGCAGTGCCGTTTTCGAATCCAACCTGCCCAATCATATCGGGGTCCAGTTTCTGGATTTCGAGGACCGGAAAACATCCACCAAGGCGGATCTGGAGGAGATCCGGCACCGGGTGGCAAAGATTCCCGGGGTGAAAATCACCGTGGAGGAACAGGAACAAGGCCCGCCCACCGGGTCGCCCATCAACATCGAGATCGCCGGGGACAGTTTTGAGGTGTTAAGCCGGATGGCCGCTGAAATCCGAAAACTGGTGGAACGCGTGCCCCATGTCACGGATGTGAGGGATGACTTCCAGGGCGGGCTGCCATCGGTTCAGGTAAAGATCGACCGCCAGAAAACCGCGCTGTTCGGCCTGACCACTTCGGCGTTGGGCAATGCATTGAAGATCGCCTATAACGGTCTGGATGTGTCCACCTATTATGAGGGGGATGAGGAATACGATATCGTGGTCAAGCTGGCCAAATCCGATCGTCAGGGACCGGAGATTCTTCACAAACTCATGATTCCGGGTCCGTCCGGAGAACTGGTGCCCCTGACCACCCTGGCATCTATCCAGTACAAAGGCGCCCTGGGGGACATTGTCCGCAAGAATCACCGCCGGGTGGTCACTGTCAAGGCCAGTGTGGATGAAACCAAAACCACCGGAGCCGTAGCCCGGATGCAGGTGATGGAACTGCTGGGACAGATGGAGATGCCGGCAGGCTACAGTTATGCGTTTACGGGGGAAGATCAGGAACAGCAGGATGCCCAGGCGTTTCTAACCAAAGCCTTTGTGGTGGCCCTGCTGCTGATTTTCCTGATTCTGGTGACGTTGTTCAACTCCGTGGTGCAGCCGGTGATCATTCTGACATCCGTGCTTCTGTCTTTGGGCGGGGCCTTCTGGGGACTGGCCGTGATCGGTTCCCCGTTCGGCATTATCATGACCGGGGTGGGCATCATTTCCCTGGCCGGGGTGGTGGTGAACAACGCCATTGTCCTCATTGACTACACCAACCGGCTGAAGGACCGGGGCATGGATTTGACAGAAGCGGTTGTTTCCGCCGGTGCCACCCGGCTGCGGCCGGTCCTGCTCACGGCGGTCACCACCATTTTAGGGCTCTTGCCCATGGTGACAGGGATTTCCTATGATTTTCATGTCATGGCCGTGTCTCTGACTTCGGAATCCAGCCAGTGGTGGCGGTCCATGGCCATTGTGGTGATTTTCGGTCTCCTGGTGGCCACCGTGCTGACCCTGGTGGTGGTGCCGGTGCTCTATGCGTTGATCGATCAGATCAAAACCGCCTCAGGCAAAGGCTATGTCCGGGCCCGCCGTTTTTTCCTGGGGCCCGGAACATCGGAAATGCCCGAATAGATATCAGGCATGCCGCAATTACATCATTTCCAGGGCGCAGGCCATGGCCACGCCGCCCCCGCCGCACAGGGTTGCCAGGCCCAGTGTGTTGCCGCGTTTTTTCATGGCATGGATCAGGGTGACCATGATCCGTGCCCCGGTGGCCCCCACCGGATGGCCCAAACCGATGCCGGACCCGTTGATATTGGTAATCTCCCGGTTGAGGTTCAGTTCTTTTTCACACCCCAGATACTGGGAAGCGAACGCCTCGTTTACTTCCACCAGTTCAAAATCCGTCATAGACAGGCTGGAGCGGTCCATGAGGTTTTTCACGGCCGGTACCGGAGACAACCCCATGACCGTGGGATGACAGGCACCCATGCCCGTGGCCTTGATTTTTGCCAGTGGTTTGAGACCCAGTTCTTTGGCCTTGTCCGCGGACATGATGATCATGCCGGCGGCCCCGTCATTGATGCCGGACGCATTGCCGGCGGTGACCGTGCCGGTTTTGGGGACAAAGGCCGGGGGCAGGGCCGCCAGTTTTTCCCGCGTCATGCCCGGCCGGAAATGCTCGTCCTTGTCAAACACCAGAGGGTCTTTTTTTCGCCGGGGAACATGGACCGGCACGATCTCCTCGGCAAAGGACCCGTCAGTTGTGGCCCGTTCCGCGTTGTTGTGGCTGCGCAGGGCCACTTCATCCATTGCTTCCCGGGTGATCCCCAGGTGCTGGGCCACAAATTCGGCGGTGTGACCCATGATATAGGGCTTGCCCATGAAATACGAGGCCGGGGCCTGATTTGTGTCCAAAGGAGTGGTGTCGTCAAAGGGCAGAACATGGGAGCCGCAGTGCAGGGCATGAATCATGGCATCCACGAACTGGGCGTCCTGGAGCCGGCATCCCCACCGGGCCCTGGGCACGGTATAAGGCACCCCGGACATATGTTCCACCCCGCCGGCCAGGATCACATCGGCCATGCCGGCCTGAATCATGGCGGCGCCGGAGAGCACCGCTTCCATGCCGGAAATGCACACCCGGTTCACCGTGACCGCCGGTACACTGTCCGGAATCCCGGCCATCAGGGCCGCCACCCGGGTGGTGTTGAGGGTGTCATGGTGTTCCACGCAGGTACCGTACCGGACATCATCGATCAGTGCCGGGTCGATGCCGGCCCTCTGGATCGCTTCTTTCATGGTCACGCTGGCAAGGGCAGCGCCGTTCATCTCTTTTAACGTGCCGCCGAAGGCCCCGATGGCGGTCCGGCAGGCAGATACGATGACTATTTCTTTCATGGTGTTGTTTCCTGTTTCTGTTTGTCGATTTTTAAATGATGCGCCCCTGCCCGTTTGTCAGCCGGGGCGCTGATTTCCAAGTATCATGGGATATGAAAATAAACGCTCAGGCCCCGAAAGCCGCATCTGTCATGTCCAGGGCGCTGGTATCTGCGGTCTGGATTACCGCCATTTTGGCCTGGGCCACCGGCAGGATCGTGCGAATGAAAAACCGGGCCCCGGTGATCTGACCCTGGTAAAATACCGCATCCTTTTTTTTGGGCGATCCGGCCAGCCTTTCCCGAGCGGTCACGGCCCGCCACAGCAGCATCCACCCCATCAGGGTGTCGCCGAACACATCCAGAAACGGATGGGCATGGGCAAACGCGGTCAGGATATTTTTTGACCCCAGGTCTCCGGCCAGTTTTCCGGCGGTCTCCTTCAAATGGGCCAGCGTGGTTTGCACAATGCCGGCCAGAGAAGCCAGTTCCGCATCTTTGTGCGCTTGGGCAATGGTTTTTTCTACCTCTGTTACCAGGTCCATGAATGCCCGGCCATTGTTCAGGGACAGTTTTCTGGCCAGAAGATCCATGGCCTGAATCCCGTTGGTGCCTTCGTAGATCTGGGTGATCCGGCAGTCCCGGAGCAGCTGCTCCTGTGGGTATTCTCTTGTGTACCCGTATCCGCCGAACACCTGGAGCCCTTGCGAGCAGATTTCAAAAGCCCGGTCCGTGACATATCCTTTGGCCACCGGAATGAGCACGTCGATAAGTCCCTGGTACCGGGCTTTGTCGGTTTCATCGGCACTGACGGTGATCATGTCTTCCAGAAACCCCACATAGAACAGCAGGCTGCGCATTCCTTCCGAAAACGTTTTCATGGACAGCAGGCTGCGCCGGATGTCCGGGTGCCCGATGATGGGAACGCCGGGGGATCCTTTGGCTGCGGTCAAGGCCGCGCCCTGGATCCGTTCTTTTGCATGGTTCAATGCATTGAGATAGGAGGCCCCGGCACAGGCAAACCCCTGCATGCCCACATGGAGCCGGGCTTCGTTCATCATCACGAACATGGCCCGCATCCCTTTGTTTTCCGCTCCCAGCAGCGAGCCGATGCACTGTCCTTTGCCCCCCAGGGTCATGGAACAGGTGGGACTGCCGTGGATTCCCATTTTGTGCTCGATGCCGGTACATACGATATCATTGAACGCTCCTAAGGTGCCGTCGTCATTCACCCGGTATTTGGGCACCAGAAACAGTGAGATGCCGGCAGTCCCGGCCGGAGCCCCCTCGATTCTTGCCAGGACCGGGTGGATGATGTTTTCCACCAGATCGGTGTCTCCCGAAGAGATGAAAATCTTGCTGCCAAAAATACTGTAAGTGCCGTCATCGTTTTTCACAGCCTTTGTGGTCAACGCCCCCACATCGGACCCTGCTTCCGGTTCGGTGAGCAGCATGGAGCCGCCCCATTTGCCGGTGTACATGTTTTTCAGATACAGATTTTTCTGCCGGTCCGTACCGAACCGCTCCACCAGTTTGCCGGCCCCGTGGATCAGGATGTTGTGAAGCATGAACGGAAAATTGGCGCCGTTGAAATAGTTGTCCGCTGCCATGGATACGGTGCGGGGCATGCCCTGTCCCCCCCAGGCCGGATCATCGCACATGGCGATCCACTCGCCTTGTCTGAAAAGATCATAGGCCCGGTGGAACGCTCTGGGCACGCGCACCTGTCCGTTGTCAAAGGTGCAGCCCTCTTCGTCCGCCTCCCGCTGACATGAAAGCAGTTCCTTGAGGGCAAGGTTCCGGGCTTCGGAAACGATCAGGTCGATGGTTTTTCCGGTGAATTCCGAAAACTGATCATGCCGGCTCAACCGTGCCACATCCAGTTGTTCGTGAAGAACAAAATCCACATCCCGGCGGTCTGCAACCACTTGTGCCATGAAAACTCCTTGTGATATCTGAAATTTGAGTCATTGAACCGGGGGCCCGGCCGGCATCACACCGGTCCGGGCGGCCGGCGTTACCGGGTGTAGTCGTAGAATCCTTTACCGCTTTTGCGTCCCAGGTACCCGGCCCGCACCATTTTGCGCAGCAGCGGGGCCGGTCGGTATTTGTCTTCCCCAAGTTCCCGGTGAAACCCTTCAAGCACGAACAAAATGGTGTCCAGACCCACCATGTCAGCCAAAGCCAGAGGCCCGATAGGGTGGTTGGCCCCCAGCATCATGGATTTGTCGATGTCTTCGGCCGATGCCACCCCTTCGGCCAGAACGAAAATCGCTTCGTTGATCATGGGCACCAGGATCCGGTTCACGGCAAATCCCGGGGCTTCCTTGACCTCGATCGGGGTTTTGTCGATCTTTTCCACAAATTCCCAGGCCATATTCAGGGTCTCGTCCGACGTAGTGAACCCCCGGATCAGTTCCACCAGCTTCATCACGGGCACGGGGTTGAAAAAATGCATGCCGATCACCTTGTCGGGCCGCTGGGTCACCGCGGCCATTTCCGTGATGGACAGTCCCGAGGTGTTGGTGGCCAGCAAGGTGTCTTTTTTGCAGATATTGTCCAGATCCTGAAACACCTGTTTTTTGATGTCCATGACCTCGAGGATGGCTTCAATGACCAGATCCGCCTCCCTGGCGGCCTGATCCAGATCCGTGGTGCCGGTGATCCGGTTCAAGACAGCATCTGCCTCCGCCTGTTCCAGCCTGCCCTTGGACACGGCCCGACCCAGATTGGATTTGATGGTGGTCAGCCCGTTTTCCACAAACCGGTCTTCCATGTCTCTTATGGTCACCTCGAATCCGGCCCCGGCACTGACCTGTGCAATGCCCGCACCCATGATGCCGGCGCCCAGCACGCAGATTTTTTTTATTTCCATGTCATGTCTCCTTTTTGGTTACAGGGTATTATGTCATGTATGACATGAGAAATAAAGACAGCATGAAATGTGCCGGTGGATGAAAAGGATTTTTTCAGGGAAGCCACCCTCCGGCTTTGCTCCAGCCTGGATCTGGAAAGAGCGCGGCCCGGATTCTGGGGATCCCATCCCTCTAACCTGCGCAAGTGTATGAAAAAAACTCAACATCCCGTTTGGCCGGAACACCGGATGATTTTCAGTCCCTGATTCAGGACTGGATGTGTCTGTTTTATTTGTTAAACCAGACATATTTTGTCCGTTTGTTGAACAGCTGGAGCCCCGGGGGAGGTGCCTTGCTGACGGACTGTCGGAGCCCTCCAGGGATTCCAGGCCGGCAGCAAGGCACCTCCCCCGGGCGGCCTCCTGCCGACTATGTTCATGAAACAAACGGACAAGGTCAGCAAACCGGATCGGTCTGTTTTTCCAGTGGTATGATTTATGCTGATAAATTTATGATCGGAAAAATTTTACAGCAAAAGAGGTGAAAAAATGAACTGGAAATTCTGGAAAAAACCCGGCAACAATCCCCTGCCCAAACCCAAGGAACTGGTATCGGATCTGGGAAAATACCTGGTGGTGAATCTGCAGTATGATCCGGACTGGGTGTGGCAGCTTAAAATGGTCACCGGCCTGCCAAAGGACGGGACCGCCGATTTCCGGGTGTTCGACCCGGCCATGGCCGCCATCCAGGGGCAGAGCATCAAAAATTATACCTCGCTTGACGGACAGCAGGGCCTGATTCTATTTGACGGCTGGTACCGGAAACAAAGCCGGGAGTTTCAGGTGAATGACTACTACCAGGCCATGAAAACCGACCAGGCTGTCTGATTTTTGGCGCATCCCGTCGCTGTGGCACCGCACCCCGCGCAGAAACCGGCAAAGCCGGAGTCCTGCATGTGGTGCGGTGCCTGCTGCGCATTTTATTTATTGGCAATACAAAACGCGGATGACTGCCCGGGGGTTGCCGCGATTTTTTCCGGTCATGGGAAAACGGCCGGGAAATTTATTGTGTAACCGGGCCCGGGCGGTTTACGGGTTCCAGCCTTTTTCTCCTTAATTAAAAATTAATTTTCTGATTAGATCTGTGTCATCCAAATTTTATGCGGCAATATCTTAAGTATTAAGTTTTTTATTCTTATTTTCTCCTGTTTTAAAAAATTTTTCAAAAAAAATGATTGACATGGTGTGAGAATCTCTTTAGATTGAAATTCCTGGATATCGGTGAATTCCCCTTTTCTCCAGAATTCGCGTGGAACAGGATAGCCCCATAGGGGGTTGCCGCTGCAATATTTTAAGATGTTAGGAGATGTCGATATGTGTCGATTGTTCGCACTCACCAGCCGGGATCCGGTCTCTCCCATGCTGGCCATCAAGGCCCTGGATGTGATGAAAGAAGGCCATGACGGGTCCGGCATGGGGCTGCTGCTCCAGGACCTGGGCGGACCCTTCGAAGAGATGAAAGAGGCCCCGATTCTATCGGGCATTTTCAGTGAAGAAGGAATCCGGCGCCTGGACCTTTTCATGATGGACCTGGGCTTTCTCACCAAATACAAGATCTCATTGAAAGTACCCAAAAAACCGGTGGAAGGCATTCCCAGAAGAGACCTGTATTTGATCCGGGCCTATGAACTGCCCGAAGACTGGGACAGTTTGAGCAAAGAAGAGATGGCATCCCGGCTGTCCGGTATTCGGCTCAAGATCCGCGAAATGGGGGAAGAGAAAAAGGATATGATCGTGTTTTCCTTCTGGCCGGACACCATCATGATCAAAGAGATCGGAGATCCGTTGCTGCTGGCTCAGTATCTGGGCCTGGACCGAAAGGAACTCAAGGCCCGGATCATCATGGCCCAGGGCCGTCAGAACACCAATTACGCCATTGACCTGTATGCGTGTCACCCCTTTTTCATCAAGGGATACAGCACCATGACCAACGGCGAAAACACGGCCTTCATTCCCATCAAGGATTTTCTCACTTCCCGGGGGATACCGGCATACTCCGGATATCAGTCCGATTCCGAGGTGTTCGCCCATATCCTGCACTATTCCCTGGAGGAACTGGGGCTGGGTATTGACGGGTACAAACATGTGATCACCCCGCTCCAGGACAATGACCTGTCGATTCATCCGGATGCCGGGTTTCTGTCCCATCTGAAACGCACCTGCCGGTCTCTGATCATCGACGGCCCCAACTGCGTCATCGGTACCCTGCCCGACCATTCTCTGTTCATGGTCCAGGACCGCAAAAAACTGCGGCCCGGTGTGGTGGGAGGGAAACCGGGTCTGTACGGTTTTTCGTCGGAAATCTGCGGCCTGGATGCCGTGATTCCGGACCGGGACAAATCCAGAGACATTCAACCCATGCATTTAGACACAGCCATTGTCAGCCCTGACCGCCAGGAGGTAGCCATATGTCGTCAAACCGAAGCCTTGAACCTTCCGCTTTAAGCATCAACGACCTGCCATGGCAGGTGAAATTCAGCAATGACCGGTGCACCCTGTGCGGCCAGTGCACGGCCGTGTGCCCGGTGCAGGCCATCGAACTGACGGTGTTCAGAAAACGGACCCTGAAAACCAGTATCCGCAGACAGGCGGAACAGGTCACGAACCAGGATGTGTTTTACGGGATCTGGCAGAGAACCGATGTGGCCCATGCCTGTATCGGGTGTGCCATGTGCACCATGGTGTGCCCCAATGATGCCATTCATCCGCAGAAAAACCCCGGGCTGGACCGGATGAAATTCCATATCAATCAGCAGGGAGTGCCCCGCCGCCGGGGCGGCCGCCGCAACGCGGCCGGCTCCATTCTGGACCGGATCAAGTTCACCCGGATCTCCATGCTCACGGACCCGGCCCTGGATGCCGGGCGCCATGAATTTGAGATGCGGACCCTGCTCGGCCGGGTGCTTTCTCCCAGGGAAAACATGAAACGATTGCGGGAAAAAGGGTGGATTCCGCCGGTACGCGAAATCTATCCGTTGATTATCGGCGGCATGTCCTTCGGGGCCCTGTCCCCCACCATGTGGGAAGGGCTGCAGATGGGGGTGGCGTATCTGAACGAGGAGATGAACATGCCGGTGCGCATGTGCACGGGCGAAGGCGGGTGCCCCCCCCGGCTGCTGCGGTCCCGGTTTCTCAAGTATGTGATTCTTCAGATTGCCTCGGGTTATTTCGGGTGGGATGAGATCATCCATTCTATCCCGCATATGAAGGAAGATCCCTGCGCCATCGAGATCAAGTATGGCCAGGGGGCCAAACCCGGCGACGGGGGCTTGTTGATGTGGCACAAGGTCAACAAACTCATCGCCGCCATACGCGGGGTGCCGGCCGGTGTCAGCCTGCCCAGTCCCCCCACCCACCAGACCCAGTACTCCATCGAGGAATCCGTGGCCAAGATGATTTTGTCCATGTCCATGGCCTGGGGGTTCCGGGTGCCGGTGTATCCAAAGATCTCGGCATCCTCCACCTCCCTGGCCGTGCTCAACAACCTCACGCGCAACGATTACGCATCCGGCCTGGCCATTGACGGCGAGGACGGGGGAACGGGCGCGGCCTATACCGTGTCCATGGACCATATGGGACATCCCATTGCCAGCTGTATCAGAGACAATTACCTGAACCTGATCAAGATCGGCAAGCAGAACGAAATCCCGATCTTTGCCGGCGGCGGCATCGGCAAGAACGGCAACCTGGCCGCCAATGCCGCGGCCCTGATCATGCTGGGGGCCTCCGGGATTCAGATCGGCAAATATGTGATGCAGGCCGCAGCCGGATGCGTGGGCACCGAAGAGGACCGGTGCAACGTGTGCAACGTGGGCATCTGTCCCAAGGGCATCACCTCCCAGGACCCCCGGCTTTACCGGCGTCTGGACCCGGAAGATGTGGCAGGGCGGGTCGTGGACCTGTTTGTGTCCTTTGACACGGAACTCAAAAAGATCGTGGCGCCACTGGGACGGTCCACCTCTCTGCCCATCGGCATGTCAGACGCTTTAGGCATCGATGATGTTGCCGCGGCCCAGAGACTGAGCATCAAGTATGTAGTGTAAGGAATTTAACATCATGACACACGACGACTTTATTTATATTCCCGGCAGAAGAGAAGAAAAACGCCTTCCTTCCAGGGTTCTGGAAGAGATCATTCATCAGCAGATCCGCGGCGGCCACCGGAATCTGGAGATCGAGGCATTCGGCCAGCACGGCATCGGCGGACGGCTGTGGGACGCCGGTACGGATGCGGTGAATATCCGCATCATCGGGCATTCCGGTCAGCGGACCGGGTCCCTGGGAAACGCCAATACCTGTATCGAAATCATGGGACCGGCATCCGATGATCTGGGGTGGCTCAATGCCGGCGCCCGGATTGTGGTTCACGGCCATGCGTCCAACGGTGTGATGAACGGCGCGGCCCAGGGAGAGGTGTTTGTGGGCGGCAGCATCGGGGCAAGGGGCATGACCATGACCAAGCACAACCCCCGGTTCGCCCCCCCGGAACTGTGGGTTCTGGGCACAGCCGGGGATTATTTCGGTGAATTCATGGCCGGCGGTATTGCCGTGGTGTGCGGACACGGCAGTCAACCGGGCGGTCAGGTCCTTGGGTACCGGCCCCTGGTGGGCATGGTGGGCGGTAAGGTCTTTGTCCGGGGAAATGCACAAGGATTCAGTGAAAAAGATGCCAAGCAGACCGCGCTGACCGATGACGACTGGCAGTGGCTGGAAACCGGGCTGGAAGGCTTTTTGAAAAAAACCGGCCGTATGGATCTGCTGGCCTCTCTGACCGTCCGGCCCGAGTGGATGCTGCTCACTGCCAAATCCCCCCATGAAAAGGCGGACAGCCCGAACCGGCTGGATATGTCCAGTTTCAGAAGACAGGTCTGGGACCGGGAACTGGGCACCGGCGGGCTCATTGGAGACCTTCAGGAGATGATGCCGAAAACGATACCGGTCATCACCAAAGGGGACCTGCGCCGGTATATACCCGTGTGGGAACAGGGGAAATACCTCTCCCCGTGCCAGGCCGCCTGTCCAACCGGTATTCCGGTTCAGGACCGCTGGTATATGGTGAGGGCCGACAACGTGGATGAAGCCGTTGCCATGGGCCTTGCCCATACCCCGTTTCCGGCCACGGTGTGCGGATACCTGTGTCCCAGTCCCTGCATGGCGGCCTGCACCCGGCACCAGGAAGGCATGACCCCGGTGAACGTCAGGGATCTGGGCCGGGCCGGGGAACAGGTGCCGTTGCCGGAACCCGATGATGCCACCGGCAGAAAAATGGCGGTGATCGGTGCCGGTCCCGGGGGATTGTCCGCAGCCTGGCATCTGACCCTCAACGGCCATGCCGTGACCGTGTTCGATACGGGTTCGGACATCGGCGGCAAGATCGCTTCAGTGATACCGGGATCCCGGATTCCAAAACAGACCCTGAAAACCGAACTGGACCGGATCAAGGCACTGATTCCCGATATCCGGCTGGAACAGTCCATCGATGCCGACACGTTTGCCAAAATCAGGGATGAATATGATTTCACCATTGTGGCGGCCGGAGCGAAAAAACCGCGGAGCCTGCCGGTGGACGGCATCGAGCGGGCGGTCTTTGCCAATGAGTTTCTTTCAGAGGCCAAGGCCGGAAATGTCAGACCCGGCAGACAGATGGTGATCATCGGCGCGGGCAATGTGGGATGTGATGTGGCCACCGAGGCCCACCGCCTGGGTGCCAGAGAGATTACTTTGATCGACGTTCAGCGGCCGGCGGCATTCGGCAGGGAACTCGAGGATGCAAAAAAATGCGGAGCCAGATTTCAATGGCCCGTTTTTACCAGAAAAATCACCGAACAGGGGGTGATGCTCGAAAATGGGGATCTGCTGCCGGCGGATACCGTGGTGGTGGCAATCGGCGATGTGCCGGACCTGGATTTCATCCAGTCCCATCTGGCCGTGGACAACGGATTTGTGACCGTGGACCGGATCAACCGGACCTCGGACCCAAAGGTGTTTGCCATCGGCGATGTGGTGGCCCCGGGCCTGATCACCGATGCTATCGGCGCGGGAAAGCGCGCGGCCCGGGTCATTCATCAGATCGCTTCGGGCAACGATGTCCAGGAGACAGCACCGCAGCCCGTGGTGGACAAATCACGGATTCATCTGGCCTATTATGACCCTGTTAACGTGCCGGGGGATCTGACCGCCTGCGGAGACGCCTGCGCCTCCTGCGGAAAATGCCGGGACTGCGGCATCTGTGTGGCCGTCTGCCCGGAAGGCGCCATTGAGCGAAACGATCTGGAAAATGACGGGTTCGAATACCGGGTGGATGCCGATAAATGCATCGGGTGCGGGTTCTGCAAAGGGGCGTGTCCCTGCGGCATCTGGGATTTGATCCCCAATACGCCCCTGTAACCGGGCGGTGGGATTTTTCCTTGACGTCCCCCTTTTTTTATTCGTATAAAAAACAAGCTGAATAAAAAAAGGGGAAGTGCCGTGAAACAGGGAGGGTTATGTATTCTGGGATGCGTGGGCGTGATCTGTGTTTTATGGATGGGGGGGATGACCGGTCGGGCCGGTGCGGCGTCTTTGCCGGGCAGGGTCTTGAATTTCGCGGTCCACACCAGCAGTCTGGGCAGCCTGGATCCCCATCTGTCTAAAGGATCTCAGGATTACACCTATGCGGACCTGATGTTCAACTGCCTGATCCGGTATGTTCCCGGGAATTTCTCCCAACTGGAACCGGATATCGCAGAATCCATTCCCACCTTTGAGTTGCGCAACGGACGTCAGGTCTGGACCATTCTTTTAAAAAAAGGGGTTTTCTTTCATCCGGGGCCGTTCAATTCCGCCTATGAACTGACCGTGGATGACGTGATTTTTTCTTTCAAGAAACTGGCGGACCCGCATTTCAGCAGCAAGGCCGGAGAATATGCCGGCATGACCTTTGTCAAGCTCGATGACCATACCCTGGAGATCATTCTGGAAAAACCGGTGTCTCCCCTGTTTTTTCTACCGAAAATCGCCAATCTTCGGGGCGGATATATTTTGAGTGAAAAGGCGATCCGGTCCGGCGGGTATGATGCATTCCTCGCCCACCCCGTGGGCACGGGTCCGTTCATGTTTCACCGGTATGTGCCGGGGGAAAAATGCGAACTGAAAGCCCATGCCGGGTATTTTCGGGGAACCCCGAAACTGGCGGGTGTGGAAATGCATTTTATCCCGGACAATGACACCCGGGAGGCGGCCTTTGTCAATGGTGAAATGGATCTGATTCTCGGGGTGGGGGACCCCGGCTGGATCGAACGTATGGAAAAGACCCCCGCCAGTGTGGTCGATGTGTTCGGCCCGGGATTCACCGGCCTGTTTCATTTCAATACGTCCATCCCCCCCCTGGACGATATCCGGGTGAGGCAGGCCATCGTTTATGCTCTTGACAGAAATGACTTTCTGAAGGCGTCCAGCCCCCGGCTGGTAACGCCTGTGCACGGGCCCATGAGCGCAAATTTTATGCCCGGAGGTCTGACCAACGAAAAAGTCACCGCCCTGGGACTGAATTTCGAAAAAGACCTTGAAACGGCTGGAAAACTGCTGGCCGAAGCCGGGTTTCCGGATGGATTTTCCATGACTCTGTATGGATCGGAAAAACGGCTGTTCAGAACGGCGTATGAAATTTTGCAGCAGTCGTTGAAAGAGATCGGCATTGTCGTGGAGTTAAAGATTGTTCCCCATTCCATGTATCATCAGATGATCCGGGAAAACCGCAATGCCATGGTTCTGTATTTTACGCTCCGGCCCGATGCGGATACGTATCTGCGGGGATTTTTTCATTCCGATGCGATTGTCACAAACGGCAACACGGCATATACCAATTTTTCACATTGTGCCTCTGTGGACGAATTGCTGGATAAGGCACTGGTAGAGATGAATCCCAAAAATCAGATCCGGTTGTGGGAACAGGCCCAGATAAAAATTCTGCATGGCCTCTGGGTATATCCGCTGCTGGATATCAAGTATTGTGTCATCCGTAAATCCGATCTTGATTATGGCCATGATCTGTTCAATACCCTGGCGGGATATCCACAATTTGATGAACGCACGGCATTTGTCTCCCCTTGATGGCCGCAAATGAGTCGTTATCTTGAATCTGTGGCCTGTTCACGGAACATTTTACAAGGACCTGTTTTATGAAACAAACCCGGATCACGGAAAAACTCATGTATGTGGAACCAGACTCCATGGCCCGGTTCTCCTCCTGTGCCGGCCTGATGGTTCATTCAAAAAAACCAGTTTTTATCGACATGAACTTAGGGGAATCAGACGCCCGGACCCTTCTTTCGCAAACACCGCCGGATGCGGCGGTGATCACGCATTTTCATCTGGATCACAGTGTCTGGACCCATTGGGCGGAAACAGGCGGCATACCGGTCTATGTCCCGGCAAAGGAAGCCTCGTTTCTCAGCAGCCTGGATCATGTGGTCGCCCACACGGCCGGTCCGCTGGGATATGGGGAGCAATGGCGTGCGTTTGCTGAAAACACCCTGGGATTCCGGCCGTTGAGCCATTTTTCACCCTATGATGAAGATACCGTGTTTCTCGAGTTCGCACCGGAAATGGTGGTGCTGGCAACCCCGGGTCATTCACCGGGCCATACCTCGTTTTATTTTCCGGATGACCGGATCCTGTTTTCCGGAGATCTGGGACTGGACCGGTTCGGGCCGTGGTATGGGTGGCAAAACTGCGATATCCGGGACCTGGTTGCCTCTCTTCTCCGGCTGGACGGCATGAGGATCGATCTGGTGCTGTCCAGTCATGGCGGCATGATCCAAAAGGGAATATCCGACCTGTTCACAGCAAAAATCAAGGATGTGCTCCGGCGGGAACATTGCATTCAAGAACAGTTGTCCGCCGGCAAATCCGAGGCCGAAATCATTGACAGCGGCGTGTTCTACCCTCATAAGAAAAAAGTGCCGCCGCCGTTGAAAACGTTTCTGATCATGTGGGATGCCGTCATGTTTCAGCATCATAAAGATCTTCTGGCGGACGGTGGACTGGCCGCATTTTTTCCTGAACTGTCGGAAATCGCCGTTCCCCGTCAGTAATCAAATCCTTCCTTGACCAGGGACCGGCCTGGTATCATGGTCTGGGTGCGCTTGATTCCCTCGATTTTCCGGATCTTCTGATCCAGGAATTCGGCAATGGTTTCCGCATCCGAAGTGAGAAAATCCCGCTGAAGCACCATCTTTACCAGCAGATCGATGCTGCCGTGAACCGTATGGACCTCACGGACTTCATCCAGTGCAAACAACCGATCCGACAAAGTGATTTCCGTCGTGGCATCGGTATCAATGAGAATGAAGGCGGTAATGGTTCGTTTCATTTCCGGGTATTCCGGGATCTGTTTTTCCAGCATCGCGGTTCTGAAACCGGCCATGGTTTTGGGAATCAGCCGGTCGATACCGATGCCGTAACGCCGGTTGGTGCTCGAATCCCAGTGGTGATAGGCAATATAGGTATACAGATCGGCAAGGGTTCTGTGCGGAAAATACTTGAGCAGGTCGCCGTTTTGGATGATCGTGGTCAAGGGCAGGTAAATGGTATGGTACCAGTCCCTGGCGGCCCGGATGAAATCGCAGTCTTTGCCGGACTGGGATGTCAGATAATCCTGATGCGTTTGAATCTGCTGTTCCAGGTAGTTGTATTTTCCCACCTCGGTGAGATCGATGTCCCGGGAAAGGCCGGTTTTTTCCAGAAATTTCTTTTTTTCCAGATACAGCAGGTTCTCCATGGTGTTTCTGGCGGACAAAAGCTCCACCACCCTGGCCTTGATTTCCGTCCACTCCAGTTCCTTGGCCGCCGCCACCCGGTGGTTGCCGTCCAGAACATAATACTGGTTGCGGATCTGGTACAGTCTAACCGGCGGTATGGCTTTGCCCTGGCGCATGGCTTGTTTGATGTCGGAAAACCGCTGGGTGGACAGATGTTTTTTGGGCCGGAACCGGGAATCGAAATCCGCATATTTGCCCACACTGCCGATGATTTTTTCCAGGCCAATGGTCTGAATGCCGTGATCGATGAACTGCACGTCCTCTTCCTGGGCCTGCTGTTCATGAAACGAATCCACGTGGTTGACGTCCTTTTGCCGGGGTGAATCGGAAGAAAACAGGTATTTGAAAAAATTTTTCATGGATCAGGCCTCTATCAGGGTAAATCCGCAGGTGTTGATCACCTGGGTGTGATTGATATGGGTGATTCTGTCGGAATGGGTATCAAATTCCCGGTGGATATGTCCATGAATAAAATATTCGGGCCGGTATTTTCTGATCAAGGTGTTGAAACAGTCGAATCCCCGGTGACACAGATCTTCTTTGTCATGGACATGACGGGGCGGGGCATGGGTGATGATCATGTGAATCGGTTTTTTACGCCATAACGCCAGCCACAGGGAAAAAATCTGTTTTTTCATCATGGCTTCGGTATACTGGTTGGCCCCGCCGTTGTACCACATGGAGCCTTCCAGTCCCAGAATATTGAACTTGTTGAATGTCACGATGCGGCGATGAATATTTTCACATCCCACCGGATTGCCGGGGGTATACCGGATATCATGATTGCCTTTGACATAAAACAGGGGCCGGTCCATACGGTCCCGCAGAAAAGACAGGTATTCCGGGTCCAGATCACCGCAGGAGAGGATCAGGTCCACCGGTTCCAGGGTTCTGGTTTCCACCAGGCGGGTCAGGGATTTATCGATGAAATCAGATACTGCCAGAATTTTGAGACCAAAGGGTTTCCGCGATGAACGGGAAAGGCCAGTGGGGATCAGCTGCTTTTTCATGAAATAATAACAGGTTCCGGTTACAGGGTGAATGGTAAACAACGTGATTATCATATGATATATTGTTTCAAATATCCAGATCCATAAAATATTGCTTGCCATTTAATTTGGTTATGCTAAGTATTAAGCTTGATTCAAAAACGGTTGTTACAATCCTTTAACAGGCGTTAAACGATCATCTTCACTACCGGAGATGATCAGAGCCGAAACCTAATTTTCAGGAGGAGAAAAGATGAAAAAATTGTTCGTATCCCTGTTTGCACTTGCATTTGTTTTTGTTTCCGCACCGGCGTTCAGCGCCGACATTGAACTGGCCAAAAAATCGACCCTTGAATCCATTGTCAAGGCAGGGGAAATTCGGATAGGATTCGAATCCGGGTACCTTCCCTTTGAGATGACCAACACCAAAGGGCAGTACATCGGATTCGACATCGACATGGGAAAACAACTGGCCAAGGCCATGGGGGTCAAGTACGCCCCGGTGAACACGGCCTGGGACGGCATTATCCCCTCGTTGATTACCGACAAGTTCGATATCATCATTTCCGGTATGACCTGTACCCAGGAAAGAAACCTGGCTGTCAACTTCACGGAGCCCTATATTGTCGTGGGACAGGCCATCCTTGTCAACAAAAAGCATGAAGGGGTGATCAAGTCCTACAAGGATCTGAATGATCCAAAATACACGATTACATCCAAACTGGGCACCACCGGTGAGCAGGCGGTCAAACGCATGATTCCCCGGGCTCAGTACAAAAGCTTTGAGGTGGAATCCGAAGCCTGCATGGAAGTCATCCAGGGCAATGCAGATGCCACTGTCTACGATCTTCCCCTGATTGAGTTCTTCCAGGCTGCTCACGGTGAAGGAAAAACCTTTGCCCTGACGAAACCGTTCACCTTTGAACCCCTGGCCATGGCTGTTAAAAAAGGGGATCCCGATTTTCTCAACTTCCTGAACAATTTCATCCGCCAGTACAAGAACGACGGCAGATGGCAGCGGTCCTATGACAAATGGATCAAATCCAATGACTGGCAGAAAGATCTGCAGAATTAAGTTGGTTTGTCACCATTGCATCAGGAACTTTGAATGAATCCGGGCCGGCAGAAGATGTCTTCTGCCGGCCTGTTTTGTAAGGTTAGACATATGGAACAAAACATATCCAACATCAAACGCTTGAGCAATCCCATTGCCTATTTTTTGTCGGTGTGCGGTTTTCTTGTCCTGCTGTTCATGGTCATCGGTGCCGTGTATTATGCCACGGTGGCGGTGGATTACCAGTGGCGCTGGTTCAAGGTGCCAAAGTACTTCATGTATAAATCCACCATTACCCTGTATGCCGAAGGATATGGAGAAATCGACGCCATTGTCGACAACAGGAAAAAAAAGGATATCACGGTCACAACGGATGCCGGCACAAGAACCTATAGCGTTCCCGCAGGTTCGTTCGACTGGATCGAAGGGGATATGGTGACTCCGGGGGATATCCTGGCATCCTATGAAGGGGGGTGGCGGCCCGGTATCCTGGCCAAAGGGTTGTGGGTGACCCTGAAAATTTCGTTCCTTGCCACGATTTTCGGGATCTTGCTGGGGATCATCGGCGGGGTGGCGCGGGTCTCGGATACCCCGGTGCTCAAATGGTCGGCCATCACCTATGTGGAGGTCATACGGGGATCGCCTTTGCTGGTGCAGATCATGATTTTTTATTTTGTTCTGGGCACCACCATGAACAAAATTCTGCTGATGAACGGCATTCCCAAGCTCGACCCCCAATGGTACGGCGTCATGGCCCTGTCAATTTTCACGGGTGCCTATGTGGTGGAGATCGTGAGGGCCGGTATAGAGTCCATTCACCCGGGCCAGATAGAGGCGGCCAGGTCTTCGGGCATGAGCTATTTTCAGTGCATGTTCTATATCATTCTTCCCCAGGCATTGAAAACCATTCTGCCGCCTTTGGCAGGCCAGTTCATCAACCTGATCAAGGATTCCTCCCTGCTGGGACTGATTTCCATCCGGGAGTTGACCAAAGCCACCCGGGAAGGGATCACCACCAGTCTGCAAACTTTTGAATTGTGGATATTGTGCGCCATTCTCTATCTGCTCATGACTTTTACGCTTTCCATGTGTGTCCAGTATCTGGAAAGGAGGACCGCCACCAAATGATAGACGTCAAGCATATTTACAAGACATTTTATGTGCCCCATGAAGTCAAGGCCCTGGTGGATGTGTCCAACACCATCGAGGCCGGTGAGGTGGTGGTGGTGATCGGTCCGTCCGGTTCCGGGAAAAGCACGTTTCTGCGGTGTTTGAACCGCCTGGAAACAGCTGAAAGCGGAAAGATCCTGGTGGACGGGGTGGATATTTTCGATCCCAAAACCAATATCAACACCGTCCGGGCGGAAATGGGCATGGTGTTCCAGTCCTTTAATCTGTATCCCCACCTGACGGTGCAGGGCAATGTGACTCTGGCCCAGAAACTGGTGAGAAAACGCCATAAAAAGGAGCGGGAGGAAAAAACCAGGATGCTTCTGGAAAAGGTGGGTATCTCCGCCAAAGCCAAAGCCTGGCCGTCCAATCTGTCCGGGGGACAGCAGCAGCGGGTGGCCATTGCCAGGGCCCTGGCCATGGATCCCAAGATCATGCTGTTTGACGAACCCACTTCGGCCCTGGATCCGGAGATGATCGGCGAGGTGCTGGAAGTGATGAAAACCCTGGCCAAGGAGGGCATGACCATGGTGTGCGTCACCCATGAAATGGGATTTGCCAGGGAGGTGGCGGACCGGGTGATTTTCATGGACGAGGGCATGATTGTCGAAGAAGGCACCCCGGAAAAATTTTATAAAAACCCCGACCATGACCGGACCAAGCTGTTTTTGAAACAGATTCTGTAACGGTCCTGACGAAACAATGCCCGGCAGCGAACCGGCCGCTAAGTTTCAATGGGTGATCTGAAAAGAGGTGCCCGGTATTACAGTCTGAATTCCTCAGCCCACCGGGAGAACCGAAGGGCATGTTCCGGATCGAGGGCAGCCAGATCCGCCAGAATCCGGTTGACGGTCCGGGGGCGATGACGGGCCGGCCCGGTTTTGGAAAAAAACTTGTCTGCACAGCAGATGATCTTTTCCGTCACCGTCCCGGGTACCAGGTCCCGCCGGGGCAGCGGCAGATTGTGACGTAAAATGGTATCGATACTGATGCCGGCGCCGGTGTGACGTTCGGCCACCAGGCCGTAGGCCGGGTTCAGGCCCTCGTTGTCCAGAAGGTCTCTGCCCAGAACCCCGTGGCAGATATAAGGGGCGTTTCCGGTACAGCCGATCTTCGGGGATGCGGTCAGAAAGATACCGATATCGTGAAGCATGGCCGCATGCTCGATAAAATCCAGATCCAGGTCCGGATCAGCCAGGCTCCGGGCGATTTCCAGGCTTTTTTGGGCCACCTGCCGGCTGTGATCCACCAGGATGCGGTTCAGTGCGGATCCCGGTGGATAGAATTTCTCAATAACGGCCATGGGGTTCATGATCAGGACATCAGCACTCCTTCAATCAGTTCATCCAGATCTCCGTCCAAAACCCGGTCCACATCCCCGATTTCCTGATCGGTGCGGTGATCTTTGATCATGCGGTAGGGGTGCAGCACATAGGAGCGGATCTGGCTGCCCCAGGCGATCTCGTCCTTGCCGTCGTGCAGCGACTGCATCTTCTGATCCTGTTTTTGTTTTTCCAGCTGATAGAGACGGGATTTGAGCACCTTCATGGCGATCTCCTTGTTCCGGTGCTGGGAGGGTTCCTGCTGGCACTGAACCACGGTGCCCGAGGGCAGATGGGTGATGCGCACCGCCGAGCTGGTCTTGTTCACGTGCTGGCCCCCGGCTCCGGACGCCCGGAACACATCGATGCGCAGGTCTTTGTCGTCGATCTCTATCTGGATGTCATCCTTGATGTCCGGATACACGAACACCGAGGCAAAGGATGTGTGGCGTTTGCCCCCGGCATTGAACGGGGAGATGCGCACCAGCCGGTGCACCCCGGATTCCACTTTCATGAATCCGAAGCAGTTTTTCCCCGCCACCTTGAAAGTGACGCCCTTGATGCCGGCCTCATCTCCCGGCTGCAGGTCGATGAGGGTCATTTTGTACCCTTTTTTGTCGATCCACCGGGAATACATGCGGAACAGCATTTCCGCCCAGTCCTGGGAATCGGTGCCTCCGGCCCCGGCATTGATGGACACCAGCGCGTCTCTGGCGTCATCTTCATGATCCAGGGTGATGTCCAGGGAAAACTGTTTGATTTTTTTTTCAATGTCGGCCAGCTGCCGTGCCACGTCCGTTTCCGCTTCCTTGTCCGCTTCCTCGTGGGCCATTTCCAGCAAAACCCTTGCGTCTTCAATTTCACTGCAAAGAGCGCTGCAGTGATCGATCAGTTCGGACAGCCGGGTCTGTTCCCTGAGCATGGCCGTGGCTTTGTCCGGGTCATCCCAGAAATCGGGCCGGGCACTGAAGAATTCGAGTTCCTTTAAGCGTTTTTCCTTGACCGGCAGGTCAAAGATACTCCTTGAGACGGTCGGTTTTGGTGGTCAATGATGACAGGGTCTGTTTTAAGTCAGTGTTCATGGGTGATGCCTCCTTTTGAAATGTTGACTGATTTTTACCACAAAACCCATGCCCAATGCAATAAGACAGATACCGGCGAACAGATCTCCATACCGGGTATAAAATGTGATACGGGTGAAGACCGGCATGGACCGGACAATCACGGCATCGGTGAACAGGGCGGTCGTGTCGGACACCCGGCCCGCGGGATCGATGAATCCGGAGATGCCGGTGTTGGCGGCCCGGGCTATGCTTCTGCGGTTTTCCACGGCCCTGAGCACCGCGATGGCAAAATGCTGGGCCGCCGCGGATGTGTGTCCGAACCAGGCATCGTTGGTCACCGTGGTCAGCAGGTCGGCCCCGTTGGTGACAAACTGCCGGGAAATATCGGGAAACAGGATTTCGAAACAGATCAATACCCCGGTGTGATGATCCTTGAATGCCAGGGGGGTAAATGCCGGATCTCCTCTGGAAAAATTGCCGGCTTCGGCCGTGAGTTTTTCAATGAAGAACAAAAGGTCTTGAAACGGCACGTATTCGCCGAAGGGCACCAGATGGGTTTTGTCGTACTGCCCTTTTGGCAATGCCAGAGGATCGAGCATCATGACCCGGTTGTAATACCGGACAGGGTCATGGGATGTGTCCACCGCCGGGGAGCCGATCAGAAAATGGGTACGGGTCTTTCGGATATAGTAATCCACCTGGTTGGAAAGCAGGGTGTCATGCCCGTAGTAAAACGGCAGCGCGGTTTCCGGCCAGATAATCAGGTCCGGTTGAAACCTTGCTGCATCCAGAGACAGGGTACCGTATTTTTCAATGGTGTTTTTGCGGAACGCCGTATCCCATTTCATTTGCTGCGCAATATTACCCTGAATGATGGCCAGGCGGGTGTCCGGGGCCCGGGCCATCTGTTTTTCCACCTGGGCAATTCGGTATGTCCCATACCCACAGGCGGCGGCCAGAACCATCAGGGTGTACCCGGCGCTGATGCCCACCGGGACCTTTCGCATGGACTGTCCGGTATGCCGGCGGGTCATGACCAGTTGCCATACCATGGCTGCCAGGGCGCTGCATAACACCAGAACAAATGAGATACCGGACACGCCGGTGATGTCCGCAATCTGAACCAGCCAGGGGTTTTCGGCCTGGCTGTATCCCAGAAGTCCCCAGGGGAAACCGGTAAGCAGGTGGGTTCGCACCCATTCCAGCCCGGTCCAGAGGCAGGCGGCGGTCAGCGGCATCAGGGGCGGGGACAAAGCCAGTTTTTTGAGCCCGAATGCGAACAGGGCCGGATACAGGGACAGATACAGACACAGAAGTATCAGTGCGGCCACCGCCAGGATGGGATGTAATCCGCCAAAGGTGCACAGTGTGGGAACAATCCAGTAGATCAGGGTGATGAAATGAATGAATCCGGCGGCAAATCCGGCAGCAAATCCCTGCCGGGGCGTCAGGGTGTCCAGACAGATGATAAGGGGGGCCAAAGCGATGAACCCCAGCCAGTAAAGATGAACGTCAGGAAAGCTTAAGGTGAGCAGAAGCCCGCTCACCATGGCGGGAAAATAACCGTAGAGAAGGGACATCGATCTTAAATCAAGCCGCCGTTGACGCCGAGCACCTGACCGTTGACATAACCGGCTTGGTCAGAACACAGAAAACCGACCACATGGGCCACTTCTTCAGGGTGTCCCAGGCGGCCGGCCGGGATCTGTTTCTTGATTTTTTCCAGATCCAGGCCCGCCATCATATCGGTGTCTATGAACCCCGGTGCCACGGCATTCACGGTGATGCCCCGGCTGGCGATCTCTTTGGCCAGGGCCCGGGTGGCGCCGATGATGCCGGCCTTGGCCGTGCTGTAGTTGACCTGACCGGCATTGCCCACCTGACCGGCGGCGGAGCTGATATTGATGATCCGGCCGTATCGCTGCTTGATCATCTGACGGACCACCGGCCGGGTCAGGTGATAAAACCCGTTCAAATGGGTGTCCAGCACCGTTTCCCAGGCCGGTTTTTTCATCATGGCAAACAAGTGGTCGTCCCGGATCCCGGCGTTGTTCACCAGAATGTCCAGGCGGCCGCGCTGTTTGATAACAAAGGCCACGGCGTCGTCACACTGGTTTTGGCGGGTCACGTCAAACCCGAGCAGTTCGGCCTGGCCGCCCTGGTTTTCAATGTCGTCCAGGGTGTTTTGGGCCCCGGTGTCATCGGACCGGAAATTGAGGTACACAAAGATGCTCCGGCCCGCCAGATTTCTTGCAATGGCCCGGCCGATGCCTCTGGATGCCCCGGTGATCAGGGCGGTTTGTTGAATCGAGGTGTTCATGCATGTCCCTTATCACCCATTGGTCCGGATTTCAAGACCCGGAAACCGGAATAATTTTATTGCGCTTTACAATTTTATGGCTGGATGCTATTTTGCACTTTGATCCTATGCGTATATGAACACCATCTGCAGGAGTTTTTTATGGAACATATAGAGATTCGTTTCGGCAGCAATCTCGGTACGTACGAAACCGATGAAAAATCCTTTCAAGACATGTTTCAATCCGTAAATCCCATGTTCTGTTTTTCAAAGCGGATCTGGAAACCCCAGATGGATATTTTCGAGACCCAAAACCAGATCGTGATTCAGGCGGAAATCGCCGGCGTGCAGAAGCAGGATATCGTGATCGATGTCAGCAACAAAGCGGTCAAAATTTCGGGAAACCGGAAAACCACCCGGCTGGATCCCGCTGCCACCTACCGGCTGGCTGAAATTCAGTTCGGCCAGTTCGAGCGGGTGTTGTATCTTCCCTGCATGATCGATGTGGAAAAGGTGTCTGCCGTGTTTGACAACGGTTTTCTTCAACTGACACTGGGCAAACTGTTCTCGGAAAATTACAAGCCGGCGCATGATCTGTCCATGGATTTTATCTAGCATTCCTGTTCATTCACCAAGGGGTATACATGGATGATATCCGACATTCCGCCGCCGCCATCTCCACCAATGATATTCCCGGTACGCTCCCCATTCTTCCCATTGTGGACACCAACCTGTTTCCCAAAATGGTGCTGCCGCTGGTATTGATCCAGAAAGAAGCCATCGACCTGATCGATGAAGCCATGGCCGGCTCCCGGATGCTGGGCCTGATCCTTTCCAGAAAACCGGACCCGGGGTCCAAACACCGGGCCGAGGAACTGTTTCGCATCGGAACTGTGGCCATGATTCTGAAAATGTCCAAGATGGAAGATGAAAAAGCCCAGCTGCTGATCCAGGGGCTGAACCGGTTCAAGACGGTGCAGTTTTTTCAGGGCAAGCCCTATCTGCAAGCGGAAATCGAAGTGCTGACCTGCAAAAATCAGGATCGGACGGTGGAAAACCGGGCACTCATGGCCAATATCGCCGAACAGTACGAAAAAATCGTCAATCTGTCCCCCGGACTGCCCGGAGAGATGGCCCACATGATCAAGTCGCTTCAGGAGCCTAATGTCCTGGCCGACATGGTCGCCTCCACCATCAACGCACCGGTCGAGGAAAAACAGAAAGTGCTGGAAATGCTCAATGTGAACCAGCGCCTGAAAAAAGTCACCCGCCTGGTCAATGACCAGCTGGAAATTCTGGAAATGGGCTCCCGCATCCAGAACCAGGTCAAGGAAGACATGGACAAACAGCAGCGGGAGTATTATTTGAGGCGGCAGCTCAAGGCCATCCGGGAAGAACTGGGGGAAAACGATACCGAAAGCGTGGAAATCCGTGAATACCGGTCATTGATTCAGAAAAGCCATCTGTCGGAAGAAGCGGAAAAAGAAGCGAAAAGAGAACTGCAGCGGCTGTCGCGTATGCATGTATCCTCATCCGAGTATGTGGTGGCATCCACTTATCTGGACTGGCTCACCAGCCTGCCCTGGCACGAGGCGTCCAAAGATGTGCTGGATATCAGGTCCGCCCGGCACATCCTGAATCAGGACCACTACGGACTGGAAAAACCCAAAAAGCGGATTCTGGAATTTCTGGCGGTCCGGAAACTCAAGAAAAATTCCAAAGGCCCGATTCTGTGTTTCACCGGTCCCCCCGGCACGGGCAAAACCTCTCTGGGCCGGTCCATTGCAAAGGCCCTGGGCCGGGAATTCGTCCGGATTTCTTTAGGAGGCGTGCGGGATGAGGCCGAGATCCGGGGACACCGCAGAACCTATGTGGGGGCGTTGCCCGGCCGGATCATTCAAAACATCCGGAAGGCCGGAAAGAAAAATCCGGTGTTCATGCTCGACGAGATCGACAAGCTGAATTCTTCCTACAAAGGTGATCCTTCATCCGCCCTGCTGGAAGTGCTGGACCCGGAGCAGAACAATTCATTTACCGATCATTATCTGGATGTCGCGTTCGACCTGTCTGACGTGATGTTTCTGACCACTGCCAATGTCCTGCACACCATTCCCCCGCCATTGCGGGATCGCATGGAGGTGCTGGAACTCAACGGGTACACCGAAGATGAAAAGCACAAAATCGCCACCCGGTATCTGATTCCCAGACAGCGGGAGGCCCATGGGCTGACCGCCGCTCAGATCCGGTTCACCCCCGGGTCGGTCAAAAAAATAATTTCCGGTTATACCCGGGAATCCGGCCTGCGGAACCTGGAACGTCAGATCGGCACCATCTGCCGGGGAGTGGCCACGAAAATCGCTGAATTCCAGGCCCAGAGTCTGGTGATCCGCCAGGATGACCTGCATGAATATTTAGGGCCGGTGCAGCATGTGCCGGATCTGGCCCAGCGCATCCACGCCCCCGGCGTGGTGGTGGGTCTGGCCTGGACCCCGGTGGGCGGGGAAATCCTGTTCGTGGAGGCGGTGGCCATGAAAGGGGGCAAGGAACTGACCCTCACCGGCCAGCTGGGAGAGGTGATGAAGGAGTCCGCCTCCACGGCCCTGAGTTTCATTCGGTCCCATGCCGAAAAACTGAAAGTGGATGACACATTTTTTGACACCCATGATATTCATGTGCACGTGCCGGCCGGCTCCATTCCCAAGGACGGTCCTTCGGCCGGGGTCACCATGCTGGTGGCGCTGGTGTCGCTGATCTCCGGCCGGAAGGTGCGGCCCCGCATAGCCATGACCGGTGAGATCACCCTGAGGGGGGAGGTGCTGCCGGTGGGCGGGATCAAGGAAAAAATCATTGCGGCCCACCGGGCCGGTGTCAAGTCGGTGATTCTCCCCTTGCGAAATCAGAAGGATATGGAGGATGTGCCCAGGCACATCCAGGATCAGATGAGTATTGTTTTTACCGATAACATGGAAAATATTATTTTACACGCCCTGGACCCATGAAAACTACTTATTCCCCCATTCTGCGTATTGGAATCCGGCTGCTCGGCCTTTATCTGTTTTGTGTCTTGTGTGCCGGATGTGCCAAATCCATTGACTCGCCCCTGCCGGACAAACGCGCTGAGCCGCCGTCCCAAAAAAAGACAGGAAAATCCCCTGCCACGCAACGGCCCTACACGATTATGGGAAAGCGGTACACGCCCATTGCCAGTGCCCACGGATTTGTCCAGAACGGCATCGCCTCCTGGTACGGCAAAAAATTTCACGGCCGAAAAACCGCCAATGGGGAAACCTATGACATGTATGCCATGACCGCGGCGCACAAGACCCTGCCCATGAACACCTGGGTGGAGGTGCGCAATCTGGACAACAACAAAAAAATCAAGGTGCGGGTCAATGACCGGGGACCGTTTGTCACCGGCCGGATTATTGACTTGTCCTATACCGGTGCCGGAAAAATCGACATGGTGGGTTCGGGAACAGCCCGGGTCCAAATCAGGGCCCTGGGGGCGGCCACGAAATATGATCACAAAGAGCCGGTGGCGTTCCGGGACCTGGATTACTGGACCGGGAATTTCACGGTTCAGGTGGGCGCGTTTCAGGAAAAGACCAATGCCGACCGGTTTAGAGAAAAACTGTCCAAATCCTATGTCAACGCCCATATCGTGGTGCATGAGGATCACCGGGGCCGGTTCTACCGGGTCCGGATCGGCCAATTTTCCAGTCTCAAGGATGCGGAACGGTTCAGTGAGAATCTTGTGAAAAACGACGGGTTTGACCAGGCCTTTGCCGTGGCGGAATGATCACCATCAAAGGGGTCCTGTCCCGCCTCACATATCAGAATCCGGACAACCACTACACTGTGTGCCGCATCCGGGTGGAAAAGATCAAGGATCCCATTACCGTGGTGGGACACCTGGCCGGGGTGGCTGAAGGCGAAACCCTGACGTTGAAAGGCCAGTGGTCGTCCCATCCGAAATACGGGGACCAGTTCAAGGCGGAATCCTACGAGGTCACTTTGCCGGCCACGGTGTCCGGGATCCGCAGATACCTGGGATCGGGCATGATCAAGGGGATCAGCAAATCCCTGTCCGACCGCATCGTGGACAGGTTCCAGGACCAGACCCTGGAGATCATCGAAAATCAGCCGGAAAAGCTTCTGGAAGTCACCGGCATCGGCAAGGCCAAGCAACAGGTGATCGTCAAAGCCTGGAACACCCATCACGCGGTGCGCCGGGTCATGCAATTTCTTCAGGAAAACCATGTGAACGTGGCCCATGCCGGCCTGATCCTCAAAACCTATGGGGCCGGTGCCATGACCATTCTGGAGACCGATCCCTTCCGTATCGCCATCGATATCCCGGTCATCGGATTTGCGGCCGCCGATGCCATCGCCCGGGTCAAAGGGGTGGAAAAAACCGATCCCGCCCGCCTGTCCGCCTGTCTGCTCTGCCAGCTGCTGGCCTTTGAGTCGGACGGCCATGTCTATGCCGTGAAAGAGGAGCTGTTTACCGCCTGTGCCCGTCTGGCCGGGGTGGACGCGGATCTGTTCGATCCGGCCCTGGATTTCTTGAACCAAAAAAATGAGATCCGGATCTGGGAAGCCCGCATCTATCTGGCCCGCCTGTATGACGCGGAAAAGGGCATCGCCGACCGGATCAGTGCTTTGCTGACCATGCCGGTGCCGGCCCCCCTGATGGACCGGGAAGAGATCCTGGAGCAGGTGTTGTCCGGTATGGCAGTGGAATTGTCTGATGAGCAGCTGGAGGTCGTGTGCCAGGTGATGGCAAAAAAAATCTCCGTGATCACCGGCGGCCCCGGCACCGGCAAAACCACCCTGGTGCGGGCCCTGTGCCAGGTGTTCAGGCGCCGGCGCCTCACCGTGGTCCTGTCGGCCCCGACCGGCCGGGCGGCCCGGCGCCTTTCAGAAACCACCGGGAAAAAAGCCTTTACCCTGCACAAACTTCTGGGATTCGATACCGACCAGGGTACGGTGGAACACAATTACACCAACCCGCTGAACCTGGACGTGATGGTGGTGGACGAGGCCAGCATGGTGGACACCATGCTCATGTACCACCTGATGCAGGCCATGCCGGCAGCCGCCAGTCTCATTCTGGTGGGGGACACGTTTCAGCTGCCTTCGGTGGGGCCGGGCAATGTATTGTCCGATATCATGGATTCGGGCCGAATCCAGGTGTTCGCATTGACCCGGATTTTCCGGCAGGCAAAGAAAAGCCCCATTGTCCGCCATGCCCATGATATCCGGAATGGACAGCTTCCGGATTTCAAGGCCAGGGATGATGAAGGACTGTCGGAATTTTATTTCATTGAAAACCAGCACAGTGACAAAGTGACGGCGACTATTCTGGAGCTGTGCGCCAACCGGATTCCCGAAGCCTTTCCCCATATCACCGATTTTCAGGTCCTGACCCCCATGCACCGGGGCGAGGCCGGCACCATCAACCTCAACCAGCAGCTCCAGGCCGTGCTCAATCAGTCCACAGGCGGTATTGACAGCCACGGCATCACGTTCAAGCCCGGAGACAAGGTGATGCACCTGAAAAACAACTATGAAAAAGAGGTGTTCAACGGAGACATCGGCCAGGTCACCGAGGTATCCAAAACAGACGGGACCCTGGTGGTGGATTATGACGGCCGCAGTGTGACCTATGATCTGCTGGACCTGGACGAACTTACCCTGGCCTATGCCGTCTCGGTGCACAAATCCCAGGGCTCTGAATACGGGGCCGTGATCATCGCCCTGACCATGGCCCATTTTCCGCTGCTCCAGCGCAACCTGCTTTACACGGCCTTAACCCGGGGCAAACACCTGGTGATCATCGTGGGGTCTTCCAGGGCCGTGCACACCGCTTTTGAAAACAACCGCACCCGCCTGCGCAGATCCGGGCTCAAGGATCGGTTGATATCGCAGGAGGTTTAGATGAAAATGGTAAGATCCGGCTTAGGAGACGGCTCCGGGCCGGAAAGAAGTGGGAGTCATCCAGCCAACTAATTTCCAGATAAAGCCGGATTGATTCTGGGTGGTGTGTTTCAAGAAGCAGGAAACAGGCCCTGGATGAACTCCCGGACAGCCTTGACCCCATGGTCTTCCGCCACCCGGATGGTCTGGGACCCGATGACCGCGATATCGGCCTTTCCTCTGAGAAAATCCATGTCTGCCTTGTCTTTGATGCCGAATCCCACGGCCAGGGGAACCGAAGCCGCTTTTCGGCACCGGGCCAGATATTGGGTCAGATCATCGGACAGGTCCGTGTCTGCACCGGTCACGCCTTTTCTGGCCAGGCAATAGATAAAACCTGAGGCAATGGCGGCGATTTTTGCCATGCGGGCATCACTGGTGCTGGGTGAATACATCTGGATGGGCGACAGATGGTTTTCCTGCATGGCCTGGATGTATTCCGCCCCTTCTTCCATGGGCAGGTCCGGAACAATGGCCCCGGTCAAACCGATGTCCGCAGTTGTCCGGGCAAAAGCGGTCAGGCCGAATTTAAAGGGGATGTTGGCATAGGTCATGAACAAAAACGGGATGGGATACCGGGCCGCCATGTCTTTGGCAAATGCCAGGCATTTCGCCACGGTGGCCCCGCGCTCCAGGGCGCTCTGGTTGGCCTTGAGAATCACGGGCCCGTCCGCCATGGGTTCGGAAAACGGAATCTGAAGTTCCATGAGATCCACCCCGGCGGTCACCATCTGGTCGATGATGTCATGACACGCATCAAAAGAGGGATATCCCATGACGATATGGGTCATGAGCAGCAGGCCTTTTTTTTTCTGCCTGTTCCGGATATAAGTCTCAAGCATGGTATTGTGCCGCCTTTGTCTGAATGAATTTTTTCCAGTCCGGATCATCCAGGGCGTCGGCCACTGTGAAGATGTCCTTGTCTCCTCTGCCGGACTGGTTGATGATGATGATCTGGTCTTTGGACATGGCAGGTGCCTCCCGGAACGCCCCGGCAAAGGCATGGGCTGATTCCAGGGCCGGAATGATGCCTTCGGTTTTCATGGTCAGCTTCAGGGCATCCACCACTTCCGCATCTGTGGCGCTTTCAAACCGGGCGGCGCCGGTGTCATGCATATGGGCCAGAATCGGGGAGACCCCCACATAATCCAGACCCGCGGAAATGGAATGGGTTTCTTTCATCTGGCCATCACCATCCTGGAGAAAAACGGTTTTGTATCCCTGGGCGATGCCCGGACTGGCATCTTCAGACGACAGCCGGGCCGCATGAAGTCCTGTGTCAATGCCTTTGCCGCCGGCTTCCACGCCCACCAGAGCCACGTTGTCATCCAGAAATCCGGAAAACAGACCCATGGCATTGGAGCCGCCGCCCACGCAGGCATACACCCGGTCCGGCAGCCGTCCTTCCCGGTCCAGGATCTGCTGCCGGGCTTCATGCCCGATGATGGACTGGAACCAGGTGACCATCTCCGGAAACGGATGCGGTCCGCAGGCGGTTCCCAGCACATAATGGGTGGTGTCCATGTTGGTTACCCAGTCCCGGAATGCCTGGTTGATGGCATCTTTCAGAATTTTGGTGCCGTCGGTCACCGGCACCACGGTGGCCCCCAGCTGTTCCATCCAGAACACGTTGGGCCGCTGGCGCATCACATCTTTTTCTCCCATGTAGATGGTGCAGTCAAATTCGAATTTGGCCGCCATGGTGGCACAGGCCACCCCGTGCTGGCCGGCCCCGGTCTCGGCGATCACCCGGGTTTTGCCCATTTTTTGGGCCAGCAGTCCCTGGCCCATGACATTGTTGGCTTTGTGGGCCCCGGTGTGATTCAGATCTTCGCGTTTGATATAGATTTTCGCCCCCCCGAAGTGCCGGGTGAGGTTGGCGGCAAAGGTCAGCGGCGTGGGCCGGCCGGAATATTCCGCCATCAGCTGCTGGTACCGGCGCCAGAAGGCAGGATCATTCCGGGCGCTTTCAAAGGCCGCTGCCAGTTCGTCAAACGTGGGAACCAGGATTTCCGGCAGAAACGCGCCGCCAAAAGGGCCGTAATAACCGCGGTGTTTCATGGTAAGGGTTTCCTTAAAGCAAAAAAGTGATGTAAAAAAATCATGCCGGGCTCCCGATGGTCTGGGAAAAAGCAAAATGGTCGGTTCTGCAGTGCAGTACCGCATATACGGCTTTCGGGGCCCGGGGAAAATTCAGTTCCCGGAAAACCCTGAGCACTGGGGTGTCCGGCAGCAGATCCAGCAATTTTGCTGTTGCCGGATCCGGTACAGCCACGGTAAAGGTCTGGGTGCCGTTTTCCGGGACCAGGTGATACCGGTCTGCCACCAGTTTTGACAAAGATTGTGTACTGACATCCATGCGGTCCAGGTTTCGAAAAAGTTCCGGGTCCAGAAAAATATCCTCTTTGAGTACGGGTGTTTTTTCTGCGGAGATCATTCGGGACAGAAAAAATGCGGAAGATTCGTTAAACGGGTTGCCCGGCTGTTGGGTCACCTGTACCAGGGATACGGGATGGAGGGATGTTTTTTGTATGTCGATTCCCCGAATGAGAAACGCCCGGGAGGTGCCGCCCAGAGAAAACAGATCCACTGTTGGCGGCGGCGGCATCACAAAGCTGCCGGCTCCCCGCCTGCGCTGGATCAGTTTTTTTTGCACCAGCACGTCCATGGCCTGGCGCACGGTGGGACGGCCGATACGGTATTGCTTTGCCATGGCCATTTCAGAGGGAATGCTCTCACCGGGCCGGTATGCACCGGACTTTATCCGGTCCGTGATAATCTCGGCCAGCTGGTGGTACAAGGGAATCGGGGAGTTGGGGTTGAGCATGGTATCCTCATAATCTGGTTGTTTGAGCGGTACCATAAAATAAACTTGTTAAGTTGTCAAGACATATTCATATGAGGGGGGATGCTGCTCAGTCGATCAGCACCTTTTCCAGCCGGTCCACCAAAAAATCCATTTCCTCCTCATTGATCACCAGGGGCGGAGAGATACGGATGGTATGTCCGTGACTGTCATTGACCACCACGCCCAGTTTCAGCAGTTTGCGGCAGAAAGCCATGGCATTGCCCTCTTTGACCTCGATGCCGATGAACAGCCCCTTGCCCCGGACTTCTTTGACATGGACGGACCGGTCGGCGATTTCCTGGATCCGTTTTTTGAGAATCACGCCTTTTTCAGCGGCCTGCTGCGCCAGATTTTCCTGTTCAAATACCTTCAGGGATGCGGTGCCGGCCACACAGGCCAGGGGATATCCCCCGAAGGTGGACCCGTCCGAGCCTTTGGAAAACACCATGTCCATGAGTAAAGTATTGGTGATGAACACGGACAGGGGCACCAGGCCCCCGGACAGGGCCTTGCCCAGGATCACGCCGTCCGGCACGATGTTTTCGTGCTCAAAGCAGAATTTTTTCCCGGTCCGGCCCATGCCCACCTGGATTTCGTCCGCCATCAGCAGCAGGTCGTTTTCATCACACAGCCTGCGCAGTCCGGCCAGAAACCCTTCCGGCGGAATGATCATGCCCCCTTCCCCCTGGAACGGTTCCACCAGAATGCCGCAGGTGTTGGGGGTAACGGCGTTTTTCACCGCCTCGATATTGCCGAACGGTACAGACACGAACCCCGGCGTCACCGGCCCGAATCCTTCTTTGTATTTCTGCGAAGATGAAAAAGAGACCACGGAAATAGTCCGGCCGTGGAAATTATTGTTGAACACGATGACTTCCTGCTTACCGTCCGGAATCCCTTTGTGCTTGAATCCATAATAACGCATCGTCTTGATGGCGGTTTCCACGGATTCCACGCCCCCGTTTTTGGGCAGCACCTTGTTGCCGTGATTCCCGAACCGCGGGGCCATCTGGGGAGCGAACCGGGCCGCTTCCGACAGAAAAACGCCTAAGGGATCGGTGAAAACCACATTGGACAGCACGGAAGCGTAATGGCCGGTCAGGGCATCCATGACCGCACCGGTGATGACCGGGTGATGGTGGCCGGGGTTGGCTGCGGAATAGGCAGCCAGACAGTCCAGGTATTTGTTGCCTTTGTCGTCGGTGAGCCAGCAGCCTCTGGCGTGCCGGACCACCACTTGAATGCGCTCATAATGGTGGGCACCGAAATCATTTTCCAGATGAAAGATGGCATCGTCGGTTTTTTCGGAAAAACCGGTAAAATCATGTATTTTTTTCATGGGGGTCATGGCGGTCTCCTTAATTGTCCGTTTTGATCAGTTGATATAATTTTTTTTCTTCGTGGGTCAGTCCCAAATGCCGGTCCAGGGTTTTTTCCAGAAAACAGTGGTAGAAATCATGCCGGAGACTGTCCCGGTTGGCGATCACAAACCAGGGGTTCCGGGTCCAGTTGATGGGAGAGTTGTCTTCGTTGTCCACTTCAAAAATGCCCACCAGGGCTTCGTTTTTGTCGGTGATGATGTCAAAGGACCGTCCCCCGATGGTGTTGATGAGATTCTGATGGTCCGGATGGGTGACCTGGACGGCAAATCGTTTCGGGATATCGCCCATGGCGATGTAACGGATGGCCACCCCTTTTTTCTCTGCTTTGGTCAGATCTTTGAACAGATGACGGTCGGCTTCGGGAAACAACCGGGCGTAAATTTCTTTTTGGGCCCCCTGGATCATGTGCCGCGCCTTTTCCATGACATTGTCATACCCGTTCAAAGTCCAGATGAATTCCAGGTCATCTTTGCGGTCCGCCCGGGCGATTTCCGCTTCAAACGCCTGGATGTTGGATTCAAAGCTCCGCCGCAGCCGGCGCACCAGTTCGTCCACCGGCAACGGGGCATACTGGCCCGTGTTGACCTCGATGACAAACCCTTTGGCTGCCAGACTCCGCAGCACATCGTAAATCCGGGATCTGGCAATGCCGGACAGTTTGCTGAGCTGGGACCCGTTGGCCGGATGGTTCGCCACCAGGGCCATATAACAGGCGGCTTCGTATTGGGAAAATCCCAGATCCCTGAGTTTGGTCTTGTTTTTCACTGGCCTGTTCCTGCCCCATGAATGATTCGTTGTGTTGCTACCTTAATAGCAACATACATGGAGAAGTGTTTTGCTGTCAAGTGTTTATTTTTACGAATTCCCCAAAAAATTGTCGGGCAAAGTCGCTTTTTTTCACCATGGGGGACAGGGGGTTGCTTTTTTGCACTTGGTGACGGGCTTGAATCAAGTGGCGCTATGTAACGTTACGGTTTCACGGAAAAGTGTAACGATCCCCCGTTAAAAACGCATCTCGATAAAAAATCAGTGACTGAAAATCATTTCTACACAAGGGATTGCGCAAGATTGTAATTATTTTGTCCAATCTGGCATGAACCCTGCTTAAATATATTTTAGGTGATCAGATCAAGTAATGGCATTTACTTACCTCCATCATCTGACCCACCGCCGGGAACCCGGGACCGCTTAATACCGCCAGGAGCGGTTCCGGGTTCCTGACCCATACACTCGAATCAAAGGAGATCACAATGACACAGTCATTTTCAGATACGGCCATCGTGGCATGCGGCACCATGCGCCCGGAAATCGAACACCTCACAGAACAAGGATTTCTGGACACCGACCATATTTATTATACCACCCCGGGTCTTCACCAGGACATCCGGGAACTGGCGCACCAGCTGGGCAAAACCATTGAAAAGGCCATGTCCCGGGCAAAGGGCGTGATCGTGGTATATGGCGGCAAATACTGCTATGTCAATCCGGATGACCCCACCCGGCTGATGGCCAACGTGATTTCCGAATACGGCCCGTATGTGGTCCGGGTTCAGGCCAGTCATTGTATGGGGATGCTGGCCAGCCGGGATGAGATGGACACCATTGTCCAGGAAATCGCCGGCGGAGAACCGGTCTGGTTCATGACCCCGGGATGGGTGAAGTTCAGAAAACTGGTGTTCAAGGGCTGGGACAAGGGCATTGCCAACGAGAATTTCCCCCGGCATACGGGCGGGGCCGTGGTGCTGGACGGCATCGGGTTCATGGACGACTACATGGAAAAAGATCCTGAAGGGTTTCTGGAATACTGCGACTGGATGGGCATCCCCATGCAGGGCTATCCCATCACCCTGGACCGGTTCAAGACCCTGTTGACCGACCAGTTGACGATTTTAAAAGAAAAACAGGCATCTATTTGAAATCATTTGCAACACCCGAGATCCTGATTATAGTATCCTGATGTAAGAGTTGAATACGGATAAGCGGTAAACAAAGGAGTGATGCCCATGACCATGGAAATTTCTTTTCCCGGCAATAAAAAAGTGAACGCCCGGTACAACGGGTTTATCATTGAAACCGACCAGGCCAGAGAAGAAGGAGGCGACGGCAGTGCGCCCGAGCCGTTTGACCTGTTTTTGTCATCCATGGGGACCTGTGCCGGTATTTATGTGGTGTATTTTTGTGAAGAAAGAAACATCGATATCACGGGTTTGAAAATGTCTTTGACCTTTGACAGAAACGAACAGACCCATTTGATCGAAAAAGTGAATATCCAGATCAGCCTGCCCCCGGGGTTTCCCAAAAAATACAAATCCGCGATTGTCAAAACCGCGGGGTTGTGCACGGTGAAACGCAATATTTTAAATCCGCCCGAGTTTCTTATCACCGCGGATATCCGGGACGTATGACATTCTGATACGGCAGAAGCTTAAACAGCTTGGGCCCGGGACCCCGGGTCATACCGACAATTCCCGTGTCAGATCGATCCCGTATTTTTTCATGCGGTTCCATACCGTGACCCGGGAGATGTCCAGGAGCCGGGCCGCCTGGGTCTGGTTGCCCCGGGTCTGTTTCAGGGCCTGAATCAGGGCGGTTTTTTCATCGGTTTTCCCGGTCGGTTCTTTTCTGTCCCTGACGGCATCGGACGGCGGGGGCCCGGGGTTGCCGGCCGCCAGGTGCCGGGGCAGATGATGCCGTCCGATGGTGGCCTGGTCTGCCACCACAAAGGCATATTCCATGGCGTTTTTCAGTTCCCGGACATTGCCCGGCCATGCATAGTCCATGAACAGGGCCATGGTCGGATTGTCCAGGCCCTGGATCGCTTTGCCTGTTTTTTCGTTGAGGCGCCGGATAAAGATGTTGACCAGCAAAGGAATGTCCTGTTTTCGCTCCCGCAGCGGGGGCAGGTGGATGGGAATGACATTGATCCTGAAAAACAGATCCTGCCTGAACCGGTCCTGTCGGATCAATACGTCCAGATCTTTGTTGGTGGCCGTGATGATCCGGACATCGGTCCGGACCGGAGAGATGTCCCCCACCCGTTCGAACTGCCCGGATTCCAGGACCCGGAGCAGTTTGGTCTGCAATGAGAGGGGAATGTCACCGATTTCATCCAGAAAAATATCCCCCTGGTTGGCGGCCTCGAACCGGCCGATGCGGCTGGTGAACGCCCCGGTGAACGCCCCTTTGACATGCCCGAACAACTCGCTTTCCAGCACGGCCTCGTTCAGGGCCGCACAGTTGAGCTGAACAAACGGGCCGTTTTTTCTGGGGCCGCACAGGTGGATGGCATTGGCCACCAGTTCCTTGCCCGTGCCGCTTTCGCCTAAAATAATGACCGGGGCGTTGCTTTCCGCCGCTTTTTTGATCATGTCATACACCTGGCGCATGGGCCGGGTTCGTCCCGCAATGCCGTAAAATTCCCCTTCCCGGTCACAGTGCCGGGATAAAAAATGAACCTTTTCATCCAGTCTGGCCAGTTCGGAAATATCGGTGAGGGTTTCCACCACACCGACCACGGCCTGGTTTTCGTCCCGCAGAACGGACGCATTTTTCAACACCTGCAAAAAACTGCCGTCTTTGCGCCGGATCAGGCACCGGCATTTTTTCATGTCCTGCTGCCCCGGTTCGAACAGTTTGCACCAGGTCGTGTTCTGCCGGGTCTGCATGAACCGTTCACAGGCATCGCACCCCAGCAGGGTGCAGGGCATGCCCATGGCCTGCCGGGAACCGTATCCGGTCAGCGATTCAAACGCTTTGTTCACCATGAGTATCCGGCCGTCCGGCCCGATGAACATGAGCCCGTCATTGATGGTATTGACAATTTTTTTCCAGAAGGTGTTCATGTCATGTTCGTTCATGGGCAAACTCCTTTGACGTCCGGGGGGTCATGAGGTAAACAGGTGTTAAATATCATGTCAAAATTTAACACCTGTTTAAATAGCATTGAACACCTCTGTCGGTCAACGGGTGAAAAATTATTTTTTATTTTCCTTTGAATTCAGCTGGTTGGCAAATATATGGTCCGGTCGGTCTGTCAGGCATGCGGGTTGCACCTTAGGATTCTGGAAATCCAGGCCGGGGAGTGACGGCCAATGGGAATACCGGGAGTGTGATATGGCAAATAAAACGACATTGGATCTCAAGGGGGTGGTGTCTCCCATGGATCTGCTCAAATGCAATGCCTGTCTGACGGCCATGACTCCCGGGGATATTCTTGAGGTCATCCTGGCGGATGTGGACGTGGTGGACAATCTGACCATGATTCTTCTGCGGTCCAATGATGAGATCCTCTACCGTCAGCAGACCCGGGACAGCATCTGTATCGGTATCAGGAAGGGCCCCAGGCAGTATGATGAAACCCCATTGCAAGGATAAGCCATTTATAAGGGTAAAATGATAATCAAAGGAGGAAACATGCAAATTACCAGAAGGCATTTTTTCAGGGTCATGGGCGTTGCCGGGGCATCCGTCGCTGTCCGGCCTTCCGCCACCCATGCATGGGAGTCCAAGGCCCCCCCGGACCCTTACGGATGCGTGGTGGACCTGACCCGGTGTGTGGGATGCCGCAAATGCGAGGAAGCCTGTGCCGAGGTCAACGGTCTGCCGGAACCCGAGCGGGTGAACTGCCAGTGCACCATTTTCGAAAAAGACCGGCGGCCGGACCATGATGCCTTTACCGTGGTCAACCGGTATTATACCGGCAGGGTGGATGAATTTGATAAACCCGTGCCCACTTATGCCAAGGTCCAGTGCATGCACTGCCAGGACCCGGCCTGTGTGTCCGCCTGTATTGTGGGGGCCCTGACCAAGGACGAGAACGGCACGGTCAGATATGATGTGACCAAGTGCATCGGCTGCCGGTACTGCATGGTGGCCTGTCCCTTCGAGATTCCGGCGTATGAATATCATGATCCCATCACCCCCCGGGTGATGAAATGCACGTTCTGTTATGACCGGATTTTAGAGGAAGGGGGCGTTCCCGGGTGTGCCACCATCTGTCCCACGGAAGCCATCACCTTCGGCAGACGTGACACGCTGCTGAAAGTGGCGAAAAAACGGCTCAAAGACAACCCGGCCCGCTATCTGCAGCATATTTACGGGGAAAAGGAAGTGGGGGGGACGTCCTGGATGTATCTGTCCGCCGTCCCGTTCGAGCAGGTGAACCTGCCGAAACTGTCCGAAACCCCGTCCCCGAAACTGTCTGAAACCATTCAGCATTCGCTGTTCAGCTATCTGTGGTCTCCCATTCTGCTGTTCGGGGCGCTCGGGGGGCTCATGGCCTGGTTCAACAAAAATGACAACCACCCGGACAAAGGAGGTGTCTGATGCAACATGCGGCTCGTCCTCTGAAACGGCCCCTGTGGACTCCCGGGGTTCTGGTGATGCTGGTGTTCATGTTTGCCGGTGCTGTGGCCATTATCGCCCGGTTCACCGGCGGCATCGGGTATGTCACCAATCTGACCAATGCCCGGCCCTGGGGCATCTGGGTGGGCATTGACGTGGCCACGGGCGTGGCCCTGGCTGCCGGTGGATTCACCACGGCGGCCCTGGCCCATATCTTCGGCCGTCACTATTACGAACCCGTCACCCGGCCGGCCCTGTTGACCGCTGTTTTGGGCTATACCTTTGTGGTCATCGGCCTGCTGGTGGATATCGGCCGGTCCTGGGCCATCTGGAAACCCATGTTTTACTGGAACTTCAATTCCGTGCTGTTCGAGGTGGCCATGTGCGTGATGATCTATCTCACGGTGCTGTACATCGAGTTTCTGCCTATCGTGGCCGAGCAGTTCAAGGGCCGGGTGAACCTGCCCGGGATCCTGTCCGGATTGAACCGCCTGGTGGATAATTTTTTACAGGCAGCGGACCGGATGCTGGGGAAAGTGATGTGGGTGTTCATCATTCTGGGCGTGGTGCTGTCCTGCATGCACCAGTCCAGTTTAGGGTCGCTCATGCTGGTGGCCCCCACCAAGCTGCATCCCTTGTGGTACACCCCGATCCTGCCGCTGCTGTTTCTCATCTCCGCCATTGCCGTGGGCTATCCCATGGTGGTGTTTGAAACCACCCTGGCCACGGCCTCGTTCAAGCTGGAGTCTGAAATGAAAATTCTGGCGCCGTTGACCCGGATCACCCTTTTTCTGCTGGGATTCTATATGGTCCTTAAAATTGGGGACATGGCCGTACGTGGCACCTGGATCTATCTGCTGGACGGCACCTATCAGACCAATTCTTTTGTGGTGGAACTGCTGTTCGGGGTGATGATTCCCTGGGTCATGCTGCTGTTCAAACCGGTGCGGCAGTCGGCCCGGGGCGTGTTCACGGCTGCGGCCCTGATCGTGGGCGGCGTGGTGCTCAACCGGGTCAACGTATTTATTGTCGGGTACCGGTCCCCGTTGACGGAAAGCGGGTATTTTCCGGCGCCATCGGAAATTCTGGTCACCCTGGGCCTGATCGCGACCCTGATGTTCATTTATAGAGTGGTTGTTACCTATCTGCCCGTATTACAGGCACCCAAGGAGGTATCTTCATGATAAAAAAAATAGTGTTTTTCGCCTGCCTGATCCCTTTGCTGTCAGGGGTTTGCGCGGCCCAGGTCTGGCAGGCGCCGGACCAGGAACAAGCCAGGGAACGGGCCAAGGAAACGGTCCCGTTCGTCAAGGAATATAAGGATGACTGCCAGATCAGCCGGCGCATCTGCCTGATGGATGCAGGGATTTCTTTAGACGATGTGTCACATGTCTATTTTCTGCTGGACAGTCCCATCATCAAGGAAAGAGAAGACCATTACGAACCGGTGCGGTTTGCCCACAAGCGCCATGCGGCCCTGGTCAATGACTGCAGCAAATGCCATCATTTCCGGCCAAAGGATGAAAATGCCCTGGAAACCACAAGGTGTTCCGCCTGTCATCAGGACAGCTTCAACCCGGCATATCCCGAGCGCATCGGGCTCAAGGCGGCCTATCACCAGCAGTGTATCGAATGTCACCAGCAGAAAGCCAAAGGACCGGTGGACTGCAAAGGGTGTCACCTTCAGCATGTGCCGGACCACAAGGAACTGGTGAAACTGCCGGACAATCCGGACCCGATTCAGGTCACCAAAGCCTGTCTGGAATGCCATGACACCCAGGGAGAAGATATGCTCAAAACCGCCCACTGGCTGTGGCGGGGACCGTCCCCCTACACCACGGGGCATCGAAAGGATATTCTGCATGGCAAGGGGACGACAGCCCTGAACAATTTCTGAATCAGCCCCATCAGCAACGAGGCTCGTTGCACAACCTGTCATGCCGGATATGGATGGAAAGATGCATCATTTGATTTTACCGATAAAACCAGAATCGACTGTTTGGTGTGTCATGATACCACCGGCACCTACAAAAAAGATCCCCCGCCTCCGGGTGCGGGGTGGCCCAGAGAAGAGGTGGATTTGAAACTGGTGGCTCAGAATGTGGGCCATTCCTCCCGGGCCACATGCGGGACCTGCCATTTCAACGGCGGCGGCGGAGATGCCATCAAGCATGCGGATCTGTCCAGACAGCTTTTGAAACCGGACCGGATGTGCGACGTTCACATGGGCGGATATGATTTTGCCTGTGCAGAATGTCACAAGACCCGGAATCATAAGATCTCGGGGAAAAGTTCATCCGTTCCCGTGGCCGAAGGGGTGGTGACCTGTGAAGGCTGCCATTCTCAAACCCCGCATTACAGCGGCGGTCTGCTGGATCATCACCTGAACACGCATTCAAAAACCCTGGCCTGCAATGTCTGCCATGCACCGGTCTATGCCAAGTGCAAACCCACCAAAACCTGGTGGGACTGGTCCCAGGCCGGAGACAAAAAACGGGAGGTGAAAAAAGACAAGTACGGCCAGCCCGACTATAACTGGAAAAAAGGGGAATTCAAGTGGGAAGAATCCGGGATGCCGGATTATGCCTGGTATTCCGGGTATATGGACCGGGTGCTCATGGGAGACAAAGTGGATCTGGAGGCCGACGTCATCACGCTGACCGATCCCGTGGGGTCCATCAATGACCCGGGTTCCAAGATCACAGCCTTCAAGATCATGAAAGGCATTCAGGCGATCGATGCGGATCATGCCCATGTGCTGGTGCCCCACCTGTATCCCAAAGACAAGAACGATCCCAATGCCTACTGGAAAAATCTGGACTGGGAAAAAGCGTTCCAGTCAGGCATGAAAGAAGTGGGCCTGCCGTACAGCGGGAATTATGAATGGAAAGAGACCTGGATGTACTGGCGGATCAACCATGAAGTCATGCCGGCGGACATGGCATTGTCCTGTGTGCAGTGCCATGAAAGCCTCAAAGGCGACCAGACCTGCAACCGGTGCCACCAGGACAACCGGGAGGTGGATTTCAAGGCCCTCGCCCACAAGGGAACCGATTTTTCTCTTATGAAATCAAAGGGACGGGATGTGGACCATCTGATCGACAAAACCGACTACATCGATTTCAAGGCCCTGGGGTATGAAGGCGATCCCATTATCCATGGCGGCCGGTTCAAAAAGCTGCCCATGGGGTACAGCCGCCAGGCACAATCAGAGTAGCCAAGTAAAAAAGGAACATGAAAAAATATCCGGTCAGGGGATGCTACGCGTTCCCTGACCGGATTTTACGCGATATCAATCGTCAACAATGCGATAGTGTTCTGACGATTCGTCCGGATCACGCATGATATGAAGAGACAGAATCCGGCTTTCGTAATTTTCAACACGGGTTTTGAGCGCTTCCTTGGCCTGCCGGAATTTGACACTCTGAAGGCCTGAAATCAATGATTCCATGTTCTTGACCCGTCCTTCGCAGATCGTTCTGGGCCCGTCCCCGATGAGCACTTCCCATTCTTCGGCAACATGGACACCGATCTCTTCGAGAACCGGGTAATATTCCGATATGACAAATTGCCGGTATTTTTTGAAATCATCTTTTTCCCGGGTGTTGATATCCCATACCTGGTTGAATTTGACCGTTTTTGCGTCGATGTCCATGGAATATCCCTGTTCTTTTTTCAGCGGAACCAGGACCTTGGTTTTGTAATGCTTGATATAATTGAGCAGGTCGGATTTCAGGCGGCGGTAGTCAGGGCTTTTCAGGGCCATTTCCAGCTGATCCAGGTCATTAGCGACCGTTTCCACGATTACCTCACTGTAAGATCCCACCAGCACGGACCACCCGGCCACCGTATGTATTCCCAGGTCATTGATACCGGGAATGAATTTATTGACGATGAATTCCGCATATTCGTCAATCTTTGAAGGGATGATTGCCCAGTAGTGCATCAGTTTGACGGTCATTGGTGCCCTCCAGTCAGATGTTGTTTGATATCTTCAGGTTATGACTTAGAATACGCCCTTTCATTTGTCAACCCAAATTCCCGGAGAGTGTAAAAAAGCACTGGGTAAATCATTTCCCTCGTCACGATATTAACATCGGGTCCAAGGTTTTTGTTGATGAAGCCTTTTTTTCATGATAAGACGTTCAAAAAAGTGTCATCGTCCTGTATATCGGAAAGAGTCTGCAATAGGCTTGGCGTTTACCCGAAGCCGCCGGCATTGGCTGGCCGAGGAGGAAATACCGACAGAAATGGACACGTGTACGAAATTCTCAGAGACACCCATGGTGGGTCGATTTTTGACGATAAAGGAGAAATAAGGGTTATGCCGCCTGTATTCACTTTTTTCGTCATGCTCGCCTTTTGGATGGCATTGTCCGGAAAATTCGATCTGTTTCACCTGGGCATGGGGGTGTTTTCCAGCGGTCTGGTGGCCTGGCTGTCCCATGACCTGCTGTTTGAAGGCCACACCAAGAAACTGGGTGCCACCTTCAAAGAAATCGCCTGTTTTCTCCGATACCTGCTGTGGCTTTTCGGGCAGATTGTGCTGGCCAATTTCCATATCGCCGGCCTGGCCCTGTCTTTGTACCCCAAAAAACACCTGGACCCCCATATCGTCAAATTCAAGACCTCCCTGAAAACCGATTTCGCCCGGTTCGTTCTGGCCAACTCCATCACCCTGACCCCGGGTACGGTAAGTGTCCGAATCGAAAACGATATCTTTTATGTCCATGCCATCGACCGGCGATCCTCAGCCGATCTGTCCGGCCCGGGGCCCGGCGAGATGGAGCGCTGGGTGGCATGGGTGTTTGAAGGCGGGTCCCGATGAACCTGGAACCGTTTTTTATCGCCATGGCCGTGGCCATTCTGTTTTTGATGCTGTGCAACCTGTACCGGGTGGTGGCCGGCCCCACGGTCATCGACCGGATGCTGGGGATGAACGTCATCGGGACCAAGACCACGGTCCTGATTGTGCTCATCGGGGTCATCGACGGGCGGGTGGACCTGTTCATAGACATCACCCTGGCCTATGCCCTGCTCAATTTCATCACCACCCTTGCTGCAGCCCGGTTTTACCAGCGTCTTGCCCAGCCGGTTCCGCATGAACCCAGAGAATCGCTGATGGCCCCGTCTGCCGGCCCCGAGGTGGAAGATGCAGATGCCCCTGAGGCGGCAGCGGATCAGGACCGAAAGGAAACCCCATGATATTGGATATTCTGGTCATTATTGCCATGCTTTCCGGCCTGTTGTTCTTTGTGGCCACCACCGTGGGCATCATCCGGTTCCCTGATTTCTACTCCCGGGTCCATGCCGCCGGTAAAGGAGACACCCTTTCCACCACTTTTTTTTTAGGGGGAACCATCCTCTACCTGTTGCGGGATTTCAGCGGGGACTCCCTGCTGACCGCCGGCAAGCTGCTGCTTATTGTTTTTTACATCTTTATTGCCAGCCCCACCGCCACCCACGCCATTATCGATGCCGGGTACGAATTCCGGGTGCCGTACTGGACCAGATCGTCAACGTACAAAGGCACGGAAGGCGATGAAGAAAATGAGGAAAACATGGATGACGGGTTCTACCCGGAAGATCTGAAAGGATAGGAAACATGACCTGGGATGCCAGCCTGCTGTGGCAGTTCGATATTCTGGTGCTGTTGATGATGGTGATCTGTGCCGTCACGGCCCTGGCCCTGGAAGGATTGCTCAGCAGCGCCATTGTGACCGGGGTATACAGTTTCCTGATCTGCCTGATGTGGACCCACATGATGGCCGTGGATGTGGCGTTCACCGAAGCAGCCGTAGGAGCTGCCATCAGCACGGTGATTTTTCTGGGCACGGCCCAGTATATCAACCGGTGGATCAAGAAAGACCGGCCCAAAGAGCAGGGAATCAAACAGCTCACCATTGTCATTGCCGTGATCTGCGCCGTGATGATGCTCACCGCCACAAGGGACCTGCCGGACTGGGCCGATCCGGCCTCCCCGGCCAGCACCCATCTGTCCCCCGGATATATCGAACAGGCATACCATGAAACCGCCACCCCCAACGTGGTGACCGCCGTGCTGGCGGATTACCGGGGATATGATACCATGTTCGAGGCCGTGGTGGTGTTTGCCGCGGCCCTGGTGGTCATGGTATTGCTGCGCCACACCTCCCACAAGCACCGCAAGGTGCTGCACCTGCGGCCCAAACGGGAGGGCCGGGACACGGTGCTGCGGGGCGCTGCCCAGTCCATCATTCCGGTGATGCAGATTTTTGCCCTGTATGTGCTGTTCCATGGCCATTACAGCCCGGGCGGGGGATTTCAGGGCGGGGTGATCTTCGGTGCCAGCTTTATCCTGCTGGCGTTGTGCTACAACCTGAAGTTCTCCATGAACCGGTTCCGGGAACATCTGGTGCTGTGGTGCTGTGCCGGCGGGGTCCTGCTGTATGCCGGCATCGGTGCCGCCTGCTTAGGCCTGGGATGGAATTTTCTGGGATATGCGGCCCTGGCGGATCTTCTCGGGGTATCCGAAAAGATGGCCCGGTCCCATGGGATCCTGGCCGTGGAGGTGGGGGTGGGCATCACCGTGATGGCGGTGATGGTATCCCTGTATTATGATCTCGCCTCGGGCGGTGATCTGGAAGAGGGATTGTAATACCATGGATGATCTGTTTTATTTCATTATCTCCAAATACAACTACTGGGCCGCCATCATACTGCTCTTTATCGGGCTGTACGGCATGATCGTCCGCAACAACCTGATGAAAAAGATCATCGGCATGGTGATTTTTCAGACCGCGATCCTGTTGTTTTTCGTATCCATCGGGGTCAAGCGGGGGGCCACGGTGCCGATTCTGAAGTTTTCACCGGACAAGCAGCCCCTGCTGGATGCCGCCGCCTATGCCAATCCCCTTCCCCATGTACTGATTCTCACGGCCATTGTGGTGGGGGTGGCTGTGCTCGGGGTGGCCCTGGCCCTGCTGCAGAAAATTCAGCGGGTCCACGGCACCATCGAGGAGGATGAGATCCTGGAGGATATGCGCAAATGATGGACCATGCCCCCATCCTCATGATTGTACTGCCGGTGTTCGCCTCCCTGGCGCTGACCCTGATCGGTTTCCTGGGCCACCGGGCCGCTTACGGCCTGCTGATCCTCTCCATCGCCGGTTCCCTGGCAGCGGCAATGGCCACACTGGTGCAGGTGGTTCAGGCAGGCCAGGCCATTCAGTACCGCATGGGGGACTGGATGCCGCCCATGGGCATCGAGCTGGTGATCGACCACCTGAGTGCCGGGGTCCTGGTGATGATCAGCGGGTGCGCCCTGCTCACCGCCATCTATTCCATGCACACGGCAAGGCAGGACAACCCGGACCGGCTCAATCATTATTATGCCCTGTTCGCCCTGCTGGTGGCCGGTCTGATGGGCATGACCGCCACCGGGGATGTGTTCAATCTTTACGTACTGCTGGAGATTTCCGCGCTGTCCAGTTACGGCCTGCTGGCCCGGGGCAAGGGAAAAGCCTATTACGCCACTTTCCGGTACCTGATGATGGGCACCATCGGTGCCAGCTTCTATCTGCTGGGGGTGGGATATCTTTATATCATGACCGGCTCTTTGAACATGGCCGACCTGGCCGAGATCCTGAAACGGCCCGAACTTGGGGCATCGGTGAATGTGCGCATCGGCTTCACACTGATCATTCTGGGGGTCTGGATCAAGATGGCCCTGTTTCCTTTGCATGCCTGGATGCCCAGTGCCTACAGCCGGGCAGGTACCACCACCGCCTGTCTCATCGCCCCGCTCATGACCAAGGTGAGTGTATATGTGATGCTCCGGATCATGTTCACTGTGTTTTCCGCTGATTACATTTTCCAGCAGATCGCCTGGAGCCGCCTGGTGATCTATCTGGCATCCGCCGCCGCCGTGCTGGGGATGATCACGGCCCTGTCCCAGCGGGATCTGCGCAAGATGCTGACCTACATCATCGTGGCGGAGATCGGATATCTCACGGGCGGGGCCTGGCTGGCCAACACTGCCGGTTACACCGGTGCGGTGTATCATATTCTGGCCGACGGTCTGATGACCCTGTGCCTGTTCATGGCGGTGGGGGCCATCATCTACCGGACCGGTGTGAGTACGTCTGCTGCCATGGAGGGAATTTTCCAGCGGATGCCGGTGACAGCGGGCGTGTTTCTGATCGCCGGGGCATCGGTTGTGGGGATCCCGCCCTTCTGTGGATTTTTTTCCAAATGGTACCTGCTTCAGGGCGCGGTGCAGGCAGGTGAATGGGTGTTTGTGGCAGCCCTGATCATTGCCGGACTGGTGGCGGCAACCCTGTTTTTCAAGCTGCTGGAAAGAGCGTTTTTCGGCCGCCTGGATGATGCGGTCATGGAAACAGGCAGCAAAACATCCCATACAGCGGCCCGGACAATCCGATTGAACGAAGCACCCCTGACCATGCTGCTGCCCCTGGTTTTTACCGGCGCGGCCCTGCTGGCTCTGGGGATATACACCAACGAAGTGGTCCGTTACCTGATCCGCTGGTCCTGCCTGCCAGGCCGGCAATGTACGACAGCAGAGCAGCCCGGACTTGAAAGGACGTCCAAAAAGAAGGAGACGGAAGACCCGGTCATGTTTTCCCCCGCATTTTATCAGGCAGCTCCGGTGATCGCCGTGTGCGCATCCCTGGGGGCCGTGCCCCTGATCGCACTGAGCCGCCGGCACCCCAACCTGAGGGAGTTCTGGACCTTTGCGGCGGCGGCCCTGAAATTCAGCATGGTGGTGCTGCTGGCCGGCTGGGTCCTGGCCGGCAATGTGGTGGATGTGACCCTGATCCAGGTACTGCCGGAACTGAGCATCCGGTTCAAGGTGGATGCCTTCGGCATCGTGTTCGCCCTGGTGTCCTCGTTTCTGTGGATTGTGGCGGCCGCCTATACCATCGGGTATATGCGCAGCCTTTCCGAACATGCCCAGACCCGGTTTTTCATCTGCTTTGCCCTGGCCCTGTGTGCCGCCATCGGGGTGGCGTTTTCCGGCAACCTGCTGACCCTGTATCTGTTCTATGAGATGCTCTCGCTTTCCACCTATCCGCTGGTGGCCCACCACCAGGACAAAGAAGGCCGGGGCGGGGCCCGCAAATACCTGACCTTTCTGCTGGGGGGCTCGGTGGGGCTGGTCCTGCCGGCCATGATCATTTTGTTTACCCTGGGGGGAAACCTGACCTTTGCCGACAATATCCATACCGGCATCATTCCTGCCGGCACCGGGGACACCCTGGTGTTCTGCCTGTTTTTTGCCTGCCTGTTCGGTTTTGCCAAAAACGGGGTGATGCCCATGCATGCCTGGCTGCCCGGTGCCATGGTGGCCCCGACCCCGGTCTCTGCCCTGCTGCATGCCGTGGCCGTGGTCAAGGTGGGGGTGTTCTGCACCACCCGGGTCATGCTGTACGTGTTCGGCACCGATCTGATGGATGCCCTCAATCTGGGCGTTCTGACCGCCTATATCGTATCCTTCACCATTGTCACCGCGTCTATCATCGCCATGACCAGAGACAACCTCAAGGCCCGGCTGGCCTATTCCACCATCAGCCAGCTCTCCTATATCATTCTGGGGGTGGCCCTGCTCACCCCGGCGGCGGTCCAGGGCGGGATCATCCACATTGTCAACCACGCCTTTGCCAAGATCACCCTGTTTTTCTGTGCCGGGGCCATCTATGTGGTCACCCGCAAGAAAAACATCTCCGAGATGGGGGGGCTGGGCCGGATGATGCCCTTTACCTTCGGGGCATTCGCCCTGGCATCCCTGACAATGATCGGGGCCCCGCCCGTGGGGGGATTCATCACCAAATGGTATCTGCTCAAAGGGGCTCTGGATGCCGGTCAGATGGCCATCATTCTGGTGCTGGTGGCTTCCACCATGCTCAATATCGTCTATTTTGCACCGGTGACCTTTCAGGCATTTTTCGGGCGGCCCCCGGATGAACAGCCCGGTCACACCGGCATCCGGGAAGCGCCGTTGATCATGGTGGTGCCGATTGTTGCGGCAGCGGTCCTGTCGCTGCTGACAGGCATCTTTCCCGGTGTGATGATGCAGTTTGTACGGATGGTGATATCATGATCCTCGATCTGATTGAATTTCTGCGGCAACGGCTCAAACGCGTGATTCTGGTTTCTTGTGTGATTCTGGCCCTGCTGGTTGGGTTTGACGCGCTGCTGCTGGACAAGGGAAGAGCCCACACCGCCGCAGAACACCTGCCGGGGTTCTGGGCCGTGTTCGGGTTTGTCTCCTGCGTGGTGATCATCTTTGTTTCCAAATGGTTCGGAAAACTGGGCATTACCAGACAGGAGGATTATTATGATCAATAATCTGTGGCTGCATCCGGGCCTGATCCTGATGGCCGGGGCTTTGGCCCTTCCGCTGGTCAAAGGGCGGCTTTTCCGGCCGTATCTGCTGCTGGTGCCGCTGCTGGCCTTTGGTGCGGTCATGATGATGCCCCAGGGGATGTACGGGGTGTTTCCGTTTCTGGAATGGGACCTGACCTTCGGCCGGGTGGACCGGCTGAGCCTGGTGTTTGCCTATATCATGACCCTGATGTGCATCATCGGGACCCTGTACGGTCTGCATGTGGAAAACCCTTTTGAGATGGCGGCCGCCTGGATCTATGTGGCAGGCTCTTTGGGGGTGATCTTTGCCGGGGACTTTCTGGTGCTGTTTCTGTTCTGGGAAGTGATGGCGTTTTCCTCGGTGTTTCTGGTGTGGTTCCGCCGGCGCCCGGAGTCGGTGTGGGCCGGATTCCGGTACCTGCTGGTCCATGCGGCCGGCGGGATGGTCCTGCTGGCCGGCATCGTGCTCCTGTACCATGCCACCGGCGATCTGGGGTTCCACCAGCTGGATGTCAGCCGGCCCACACTGCCGGTGTACCTGATCCTGATCGGGTTTATCCTGAATGCGGCTGTGCCGCCCCTGCATGCCTGGCTGCCGGATGCATACGGCGAGGCCACGGTGAGCGGGGCCGTGTTCATGTGCGCCTTTACCACAAAAACCGCTGTGTATGCCCTGGCCCGGGGGTTTGCCGGCATGGAGATCCTGATTCCCTTAGGGGTGGTCATGGCCCTGTACGGCGTGGTGTACGCGGTGCTGGAAAACGATGCCAGACGGCTTCTGGCCTACCATATCATCAGCCAGGTAGGGTATATGGTGGCCGGGGTGGGAATCGGCACCGAACTGGCCATCAACGGGGCCTGCGCCCATGCCTTTGCCCATATCCTGTACAAGGGCCTGTTGTTCATGGGGGTGGGGTCGGTGCTGTACATGACCGGCAAAAGCCGGTTCACGGACCTGGGGGGGCTGTACAGCAGAATGCCCCGGGCCTTTGTGTTCACCCTGATCGGCGGGCTGTCCATTTCCGCGTTTCCCTTGTTTTCCGGATTTGTGAGCAAATCCATGATCGTGGCGGCCGGATTTGACGACCACTTGTACTGGGCCGCGTTCCTGCTCACCCTGGCCTCGGCCGGCACCTTTCTGCATACCGGTCTCAAAGTGCCCTATTTCATCTGGTTCGGCAAAAACAACTGTACCAAAGACACCTGGGAAAAGGCCGAAGATCCACCTGTGCACATGCAGCTGGCCATGGGAATCGCCGCGTTTTTATGCATCTTCATCGGGGTGTACACCCCGTATCTGTATGACATGCTGCCCTATGCCGCCGTTTACAAGCCCTATACCGCCTACCATGTGACAGAATCGCTGCAGATTCTGCTGTTCACGGCCCTGGGATTTTTTGTTTTTCTCAAGAAACTGACACCAAAACCGGTCATCAGCCTGGACATGGACTGGTTCTACCGGAAGGGCGGACGGGTTTTCCTGCTGGGGGCCCAGAAAGGCATGGATTATTTGAGCGCCCGGGCGCACCAGTATCTGGGGCAAGCGCTTCCCAGACGTCTCAATAAATTTTCCCAGTCCGGCCCGGCCCGGTTGAGCCTGCTGCTGATCCGGCCCTTGTGGTATCTGACTGGGGTACCCGTCAAAGGGCCGGAAGGGGTGGAAAAGCGGTTTACAGACACCTTCAACCAGTCGCTGTTCAGCATCGGCTCTTCCGCCGTGTTCATCATCCTGGTGCTGATGGTCCTGCTTTTCTTTGTCACCTGAAAAGCAGGACCGCCTGTCTGCACACGAGGGCGATTTTTGATGGAAACACCTCAGTGACCGATCATCTCATACCCTTCGTAACGGGATCCCTTGATTTTTCGGACATGAAACGACAGAATTCGACTCTGGTAATTTTCAACAAATTGTTTGAGCTTCTTTTTGGCTTTGCGGAATTCAGACCCCTGAAGGGCGGGGATAAGAGCCCCGACATCGGTCACCCGGCCTTCACAGATCGTATGCGGCTCATCACCGATCAACGCTTCCCATTCGCCGGCCAGGTGGACCCCGATTTTTTCGAGTAACGGATAAAACTCATGGGTGACAAACTGTTCATAATTCCTGTAGTCACCGGGTTTCAGGGTGATAACATTCCACAGCTGATTGAACTTGACCGTGCTGGGCGAAATGCTCCTGGAGTAGCTTCCCCGCGTGGCAATGGGAACCATGACCTTGGTCTTGTAGTTTTTCACAAGATTGAGCAGATCCGACTTCAGCAATCGGTACTGATGGGTTTTTAGTGCGTCTTCCAGCTGGTCCAGGTCGCTGCTGACCGTTTCCATGATCACGTCACTGTAGGATCCCACCAGCACGGACCAGCCGGCCACCGTATGCATTCCCAGCCGGTTCACACCGGGAATGAATTTTTTGATGATAAAGTCGGCATACGCTTCCTTGGAGGAAGGGATGATTGTCCAGTAGTGCATCAGTTTCACGGCCATGGC
>JAXHLJ010000014.1:0-101089 GCA_034522435.1 Desulfotignum sp.
GGATGTGTTTTCCCGGAAGAAGAGGGATGGCCGACCAGGTTGATTTTCAGGTTTTTCCCCTTGGTTTCAACGAGGTGGTCACCCTGACCCGGACCCTGACTGCCGCGGAACATGAGACCCTTATGGCGCCTGTCCCGCAAGTTGATGCCGGGGTTATGGCGCGGCTGTTTGCGGCCTTTGACAATTTTCTGATTCACGGCGGTTTTTTGACGGCTATCAACGCCCTGGCCCGGGAAAACCGTATACCGCCGGCCATCTTTGCGGTGTACAGTGACTGGATCCGCGGGGATATGATCAAGCGCAACAAGCAGGAACATTACCTGCGCCAGGTCCTGCAGGCCGTTTTGAAACGAATGGGTTCCCAGGTGACCTGGAATGCGCTGTGTCAGGACCTTGCCATCGACCATCCCCAAACCGTGGCCGATTACATCGGCCTGCTGGAATCCATGGACGTGGTCTATGTCCAGCCGGCCCTGCAGGAAGACAAACTGATGGGGGCACCCAAAAAGGCCCGCAAAGTGATGTTCACCGATCCGTTTATCCTGCACGCGGTCAATGCCTGGCTGAACCCGGCAAAAGACCCGTTCAACGAGCAGCTGCGGCCCTTTCTGGACAGCCCCGAAAAGTGCGGCAAGCTGGTCGAAGCCTGCGTGACCGGCCTTTATCGCCGGCGTTTTCCCACGTATTACATCAAGGCCAAAGGCGAGGTGGATGTCGCCTATGTGGATGGGCAGGGTTTCCATCCGATAGAAGTCAAATGGACCGGCCAACTGCGGCCGGGCGATCTCAAACAGATCGGCAAATACACCAACAGCCTGATCCTGACCAAAACTCAAACACCGGGCAGGATCCAGCAAATCGCCACCGAACCGCTGCCCCTGCACCTGTTCAGACTGGGTCCGGATCAACCCTGAACAACGCCGGCGGCTGCCGGCGGAGTGGATGGCCGCAAGGCTTTCCCGGACCGGACCGTCATCTTTGGAATCTGCCGGCAGCAGCATGTCACTTCCTTTTGAAGGCTTTTCAGCCGGTTTCACGTATCATACAGGTTCAAGTCCGGGTAATGTTTTTGGGCACATTCCCGGCAGATGCCGTGGCTGAACTCCGTGTCCGTGTTTTCCTGGATATAGGCCTGAAGCTCACTCCAGTATCCTTTGTCGTCCCGGATTTTTTTACAGTACATGCAAATGGGCAACAGTCGGCTCAGCTGCTTGATCTTTGCCAGGGCCTGTCTGAGTTCTTCGATCACCTGATCCCGCTCACGTTCCACTGTCAGAATCCGCACCATGGCATCGATCCGGGCGATCAGTTCCCGGTTGGATACGGGCCGGGCGATATAGCCGTCCGCGCCGGCATCCAGTCCGTCGGCCTGCTGGTTTGAGCCGGTCTTCATCCCGGAAGTCAGAATGACGTATCCGCCGCCGGTCCGGGAATCCGCCTTGATCTGCCGGCACACCTCGGTGCCAGTGATATCCGGAAGCACCACATCCAGAAGGATGATGTCCGGTTTCTGCTCACGGGCGGATTTCAAGGCGGCTTCGCCTGTGGAAGCTTCCATTACCAAGTATCCGGCTTTTTTGACCAGCCGGGTGGTGGCGAACAGCACATCCGGGTCATCATCCACAATCAGTATTTTTATCTGCTGTGTCATGGCAGGTTTATTCCTTTGGTGTTGCAAAATGGTCGATAACCGGCAGTTTCACCGTTATAATGGTACCGCGGTCCGGCGTGCTGTCCACATGCAGCGTGCCGTTGTGGGCCGTGACGATCTTATGGGTAATCATCAACCCAAGGCCGGTGCTCTTTTCTCCGGCGGTTTTTTTTGCCCGGGTTCTGCCGAACGGGGTGAACAGTTTTTCCATGTCCTGCCGGGACATGCCCGGTCCCTTGTCTTCAACGGAAAACATTAGATGGTCCTGTTGGCGGAAAAGCCGGACCCGGACCGTATCTCCCTTTCTGCTGTAATCGATGGCGTTGGAAACCAGGTTGGTGACAGCCTGTTCGATTTTGGCGGCATCGATGAGAACCGGCTTCGTGCAGGCTTCCATGTCCACCTGGAGGATCACTCCCTTTTTTCTGGCCTGCAGCCGGTTGATTTCCAGACTTGTGGACAGGACATTCGGCATATCCACGGGCTGGAGGTCCAGATCAAACCGCCCGGCTTCAATGGCGCTGACATCCAGAAAATCATCCACCAGGTGTTTCATGAACAATGATCGCTTATGGATGGTGGATAAAAATGTCTGATGTTCCGTGTTCAGGTCCCGGGCCGCCTCATCCAGCAAAAATTCACTATAGGTGAGAATCAGGCCGATGGGTTTTCGCAGATCATGGGCCGCCATGCCCAGAAATTGATTTTTTTCCTGATTCAGCCGGGCCAGTTGGGCGTTTTGCTTGTGGAGCCGGCGGGTCAGGTTGTTCAGCTCCTGATTCAACGACAGCATCTGTCTTTGCAGATGTTCCAGTTCCCGGGCATCCAGCCGGCCAAAGGCCAGGACAAGGGGGTGGACCTGCGAAAAATAAAAATCATAGCTCTGGGGCCGGCCGGCCGCTGTTTCAATGTTCAGCCGATGGGGACCTTCCGGGGCCTGGACCAGATCCGTGAGATTGAATATCCCGGCAAAATCCACCACCAGGTCTGAAAACGCGGTCTCATTTTCCCGGCACCCGGTAAGGGTCCGGGCGGATTCGTTTGCTTCGAGAATATGGCCGTCCCGGGACAGCACAAAAAACAGATCCTGCGACTGCCGGGTGACATAGGTGTATACGGCCTGTTCCCGGGTCTCTTTCATGGTTGTCTGGGTTTGCCGGACAGTTGAATCCCGGATGGATGCCCATCATTGCCGGTTGCCGTCACTGTCCGGTTCCGGCCCGAATTTTTGGCCCGGTACATGGCTGTGTCCGCCCGTTTGATCAGGCCGGCGCTGGTTTCATCCGGCAGCAGCTGGCTGACCCCGAAGCTGGCGGTAATGGGATGACCATTCTGCAGCAGGTCTTTTCGGGGCAGGGCCAGCCGGATCCGTTCCGCATAGGCATGGGCTTCACAAATGTCTGTGAGGGGCAGCAGGATAATGAACTCTTCCCCGCCGAAACGGGCCACCAGGTCTTCGGTCCGGGTGCTGGTTTTCATCAGGCCGGCAAACCCCTGAAGCACCCGGTCCCCGGCATCATGGCCATAGGTGTCGTTGATGGCCTTGAACTGGTCGATATCGGTCATGATCAGGGACAGTGGTTGCAATTTGCGGGCGGCCAGGGAGATCATCTGTTCGATCCGTTCGGAGAAATACCCCCGGTTGGCCAGACCGGTCAAAGAATCGGTGCGGGAAAGTACCAGAACTTTTTCATTGGCCCGGGTCAGTTCCCGGTTTTTCCTGTTCAGCTCCCGGGTCAGGTTGTTCAACTCCTGATTGACTGCCAGCAGCTCGCTGCTCAAGGATTCAATTTCATCCAGATCCAGATGTCCGAAGACCAGAATCTGGTCGCTGAATGAATAAAAAAGGCAGTGATAGGTCTGAGCATTCCCGGACAATATGTCAAAATCCAGCATATGAACGGTCTCGGAACAGGCAACGGCATGTTCCAGGCGAAAGGTGTGATGAAAATCGTTGAGGATGTCCTGAAACGGCTTTCCCGCAGTATCCGAACCCAGCAGCCGGGATCCAAACCGGTTGACCTGGCGAATGATGCCGTGTCGATCCAGAACCAGAAACAACACTGGTGCCTGATGGACAAGATAATGAAGCACCGGCTCCTGTCTGGTTTCCTGCATCATTTTCAAGCCGCAATCAGGGAGGTGAGCCGGTCAAGGGACGGAACATACGCTGTTCCCGCATACTGCTTGATGATTTCGGTGCCGCCCCAGTTGAATGCCTGCCCCCCCACCATGATATCCAGGTGAAGGAAATTCCCCCGGATGGCCGCCAGCCCGGATTTGAGTGCCGGCATGTTGAAATAGACGCTCACAGACAGTCCCACCAGGTCGGGCTTTTCATCCTGGATATGGGCCAGCATGTGGTCCACCGGGGTGTTGGCCCCCAGAAACTGGCTGTCCCAGCCGTTGAGTTCAAAAATATCCGCCACCATTTTGCCGCCCACCTGGTGAAATTCGTTGGCCGCACAGGAAATGACCACTTTCTTCTCGTTTTGGGAATCAGAGGATGTTTTTTCAAACAGCCGGGGATAGACCAGGTTCAGCAGCCCTTCGGTGATGGCGGTCACCAGGTGTTCTTTGGCCACCGAGATTTGGTTGAACTCCCACAGACGGCCCACCTCGTAAAGGCTTTTCTGAAACAGGTCGGCATACAAGGTCTGAATCTCGATGTCCTCTTCCAGCAGTTGCTGGACAATTTGAGCGCAGGCCCGGCGGTTTCCGTCCAAAAGCAGGGTCAGGTATTGTTGGTACAGGGCCCCGGTGATCATTTCTGTGTTCCTGCACCATGAAGGTGATCCGGGCGGTTTGAAGAGGAGTCTGCCAGATCCGCGTCAGTGATGGCGGTAAACTTTGGAATGTTGACGATCAGCCAGTTGTAGAAGGGATAAATCTGCTGCCACGCATCTGCGGACAGTTTTTTTTGCAGCAGGTCCACCCAGATGTTGAGATTGGCGGCCCAGTAAGTGGTTTGAAACCCGTGGGACCGGTAGGCCCGGAACACCCAGAGCACGGTTTCCACAAACACGGCAGGCTGGTAATCGGAAAACAGGGACAACATGAACCGGGGAAAATTGCGGTTGTTGTCTTCCGCCATCTGTTCATTGCCCGTGCCCACCAGTTTCTCAAGGTCCGGCCTGGCCATGAGCAGCCGGGTGCCTTCGGCGGCGATCTGTTCCCATTTGTTCTCAAATTCCCGGATAGCTGTTTCAGCCGGCGGCTCGAGTTTTTGTGCGTTGGTCAAAAGCGCGTCTTTCATGGTGGTTATCCTCTGTGATGAGACGGGTTACAGGTATTCTTGTAATGAATATCTCAATATATCGCCTTTTTGCAGCAGATGCAATGCCGGGATGTCGAACCAGCAGGCATGTCATGCCCACAACCCGGGGAAAATTGCGGTTTGTGTTGTCAACCCATTGTGTCTGAAGCACGAAAATGGTATGTATCCGGCGGTTGCAAGAAAGATGGAACCGATGTGTATTTCAAGGAGGCAACAGAAAATGGGCAATGATCCTATGACAGCAGAAGACAGGACACCAGGCAGCAAGCTGATCGTGGACACCCGGGGCCATGTGCTGCTCATGGGGTTGAACCGGCCTGAAAAGCGCAATGCATTCGATCTGGATCTGTACCGGCAGCTGAGCCTTGCCTATGGCGAGCTGCACCGGAACCCGAATCTTCGGTGCGGGGTGTTGTATGCCAAAGGAGACCATTTTACCGCCGGTCTGGATCTGCCGGAATGGGCGGACTGCTTTTCAAAAGGACGGTTTCCTGAACTGCCTGAGAATGGGCTGGACCCTCTGGGTCTGGATCCGGACCGGCAGGTGGGCAAACCCGTGGTCATGGCGGTCCAGGGCATCTGCCTGACCATCGGACTGGAGCTGCTGCTGGCCTGTGATATAAGGGTGGCGGCAGACACCGCCCGGTTCGGCCAGATCGAGATCAAGCGGGGCATCTATCCGGTGGGGGGTGCTACGGTGCGTCTGTTTCCAGGAAGTGGGGTGGGGAAATGCCATGCGGTATCTGTTGACCGGTGATGAGATCACGGCAGAAGAAGCGTTCCGTCTGGGGCTGGTTCAGGAGGTGACGCCGCCGGACGCCTGTCTGGAGACGGCCCTGGCCATTGCCGATACCATTTCAAAACAGGCCCCTCTGGGCGTTGCCGCCTCCCTGCAATCCAGCCGTCTGGCCCGGTCACACGGAGATCAGGCCGCCATCGACCGCCTGCTGCCGGACCTGATGCCCCTGATGAAATCCCGGGATGTCCAGGAAGGCCTGGCCTCTTTTCTGGAACGGCGGGAGGCCCGGTTCAAAGGGATCTAACTGACCCGGTCTGGGATCGACCCGGTACCGGAAACGGTGCAGGATCAATAGCGCATATTATGGCTGTTCTGCCTGAAATTCTTTCAACCGGGTACACGCAATCAACCGGTCCAGCGTTTTCAAGGTAAAAACCTTGCCCCTTGTGGCAATAATCATTTTTTTCATATCTTCTCTGCGCACCCCGAAACCACGCCCCCCTATACATGCGATCACTTCATATTTCGGATCGTCTGCACGCCGGCCGGCAAGACTCAATTCGCCAAGATGCTGAATACGTGTCACTTTGTCACGTGCTGTGCCATCATCTTCCGTAATTTTGGCTTCGATGATGATCTGGGATTAAATTCACTGGGAACAATAAAATCCGGAGACTGATCAAATCCCTCAATCCTTTCCGCCCGCTTGGTTTTTCGAAAACTGATGGCAGATCTGGTGAGAACTTCTTCGATGGCAGATTCCAGGCTGTCACCAATGATGTCGCTCACAGAATCACGATGCCCGGCAAAAGGCCTTCCAAGAAGCCGTTCATACAGCAGCATGGCATACGGCGCCCCTATTCGGGAAAGATTTTTGATGCTGGCAATTCCTTGTCTGGTATCAGCTTTGTCCAGACGGTGCAGTAGCGCTGTCTCCATTTTTGGTGCGCCTTCTGATAACAATTCACATGCGGTATGAACCAGCGCGTCAACCCGATCCCCAACGACCCCATTGATCTTGAGCGCCGTTTCAGGGGATATCCGAATTTTCCGGTCAAGTGACCGTACAAACCCCTGTGTGACGGAAACGCCTGTTCTCTGCGTTGTAACATATCCCCATTCAGGCGGGCGTAAACCCCAGCATGGCCCGCAGAACCACAAGCGAGATTGGTTCGGAAACCGATACCGGGAAAATTTTTTCAGGATCCAGCCGGGAAAATCCTTTGGTTACCGCCTTCAATGCCTCGTATCCACGTTCAAAAACCGGGTATTCAACAGAACCCTTCTCCCTTGGGCATGACAAGAAACTCTGATTCAAGGCATGAAAACACACTGTCAATATAGGTGTCAATGTCCTTGAGGATCTCTTCTGCAGCCGCTTCAAAAGGGATATTTCTGTATTTTCCGGTTTCGTAGTTTCTCCTGCGGTTCATTGATGGTAAACAAGGTATTATCAAGGTTTGTATGAGTCCTGTCGTGTTCTACAAACTGTTCGATTTCCACCAGTCGTCCGAACTGCATCAGCCAGGTGGCGACTTTTGCTATGCGTGACAAGACCGGTTTGTCTTTTTCCCACCTGTGCCGCAAAGACCAGATGGCCAGACGAACCATGTGGCCGAAAAATCATGCACCGGATATCACCCGGAGTTGGTTTGACATTTCCCATTTTTAAGGCAGCCGATATACCGCATTTACAATCTCTGCAACCGCCTGCGGTGAATCAGCCAGCCATTTGCGCTTCATGGAACCGGTTGAACGGCAGACAAACACCGTATCAATGATACGATGATCCAGTACCGTTTATATGAATGGAGCCGCCCATTTCACCGGGACAGGGAAGTGATGCCGAACAGACCAGATCGGCATCCAGGATTGCCACTGCCACAGGATAATACGCCTCCAGTTTGTTATGGTGATATGTAAAAACAAACGGGGCGCCTTTTTTCAATGCCTTTGCCATGCGCTGAAATACCGTTGACAGTCCATTGGTAAAATGATTCAAATCACGGCCCATATCAACGTTTCCGGTCAATTCATGTACATTTCTGGTTGATGGGGCATCAAAAGCGGAAGATGTATGCCCCACCAGTTTTTTCAACCAGACATAACAGAAATCCATGAGTTCGGCATATTGGACATTGCCAAAATAAGGCGGATCTGTAAAAACGGCATCCAGCGAATTATCCGGCAGATCGGCACTGGCAGCATCCCGGCATGAAATATCGACTTTCCGAATATTGACGGAACCCACTCCATTAAACCGGTCTCCGATCCATTCTTCAGTAATGGGAATGATTTTTTTCTTTCGTCCCACAACCTGCACTTCAAATGGCTGGTCACAATATGCTTTTGCTTTTTTGAACTTTTCAATGATATTGGCCCAGCCGCCACTGCCAACACAGGTATACCGGCCCGGTTCCATAATACCGGGAAAATTGGATTCGCACTGCACCAACCCCACAGGAAACCCGTGAATGGAAAAAATATCAAGGGATTTCAACGCTTTTGTATCATATCGGCACACCATGTTCTGGTACCGCAGCAAATCAGAAAGATTGGTGCTCAGTGCATTGCGTACCCGTTCATCAGGAACCTCGGAAATCATTTGTGCGGAAAGCTCCAGCCCCAGAAGCTGCCTTGTATTGAACATTTCCTGGTAATATCGATACCCCCACCGGTGAAGCCGGTTGCTTTCATCCCCACTGCGTATTCTATCATCCGGAACAAACCGGGCCGAGATAGATGCCCACATCTTCTCCGCTTGCATTGGTCTTTTGGATGTCTTCTGCATCCGGTTTTTTGAAAAACGGCCGGTATGAGACGATTTTGCAGCTTTTGCAATAGTATTCCATGGCAAACAGGCGGTGACGGGGAGGTCCGTTCCCAGAGTCAGGAAACCGGTTATCGGTTCCGCAAGATCGACATTTACAGCGACCCCTTCCGGCAGGCCCGTCATACATCAATCCTGTATGACAATGTGCGCATGATCCCGGATCTTTCCGGTTGCCGGTTTCTGTCAATTCACCGCAATCCGGACAGACAAACACATTTCTGGGATGTCTTGCATCTGTTGCAATCAGATATTTTTGAAACAAATCAATAGGTTCACCACACGCTTTGCATGCAATATTTTTTATCCAGAGAAAATATTTAACATGCGCTTTGTCCGAACCACATAACACACACCGCGTGCGATACAGATGGCCAATCCTTGCTTCAAGTGACGTCCTTAGTTCCGCGGCGGCAGCAGCATAGGCTGCAAGGTCAAGATGTTCGATCTCCTGCTTGACGATCCAATAGGCCATGGGATTGATATCAAATCCGGTAATATCACAGCCGGTTCTATTGGCTTCAAGTACAGGTGTGCCGCCTCCCATAAACGGGTACGGCAACATGAAGACCTGAAAAATTGTTGGATTCATAAAAGGTGTCCCGCAGTGGTTTGCTGCCCAGGAAATTCCGACAGCAAAAGCCCCCTGAACAAGGTACCGGGACGTCTGGCAAACCATTTGTGAACAGCGATTACAGGGCGGTAATTCTGCTGAATCTGTTTTTCACGAAGCGCCAGATCAGCGATAAAAGCAATGTCAAAATTGTTTTCTATCATAAAAGGTCTTTCACCGCTAATATCTGTTGACCGACGCAGGTTGAGAATTCATCTGTCTCCCACGTTTTTTCCACATATTTACCAAAAAGGTGTCTCTGGCCACTTCATTGACGTTTGCATCCCACCTGTCTGCCGGATGCCTAAAACACCGATCCGGGCGGGTCTTTTTTCAAAGCCGCGGGTTTGCCGATAATCTCGGCCCAGACCACCGCCTGCCGCAGGCTGGGTCTTCGGCCATACGGGTGAATGGTGGGCGGCGGCACCTCTTTGGAAGAAGACGGGGTTTTGATTTCCCGGTCCTGAACCTGGACTTCCGGTGCCATTTTCTGAGTCGGATCCTCGGTCTGATCCCGTGTATAAGCATATTCCGGTTTCCGTTCCCGTTCCCGCGGTTTCTCCAATTTGTCCTGGATCTCCTCTTCGTCGGACAGCTCATCCCAGAAAGTGCTGTCTGATGGTTCCGGTTCCGGCTTTCTGTCTGCCCGTTTTTCCCGGGCCTGTCTTTCCAGTTCCTGCAAAGATTCCTGTATCTGATCTCTGATTTTCTGGAAAAACGAAAACACCGATGGTTTGGCCGACTGTTTTTGCGTTTTCACCTTTTTATTCTTCTGTCTGGCCTTCAGCCCCCTGACAAGGGTGGTGATCAGCAGAAACAAAAAAACCAGAATAATGTTGATCAGGGTTTCCAGATCCATACGTTCTCCTTGTGAAGCGGCGGGTTTTCCAGGCGAATCGGGTCTTGCCCGAAGCCCGCCGCTTTATGCCTCAACAATTATGATGATTGATCATCCCGGCCGGTTCCGTCTTCTCCCTTGGAGATCTGGTCCCGCATCTTTGTATCCGCTGCCACATTCTTCATTTTGTAATAATCCATGATGCCAAGGTTGCCGCTTCTGAAGGCTTCTGCCATGGCCAGGGGCACCTGGGCTTCGGCTTCCACCACCTTGGCCTGCATCTCCTGGACCCGTGCCCGCATCTCCTGTTCCGTTGCAAATGCCATGGCCCGTTTTTCTTCGGCCTTGGCCTGGGCGATTTTCTTGTCTGCCTCGGCCCGGTCGGTTTCCAGCTCGGCTCCGATGTTTTTGCCCACATCCACATCTGCAATATCAATGGACAGAATTTCATAGGCGGTACCGGCATCCAGGCCTTTTTTAAGGACCGTCTTGGAAATCATATCCGGGTTTTCCAGCACTTTTTTGTGGGTTTCAGCTGACCCGATGGTGGTAACAATGCCTTCTCCCACCCGTGCCAGGATGGTTTCAGCACCGGCACCGCCCACCAGGCGGTCAATATTGGCCCGCACAGTGACCCTTGAAATCGCTTTCAACTGGATGCCGTCCTTGGCCATGGCCGCAACCAGAGGGGTTTCAATGACCTTGGGATTCACCGACATCTGCACCGCTTCCAACACATCCCGGCCGGCCAGGTCAATGGCGGCTGCCCGGTTAAAGGTCAGATCGATATTGGCCTTGTCCGCGGCAATCAGGGCCTGGATCACCCGGGACACATTCCGCCGGCCAGAAAATGGGATTCCAGGCTGTCCGTGGCAATCTCCATGCCGGCTTTCACCGCCATGATCTTGGATTCCACAATCAATTTGGGGGGCACTTTTCGAAACCGCATGAAAATGATGTTGATCAGTCCGACCTTTGCCCCGGACACCAATGCCTGCAGCCACAGGGCTATATAGGAAAAAATAAAATAAAACAGGGCCACGCCGATAATCCCGGCAATAATGATCAGGATGTACATAAAATCCATGTCTGCTTCTCCTTATTCGATTTTGTCAACCACGATTCTGTTTCCAGACACCAGGGTCACCACAACCGGTGTACCGGCATCCACATATTCTCCGTCGGTTACCGCATCCAGGCGCTTTTCCTCTATCATGACCGTGCCTGAAGGCCGTAAATCCGTTATCGCTTCTCCCTTTTTTCCCTTCCATGATGCCAGATCCGGGGCCTGGGAAAATCCTCTTTGCTGGACAATTTTTTATGCAAAGACAGGGAAGAGGCCCCCAGGGCCTTGAATCCCAGAACCAGAATAACCGGTACCAAAGAGATATCCACACCCAGAAACACCATACCCGCAGTAAAGGAGATGGTGGAAAAAACAAGATATAGGGAATAACCCAATATCCCGGCGGCCATCGCCGCCAAAAGCCCCAAAGAAGGGACAAAGATCTCCACCACAATGACCACCAGTCCGAGCAGTTGCAGTAATATGGGAAATATATAGGATGTCATGATGCCGCCTTTTTGGATGCCGTGTTGTCTGTATCCACCGCTTTCACCACCACGTGGTTCTGTTCCAGGCGCATCCACGGTCACAGGGGTGCCCGGGTTCCAGGAATTCGCCTCGTGTGATGGCATCGATTCTCCTGGGTCCGATCTTGATTTTTCCCGAAGGCCGCAATGCGGTGATCGCCCTGCCTGACTGTCCCACAGCCACGAAACGGGCCTCGTCCGATCCCACCAGGGCCTCGCCAAGGGTGGCTTCCAGATACGGGCCTTTTATCAGCCTGGACAACCCGGGCAGTACAAATCTGGAGCATGAACAGAGAAAATATCCAGGGCCCCGGCAAAAACCCCCACAACCATGGCCAGGTTCCGGATCATCAGACGGCCTTCCCAGGGCATTTTAGGATCCGGCAGCACAAATCCCTGAAAGGCGAGAACCAGGCCGGCTGCCAGAACCATGATCCCGGCAATGCCTGCCACGCCGAATCCCGGCAGCACCAAAATTTCCACCGCCATAAGCAGCGTGCCGATGAGCAGCAGCAGCAGCTCGCGTGTAATCTGCCAGTCCCACCAGGTACTGGTTCAAAAAGACCAGGCCCAGGCAGACAATGCCGATGATCCCGAATATCCCGAAACCCGGGGCCTTTATCTCCGTATACAGGGCACCGAGCCCAACCAGCATGAGGATGGGCAAAAGCGGCTGGAGAAACCGGACAAAGCGTTCCGGACCAGGATTCTGCCATGTATGCCAGGATATAGTTTTCATATCCCAGATGTGCCAGTGCCTGATCAAGGTCTGTGACACTGGCCTTGGAAAATCCCAGGTTCCTTGCTTCCACATCATCCATGGTCAGCAGTTCTCCTTCGGCCACAACTGTTCTCTTTTTGGTGATACCCTCTTTTTCTTGTTCGGTCAGATCATTGAACCTGACTTTGTCCATATACACGGTTTCTCCATCCAGGACGACCTGGTAGACCTCCATGCTTTTGGTAACCATGGATTCCGCCAGCACCTCCGGATAGCCGTTTTTCTTGGCCAGGGTCCGGAACTGTGCCCTGAGCACGGTCTGGGTTTTTTCCCCCATCTCTTTCTGACCTTCACTGGTCTGGATAATGGGGGCACAGTCCCCGATCAGGGTGTTGTGCCTTCATGACCAGGACATTGCCGGCCAGGGCAATGAGGGCCCCGGCGGAAATGGCCCGTTTTTCCACAAATGAGATGGACTGTCCCATTGGAATGGCCAAAAGGATCTCCACGATTTCCAGGGCCGCATCCACCCGCCCGCCGAAGGAATCCAGCTTGAACACTATCAGGGCATCTGGCATCGGCAGCCAGAATCTCATCAACGCTTCTTTTGATGAAAGCGGCCATCCCGGCTCCACCGTACCGGTCACAGGGATGACATGAATGGTTTTATCCGCTGCCGGCAGTGTCTCTGTCCTGAAAAAAACAACCAGGATCGCTGCCGTCAGAAACAGGATCAGCCGGATTCGGCCGTTTGTGAAACAATGGTTCACATATTTTTTCATCAATCTTTGTCCTCTATGGTGTGATGACTGCCATGGCCTGTCAGTATACCATGAAAAAATTAGTTTTAACAAAAAAATCGGACAAAGTACCATAAAACAAGGACCGCTGCCCGATTATGAGAAAAACCCTGGGAACCATGGACAAATCCGTGATTGCCAAATTTGTGTTTTTTTTCTTATAAATCAAGCTTGCCTGACTGGTCAATCCACTGGTTAATTGTAAATTCACTCAACTTTCGGGATTCAGCCGAACAATGAAAAAAAGGGCATAACTATTTGAAATAATATCAAAAATAACTTGAAGAGCCCAACTGTTTGATATATACTGAATTCGACAAAAAACACAATAATATCAAACAGAAAGGGCTCAAATGATACATACCAAGATTGATACGGAAACGCAAGCGGACATTAAAATTTTTGGCAAAATTGATGGCTTTTTCAACCAGTTTAAAATTGCTACTTCGCTGCATCAATGCGGCATTAGAAAACGGCATGGGCATAGTGTGCGTAAGTTGATTCTGGCCATTTTCACCCTGCCCTTTGTGGGGCAAAATTTTTTCAGGGGCATTGCAACCAATGACACCCTGGCGTTTGGTAAAGACGCAGCCTATGATGTTCTGAAGGGGTGCCAATCCAATTGGAGAAAGCTGTTGTTGGGCATCGGCACAAAACTTTACGGTTTTTTGAACCGGCTGACAGATGAAGACCGTGAATCTGTTCTGATTGTGGATGACAGCCCTTATGACCGTTCCCGGTCCAAAGCGGTAGAGCTGTTGTCCCGGGTGTGGGATCATAGTAATGATCGATATATCAAAGGATTTCGGATGCTCACGGTCTGCTGGTCTGACGGTTATAGCTGTCTGCCATTGGATTTTTCCCTGCTGTCATCTGCGGATGCCAAAAACCGGCTTTGTGATAATCGCAAATCAATGGACAAGAGGTGTTGTGCATGGCAACGGCGCCAGGAAGCCGTGGTCAAAGCCCCGGAAAATCTGGAAGCCATGGTCGAGCGGATTTTGGCGGCGGGTGTCCGGGCCAGATATCTGCTGATGGACAGCTGGTTTGCAATGCCCGCGACCATTACAGCATTAGCCAAAAATATAAATGTGATTGGCATGGTGAAGAAAACCCCAAAGATTCACTATGAATACAATGGTCACTCAATGGATGTGAAGGCGATCTATCGGCAGATCAAAAAACGCCGTGGCCGTGCAAAGATCCTGGCAAGTGCGTTGGTCACGTTAAAAGGCGGACAATCTGCCAGACTCGTGTTTGTGCGGGACAGGCGTAAAACGGACTGGCTGGCATTGATATCCACGGACCTTGATCTGTCAAATGAAGACATCGTTCGAATTTACGGCAAACGCTGGGATATCGAGGTGTTTTTCAAAATGGCAAAACAGCATCTGAAACTGGCAAAGGAAATGCAATGCCGCGACTATGATGCCTTGGTGGCCCACACCACGATTGTTTTTCTGCGGTATATGTTTTTAGCCTACCAGCATCGGATAGAGACTGATGACAGGACCTTTGGTGAATTGTTCTATGCCTGCTGTGACGAGGTCTCCGATATTTCGTTTGTTGAATCGCTTTACAGGATAATGACGCTTGCCGGCAACGAATTGAAAAAGCTTGGCCAATATTGCGAGAAAACAGCGACAGCATTTTTTGATGCGGTTATGACAACAGCACTGAAATGTTCCGGTTTGTTAGAAAAACGAAAGTTAGCCAGTAATTCTTAAAAATTACAAAATTTTTATCACATTTTCCATTATAACAATATAAGGAAACCGACACATGGCTTCAACCGATGATAAAAAATTTAATGCCATTCTTTCTGAAGTTCACAAAACCCGGAAGGAGCGGGAAAAAACCTACCGGGAAAAAGCCCTCAAGCTGTTTCCCTGGATCTGCGGCCATTGCGGCAGGGAGTTTGAAGGCAAACGTCTGAAGGAACTGACCGTCCACCACAAGGACCACAACCATGACAACAATCCGCCGGACGGCAGCAATTGGGAGTTGCTGTGTATTTACTGCCATGATAATGTGCACTCCCGGGATCAGGTTGCCGATGCCTATTCAGAATCGCCGGCTGACCGGTCTTCGGAAAAAGGAGGAACCTCCAATCCCTTTGCCGGGCTGGGAGATTTACTGAAAGGCAAACTGGATTAAAAATTCCGGTTTACAATAATGTCGATAAACTGAAAACAACCCATGCATTGAATCAGGAGGAATCATGAACCTACAAAAGCCCAATGCCAATGACGCCTTACAGACAAAAAACCGGTCCCGGAACATAGCGCCCCAGTCCGGGATCTGCAGCCGGTGCATCGACGGATGCAAAGGCAACTGCGACCTGTTCCATGCCACGTTCAGGGGCAGGGAGCTGCTGTATCCCGAGCCCTTCGGCAGCATCACCGCCGGTGCGGACAAGGATTATCCCGTGGATTACTCCCACCTGAACATCATGGGATATGCCCTGGGCGCCAAAGGCATGGATCCGGACCCGGACAAGGCCACCTTTCCGGCCGTGAACACGGAAACCGAATACGGGGTGACCGACAAGGTGAAAATGAAGGTGCCCATCTTTACCGGGGCCCTGGGCAGCACGGAAATCGCCCAGAAAAACTGGGAACATTTCGCCATCGGCGCGGCCATCAGCGGCATCACCCTGGTGTGCGGGGAAAATGTCTGCGGCATCGACCCCAACCTGGAACTGGACAAACACGGCAAAGTGACCAAATCCCCGGAAATGGACCGGCGGATCACCGAATACCGGCGGTTTCATGACGGATACGGCGATATCCTGGTTCAACTCAACGTGGAAGACACCCGCAACGGGGTGGCGGAATATGTCATCGAAAAACTGGGCGTGGAAACCATTGAGCTCAAATGGGGGCAGGGGGCCAAATGCATCGGCGGCGAGATCAAGGTCAACTCCCTGAAACGGGCCATCGAGCTGAAAAAACGGGGATACATCGTCACCCCGGATCCGGAAATGCCGGCCTATCAGGCCGCGTTCAAAGCCGGCCCCCTCAAACAGTTCGAACGCCATTCCCGCCTGGGGTTCATCGACCAGGACAGTTTCATGAAAGAAGTGGAACGCTTGAGAAGCCTGGGGGCCAGACGAATCACCCTCAAGACCGGGGCCTATCCCATGCGGGAACTGGCCATGGCCATCCGTTGGTCCAGTGATGCGAAAATCGATCTGCTCACCATTGACGGGGCCCCGGGCGGTACCGGCATGAGTCCGTGGCGCATGATGACCGAATGGGGGATTCCGTCCATTTACCTGCATGCCATGGCATATGAGCTGTGCCAGCGCCTGGAAAAACGGGGCCTGCCCGTGCCGGACATCGCCTTTGCCGGCGGATTTTCGTCCGAAGACCATGTGTTCAAAGCCCTGGCGTTAGGCGCCCCCTACTGCAAAGCGGTCTGCATGGGCCGGGCCTTGATGATTCCGGGCATGGTGGGAAAAAACACGGAGCGCTGGCTGAAAAACCAAGACGGCGGTCTGCCCTCCACCGTTTCCAGGTACGGCACCACCAGAGATGAAATCTTCATGAACTATGAGGTGCTCAGGGAAACTTACGGCAAAGAGATCGACACCATGCCCCTGGGCGCCGTCGGTATCTACAGTGCCGTGGACAAGATCAAGGTGGGTCTCCAGCAGATTATGGCCGGGTCACGCAACTGGGCCGTGCCCCATATCAGCCGGAAAGATATTTTTGCCCTGACCGAAGAGTGCGCCAAAATAACACAGATTCCTTACGTCATGGATGCCTATCGGGAAGAGGCCCTGCAGATCATTGACGCATAACCATACAGGAGAAAGACATGTCTGATATTCTGTCTGTCATCAAGACGAAAAATCCGGGGGAACACGAGTTCCTTCAGGCGGTGGACAAGGTGCTGGCATCGGTGAAACCGCTCATCGACCGTCATCCGGAATACCGCCAGGAAGCGGTGCTCAAGCGGATCACCGAACCGGAAAAAGTGTTCATGTTCTGCGTTCCCTGGGTGGACGACCAGGGCCAGGTCCAGATCAACCGGGGGTTCCGGGTGGGCATGAACAGTGCCATCGGGCCGTATGTGGGGGGACTGCGGTTCCACCCGTCCGTCACGTTGAGCATCATGAAATTTCTGGCCTTTGAACAGGTGTTCAAAAACGCGCTCACCACCATGAACATGGGCGGTGCCTGCGGCGGCGCTGATTTCGATCCCAAGGGAAAATCGGACCGGGAAGTGATGCGGTTCTGCCAGAGCTTTATGGCGGAACTGCATCAGCACATCGGTCCCAACAAAGATATTCTCACCGCCGACATCGGGGTGGGGACCCGGGAGATCGGTTATCTGTTCGGCATGTACAAGAAAATTCACGGCGAATTTTCCGGGATTCTGACCGGAAAAAGCCTGACTTTAGGGGGCAGCCTGATCCGGCCCGAAGCCACGGGATACGGCATGGTGTATTTTGCGGCCCAGATGCTCAATACCCGGAACCAGACCCTGGAAAAAAAGACCTGCCTGCTCTCCGGATCCGGCAACGTGGCCCAGCATGCCGCGGAAAAGCTCATCGAATCCGGGGCAAAAATTTTGACCATGTCGGATTCCTCGGGGTATATCTTTGATGAAGAGGGCATCGAATGCCGGCCGGCTGGATTATATCAAGCGGCTGAAAAACTTCCGGCGGGGCCGGATCAAGGAATATGTCAACAAATATTCGGAAGCGGTCTATGTGGAACATGATGCCGCCCTGGATCATGAGCCCATGTGGGATATTCCTGCGGACTGCGCGTTTCCCTGCGCCACCCAGAATGAACTCAATGCCAAAGATGCGCAACATCTGGTGAACAACATGGTGACCCTGGTGTGCGAAGGGGCGGACATGCCCTGTGACCCGGAGGCGGTGGACCTGTTTCTGGATGAAAAGATCCTGTTTGCGCCGGGCAAGGCCGCCAATGCCGGCGGTGTGGCGGTGTCGGCCCTGGAAATGGCCCAGAACAGCATGCGGCTCAGCTGGCCCCGGCAGGAGGTGGATGACCGACTGAAAACCATCATGAAAAACATCCACCAGATCTGTCTGGAAGCGGCCGAAGAGCACGGATTTCCCGGAAACTATGTGGCCGGTGCCAACATCGCCGGGTTTGTCAAGGTGGTGGATGCCATGCTGGACCAGGGCGTGATTTAATAGGGATGAACCGACAGGGTCAGCGGGGAGTCGTCTTTTTTGTTCACCGCAACCGCGGCCATGTATCCGGGCACGGGCGAAAACTGAAAAAACTGCCAGTGCCCGGACCCGTGTCCGGAATGGTCCTGACCGGGACCGGACCGATGAAACCGCACCTGAATCTCAGGCCGGTCCAGAACAAAGCTGAATTGATCGAGGCCGATGGCAAGGCCTCTGCCCATTGCCTTGGCACAGGCCTCTTTCAATGTCCAGAACCGGAAAAAAAGTGTTTGCTTCAAAGACGCGTCCGCCCGAGAAATGGCTTCTGCCTCCTGGTGTGAAAAAAACCGGTCTGCAATGGAAAGATCCACCCTGCGCTGCACATGTTCAACGTCCACCCCGATCCGGTGCCCCAGGGTGACAGCACAGACCACCAGGTCTCTGGTGTGGGAGAGGTTGAAACAAACCGGCAGGTCTGTGATGCCCGAAGCCAGCGCCGGCTTGCCATACCTGTTTTCAGTGAACGCGATGGTTTCGGCAGCACAGCCGGTACACCCGGCCAGTATCTGTTTCAAAAAAGCCTTTGTAAACAGGCGGTCCTGCTGACTCTGCTCAAGGGCCGTATAAAAAAACAAAACCCGGCCGGCCGTGATTTCAAATCGATCCAAGATGTCTGCTCCATAACGATGCTTATTTGCATCTGACACTGTTTCCAGGTATAGTAACATGAAAAATTCGGTTGCCCCAGCATTATAGTTGAAATTTCGACACCGCAGAGAGTCAGGGAACAATGCCATGGAAATTCTAAAAACAGTCTTTGGATATGATGATTTCCGGCCCCTTCAACAGGAGATCATCGACCACATTCTGAAGAAAAAAGATACCCTGGTGGTCCTTCCCACCGGCGGCGGTAAATCCCTGTGCTTTCAGCTGCCGGCACTGATGTTTGAGGGGCTCACCATTGTGGTGTCCCCGTTGATCTCTTTGATGAAGGACCAGGTGGACCAGCTCAAAGAGATGGGGGTTTCCGCGGTATGCCTGAACTCGAGCCTGCCTTCGGACCAGTACCGGCACCATGTGTCGCTGATCCGTCAACACCGGGTCAAACTGCTGTATATCGCTCCGGAATCCCTGGTCCGGCCCCAGATCCTGGACATGCTTGAAAGCGTGACCGTGGACTGTCTGGCCATTGACGAAGCCCACTGCATTTCCGCCTGGGGTCATGATTTCCGGCCGGAATACCGGCACCTGGCACAGATCCGGCAGCAGTTTCCCGAAGCGGCCTGCGCCGCCTTCACGGCCACGGCAACGCCTGCGGTGCAAAAAGACATCCAGGCCAGTCTCGGATTTTCACACGATACCGGGTTCAAGGCGTTCATCGGCAGCTTTGACCGGGAAAACCTGCTGATCCGGGTGATGTTCAAGGACACCCCGCTGCAACAGACTCTGGATTTTCTCAGCTCCCACAAAGAGGATTCCGGTATCATCTACTGTCTGTCCAGAAAACAGGTAGAGGCGCTGTCCAGCCAGCTGGCGGCCCGGGGATTTTCCGTCCGGCCCTACCATGCGGGCCTGGATGATGCGGACCGGCACCGGTTCCAGACGGCGTTCATCCGGGACGATGTCCGGATCATGGTGGCCACCATCGCCTTTGGCATGGGCATTGACAAACCCAATGTCCGGTTCGTGCTGCATTACGACCTGCCCAAAAGCGTTGAAAACTATTACCAGGAGATCGGCCGGGCCGGGCGCGACGGCCTGGAATCCGAATGTCTGCTCCTGTTCTCCCATGGAGACATCCCCCGGTTGAAATCCCTTGTCACCGGCCCGGATGAACAGCGGAACCGGGCCGCCTGGTTTCATCTGGAGGACATGGTGCGGTTTGCCGAGGCCGAAGACTGCCGCAAAAAACTGCTGCTGGCTTATTTCGGGGAGACCGCGAAACACGATGACTGCGGCATGTGCGACAACTGCCTGGCACAAACGGACCAGGCCCGGGATCTTACCATCGAAGCCCAGAAATTTCTGTCCTGTGTGAAGCGCACGGGCGAACGGTTCGGGGCCGGCCATGTCATCGATGTGCTCCGGGGCGCGGAAACCAAAAGGATCTTCCAGTTCCGGCACCACCTGCTGTCCACCTACGGCATCGGCACGGATCTGTCCAAAAAGCAGTGGTTCTACCTGTCCCGGCAGCTCCAGAGCAAGGGGTTTGTTCAGAGGGAAGAGACCTATGGCGGCCTGACCCTTACCCCGGCAGCCTGGGGGGTGCTGAAAAGCGAGACAACGGTGTCCGGATGGCTGGATCCCCAACACCGGCTTCCCCGGCCCGAAGCAGCGGCAACCGGCGCTGAATCCGCTGAATCATCCCCCCATCCCCATCATCCGGAACTGTTCGACTTGCTGCGACAGAAACGCAAAGAACTGGCGGATCAGGCCGGTGTCCCGCCCTATGCCGTGTTTCCCGACAAAACCCTGATGGAGATGGCCACGTTTTTTCCAAGAACGGAACACGATTTTCTCAACACCTTTGGCGTGGGCAAAACCAAGCTGGAAAAATACGGCCCGGCATTCATGGCGCTCATCCATGATTACTGTGCCGACCAGGCCATTTCCGATGTACCGCAAAAAATACCGCCTGCGTTTGCCATCAAAGAAAGCGCTCCAACAGACAAGCGCCATTTTCAGGTGGCCCGGCTGTACCATGAAGGTGCTGTCTGTCAGAGATATCGCCGACCAGTTCCATGTGAAACACACCACCGTCATCAACCATCTGTACCGGTATTTTCAGGAAGGCAACCCGATCGCATCCGGCCATGTGATCGACGCGTGCTCCCTGTCGCCCGATGTCCGGGAAAAAGTACTCCAGGCCTTTGACACGCATGGATATCAGCTCCTCAAACCGGTATTCGAAGCCATGGATCGGGAAATCCCCTATGAGTCGCTGCATCTGCTGCGAATTCATTATCTGTATGTGAACCGCATCGAAGCGCCTTCGGAATAAGGCTTTTGCTATAAACTGGTAGCCGGACTTATCAAATGAAAACCATCTATACCATCGGCCATTCCACCCATACCACGGATGCATTTCTCCGCCTGCTGCAACTGCATGCCATCACAGCTGTGGCAGATGTCAGATCCAGTCCCTACAGCCGGTTCAATCCCCAGTTCAACCGGGAAACCCTGGAAAAAGATCTGAAAGCTCACAGCATTGCCTATGTTTATCTGGGAAACTGCCTGGGCCCTCGGAGCGATGATCCGGCCTGTTACGTCAATGGCAGGGCAGCGTATCATCTGATTTCAGAAACCGGTTTGTTCCGGCAAGGCCTCGACCGGTTGAAAAAAGGCATGGCAAAGCACACCATTGCTTTGATGTGTTCGGAAAAAGATCCGGTGTCCTGTCACCGCATGATCCTGGTCTGCCGTCACTTGAAAGACAACACCCTGGAAATCCTTCATATTTTGGAGGATGGTAACCTGGAAACCAATGAAGCTGCGGAAAAACGGCTGATGAAGCTGTTGAAGATCCCGGAGCGGGGCCTGTTTTCAGAGCCGGATGAACTGATCGATCAGGCCTATGACATCCAGGGGGGAAAATCGCTTACCAGCCTGCCGATTTAACCGATTCATAATAAAAAGGATTTTCAGACATGGGTACCTTGTTTACCATTGGATTTACCAGAAAACCCGCCCGGCAGTTCTTCACTCTGCTGCAGACCGCCGGAGTCCGGCGGCTGGCGGCGGAATATATTCAGACTCTCCGGCCGGACATGGCCATTGTTCATCTCCAATGACCGCTGGCAAAATCCACATGGTGCCGGCTGCGCCACATACCCATTGACAATCCACGCCATTTGTGGTTGAGATGACAGGTACTGAGACTGTGCAGATTTCCGGATCATCCAGGGAGGGGTGATCCGATCCCCGACATCCGGGAGTGATTCCCGGGCTTCCAGCAAACGAAACATTAGGTGATATTATGGAACAATACAACCGGACGATCCAGACCCTGGAGCGGCTGAGGGCCGAATCCACCGCTGCCGGGGGACCTGACAAAATCAGCCGGCAGCACGCCCAGGGCAAGCTGACGGCCAGAGAGCGGATTCTTCTGCTTCTGGACAAGGGCAGTTTCGAGGAATTTGATGTGCTCAAAACCGGCCGGGGAAGTGCCCTGGGAGACGCCCGCACCTATCTGGGCGACGGGGTGATCACCGGGCACGGCAATATCGACGGCCGGGAAGTGTTCGTGTTCAGCCAGGATTTCACCGTGATCGGCGGGTCTTTGGGGGAAGCCCATTCCCAGAAAATCTGCAAGGTCATGGACATGGCCGTAAAGGTGGGGGCGCCCATCATCGGGCTCAACGACTCCGGCGGGGCCCGGATCCAGGAAGGGGTGGACGCCCTGGCCGCCTACGGCGAAATTTTTCACCGCAATGTCCGGGCCAGCGGCGTGGTCCCCCAGATATCGTGCATCATGGGGCCGTGCGCCGGCGGGGCCGTCTACAGTCCGTCCATCACCGATTTCGTGTTCATGGTCCAGGACTCTTCCTACATGTTTGTCACCGGCCCCAACGTGGTGAAAACAGTGACCCACCAGGAGATCACCTCCGAAGACCTGGGCGGCGCCGGAGTCCATGCGACAAAAAGCGGGGTGGCCCATTTCACCGCCCCCAACGATATCCTGTGCCTGCGGGAGATCCGCCGGCTGATCAGCTACCTGCCCTCCAACAGCCGGCAGCCGCCTCCCATCCTGGACCTGCGCGACCCGGCGGACCGCATCGACCCGGCTCTGGATTTTTTGGTTCCGGAAAACCCCAGTCAGGCCTATGACATGAACGTGCTGATCCACAGCATCCTGGACGGGGCCGAGTTCATGGAGGTCCAGCCGGATTTCGCCCGGAACATCATCTGCGGATTCGGCCGTATGGGCGGCCAGACCGTGGGCCTGGTGGCCAACCAGCCGGCCGTTCTGGCCGGTGCCCTGGACACGGAAGCCTCGTTCAAGGCCGGGCGGTTCGTTCGATTCTGCGACGCGTTCAACATCCCGCTGATCGCCCTGGTGGATGTCCCGGGATTCATGCCCGGTCCGGACCAGGAGCACGGGGGCATCATCCGCCACGGGGCCAAACTGCTCTATGCCTTTACCGAGGCCACGGTACCACGCATCTCGGTGATAGTGCGCAAGGCTTACGGCGGTGCCTACCTGGTGATGAACTCCAAGCATATCCACTGCGACGTGAACTATGCCTGGCCCACGGCCGAAATTGCGGTGATGGGTCCCAAAGGCGCGGTGGAAGTGATCCACCGCAAAGAGATTCAGACATCCGCCGACCCGGAAGCCGTGCTCCATGACAAAATGGATCAGTACCGCCGCACCTTTGCCAATCCGTTTCTGGCGGCTCAGCGGGGCTATATCGATGACGTGATTTTTCCCAGAGACACGCGGCACCGGCTGATAAGAACCCTTCAGGTGCTTGAAGGCAAAACCGCCAAAGGACCTGACCGGAAACACGGAAACATCCCTTTGTGAGGTGCACCATGTTCGATACCATTTTGATCGCCAACCGCGGCGAGATCGCCGTGCGGATCATCCGCACCTGCAAACGCCTGGGCATCCGGACCGTTGCGGTCTATTCCGATGCCGACACCCGCAGCCTGCACCGGCAGATGGCCGATGACGCCGTGTATATCGGCAGTGCCCCGGCCACGGACTCCTACCTGAACCCGGAAAAAATCCTGTCCGCGGCCAAAGACGCCGGGTGCCGGGCCGTTCATCCCGGTTACGGATTTTTGTCGGAAAACACCGGGTTTGCCGAATCGGTCCAGGCCGCCGGCCTGACGTTCATCGGACCGCCTTCCCGGGCCATCGCCCTGATGGGGGACAAGATCGCGTCCAAAGCCCTGGCGCTCAAGGCCGGGGTCCCGGTCATCCCCGGGTACGCCGAAGCGCTCAAGGACGCGGATGAGGCGTTGTCCATCGCCCGGGACATCGGATACCCGGTGCTGCTCAAGCCGGCGGCCGGCGGCGGCGGCAAAGGCATGCGCATCGTGGCCGGCCCGGAACAGATGGCGGACGCCCTGGCGGCCAGCCGCCAGGAAACCCGCAAAGCGTTCGGAGATACCCGGATTTTCATGGAGCGGTATATCCAGCAGCCCCGGCACGTGGAGATCCAGGTGCTGGCGGATGCATTCGGCCATGTCGTTTTTCTGGGGGAACGGGAATGCTCCATCCAGCGGCGGTACCAGAAAATCATCGAGGAATCCCCGTCTCCGGGGGTAAATCCTGACCTGCGGCAGCGCATGGGCCAGGCAGCCTGTGACCTGGCCCGCAAGGCCGGATATGTCAATGCGGGCACGGTGGAGTTTGTGCTGGCGCCTGACGGCGAATTTTATTTTCTGGAAATGAACACCCGGCTCCAGGTGGAGCATCCGGTCACAGAGCTTGTCACCGGACTGGATCTGGTGGAACTGCAGCTGCGCATCGCCGCCGGAGAGCCGCTGCCGTTTGACCAGGACGGGGTGACCTTCACCGGCTGGGCCATGGAAGCCCGAATCTGCGCCGAAGACCCGGCCCGGGGATTTACGCCGGCCACCGGCATGATCACCCGGTATGCCGAACCCCGGGGCGACACCGTGCGGGTGGACAGCGGCGTGGATACCGGCAGCAAGATCGGGGTCCATTACGATTCCATGCTGGCCAAGGTCATCTGCCACGGAAAAGACCGGGAAGCGGTCCGGACCGCTTTGATCGAGGCCCTCAACGGATATCACATCGAAGGAGTGGTGACCAACATCGATTTTGCCAACAGTGTCCTGTGTCAGCCGGCATTTGCCGCAGGTGAACTGGATACCGGGTTTGTCGAGCGCTTTTTTGACGGTCACCTGCCCCTGTCCCCACCGGATGCGCGTCACCTGAAGCTGTCGGCCCTGACGGCGGCCCTGGTGTACCACGTCCGCAACATCCTGGTCAGAGACTCGGTCAAGTCCATGGTGACCCGCATCGGCGGCGGAAAAGGCACCTCCGGCGTGCATCGCTATGTGGTCAGATCCGAAACCCAGGTGTATGAAATACACATGGAAAAAGAGACGGATGGCAACCGGTGGACCATCGATGTCAATGATGACCGGATGATGGTGGAACCCCCGGATTTTGAATTCTACCGCCGACGGATCAAACTGAAAATCGACGGCCGGAATCACCGGTTCCGCATGCGCTACGACCGCTCTTTTTTCTGGATCGCCTTCTGCGGGCTCACCCGGCTGTTCGAGGTCTACCGCCCCGAAGAATGGGAACTGATCGGGCACATGCCCGCCGGAAAAGAGGTGCTGCCGTCCGATGAACTGCCGTGTCCCATGCCCGGTCTGGTGGTGGAAGTGCCGGTGAAAAAAGGGGACAGCGTCACCCGGGGACAGAACCTGGTCACCCTGGAATCCATGAAAATGGAAAGCGGCGTGGCCTCGCCCGTGGACGGCATAATCGCCGAGGTGGTGGTGAAGAAAGGAGAGACCGTGGATGCCGGGGATGTGCTGGTGCGGTTCATGAAAGATGACTCCGGTCTGACAGACGCCGGTCATAGATCTCCTTGACCGCATCGGTCATCTCTTTGAACCGGTCGGCCGGCACCTGCGGTTTTTTCTCCTGCAGGGTCAGGCGGTGGACCGCCCGGCGCAGGGTGATATAGGCTTTCTGAAGGGTGCCGCTTTCCTCTGCCGAGATCAATCCTTCACAGCTCAGCCCTTCCAGGAGCCGGACATTGTCGGTCCACACCGTGACATCCGGATGATCGGCCCCGTGCTTCAGGGTTAAGTACTGAACCAGAAATTCGATGTCCACGATGCCGCCGTATCCCTGTTTGAGGTCGAACAGGCCGGGTTCCGGTTTCAGGCGCTGGGTGCGCATCCGCTCGCGCATCTCTTTGACCGCCTGCTTGAGTTCGTCTGCCGGCCGGGGGATACACAGGATTTTCTGGCGGATGACATCGAACCGGTCCATCAGGGACCGGTCTCCGGTAATGGGCCGGGCCCGGATCAGGGCCTGGTGTTCCCAGGTCCAGGCCTGGTGTTCCATGTAATCGTCAAACGCCTCGATATGGGACACGATCATGCCGGAATCCCCGCCCGGCCGCAGCCGCATGTCCGCTCCGTACAGCGTGCCGGCCGGGGTGTGCATGGTCAGGGCATGGATGATGCGCCGGCCCAGATTGGCATAGAACCCCACCGTGTCGATGGACCGCTCCCCGCCCCGGGTTTCCCCGGGTTCCCCCTGGTACAGAAACACCAGATCCAGGTCGGATTTATATCCCATTTCCAGCCCGCCCACCTTGCCGTAAGCCACAATGGCGAACCCGCAATGATCGATACCGTCTTTGGCCAGATCCGGCGGCACCCCGTACCGGGTGGCGACGATATGCCAGGCGATACGCAGCACCCGGGCCAGGACGGTTTCCGCAATATAAGTGAGATGATCACTGACCTTCATCAAAGGATAATTGCCGCTCACATCCGCGGCTGCCACCCGCAGGGTATTGACCTGGCGGAAAATGTTCAATTCTTCGAGCAGGTATTCCTGGTCATGGGGATCGATTTTGGCCATCCGGACCGCCATTTCCTTTTCCAGGGCCGCTTTTTTCGGCGGCGCATACAAGGTGGCCGGGTGCATGAGTTCATCCAGCAGCACCGGATGGCTGGCCAGAAAAGAGATGATCCAGGGGCTTTTTTCAGCCAGGGTGATCAGGGTGTCCAGGGCCTGGGTATTCTCGATGAGCAAAGACAGGTAGGTGGTCCGGCGCTCGATGGTGATGATCAGGTCCACCAGCCTCACCAGCACGGCCTCGCTGTCTTTTGCCCGCCCGGTTTTTTTCAGCAGAACCGGCACCAGCCGGGCCAGTTTTTTGCGGCCGGCCGGGGTCAGGCGCAATGTATTGGGGTGCCCGGCCAGGGACCGGAGTACCGACAGTACCCGGCCGGGATCTTCAAATCCAGCCACCTCGATGGCTTCCTGGGAAAACTGGGGATCATTGATATTGAGCCACATCTCCTTGAGTTCTCTGGCTCCCGGGTCCCTGGTATCGTCTGCATCCGTGACCAGCAGCTGGGAAAAATGGCCGTGTACACAGGCCATGACCTGATCCAGTTTTTCCCTGAACGCGCCAAAGGAATCGAAACCCGTGGACAGGGCCAGAATCGCCTGCTGATCCTCATGTTCAGGAATATCATGGGTTTGCAGGTCCTGGTATTCCTGAAGCCGGTTTTCCACGGTGCGAAGGAACCGGTAGGATCCGATCAGGTCATCCCGGGTGACGGCATCGATACAGTCGTGACCGGCCAGCAGATGCAGAACCTGTAAAATTCCCGGGGCCTGAAGCGAGGGTTCCACCCCGCCCCGGATGAGCTGAAACAGCTGGCCGAAAAACTCGATCTCACGGATGCCTCCGGCCCCCAGCTTGATGTTGTTTTTCAGACGGGCGTTTTTCACCTGCAGCGTGATGCGTTGTTTCATGTCCCGGAACGAGTCAAATGACCCGTAATCAAAGTAGCGGCGGAAGATGAATCCGTTGAGATTGTGAAGCAGCAGGCGCCCGGCAGCCAGATCTCCTGCAACGGGCGCGGCCTTGATCATGGCGTATCGCTCCCATTCCCGACCCTGGGTCTGATAATATTCCTCAAACGCATCCGAGTTCATGACCAGGGGACCGCTGTCCCCGAAAGGCCGCAGCCGGGTGTCGACCCGGTAAAAATGCTGTCCGCTGTCCGAGGCGAAGAATTTGAGAAACTGCTTGCACAACCGGGTGAAAAAATCCAGATTCGAGGTGTTGATCCGGCCGTCCAGAAAAGTATTGCCTTCTTTGGGATACACAAAAATCAGATCGATGTCCGATGAAAAATTCAGTTCTTTGGCCCCCAGCTTTCCCATGCCCAGAATCACCATCTGCTGGGGATGACCGTGCTGGTCCATGGGGATACCGTGGGTGGTGCACAGTTTTTCATACAGCACCGCCAGTGCCTGACAGACACAGGCCATGGCCAGTTCCGACAGATCGGACAGGGTATCGGTCAGACCGGTTTTGCCGATCAAATCCCGCCAGGCGATGCGGATGATTTCCCGGGACTTGAACGCCTTGAGCACGGCCTTTGCCTGATCCGTATCCGCACCTGCGGTCTTTTGTTTGGCCTGGTGTTGATACCATCCCGGATTTCTCAGTTTTTCCAGGTCCCCGGACTCCGCCAGGTCTTGCAGCAGGTTTGGTTGTTTTGCCAGGCTGTCCGCCACAAAGTCACTGAACAGAAACGTCCGGACCAGTTCTTCAGGATCCACACGTTCAAAGACCTGTCTGTGTCCGGAATTTTCAAGGCGATCATAAAACCGGTCCAGCCGGGTCATCAAAAGGGTTTTCAGGGAAGGGGACAGTCCGGGGAATACGGTGTCGATCATCCGGGCATCAGGTTTGTCATCCATGGCACCGCCAAAAAGTTTTGGGTTATCATTTTTCAAGCATGCTTATTTTTTCGCTTTCATACATAATATCAGCGGCATATTTTATCAAGCCCTGAAAGTATGACCATCTCTGTCCTTTTCAGCCACTCTTTTCAGATTGGTCAATACTGCCTTGCTAAACCGCTGTGTTTTATGATATTTATGGGAGCTTCAACAAGGGGAGCTTGACTATGAAACACGATCCGGACAGGCTTTCGGATCCTTGGATGACAACACCAGGTAACAAACAGGTATACAAAAAATGAAAGCACTACTCGCCCTGGAAGACGGCAGGACCTTTGCCTGCAGAAGTTTCACAGGACCCGGGGAAACCGCCGGGGAAGCGGTGTTCAACACCAGCATGACCGGATACCAGGAGATTCTCACGGATCCGTCCTATTACGGCCAGATGGTGACCATGACCTATCCGCTTATCGGCAATTACGGCATCAGTCCCGAGGATGTGGAGTCCAGCCGGGTCCAGGTTTCGGCATTCATTGTCAAGGAATACCAGGATTTTCCTTCCAATTTCAGATCCCGGGGGACCCTTGCGGATTACCTGATCAAAAGCCATGTCTTAGGCGTGGAGGATCTGGACACCCGGGCCCTGACCCGGCATATTCGCAAATCCGGTGCCATGCGGGCCGTGATCTCCACCTTGGATCTGAATCCGGAATCTTTAGTGGCAAAGGCCCGGCAGGTGCCGTCCATGGCCGGCAGCGACCTGGTGCAGTATGTGACCACGAAAAAACCCTATTTCTGGAAATACAACCAGCCCGATTACGTACCTGCGGAGACCCTTTCCAATTCGTTTGTCTGGCGCCACCGGGGAAAAAAGCACTCGGTGGTGGCCCTGGATTTCGGCATCAAGTACAATATCATCCGGTGTCTGGAACAGGCCGGGTGCGAAGTGCTCACCGTGCCGGCAAAAACTTCTCCGGATGTCATCACGGCGCTTCAGCCGGACGGTATTTTCCTGTCCAACGGCCCGGGAGACCCGGAGCCGTTGATCTATGCCGTGGACACCATCCGTCAGCTGCTGGGATCGGTACCGGTTTTCGGCATCTGCCTGGGGATGCAGCTGCTGGGTCTGGCCATGGGCGGAAAAACCCACAAAATCAAATTCGGCCACCGGGGGGCCAACCAGCCGGTGAAAAACATGGCCACCGGCAAGGTGGAAATCACCGCCCAGAACCATGGATTCGCCGTGGACCTGGACAGCCTGAAAGATAAATCCTCGGCCCTGTCCCACATCAACCTGAACGAAGACTCACTGGAAGGGATCAGCGATGACACGCTCAAGGCCTTTGCCGTGCAGTACCATCCTGAAGCCTCCCCCGGCCCCCATGATGCGGCCTATCTTTTCAACCAGTTTGCCAAAGTGATGACCCATGCCAAAGCGTAATGATCTCAAAAAAATCCTGATCATCGGGGCCGGCCCCATTATCATCAGCCAGGCCTGCGAATTTGACTATTCAGGCACCCAGGCCTGCAAAGCCCTGAAGGAAGAAGGGTTCGAGGTGATCCTCATCAACTCCAATCCCGCCACCATCATGACCGACCCGGAAACCGCGGACCGGACCTATATCGAACCGGTGACCCCGGACACCCTGTGCAAGGTGATCAGAGCGGAACGGCCCGATGCGGTGCTGCCCACCTTAGGAGGCCAGACCGCGTTGAACACCGCCATCGAGGCAGCCAAAACCGGGATATTCGAAGAATACAACGTGGAACTGATCGGGGCGTCCATCGAGGCCATCAACAAGGCGGAAGACAGAGAGCTGTTCAGAAATGCCATGAACAAGATCGGCCTGCGCATTCCCAAAAGCGGGTTTGCCCACAATTTTGCCGAAGTGGAGGATGTGGCGAAAAAGATCGGATTCCCCCTGATTGTCCGGCCCAGCTTCACGCTGGGTGGTACCGGCGGCGGGGTAGCCTACAACATGGAAGAGCTGAACCGGGTTGCCAAATCCGGCCTGGATGCATCTCTCATCAGCCAGATCCAGCTGGAGGAATCCGTGCTGGGGTGGAAGGAATACGAACTGGAGGTGATGCGGGACCATGCCGACAATGTGGTCATCATCTGCTCCATCGAGAACGTGGATGCCATGGGGGTGCACACCGGAGATTCCATCACCGTGGCCCCGATCCAGACCCTGTCGGACAAGGAATACCAGGTGCTGCGGGATGCCTCCATCGCCATCATCCGGGAGATCGGCGTGGACACCGGCGGCTCCAATGTGCAGTTTGCCGTGAACCCGGAAAACGGGGATCTCATCGTGGTGGAGATGAACCCCCGGGTGTCCAGAAGCTCGGCCCTGGCCTCCAAGGCCACGGGGTTCCCCATTGCCAAGATTGCAGCCAAACTGGCCGTGGGCTATACCCTGGATGAAATTCCCAATGACATCACCGGCGAAACCATGGCCTGCTTTGAACCGTCCATCGATTACTGTGTGGTGAAAATTCCCAGATGGACCTTTGAAAAATTTCCCGAGGCTCAGGATGTGCTCACCACTGCCATGAAATCCGTCGGGGAAACCATGGCCATCGGCCGGACGTTCAAGGAAGCGTTTCAAAAGGGGCTGCGGTCCCTGGAGATCGGCCGGGCCGGGTTCGGGGCCGACGGCAAGGACTTTCTGCCCGATTCCCTGGCCGGTACCGAACTCGAATACAAGCTGTCCACCCCCAACTCCCAGCGGCTGTTCTATATCAAATATGCGCTCAAGCACAATATGCCCATCACCATGCTGTATGAGCTGACCCATATCGATCCCTGGTTTCTGCATCAGATGAAGCAGATCGTGGAACTGGAAAACCAGATCATACTGGCCGGCAAAAACATGCCCAGAGACCTGCTGGAAAAAGCCAAGAAATACGGATTTTCCGACCGTCAATTGGCCCATCTCACCCAGCTGACCGAAAAACAGGTGGAACAGGAAAGAAAAATGTTGGGGCTGGTGCCGGTGTACAAACTGGTGGACACCTGTGCCGCTGAATTCAGGGCCACCACGCCTTATTACTACTCCACATATGAATCCGAATGCGAGGCCCGGGTCAGTGACAAGAAAAAAGTGATCATCCTGGGGGGCGGTCCCAACCGCATCGGTCAGGGCATCGAATTCGACTACTGCTGTGTGCACGCCTCTTTCTCCCTGAGAGAGGAAGGGGTGGAATCGATCATGGTCAACTCCAACCCGGAAACCGTGTCCACGGATTACGACACCTCGGACAAGCTGTATTTCGAGCCATTGACCCACGAAGATGTGCTGCACATCGTGGAAAAAGAAAAACCCTTTGGTGTGATTGTCCAGTTCGGTGGGCAGACCCCGCTGAACCTGGCCACCGGGCTCCAGAAAGCCGGGGTTCCCATTATCGGCACCTCGCCGGAAAGCATTGACCGGGCCGAGGACCGGGACCTGTTCCAGGCCATGATGGACAAGCTGGGACTGCTTCAGCCGGAAAACGGCATTGCCCACTCGTATGAGGAAGCCCTGGCCGTGGCCCGGGAAATCGGTTATCCGGTCATGGTACGCCCGTCTTTTGTCCTGGGGGGCCGGGCCATGAAAATTGTGTATGATGAAAGTGATCTGGAAGCGTTTTTCGAGCTGGCGGTCCAGGCATCCCCGGACAAGCCCGTGCTCATTGACAAGTTTCTGGAAGAAGCGTTTGAGCTGGATGTGGATGCGATTTCCGACGGAGAGACCACGGTCATCGGCGGCATGATGGAACATATCGAGGAAGCCGGCATCCACTCGGGTGATTCTGCCTGTGTGCTGCCCCCTTACTCCATTGCCCCGCACCACATCGAAGAGATGGCAGATGCGGCCAGAGCCATTGCAAAAGAACTCCAGGTCAAGGGATTGATGAACATCCAGTTCGGCATCATGAATGACACGGTCTATGTCATCGAGGTCAATCCCCGGGCCTCCCGGACCATTCCGTTCGTGTCCAAAGCCATCGGCGTGCCCCTGGCCAAACTGGCCACCAAGGTGATGCTCGGAAAAACGCTCACAGAGCTGGGATTTATCGATCAGGTCATACCGCCCTACTATTGTGTCAAGGAAGCGGTGATGCCGTTTGACCGATTTGAAAACGTGGACCCGGTCCTGGGGCCGGAAATGAAATCCACGGGCGAGGTCATGGGGATCGATATGGATCTGGGGGCAGCCGTGGCCAAGTCCCAGATCGCCGCCGGCCAGAAACTGCCGGAACAGGGGGCCGTGTTCATCTCGGTCCAGGACCGGGACAAGGAGGCGGCCCTGCCCGTGGCAAAAGATTTTCATGACATGGGGTTCACCATCATGGCCACCAGGGGGACGGCCGCATTCCTGGAAGAACACCAGGTGCCGGCCACACCGATAAAAAAAGTGTCCGCCGGCCGGCCTCATGTGGTGGATGCGGTCAAGAACAAAGAGATCCAGCTGATTCTCAACACCGGTGCCACCAGCCAGACCCAGCGGGACGGGTATGAAATCCGCCGGGCCGCCATTAAATACAGGATCCCATATGCCACCACCACCGACGGGGCAAAAGCCATTGCCAGTGCCATTAAGGCATTGAAAAAAGAGCGCCTGTCCGTCAAGCCTATCCAGGAGTATCACAAACAAAATGTCTGACCATCTGAATCTTTCTGCCAGTGAACGCCCCAAAGACGAATGCGGGGTATTCGGGCTTTACCAGCACCCGGAAGCTGCCCAGATCACCTATTTCGGGTTGTATGCCCTTCAGCACAGAGGCCAGGAGAGTGCCGGGATCTCCGTGAACCGGGGCATCAATGACAAAATTTTTTCCCACAACGGCATGGGCCTGGTGCCGGAAATCTTCAACATGGAAGACCTGGAACGGATCGAAGGCGGATCCGCCATCGGCCATGTCCGGTACTCCACCACCGGAGATTCGGTACTGCTCAATGCCCAGCCCTTTGTGGTGAACCACCGCCACCGCTCCTATGCCCTGGCCCACAACGGCAACCTGGTCAATGCCCATGCCCTGAGAAAAGAACTCGAGCAAAAAGGCTCGATTTTCCAGACCACCATGGATTCCGAGGTATTTTTGCACCTGTTCATCAAGAACCTGGTGAAAGGGGACTATGAAACTGCCATTCTAAAAGCGGTTTCCAAAATCCAGGGGGCCTATTCCATGATTCTGCTCACCTGCAAGGGAGAGATCATCGGCATGAAAGACCCCAACGGATTCCGGCCACTGGCGTTGGGCAAACTCAACGGCCATTATGTACTGGCGTCGGAAACCTGCGCCTTTGACCTGATTCAGGCGGAATTCATCCGGGAGCTGGACCCCGGAGAAATTATCATCATCAACGAGGACGGCATCAAGAGCATCCGCCACCCCAAGGCCGCGGCCCACAAGAGCCTGTGTATTTTTGAATATATCTATTTTGCCCGGCCCGACTCCACGATTGACGGCAAGAACGTGTATGAAATGCGCAAAAACCATGGTCAGCGCCTGGCTCAGGAAAGCCATGTGGACGCGGATCTGGTGATGCCGTTTCCCGATTCCGGCAACTATGCCGCCATCGGTTATGCCAGGGAATCGGGCATTCCCTTTGAAATGGGCATGATCCGCAACCATTATGTGGGCAGAAGCTTTATCCAGCCCACCCAGTCCATGCGGGACTTTTCCGTGCGCATCAAGCTCAATCCGGTCAGGGAACTGATCAAAGGCAAGGACATCATCATCATCGAAGACTCCATTATCCGGGGCACCACCGCAAAAACCCGGGTCAGGGCGTTGCGGGAGCTGGGAGTCAAAAAAGTGCACATGCGCATCTCCTGTCCGCCCCACCGGTTTCCCTGCTATTACGGCATCGATTTTTCCTCCAAAGGAGAACTCATTGCCGCCCAGAAATCGGTGGATGAACTGCGGGATTATCTGGGGCTGGATTCGCTGCATTATCTGTCCATTGAAGGCCTGCTGGAGGCATCCGGGGTGAAGGATCCGGAACTCAATTTCTGCAAAGCCTGTTTTGACGGCGACTACCCGGTGCCGTTCGATCCGGAATTTACCAAGCAGTGCATGGGATAACCATCAGGATAATCGATGCAGAAAAAAACCGTTGCCTTTTCCAAAGAGTCCTCCAATCTTTTTTTCCACATCCTGACCCGGTGCAACCTGTCCTGCGCCCATTGCTACATCAACCCGGACCAGCATGGCCGAAAGACCCTTTCCATTGACACGATCCGGCGCTGGCTGGATCTGTTTTCCCCAAAGGCCTCTTGCACCAACCTGATATTTTTAGGGGGGGAACCCACGCTGCACAAGGATCTGTCCAAGGCTGTCAAACATGCCCGACACCTGAATTTCAACTCCATCACCATTGACACCAACGGGTTTCTTTTCCACGATATCTTGGAAAAAATCACCCCGGAAGAGGTGGATGTCATCTCTTTTTCCCTGGACGGGGCCACATCCGCCACCAATGATACCATTCGGGGGCCGGGAAGCTTCGATGCGGTGGTCTCTGGTATTCACCAGGCGCGGAAAAAAGGGTTTTCCTGCGCCATGATCTATACTGTGTCTGACAAGAACCTGCATGAACTGTCGAAAATGCCGGACCTGGTGGCTTCTCTGGATATTCACCGGTTTTTTATCCAGGTCATCGGCATGCGGGGGAAATCCGCTGCCGGCAGTACGGACACCCATCAGGTGTCCAAGGACCTGTGGCTGTCTGTGATTCCCGAGGTGGCTCGAACCATTGCCGAAACCGGCATCATTGTCACCTATCCCAAAGTGTTTCTTGAAAAAGGTGAGGTTTTTACATGTGCGGGTCTTGTGGCGGACAACTTTTTTGTGTTTCCCAACGGCCGGGTATACCGGTGTCCCTTATGCGAAGATTATCCGCTGCATGCCTATACCATCAGCGACAACACCCTGGTGCCGTCCCTTCCCGTCAATGAAACCCAGCTGTTCGACCTGACCATCCCTGAAGGCTGCGTTATGAACAAACTCATCCAGCCCGGCAATTTGGATTACCTGGCAGACGGCACACCCGCGCACCAAATCGCCTGCTGCATGCTCAAGCAGGAAATCAGCCGGACCGTTTAGGCTTTTTTGATTTTTTTCGTGATTTTTTTTGTTCCCCCGCCTCATGGGTCAGGATCATCTGCCTGAGACCGTCCGTGTCTTTGGGATCCAGCAGAATCTGTGCATATTCCTGAGGGGTCACCGGCTGAATGAGAATTTCTTGATTGATCAACGCCTGGATCTGATTGAGCAGCGACTTTTCCCCTGGACTGCAAAAAGAAAACGCGTGGCCCTTCCGGGTTCCCCGGCCGGTCCGGCCCACCCGGTGCACGTAGTTTTCCGGATTGTCCGGCAGATCATAATTGATCACATAATCCAGGTTGGGAATATCGATGCCCCGGGCCGACACATCCGTGGCAATGAGAATGTGTTCTTCTCCGGCCTTGAACCGGGCCAGCACCCGGGTGCGGTCTGCCTGGTCCTTGTCCCCGTGGAGGGTTGCCGATAAGATATTCTCCCTTTCCAGGACCTTTGCCACCCGTTCCGCCCTGACTTTGGTTCTGACAAACACCAGGATGCGCTCGTTTTCATGATCCCGGACAAACCGCCGCAGAAAAAACCGCTTGTCATCCATCTCCATTTCCACCACCCAGTGGGACACATTTCTGGATACCGGGTTGTCCGGCGCGATCTGAATCCGGATGGCGGATGTTTTTACCTGGGAAAACGCCAGTTTCTTGATTTCTTTATCAATGGTGGCGGAAAAAAAAAGGGTCTGGTGTTTCTGGGGCAGTTTTTTCTTGACGGCCTGGATATCTTCCAGAAATCCTCTCGCCAGCATCCGGTCCGCTTCATCCAGCACCAGGGTGTTCACCCGGGACAGGGTGATGGCCCCCTGGCTGATAAGATCGAACATCCGTCCCGGCGTGGCCACCAGCACATCGATACCGCCCTTCAAACGGGCGATCTGCCGATCCTGGTCCACACCGCCAAAAACCGCAAACGGGGTGACCCGGGTATGCCGGGACAATGTATTGAACACCGCCCCGATCTGGCCGGCCAGCTCCCGGGTCGGCACCATCACGATGCACTGGATCCCGGCGGGGGAGCCGGGGCGTTTGGATTTGTGGATCCGGTGGATGACCGGAACGGCAAACGCCGCAGTTTTGCCCGTGCCGGTCTGGGCCACGGCCAGCACGTCTTCTCCCTTGAGAATGGAAGGGATGGCCTTGAACTGGATATCGGTGGGCCGTTTGAACCCGGCAGCGGCCAGATTTTTTTTAATGGCGCCTGCAAAGGGATAATCGTCAAATTTCATAAATGGGCCTGCACTTTCATCAAGATACCTTCATCAATTAACGCTATTTCCTTAAAATACAGAAAATGGCTTTGAAACGCAACATCTCCCGGGCCAATCCCATGAACTTATCATGCCGGCATGCCTGAGATGTCAATATATACAAGCAGTTCGTCCATCTTCTGGTGCGGATTTTGTTCTTGACACTTGCAGATCAAGCAGGTAAAGTAGTTTTTTGTATCAGGTGCTGCCCACGCAGTTAAAAGGGAATCCTGTGAAAGTCAGGAACGGTCCCGCCGCTGTAGCCGGGGATGAACGCCACACAACCACTGAAGAGACATACAACGGGAAGGGTGGCTGGTAATTGGATCCGGAAGTCAGAAAACCTGCCTGAACAGTTGATCGATTGCTTGCGAGGACTTGGGTAGATCAACGTTATGAGGATAAAAACGGTTCCCATATCAGTTTTGTTTAACTGGTATGGGTTTTTTAATGCCTTGACAACAGGACGTCTCATGTTCTCCAGTATATCGGTTGCCATGCACAAAGGGAAAACAGGATATCTGGTGGTCCTGTTTTCCCTTCTGCTTTCAGGATCCATTCTGATATCCCTGTCCATGGGGTATATGAAAATATCCTTTCTGGACATTTTCCAAATACTGGCCGGGATACCAGCCATGGATGGAGGCTCAGACATCTCTCCCAGGTTCGAAACCTTTCATGCAGTAGTATTTGACATCCGGTTGCCCCGAATTCTTACCTGCGCGGCCGTGGGCGCTGCCCTGGCGGTTTCAGGGGTGCTGTTCCAGGGCATTTTGCTCAATCCACTGGCAGATCCCTATACCCTGGGCGTGTCTGCCGGAGCCGCCTTTGGCGCCAGCATCGCCATTCTGCTGAACCTGTCCGCCACCCTGGTCTCCGTGCCCATATTTGCCTTTGCCGGGGGATGTGCCACCCTTTTTCTGGTTTTGTTTCTTTCCTATTCGCCAGGCAATCCTGCCGGGGGGCTGTCCTCCAACAACCTGATTTTGTCCGGTATCATCGTGGCGGCCATTTTATCGGCCGGTATCAGTTTTTTAAAATTTATTGCCGATGAACAGGTGTCGGTGATCATTTTCTGGCTCATGGGCAGCTTTGCCTCCAAAACCTGGCCCCAGTTTTTTCTGGTGACCGTATTTCTGATCCTGGGATTTTCCGTAGCCATTTTTTTTGCCAGGGACCTGAACCTGATATCCACGGGAGACAGGTCCGCCATCAGCTTAGGGGTTGACCTGAAAAAAGTGACTTTGATCCTTCTGATCACCGGTTCGATGCTCGCGGCAGTCAGTGTGGCCATTTCCGGTATCATCGGATTTGTGGGCCTGCTGATTCCCCACATGGTCCGGTTTCTCACCGGCCCGGACAACCGGAAACTGCTGCCGGTATCCATGCTTGCCGGCGCCACCCTGCTGTTGTGGGCCGATACCATTACCCGGGCCGTGCTGCCCCATGAAATTCCCATCGGGGTATTGACCGCGCTCATCGGAGGTCCGGTTTTTTGCTGGATTTTCAAGAAAAGCCATCAATCTCGCTGACCATCATGGAAATCTGTCTGGAGCATATTGATTTTTTTCACGGCGACACCCGGGTATTGACAGATGTCACCTGCCGGTTTTCCAAAGGCCGGTTCTATGCGGTTCTGGGTCCCAACGGCAGTGGAAAAACGACCCTGCTGGATCTGATCTGCGGATTCAGGACCCCGAAACACGGACGGATCCTGCTGGAAAATACCCCGGTGAATGCCCTTTCCAGGCGAACCGTGGCCCAAAGCATCTCCCTGGTCTCCCAGAGCTATGAGGTGAATTTCCCGTTTCAGGTCAAGGAGGTGGTCATGATGGGCCGGCATCCCCATATCGACCGGTTCGCACGGCCATCCCGAAATGACCGGGATATTGTGGACCGTGTCATGGAGATAACCGGCATAACACATCTGGCAGACCGGCAGGTAACAAATCTGTCAGGCGGAGAAAAACAGCGGTGTGCGTTTGCCCGGGCCCTGTGCCAGGACACGCCGGTTCTGCTGCTGGATGAAGCGTTCTCAAACATGGACATTCACCACACGTTTCATCTGCTGGGCCTGGTGAAACAGGCGGTTCAGGAAAAAGGAAAAACCGTGATCGCAGTGCTCCATGATGTGAATCTGGCTGCCGGATTTTCCCATGACATGCTTTTTCTCAAACAGGGGCGTATCGCGGCCATGGGGGACACGCAATCCGTGTTGACTCAAAAAAACATCCAAACCGTGTTCAATGTCACATCCAAGGTGGAATACAATGCATATGTCCAGGCCTTGCAAGTCTATTTCAAGCCGTCGTGATCCCATGAAACAGGTCTGTCTGCTGGTACTCATGCTGCTTTTAACGGTTGCGCTTCAGACAGGGGAATGTTTTGCCGCCTCTTTTGTCATCATGGATGACAAAGGACGGAAGATCCATGTGAAACAGCCGTTTCAGCGGATTGTTTCTCTTTACGGCGCCCACACGGAAAACCTGTTCCACCTGGGTCTGGGGCCTGAGATCATCGGTGTTTCAATCAATGACCGGTTTCCCCCCCAGGTAAAGGACAAACAGCGGTTTTCCTTTCATGATGATGCGGAAAAATTTGTGGCGGCCCGGCCGGACCTGGTGCTGATCCGGCCCATGATCGACAACGGATACCCGGCCCTGGTGCGCCAGCTGGAACGCTACCATATCACGGTGGTGTCGCTTCAGCCGGCGGACGTCACAGGCATGTTCGAATATTGGCGGGCCTTGGGAAAGCTCACCGGCCGGCTTGCCACCGCAGAGCGGATGGTGGCTGATTTTCAGAAAAAAGTCAGGAAAATCAGTGACTGCCTTCCCCCGGGAAAGGACCGTAAAAAGGTGTATTTTGAAGCCATTCATAACCGTATGAAAACCTTTACCCCCGGCTCCATGGCCATCTATGCACTGGAAAGTGCGGGCGGTATTAATGTGGCGACAGATGCCCGGGCGTCCAGAAATACCAATATCGCCAACTACAGCAAAGAAAAAATTCTTGCCAAAGCCCATGAAATTGACGTATTTCTGGCCCAAAAAGGAATCATGAACCCGGTGTCCATTGATCAGATTCTCAATGAACCCGGGTTTCACGTTTTAAAACCGATCAAAAATGATCAGGTATTTCTGATCGATGAAAATATCGTTTCCCGGCCCGTACCCCGGCTGTTAGAGGGAATCATGACCATCGGGAAACTGCTGTATCCCGACATTTTTACAATTATTGAAAAGGATTTGTAATGGAGAAAACCGGCAAATTGTACGGCGTGGGGGTGGGACCCGGAGATCCGGAGCTGATCACCGTCAAGGCGGTGCGGGTGATAAAATCGGCGGACATGGTGTTTACGGCGGCTTCCACCAAAAACGATTACAGCCTGGCGGTTGACATCGCATCCCCCTATATTTCCGGATCCGCCAGGATCAAAACCCTGAGATTTCCCATGACCAAAGATGAATCTCAGGTGGGGGCTGCCTGGACCGCCAATACAGAAGAGATCGCCCGGGCGTTGACACAGGGATTGACCGTGGTGTTTCTGACGCTGGGCGATCCGGTCACCTATTCCACATTCGGGTATATCCTCAAAACCATAAAACAGGTCATGCCTGATGCCGACATTGAAACCATACCCGGCATCACCTCGTTTCATGCGGCATCGGCCCGGCTCAACCGGATTCTGGTGGAAGGAGAAGAATCGCTGCTCATCACGTCCGGTGCTTTTGGCGGCAGCCGGATCCGCGAGTTCCATCAGGTGGAAAACATTGCCATCGTCAAGGCTTACAAAAACATCAAAGACGTGAATGCCGCACTCAAAGAAGCCGGGATGCACAAAAAAGGGGTGGCTGTTTCCCATTGCGGCCGGGAAAAAGAGAAAATTTTTGACAATCTCGATGACCTGGAAACCCGGAAACCGGATTACTGGACTTTGATTTTAGCATCCAAATGAAACCAAAGCAGATAAATTTTAAGGCACTGGGCATTTCCATTGCCGCATCCGCCCTGCTCCCGGTGGTCAGTGCATGGTTTTTTTCTCCTGTTTCCATGGATGTGCTGATTCACCGGCTGATATTTCCGCTGTGCCGTCTCATGGGTTTCATTGGCGTGGGGCTTGTGGCGGGCCAGCTGATCGAAGGACTTGGCTGGACCCGGCAGGTGGCGGTGCTGGCGCGTCCTTTTTTCCGATTTTCCCGCATGGGAGATTATTGCAGCGCCGCATTCACCACGGCTTTCTTTTCGGGCACCGCTGCCAACGCCATGCTGGCCGAATACCACGATCAGGGTAAAATCACCCGGATACAGCTGTTTTTATCCAATTATATCAATCAATTTCCCGCTTTTTTTCTTCACCTGCCCACCACCATGTTCATTGTCCTTCCTTTGACCGGGGTGGCCGGCGGCCTATATTTTCTTCTCACTTTTCTGGCAGTGTTGTTCAGAACCACGCTTTTTATGGTGTTTGGACATATTTACTTGACCCCCCGGCAGCCCAGGGAATCCATGTCGCTGTCTTCCGGAGCCCTGCCCCGGCCCGACAAAAAATCATTCCAGGAAATTTTTCAAACCATCCGGCAGCGGCTGCCGATGCGGACGGCAACCATTTTTATCTGGGTGCTGCCCATCTATACCCTGGTTTTCATCCTGCACTGGAACGGGGTGTTTGACTTTCTGAACACCGCGCTTTCCCGGACCGTGGCCCTCAAATTGATGCCGGTGGAATCATTGTCCGTGATCATTTTAAGCTTTGCCGCGGAATTCACTTCCGGATTTGCCGCAGCCGGTGCACTGATGGATGCCGGTGTCCTCACAGTCAAACAAACGGTGCTGGCCCTGCTGCTGGGAAACATCCTGGCTTTTCCCATCCGGGCATTGCGTCATCAGCTGCCCCGGTACCTGGGAATTTTTTCTCCCAAAACCGGACTGCAACTGCTATTATCCGGACAGGTATTCCGGGTGATCAGTATTCTTGTAATCGGCATCCTTTATTATCTGGTGGCTTTATGAATCCCATACACGTGATCGGCATCGGCCAGGGCCGGCAGCATTTGACCTCACAGCACATGGCGCTCATTCAGTCTGCGGATGTGCTGGCGGGCGGCCGCCAACAGGTGGCGCTGTTCCCTGATTTTCAGGGAGAAGTGCTTGTGGTCGACCGGCATATCCATACATTCATTGAAAAATTACAGTCACGGACACCTGACTGCCGGGTGGTGGTGCTGGCATCGGGAGATCCGCTGTTTCACGGTATCGGCGCCACTTTGCTGGCGCATTTCGACCCTTCGCAGCTGTGCTTTTTTCCCAATGTCAACTCGGTTGCCGCAGCATTTGCCGCCATCAAGAAATCCTGGCACGATGCAACCATCATCAGTCTTCACAACAAGGCCCTGCCGCCCTTTTCCTTTCCAAAGCTGGCCCGGATCCGCAAAGCGGTTTTTCTGACCCGGCCGTCCGCAGATCCGGTTTATATCGCCCGGCAACTCATGGATCACCTTCTGCTGGATTTTCGGATTTGTGTGCTGGAACATCTGGGAGACCCCCAAAAAGAGACCATCACCTGGTTTGATCACCCGGCCGGAATGCTGAACCGGTCCTTTTCCCATCCCAATGTGGTGATTCTGTTGAAACATACGGCGGGTTCTCCAGGCCATGTTTCACATGAAACACACACCGGTATGGCAGACGACCGGTTTTCCCATGCCGGAGGGTTGATCACCAAATCTGAAATCCGAAGCATCAGCCTTTCCAAGCTGAAACTGACAAACACCAGTCATGTGCTCTGGGATATCGGTTCCGGGTCGGGTTCCGTCAGCATCGAATCGGCAGTCGCCCTGCCTGAAGGCCGGGTGATCGCCATTGAAAAAAACAAGGATCGCATATCTGACATTGCTGACAACATTCAGCGGTTTCATTGTGACAACGTTCAGATCGAACATGGGACGTTTCCTGATAACAAGGACACACTGCCCCGGCCGGACCGGATCTTTGTGGGAGGCGGGGGCCGCAATCTGTCCACGATTCTTGAAACCGCGTGTGATTGTCTCCTGCCGTCCGGCATCATTGTGATCAATGCGGTGCTGATTCAAAATGTGTCGGCGGCCCTCACCTGCCTGGAAAAAAATCATTTCCATCCGGAGATGATTCAGGTGCAGATATCGCGTTCCCGGCCCATGCCGTATGGAAACCGCATGGAATCTCTGAATCCGGTATGGATTATTTCCGGCACCAAACCGTCAAACAAAAAGGACGTTATCTGATGGCCCTGTCACTTTATCCTGTCATTTTTGCCGGCGCCGGCCCGGGCGATCCGGACCTGATCACGGTCAAGGCCATGAAGGCTTTGAGCCAGGCGGATCTGATCATCTATGCCGGCTCCCTGGTGCCGGAATCGGTGCTCTCCTGGAAATGTCCCCATGCCCGGACGGTATCCAGCGCGGATCTGAATCTGGACCAGATCGTTGATATCATGTGTTCCCATTACCGGACTGGAAAAACCGTGGTCCGCCTCCACACCGGCGACCCCTCCCTTTATGGCGCCATTTTTGAACAGATGAGGGCGCTGGAAAAACACCAGATTCCCTATCAGGTCATTCCCGGTGTGACCGCCGCCTTTGCCGCAGCTGCCGCCATGAACATGGAATATACGTTGCCTGAAACCACTCAGACCCTGATTTTGACCCGGATTTCCGGCCGGACCCCGGTGCCGGAATCCGAAAATCTGGAAAGTCTGGCGGCCCATCAGGCATCCATGGCCATTTATCTGAGCATGGGCCATGTCTTGAAAGTGACACAAATTTTGAGCACCCACTATGGAGACACTGCCTGGTGCGCCGTTGCATACAAGGTCAGTCATCCGGAGGAAAAAATCGTCTATTGCCGGATCAGGGACCTGGACACCACCTGCAAACAACACCGGATCACCCGCCACGCCCTGATCATTGTGGGCAAAGCGGTGACCGCCTGCCTGGAAAACCAGGAGATTCTGAAATCCAAACTGTATGATGCCGGATTTTCCCATGGATACCGTTCTACAAAAAAATAATTCCGTTTCCGGACGGATTGCGGTGTGGGTGTTGACCTCTCACGGGAAACAGCTGGGAGAGACCCTGTGCCGGCACTTGAAACAGGCCCGGCTGTTCATCAGTTCCCGGCTGGCAAATGTCACTTCCAGTGCGGCGGCTTCCGGGGCGGGCCGGCCTGATCCTGAATCTCAAATAGATTGCACCCCTGATCACCCAAAGACAGACATCCGGGTATTTCACCGGCTGTCCGGGACTGTGAGGGAACAGTTTCATAAATTTGACTGTCATGTGTTTGTCTTTTCCACCGGGATTGCCGTACGGATCATTGCGCCGCTGCTGGGTTCAAAGCTGACCGACCCGGCCGTCGTGGTGGTTGACGACATGGGCGGTCATGCTGTCAGTCTGATTTCCGGGCATATCGGACACGCCAATCAGTATACCCGTAAAATCGCTCACCTGCTGGGGGCCACGCCGGTGATCACCACGGCGACCGATGTGAACCAGTTGCCTGCCATCGACCTGGTGGCGGACAGACAGAACCTGTTCATCGAAACCCCCGGCACCATCAAAACCATTAACATGGCATTTCTTGAAAACAAGAAAATCGGACTCCATGATCCATTGAACCTGGTCCGCCCGCTGATTCCCGATCAATGGGCAGACGATACCCCATCGGGTTGTCCCCGGGTGTTCTGCGACTGGCGGATCACACCCGTTTCACGTGAAACCCTGGTGCTGCGGCCCCGGGTGCTGGCCGTGGGCATCGGATGCAACCGGCACACCCCGCTGGACACGATCGCTGATTTTTATACCACCGTGCTGACCACTGCCGGCATCAGCCGGCACAGTGTGTATCTATTGGCCACCACAGACATCAAAAAAGATGAGCCCGGGATTCTGGCACTGGCCAAAGCCCTGGATCTTCCCATCCGATTTTATGACAACGCAAGGCTTTCATCGGTGAAAACCATCCAGAATCCCTCGAAAATGGTAAAAAAACATATAGGAGTACACAGCGTATGCGAAGCAGCAGCCATCCTGGCGGCCCACAACGGCCCACTGATCCTTCCGAAACAAAAAAATTTGGATGTGACGCTGGCGGTCGCCCTGAAAAAAACCGGCTCTATGTCGTAGGCACCGGTCCGGGAGATGCGGCCCACATGTCTCAGCGGGCAAAAACCGTCATTGAGGCCGCGGACTGCATTGCCGGATATACCACCTATATCGATCTGATTGAGGAACTGGTGGCAGACAAAAAAATTATTTCCACGGGCATGATGAAAGAGGTGGACCGGGTGGCATCGGCCATTCAGGAATCGCTTTCCGGCCGGTCCTGTGCGCTCATTTCAGGGGGGGACCCCGGCATATACGCCATGGCCGGACTGGTGTTTGAACTCTGTAAAGAAAGAAATATTCCGGTGTTCCGGCCTGGTTCCACAGCATCCCGGACAACATCGCCCAACGGGCATCACCCGGGATTCGGACCTGAAACAGAAGCAGGACTGACCCTGGAAATCGTTCCCGGAATCCCAGCCCTGGCTGCCGGGGCGGCCCTGGCCGGGGCGCCCCTGACCCATGACTTTGCCGCCATCTCTTTGAGTGATCTGCTCACCACGTGGGAAACCATTGAAAAAAGGGTGACCTGTGCGGCCATGGGAGATTTTGTCATTGTCATCTACAATCCGAAGAGCAAAAAACGGACCTGGCAGCTGGCCCGGGCCCAGGAGCTGATTTTGGCCCACCGGGACAATGCCACACCCGTGGCCGTGATCACCGGCGCCATGCGGGAAAATCAGCACATTGTGTTTACCCGGCTGGATCAACTGCACACCGCTGACATCGGCATGCAAACGGTATTGTTTGTGGGATCCAGTTCAACGGTCGAATACATGGATTTTATTTTCACACCCAGGGGATATACAAAAAAATACGCCGTCACATCAGATTCAACGGCAGCGCAGGCCGGACTTAAAGATCAGGAGGCATAATGAACGGTTACATACAGGTGTACACGGGAAACGGAAAAGGGAAAACCACGGCTGCGCTGGGGCTGGCACTCCGCGGTGCCGGCGCCGGGCTTCAGGTGTTTGTGGGACAGTTTCTCAAACAGGGGGATTATTCAGAGATTAAAAGTTTGTCCCGGTTTGAAAATATCACGGTGGAACAGTTCGGCATGGGCAAATTTGTCAGAGGCGAGCCGTCAAAACAGGAAAAAGCCGCTGCCAGAAAAGGATATGAGCGGTTATGCAAAATACTGCAAGACAAGACTTATGACCTGGTGATCGTGGATGAAGGCAATGTGGCGGTGACCTGCCGGCTGATCTCTGAAGAAGAGCTGCTGGCCCTGATGGACAAAAAACCGGATCACGTGGAACTGGTGATCACCGGCAGAGGCGCATCGGCTGCTGTGATGGCCCGTGCGGACCTGGTTACGGAGATGACGGAGATCAAACATTACTTTCATCAGGGTGTCACGGCCCGCAAAGGCATTGAAAAATGAACAGACCGCATATCGCCGTTCTGGGCACGGGCTCGGATGTGGGAAAAAGCATCATCGCTGCAGGCATCTGCCGGTATCTGAAGGATAACGGTCAACGGGTGGCGCCGTTCAAGGCCCAAAACATGTCCAACAATTCAGGCATCACGCCCGAAGGTCTGGAGATCGGCCGGGCACAGATCGTTCAGGCGGAAGCGGCCCGCATCGCCCCGCATGTACACATGAATCCCATTCTGCTGAAACCGTTTGGAGACAAGCAGTCCCAGGTCGTCCTGAACGGGCGGGTCCACGGCAATCACACCGCCATGGATTATCATACCTGCAAGACGTTTTATTTTAAAAAGGCGTGTCAGGCCTTTGACGCCCTGGCGGCTGAATATGACCGCATCATTCTGGAAGGCGCCGGCTCCTGTGCGGAAGTGAACCTGATGGACACGGACATTGTCAATTTTCCCATGGCAGCGTATGCCAATGCCGATGTCATACTGACGGCCGACATTCACCGGGGCGGGGTGTTCGCCCAGGTGGTGGGCACACTGGCCTGCCTGCCTTCCCGGTTCCGTGACCGGGTCAAAGGGATCATCATCAACCGGTTCCGAGGGGATATCGACCTGTTCAAAGACGGGGTGGCCTGGATTGAACAGAACACCGGAAAACCGGTTTTGGGGGTCCTGCCCTGGTATTCCCATTTCAAAATTGATGCCGAAGATTCGGTTGAAATCGAAAAAATACACACTTTCAAAGAGTTGAAAAAAGACCTTCCCGCCGTTGGCATTCTGAGACTGCCCCACATTGCCAATTTCACCGATTTTCACGCCCTGGCCCGACTCAATGGGCTGCAGACGGTGTTCATTGATTCTCCGGAATATTTGAGCCGATTTGCCGCCATTATCATACCCGGTTCCAAAAACACCCGAAAAGATCTGGCCTGGGTGATGGACCGGTTTGAAAATGCATTGACATCCTATGTACAGGCCGGCGGGCATATTCTGGGAATCTGCGGGGGATACCAGATGCTGGGGCAATGGGTCGAAGATCCCGAGGGTCTGGAAGGAGATCCCGGCCAGACAAGAGGACTGGGACTGCTGCCGGTACAAACCGTGCTGCAATCCCCAAAAACCACCACGTTAAGCGAATTCACATGGGAACAGGCCCATGGCAGAGGATATGAAATTCACATGGGAACCACCCGTCTTTCCGGCGGCACCCCGTTTGTCCGTATTGTCTCCAGAAACGGCATTGCGGTTCAAGAAACCGACGGGTGCGTGGCAAAGGATGGGCACGTGGCCGGGACATATGTTCACGGCTTTTTTGATTTCAATGCCATTATCAAAAACTGGTTTTCTCTGATCGGGCTGGACATTCAAACAGATTTCAGTGTCGATGCCGCCATTGAAAAAGACAGAGATTACGACCGGCTGAAACATCACATGGAAACGTATCTGAACCTGGAAACGCTGATTTGAAACAATGAAGAATGAATCGCCCCTTGTGATGTCAGCCGGCTTTTATAAAAAACGAGATGGTTCACTGGAAAATCGACGGACGCGTTGTTTTCAAAGCGTTTGATCAAAGGCATGATCATGCTGGACGGGACCGGTTTCCTGATCCGTGCAAGGGTGATATGGGGAAAAAACGGCCGGGTTTGCCCGGGGATCCCGACGGTCTGCAGTGCTGTGTCCAGATCTGTCACAAGCCGGTTCAACCGCCGGGTCTGACCCTGGATGCCGATCCAGACGATCCTGGCATTTTTGATATTCGGAAAAACGCCCATGCCTTTCACCATCAGGGACAGGTCCGGATATGCGCCGGACAGATCTGCCATGACAGACTGGATGGATCGCAGTTTTTTTCGGGAAACCGGACCCAGAAACTTGAGCGTCAGATGAAAATTGTCCGGGGCGGGCCAGGCAGCGGCCAGCCCGGCAGATTTGAGTTCTGCCTGGATATCCGCTAAAAACCGTTTGACAGGATCCGGCAGCGCAATCGCGACAAAGGTCCGAACGGTATCTGAGTTGTCAGGCATGGTGCTTGTTTTTGAATCCCAGAAGCACCCGGTAGGGTCCGGGTGTTCCATGGGGAACAAATGCCACCCGGTCCTGATCCGAAAGAACGGTGGACAAGGGCTGTACGCGGCCGTTCACGAACACCACCTCGACATCCTCACGGGTCAGCTGCATCTGATGCATCAGCATTTCAGCGGTGGTGCCATCGGGAATGGACAAAGACGCATTTGTACAGGGCAGATCTTTCTGCTTGAGCTTTTTTTGTAAAAAAGAAAATGCATTGAACGTAATGGTCGGCATGGTTGGTCTCCTTTCATGAGCCATATTAATCAATACCTGAAATATTCTCAATTGAAAAAAAGGGGAAGTTCTGTCTATAAATAAAAGATGCGACTTCGTCTGATCATATTGATTCTGGCAATATTTGCTTTTTTAGCCGTATCCACGGGAGGATGGCTGTATTACTATTCTTTTCAAAAAACCGCCTTTCAGGCTGGGGAGACACAAGCATTTGCTCAACAAAAACTTTTGACCGACCAGCTGGCAACCTATCTGTCTGAACATATCAAATCCGTCCGTGCTCTGTCCCGGATCAAGGAACTGGGAACCGTTCTTGTCGATACAAACCTGGAAACCATTTACAGGGCCAACCAGATTCTGGACATATTTGCCCACTCCTTGGAACTGGATGTCAGTTATCTGATGGATATGGCGGGCACCACCATCTGTTCGAGCAACCGGAATCAATCCGACAGTTTTGTGGGAAATGATTTTTCTTTCAGACCCTATTTCAAATCCGCCATCCAGGGGCAGCCCGGCAGTTATCTTGCCCTTGGCGTCACCTCCCGGAAACGGGGGGTGTATTACAGCCATCCGGTGTATCATCCGGAGATCCAGGAAATCATCGGCGTGGTTGTGATAAAGACCTCCATTGAATTTCTGGAAACCACCCTGTTTTCCAATCCGGAACATCTGCTTTTCTTTGTGAGCCCGGACGGCATCATTTTCATCAGCAACCACCCCCGGTATCGGTTCAACCTGCTGTGGCCCTCAGATGATGACACCAAGGACAGGATTGTCAATTCACGTCAATTCGGCAACGGGCCCTGGGAATGGTCCGGATTCCGTCGAACAGATACCGGCGACCGGATCCTGGATCAAAACGACCAGGAATATCTATTTACCTCCTTTCCGGTACCGGATTATCCCCTTTGGCAGGTGGTATCACTTAAAAACAAAAAAATGCTGAAAAAGCAGTTGTCCGCGCCGTTCATCAAAGGCATCGGTCCAGGGGTGATTTTTATTTCCAGTCTGGCAGGCATTCTGGTTTTTTTTCTTTATCAGCAGGCAGCCAAAGAGATCAGCCAGCGAAAGGCGGCTGAGGAAAAACTGCGGATCAGTGAGGAACGATATCGACATATTTATCATAAAACGCCCATCATGCTCCATTCCATCGATACCAGCGGCAAAATTATCCGGGTTTCCGACCACTGGGTGGATGTTATGGGATATGATCGAAACGAGGTGATCGGCCGACATTTGACAAAATTTTTCACTCAGGATTCCAGAAAACTGGCATTGTCGGAAATTTTCCCCCGTTTTTTCACCACCGGGTTCTGCAAAGATGTGCCCTATGCCTATGTAAAGAAAAACGGAGATTCCATGGACATTCTGCTTTCCTGCTATGGTGTACGGGACGAGACGGGCCGGGTAGTCCGGTCCCTGGCGGTGAGCGTGGATGTCACGGAAAAAAACCGGACCCAGAAAGATCTGGAAATCGCAAAAGAGAAACTGGCCCGATACTCACATGACCTGGAACAGCAGGTCAGCCGAAGAACCGCACAACTGGAAAAAACCCAGGCCAATCTGAAAAATTTATCCAAAAATATCATCGCTTCCCAGGAGCGGGAAAAAGAGCAGGTGGCCAGAGAACTCCATGATCACCTCGGTCAGGTGCTGACCGCCCTGCGCATCGATGTGCTGTGGTTGAAAAAACATTTTGCGTCTTCACCGGATCAGGCGGCGGACCGGGCGGAAAAAATGAGTCTTCTCATAGACAAAACGATCCAGGACGTCAGAGATATGGCATATCGGCTGCGCCCCAGAGTCCTGGATGATCTGGGCCTGTCCGATGCCCTGGAATCTCTGGTGTCTGATTTTGAAAAACGCTCCAACGTCTCCTGTGTGTTTCGGCGGGATGTCATACCAAAAATTGATAAAACCCTGGCCACGGCCATGTATCGAATCGGCCAGGAAGCCGTGACCAATGCCATTCGTCATGCCGAAGCCACCACCATTGTCGTTGAGCTGAGAACCGATGCCCATGGTCTGGTCTTGACAGTGGCGGACAACGGTGTCGGGTTCACTCCGGATCAAAACCGGAACGGATTCGGGTTGGAAGGGATGATGGAGCGGGCCAGTCTGGCAGGGGGATCGCTGGATATCACGTCTCAAAAAGGCGGTGGCACCCGGATCACCTGTAAATTTAACGTGGAGGGATGGTCATGATCACCGTATTGCTGGCAGACGATCACAGCATTGTCCGGGAAGGGCTGCGGCGGGTTCTGGAAGACAGCTCCGGCATCAAGGTCATTGCCGAAGCGTCTGATGGAGAAACCGCTTTTGACCTGGCCATAAAAAAACAACCGGATGTGGCGGTCATTGATATTTCCATGCCCGGCATGGACGGACTGGAGGTCGTGGCGCGCATGGCCACCTATTGTCCGAAAATTCCGGTGCTGATCCTGACGATGCACGAAGAGGAGCAATATGTGATCCGGGCCATTGAAGCCGGCGCCAAAGGGTATGTCACCAAGCAGTCGGCGCCGGAGCAGCTGGTGGCGGCGGTGAAAAAAATTCATTCAGGGGGACGGTATCTGACGGAAAAAGCCAGTGAAGCCCTGGCGCTTCGTTACATTCGGGGCGATAAAAACAGGGATGCCGTGGAATCGCTTTCCATGCGGGAGCTGCAGGTTTTGCGCAAACTGGCCTGCGGCAGTACCAACCGGGAAATTGCCATCACCTACAATATCAGCGTCAAAACCGTGGATACCTATCGGGCCAGACTCCTGAAAAAGCTGAATCTGAGAAACAATGCCGAGTTGTCCAGATATGCCATTCAGAACCGGCTGGTGGAATTTTAATCCAATAGATTATTGAGCCGGGAAAAATTGGTGAAAATCTTATTCAACGTGGATTTGCACTGAGCCATTTCATCATGGGAAATACCCTGTTCCGCTTCCACCAGCATTTCCAGAACCATGGCAATCAGATCATCCCGAAAGGATTTGGCCTTGTGCGTCAGATAAACCAGTTTACTGCGCTTGTCGGACCGGTCCGGTACGCGTAACACAATATTCTTTTTTTCCAGCACATTGAGCAACCGGGTGATGGCCGCCTTGTCCTTGACCGAAACCGTGGAAAGTTCCTGCTGGGTCTGTCCGTCTTTTCGGTACAGATGAACCAGAATACTCCATTGTTCATAACTGACATCAAACCCGGCATCGGCAAATTTTTTGGTCAGCCGTTTAATGATAGCCCGGGAGGTTCGACCCACCAGATAGGCGATGGATGTGTCAATGACGCGTTCTAAAATTTCCAGTTCAAGGGTATCAGATGGTGCCGCCGTAAATTCAGGGGCCAATTGCATGTCTTTCATGTCTATTTTTTCCATTGCCATGGTAATTGACAGCTATTTAAATGCGTTTCAAGCCAATATGACGGAAAAAGGTTGATTGTGCAACCAAATATTTATCCATCAGACGATTTTGTCGCCGTCAAAAAAAAAGCCGTTTTCCGAAGAAAACGGCTTTACGGCTGACGATAAACGGCGGAATCAGGCAGCTGATTTGCGGGAAAACAGCTTTTTCAAGGAAGAAATCCAGATCCCGCTGAGAAACCAGGAATACGCCCAGGTGCCGAAGATAATGGCCACAAATGCCTTGATAATGTCCATGGCACTGCCGTCCAGGGAAAATCCGGGCACATACCCGAAAAGCAGCGGTCCCAGGTAGAGGAACTTGGCAAACTTAAAAGAGGTAAACGCGGTTTTCCACATATTGGCCTTGGCAATGGTAGCCCCGGCAAAAGCGGCAATACAGACCGGCGGGGTGATATTGGAGTCCTGGGACAGCCAGTACACGATCATGTGGGCCGCCAGCATGTTCACCCCCAGATGGGTCAAGGCCGGCACTGCCACCACAGCGGTCACCAGGTAGGCGGCTGTTACCGGAACCCCCATACCCAGCACAAGAGAGGCCAGGGCCACCAGCATAATGGTCAGCAAAAGAGATCCGCCGGCCAGTTCAATCATGATATCGGCAAAGGTCAGCACCAGGCCGGAAAAGGTCAAAACCCCGATGATAATACCGATGACCCCAACGGTGGCACCGATCTTCAGGCTGTTTTCCGTGCCTTCCCTGGCAGCTTCCACAAAGCGTTTGGGTCCGATGCGGGTTTCTTTTCGAACCCAGGAAATGGCGATGCAGGAAACCAGCCCTAAAATGGCGGAATAGGCAGGCGAATACCCATACAGCATGAAAATAGTAATAATGATCAGCGGCAGGGTGTAAAACCATTGTTTCTTGAAAATCTGCAGGGCACTGAATTTTGATTTTTCACCAATGATATTTTCCTTTTTGGCTTCATAATGCACCATCATAAAAACACTGAAAAAATACATCAACGCCGGGAAAATGGCCACCAGCATGATCTGAGAATAGGGCAGCCCTGTCAATTCTGCCATGATAAATCCGCCCGCCCCCATGATGGGCGGCATGAACATCCCGCCGATGGAGGCAGCCGGTTCAATGCCGCCGGCAACATGGGGTTTGAACCCGGCTTTTTTCATCATGGGGATGGTGAACATCCCCGTGGACACGGTATTGGCGATGGCGCTGCCGGAAATAGAGCCAAACAGGCCCGAGGCAATGACCGACACTTTGCCGGGACCGCCAATGCGGTGGCCCACTGCTGCCAGTGGCCAGTCAATGAAAAATCTCTGGGCCCCGCATTTTTCCAGAAAGGCTCCGAACAACACAAACAGAATCACATAGGTGGCCAGCACACTGGCCATGATGCCGAACACCCCGTCGCTTTTGTAAAATATGCTGATACACAATTCGGTAAACGGGGCCCCGGCATGGGAAATCAGGTCCGGGGCTTTATACCCGTAAACCCCGTAAAACAGAAGCACCACCCCCATTATGACAAAAATATTTCCCACCACCCGCCTGGCCAGCTCGATTCCGATAAGCACGCCGACAATGGCAAAAGCGGCATCCACAGGGGTTTCCGCGCCCGTTCGGTAGTTGATGGTTTCAAACATGATGATCCAGTATCCGACACATGCCACGGACAACACGATCAACACATAATCAATCACCCGGCCGATGAAGGTTTTACCCTTATAAAGCAGGAAGACAAGCACATATGTTATTATTACATACACACCCCGGTGATACTGGGTGGCCATGGGCTGCACCACAGCAGCCCACGAATAGAAAAGGACCAGCGTCACTGAGCAGACGTCAAAAACAATCTGCTCAAATCGATTCAATTTATTGTACACAATAAACCTTCCTGTTCTCTAAATTTTGTCGCGGGCATGCTGTTTTTGCCGGGATAACCGGCAAAGGCACGGGGCAGCGCCCCGTGCCTTTTTATCGTACTATGGATTGGGCTTTGTTACAATACCCCTTTTTCCTTCCAGAACTTTTCAGCGCCAGGATGAAACGGGGTGACAATCCCGGTGGGACCATTTTTGATGGACATGTTTTTAAAGGTACTTTTCTGCTCCAGCATATGGGCAAGGCCCTCCTCTGTAAATATGGCGGAAAGCATTTCATAAACCGCATCTGCAGACACATCTTTATGGGCAACCCACAAAGCGGAGTCCTGAAAAGAGGGCACATCATAGTCCACCCCTTTGTAGGTGTTTGCAGGCACGGTCAGCTTGGCAAAATAGGGGTATTCCTTATAAAAATCCGTGGCTTTGGCATCTGCATTCAGATCAACCATGGCAATGTCATTGGTCTGGGCCGCCATGATCACCGCGCCTGACGGAAATGCGGTGAACAGCCAGAAAGCGTCCAGCTGGTTGTTGCCGAATGCCTGGGCAGCGTCATTATAGCCCATGGCATTTCTTTCAATCTTGTCCCACACACCCATGTGGGTGAAAAAAAGTTCACAGTTGGCAAACGCGCCGGAGCCGGCATTGCCCACACCCACTTTTTTCCCCACCAGGTCTTTTGTGCTTTTAATGCCGGAGTCGGCACGCACAATCAACTGGGCCGGGGCACCGTATAACCAGGCAACCGCCATCACATTTTCGTATTTTGTGGTATCATTTTTCATCCTGCCGTTTCGGCCCAGATACACATGACCGGAATAGACCACGCTCATATGCTGCCGGCCGGCATCGGTTTTCCGTAAATTTTCCACAGAACCGGCTGATGACTGGGCCTGTACCTTATAATCGGCCATCTCTTTAATGGGCTTGTACACCTGAATGGCATTGGCCACCACCTGAAAGGTCCCGCCGGCAGGTCCGCCGCCGAACACGATCCTGTCCTTGGCAAACGCGGCCTGACAAAATACCATGGAAACCACACCGATCAATCCGATAATCAATAAATGTCTTACTTTCATACAATCCTCCTTAAGAGTGATATGGGGTTAAAAAAACGTGCAGACATTATTTTCAATTTTTACCACCCTACCAACATGAAAATAAAGGATCAATTGGAAGATTTCTGATTTTGCTGTAGTAATTTTTCTTACAAACCCGGGGTGTCGGACACATCGACCCTGGACAGGCCGGACCGTTCACCGGCTTTTTCCGGGCGGCCCCTGTCATGAAAGGATCTCTCCGCGGGCGTTGATGGTCACCTGTGAAAACGGAATGTCCATGCCGCTGTTGTCCAACGCTTTCTGAATAATATGGGGAAGCCCGGAACAGCAGGGCACTTCCATAATCACGGCGGTGATGCTTTTAATGCCGGATTTTCTGAACACATCCGTCAATTTGTCCACATACCCCTGGACGTCGTCGAATTTGGGGCACCCGATCATCACGGCCCGGCCTGCCAGAAAATCTGTGTGAAACGACGGATATGCCACCGGTACACAATCGGCGGCAATGACCAGATCCGCATTTTTCAAAAACGGGGCCCCGGCCGGCACCAACCGAATCTGAACCGGCCAGTGCCCCAGAGCGGACGGGCCGCCGGAACCGGTCACCCGGGGCTGGTTGGCACAGTCACAGGATGTATCGGAAAAAGTTTTCAACGCCGCAGACGGGCAACCACCGGAAATGACCGGTTTCTCTTGCCCTGTCGATTTTTCGGCCCGGGCCTGCTGTTTGAGCAGTTCATGAACCGCTTCTTCATCAAACTCATCCGCTTCTCTTTCCACGACATGCAACGCACCCTGGGGGCAGTCTCCCAGACAGGCGCCCAATCCGTCACAATACTTGTCTGAAATGACACGGGCCTTGCCGTTTACGATCTGAATGGCGCCTTCCGCACACGACGGCACACAATTGCCGCATCCATCACATTTTTCATCATCGATTTCAATTATTTTTCTGAGCACTTTCATGGGGTTCTCCTTGTATCCGAATTTTACCGTGTTTTTTTTCTTTTGTTTGTTTTTGTGTCACATCAGTGTCTGCCGGGCCAGTTCTTTTCCGGCATCCGTGAGATAAATTCTATCGATTTTCCGGGCCAGGGTATCTGCATCTATCTGTTCTTTTCCCTGACACGCATCCATGTTGGCCAGCATGTCCGCATCATAGACCACTTTAAAGTTACGGGTTTCCGAATCTTTGGGGTGATGATGGTGGGAAATGATATCACACACCTCGTTTATCAGTGCCACCTTGGCCCCCAGATCCTCCAGGATTTTTCTGGCCACGGGCGGGCCTTCAACGTGCTGGTGTTCTGCCTTTGCCGATCCATATTTTTCCTCGGCATTTTTGATGCCGATATCATGAAGATACGCCGCACACAGCACAACCGCCATATTGGCCTGCTCTTTTTTTCCAATCTTTTCCGCATACCGGGCTACCCGCCCGGCATGACCGATCCGTTTGAAATCCGTGCCAAAATACTGTTTCATCTTCACCGCCACCCGGTCTTTCAGCAGATCCTCCTGCTGGGCCACGAACTCTTCAGGCAACGTGCCCAGACATTGTTCAGCATACTTGCAGTAGGCGGCACAGCCAAAATCCATTTCCGGATTCACGATCTTCTTTTTGCAGTGGCCGCATCGACGGGTGGCATCATCCTTGAAAAATTCCATCATATGCCCGCATTCCGGACACTGTGTTTCAAAAATGGCGTTCTGGTCCCAATACTGGGTATCTTGTCCCGGACACTTCATAATTCCACCTTCCTTCAAAGAATTGACGGGTTCATCCGATCACCTGTTTGGCAATCTGCTTTACATCCTGGAGCAAACTTACTATAAATCAACAAGTAAAACCTTGATTTGAATCAAGGGGAGGTGTTTTTTTCTGAAACTTTTTCAAAAACAGCAGTCTCCGCGGTTGTCTGTGAACCCCATAACAGGAGAAGTATACCGTATCGATATCTTAAAGACCATTCCACTTTTTTCCGGACTAACCGGGGATCAGTTGAAAACACTTGCCGGTATTGCCGTTCGCATGGCGTTCAAACGCGGAGAGATCATTTTTCAGGATGGGGACAACGGCAATGGGATCTATATTGTCGAATCCGGAAAAATCAAAATCTATAAACTGTCTCTGGACGGCAAGGAACAAATTCTTCATATTTTCGGACCGGGCCATACATTCGGCGAAGTGCCGGTGTTCCAGGGAAAGAGTTTTCCCGCCTCCGCCATGACCCTGGAACCATCGGATATCGTTTTTCTGCCCAGAGACCGGTTTGTGGATCTCATCTCCACCACCCCGGCGCTGAGCATGAACATGCTGGCGGATCTTTCCAGGCGGCTGCGGGCCTTTACCATCCAGATCGAAGCATTGAGCCTCAAGGAAGTGCCGGCCCGGCTGGCAGCATATATATTGACGTTGTCAAAAGAGCAGAAAACTCCAGGGCAGGTCCGTCTTCCCATCTCCAAGGCCCAGCTCGCCAACCTCATCGGCACCACACCGGAAACCATTTCCAGAATGCTCAAGAAAATGGGAGATACCGGTTTGATAGACGTGCAGACAAAAACCATTGACATACTGGACAAAGACGGACTGATCGAACTGTCAGAATCCGGGCGGCTGCAGTAACCTGTCACACCGGATGGAAAGACAGCTTTTTTATACTGGACTAAAACGCATTGTCATGGCATAACTGTATCAGATGTTTTTTAGAACCGGAACACGGGTCACTCCGGATCTATAACATCATCATGAAAAATCACAAATATTTGGACAACACCGTCCGAAAAAATTATTGTCACATGTCCAACAACCTTGCCAAGGAGGAAACATGGGAAAGCTTTTGAGAGTCAACACAAAAGAAAAAAAATTCAATTTTGAAGACACGCCTGAAAAATATGCCGGTCTGGGTGGAAGGGCCCTGACATCCAAGATGATTCTGGATGAGGTCCCGGCCACCTGCCATCCTTTGGGAAAAAACAACAAACTCATCTTTGCTCCCGGGGTACTGTCCGGATCTCCGGCCGCAGATTCCGGAAGACTGTCCGCCGGTGCCAAATCTCCCTTGACCGGCGGGATCAAGGAAAGCAACGCCGGGGGACTGGTTTCCCAGAAACTCGCCAGGCTGGGCATCACCGCCCTGGTTCTGGAAGACAAACCCGAAGATGACACATACAGCCTGGTGGTGGTGAACAAGGATGGCGTGGAAATCCTGCCGGCGGGCGATCTGGTCAAAAAAGGCAACTACGCGGTCATGGAAACCCTGTGGGACAAATACGGCAAAAACGTCGGCGTGCTCAGTATCGGTCAGGCCGGTGAACAATGCCTGAAAGGCGCGTCCATCAACCAGGCGGACATGAACGGCCGTCCGGGACGGGCCCATGGCAGAGGCGGCCTGGGTGCGGTCATGGGATCCAAAAAAATCAAGGCCATTGTGGTGGATGACTCCGGCGCCCCCCGGGTGGAAATCAAGGATCCTGAAGCGTTCAAAGCCGCCAACAAACGCTGGGTGGAAATGCTTCGAAATCATCCGGTCACCGGCGAAGGTCTGCCGGCTCTGGGTACGGCCGTGCTGGTGAATGTCATCAACGAGGCCGGGACCCTGCCCACCAAAAACTTCCGCTCCGGCCGCTTCGACCATGCCCAGGCCATTTCGGGCGAAGCCATGGCGGAAACCATTAAAAAACGCAACGGCATCACCACCGAAGGCTGCCATCCCGGATGTGTGATCAAATGCTCGAACGTCTATCACGGCAAAGACGGCAATTACTTGACCTGCGGGTTCGAATATGAAACCATCTGGGCGTTCGGCGCCCATACCACCATCCAGGATATGGACCATATCGCCACCCTGGACCGGATGTGTGATGACTTCGGGCTGGACACCATTGAAACCGGCGTGACCATCGGGATCGCCATGGAAGGCGGCATGATCCCCTGGGGCGACGGCCAGGCCGCCATCGACCTGTTGTCCAAAGTGGGCGAATACGCTTCCGAAGGAAAAATCATCGGAAACGGGGCCTTGTTCACCGGAGACGCTTTAGGCGTGGACCGGGTGCCGGTGGTGAAAAAACAGGCGTTGCCGGCCTATGATCCCAGAACCTGCAAAGGGGTGGGGGTCACCTATGCCACCACGCCCATGGGCGCTGACCATACCGCCGGATACGGGGTGACCGCCAACATTCTGAGTGTCGGCGGCACCATCGATCCCCACAAGAATGAAGGCAACATCGAACTGTCCCAGGGTCTGCAGATCGCCACCGCTGCCATAGATGCGGCCGGCCTGTGTCTGTTCGTGGCCTTCGCGGTTCTGGACAATGAAGACGGACTGCCCACGGTGGCCCAGATGCTCAATGCCAGATACGGTCTGAACCTGACCCCGGACGACATTCTGGAACTGGGAAAATCCATTCTCAGAAATGAAAAGGAATTCAACAAAAAGGCCGGGTTCACTGAAATCGACGATCAGCTGCCCGAAATGTTCAACGACCCGGTACCGCCCCATAATGTCGCATGGGACTTCACTGTTGATGACCTTCAGAAAACCCTGAACTTCTAAATTCGCGTGCTTAACTTCTGACCCCTCGCAGCAGGGCGGGAAAAATTTTTCCCGCCCTGCTGCGATTTTTTTGGATTTATCCCGCCTGTTCTGGTATATCTTCAATGCCATATTGAAAACAGCCCCTTTTCTTTAACACTTAACAGCGAACCATATATATCATGAAACTGTTTGAATATCCTTCCAAAGACGCCCGGGCACGTGTCAAGGACATCATCGACCGGGGTCTGGGGTTTTCCAAAGCCGACTATGACAATGTGCAGACGTTTATCGATAATGTCAGAACCCGGGGGGACGAGGCCCTGATCGCTTACACCCGCCAGTTTGATTCAAAGTCCGTCACCCTGGACACCCTCAAAGTGACGGATGCCGAGTTTGAACACGCACTGTCATCCGTGGATTCATCCTTTTTGGATACCCTGGACCGGGCCATTGACCAGCTCACCCGGTTCCACGCCAAACAGAAACAGAACGCCTGGATCGACACCCCGAGAAACGGGGTCATGGTCGGGCAGCTGGTTCGTCCGGTCGGGGCTGCCGGCATCTATGTTCCCGGCGCCAAAGGCGGAAAAACCCCGCTGGTATCTTCCGTGCTCATGGGGGGTGTTCCGGCAAAAGTCGCGGGTGTTCCCGCCATCGCCGTGATGACCCCGCCCATGGAAACCGGGGAGGTCAATCCCTATATTCTGGCGGCAGCGGCAAAAATGGGCATTTCTTCGGTGTTCAAGGCGGGCAGCGCCTGGGCCATTGCCGCCCTGGCCTACGGAACCCAACTGGTGCCTAAAGTGGATGTGATTGTGGGACCGGGTAACATTTATGTGACCCTGGCCAAAAAAATCGTGGCCGGTACCGTGGGGATCGACATGATCGCCGGGCCCAGCGAAATCCTCATCATTGCGGACCATACGGCAGATCCGGAATTCGTGGCCGCCGACCTGCTGTCCCAGGCGGAACATGATGCCATGGCCTCCGCCATTCTGGTGACCGATTCCAGAGACCTTGCAGACCGGACCGCCGACGCCCTCGAACGGCAGCTTCAGGCCCTAAGACGGCAGGACACGGCCCGGCAGTCCATTGATCATTTCGGGGCCATTATGGTGGTACCGGACATCGAAACCGGGATTGACCTGTCCAACCAGCTGGCACCGGAGCACCTGGAACTGATGGTGTCCAATCCTTTTGACTACATCGACCGGATTCACAATGCCGGGGCCCTGTTTTTAGGGCATTATACCCCGGAACCCATGGGCGATTACATTGCCGGTCCCAACCATGTGCTGCCCACGGCCGGCACGGCCCGGTTCTCCTCCGCCCTGAGCGTGGACCATTTCATAAAGAAAACCAGCCTGATTCATTATTCAAGATCCGCGTTTGACACCGAAGCGGACGATGTGATCCGGCTGGCGGAAATTGAAGGATTGACCGCCCATGCCAATTCCGTAAAAATCAGAAAATAATTGACTGATCAGCGATTTTTGCACTATATTGGCCGATTGTATGAAATTTTGGCAAAAACCCCATACCTGAAGACGTAAACCATGCAGACCATTCGAGGGTTCAGAGATATTCTGCCGGAACAGATCCGGCTGTGGCAGAAAGTGGAAAACCTGGCGGTCGACCTGTTCACCGCATTTGGATACGAAGAAATCCGCATTCCGATTCTGGAAAAAACCGGATTGTTCGCCCGGAGCATCGGAGAGACCACCGATATTGTCGAAAAAGAAATGTATACCTTTGACGATCGGAACGGTGACAAGCTGACCCTGCGGCCGGAAGCCACCGCATCCATCTGCCGGGCTTATATTCAGCACAAAATGTACGCCACGGAACCGGTGAGAAAATTTTACATGACCGGCCCCATGTTCAGACGGGAAAGACCCCAGAAAGGACGGTACCGCCAGTTTTACCAGATCGATGCGGAAGTGTTCGGTCTCGATGCCGCCTATGTGGACTGCGAACTGATTTTTCTGCTCAATGAATTGTTCCAGCGGCTGGGCCTCAGCAGGCTGACCGCCCATATCAACAGCCTGGGATGCCCGGAGTGCCGGCCCCGGTTCACCCGGGCCCTGCTGGATTTTCTGGAAGAGCGCAAACAGGACCTGTGTGATATCTGCACCCGGCGGATGGACCGCAACCCCTTGCGGGTGCTGGACTGCAAGGTGCAGAACTGCCAGGCGGCCCTGACCGGCGCCCCGGCCACGGTGGATTATCTGTGTCCGGCCTGTGAAGATCATTTCAATACCGTCAAAACCACCCTGGAAAAACAGGGCGTTGATTTTTCCGTGGATAAATCTCTGGTCCGGGGCCTGGACTATTATACCCGGACCGCCTGGGAGATTCAGACCACCAGCCTGGGCGCCCAGAGTGCCGTGGCCGGCGGAGGCAGATATGACGGCCTGGTCAAAGAACTGGGCGGTCCCGACACCCCGGCCATCGGATTTGCCATCGGGTTCGACCGTCTGGTGGAGATCATGGAACAGCTGGCCCCTGCGTCGGCAGCCCCCGGACCGGACCTGTTCATCGTGGCGCTGGGTGATCCGGCCATGGAACTGGCCTATCACCTGTCCTGTGACCTGAACCAGGCAGGCATCAGAACCGACACCGACTTCCGGGGAAAAAGCCTGAAAGCCCTGATGAAGCGGGCGGACAAACTCAACGCTCGGTATGTCCTCATTGCCGGACAGGCGGAGCTGGCAAAAAACGCCCTGATTCTTCGAAACATGCAGACAAAAGAACAGGTTTCCATTCCAATGGACGGACTGAAACTTAAAATTGAAACCCTGTTGAAAAACAAATAACCCAGATTTAATTGAATAAAGGACAGACCCGGTGAGTGATTTACTAGGAAATATGAAACGAACCCATTTTTGTGCCGATCTTCGGGAAACAGACATTGACCAGACCGTGGTGCTGATGGGATGGGTCCAGCACCGCCGGGATCATGGCGGGGTCATCTTTGTGGACCTGAGGGATCGGAAAGGCATCACTCAAGTGGTTTTCAACCCGTTGATTTCTGAAGCGGTTCATGAAAAAGCCCAGGGCATTCGAAGCGAATTTGTCATCGGGGTTCAAGGAAAAGTGACGGCCCGGCCGGCGGATATGGTCAACCCCAATATGGCCACCGGTGCTGTCGAGATCCTGGTGGAAGAACTCAACATATTTTCCAAAGCCAGAACCCCGGTCTTTCCCATTGAAGACCGGGTGGAAGCCTCTGAAAACATCCGGCTGCAATACCGGTATCTGGATCTGCGGCGGCCCCAGCTCAAACGCAATCTTCTGGCCCGGCACAAAGCCACCATGGCCATTCGAAACTATCTGGATCAGAACGGGTTCATCGACATTGAAACCCCGTTTCTGACGAAATCCACGCCCGAAGGGGCCAGGGACTATCTGGTGCCTTCCCGGGTCAATCCTGGCCAGTTCTATGCCCTGCCCCAATCGCCTCAGCTGTTCAAACAGCTGCTCATGATCAGCGGTTTCGACCGGTATTACCAGATCGTCAAATGCTTCCGGGACGAGGACCTGCGGGCGGACCGTCAGCCGGAATTCACCCAGATAGACATGGAACTGTCGTTCGTGGATGAAGAACAGATCATGGACGTTGCCGAAGGGCTGATCAAAGCCATTTTCAAAAACGTGCTGGACTTGGATCTTCAGACCCCTTTCCCCAGACTCACCTATGCCGAAGCCATGGATCGTTTCGGCCTGGACCGGCCGGATCTTCGCTTTGGCCTGGAACTGGTGAATGTTTCCGATATTGTTGAACATACGGATTTTAAACTGTTTTCCAGCGTGGTCAAAAGCAACGGCCTGGTCAAAGCCATCAATGCCAAAGGCTGTGCCTCATTTACCCGCAAACAGATTGACGATCTCACGGAATTTGCCGCGGTGTACCGGGCAAAAGGGCTGGCCTGGATCAAGATCAAGGAAGATCAGTGGCAGTCACCCATTGCCAAATTTTTCACAGATGCCGAAAAACAGGCCCTGACAGACCGTCTGAATCTGGAACCCGGAGATATCGTGTTTTTTGTGGCGGACCAGCCGGCCATTGCCAATGAAGCGTTGGGCCAGCTGAGAAATGAACTGGCCCGCCGTCTGAACTTGATTTCGGAAGACCGGTTTTCGTTCACCTGGGTGACGGATTTTCCCTTGATGGAATACGATGACACCGAAAAAAGGTGCCAGGCCCTGCACCACCCGTTTACCGCACCCTGCGAACAAGACATTCCCAAACTTGACACCGCCCCCCTCGAGGTCAGCTCCAGGGCCTATGACCTGGTACTCAACGGGATTGAAATCGGCGGCGGCAGTATCCGGATTCATGATACGGCCCTTCAAAAAAAAGTACTGGCCTGTCTGGGCATCTCCAAGGACCAGGCCAAAGAAAAGTTCGGATTTCTCCTGGATGCCCTGGATTCCGGAGCCCCTCCCCACGGGGGCATCGCCTTTGGCCTGGACCGGCTGATCATGCTGCTGTGCCGGGAAGATTCCATAAGGAATGTCATTGCATTTCCCAAAACCCAGAAAGCCACCTGTCCGCTGACGGACGCGCCTTCGGCTGCATCATCGGCCCAGCTGCTGGAACTGGGCATCCGGACATCCAAAATCGGGGAATGACCTTAACTTTTCGACCTAAAAAGCATGAATGCCCGTCGGAACGGTTTTTGCCGACGGGCATCTTAAAAAACCGAAAACCCGGTTCTGTCAGACCCGTTTTCGTTTGACATGAAGAATGGGGGTATTGAAAACCAGGGCCGACACATTGTCATCGCGTTTGACTTTCAATTCCAGGGCGTCTTTGTCAATCTCGAAATATTTTGAAATCACGTCCACAATATCTTGTTGAAGATCAGTCAGGGTGGTGTCGTTGACCTCGAGTTTATCATAAATCAAAGAGAATTGTAGACGCTTTTTGGCATCATCCTTACTGCTCTTTCTGCCGATGAACCGTTTCAATAATCCGCTGAGCATACAAAATCTCCTTCTTATTTCAACCCGAATGTCTTGCTTATTTTCTGCCACATGCTGGTTTTGTAAACCGGCATTTCAATGGGGACATCCTCCCCGTTCAGCCGTTTGGCAATCTGTCGAAACGCGGCACCGGCTTTTGAATCGTTCTGCAGCACCAAAGGCGTTCCGGTATTGGAGGAGATCAGTACTTTTTCATCCATGGGAACCAGTCCTGCCAGATCGATGGAAAGCACTTCCAGCACATCTTCATGGCTGAGCATTTCCCCGCGCATCACCCGGGCCGGCTCGAGGCGGTTGACGATCAATTTCGGATTCAGGGACCGGGCATACAGCAGCCCGATGACCCGGTCCGCATCCCGGACCGCAGATACATCCGGGGTGCAGATCACCAGGGCCTCATCCGCAGCCACCACGGAATTTTCAAACCCCCGTTCGATGCCGGCGGGTGAATCCATGATGATATAATCAAACCGGGACCGCAGCTCTTTGGCAACCCGTTCCACACCAGCGGTGGTCAGCACATCTTTGTTGTCGCTCTGGGATGCGGGAATCAGAAACAGGTTTTCGATCCGCCTGTCACGAATGGCGGCCTGTTCCACTTTGCAGCGATCCAGGACCACATCCACGATATTGAAGACAATGCGGTTTTCCAGGCCCATGACCACGTCCAGATTCCGCAGTCCGATATCCATGTCCACAATGGCCACCCGGTTGCCTTCCAAGGCCAGGGCCGCCCCGATACAGGATGTTGCCGTGGTTTTACCCACGCCCCCTTTTCCAGATGTGATAACAATGATTTTACCTTGCAAATCATCACCTCAACTTTGTTATAGTATAAATCAAACGACTTCCGGCCAGGGCATTTTCCTGAACGGATTGGTCTTCATATAATCCTGTACCAGGATAGTGCCATCCTCGATACTGGCGAATACCGGCACGGTTTGAACTGCCTCCTCACTGCCTGTGGCCGTGAGGGTCCCGATTTTGACAAGCGTGGGTTCAAAGGCAAGGGCGAACACAATAGCCTCCTTGTTTTCCGGATTTCCGGCATGCACTTTGCCGGACAGTTTTCCCAGAACAATGATATCTCCACCGGCAATGATTTCCGCACCCGGATTCACATCCCCGAAAATCATCACATGCCTTGCGGTTTCAATCTTCTGTCCGGACCGGACCCGCCCTTTGAGCATGAGTGCGTTGCTGCGATGGTGGTTCCACCCTTTAGACAGATCCCGTTGCCGGATTCTACGGGTGGGTACCGATGGTTTCTGCGGAGAGGTCGTGACCCGCCCCACCTCGAATTTTTCAATCAGCCGGGATTTGATCAGGGAGAAAAGATCCTCATGGCCCCGGGTATCGCCCATGTCAATGACGACACTGGCATTGACCGCCAGATGCTTCAATCTTTCGAACAGCGTATCAAGTTCCGCGATGATCAGTTCTTGGGAACGGGAGGGATCCAGGGTAACCCATAATCCGCCACCGACGCCTTTGAGCTTGACAGGTGCCGTGTTTTCAAAGTGTATCATGATATCGGTTCAGTAAATGCCTTTTTCTCCTGCTCAAAAATTTGAAGAAATATATGAGATCCATCATATCCTGTCAAGCAATGAATCCCGGATTGAGGATTTGTTCAGAAACAGGGGGCGCCCTGATTGAAAAAACGTGTTATTTTTTTGTTGACACCCGGCTGACAAAGCCTATAATGCGCACACACAAATTGTTCTTATGTATAGAAACAACGCCGGCGGGGCATTTAATATTGCCCTTCTGTGTAAATGCTGATAAAAATGCCTAACAATCGGAGGTCATATCAATGTTGATCGTCATGAAGAAAAACGCACCGGATCATCAAGTCCAGGCGGTGGTTGCAGCGGTTGAAAAAAGAGGGTATACTGCCAGACCAATCCCCGGCGGAGACCGGGTTTCCATCGGGATTTTATATAACAAAGGCTCTGTGGATGCCGGTCATTTCCTGGGGTTTGATGGCGTAAAGGAGGTCATTCCGGTGACAAAACCCTATAAACTTGTCAGCCGGGAGTTCAAACAGGAAAACACCCAGATCTGCGTCGGTGAGGCGATTTTCGGTAACGGGACCATGCCCGTCATCGCAGGTCCCTGCGCGGTTGAAAGCTTAGATCAGGTGCTGACCATAGCCAAAGCGGTCAAGAACGCAGGCGCCAAACTGTTCAGGGGCGGGGCGTTCAAACCCAGAACGTCTCCCTATTCTTTTCAGGGACTGGGGAGGCAGGGACTGGAATATCTCGCCCGTGTCAGAGAAGAAACCGGATTGCCTGTGGTGACCGAGGTGATGGATATGGAAACCTTTGACATGGTGGAAGCCTGTGCGGATATCATCCAGATCGGCACACGTAACATGCAGAACTTTACGCTGCTGCGGCGGGCGGGAAAAGCCAAGAAACCGATTATCCTGAAGCGGGGCATGTCTGCCATGCTTCAGGAATGGCTCATGGCGGCGGAATATATCATGGAAGAGGGCAACGCAAATATCATTTTGTGCGAACGCGGAATCCGGACCTTTGTCCGTCACAGCAGAAACACCCTGGACCTGTCCGTGGTGCCGGCGGTGAAAAAGGAAAGCCACCTGCCCGTTATCGTGGATCCCAGCCATGCCGCCGGTGTCAGGGATCAGGTCATCCCCCTGGCCTTTGCATCCGCCGCCCTCGGAGTGGACGGCCTGATGATCGAAGTTCATCATCATCCGGAAGAAGCCTTGAGCGACGGTGCCCAGTCACTTTATCCGGACCAGTTCGCACATACCATGAAAAAACTGACCGGTATCCGCACCATTGTTGAAGCATCGTGATACAATCCCATCATATCATTGGCCGGCAAGGTGCGTCGGCCATTCATGTGGGCGCGCGTTTCACTGACATTGCCGATTACCTGCCAAACCAGCCCCTGGTGATCATCACCGATGAAAATATTCAGACCCATTACGCCCACGCATTTCCTGAAGCACCGGTCATCTGCATCGGCACGGGTGAACAGATCAAAACCCTGGCTACGGTGGAATTTATCCTGAAAGAGTTGATGGCACAAGGCTGTGACCGGTCTGTCTTTATTCTGGGTATCGGCGGTGGTATTGTCTGTGATATCACAGGGTTTGTGGCGTCCATATTTATGCGGGGGGTGGATTTCGGGTTTGTCTCCACCTCTTTGCTTTCTCAGGTCGACGCCAGTGTGGGGGGGAAAAACGGGGTGAATGTGTCGGCTTACAAAAACATGGCCGGGGTGTTCAATCAGCCCCGGTTTGTGATCTGCGACCCAACCATGCTTTCCACCCTGCCGTCACCTGAAATTTCCAATGGCCTGGCTGAAATTGTCAAACACGCGCTTATTGCGGATGCCGACATGCTCAGGTTCATTGAAAGCAATCAAAGCAACGCATTGACCCTGGATCCGGAAACCATTTTTCACCTGGTAACCCGTTCCGTGGCCATCAAGGCCCGGGTGGTTCAAGAGGATGAAAAAGAATCCGGTGTCCGCCGAAAGCTCAATTTCGGACACACCCTCGGCCATGCCATTGAAAAGCTCGATCCGTCCGGTCACGGCAGAGCCGTTTCCAGAGGAATGGTGGCGGCGGCCCGTTTTTCCCGTGACAGGGGACTGCTGACCGCTCAGGACACTGAACGGATTATCGGGCTGCTCCAGGGACTGAACCTGCCCACGGACCTGAATTTTGATGCGGTAAAAATCTGCGACGCCGTTGTACAGGATAAAAAAAAACACGGGGACAGCGTATTTTTTGTTTTTCTGGAAGCCATTGGGAGCGCCAGCGTAAAAAAAATCCATCTCACAGAAATCCATGCCTTTATCCAGAGCTGTTTCATCCGCTGATTCTTCATATAGATTCATGCCCGGATCTTTGCGGCTTGCCAGTTTGCTCTTGACAATTGCCTTTTAATCCTATTTAATAGTTAAAATGATTAAAAACAAGGAAATAGATGTGGAACGGTTCTCCCAACTGTGCAGAGCCCATGGGCTCAAGGTCACCCCTCAGCGGGTTGCGGTCTACAAAGCCCTTAAAAAGGCCAACGACCATCCGTGTGCGGACAACATTCACAAGCAGCTGCTTACGGATTTTCCCAACATTTCTCTGGACACCGTGAACCGGACCCTGATCACCTTTGCCAGAATACAAATCATCGATGTCGTTGAAGGGCAGGGAGATCCCAGGCGCTTTGATCCCAACCTGGAAGAACACCACCATTTTTACTGTCTGTCCTGCAATACCATCTTCGATTTCCATGATCCGGATCTGAACCAACTTCAGCTGCCGGATGATATCACCCGGTCTTTCACAATCACCGGAAAACGGCTGTGCCTGACCGGATATTGTGCCCGATGCCGAAACCATGCCCCCGCCGGCGCAGCCAGCGCTGCAGCGGCGGGTTAACATTTTGATTTAAATTGATATAACACTTAATCCAAGGAGAAAAAATGAGCGCTTTAAAAGGAACCCAGACCGAAAAAAATCTGTTGACCGCTTTTTCAGGAGAGTCTCAGGCCAGAAACCGGTACACCTATTTTGCCAGTGCCGCCAAAAAGGAAGGATATGTCCAGATTTCCGATATTTTCACTGAAACCGCCAACCAGGAGAAAGAACATGCCAAAAGACTGTTCAAATTCCTGGAAGGGGGAGAGGTTGAAATCACGGCCGCATTTCCGGCGGGTGTTATCGGCACCACGCTTGAAAACCTGAAAGCTGCGGCTGAAGGGGAGTCTTACGAATGGAATGAAATGTATCCGGGATTTGCCGCCACTGCCAGAAAAGAAGGATTTGATGCGATTGCCGCGGTTTTCGAAGCCATCGCTGTTGCGGAAAAACAGCATGACAAGCGATACAAGGACCTGGCAGCCAATATCGAAGCCGGAAAAGTATTCAAAAAAGATGTCCCCATCACCTGGCGCTGCCGGAACTGTGGATACCTGCATGAAGGCTCTGAAGCCCCTGAAATGTGCCCTGCCTGTGCCCACGAGCAGGCCCATTTTGAAGTTTTGGGAGAAAACTGGTAATTTTTTTCCGGAAACCGGGATTCCCATTATTGTCCGGTTCAAATTTTTTGAACAACCTGGCCCCGGCCCTGTTGCACAGGGTTCCGGGGCCTTTGCTTTATCATCTTTGGTCAAAAACCGGACTGAATACACCCTGTCAATTGATTCACTATTTGACAAATACCCCTGAGGCACCTATTATTTACTCAAATTGTGCATGACCGATTCATGCACGACTTCATTGTCAACCCATTAACAAAAATTAGGATACTGTCATGACCGATAAAATCATTGAACTTGACGACGACGGCTTCGAAGAAAACGTATTGAAATCAGAAAAACCGATCATGGTCGATTTCTGGGCGCCCTGGTGCGGCCCCTGCAAAGCCATTGCACCGACCATCGAGGCATTGGAAAAAACCTATGGCGATCAGATGACGTTCGCCAAGATCAATGTGGATGAAAACCCCCTCAGCCCCAGCAAGTATGGTGTTCAGTCCATTCCCACCCTGATTTTTTTCAAAAACGGTGAAATCGCCGATCAGATCACCGGCATGGTTGCCAAGGAAAAACTGGAACAAACCATCAAAAATACCCTGTAAGGAGAGCATGGCATGCCTGCGTTCGATTATGATCTTGTAATTATCGGTGCCGGTCCGGCCGGACTCACTGCCGGACTTTATGCCGCCAGAGCCAGACTGGATGTGCTGCTCATTGAAAAAGCCGTTCCCGGCGGTCAGATCATTGTCACGGACTGGATTGAAAACTATCCCGGATTCCCTGAAGGGATCAGCGGATTTGACCTGGCCGAAAAAATGAAAAATCAGGCCGAAGCCTTCGGCTTGAAAATGGAAACCGTGGAAGTGCAGTCCCTGAATTTGACTCCGGATGTCAAGGAAGTGGTGCTCCAGGAAAAAACCATCAAGGCCAAAAGCCTGATCATTTCTTCCGGCGCCTCTCCTAAAAAACTGGGTATTGGAGAAGACCGGTATATGGGCAAAGGCATTTCCTTCTGTGCCACCTGTGACGCCCCGTTTTTCAAGGAAAAAACGGTTGTGGCCGTCGGGGGGGGAGATACAGCGGTCCAGGAAACGATTTACCTGACCAAATTTGTAAAAAAAGTGTACCTGATCCATCGCAGAGATGAACTCAGGGCAACCAAAATTCTTCAGGAACGGGCCTTTGCCAACGATAAAATCGAAATCCTCTGGGATACGGTGGCAACCGGGGTCGACGGTCTTTTCGGCATTGAAGGCGTGCATGTCAAGCACGTTAAAACCGGAGAGGAAAAAACCCTGAAAGCCGACGGATGTTTCATCTGGGTGGGGACTTCACCCAACACACAATTTTTGAATGATTCGCTCGATACCGATGCGTATGGATTCATCCGTGCCGATGCAAGAATGCAGACCAGTGTCCCCGGCGTATTTGCCGCAGGGGATGTCAGAGACACGCCATTGCGGCAGGTATCGACTGCTGTCGGTGACGGTGCCATTGCTGCGGTTTCCGCTGAACACTATCTTGAGAACGAACTCACATGAAACAACTTATTAGTCTGATATGCCTGGCGTTTCTGATATCTGGATGCGCCCTGTTCGACGGTCCCCGACGGATGGAAAAAACAGCTGATCAACTGGCTGCCGACGGGGCTTCGGCATTCATGAGAGAAAAATACAAAGCCGCCATCACCGCGTATACCGATTTGAAGGACTGGTATCCCTTTTCCAGGTATGCCATTCTCGCGGAATTGAAAATTGCGGATTCCCATTTTCATCTCAAGGAATATACCCAGGCCATTGCGGCATATGAGCAGTTTGAAAGAATGCACCCCCGGAATGAAGCCATCCCTTATGTCATCAACCAGATCGGTCTGAGCTGGTTCAATCAGACAGATACGGTGGACAGGGATGTCACTCCGGCAAAAAATGCCCTTGCCCAGTTCAGGCGTCTCATGGAGCAGTTTCCCGATGATGAATATGCACAGGAGGCCCCGGAACGCATTCAGGCCTGCATCGACAAAATTGCCGGCCATGAGCTGTATGTGGCAAAATTCTACATGAAGACCGGACAATACCTGGCAGGATTGAAACGGTTCGAACATATCGTGGAATTCTATCCCGGTACCCCCCAGAGCGAAACCGCTCTGAACCTGATTCCGGAATGTGCCGCGCTTCTGGCAGAAGATGACACGAAAAAAGATTGATTTCGCCTTTACTTTTTTTTGGAACAGGGGTATAAGTTTCAGGTTTTAATTTTGATGAAATTTTTTTTGGAGTGTTGATAAAATGTCAAAAGAATGTGCTATTTGCGGCAAAAAACCTCTGGTAGGCAACAATGTCAGTCATGCCCACAACCTGAACAAACGGCGTTTCAATCCCAACCTGCAACGGGTCCGGGCACAGATCAAACCCGGATGTGTCAGAAAAATCGATGTCTGTACCCGCTGTATCAAAGCCGGCAAGGTGACAAAAGCGGCCTGATATCTACAGCATTTTTGCCGCCAGTTCCGCCAGTTCGGACCGTTCCCCCTTTTCCAGATTGACATGGGCATACAGGGGCTGTCCTTTCATCTTTTCGATGATATAGGCCAGCCCGTTTGTCTGGCTGTCCAGATAAGGATGATCGATCTGGAAAATATCCCCGGTAAAAACAATTTTGGTGCCTTCTCCGGCCCGGGTGATAATGGTTTTTACCTCATGAGGTGTCAGGTTCTGTGCCTCATCCACAATAAAAAAGACCCGCACAATGGATCGCCCCCGAATATAGGAAATGGGGGTGATCACAATTTTTTCCTCTTCGAGGAGTTCCCGGATCTGTCTGGCCTGTGAATTCTGTTCGCTAAAATGGTTCTGTAACACGGTCAGGTTGTCATACAACGGCTGCATATAGGGATCGAGTTTGGAGGCCACATCTCCGGGAAGAAATCCCAGATCCTTGTTGCTCAGCGGTACCACCGGTCTGGCGACAAAAATCTGGCGGTAATATTGCTTCTTTTCCAGGGCAGCGGCCAGAGCCAGCAGGGTTTTTCCGGTACCTGCCTTACCGGAAACGGTAACCAGCGGAATATCGGAATTGAGCATGGCATGGAGCGCAAATGTCTGCTCCGCATTTCTGGGCTTGATCCCGTAGCTCGGTTTGGGCTGTATCAACTTAATGCATTGCCGCAGCCCGTCGTAAACCGCCAGCGCCGAATTGGATCCGTTTTTTAAAATGAGATGTTCGTTGGTATAAAATGACGTGGCCATATTCAAACCGGATTCCGGCACTTCAAACGGTTTTTTGTACAGGGCATCGAAGACCGGTGACGGAACAGGCTCAACCACCTGAAAACCAGTGTACATGTCCGACAGGTTTTCAACGAATTTCGAATTGTAATTTTCCGTTTTCAGTCCGATGGATCTGGCCCGAAGTCGCAGATTCACATCTTTGGTGACAAAAACGACATTCTGGAACCGATGTTTTTTTGCCACTGCGTAAGCGATATTCAAAATCTTGATATCCGGCGTGATTTCGGTGAAATTTTTCTTTACAAGCTCATCGAGCGGCTCGTCCAGACAAATGGAAATCGCTCCTTTGCCATTCTCGATGGGGACTCCGCCGTCAAACATTTTATCACTGGACAACGCATCTAAGGTTCTTAGAAAATCTCTGGCATTGCAATTGATGACATTGTTTCCCTTTTTGAATTTGTCCAGTTCTTCGATCACCGTGATGGGTATATATATGTCGTTATCCTTGAACTGGTGAACACATCCGCTGTCATGAAGAATGACGTTGGTGTCCAGAATAAAAATTTTCTTCATTACATCTCCGTATGCACAATCTGAATATCGTTAATCATAACGGACGACCCGTTTGACTTCAGTCACTTTTTTGACACGTCTCAAAGCGGACATGATTTTGCGCAGCTGATTGGAACTTTCCACCATGATGGTAAAGTAAAACATGGCCACACCGGTATCGGAAGTATCGGTTTTGGCACTGAGAATATTGGCGTTGTTTTTGGATATCACCGAGGCGATATCCGCCAGCAGACCGAAACGGTCATCGGTTTTGATCCGGATGCTGGCAGGATAGGAATCATGATATTCCCCGCTCCACTGGACGTCGATGAGCCGCTCCGGACTCATTTTGAGAATATTGATACAGTTTTTACGGTGAATGGTCACGCCCTGCCCCTGGGTGATAAACCCGGTGATGGGATCGCCCGGAAGCGGGTTGCAGCATTTGGAAAACTTGACCAGAACGTCATTGAGCCCTTTGACAATGATTCCGGTGTCTGATTTTTGAGACCGGGGACCTGATGCTTTGGGCGGAATCTCTTCCTCTTTGCTCTCCTTTTCCAAATGCGGCAGGGCCTTGTTCAGAACCTGCATGGGCGTCAGTTTGCCGAATCCCACATGGGCGATCAGGTCGTCCACGGATTTGAATCCGAAAGTATCCGCAACCTCTCCGATGTGTCCGGATTTGATCAGGGCATTGAAATTCTGATTTTTCTTCCGGAACAGCTTCTCACACATTTCCCGTCCCAATGTATAGGACCGTTCCTTTTCTCTGGCATTGATCAGCGCCCGGATTTTGGTTCTGGCCTTGACCGTCTTGACAAAGGCCAGCCAGTCCGGGCTGGGGGTATGCCCTTTGGTGGTGATAATTTCGACCCGGTCGCCTGTTTTGAGTTCATGTGCCAGCGGAACGATCTTTCCGTTCACTTTGGCCCCGGTACATTCCGCCCCGACTTCCGTATGGATCAAATACGCAAAATCCACCGGGGTCGCGCCCCTTGGAAGGGTCTTGATCTCCCCGGCCGGGGTGATCACATAGATTTCATCCGGATACAGATCGATGCGCACATTTTCCAGAAACTCATCCGGATCATTGAAATTTTCCTGATTTTCCACCAGATTCCGGATCCAGGCAAACATTTCCCCGGTGTTTTCATCGATGTGGGTCCCTTCCTTGTAGCTCCAGTGGGCCGCAATGCCGGATTCGGCGATCCGGTCCATCTCCCGGGTCCGGATCTGGATCTCCACCCGTTCTCCTTTGGGACCGAGCACCGTGGTATGGATGGACTGATACATATTGGGTTTGGGGTTGCCGATATAATCCTTGATCTTGTAGTAAATCGGCTTCCACATGGAATGGATGGCCCCCATGGCGGCATAGCATTGAGGCACCGTGTCTAAAATGATGCGGAAGGCGATGATATCATATACCTCGTCAAAATCCAGGTTCTGGGAAATCATCTTCTGATAGATGCTGTAATGCTGCTTGTACCGCCCCTTGATCTCGCAGGGCAGTTCCATCTCTTCCATTTTGTAATGAAGACTGGTGGACACCTCTTTGATATAGTCTTCTTTTTCATGCTTGGCCCGGTTCACCAGGGCATCGATCTGTTCATACTCGTCGGTCAGGGTATAGTAGAAAGCAATATCCTCCAGTTCGTTTTTCACCCAGAATATCCCCAGCCGGGCCGCAATGGGGGCATAGATATCCAGGGTTTCCTGGGCGATGACTGCCTGTTTTTCCGGTTTCTTGTGATATTTCAGGGTCCGCATGTTGTGCAGCCGGTCCGCCAGCTTGATGAGCACCACCCGGATATCATCGGCCATGGCCAGAATCATTTTTCTCAACGATTCCGCCTGCTGGGCCGCTTTGTTGGAAAAGGGCAGGGCCGACAACTTGGTGACCCCTTCCACAATATGGGCCACGCCGGATCCGAACAGGGCCTCGATATCCTCCTTGGTGGCCGGGGTGTCCTCGATCACGTCATGGAGCAGCGCCGCGGCAATGCTTTCCACATCCAGACGCATATCCGCCAGAATATGGGCGACTTCCAGAGGATGCGACAGATACGGTTCACCGGACAGCCTCACCTGCCCCTCATGGACCCGGGCCGAATATACGTAGGCCCGGTCAATGATATCCAGATCCGCATCCGGATTGTATTCTGCAATGGTATCCAGTATGTCCGTGATCCGAATCATGAACCGACCTTGTCCCGGCTGCGGCAGGCTGCCTGATCAATAAGCCTTGGCAAACAATACCCGCGCGTCACTTGGCTTGTCACAACAGATACATTGACCGGATTCTTCTGAAGAATCAAACGGGATGCACCGGATGGTGACGGACAGCTCTTTTTTGATGCGTTCTTCACAGTCTCTGGCACCGCACCAGTGAGCATAGACAAATGCGCCGTTACGGGACCCTTTCGCTTCCTTGTAAATATCTTCAAATGCCTGCCAGGTGTCAACATGAAATGTGTTCTCTTTCTGGAATGCCAAAGCCCGGTCAAACAGGGCCTGCTGAATCTGGTCCAGAATGTCGGTGATCGAGGAAATGAAGGTTTCTCTGTCCATGCTTTCCTTCTGACCGGCATCCTTGTCCCTTCTGGCCATGAACACGGTATTGGCGGCAATGTCCCGGGGTCCCAGCTCCACCCGGACAGGAATGCCTTTTTTTACCCAGTCCCATCCCCGGGTACCACCGATATCCCGGTCATCGATTTCCACTTCCACGGACCTTCCGTGATATATTTTTTCATTCAGGGCCGCCTTCAATGCCTGGGCGCTCTCCAGCACGTCCGCATTGTCCTGATCCTTTTTCAAAATCGGCAGAATCACCACATGGGCCGGCGCGATCCGCGGCGGTACCACCAGGCCGTCATCATCGGAATGCACCATGATCATACCGCCGATCATCCGGGTGGACGTGCCCCAGGACGTGGTCCAGGCATATTGTTCCTGGCCGTCCTCGTTTTGAAACCGGATGTCCGATCCTTTGGCGAAGTTCTGTCCCAGAAAATGGGATGTACCGGCCTGAAGCGCTCTTCTATCCTGCATCATGGCCTCGATACAGGTGGTGTCATCCGCCCCGGGAAACCGTTCCGATTCGGATTTGCGTCCCTTGATCACCGGCATGGCCAGCCGCCCCTCAACAAAATCGGCATACAGCGTCAGCATCTGATGGGTTCTTTGTACCGCGTCTTCTTTGGTGGCATGGGCCGTATGCCCTTCCTGCCAGAGGAACTCGCTGGTTCTCAGAAACATCCGGGTGCGCATCTCCCAGCGCACCACATTGGCCCACTGGTTCAGCAGAATGGGCAGATCCCGGTAGGAGGAGGTCCATTTGGACATGGATTCGCCGATGATGGTTTCGGATGTGGGCCGGACAATCAGCGGTTCCGCCAGTTCCCCGGCCGGCACCAGCCTGCCGTCCGCCCCTTTTTCCAGTTTATGGTGGGTCACCACGGCGCATTCCTTGGCAAACCCTTCCACATGCTCGGCTTCTTTTTCCAGGTATGACAACGGGATGAAAAGGGGGAAATAGGCGTTTTTGACCCCGGTTTTCTTGAACTCGGCATCCATCTGCATCATGATGTTCTCCCAGATGGCATACCCCCAGGGTTTCATGACCATGCACCCCCTGACCGGGGAATTTTCCGCCATATCCGATGCCTTGATGATTTCCTGGTACCACTGGGCATAATCTTGTTCCCGGGTCGGGGTTATGGCTGTTTTATTTTTTGCTCCCATTCACATCCTCCGAATTTTGCGTCATTTTATCGATTTCATCCAACAACTGTTTCACCAGCCGGTCCTGGGGCACTTTTTTGAACACGGTGCCTTTTTTGAACAATATGCCGGTACCGTCCCCGCCGGCAATGCCGATATCCGCCTCTTTGGCTTCCCCCGGCCCGTTCACGACACATCCCATAATGGCAACTTTAATCTGAGTGTCCCGTTCAAGTAAAGCTTTTTCTACATCTTCAGCGATTTTAAACAGATCGATCCGGCACCGGCCGCACGTAGGACAGGAAATGATTTCCGGCCCCTTCCGGCGGATGCCCAGTGCCCGCAGAATTTCATACCCGGTGCGGATCTCCTCCACCGGATCCCGGGTCAAAGAGACCCGGATGGTATCTCCCAGGCCCTTAGACAGCAGCAGACCGATACCGATGGCGGATTTGGTGATCCCGGCATACAGCCCGCCGGCTTCGGTGACGCCCACATGAAACGGCACATCGGTTTTTTCCGCCAGCACCTGGTAGGCTTCCACGGTGCGGGCCACATCCGAGGCTTTCAAAGACACCTTGATATCCTCAAATCCCAGGTCTTCCAGTATTCTGATGTTGGCCAGCCCGCTTTCCGCCATGGCTGCGGCCGTGGTTCCAAGCCGCTGTTCGATCTCTTTTTCCAGAGACCCGGCATTCACCCCGATTCTAATGGGTATCCCATGAAATTTTGCACAATCCACCACCTGTTTGACTTTATGGCGTGCCCCGATATTGCCGGGATTGATCCGCAGGCCGTCGGCACCGGATTCTGCGGCTGCCAGGGCCAGCCTGAAATCAAAATGAATATCTGCGATCAGCGGAATGGTGATCCGGTCCTTGATCTGTCGAATGGCCTTCGCATCCGCCATTTCCGGCACCGCCACCCGGATAATTTCACAGCCGGCCGCAGTCAGGGCTTCAATCTGTTGAATCGTGGCCTGTATATCACTGGTCCGCGTGTTGGTCATGGACTGGACCGAAATCAGGGCATCGGATCCCACCATCACCTGTCCCACCCGAATCTGGCGGGTTTTTCTCCGGGGACTCACCAAAGGCGCCATATTCATTCCTTTATCTATTCAGGCATACCATTTGCCTGAACATATCATATTTGTCACAACCGCTTCAACCCGGCAACCGGGACAAGACATCATCAAACACGTCTGACAGAACCGCCAGAGAGCGCTCGAGATCCGATCGATTGAACACCTCCAGACTCACGGTGCCCTGATATTGTTTCAACAAATCCATGACCTGATACAACTGGTCCGGCCCCAGCAGATCCAGGCCGATATGGTCACGGATTTTTTGTTCCACTGTTCCCACCCCATGCAGATGCATCACGGCAATTCGCCCCTGAAAAAGATTGACACTGTGGTTCAGGTCATACCCATACCGGAAATGGTGCCCGACATCCAGGCAGACCGTCAGATCGTACGCTGTCAAAAACGGCATCAGGCAATCCGGAGGATAATCCAGCGTTTCCACGGAAAAAATTTCCAGGTTCGGTACATACCGCATCAGCCGGGCCAGGCCGTCCCGGGCCAACGCCTGCCAGGCATCGATCTTTTCAGCGGTGTCGTAACCCGCCATTTCCAGATGCAGCGTATGGGTGGAAGGGGCCAGGGGGCGGCACAGATCCACCACCCGGGCAATGGTCTCGGCTGCGTGCTGCCGTGCCCGAGCCGATGGATGGGTCAGGCTCACATCCGTGGGCAGATGAATATTATACGTGACATCCAGTGCTTCCGACAATCGGGCCAGATCGGCAATGTCCCTCTTTTCCGGCAGCACGGTATCCGGCATGCTTTCAAATATCAGCAGTTCAATCTCATCAAAAAACCGGCCGATCTTTCTCACATTGGGAAGAATATGATCCGGATAGATAAAAGAGGTGGTGCCGATGCGAAACGGTCTTTTCATGTCCCGGATACTTTCAAAAAAGCGAATTTAACGGCCGTAAATCCTGCGGCGACCAGCAATCCCGTGACCGACGCCGCCTGCATCAGCCGACAGGCGTTGGAAACGGCTGAAATATCGGGATCCGCATAAGTGCTTCCGATAAAAGGTTTGTCCACTTCTGTGCCATGGTAGATGCTGGGACCCCCCAGCCGGATCTTCAAGGCACCGGCAAACGCGGCTTCCGGAAAACCGGCATTGGGGCTTTTATGGCGCCGGCCTTCGGACAAACCGACGCGCAACGCCCCGGTCCCGGAGATGCCGGGCAGACATGCGGCAGCAGCTGAAATCACAAACACCGACAACCGGGCCGGAATGAAATTGGCCGCATCGTCCAGTCGGGCCGATGCCCGGCCGAACAGCAGATACCGGTCATTTCTATACCCCACCATGGAATCCAGGGTGTTGATCATCTTATACGCCACAGCCCCGGGGACACCCAGGATCACCGCCCAGAACAATGGTGCCAGAAATCCGTCCACAAAGTTTTCCGCCACCGTCTCCACGGCGGCCCGGGTCACACCGGCGTCATCCAGGTTCCGGGGGTCCCGGCCCACAATCATTCCGACCTTTTCCCGGGCGGTTGTCAGATCTTTTTCAACCAGGGGCTTTGCCACAGCCATGGCGGCATCTTTCAGTCCTTTAACGGAAAAACAGAAAAACAGCAGCACCGTCTGACCCCCCACCCCCAGCAGCGGATGAATCCATCCGATCACCATGATCAGAATCAGGGCCAGTCCATAGGTGATACCCACAAGAAAAAGGGTGAAAAAGATTCCGGCGGTCAACGGATTGTTGAAAATCCGCCGGAACCGGGGCTCGAAAAAACCGATGGCGTTTCCCATGCCCACCACCGGATGCGGCAGATACCGGGGATCTCCCAGAAAAAAATCCAGAACAACTGCGGCGACAAGAACATACCAGGCGGCTTCAATCATTTCGCCAGGGCCTTTCTCAGGCTGGCGCCCAGTTTCAGATTGCTTTCCCGGTCTTTGAAGGAAAAGCGCACAAACCAATGATTCAGCCCGTGAAAATTGGTGCAGTCACGAATCAGAATCCGGTCCTGCCCTACCCGACGGCACACCTGGGGTGCGGTGTGAGATTGCAGCCGGGCCAGCACAAATCCGGTGTGGCCGGCAACCGGCACCAGGCCGGGAATATCTGCCTGTTCTTTCAGAAACCATTGCTTTTCCCGGGCGATGAACGCCCGGGTTTTTTTGTAAAACGGAACAATCTGTTCCGGATGGTCGTAAATATCGTTGATCACCACCTGGGCCAGGGCATTGACGTTCCAGGGCTGGCTGTAAGCCCTCACTTTTTCGATCAGCCCTGTTGCACCGGAAAGAAACCCGGTGCGCAGTCCGGGGATGGCAAATATTTTGGACATGGACGAAAGCACCAGCAGGTTGGCATAGTCTCCGGCATGGATCAGAGACCGGTCGTCACCGTCTGCCACAAACGGCAGATAAGACTCATCCACCACAAAACAGGTCCGGGGATGTCGCTGCAACAGCGTGATGATAACTGCGGGATCCAGCAGCACGCCGGTGGGATTGTTGGGGTTGCAGACAAACACCAGATCCGCATGTGCCGCCTTCTTTGATACCGATTCCAGATCCGGCACAAATCCGGTCTCAGGAGGTGCGATCCAGAACTCAGGTTCAATGTGGTGCATCCGGCACGCATCCGCGTAATCCGAATAGGTGGGTCCCAGAATCAGCACATGTTGTGCCTGCAGTGCCAGGGGCAGGGTATAGATGAACCCGGTGGTGCCGTTGCCGGCGATCACGGTGCCCGGATCGATGTCATGGTACCTTGCAAACCCCTGGACCATGGACCGGGCATCCGGTTCCGGAAGATGCTGGATCGAGCAGACATGGTCCTGGATGACCTTTTTGATCCGCTCCGGTGGTCCCAGGGGATTGATGTTGGCACTCATGTCGACAATCTCGTCCACATGGCATCCCAGTTCCCGTGCCAGTGCCGTTTTGTTGCCGCCGTGACCGATAATCATGATATCATCCTTGTTTCACACCAAAGCGGCGCCGCAGACGAGAAACAACCATGCCTCCAGAATTTCGGTCATTGCCCCGAGCATATCCCCTGTGATGCAGTTCATTTTTTTTCTGTAAAACCATAAAATCGCGACACACCCGACGGCAAACGCCAGGTTCAAAATCAGGCCCTTATATCCCAGAAACAGGGAAAGACACAAGGGAATGACACAAAAAACAAACTGTTTCACTCCCAGGGGCGCGGCAAACAGGGCCAGGCCGGTCCCGGTATCTTTCCGGCCGTAGGGAAGAAACCGGATGCCGAAAATCATGGCACTCCGGGCATAGGCCGGTACCAGCAGCAGCGTCAGCCATGCGTCACCGGGCGCGGCACCGGATTTCACCGAATATATTCCCGCCAGCTTTACGGCCAGGACACTGACGACGGTCACCAGCCCCATCATTCCGATACGGCTGTCTTTCATGATTTCCAGAACCCGCTCTCTGGGCCGGTGACTGAAAATGCCATCCGCTGTATCACCCAGCCCGTCCAGATGAAATGCCCCGGTGAAAATCATAAGACACAGCACATCCATCACTGCCGCCACCGGCATAGACCACAACCTGGATGCGACAACATCGGTCAGCACCACCAGAGCGCCCAGAATCAGCCCCACCACCGGAAAGAACCGGATCATGCCCATGGGGGAATACACGGCGTCCCGGCCGGCCGGCAGGATAGTCAGAAAGAGAAGGCTGGCCCGCAAATCAGTGAAAAATCCGCTGGATGAAGAAGAAGATGTCATGATGCGCTGTTCACGGTGAAATTCGATTTGCGCCGGGTTTGATCTGAAGGGCCTGACCCGCCACCGTGAGCACCACCCGGTCCGCCGTGTCAGCCATGACCTGGTTCACTTGACCGGCCAGATCCCGGAACCGCCGGGCCAGCGCATTTTCCGGCACGATCCCGTACCCCACCTCATTGGTGACCAGAAAGACCGGGCAATGACTTCGGGAAAAAGACCGGACCGTCCGTGCCAGAAGGTTTTCAATCTCCTGGTCCTCCATGTCGGCTGCCATCATGTTCGAGATCCACAGGGTCAGGCAATCCACGAGAATCACATCTGCCGTATCTGCACGGGCCACAATCGTTTCGTGGATGTTCACCGGTTCTTCCACCGTTTCCCAGTGATTTCCGCGTTCCGCCTGATGGGCCTGCACCCTTTTTTCCATTTCCAGGTCCCGGGGCACGGAGGTGGCCAGAAAAATTTTGCGCCGGCCGGGAACGGCATTGGCGGCATTCAGTGCAAACCGGCTTTTGCCGCTTCTGCAGCCGCCGATAACCAGTGTGATAAGGGGTCTGTCATTCAAAACATTCAGTTTCTTTCTTTGTGTTTCAATGGGTTAAAACCGGTACAAGATACCGTATCCATCACTGAAGATGCAACCCCAAAGTACGGGAAATTTTAAGGTTTACAATCCATATGGTTTCATGTAAACAGAATCAGTTCACTCTTTAACATAATGGTGTTAGGTTTAAAGGAGGCAGGTATGATCAACAGAAGTACTACCCACGTACTGAACCTGAAACCCGTAACCCGCAGCATGTGTTCCGATTTTTACGAAAAAATAAACGCGGAACTCCACAGCCTTGAGGCCATCAGAGAATCGGTTTCCTGGTGGCAGGGCAACAAGGATAAACTCAACGAACTGTGGTGGGTCCTCAACTATTATTCACAATCGCTTGACCCGGAGAGGGAAATCAGGGCCTGTGTGGAACATCATCTGGATTCCCTTGCCCTGGAAAAAACCGCCGCACTGGACGACCCTTCCGACGCATCTCCGGAACTGAAAGCGTCCTGATTTACTGCCCGGTCGTCATGACCATGCCTGCCGGGAACTCCCCCATATGAAATCCATTGAAGAAATCTCTTTGCTGTATGAAATCAGCGAAGCCCTGAACCAGCACCTGGACATGAAAAAATCATTGTTCAAGGTGTTGAAGATGTTGTCTGAATCCATGAATCTGGTGCGGGGCATCATTTTTCTCACCAACCGGGAAAACGGGGAAATCCGCATTGAAATCGCCCATGGTATTTCAGAAGAGACCACCCGGAAAATCAAATATCTTCCCGGAGAAGGCATCATCGGCAAAGTGGTGGAGACCGGCAAACCCGCTGTGGTTCCCCGCATCAGCAAGGAACCGTTGTTTCTGGACAAGACCCATTCCCGGAAGATGACACAGGGTCAGGATTATTCCTTTATCTGTGTGCCCATAAAAAAAGACAGCCAGGTGGTCGGGGCCATCAGTGCGGACCGGCCCTTCGAAGGAAAACAATCGCTGCAGCAGGGAGAAAAAATCCTGTCCGTGGTGGCGGCCATGCTGGCCCACCACGTCATCAACATTGAAATGATCCGACAGGAAAAAGAAACCCTGAAAACGGAAAATCTGCGCCTTAAATCCGAACTGGAAAACCGGTACAGCTTTTCCAACATCATCGGCAATTCCAACAAAATGCGGGAAGTGCTCCAGATGATCGCCCAGGTTTCCTCTTCTTCGGCCACGGTGTTGATCCGCGGGGAAAGCGGCACCGGAAAAGAACTGGTGGCCAATGCCATTCACTACAATTCAGAACGGCACCACAAACCTTTTATCAAACTCAACTGCGCCGCCATTCCCGAAAACCTCATCGAAAGCGAACTGTTCGGCCATGAAAAAGGCGCATTCACGGGCGCATCCCACCTGAAAAAGGGCAAGTTCGAACTGGCGGACCAGGGCACGATTTTCCTGGATGAAATCGGCACCATGGCACCGGGTGCCCAGGTCAAGCTGCTGCGGGTCCTTCAGGAAAAGGAATTCGAACGGGTGGGCGGATACAAGCCCATTCAGACCGATGTGCGCATTGTGGCGGCCACCAACGCCAATCTCGAAGAAATGGTCCAGCAGGGGCGATTCAGAGATGATCTGTATTTTAGGCTCAATGTGTTTCCCATTTACATTCCCAGCCTGCGCATGCGAAAAACCGATATTATCCTTCTGGCCGACCATTTTCTGGAAAAATACCGGAAAACCCACGGCAAGGATATCAAACGCATCACCACCCCGGCCATCGACATGATGATGGAATACCACTGGCCCGGCAATGTCCGGGAACTGGAAAACTGCATCGAACGGGCCGTGATCCTGTGCAATGAAGGTGCGATCCACTCCTATCATCTGCCGGCCACGCTTCAGACCGGAACCCAGTCCAAGACCCTGCCGTTGTCTCTGGAAGCGGCGGTGGCCAGTCTGGAAAAAGAAATTCTCATGGATGCCCTGAAAAACACGCGGGGGAACATCAAACAGGCGGCCCGGTTGATCCAGATCACGGTAAGGAAATTCTCCTACAAAGCAACCAAATATGGTATCAATTACAAAGAGTTTCGATAAAACGGGTCAGGATTCCCATGAAACCGGTGCATCCTGATTGATTCGATATTCTGACTGATCCGCCAGTTTGTTGGAAGGGTCACTTTCCTGAACCATCTGGTTTAACAGGCCTTTGTCATCATCCATCGGCAACCGGCCGGTCATGGCGGCCAGCGCCACCCGGCGCCCGTCCTGATTGGTGAACTCGGCTTTGGCTTCGGCCCGGCCGTTGGGTTCCAACCGGGTCAACGTGATTTTGCACTGAATGGTGTCTTTGAAATACACCGGATGCAGAAACCTGAAACTCATTCCCGTGGCCAGCCACCCCACCTGGCCCCCGAATTCGCAGATCATGCCGCCCACCAGAAGTCCGTGGCAGATCAGATCATCGAATCCTTTGGAACGGGTCCAGCGGGAATCATAATGCACCGGATTGTAATCTCTGGTCAGATCTCCGAACGCCTCGGTTTCGTTTTGCGAAAACCGCCTGGAAAAGCAGAAGGTATCCCCCGGCTGCAATCCCCCGACCGTACGCTCCCGAAGCGGATTTCCCATGCGTGCCCCTTTTATGGTGCGGACATTGCCACTGCCTGGCCGTCCGTCAATTTTTCGACATACTCGGCCACCCGGCTCTCGAACCGGTTCATCTCCTCGGCCGGGACCGGTTCCACACGGGGCACCGGCATCTTCAAAGGATCGATGTACCGGCCGTTCCTGGTCATCCTGAAATCCAGATGATAACCAGTGGCAAGCCCTGTTTTTCCCACATATCCGATCACATCCCCCTGGGAAACGGACCCACCTGTTTTCATCCCCTTGGCATAGCCGTTCATATGATAGTAACAGGTTTCATACCCGTTCGCGTGCTGGATGGTCATATACCGTCCCATGCTTTTGTTATAGGCCATTTCCAGGATGCTTCCGTCGGCGACGGTTTTGATGGGTGTGTTTTTCGGGGCTGCATAATCGATCCCCGGATGCGGGCGGTTCACTTTCAGGATCGGGTGAAGCCGGCTGGTGCTAAAATAAGAACTGATTTTGGAATAATTCACCGGTGATTTCAGAAACGCCTTTTGAAGGGATTTGCCATTTTCATCGTAATATCCGGCACCGCCATTTGTTCCCGAATATCGAAATGCCTTATAAGTTTTACCGTCATTGATGCATACGGCTGCCAGGATATCTCCATATCCCTTGCATTCTCCCTGTCTGAATCGCTTTTCCACCAGCACTTCAAACCGGTCTCCGGCTTGAATGTCTTTTGCAAAATCAATATCCCAGGCAAATATTTCAGATAGTTCCCAGGCCAGTGATGGACAGTGACCCGCTTTTTTCAACGCGGTGCCGATATCGGATTCGATCTCCAGTCTTATGATCTCTTCCTTGATTTCAAACCGGATCGATGTTTTCTTCACTTCAAATTGATCCCCGGTTTTTCGGATCACCAGCCGGTACCGGTCATCGATCTCGTATTCAAAATCTGAAAATTCGTCCTGATCAAGTGAGATTTGAAACGGCCGGCCGGCTTTGAACCGGGTAAAGGAAAATATGTCTTTGCTCTGTTTTTCAAGGCGGTAAATGGTTTTCAAGGGCAGATACGGTCCGAGAACAGCAGATGCGGTATCCCCGGCCTTGAAAACACCGGATATCTCTTTTTTTTCCAACGGAGTTATCTGGTTTATTTCATTGGGATCAATGATATAATTCTGTAATTTCGGTGTCCGGGAAAATGCATTTGTACAGAAAAAAACTGATATCATCCCCCAGATAACAAGCACCTGAACCACAATCAGCCAATTTCGAATGTCATAATCAATTATCTGCTTTACGTCATCTGTTTGTTTCAAAATCCCTATCCTGTTTTTTTGTTAAGTTCTCCCTGCATGAATTTTTTTTGAACCATAACCAACGCGCCGAAAATAGTAAAGCGGTTTGTTCTGATCACCCCTTTTTTTTGATGGCCCCTGTCAACTCCCGGGCCTTATCCGCGGCATCCCCGGTCAAAAGAATGGTTTTGGGGTCGTCATACAGGGTGTTGTCCACACCCGAGTATCCGGGATGGGTGTCGAAATTGCACACCACAATGGCTTTGGCTTCATGGGCATTGAGGATCGGCATGCCCGAAATGGGGGTGCCTTCCACATGGATGGCCGACGGATTCACCACATCACAGGCCCCAAAGATCAGGGCCACATCGGTTTGTGGAAATTCCGGGTTGATGTCGTCCATTTCAACCAGCTTGTCATAATCCACTTCCGCTTCGGCCAGCAGCACGTTCATGTGTCCGGGCATGCGCCCGGCCACCGGATGTATGGCAAAGGACACCTGTTTTCCCAGCGATTCCAGCCGGTCGGCCAGTTCTTTCACCGGCACCTGGGCCTGGGCCAGCGCCATGCCGTAGCCGGGAATGATGATGATTTTTTCCGCGGCCATCAGCCGGTCCACCGCGGCATCGATGGGCGGTGCTTCCAATTCACGCGGTTCCGCCTCACCCTGAACACCGGCTTTGTCGGGAACCGCCGCGGGTTTTTCCGTCAATTCGGCAAACAGCTGTTCCATCGTCTCTTTGGCATTGCCTAAAAGCATCAGGGTGTTGGGGTTTTGGTACAATGCATTGGCCACCCCGGAATATCCGGGCTTGTCGTCCAGATTGCAGCAGATCACCTGTCCGGCCTCATGGGCATTGAGAATGGGCATGCCGGAGATGGGAGATCCGTCGGTTTCCATGGCTGCCGGATTCACCACGTCGCAGGCCCCGATCACCAGGCACAGATCGGTCTGTGAAAACAACGGGTTTACCTCATCCATTTCCACAAGTTTGTCATAATCCACCCCTGCCTCGGCCAGCAGTACATTCATATGGCCGGGCATCCGCCCGGCCACCGGGTGAATGGCAAAAGACACCGATTTTCCGGAAGATTCCAGCAGTTCGGCCAGTTCTTTCACCTGGAACTGGGCCTGGGCCACGGCCATGCCGTAACCCGGCACCACAATGATGCTTTCGGCGGCCTGAATCATCTTCGCAGCCGTTTTCAACGGATCCGATCCAGGCATTTCCGTCTCTTTTTCCGGTTCAAACGTCGCTTCATCCATGTCCCCTTCCGGTTCAGCCGGTTGAGGACCGGTCGAAAACGACGTGCTTTTTGCCGTGTCACCCCAGCGTCATCCATGGTTGACTCCGGTTTGGCCGGCACTTTTTCCGGGATGAACACATGATACAGGCTGCGGTTCATGGCCCGGCACATCATGTGCGTGAGAATGGATCCCGAGGCGGCCACGGTGGCACCGCAGGCGATCAGCAGCTGATTTTCGATGATCATGCCGCACAAGGCCGCCGCCAGACCGGTGGTGGCGTTTAAAAACGAAATGAGCACCGGCATGTCGGCCCCGCCCACGCGCATGGAAAACAGAATACCGAACACAAGGGACAGGGCAAATATCATCAGATAGACGATCAGGGCCGCATTCACCGGCAGAAAAAAGGCGATGATCATCAGCAGGATCACGATCCCCAGATTGGCCTGTACCAGCCGGGTATGATTGGGCAGAATCGTGGGGGTCTGCCCCAGCAGACCGGCCAGTTTGCCCGCCGCCACCATACTGCCCGAAAACGTCAACGACCCCACGGCCAGGTTCAGAAGACCCGACATCTCATTGAGCGCCCCCATCTGACCCGCCCCCCGCAGCAGCTCCACAATGGAGAGAAAAAACGCGGCAATGCCGCCGGCACCGTTCTGAAACGCCACCATGGCGGGAATCTGAATCATGGTGATTTTCCGGGCCACCCAGACGCCGATGCCGCCGGCGACCAGAAGACAGATCACCACCACCGCCGGGTGCATGATCCCGTGTCTGTAAATCACCAGGCCCATGGCGCATGCCAGAGCCGCCGCGGCCAACAGGTTTCCATGTTTGGCCGTGGACGGTTTTTGAAACAGCCATATGCCGACAATCAAAACGGCGATAAGACCAAAATCCAGCACCATATTCATGGGTTATTTCCTTCCCGCCTTTTTTTGAACATGCGCAGCATCCGGTCGGTGATGGTGAATCCGCCCACCAGATTGAACGTGACCATGATCAGGGCCACGGCTCCGATGATCTGTTCCATTGGGGTGGAGGATACGGAAAACAGAATCAGCACCCCCAGAATGGTGACAGCGGATATGGCGTTTGTCATGGACATCAGCGGGGTATGCAGGAGGGTGGGAACCCTGGAAATCAGAAAATATCCCACAACGAATGAAAAAACAAAGACCCCGGCCATCAATACAAGATTGCTCATGATTTACTCCCGATGGAATATGGAAAACGACTAATCCGACAGACCCATGGCTTTTCGGGTCCCCTGATGATGCAGTTCCCCTTGATGGGTCACCAGGGAATCTTTGACGATCTCATCGGTCATGTCGAATTTAGATGTCTGGTTCTTGAACAGATTTTCCACAAAATAGTACAGATTGTTGGCATACAGCCATGAGGCGTGCACCGGCAGAGATCCGGGAATGTTTTTGATACCGCAGATATAGACACCGTTATGCATCCGCTCTTTTCCCGGATCGGTCATTTCACAGTTGCCGCCCTGGTCGATGGACACATCCACGATCACGGATCCGGGCTTCATGGTTTCCACCATTTCCCGGGTGATCAACGTCTGGGCCACTTCGCCGGGCACCAGCGCGCTCAAAACAATGATATCCGCATCCGCCACCAGAGGTCCCAAAGCCTGATGCTCTTTTTCCAGCCATTCTTCGGGCAGGGCTTTGGCATATCCCCCTTTGCCGATGACCAGTTCCGGCGGGGCCTCGAATCCCACTACCTTGACCCCCAGACTTTCCGCTTCCTTACGGGCGTCCGGCCGGATATCCACGGCCTTGACCAGACCCCCCAGGCGTTTGCCCGTGGCAATGGCCTGGAGCCCCACCACACCGGTGCCCACCACCAGAATATTGGCCGGTTTGATCATGCCGATGGAGGTGCCGATCATGGGAATGAATTTGGGGAAATGGCCTGCCGCGATGATAATGGCCTTGTAACCGGTGATGGCACTCATGGATGTCAGCGGATCCATGCGCTGGGCCCGGGATATCCGGGGAATCCCGTCCATGGTGAATGCCGTGATATGCCGTTGCTGCAGTTTTTTCACCCCTTCGTGATTGGACGGGGTGGCCGGATGCAGAAACGTGATCAACATGGTGTCTTTCTTCATCATATCGATCTCATGGGTGTTGAACGCTTCATTGAACAAAGGTTCTTTCACCTTGAGAATGATATCGGATTTGTCATACACTTGCTTTGCATCCGCACCGATGAGGGCACCCGCGCTTTTGTACTTGTCGTCGGACACAAACACCCCGGCACCGGCACCTGATTCCACCATCACCTCAAACCCGAGTTTGACGAACTTTTCCACCGTTTCCGGCAATGCCGCCACCCGGTCTTCATGGACCATGATCTCTTTTGGGATTCCGATTAACATGAGTTGGCTCCTTTTCAATTCTTATAACCTGCATGTCATAAAACAGACAAAGGACCCGGCATATATATCGCATTCCGGCCGGAACCAGAACAGGCTCCGGCCGGTTATGTCAGGCTATTTATCTTCTGATTTTCCTACGTCCGCCATCATTTTCAGCATGTGATACCGATCCATAACCTCTTGTTCGATCTTTTTGCGCAACCGCCGGGATTCTTCCGGAAAGCTTTTTTCCAGGGCCGCAAACCGCACTTCCCCGCTCAAAAATTCCTGGAGGCTGCCGTCCGGTTCTTTTGAATCCAGAATAAAGGGGTTCTTGCCTTCTTTGATCAGCTCCGGATTGTACCGGTACAACGGCCAGTAACCACTTTCCACAGCCAGTTTGCCCTCTTCCTGGGATTTTCCCATGCCTTTGCGGATGCCCTGGTTGATACACGGGGCATAGCAGATGATCAACGAAGGACCGGGATAATTTTCCGCTTCCACCAGGGCTTTCATGGTCTGGTTCTTGTTGGCGCCCATGGAAATGGATGCCACGTAAACATACCCATAGCTCATCATCATGCGGCCCATGTCTTTTTTACCGATTTTTTTGCCGGATGCCGCATATTTGGCGATGGCGCCGGTGGGCGTGGCCTTGGAAGACTGTCCCCCGGTGTTGGAATACACTTCCGTGTCCATCACCAGAACATTGATATCTTCGCCGGATGCCAGCACATGGTCCAGACCGCCGAATCCGATGTCATAGGCCCAGCCGTCCCCGCCGAACACCCAGTGGGATTTTTTGGTGAACACATCTTTTTCATCATAGATCTCTTTTAACATTCCGTCGGTCACATCCTTGAGCAGGGTCTTGAGAGCAAACCCATACTTGCTGGATTCCTGGACGTCGTCTTTGCCGGCCAGCCAGCCTTCCAGCGCCTCTTTCACCTCCGGGGCCGGATCGGTTTCCAGGGCCTGTTTCATTTTGGAAGCCAATGTGTTGCGACGGCTCTGGGTGGCCAGCATCATGCCGTACCCGTATTCCGCCGCATCTTCGAACAACGAGCTGGCCCAGGCCGGACCATGTCCGTCCGCATTGGTGCAGTAGGGGGTTGACGGGGCTGATCCCCCCCAGATGGAGGAACATCCCGTGGCATTGGCAATGGTCATTCTCTCGCCGAACAGCTGGGTGATCACCTTGACATACGGGGTTTCCCCGCATCCGGCACACGCACCCGAGAACTCCAGCAACGGTTGATACAGCTGGCTGCCCTTGACGGTTTCTCTTTTGAGTATATCGGTCTTGAACGAAATCCCCGTGGAAAACTGGTGGTTGACCTTTTGTTCATCCACCTGGGTGGACAACGGTTTCATCTCCAGGGCCTTGGTTTTGGATGGACAGATATCGGCGCAGTTGCCGCACCCCTGGCAGTCCAGGGGATTGACCTGGATTCTGAACTGAAACTCCTCCATGCCCTTGCCTTTGCCGTCGATGGTGACAAAGGATTTCGGGGCGCCGGTCAGTTCTTCGGGTTTCGCCACAATGGGGATGATGGCCGCATGGGGACAGACAAACGCACACTGGTTGCATTGAATGCAGTTTTCCGGTATCCATTCCGGCACGTTGATGGCCACCCCCCGTTTTTCATATTTGGAGGTTCCCTGCTCAAATATGCCGTCCACGGAAAACGCGGATACCGGCAGGTCATCACCGCCCTGGGCATTGATCTTTCGCATCACGTTTTCCACGAACGGGGTGGCCGGCTCAGCGTGTGTTTCCTCTCTGACCGCATCTTTCCAGGATTTGGGAACCTTTACCTTTTTCAGGTTGTCCAGGGTCTGGTCCACGGCCTGGATGTTCATGTTCACCACGGCATCCCCTTTTTTGCCGAACATCCTTTTGATATCGTCCTTGAGAAGCTGGATGGCCTGATCCACGGGCAATACATTGGACAGCTTGAAAAAACAGGTCTGCATGATCATGTTGATGCGGTTGCCCAGGCCGATCTTTTCGGCGATGGCCACGGCATCGATATTGTAGAAATTGAGTTTTTTGTCGAAAATGGTTTTTCGCACATCCCCGGGAATCTGTTTTTCCATGTCCTTGATGGACCACTGGGAGTTGAGCAGAAACGTGCCGCCCTCTTTGAGGCCCTTGAGCACGTCATAGATCTGCACGTAATTGGCCTTGTGACAGGCCACGAAATCCGGATTTTCGATCAGGTAGGTGGACTTGATCTTCACATCACCGAACCGCAGGTGAGACACGGTCAGACCCCCGGATTTCTTGGAGTCATAGGCAAAATATCCCTGGGCGTACTTGTCGGTGTTGTCGCCGATAATCATGATGGCGGACTGGTTGGCCCCCACGGTTCCGTCGGATCCCAGTCCCCAGAACTTGGCGGAAATGGTGCCTTCCGGTGCCGGGTCAAACCCTTTTTTCACCTCCAGAGAGGTGTGGGTGACATCATCGTCGATGCCCACGGTGAAATGGTTTTTCGGGGAGATGGCGTTCATGTTGTCACACACCGCCTTGATCATGGAGGGATTGAACTCCTTGGAAGACAGCCCGTAACGTCCCCCGATGATTTTGGGGCCTTCCCCGTATTCCATGAACGCGGTGCACACATCCGTATACAGGGGTTCGCCGATGGCGCCGGGTTCCTTGGTTCTGTCCAGCACGGTCACGGCTTCCACCGTGGACGGGATGGTCTGCAAGAATGCCTGGGTGTCAAAGGGCCGGTACAGCCGGACCTTGACCAGACCCAGCCGGTATCCCTGCGCATTGAGGCTTTCGATGGATTCTTCGATGGCTTCGCACGACGATCCCATGGCCACGATGATATGATCCGCCTGGGGATCCCCCACGTAATCAAAGGCATTGTACCGGCGGCCGGTCAAATCTCCCACCTTTTTCATGCAGGCTTTGACGATGGCCGGTACCTTGAGATAATATTCATTGACCGCTTCCCGGCCCTGAAAATAGATATCCGGGTTCTGGGCGGTGCCCCGTGTATCCGGATGTTCCGGGTTCACGGCCCGGGCCTTGAACGCCTTGTATGCCTCGAAATTGAACAGCGATGCCATGTCCTCGTAATCGATCATTTCGATTTTCTGAATCTCGTGGGAGGTACGGAACCCGTCATAAAAATGCATGAACGGCACCCGGGCTTCCACCGTGGCCAGATGGGCCACCAGGGCAAGATCCTGGGCTTCCTGAACCGATGCGGAAGCCAGCATGGCAAACCCGGTCTGCCGGGCCGCCATCACATCCTGGTGGTCCCCGAAAATGGACAGGGCGTGGGCGGAAATGGCCCGTGCCGTCACATGGAACACCGAGGGCAGCAGTTCGCCCGAAATTTTGTACATATTGGGAATTTTTAGCAGCAGTCCCTGGGAGGCGGTGAACGTGGTGGTCAGGGCCCCGGCGGCCAGAGATCCATGGACGGCACCGGCAGCCCCTGCTTCAGACTGCATCTGTTTGACATTCAGCACCTGGCCGAAAATGTTTTTCCGTCCCTTGGATGCCCAGCCGTCGGCAATCTCCCCCAAAGGGCTGGATGGCGTAATGGGGTATATGGCTGCCACTTCACTCATGGCGTAGGCCACATGGGTTGCAGCGGTATTTCCGTCAATGGTCTGCGTTCTTTTTTTCATGTTTTTCACCTCTTGTGGTTTGATGCGATCAAATAAAAATTCCGATATAACCCGTTAGTCTTACAATAAATAATTAAATTTGTAAATGCCGTACCATCTATGGCCTGTCCTTTTTCAAGAAAATGTGATATTGTCAGCGAATTGTTTTTTAATTTTATTTGTAATAAAAAAAGCAGGTTATATATCAATTAACCAAGGAGAATATATGGGATTTTTATCCGCCACCCAATCCATGAGCCGGTATCACATAATGGATTCATTTGATACCGAGCCCATGGAACAGGTTCGCGACGGACTGATTCGACACGCCATCCCGACACTGGAAAATGAATACGAAGAGATCTCCGCCGGATGGACCCCTTTTGAAAGCCCGTATCTGCCTGATTTCGAAAAGTTTTCTTTTGTGTTCGGCACCTATTTTCTGTTTTCGCTGCGCATTGATAAAAAATCGATCCCGGCCAAACTGGTGCACAAGCAGATGGCTGTTGAAATCGAGAAAAAAAAACAATCTTCCGGCCGGGATTTTGTTTCCAAAAACGAAAAATCGGAAATCAAGGAAACCGTCATGGATGTGCTGATGCACAAAATGCCCGCCATCCCCAATGTATATGATGTGCTGTGGGATTATGACGCAAAAAATCTGTTTTTGTTCACCACCCAGAAGGCGGCCAATGAATTTTTTGAAACCATTTTTTTCAAATCTTTCAATCTCAAGCCTGTCCGGTTGTTTCCCTATACCCTGGTCGAAACCAGATCCGCTTTTTCGTCTGCCAACAAAGACCGGATACTGACCCTGACCCCATTCCACTTTTCGAGGTGACCCCATGCTGGATATCGCTACCGCTTACAATAAATACGCATTTTTAGGCAATGAATTTCTCACCTGGCTGTGGTTCATGATCGAAACCGATCAGGACATCTCACAGGCCCTCAAAACCAAAGACCCGGTGTCTCTTGAGATCGGCAATTCCCTGATACTGGAAAACACTTTGGGGGACAACGCCAGGGAAAAGATCACCATCAAGGGGGACCAGGCCGGGCTGGAAGAAGGCACCACCGCCCTGAAAAAAGGGGCCAAGGTCACGGAAATGAACCTGATATGCAACCTGGGTCCGGAAGAAGCGTATCAGTTCACCGTCAAGGGAGAGAGCTTCAACATCACCGGAATGAAAACCCCGGCTGCCGCCGGGGACGGGTCTGAGGACGAAATCGAAGGCAGGATCATTGAAAAAGCCCTGCTGGTTTTCAGGATCACACAGGTTATCGACACTCTGTTTTTTACCTTTCTGGCACAGCGCATCGATGATGACTGGAAAAACAAGGGGTTGGATCAGATGCGCACCTGGATATACAATGACTAAAACTGTGTCTAAAACCGGTTCAAAACTTATGGGTTATGAACACCTGCCGGACATGGTGTTCATAACCGGATACAATTAGACTGGTTCCCAACATTTTTTTGACATGAATTTGGAAAAAATTTTATTGTATTTCAACCAATTATACCGTTTTGAACATATGAACATCCCTTATTGTTATTATTATTTTTTTTTAAATATTCATAAATAAACCGGTGACGGATTTAGCAATTGATAAAAGACCGGTTTTGATATACATATTTCAAGAATAATTCTTTAATTGACAAAGAATAAAAGGAACCTGAATGAGATTTTCATTTAATAAAAAAGAAGTTCTGGAAGTTCTTTCCAAAATTCAGGGCATCACCGGCAGAAAAACCAATCTGTCCATCACATCGGATGTACTGATCAAAGCCATGGAAGACAAAATTATTCTGACGGCCAATGATCTGGAAACCGTATTTCACGGTACCTATGATGCAGCCGTTGAAAAAGAGGGCATTATTTCCATCAATTCAAAGAAATTTTTTGAAATTGTCCGAGAATATCCGGACAACAGCATTCCGGTCAATGAAGTGGAAAACCGGTGGGTGGAAATCGGAAAAGGGGACAGCCTGTTTCATATCGTGTCTTCGGATTATGAAAATTTTCCGGAAACACCGGTGATCGAAAATGTGGATTTCATCGAGATCGATGCCAGGGATTTGAGAAACATGCTGGAATCCGCTGCCGTGATCTCCTATTCCGGGGATGAAAAACGCACGTACGTCCTGGGCGCGCTGATTGAAAAAGTGGAAAAGAACGATACCCCGTATATGAGAATGGTGTCCACGGACTCAAGGCGGTTGAACTGTTTTGATGCCAGATTCACAGGCGACCTGGTGCTGCCGGATGAACCGGTCATCATTCCCAAAAAAGGGCTGTCTGAACTGCATAAATTCATCGACAACACCTCAGAGCCCATCCGTGTGGGTATCAAGGCCAACCATTTTGTTTTCCAGCGGGCGGATGAATCGATCATGATCAAACTGCTCAGCGGCGAATACCCCAACTATCACCCCATTATTCAGACCGACACCATGACCGGCATGGAAGTGGACCGTTCCATGTTCTACACCCTCATGAAACGGGTGTCCATTCTCACTTCCGATGATTACAAAACCGTGATACTTCACTTCAAGGAAAATGAGCTCACGGTCACCATCATCAACCCGGAAATCGGTGAATCCAAGGAACGCATGATGATCGGATATTCCGGGGAAGACATAAAAAGCGCCTTCAATCCCAGATATTTCATGGATGCCCTGAACCTGTTCGATCAGTCAACCGTGCTGATCCATATCAAGGAAGCCAGGACACCCTGCATCATCAAAGCCATGGATGATGACAACCTTATCTGTGCCATTATGGCAATGCATATCTCATGAAAGAAAACAACGTGATAAAAGAATACAACGCAGGCAGCATCAAAATTCTGGAAGGTCTGGAAGCGGTCAGAAAACGGCCGTCCATGTATATCGGCAATGTGGACATGGAAGGACTGCATCACCTGGTATACGAGGTGGTGGACAACAGCATCGACGAAGCCATGGCCGGTCATTGCGACACCATTTATGTGACCATTCATCCGGATAACAGTGTGAGCGTGGAAGACAACGGCCGGGGCATTCCCATCGAGATGCATGAAACCGAACATGTGCCGGCCTGTGAAGTGGTCATGACCAAACTGCATGCCGGCGGCAAGTTTGACAAGGATTCCTACAAGGTATCCGGCGGTCTTCACGGGGTGGGCATTTCCGTGGTCAACGCCCTGTCCAGCCGGCTGGAAATGGAAGTCTACAAAAAAGGAAAGATCTATCACCAGATCTATTCCCGGGGTCACAAGACCACGGAACTGGCCATCCAGGGTGATACCGTTAAAAAAGGGACCAAGATCCGATTCACGCCGGATTTCACGGTGATGAACGAAAACGAGTTCGATTATGAAACACTGTCCCGCCGCATGCGGGAACTGGCTTTTCTGAACAAGGAAGTCAGAATTATCATCGAAGATGAACGGTCCGCTGAAAAGGACAATTTTTTCTACGAAGGCGGGATCGTATCGTTTGTGGAATATCTGAACCGGGCCTGCACCGCGCTGCATGATCCCATCCACATCGAAGGGGACAAGAAAGATGTGCAGGTGGAGGTGGCCATTCAGTACAATGACACGTTCAAGGAAAAACTGTACTCCTATGCCAACAATATCCGCACCATCGAGGGCGGGTTCCATGTGTCCGGGTTCAAGGCGGCCCTGACCCGGACGATGAACGCCTATATCACCGGGTCCAAAAATCTGCCCAAGAACATGCAGAACATCAAGCTGTCCGGGGATGACATGAGGGAAGGCCTGGCCGTGATTATTTCCGTGAAGATCATGGAACCCCAGTTCGAAGGCCAGACCAAGACCAAGCTGGGCAACAATGAAGTCAAGGGTATTGTGGAATCCCTGCTCAACGAAAAACTGGCCCAGTTTCTGGAAGAAAATCCCACCGTGGCCAGACAGATCATATCCAAGGCGGTGGATGCGGCCAGGGCCCGGGATGCGGCCAAACGGGCCAGGGAGCTGGCGCGCAAAAAAGGCACCCTCATGGATTCCACCCTGCCGGGCAAGCTGGCGGAATGTCAGTTTGCGGATCCGGCGGAAAGAGAGCTGTTTCTGGTGGAGGGAGATTCCGCCGGCGGGTCGGCCAAACAGGGAAGAGACCGCCGCTTCCAGGCCATCCTGCCTTTGAAAGGCAAAATTTTAAATGTGGAAAAGGCCCGGTTCGACAAGATTCTGCGAAGTGACGAGATCAAGAACATCATCACGGTCCTGGGCACGGGTGCCGGCAAGGAAGAGTATGATGTGAACAAGATCCGGTATCACAAGGTGGTGATCATGACCGACGCGGATGTGGACGGATCTCATATCCGGACCCTGTTGCTCACATTTTTCTACCGTCAGATGCCCGAAATGATCGCAAAAGGATATCTGTATATTGCCCAGCCCCCGCTGTTCCGGGTGGGTTCCAGAAAAAGCGGTCTGTACCTGAAAAACGAGGAGGAGTATTCCCAGTATCTGATCCAGCGCATCGCCTCTCAGAAGGATCTATACATCGCCAATCAGGAGGATCCGATTCCGGAAGACAGATTTCACCTGTTCATGCAGAACATGACCTGGTATTTCAATGCGGTGTCATTGCTTCGAAAGCGTGATTTTGACACCAAAATGCTGCTCAAAGTGATTCATCACGGGGTCAGGGACAAGTTTTTTCTGGAAAAGCGAAGTAATTTCGAGGTGTTGTCCCGGGATCTGACAAAAGCCGGGTACCAGCCCAGAAACATTGAGTATGACCCGGAGCGAAAAATCTATGAAATGGATATTTATGACAAGGAAGGCAAACAGTTTCTGTTGAGAGTGGGCCGGGAAATTCTGGCCACCAGCGATTACAAACAGATGCTCAAAAGCTATGAAAGAATCGCGGAGTTCAACCGGCCGCCGTTTGCTGTCATGTCCAAACAGGAAGATGCCAAAATCAGAAACGAGTTTGACACCATTGACGAGTTATACAATTTTTTGATGGCGGAAGCCAAAAAAGGCATTACGATTCAGCGGTACAAAGGGTTAGGAGAGATGAACGCGGAACAGCTCTGGGACACCACCATGAATCCGGAAAAACGCATGATGCTCCAGGTGAATGTTGAAGATGGGGAAAAAGCGGACGAGATTTTCACCCTGCTCATGGGAGAAGAGGTGGAACCCCGCCGCAATTTCATTCAAAAGCATGCCCTGGAGGTGACGTCCCTGGATTATTAGAGCGAATCCATGGCTTTTTTCATCTGCCGCATGGCCTGCCGCAGCCGTTCTTCGTTTTCCACCAGAGCCAGGCGCAGATAGCCTTCGCCTTCCTCACTGAACCCGGTGCCGGGTGCGACGGCCACGTTGGCCCGGTTCATCATTTCAATGGCAAACTGCATGGCCCCCATCTTGTCGAACGGTGCCGGGATTTTGGCCCAGACGAACATGCCCGCCTTGGGAGGGGTAATGTCCCATCCCATGCGGGACAGGCCGGAACATAACACATCTCTTCGGGTCTCATAGGTTTTGGCCAGTTGGGGAATGGTCTCGTCACAGTCTCTGAGCGCAATGATGCCCGCCACCTGAATGGCGGAAAAAATGCCATAGTCGAAATATCCCTTGATCTGGCCCAGCGCCTTGACAATCTGTTCATTGCCCACGCAGTAGCCGATGCGCCAGCCCGCCATGTTGTAGGATTTGGAAAAAGAACCGAATTCCACGCCCACATCCTTGGCGCCCGGGGCTTCCAGAAAACTGGGGGCCTTGTATCCGTCAAACGTGATCATGGAATAGGCAAAATCATTGATCACCATGAATTTGAACCGCTTGGCCAGGGCCACGATCTCTTCGAAAAACGCGATGTCCGTCACCACGCCCGTGGGGTTGTGGGGATAGTTGATCATCAGCACTTTCGGGGCCGGGTAGCAGGATTCACAGATATTGACGATGCGGTTTAAAAATCCCTGTTCCGGCGCAATGGGAATTCTCATGACATTGGCCCCGGCAATGACCGCGGCATAGATGTGGATGGGAAACGCCGGCGCCGGCACCAGCACGGAATCCCCGGGCCCCATGATGGCCAGACACAGATGGGAGATCCCTTCCTTGGAGCCGATGGTGAAATAGGTTTCCTTTTCCGCATCCAGGTCGATGTCATAATGGCGCTTGTAGTATTTGGCGATTTCCAGCTTTAAATGGGGCATGCCCGAGCTTTCCGGATACCGGTGGGACTTGGGATCCTTGGCCACCTCGACCAGTTTTTCAATCACCGCATCCGGGGTGGGATCCATGGGATTGCCCATGCCTAAATCGATGACATCATCCCCGTTACGCCGTTTTTCCATTTTCATTTTGTTGATCATGCCGAACAGATAAGGCGGCAGCTGATCCATGCGGCTGGCAAAACGAATGATATTTTCTTCCACGACCATGACTCCTTGTAAAAAAATGTGAAAAATGAAATATTCAATATACCAGATTCACATTTTAGAAACAAAGAAAAAACTTCATGTTTTATTATTGGACATCGACAACAAAATATCCTAATAATCAGGGCAAAGATATCATGAAAGGAGGCCATCCATGACAAAGACCGTGTGTATCGCCGGCGCCACCGGCTGGGCCGGTGCCGCTCTGACAAAGGCGGTTCACGAGCAGACCGACATGCAGGTGGTGGGAGCGGTATCCAGAACCCGCAAAGGAGAGAAACTGTCCCTTGTACTGGGTCTGGAGAAAATCAGATGTCATCATCACTGATTCCGTTACAAAAGAGTCTCTGTCCGATGTCCGTGTGCTGGTGGAATTTACCAAACCCGAAGTGGCTATGGACCACATCATGACCGCCCTGGATGCCGGTGTGCATGTGGTGGTGGGAACGTCCGGGCTGACCGATGCTGATTATGACAAAATCCATGAAAAAGCCCTGAAGAACAACCTGGGGGTTCTGGCCGCCGGCAATTTCGCCCTGACCGTGGTGCTGCTCCAGAAATTTTCGGAAATCGCGGCCCGGTTCATTCCCCAGTGGGAGATCATCGATTATGCCGGTGACGCCAAAAAAGATGCCCCCAGCGGCACGGCCAGAGAACTGGCCTTCCGGCTGTCCCAGGTTCGACCCTCACAATTGACCGTTCCCCTGGCAGACACCCAGGGCCCCATCGAAGCCAGGGGCGCGGACATGACCGGCTCCCAGGTGCATTCCATCCGGCTGCCCGGTTTTACCCTGTCGTCGGAAATCATTTTCGGCCTGCCGGACCAGACCCTGACCCTCCGCCACGATGCCGGCACCAGCGCCCAGCCCTATGTGGACGGGGCGCTTCTGGCCATCCGAAAAGTGGACACCTTCACCGGCCTGCGACGGGGCCTGGATCAGGTGATGGATCTGGATTGA
>JAXHLJ010000015.1:0-130538 GCA_034522435.1 Desulfotignum sp.
ACAATGGTTGTTACTATTGTTTTCCAACCTCAATCTCAGTGATTGAAAAACCAAGACAATATACATGTCGGAAAAAGGTTTGTCAAACTGTTTTTTACATCATTTTAAAATTAACTTGTGGTATTTTTTTTTGCCGGCGCGAAGCAGGATCTCTCCCTGAAGCAGATCGGTCTTGTCAATTCGCTGATCCACTCCTGATACCCGGTTTCCGTTCACATATGCCCCACCCTGTTGAACCAGACGCCGGGCATCTGACTTGGAAGAACACAGGCCGGTCCGGGTAAACAGATCAATTACCAGGTTATCCGCCACCATAGCGGCGGCATTGATTAGCGTTGCCGGCACAGCGTCATCTGCTGCACGGGAATGAATCCCCCGTGGGATTGTCGCGCCGGGCAAAAGATTTTCAGGTACCTCGACGGCACCGAATACGGATGCCGCTGCCTTTAATGCGTTGCGGGCCTCGGATTCTCCATGGGCAATTTTTGTGGCTTCATAGGCCAGAATGGTTTTGGCCTTGTTCAGGTCAGCCCCTTCCAGGGTTTTGACCTGTTCGATTTCATGCATGGGCAGAAACGTGAACAACGCCAGAAACCTTGTCACATCCGCATCATCACAACTGACCCAGAACTGATAATAATCATAGGGCGAAAATCGATCCGGATCCAGCCAAACCGCACCTTTGTGGGTTTTTCCCATCTTGATGCCCGAGGCGGTGGTGATCAAGGGAAACGTTATTCCAAACGCCTGCCTGCCCAGTGTTCTGCGAATCAGGTCGATCCCGGCCACTATGTTACCCCATTGATCACTGCCCCCCATCTGTAGCAGAGCATCATAGTCCTGGGCCAGTTTCATAAAATCATACGCCTGCAACAGCATATAATTGAATTCGATGAATGTGAGGCCCTCTTCCGATGCCATCCTTGCCTTGTAACTTTCCGCCTTGATCATCCGGTTGATGGAAAAATGGCGGCCGATATCCCGCAGAAATGGGATATATTCCAGTTTTGTCAGCCACTGGGCATTGTCCAGCAGCAGGGCCTGATCGTTATCAAAGTCAAGGAACCTGGACAGTTGCGCCCGGATACCGGATTTGTTTTCATCGATCTGCTCCTGGGTGATGATCTGGCGCATTTCAGTTTTTCCGGACGGATCTCCAATAAGACCGGTCCCGCCTCCCACCAGGGCAATGGGCCGATGTCCATTCCTCTGCATATGGGCCAGAGCCATAATACACACCAGGCTTCCCACATGAAGACTTTTGGCAGTCGGGTCAAATCCGATATAACAGGTGGCCCGGTTGTTTTCCAGATATTCTTCCAGTTCGGTGGTATGGGTCACCGCATCAACAAATCCCCGCTCTTTCAACACTGACAATACACTCATGATTTCCCTGCTATTTTTTGGTATACTCCACCGCTCTGGTTTCTCTGATCACCACCACTTTGACCTGACCTGGAAATGTCAGATTTTCTTCAATCTGGCGGGCGATTTCTCTGGACAGCAGCACCGCATCCTCATCACTGATCTTTTCACTTTCCGTGATCACGCGTATCTCACGTCCCGCCTGGATGGCATAGGTGTTGATTACCCCGTCAAATGCATTGGCGATTTTTTCAAGGTCTTCCAGGCGTTTGATGTAATTTTCAAGACTTTCCTTTCTGGCGCCAGGTCTGGCCCCGGACAAGGCGTCTGCGGCCTGAACAAGGTAATCATACACAGATGTGGGCGGCTGATCTTCATGATGGGCCCCAATGGCATTGACCACACAATCGATCTCCCCATATTTCTTGGCCAGTTTGGCGCCGATAATGGCATGGGCCCCGTCCACTTCATGGTCCACGGCCTTGCCGATATCATGAAGCAGGCCCATGCGTTTGGCCAGCTTCACATCCAGATTCAGTTCAGCTGCCATCACACCCGCCAGAAACGCCACCTCAAAAGAATGTTGCAGTACATTCTGGGCATAGGAAGTTCGAAATTTCAATTTGCCCAACACCTTGATCAACTCCGGATTAATCCCATGAACCCCCAGATCGAATGCCGCCTGCTCACCGGCTTCCTTGATGGCCAGATCCACTTCCTTTCCAGCCTGTTCCACCACATCTTCTATTCTGGCAGGATGAATCCGGCCATCGGAAATCAATTTCTCCAGAGAAAGCCGGGCCACTTCCCGTCGAACCGGGTTAAAGCCTGACAAAATCACCGCTTCAGGGGTGTCATCAATAATCAGATCTATGCCGGTGGCTGCCTCCAGTGCCCGTATATTTCTGCCTTCTCTGCCGATAATCCTGCCCTTCATTTCGTCGCCCGGCAGATGTACCACAGACACGGTTCTTTCCGCCACAAAATCCCCGGCATACCGCTGGATGGCGGTAGATATGATTTTTTTGGCTTCCTTGTCGGCCTGTTCCCTGGCTTCACTGGTAATTTTTTTGACCATCTTGGCGCCCTCATGCCGGGCTTCATCCTCCATGGCTTTGAGCAGCAATTCTCTGGCTTCCTCCAGTGTCAAACCAGAAATTTTTTCCAGTTCTCTGCGGGTCTCTTCCACCAGATTGTGATAATGAGCTTCATTCCTGGAAACCGAATCCAGTTTCTCGCTTATTTCTGATTCTTTGCTTTGAAGTTCAGTCTCTTTTTGTGCCAGAAGGTCTTCTGTTTGATCGAGTTTTTCGCTTTTTTTGGAAAGCCGGCGCGCCTCTTTCTTTAATTCTTCCCGGGTTTCCTGAGTTTCAGCATCAAAGCTGCCCTTCATCTCTAAAAGCCGTGACTTGGCTTCCAGCTGAGCTTCTTTGATCAACGTATCCGCTTTAATCTCAGCCGCTTCTATAATCCGTCTTTGCTCTTCCTCAATATTGAATTTTTCCAGAGAAAATTGTTTCTTGACCCTGAAGAAACCAACGACCCCCACCACCACCAACGCGACAATAATCAGAGAGAGTACAATTTCCATTCAACCGATCTCCTTCACAACATATGGGATTATCAACACCTTGTGCCAAGCGTGCTGCGTGTGTTTTCGTTCAACGGATTATAAAATGGAATGATACGTATAAGAGGTGGGACCGAAAAAGGATTTGGGAAAAACAGTTACCCCCGCAAATTGCCGTGTTGCTTTAAAGGCTTTGAACCATTGGTTCAAAAGTGGGTGCCCAGTTAATACCATCAGGCTTTTCCTTACTGACGAGGAATCTGCACACCGGTATCAGAGTGAGCTCCCTTTTCTATATGCGTTAGGACAAAGTCTATCATACAATCACGCACATTGCAGGGGTAGTATTGCTCCATCACAATCCAACTGTTTCTCATTACAACCCTTTTTCTATTTTATTCATCAAAGATGAAATTTTATTTTCCATATCTTTTTCAAGTTCAGCATGCTGTATCTTTAACTCATGAAAATCCTTGGACAGATTCATGGCTGCCAGGATCAGAATGGCCATTCTGTTTCTGGCTGAATTTTTATTTGGAACCATGTTTCCCGCTTCCTGGATATAATCAGTTAAATATTGGACTACCTTGCTCGGATTTTTAACCTGATCATCAGGTTTGAATCTGAACTCTTCACCAAAAAGATCGATTTTAATAATTTCATCCAAATGAGATCCCTCTATGAAACATCAGTTCGGCCCTACATCTATTCAGGTTCCTTACGACCGGGTAAAACTGTCCAGTTTCGTCAGAAGCCCTTCTATTTTAGACTGAATGATCGCCTCTTGTTCAGAAACATGCGCTTCTGTCTGGATTTTTTCCTCCAGGTCTGATTCCAATTGCTTTATGCGCATACCCAGATCCTGATTTTCTATTTGTAAAGACCGGCAGCGTTCCAGCAGTGTATCGACTTTTTTCTCGATGTCATCAAACTTGCTATGTATCTGATCATTCCCCAATTTTATAATCCCATCCTGGTTAATTTGATATCAGTATAGATCAAATCTTTTGTCAAAGTCAAGGCAATTCATTTTGCACGGACTCAGCCAGATTCCTTGTTTTTTCAAGATCATCCAGTGTATTTACCCCCATGATTCGGTCAGGGTGTTTCAAAACTTTCACAGTGATTTTCTTATCATCTGAGCAGGCAATGCTCACCACATCCGTCAGATAATACTCCGTCTGAAGATTGTCCGGTCTCAAACGATTCAGGGCACTGGATAGAAACCGACGGTCAAAACAATATATGCCTGTATTGATGCGCTGGATTTTTTTTTCATCATCACTGGCATCGGCCTCTTCCCGGATGGCGACAACCCGGTTGCACGAATCCTGGAGGACACGCCCGTATCCGGTCGGATTTTCCAGATCCGCCGCCAGGATGGTCACTTGTGCGTGAGATGCCCGGTGGGTTGAAACCAGATCCGTCACGGTCTCAGGCTGAATCAGCGGCACATCACCATACAGAACCACCACATCCCTGACATCCGGGGATAAACCGGGCAACGCACATTTCACCGCATCACCGGTCCCCAAAAGCTGGTGCTGCATGCTGAACTTTACTTGATAACAGCGGGCTACGGTCTGCTGCACGGTTTTCGCCTGATGTCCCACCACCACATGAATCCGGTCGTCCGGCACCACCTGGCTTGCACAGGCAATCACATGCAGAATCATGGGCTTTCCTGCCACCTTGTGCAACACCTTGGGCAGGTCTGATTTCATTCTGGACCCTTTACCCGCCGCCAGAACAATCACACTCAATGCATCCATTTTTATTCTCTTGTCTTCATGGGTCGGAATATGTTCAAACAAAAGGGGTGCCCCCCATTGGGTGCACCCCTTTCCAAAGCAAAAACAATGAAAAATAACCGTTTTGCTATTTACCGTATTGTGCCACTTTCAACCGGTGAATCGCCCGCCGCAGTGCCAGCTCTGCCCGCAGCAGATCGATGCCGGCAGCCCGGTTGGACAGGCGCTGCTCCGCCCGTTCTTTTGCGGCTTGCGCCCTGACCACATCGATATCCTGATTACGCTCCGCAGATTCTGCCAGAATCGTGACCTTGTCCGGCAGGACTTCCGCAAAACCGCCATTGACGAACAGATGCTGTTCTTTGCCATTGGCATCGATATATCGCAAGGTTCCCACTTTCAGGGATGTCAGAAACGTGGTGTGCCCCTTCAGGGCGCCGAACTCACCTTCCGAACCCGGAGCGACAACGGTATCAACCGCTTCGCTGACCACAGCTTTCTGTGGTGTCACCACTTCAAGCATCAGTTTTTCAGCCATGCGCCACCTCCGGGGGATTAATCTGATTTTGCCTTTTTAATGGCATCTTCAATGGAACCTACCATATAAAACGCATTTTCCGGAAGATCATCATGTTTGCCATCAATAATTTCTTTAAATGATCTTACGGTATCTTCAACTTTAACAAAAACGCCGGGCATGCCGGTGAACGTTTCAGCCACATGGAACGGCTGGGACAAAAACTTCTGCAGTTTTCTGGCCCGCTGGACCGTCACCTTGTCTTCATCAGACAACTCATCCATACCGAGAATGGCAATGATATCCTGCAGTTCCTTGTATTTTTGCAGGGTCTGCTGAACCATCCGGGCCACATAATAATGCTCCTCACCAATGTAGACGGCATCCAGAATCCTGGAAGTGGAGTCCAGCGGATCCACGGCAGGATAGATTCCCAGCTCGGCAATCTGACGGGACAGAACCACGGTGCCGTCCAGATGGGCGAATGTAGTGGCCGGTGCCGGGTCGGTCAGGTCGTCCGCCGGCACGTAAACGCACTGAACCGCGGTGATGGACCCTTTGTCCGTGGAGGTGATGCGTTCCTGGAGTTCCCCCATTTCCACGGCCAGGGTGGGCTGATATCCCACAGCGGACGGCATGCGGCCCAGGGTGGCGGACACCTCTGAACCGGCCTGGGTGAACCGGAAGATGTTGTCAATAAACAACAGAACGTCCTGGCCTTCCACATCACGGAAATATTCGGCGCAGGTCAAGGCGGACAGGGCCACCCGGGCACGGGCACCCGGCGGTTCGGTCATCTGGCCGTACACCAGGGCGCACTTGGGAAGAACGCCGGAGTCTTTCATCTCATGGTACAGATCGTTGCCTTCACGGGTCCGTTCCCCCACGCCGCCGAACACGGAAATACCGCCGTGCTGCATGGCGATGTTGTTGACCATCTCCATCATGATAACGGTTTTGCCCACACCGGCACCCCCGAACATCCCCATTTTACCACCCCGGGGAAAGGGTACCAGCAGATCGATCACCTTGACGCCGGTCTCAAGGACCCGAACCGAGGTGTCCTGCTCAATGAATGCGGGGGCATGTCTGTGAATCGGCATTGTTTTTTCCCTGGAGATATCTCCCAGACCGTCCACGGGTTTTCCCACAACATTGAGAACCCGGCCCAGAGAGGCTTCACCCACCGGCATCATGATCGGTGACCCGGTATCTTTGACCGGCATGCCCCGCTGGAGCCCGTCGGTCACGTCCATGCCGATGCACCGGACCATGTTGTCCCCCAGATGCTGGGCCACTTCGATGACCAGGTTGTCTTCTTCATCCCCGATGGTGGGGTTGGTGACGGTCAGGGCGGTGAGAACCGGCGGAAGATTGCCGGGTGTGAATTCAACGTCAACGACAGCACCCATGACCTGTGCTATTTTACCTATATTTTCAGCCATTTTTTTCTCCTAAATAAAGCTGTTTCTATACTGTGAGGTATATTGGTTTTTTATCCCTTGAGCGCTTCCGCACCACCGACAATATCCATAAGCTCGCCGGTAATCTGAGCCTGACGCGTCTTGTTGAAGATGGTCTGAAGTTCGAGCACCATGTCTTCACAGGCCTTGGTGGCATTTTCCATGGCCCGCATCCGTGCGGCATGTTCACTGGTGGATGTTTGAAGCAGGGCATCATAAATCTGAATAAACACGTTCTTGGGCAGCATTTCACCCAGCAGTACATCGGATGACGGCTCACAGATATGTTCCGGCAGAAAAGTGTCATCCGCGTCCTCGGGTTTTTCTTCCACCATGTCCGTCAGCGATGGAATGGGCAGAATCTGCTTGAGCAGCGGCTCCTGCCTGGCCATGCTTTGAAACTCAGAATAAATGACGTACACTTCGTCCACTTCTCCCACAAGAAAACTGTCTATCAACTGCTGTCCCGGGGTAGCTGCCATTGAAAAATCGATTTTACCCCCCACCACATCCAGGTATTCCGCCGCAATGGCATAGGGTGATTTTCTGGCCCAGTCCCGGCCTTTTTTTCCGAAACAGTAAAAAGACACCTCTTTGTCCTGCAACTCGGACAGGATGAACTTCCTGGCTTTTTCAATCAAATGGATATTGAAGCCGCCGCACAAGCCTCTGTCGGACGTACACAGAACCAGCACCACTTTTTTGACCTCATCGGCAGGCACCAGCAACGGGCTGACATCCCCGCCGGCTTTGCCCGCGATACTGCCCAGAACCTCGGAAAATTTGGAGGCATAGGGTTTGAAGCGCTCCATATTGGTCTGACAGCCGCGCAGTCTTGAAGTGGCAACCATTTTCATGGCAGAAGTGATCTGCTTTGTTTTCTTGACACTGCCGATCTTGGATTTAACTTCTTTTAATGTTGCCATTATCTCTACCTTTCAAGCCTATTGATTTCAAATAATTGTAACGATTGCGTTTTCAAGAACCGTTCACATGAACTAAATCGTGTCCTTGAACTCTTCGTCATAGGCTTCCAGGGCTTGTTTGAGCTTGGTCTCAATATCGGAGGTGATCTCTTTTTTCTCTTGCAAGCCTTGGTAGATTTCAGGAAACCGGTTTTCCACAAAGGTATAAAGGCCTTCTTCATATTTGGAAACCGCTTCTTTGGGATACTTGTCAATATAGCCCTTGGTACCCGCATACAGGGCGGTCACCATTTTTTCCATGGGAAGTGGCTTAAACTGGGGCTGTTTGAGCAGTTCCACCAGTCTTTCTCCACGGGTCAGCTGTTTCTGGGTGGCGGCATCCAGGTCGGAACCAAAAGCGGCAAACGCTTCCAGTTCGCGGTACTGGGCCAGATCCAGACGCAGGGTACCGGCCACCTGTTTCATGGCTTTCACCTGGGCCGCACCACCCACACGGGACACGGAAAGTCCCACGTCAATGGCCGGACGGACACCGGCAAAGAACAGGTCTTTATCCAGAAATATCTGCCCGTCGGTAATGGAGATCACGTTGGTGGGAATAAACGCGGATACGTCCCCTTCCTGGGTTTCGATGATGGGAAGTGCGGTCAGAGAACCGGCCCCATGTTCATCACTGAGTTTGGCGGACCGTTCCAGCAGCCGGGAATGGTTGTAGAAAATATCCCCCGGGAATGCCTCACGTCCGGGCGGACGTCTGAGCAGCAGGGATACCTGGCGGTAGGCCACCGCCTGTTTGGACAAATCATCGTAAATGATCAGGGCATGTTCGCCCTTGTCCCTGAAATATTCTCCCATGGCGCAACCGGCAAAGGGTGCCAGATACTGCAGGGCAGCGGATTCCGATGCCGATGCCACCACCACGGTGGTGTATTCCAAGGCCCCGTGTTCTTCCAGGGCCGCCACCACCTGGGCCACCGTGGATTTTTTCTGGCCGCAGGCCACATAGATGCATTTCATGTCCGTGTTTTTCTGGGCGATGATGGCATCCACGGCAACAGCGGTTTTACCGATCTGGCGGTCACCGATGATCAGCTCCCGCTGACCTCTGCCCACCGGGGTCATCCCGTCCACGGCCTTGGCCCCGGTATAGCAGGGTTCATGCACCGATTTTCTGGCGATAACCCCGGGAGCCACCAGTTCCATATTCATCATATTGTCGGAATTGATGGGACCCTTGCCGTCTATGGGTTCCCCCGTGGTAGTAACCACCCGGCCCAGCATGGGCTCACCCACCGGCACCGAAGCGATCCGATCGGTTCTTTTAACGACGTCCCCTTCTTTGATGAGCTTGTCATCGCCCAAGATGGCAATACCCACGTTGTCGGATTCCAGGTTCAAGGCAAGACCCAGAACACCACCGGGAAACTCCACCAGCTCCATGGCCTTGACTTTTTCCAACCCATATACGCGGGCGATACCATCACCCGCAGACAGAACCACACCGGTCTCGTTCAGATCAACCTTGGCGTCAAACCCCTTGATCTGATCTTTAATTATCTGGCTTATTTCTTCTGCTTTAATTTCCATTAGACACTCTCACCTTTTTTTAAAGTTTCCCTCATATTGATCAGCTGAGTTTTCACGCTGCCATCCAAAACAAGATCGCCGATTTTGGTAACCACACCGCCGATGAGACTTGGATCCTGCTGTACATCCAGGACAATGGATTTGCCCACTCTTTTTGACAGGGCATCCCGGATTTTTTCCACCGCTTCCGAAGACAATTGTGTGGCAGAAGTTATGCTGGCTTTGATGATCCCTTTGAGTTCATCGGCCAGATTCTTGTAATACGAGGCGATGTCTCTTAAATGTACGATTCTTCCCTTGTCAAACAGCAACAAGAGAAACGAATTCATTACCACAGACAGGTTTGCCGATCCCAGAACCGCTTCCAGCACTTTTTTGCGGTCATTCTTGTTGTACAACGGATTGGTCAGGACCGCTTCAAACCCTTCCTGGGTGTCAAACAGGTTCACTACGGCTTCGAGTTCCTCATTGTACAAATCCGCCTGACCGTCTTCCTGGCCGATCATGATCAATGCCTTGGCATAACGCCTGGATACTGCTAAATTTTTCATTATGCCACCACCTTTTTCAAATAATCGTCCACGATTTTTTCCTGATCTTCAGATGAAATGGCGTTCTGAATAACTTGTTCCGCACGATCCACCGCCAGTGCGGAAATCTCTTTCTGAAGTTTCATTCTGGCCGTTTTGAACTCCTGCTCAATGGTCCGTTTGGCCATGTCCTCCAGTTTTTCCGCCTGGGCTTCCGCCTGGGCAATGATCCGTTTTTTGGCTTCTTCTCCCTGTTTGATGTAATCTTCGATGATCTGTCTGGATTCCTGATCCAGATTGTTGAAACGGGCCTGATATTCAGCCAGTTGTTTTTCAGCCTCGGCTTTTTTCTGCTCGAGGTCTTTCAGTTCATCTGCGATTTCTTTTTTTCGGGAGGAAAAAAAGGCTTTGACCGGCTTTCTCCCAAGAAGAAACAGGGCAATGGCCAGCACGGCGAAATTCAATGTTTTCCAGGTATCGATGGTCAACCAGGAATTGTGAACTTCACCATGGCCGGTTGCGGCCCAGGATGTGCCAACGACAGCCCCGAGAATCAAGGCTGTCACACCGGTCACTTTAATCTGTTTGCGTGTAAAGGTGATTTTTTTCATCAGATAGCCCTCCCCAGAATTTTCTCGCCGATGGCTTTGGCAAACACCTCCACCTCATCCTCCAGGGCTTTTCGGGCCTGCTCAGTCTCATCCGCCACCTGTTTTTTGATCCGGGCGAGATTGGCCTGAGCCTTCTGATTGATCTGGTCGATAATCTCCCGTTCCTGCTTTGATCCTTCTTCCACAAAGGCTTCTTTTTCTTTCAAACCTTTGCCTCTGGCCTGCCGCAACCCGTTTTTGTAGGATTCCTCCTGGGAAGATAGATCAGCATTGGCTTTTTCCACGCCGGATTCAAGACCTTGAATCTTTGCTTTTCTTTCCAGAAGTACCTTTCGAATGGGTTTGTACAGCAGCTGATTGAGGATAAAGAGCAGAATCAGGAAATTGATCATCTGATACACCAAAGATATATCAGGAATCACAGTTATCATAAAATTCCCTCCGCCAGTAAATAATTATAAAAAAAACAACTACTTATATCTTACCGGCTGTCTTTACGCAAAAACAGCCCAAATTCCTTATAAAAACGTGACTTCAGTACCATCCGGGTAATCATTTGTCAACATGGAATAAGAAAATATTTCCCATGCGGACAAGTGAATGGCGGATTTCATTGTGTTTTCGGAAAACGCCTTTCCGTCAACCAAATCAGCTGGTATAAAACCGTCTCATGCTGATATTGAGCAATATGCCGAACCCCACCATATTGGTGATCACTGACGATCCGCCGTAAGATACCAGGGGCAGCGGCATTCCCACCACCGGCATCAATCCCATGACCATACCGATATTGATGAAAATCTGCCAGAAAATCATGCTGGTGATACCGAAAGCAAGGATGGACCCGAACAGATTCCGGCAGTTATAAGCGATATTCAACCCCCAGCTGATCAATAAAAAATACAACACCAGCAGAACGGCAGATCCGACAAGCCCCCACTCCTCCGCCAGCACGGACAAAATGAAATCCGTATGCTGTTCAGGCAGAAATGCCAGTGCATTCTGGGTCCCCTGCAAAAATCCTTTCCCGGTGATCATGCCCGAGCCGATGGCGATTTTGGACTGGATGATGTGGTATCCCGTACCCAGCGGATCCCGATCCGGATCCAGAAACGTCAGAATCCGGGCCTTTTGATAGGCTTTCAGACCGAAAAACCAGACGACCGGCACAATACACCCGCTCAGACCGGCCAGGATCAGGAACACTTTTTTTTCAACCTTGACAAACAACGTGATGGAACCGGCAATGAGCAACAGCATCAGCCCGGTGCCCAGATCCGGTTGATTGACGATCAATCCCACCGGAATCATACAGATAACCGCCGGTTTGATCAGCTGCCTGAAACTGAGGCCTTCGGGTGAAACCCTGGCCGCATAAATGGATGCCAGGCTGATGATCAATGCGATTTTCATCAATTCGGACGGCTGAACGCTGATCCCGCCGAAAGACAGCCATCGCTGAGATCCGCCGCCGGATTGCCCGAAAAACAGGACCCCTATCAGAAGTCCTGCACAGACCCCGTATATAACCAGATTCAGTTTATTCAGATGCCGGAAATCAAAAAACAGAACCCCGGTCATGACCACGGTTCCGGCCCCAATCCATATGAGTTGCCGTTCAAACAGAGAATGAAGCCCGTTTCCCTGCCACCCGGCCATGACTGCGGAATAAAGGACTATCAACCCGCAGCCGGAAATGAACAGAACCAGCAGAAGCAATCCCCAGTCAAAATGTTCCAGCAGTCGTCGGTCAAACATCATTGTCTTTTTTCATCCTTCCGGGGGCGCATCCGCTGGTTGTTCCGGTTCCAGCAGTCCCAGATATTTTTTCACCAGAGTACCGGCCACAGGGGCGGCGGCTGAAGATCCATGTTCACCGTGCTCGATGATCACGGACAGGGCGATGACCGGATTCTGAGCGGGCGCGTAACACACGAACCAGGCATGATCCTGCAGGGTTCTCACCTGATTTTCACTGTTGAATTTTTCACCGGTCTTTCTGGAAAACACCTGGGCGGTCCCGGTTTTCCCCGCCATCTGAATCTGCTTGATTCGGATACTTCTTGCGGTCCCCCGATCTCCTTGAATCACGTCGACCATTCCTTTCTTGACCAGATCCAGGGTGTGTTTGCCTGCAGGTATTCCACCGATGATTTCCGGCTCCAATTCCGCAACCACCTGACCGTGAACATCTTTAATGGTCGATGCAACTCTCGGCCGGAACAGGGTTCCCCCGTTGGCGACGGCGGCGGTGAACACGGCCATCTGAAGGGGCGTCACCAGGTTAAATCCCTGACCGATACTGATGGAAAGCGTTTCTCCCGGATACCAGGCTTCATTGAATCGTTCCCGTTTCCAGGCAGACGTGGGAATCAACCCCTGGCGTTCATGATCCAGGTCAATACCGGTGGGACGTCCCAGGCCACACCCTCTGGCATACTGCGCCAGGGCATCCACGCCGGTTTTTTCACCGGCCTGGTAGAAAAACACATCACAAGACTGGGCCAGGGCCTTTACCACATTCATTCTTCCATGGCCATATTTGCTCCAGCAGTGGTATTTCCTGCCCCTGAACGTATAAAATCCAGGACAAAAAAAGGTGGTGTCGATGTCAATGGCTTTTTCTTCAAGGGCGGCAATGGCGGTCAGCATCTTATAGGTGGAGGCCGGGGGATATTCCCCCTGAATGGCCTTGTTGCTCATGGGACGACCCGGATTTTCCATAAGCGCCCGCCATTTGTTATTGGAGATCCCACCAATAAAATCGTTTTGATCAAATGCAGGGCTGCTGACCATAACCAGCACATCACCATTGGACGGGTCAAGGGCCACCACAGAACCATCCCGCCCGTCGAGCAGGTCTTCGGCCAGCTGCTGCAACGGCAGATCCAGGGTCAGGTGAAGGTCGTTGCCGGGCTCCGGTTCAACGGTTTTCAGCACCTGAACCACCCGCCCGTTCACATCCACCTCCACCTGACGGCCGCCCCGACGGCCCTGGAGATAGGATTCAAAACTTTTTTCCACCCCGTACCGCCCGATCTGATCGCCTGCTCTGAGAAGCGGGAAATGACCGCTTTCCAGTTCCTTTTTGTTCACCTCCCCCAGATATCCCAACAGATGGGCCGCTGTTTTGGGATGGATATAATGGCGGGTCGGTTCAATTTCAACATAGATTCCAGGCAGATCAAACTTGTGCGCTTCCACAATGGCCAGCTGATCTCTTGAAATATCTTTTTTGAGAATAATGGGCTTGTAAACAGCACCAACCCCGGCTTTTTGAATCTGTTCCATCAAATCGACATAAGGTTCATCAATCAACGAAGACAAGAAGGAAATGGTATCGGGCACAGAACCGGCATCTTCCAGCACGATCACCAGATCGAATGCCGGCCGGTTGTCCACCAGCAGTTCCCCGTACCGGTCGAAAATCAGTCCCCGGGACGGTTTGATACTTTTAAGGCGCACGCAATTGGTTTCAGACAGCCGGCGATACTCTTCACCCTTGATAAGCTGTAGATACACCAGTCGGAGAAACAACATGATGAACACAATCAAAACACAGAGGCTGGCAACCATCACCCGCTGCTTCATCCAGTCCCGTTCTTTGTTTCTTTGCAGCTCAACCATGGGCCCGGTTTCTTTTCTGTTCACGGTTTTTGATCATACGCCGTATCAGGGCCTGCCAGCGCCGGTTTCCTGTGGAAATTATTCCGACGCCCAGCGGAATCATCACCCCCCCCAGAGCCACCTGTCGCAGCATCAAGGCGATATCCATAGATCCGATACCTGTGTAATCCTGACGGACAAACACTGAAATAAAGAAGATCCCCTGCTGAATCGCAACAGACAGCAGACTGATAACCATGACAAACAGGATGCTGGACTGAAAAACAAATTGTCTGGCCATATGAACAATCAGAAAAATCCATATATAAGAAAAGGTATACAGAAAGAACGGCCCGCCTGACAGGCTGTCCATGATTGCGCCGATACCGGTGATGGCTGCAACAGCCAAATAATGGGAAGAATTGAGACTGATATATATAATCAGGATAATGGTCAGATCAAAACAATAGAACGCGCCGGGGAAAAAGGGGAGCAGCACGGTTTGGAAAACAACAAGAAAAAGGCAGACGAATCCCGCAAAAAGCCATTTCATTGTTTGTACACCAACACCTCTTCCAATTTATCAAAATCCACACTGGTCTGAATAACAATGTCCTGGAACAGCCGGGAATGATCTTTTTCAACATCCAGAACCGTGCCGATTTTCAATCCCTTGGGAAAGACCTGATCAAGCCCTGAAGTCACAATGACCTCACCGGCATGAATCTCTTCTTTGCGCAGCGCATACACAAATACGCACCGGTTGTCATCCCCCCCTTTGACGATTCCCCTTGACCGCGTGTTTTGAACCAGGGCGTCCACAGCTGAATTGCGGTCCGTGATGAGCAGCACTCTGGAAAAACCGGGAGACACTTTTGTTATCTGTCCGACAATGCCTTCCGGAACCAGTATGGGGGCATTTTTTTTCAGGCCGTGTCTTTCCCCTTTGTCGATCATCAGGGTTTTAAACCAGGGTGAGGGATCCCTTGCAATGACCCGGGCCGCCACATATGTTCCGGATGCCGAAGATGTGAACGCCACAAATTTCTTCAATCTGGCGTTTTCCATGGTCAGTTCCCGGTTCTGGTTTTCAATCTGCCGAACCTGGGCCAGTTTGTTTTCTAAAATGATACTTTCCTGCGCTTTGGACACACTGGCAAAATAATTTTTCCAGACCGTCGACACAAAATACACAGACCGCTGCAGCGCCATCTGAAAAGGCGCCGTCAATGTGATCAGTACTCTTTCCGGCCCCTGCACCTGAAGATTCTGACGGCTGGTCATACTGATCACAACCAGGTTGATCGCAACAAACAATCCCACCCCGACGGCGATTAACATTTTACGGGAGAACATGCACTCAGTCGATCATCACTTCTGTGAGAATATCTATGCTGTCCAGGCACTTACCGCACCCCAGGGCCACCGTTGTCAAGGGATCATCCGCCACCACGATGGGCAGACCGCTTTTTTCTCTGAGCAGTTTGTCCAGATTTTTCAATAACGCGCCGCCGCCGGTCAACACAATCCCCGAATCCACTATATCGGCTGCCAGTTCCGGCGGGGTCTGTTCCAGGGCGATCCGCACAGTCTCAACGATGGCTTCGATCTGTTCGGATATGGCCATGCGGACCTCTTCCGAATCAATGGCCAGAATTTTGGGAATCCCGGACACCAGATCCCGGCCTTTGACCTCGATGGTCTCCAGATTTTCAGGATCTGGATAGGCATTACCGATCGTCGTTTTGATGATTTCAGCGGTCCGTTCACCGATAAGCAGATTGTATTTTCGTTTGATATGCTGACTGATGGAGGCATCCATCTTATCCCCGGCCACCCGGAGAGACCGGGTATAGACGATGCCGGCCAGAGAGATGACCGCCACCTCGGTGGTGCCGCCGCCGATGTCCACCACCATGTTACAGGTAGGCTCAGTAATGGGAAGGCCTGCGCCAATGGCTGCGGCCATGGGCTCCTCGATCAGAAACACCTCCCTGGCCCCGGCGGATTCAGCCGATTCCCGGACCGCCCGTTTTTCCACCTGGGTGATGCCCGACGGCACGGCAATGATGATCCTGGGCCGAACCATGGTTTTCCGGTTGTTGTGAACTTTCCGGATGAAATGCTTGAGCATGGCTTCGGTCACTTCAAAGTCCGCAATCACCCCGTCCCGCATGGGCCGGATGGCCACAATATTGCCGGGGGTCCGGCCCAGCATCCGTTTGGCTTCCATCCCCACTGCCAGCACCCTGCTCTTGGCACGGGCATCCGTTCTCACTGCCACCACAGAAGGCTCACTCAATACAATTCCTTTTCCTTTGACATACACCAGGGTATTGGCCGTTCCCAGATCAATGGCCAGATCATTTGAAAAGGCGCCAAGCAACGAATCCGTAATAAAGTTCATTTTACCTCGTTTGTGTTCTTAAATTTTTTTTTCAAATGGGTACAGGGATCGATCAACATCTGAACAACAGTTGCTAACAAAATTAACCGTTTTTTACAAGAACAAAGTCTGTTATCTTGACATTAATATTTCAATTGGAATCAGTTTAAAGACACCGGGCAATACAGTCATGGATCTCAGGCCTGAATTTTCTGATCTTCTGGTTGGCACGGGAGGGATGAACACGGTTGGTCAACAGAATCACTATTCTGCCGTTCTCCGGATCGATCCAGAAAGAGGTCCCGGTAAATCCCAGATGCCCCACGTGTCCGGGGGGAAAAATACCGCCCTGCGGCCGAGCCGGTCCGGGACGGGGTATCAAACCCCGCCACCAGGGTATGGCCCGGATATTTTCGGATGAATCCGGCAGTCACTTTTGGATTCAGCACCCGGGGGGAATGCTGTTCCATGGCTTGCAGAATCTCCAGACAAAGACGATAAATTGCCGCGGCAGTCCCGAAAAGTCCGGCATGTCCCTGAATACCCCCTGAAACCCAGGCATTTTCATCTTCCACCTCTCCTTTGAGCACCCGCCCGCGCCAGGGGCAATTCTGCGTGGAGACCAGCCGGGAATGCACTTCCGGCACTGAAGGAGCGGCCGGATCGATAAAAAACAGATCTTCGATTCCCAGGGGCTGGTACACATGATTTTGGACAAACCGGTCCAGCCGGGTCTGTGTGACTTCCCGGATCACCCTGTCAAGCAGCATATATCCCAGATCGCTGTAAACCTGATTGACGCCCGGCAATGATGTCAGCGGCTCCGATAAGACAAGGCGATCCATGGCCTGCAACGGGTCCGGCTGATCGACTGCCTGTCTGAAGTATTCCCGGTGCGCCGGCAGACCGGACGTATGTCGCAGCAGCATGTCCAGGGTGATCCCCGCTTTGGGGGTTCCGGCGGTGACCGGCAGCAGGTCTTTCAGACAGACATCCAACTCCAGTTGTTGTTCCTGCACCAGCACCATCATGGCCATGGCCGTGGCCAGCGGTTTGGTGAGCGACGCCAGATCAAACAGGTCACTGGTTGTCACCGGGCGCTGTGTCTGCAGATCCGCCACACCGAACGCCCGGTGATATAAAATATCCTGCCTTCCGGCACACAGCAGCACAGCTCCCGGAAACACCCGGTCTTTGATTCCCTGTTCCATCAGACAGGTTATTGGATCCGATGCCATGATCACCTGTTGGCTTTCTGCCATTTCAATGTCATGGCGTGTGTATCCAGATGAACCCGGCATCCCATGGGCAGGGACAGGTTCACACGGCCATGCCCTGCGTCTAGCCCCATCACTACAGGCACCTGGTATTCCCCGAAAATCTCGGCAACAATCTCCGGCAGGTATTCGGGGTGGTCGCAGTGTTCAAACGAACCGGTGATCACCCCCTGAATATGGGCAAACCGGCCGGCCAGCTTCATCTGTGTCAGCATGCGGTCAATTTTATATGCCGGTTCTCCAATATCTTCCAGGAACACCACACCTTGAGAAAAATCAGGCGAAAATTCTGTTCCCAGCAGATGGGCCAGCGTGGCCAGATTCCCGCCCACCAGAACACCTTCGGCCCGCCCCGGTACCACACACAGACCCCGGGATATGGACAAACGGGAAACCCGGCCGGTCACCGCATCCAAAAAAGCGGTGCGCGTAAGTAACTCAGCATCGGCCAGGGACACCAGGTTGGGACCATGGATCACACCGATGTTTGCCTGCTGCATCACGGTGGTCAGCAATGCCGTGGTATCGGAAAACCCCACAAACAGCTTGGGATGCGATTGAATCAGGTTCCAGTCCAGGTATGACAGCATGCGAAGGACACCGAATCCGCCCCTGGCACAGATAATTGCTTTGATGTCCGGGTCCGTCACCAGATCATGGATCACCTGAGCCCGACAGGCATCTTCCCCGGCCAGATACCGTTTCTGATCAAAAATTTGCGCCGGCACCCGCACCTCAAACCCCATGGATTTCAAGCAATCGATTCCCTGCTGCAGCCGGGTTTTGTCAAACCGGGCGCTCGGGGCCGCCACACCCACCTGATCGCCTTTTTCAAGAAACGGAAAATGATTGATTTTCATGCCGGTATTTTGACAAAATTCAGCAAAATTGCAATACTCCAACTTTAATTAATTTTTAGCCTGTCAAAGGAAATCATGCGTTCACATACGCCCAAAATTCTGGCCCCGGCCGGTGACAAGACCACTTTTCTGGCAGCTGTCGCCGCAGGGGCTGATGCCATTTACTGCGGACTCAAACTGTTTTCCGCCCGCATGGAAGCCGCCAATTTCAGTATCGAGGAGCTGTCCCGGCTGTCCCGGCTGGCCAGATCCCGGCAGATTCAGGTCCATATTGCGTTCAACACCCTGATCAAGGAATCGGAAACCGAAAAAGCGTTTCGCCTGCTCTCCAAACTGCACCGGCATGTGGTATTTGACGCATTGATCGTCCAGGATCCGGCCGTCATTTCCCTGGCCAGGCAGGCAGGGATCACCCAGGATCTTCACCTGTCCACACTGGGCAATCTTTCCTCTCCCGCAGGCCTGAAATCCGCCCGCACCGCCGGCTTTTCCCAGGTGGTCCTGCCCAGGGAATTCTCTTTGGACGACATTCGTGCCATGGCCGATCACACCCCGGAAGACATGGCCCTGGAAGTGTTTGTTCACGGGGCGTTATGCTACGGTATCTCCGGGCGCTGTTACTGGAGCTCCTGGTTCGGGGGCAAAAGCGCGTTGCGGGGCCGGTGCGTCCAGCCCTGCCGGCGCATATACCATCTCAAGGGAGAGAAACACCGGTATTTTTCCTGCACGGACTTTTCCGCGGATGTGCTGGCCAAAGTACTCAAAGAAATTCCGCAGATTGCCTTCTGGAAAATCGAAGGCCGGAAAAAAAGTCCCCATTATGTGTTTTACACGGTCAAGGCGTTTCAACTGCTCAGGGATCATCCCTCCCAGAAAAAACAGGCCCTGATCTATCTGGATCACGCCATGGGACGGCCGTTCACTCACTACAACCTGTTGTCCCATCGCCCGCAGAACCCCTTAGATCATCAGGACGACACGGAATCCGGCCTGTTTCTGGGCCGCATCAAGAACCCGGACGCCCCTTTTTTCATCACCAGAGAAGCGCTGTTCACCCAGGACCTGCTGCGCATCGGCAATGAAGAAGATGCCGGTCACTTTATTCACAAAGTCACCCGGAGCGTGCCTAAAAAAGGAAAATTCCCTTTACCCCGGCATATGAACCATCAGGTGAAAAAAGGCACACCGGTTCTTCTGATTGACCGCCGGACACAGGAACTGACACAACAGCTTGAAGCACTGGACACAGAACTCACAGGCATGGAACGGACGCCGGTGACCCCCTTGCCTGCAGCAGCCGACATCCCGGACAGAAATCAGCCTCAGACACACCGGTCATCCCGGATACGTGACCAAATCATTGATATACGGGTATCCCGGAGATTGCAGGGGATCCGAAACAAAGCAGAGACATCCGGCATCTGGATCTCCGGCAGCCGGTACAGTACCCGCCCGGACAAATCCACCTGGCTGTGGCTGGATCCATCCATTTTTCCGCAGGAAGAACCCATGTGCCGCCAGTATATCACCATGGCCCTGAAAAAAGGGGCCCGCCATTTTGTCCTCAATGCCGTCTGGCAGATCAGCCTGTTCGACAATCCGGCCCGGTTGAATCTGTGGGCCGGGCCTTTCTGCAACATCACCAACTCCCCGGCCGTTCAGGAACTGAAACATCTCGGATTCAGCGGTGTGATCGTTTCGCCGGAACTGGACAAAAAAAATGTATTGTCCCTGCCGGAATCATCCCCCCTTCCCCTGGGGATCGTCATCCAGGGAAACTGGCCCCTGGTGGTTTCCCGCTCCCTGTCACCAAAACTGTCTCCTGGAGATTTTTTCACCAGTCCGAAAAAAGAAGGGGCGTGGATCACCCGGTCCAATGACCTGAACTATGTGTTTCCCAACTGGGTTTTGGATCTGACCGCCCTTCGGAACACTTTGGCGCAGGCCGGCTACACCCGGTTTGTCACGCTGGAGGAACCGGTTCCCAAAGGGGCGTTTCTCAAGAACCGGCCAGGGTTATGGAACTGGGATCTGACGCTGTTATAATTGTTCTGGCCCCGGCCGCACATCTTTGTGTCGGCGGGGCCAGAATGTCTTTCAGGATCGAGCGCTGCAGAAGGATCAGGGTTTGATCCGAATGGACGGATACAGGCCTTTGAGTTCTCCGGTGCGGTAAGGCTGGATGATGTTGAATGAGATATGCTGGTCGTCCTGGGCATGACCCCGTTTTTCGCCATCTTTGAAGAACGCACCGTTGAGCATCAGGATATGGTGGAGCCGGTTTTTAAACGTCTCGATAAACACCGATCCTTTGCCGGAAAAGGTCATTTTCCCGATGGTCAGGCTGTCTCGCACCTCTGCCAGATCATCCAGGGCGATGGCATGCTCTTTTACATCTTCCTGGGTCCGGATCAGTCCCCACACCAGGTGTTCATCCGGTATGCTGACAGGTGTTTCCGGATCCATGATGGTGTGCGGCATCACAACACAGCCTTCCCCCAGATGGATGCGGGCGGTTTCCTTACCGTTCAGAAACGCGTTGAATCCCACAAAACACCCCTGCCCCACATCCGCATGAATGATCTTTCCGCCGTGGGCCGTGATGCACATGCCGGCCAGCTTGGAATTGACAATATAGGTATTTTCCTGGGCATTGGACCCGTCCCCCATCACGGCATTTTCCAGGAACGCCCGCTGGGAGACCAGGACATTGTTGCCGATGCGGGTTTTCCCCAGGATCACGGCATACCGGTTCACGGCAGACGTATCCGGTGCCTGGTAGGGCTCCAGGTTCATGACATCAAACAATTTTTCATAGGATTCCTCTCTTTCCTTGACAAAATCATACATGATACCCCGGGGCTGATGCTGGTCATTGATCCCCACAAAATAATCCAGTGCCTGTTTATCAAATTTGAATTTAAACTCGAAATTCTGACTCCGGATCCAGACGGTACCGGGATCGATCTTGCGGTGGAACAGTTCTCCCATCTGGACATAGGAAAATTCCCCCACAATGCACGAATGCAGGTTCATCAGATCCACCGTGGCAAACGGTCCTAAAAAACACCCCTCCAGGGTGGAACCGTGGATATTGACATAATGGGTGGAAATGGTATTCCGGATGTTGAACTCCTCTGGGCTCTCCGGGTTGTGGGAGTTGCTGTGCACCAGGGTTTTGTACAACAGGCTGTCCCGGATGGTGATCACCTCATCTTCCACCAGCGGAATGTCCTTGGCGCACCGGATGTTGTCTCCTTCGCGCTTGAGCTCGTCTCCCCGGATATCGCTTTTATAGATGGCGGATCTGCCCACATAGCATTTGCCAAGGAAATAACTGCCGGCAATATTGGAATTTCTGAAATGAAAATAGATGGGATGCTGGGAGGTGATGCCGTAAAATGCGTAGAATTTGAGCATTTTTTCATGATCCAGTGCATGGATCACAAAGGGTTCGGTATCAAACCCAAACTCATCCAGGTTCACGTTCACACGGCTGATGATTCGGTCTGCCAATTGCTGTAACTGATCCATTGTCGTGCCTTTCTTATGGGTTGTCATAAAAGGTGACTTTTTTCAAAAACAGGCTTTGAAAAAAGCATTGAATTTAATGAACATACCATAAGCAGTCATTTCAAGACAAGAACTATCGACTGGTTTTCAGTACCAGCACCAGAAGATGACCCAGCCGTCTGAACTATGAATATCGTCTGTGCATGCAAACACTACTTGAAAAATGTCAACAAGCCGTGGAGATTGGTCAACGGATGGGGCGGGCACCCGGGAATGAACAGGTCCACCGGCAGGATGCTTTCCAGGCCGGGCGCGATCTCCGGGCTGCCGTAAAACGGCCCGCCGGAAATAGGACAGCTGCCCACGGCAATCACCACCCGGGGTTCAGGAATGGCTTCATAGGTCTGCAGCAATGCGGTTTTCATGTTCCTGGACACCGGGCCGGTGACCACAACGGCATCGGCATGGCGCGGCGAGGCCACGAAATTGATGCCGAACCGGGCCAGGTCGAAAAACGGGGTGGCCAGCACGTTCAGGTCCGCCTCACAGGCGTTGCACCCGGCTGCCGACACCTGGCGCAGCTGCAGGGACCGGCCGAACAGTTTCTTGAAATGCTGTTTCGAATGCCGGGCCAGATCCGGCAGGGTCCCGTCGGTCAGCAGATCCGCCCTTTGTGCGGTGGAGATCTCAAAATCACCGGTAAAGGTAACGAACGCGCCGCCGGACACCCGCTCGCAGGTGCCGCAGAATACGCACCGCCCCATATCGATCCGTTTTTTTCCCACATCGATGGCATCCTGGGGACAGGCATCGGCACAGGCCTGGATCACGGATGGATCCGCATCCCTGTTGATATCGGGTCTTCCCCGGTATCTGGAAAACACGGCAGGTTTTTCTTTGGGATACTTACAGGTGCGGTAGCCTTGTTCAAACCGGTTTTTCAATACACTGAGCATGGTGGCAAACTCTCTTTATTCGGTAAACATCACAGATCAAACCCGCAGTAGGACAGGTTGAAACTCTTGTTGTTCAAGGGGAAATCCGAAATACCCGTGTCCCGCAACGCCATGGCCAGGCCGTTCCAGTTGTGAAAGGACGGGTCCTTGACTTTGTACCGCAGGATGCCGCCCGCCTCATCGGTGAGCAGGGCATGGGACACCTCCCCTCTCCAGGCTTCGTTCAAGGTGACGCTCAGGCAGTCCGGGGGCAGGGCCGGCATCTGTCCTTCCACCACCTGAGTGGTCACGGGACGGTCGATCAATGACTGGATCATTTCCAGGGACTGAAGCACTTCGTCGTACCGCACCAGGGCCCGGGCATAGACATCTCCCGAAGGTTTGGGGTTTTCCGGCACCTTCAGGTACGCGTAATATTCCGTGGGAAACCAGCGCCGCACATCATAAGAAAGCCCGCTGGCCCGGCCGGCCGGCCCTACCAGCCCCAGGTGACCGGCATCTTCCGTGCTCACCCGGCCGCATCCCTCGAACCTGGCCCGGACCGTGGATGCGCTGAATATCAGGTCCAGTACATGTTCCACCTGGGGTTTGAGTTCCTTGATCCGGTCATCCAGTGTCTTTCGCACCTCATCATTCAGGTCGAACCGCACCCCGCCGGGCCGCACCAGACCCTTGCCGAACCGGTTCCCGCACAGCAGCAGAGACAGGTTCAGAAAATCCCCCCGGATCCGGCCGAAATAGTTGGCCGGCGGCAGAAACGCCACATCCATGCACAGGGCCCCCAGGTCCCCGATATGGTTGGCCAGTCGCTCCAGTTCCAGGGCAATGGTGCGGATGATTCTGGCCCCGTCATCCACGGAAAGACCGGCCAGGGCCTCCACGGCCTGGGCCATGCACAGCCCGTGGCCGATGGTGGTATCCCCGGCCATGTTTTCCGCCAGAACGGGCAGGCGTTTGGGGGTCACCTGATGCAGCAGGGTTTCCACGCCCCGGTGCTGGTATCCCAGCTGAATCTCCAGGTGAAGGACCCGTTCGCCGATACAGTTGAACCGGAAATGGCCGGGCTCGATCACGCCGGCATGCACCGGCCCTACCGCCACTTCATGGATGTCGTCGCCTGTCACCTGAAAGTAATCATAGTTGCCGGGAATATCCTGTGTGTAGTCGTTGCCGAACAGATCCGGTTTATCCCTGAAATTTTTATGGTACCGCACCATCTTGAGCCAGGGATGGCCTTGAGGACGAATCCCGAACTGCTCGGCCATCTCCCGTTCAAACAGGTGAAACGGTTCACTTTCACAGGTCAAGGCGGGCCAGGTGTCGGGCGCATCACATCCGGCCGTCAAAAGCTCATCGGTTCGCAGCACGGCCAGAAACTTCAGGGTCCCCTGGTCTTGATAGGCGAAAAACTGTACCACTTTACCGCCGTTTTTCACGATGTCCAGGGCCTGGCTGCGAAAGGCGTCGAATGTCAGATGGGGAATATCGGCCCGCGGAATCCGCCCGCCGTTGGGAATGGTCATGAACGGTGTCATTGCAGTCCTCCACCAATGGCATGCACGGCATCGACAATGGTCTGATACAGGGCATCCGGAATAAAAAAGCACAGAATCAGGGATGTCAACAGCAGCACATACTGGGGCCATACCAGGCCCGGGGTTTCTTTGAATGTTTCGTCCTTCAAGTCGGATGACGGGCCGTCACCCGTGTCTGCCGGCGTGCCAAAGCAGATGGCCATGACCTGTCTGGCAAACCCGGCAAAAATCACGCACAGACTGAAGATAAATATGACGGCGGCCAGGTAGTGGCCGGTTTTAAATGCCGCCATGATGATGAACAGCTCCCCGATGAAGATCCCGAAGGGCGGAAACCCGGAGATGCCGGCAAATCCGGCGAAAAACGCCACAAAGGTTTTGGGCATCTTTTTTGCCATCTGCCCGGTGTTGGCGATGAGCCGGTCCTTGTATCCCATCAGGATGTTGCCGGACGACAGAAACAGCGAGGACTTGATCAGGCTGTGATGAATCATGCAGATCACGGCCCCGTAGACCCCGAGTCCCCCGATGCCGGTGCCCAGAGCGATAATCCCCATATTTTCGATGCTGGAGTAGGCCAGCATGCGCTTGTATTCGGTCTGTTTGAGAATATAGGTGGCCGCCGCCACAATGGACAGCAGCCCGAACACGATCAGGATGGTGCCGGAAAAATCACTCAACCCGGCGGCCACCATGATCTTGTTGGTCTTGAAGATGCCTAAGTAGGCGCAGTTCAACAAAACCCCGGACAAAAGAGCCGATGCCGGACTGGGCGCTTCGCTGTGGGCGTCGGGCAGCCAGGTATGCATGGGGGCCAGCCCCATTTTGGTGCCGTATCCCACCACGATAAAGATGAACCCCGCCTTGAGCCATGCCGGGTCCAGCTGACCGGCCACCGGGGACAGGGCTGAAAAAGACAGGGCCGCGGTCACCCCCCCCAGTTCCATGGACAGCGTGAGAAACAACGATCCCAGAAGGGCCATGGCAATGCCCACCGAACAGATGAGCACATATTTCCAGGTGGCTTCCAGGGATGCCCCGGACCGGTGGGTATAGATCAGCGGCGCACTGGCCAGGGTGGTGGCCTCGATGGCGATCCACAGCACCATGATGTGATCCGACAGGGTCACCATGGTCATGGTGGATAAAAACAGCAGCATGAACCCGGTGAAAATGTTTTCCGATTTCAGCTGGTGGGCCTTCAGATATCCGATCGTATAAATGCTGATCAGAAAAAACAGCAGCGAGATCACCAGCAGAGACAGCAGTCCTTCCGGGGTCACGGCAAAATACTCGGCAAAAAAGGCCCGGGGACTGTTTTTCCACAACAGCAGCGACAGCACCAGGTGGACCGCACCGGTGAATACCAGCAGCTGACGGCTCAAGGTTTTGGGCAGGACAAAGGCCAGCAGGCCGGTGACAAACGGGGTGACAAAAACCAGTTCAACCATAAGGCCGTTCCTATTCTTTCAGGGTTCTCAGAAGAGAGGTATCCACATCATCAAAGGTCTGCTTGATGTTCTGGAGAATGATGGCCATGATCATGACCCCGGCCAGGACATCCAGCAGGATGCCGAATTCCACGATATGTCTTGCCTGGGTCGAGAAAGTGGTGCCCGTCAGGTAGATCCCGTTTTCCAGCATGATATACCCGATCACCATGGCAATGGCGTTTCTCCTTGCCATGAGCAGAAACATGCCGGTCACCAGAAGCGAGATGGCCGCCGGAAACAGCAGGGCTGAATCACTGATGGACGGAATATTCAGATACCGGGAGATCACCGCCGCCGCCACGATCAGAGCCAGGCCGCAGAACAGGGAGGCATGGTACCCCACAATGGGGGCAACGTCCCGCTGGACGGCCACTTTTTTGATGGCCAGATGGAGACTCAGCGGAATGATCACCCCCCGGATCACCAGGGTGGCCAGGGTAAAAATGACCGCGCCCGTCCCCATATCCGGTGTGATAAAAAACGGAATGATGGACACCACGATGCCCTGAAAGGCCATGACCTTGATCAGGGCCGGCACCCGGCTGGAACCGAATGCGAACAGCACGGACAACAGCACCAGAGACAGCAGTGTGTCAACAGTATAAAGGGTCATTTCATCAGCTCCAGTGTGATGATGGTTGCAAAAAACGCCAGGGCGAATGAGGTCAGCACGAACTGGGGCACCTTGTCCATGCGGTACCGGGCGATGACGGACTCGATCACCCCCACCACCAGGTAGACAATGCCCAGCCCGGCAACAAACAACAGCATGCCCATGCCGGCGACACCGCTTTCAAAGGGCAGAATCAGCCCGGACAGGATGGCGGCGTAAAAGAACAGCTTGCAGAACGCCCCCAGTTCGATCAGTGCGAAATCCGGCCCGCTGTGGTCCAGAACCATGACCTCGTGGATCATGGTCAACTCCAGATGGGTGGCCGGATCATCCACCGGGACCCGGGCGTTTTCCGTCAACAGGATGATAAAGAATGCGATCACGATGAACAGCAAAGACGGCCCTGCGATCTGCCACAGCGCCAGGGTGCCGTCACCGGAAAAATAGGCGGCAAAGGACAGTTCCCCGGTCATGCGGTAGAAGAAAATCAGGATCATGAACATGGCCGCTTCACAGATAATGGGGAAAAACGCTTCCCTGGCCGCACCCATCCCCTCGAAAGGCGAGGCCGTGTCCATGGCCGCGGCAATGGTGAAAAACCGGCCCAGCCCCAGCATGTACAGCACCAGAATCACATCCCCGTTAAAGGAGATCACCGGCATCCGGCCGGCAATGGGCAGAAACAAAAGCGCTGCCAGGGCCGTGGCGCAGGAGACCACGGGTCCCAGTTTGAACACCTGGGTGGTGCTGACGCTGTAAACCGATCCTTTTTTGAACAGCTTGATCAACGTGTAATAGTTGATCAGCAGCGGCGGCCCTTTTTTCCCGCCGAAAAACGCCTTGACCTTGAGGATCACGGCCGAGAAAAACGGGGCCGTCAGAACGGCACCCAGCCAGAGGAAAATGGATTCAGACATGCACACTCCCCGCTTGTTGAAGTTGGTTAGATGAAAAACAGCAGCAGCACGATGGCCAGCAGAATATACCCGATGTACAGGTGGATGTCCCCGTGCTGGATCCATCTGAGCCGGTCGAACAGAAACTGCACCGGCCGCACCAGGCCCGGTTCCATGCAGCGTTCGGCAATATCATGAACCCGGCTCTCATACCGGGTGGCTGCCGGAAACCGGCCCGAAACCGGGGGATGATGTTCCTCCAGGGGCGCGGCAGGCCGGAAAAACCGGACAATGTCAAACGCATAGGACGCCCCGGTATACTGCATCTTCACTGTCGGCTGCGTAAATCCGCACCCCCAGGTACCGGACCGGGATACGGGTTTGGCCCGGTAAAACAATGACCGGGCACCGGCCACCACCAGCACCAGCACCAGAATCACGAACGCCGCGGCAGTGATGTTTCCGGTCATCTGTGCGAACGGTGCCATGGGAATCCGGGCATAGCCCAGGTTCAACGCGCCCACGGCAGACAAGGACAGGTTGAAAAACCATCCGGGAAACACCCCGATAATGACACAGGCCGCCGCCAGAACCCCCATGGCTGCCAGCATGGTGGTGCCGGATTCAGTTTTGTTTCTGGCAGCTGCAGTCCGGGGTTCCCCCTGGAACACGATGCCCAGCACCCGGGTGAAACAGGCCAGGGCCAGCCCCCCGATCACGGCCAGACCGATGATGGCGGTCACACTTACGGCAAAGGGGATCTTGTCCAGGGTGATGCCCTGGAACCCGCCCATATACACCACGAACTCACCGGCAAACCCGTTGAAGGGCGGCAGCCCGCAGATGGCCAATGAACCGATGATAAAGGCGATACCCTGTGATTTTCATGGTTTTGAGCAATCCGCCCAGAGCATCCATGGACCGGGTCCCGGTCTGGTGAACGACCATGCCCGCGCCCATGAACAACAGCGACTTGAACAGGGCATGGTTGAGCACGTGCAACAAAGCCCCTGAAAATCCCAGCACCGCCATCAAGGGGTTCCGGGACGCCACCCCGATCATGCCCAGGCCCGTGCCGATGAGGATGATCCCGATATTTTCCACACTGCTGTAGGCCAAAAGCCGCTTGATATCGGTCTGGCCCAGGGCATACACCACCCCGAGGATCCCGGACACCACCCCGGCACCCACCACCAGGTACCCGAACACCGGGGCCGGCAGTTCCAGCAGGGAATAGATGCGCAGAATCCCGTAAATCCCGGTCTTGATCATCACCCCGGACATGACCGCGGAGATGTGACTGGGCGCGGCCGGATGGGCATGGGGCAGCCACACATGAAAGGGGAAGACCCCGGCCTTGGATCCGAACCCGATGAAAAACAGCACAAATGCCAGTATTTTAGCGCCCTCGGTCAGGGAGTTCACATCCGCGAATCCGAAACTGCCGGTAAATTTGTAAATCACCCCGAACCCGGCGAAAATGAACATGGCCCCCACATGGGAAAACACGAAATACAGGTATCCGGCATACTGGTTTTCCTTTTGCCCGTAGTTGTGAATCACCAGGAAAAACGAGGACAGGGACATGATTTCCCAGGACAGCATAAAGGTGATGATATTGGCTGCCGTCACCACCATGGCCATGGACACGACCAGCAGGGAAAAGAAAAACGCGGTCACCGCGGTTTTCACTGAACCGGTGTCACCTTCGGTGTAATGAAAGCTGTACACCGCGGCCATCAGGCACACCAGAAAAATCACCACCAGAAAAAACGCGGACAGGGCATCCATTTCAAAGGCCAGAAAAAACAGGTTCAGATACTGAAACGATGCCGCATGGGTGACCGATCCCGTCAAAGCTGCCACGGCATCCACCAGGCCCCACAAACACCCGGCACTGATGAGCAGGGCCGCCCCGGCTCGTGAAAACAGATGATGGCGGGCGGAGACCAGGGACACCGCCCCACCGGCCAGAATCAGACTGATGGCGGCAAAAAAATGAGTCATCGGCGTTCACATCCCTTTTTTAGATTTCTTTTAAACTGCAAGATCCGCTTTTCTTATGGGATTGAATCGGACTTGTCAAGAGGTTATGAAAAGTGTCGTTTCATTCTGAAACAAATCAGTGCCGGTAGACGATGGGCCGGTCATCCGCGCCGATATCGATACCCACGGTATCACCGGTCTTGAAGCCGAGCTGTTTGAATTCCCTGACCACGGCATCATGCTGGTCTTCGTGCCAGAACGCACACCACAAGGGATTTCTGACGGTATCGATCCCATAGGCATCATGGCTGCACAGGTTCACCCGGAACCTGTCCTTGGCGATCAGGGTGTCGGCTTCGGCCAGGAAAATGTCGATCTGATACAGATTGTTGTGAAGGGCTTTGGACAGTTTTTTCTGCAGTTCCGGATAATCATCCAGATAATGGTTGGCAATCTGGTACAGCTCGCCCGAATCATGGATGGCATATCCCAGCACTGCAAACCGCTGGTGCTTGAGGGAGAACGCTTCCAGTTCGGCTTCATAGGCGGCCACTCGGTCGACAATTTCCTCCATGACGGCGGATCCCGGGGCGGAACCGGCCTGAATCAACTCTTCACACCGGCTGATGAGATCGATGTAAAATGCCTTGTTGTCCATCACGTACACCGGCCGTTCCCGGTAGTTTCGCTGTTTACGGATCCGGCGTATGCCGTCCAGCCGGACCGAGCGTTCACTCTGCTTTTCCTCCAGGGTTTCGATGCGGGAAATGTCCTTGGCCTGGACCACGTGGATATCCCCTTCCGTGGAAATGATGTACTCGATCTCGCACTTGAACCCCAGTCTTTTCTGGATAGCCCGGGACAATTGAAACAGGCTCCGGTCATGGGGAATCCGGGTGATATGGGGCTCGGTCTGCACTTTCTGATTTCTGTTCCGGCAGTAACCGAACTCCCAGTAGTTGTGGATCATCTTGGCCATGACCGAGGACCCGTTGACAAACGGCATCACAATCACACCCATCTCATCCAGATCGATGGGCGGGGCGTCGTTGAAAATCTGCTGGCGTCTGATGGACAGGTGTTTGGCGGTCTCTGCCAGCTTGATGATCCGGTTGCGCGCGTAAATGATCCCCCCGATGTCCGCATAGGTTTCCAGGGAATCGAATGTACCGCCTCTGTAATCAGCCTCCCGGGGATGGGCACTTCTGGCGATCACCTTGTAACTTTCCCGGTGAACATCCAGAAACGTGTTCAGGACTTTGAAATCCTCGGTTTTGAATTTCCGGGCCGACACATACACAAAATCGGGCACATTGAATCCATTGGCCCTGAGTTTTTCCAGCAGTTTCGCCTTTTCAGGCACCTTGTTTTCCATGTTTGCCTTGACTTTTGGAACTAAGTTCTTTAATTAAATCTCACCTGAAAAATATTGAGGAAGACATCAACACAGAATTAGGTAACATATGTTCAAATGGAATGCAATACCTGGCCCTGACCGGTTCATAGATATTGAAAGCATCCAGATATGGGATTGAAAATTCTGCTGGTGGACGATGAACAGGACTTTGTTGAAACCCTGTCTGAACGGCTCCAGATGCGGGATATGGATTCTTATGCCGTATTTGACGGAAAAACCGCTCTGGCTCAGGTGCGGTCCCATCCTCCCCAGGTGATGATCATCGATCTGAAAATGCCCGGCATGGACGGCATTCAGGTATTGCGGCAGGTAAAACAGACCCATCCATATATCCGCGTCATCATTCTGACCGGTCACGGTTCGGAACATGACCGCAAAATCTGCATGGATTTAGGGGCATCCGCCTATTTTCAAAAACCGGTAGATATCGATGAGTTGAATGCCGCCATCCGGCAGGGGCCTGGAAACGGTCCGCCGGATGCGGACCACCCCATTGACACAGGTGGCAACCGGACATGATCTCCTTGCAGCGACTCAAGCCCGCATTCTGGAATCACGCAGATGATCCCGGCAATTACAGCGGGTTGAATCTCAAACGCAAATGGAAACTCATTGTCCTGCTCACCTCGATTCTCGCCCTGTCTCCGCTGATCATCATGACCCTGGTGGATTTCAATCTGACCCGGCGCACCATTGAAACCGAATCCAATACCCGCATGCTCAACAGCCTTCACACCCTTGCCGGCATCATGGCCGCCTCTCTGGCACAAAATCCGTCCACGGACAGCGCCCACGTCCTGTGGCAGGATGCGTTTCACCAGTTGAACACCGGACCGGACAACGATCTGTTTCTCGTGGATGCCTCCGGACAACCGGTGACCCCGTCGTTTCACTATGACCGAAAGGACGGTCAAGCCACCCTGGATACCCGCCTTTTCACCCAAACCGATGGTATCGTGGATTTGCAGACCCCGGACGGCACGGCCGTGCTGGCCGGATACGCCAGAATCCCCGGCACCCCGCTGACACTGGTGCAGCTGCGTCAGGCAGACTGGCTCAAAGATCTCTGGCTCAAACCCCGGCTCAAGCTGCTCTGGTTTTTGTGCGTGAGCATCGTTCTGATTTTGTTGTCCATCATGGGCATGGCCACCTATCTGGTGGGCCGGATTCATGCGTCTGAACGCCGGCGCATCGAGGCCCTTCACCACGAGGAACATGCCAACCGCCTGGCCTCAATCGGCCGACTGGCCTCGGGCGTGGCCCATGAAATCAACAATCCCCTGGATATCATCAACCAGAAAACCGGATTGATGGTGGACCTGTTGACCCTGGGAAAAGAAAAAAGCCCGGATCAGCGGCTGCTGCCCCTGGCTGAAGATGTCCTGGATGCGGTGAAACGCTGCGGCACCATCACCCGGCAGCTGCTGGGTTTTGCCCGGCACATGGAACCCAGTGTGGAACCGGTGGATATTGAAGAGGTGATCTCCCAGGTGCTGGCCCTGGTGGAGACCGATGCGCACCATCGGAACATTGCCATTCGGGTATCCCCCATACCGGCGGTGCCCGGGTTTGAATGTGACCGCAGCAGCCTGCTGCAGATTTTTCTGAACCTGGCGGAAAACGCCATCACCGCCATGGCGTCAAAAGGGATTTTGACCATTGAGGTGTCAGGGGAAAAAACCGATCAGGTGACCATCACCGTGTCCGATACCGGCAAAGGCATTTCCCCGGAGGATCTGCCCAAAATTTTCGAGCCGTTCTACTCCTCCCGAAACGACCGCTGGGGGGCGGGTCTCGGCCTGGCCATCACCTATGGTCTGATCAAGGAGATGGGCGGAGATATCACGGTCAAAAGTGTTGTGGGGAAAGGCACCCGATTTGTCCTGACCCTGCCGGTGAAAGCGAGCCGGCCCCCGGCATCGGATGGCGCTTTGCATCTGCCCGGAAGCGGCATACCGGTGGCGTCCACTTCAAAAAACACCCCCCAGGGAGCGATTCATGTCACCAAGCAGGAATGATATCCAGTTCTTCGGCACCTTGTCCGCTGCCATGACCCATGACATGAAAAACTGTCTGGCCATTATCAATGAAAACGCCGGACTGCTGGCAGACCTGGCGGTCAAAGCACAGGACAAGGCAATTCCGGTCGATCCTTTGAAAGCGGCAACCATCAGTGAAAAAATCGGAAAACAGGTGGCCCGGGCCGATGATATGATGAAGCGGTTCAACCGTTTCGCCCACAGCATGGATCATGACAAAGAAACCGTGGATATAGAAGAGGCAGTGGACCTGGTGGCCCGCCTGTCCGAGCGGATTTTGCTGCAGGACCGGATCCGTCTGACCGTGATTCCCGCTTCCGCCCCCTGCCGGATCCATGCCTCCCGGTTTGCAGTGCTTCATCTGATATTCCGGGCATTTGATATTCTATGCCGCAATCAGACAGATGGCACTTCCGACAGTGAAAAACCGGTCACGGTTCAATTCAGCAGCGATCCGGAGATGCCGGAAATCTGTTTTATCCAGGATTTTCGGCCTGAAATTAAAATGGAATCCCTGTTTGCCAGCCCCGAAGACCAGGCATTGCTGGCACGGGTGAACATGAACATTAAAACCATGGATTCCGGAGCGGGGTTCTGTCTGTACACCCTCCCTCCGGCGCGTGAATGAATGATGCCGGAACAGAAAACCGGCAATAAAATATTTGAAAACAAGGAGAAAATCATGTCTGAGAAAGTGTTACTGGTGGATGATGAAAAAGATTTTTTGGATATCATGTCCGAACGGATGGAAGCCCGGGGCATGACGGTCAAAACCGCTGACTCGGCGGACCAGGCCCTGAAAATTCTGGAAAAGGAAAGTTTCGATGCCATTGTCATGGATTTCAAAATGCCGGGCATGGACGGCATTCAGGCACTGAAAAACATCAAGACCCAGAAACCCGAGCTGCAGATCATCCTGCTCACCGGGTATGCCACCGTGGAAAAAACCGTGGAAGCCATGAAAATCGGTGCCACAGACCTTCTGGAAAAACCCGCGGACCTGGAGGCTCTGGCTGCCAGGATCAAACAGGCCAAAGCGGAAAAAATGCTGGTGGTGGAAAAAAAGACCGAAGACAAAATCAAGGATATTCTCCAGCGGTTCGGCGGATGATCCGGCTCGAATGTGTGGGATATTCTGTCGCCATATCAGGCAATGCTTGACAAGAACCCGGCATTTGCCTTATTTAATCACAATTTATGGATGGACTGTAAGGCGGGGAATAACGCCTTGAGAATAATGATGAAGCAAAATATTAACTTACCAAAACATGTAGGAGTGACATGAATACGAAATCGACAGCCTCATCCGGAATTCAGATAGACTGGAAGCGGATCATGTTTCTGATGATCGGGATTATTTTATTTTCCGTGGTGTACATTTCACCCCCCTGGCCCGATGCCGTGGATCCCATGGGCAAAGCCTTTGACCTATCCCCCCAGGGCAAGGCTGCCATTGCCCTGTTTCTGCTGGCCGGCACCTGGTGGGTGTTTGAAGTGGTGCCCATCGGCGTCACCGGCCTGACCATCGGTATTGTCCAGGCCCTGTTTTTCATCCGGCCGGCCGCGGACGCGTTCAAGGATTTCATGGACCCGTCCGTGCTGTTTATTTTCGGGTCCCTGATGATCGGCACGGTGTTCACCAAGGTGGGCATCACCAAGCGCCTGGCCTATAAAATGCTCATGATCGTAGGAGAACGCACCTCCATGATCTACCTGGGCTGTTTTGTGGTCACGGCCCTGCTCACCCATGTGATGGCCCATACGGCCGTGGCCGCCACCATGTATCCGCTGCTGCTGTCCATCTATGCGCTGTATACCGAGGAAGAAAATCCCACCCGATTCGGCAAGGGGCTGTTCATAGGCATGGCTTACGTGGCAGGGGCCGGGAGTATCATCACCCTGCTGGGGGCAGCCCGGGGCATTGTGGCCCTAGGGTTTTACGAAGAGATCACCAACAAGACCGTCACCTTTTTTGAACTGACCTATTACATGTTTCCCGTCGGCTGGCTCATGGTGTTTGCGCTCTGGGGCTTTTTCATGGTGTTTTTCAAACCGGAGAAAGCGGTCATCCCGGGGCTGCGGGAAAAAGCCAAACAGCTCAGCAGTGAAATGGGACCGTTCACGCGCCACGAGGTCATCGCCACGGCCATCATTTTCGGCGTGATCCTGTTTCTTTCTTTGCAGTCGTTCATCCCGGCATTAAAGCCCTTTAACAAGGCCGCCGTTCTGCTGGTGTCCACTGTGCTGTTTTTCATTGTAGGGATTCTGGATATCAAGGACCTGGAAGATGTGCCCTGGAACATCATTCTGCTGTTCGCCGGTGCCATGAGCATGGGATTCTGTCTGTGGCAGACCGGGGCCGCAGAATGGCTGGCCATCAACTGGCTGGGGTTTTTCACCGAAGCCCACTGGTTCGTGTTTGTCATGGCCATCGCCTTTTTTGTCATGCTCATGACCAACTTTATCATGAATGTGGCGGCCATTGCCATCTCCGTGCCCGTGGCCCTGGTGGTGGCGCCATACCTGGGGGTGGCCGCCGAAGTCATCGTGTTTTCCGCCCTGGTGACGGCCGGCATGCCGTTCCTGCTGCTGGTGGGGGCGGCCCCCAATGCCATTGCCTACAACTCCGGACAGTTCACCTCCGGTGAATTTTTCGGCTACGGCATTCCCGCCAGTATTATGCTCATGGCCCTGACAGCCCTGGCCGTGCTGCTGATCTGGCCGCTGCTGGGCATGCCCATTCTGTTAAGTTAACTCTTTTGCCAGGCCGGGAAGGGACACCATGAAGACAAAAAAAGTCCAAGAACTGATGATCACCCTGTCGGATTATGCCACGATTCCGGATACGGAAAATCTCGCCGGGGCGATTCAGGCATTGAAACAGGTCAATGCCGACAGACAGATGAATCACAAGCACCGGGCCGTTCTGGTCTGTGATCCGGATGACCATGTCATCGGAAAGGTGGGGATCCGTGAAATTCTGAAAGCCATGGAACCCAAATACCGGCGGTTTGCCGGCACGGATCAGTCCGGCAACGTGAGCCTGTCCCATTTCGGATTCAATCAGGAGTTTCTTTCTTCTCTGGTGGACAAATACAGCCTGTGGCATGAATCCATGGACACCCTGGTGGCAAAAGCCGCCGAAAGACCTGTCAAGGAGATCATGTATACGCCTTCAAAAGGCGAATATGTCAACATGGATGCGCCGTTGTCCGAAGCGGTGCACCAGTTCATCATCGGCTGTCATCAGTCCCTGCTGGTGGTCAAAAAAGAACGCGTGATCGGAATCCTGCGCCTGGCAGATGTGTTTGATATGGTCTGTGATCTGATGCCATGAGCCTGTCTTTATCATAATGAGCCAGACAACTGATGAAACTTGCTCCCTGCCGCCTGTCAAAGCATTTGACAGGCGGGCCTGATTTTAGTAAATTCCCCGTCCAGAAAGGCCGGATCCAACAGGAGAACAGGAGTGAAAATAATCATCATCGGTGCCGGAGAGGTGGGATACAATATCGCCTCCCGTCTGGCCTCGGAAAACAAACAGGTGGTGGTCATCGAAAAAGACCCGGACCTGGCCCAAGTGCTGTTTGACGACCTGGATGTCCAGGTGATCGAAGGATCCGGCAGCAGTCCGACAATCCTGACCCGGGCAGGCATCCAGGACGCCGACATGCTGCTGGCCGTCACCGACAGTGATGAAATCAACCTCACCGCCTGCCTGGTCACCAACCTGCTGTCACCGAACACCAAAAAACTGGCACGCATCAGAAACACCGACTTTGATACCTTTCATGAAATCTTCAAAAACCAGATCCCTTATATCGATACCATCATCAACCCGGAGATCGAAGTGGTCAAAACCATCCGGCGGCTGGTGGACATCCCCCTGGCCCTGGACACCGGGGAGTTTGCCGACGGGAAAGTCCGGTATACCGGAATCCGTATCGATGCCGCTTCGGTCATGGCCGGTATGTGTCTCAAGGATTTTCCTGAACGGTTCGGTGACAACCGGCCCCTGATCGCAGCCATTGTCCGGAAAAACGAAGTGATCGTCCCCCGGGGCAATGATTCTATTTTCCCCGGAGATCTGGTGTACTTTGTCAGCCATAGCGATCAGCTCAAAGATACCCTGAAAATTTTCGGCGTTCAGATCCAACCCATTCAAAGCGCGCTGATCGTTGGCGGCGGCCGCGTCGGTGCCCGCCTGGCCGGACAGATGGAAAAAGAAGGCATCAAAACCCGGCTGATCGAATCAGACAAAGCCCGGTGCCTGAAACTGGCCGAACAGATGGACAAAACCATAATACTCCATGGCGACGGGTCGGACCAGAAGCTTTTTCAGGAGGAAAACCTCAACCGGATCGACGCAGTGATCTCAGTGACCGATGATGATGAAACCAATGTGCTGGTATCTCTTTTGGCCAAGAACCTGGGGGTGGAGAATACGGTGACCCGTATCGGCAAATCCAGTTATTATCCCTTCCTTGCCACCATCGGCATTGAAAAAGTGGTTTCTCCCCGGCTGTCCGCCGTCAGTTCCATCCTCCAGAATGTCCGGCAGGGAAAGGTATTGTCCGACATCTCCATCTTCGGCGAACGCGGGGAATTCATCCAGGCCGTGGCGCTGGAGACCTCAGATATCACCAACCGGCCCCTCAAGAACCTCGATATACCCCCAGGGGCGCTTCTGGTATGCATTATCCGCAACGGCGACATCATCATTCCCACCGGAGACAGTGTGGTGAATCCCGGAGACCAGATCATTGTATTCACGGTCAAACAGGCGGTCAAAAAAATGGAAAAGCTGCTGACCGTAAAACTGGAATTCTTTTAAATGCGGTGGCGGTATATTTCAGGCATTGTCAGCATTTTTCTGATAGTCCTGGCACTCATCATGGTCATCCCCCTGATGGTGAGCCTGTTTTATGATGACGGGGCTCATTTTTCCCTGGTATGGTCCATGGCGATCACCGTCGGTGCCGGCCTGATGCTCAAATGGCTGTCGCGGCACATGGATGACGATGCCCGGTTCATCAACCAGAGAGAAGGCATGGCCGTGGTGGCCCTGAGCTGGACCGCCATCGGGCTGTTCGGTGCCCTGCCCTTTTATTTTTCCCCGGATTTTACCACAATGACCGATGCAGTGTTCGAGTCCATCTCCGGATTCACCACCACCGGTTCCTCGGTCATGACCGATATCGAAGCCGCCGCTCCCAGTCTGCTGTTCTGGCGAAGTCTGATCCAGTGGCTCGGCGGCATGGGTATCATTGTCCTGTCCCTGGCCATTTTGCCCTTTCTGGGCGTGGGAGGCATCCAGCTGTACAAGGCGGAAGTGCCGAGCCCTGTGCCGGACAAGCTGGTCCCACGGTTGAGCGATACCGCCAAAATTCTGTGGATGGTGTATGCCGGCCTGACAGTTCTGCTGGGAGTGCTGCTGGCGATCGGAGGTATGCCGGTGTTTGATTCCATCTGCCATGCCCTGACCACCCTGCCCACGGGGGGATTTTCCCCCAAAAACACCTCCATTGCCTACTATGACAGCGCATACATCCATTATGTCATCGTGGTGTTCATGGTTCTGGCCGGCATCAATTTCTCCCTGCATTTTCAGATGCTCCGGGGCAAACCCCTGGTATTTTTCAAAGATACGGAATGCAAGGTCTTTTTAGGTCTTGTTTTTCTGTTCACACTGGCCATCACCCTGGATATCCACGGCCGGGTCTATGACTCGTTTTCGGACGCATTTCAATTCGCATCTTTTCAGGCGGCTTCCATTCTCACCACCACCGGGTATGCCACGGCTGATTATGAACGGTTTCCGGGCCTGAGCCAGGTGATCCTGCTTGTGTGCATGTTCATGGGCGCATCTGCCGGATCAACGGGCGGCGGTATGAAAATCGCCCGGCTGATTGTGTGCGTCAAGTTTGCCTACCGGGAACTGTTCCAGCTGATCCACCCCAGAAACATCGGGCATGTCAAACTGAACGGCCGGGTGGTCTCTGAAAATGTGCTCCGCTCCATCATGGGGTTTCTGGCCCTGTACATATTGCTGTTTATCGGGGCCGGCGGGATTCTGGCTGCCATGGGCCTGGATCTGCTTACCGCCCTGGGGGCTGTGGCGTCCTGTCTTGGCAACATCGGACCCGGATTCGGCACGGTGGGGCCGGCGGAAAATTTTGCCCATCTACCGGCGGCGGCCAAATGGGTCCTGGCCTGGTGTATGCTGTTGGGAAGACTGGAGATCTATACCGTCATTATCCTGGTGGTGCCGGAGTTCTGGAACTCGGCGAGCAGGACACGATTCCGGATTTTTTTGACATCACTGCAAATTGTTTCATATATTGATCCAGCACCATTTACCGCACATAACCGTTCAGAAAAAGTGGATTGAATGGATTCGAACCGTTTCGGATTTCATATTTTTCGATTCAAGGGACCATGAGCTGATGCGGACTGTCACTTCCGTGTATGACGCGGATGTTCGGCCGGGGTGTGTCCGGAAACTGTACTATCGGTTTTTTCATCCCCTGGGCATCAAGGAACTGGCTGAATCCAAAGGCCTTCACACGGCCTATGCCATTGTCAGCCTGCTGGAATCCATGGAACACGGGGACATTGAACACCGGCTGGCGGCGCTGCGGGCGCTGGAAGCTGAGGTGGTGGATCCGGCTGACGGCCCCATGCCCAAAAATACCGCCCGGGTGCTGCTGCAGATCATGAAGGAGCTGGTGCAGGGCCAAAGGCAACGACCGCCGCCAGCTGGCCCTGGCCCATACCTTCCGGCTGGCGGCATTCGGCAAACCCAGGCTGGTCAGAGAACTGCTGGATCACTACCATCTTCTGGAAATGCCCGAAGAATGGAAACCGGTCACCTTTGACGACCATGTGCACGATGCCGAACACCTCGGGCCGAAAATCCCCCACCCACCTGATCATGGATGCCTGGATCAAAGGCATCCGGCGGCTGCGGGTCATCTATTATCACTATATCGAGCCCCGGTTCGCCCTGGAACTCATTGAAGCGGCAAAGATCTTGGAGATCGACCTGCGCATCGGCATTGAATTCAAGACGCGCTACCGGAACCGGCATGTGTCGTTCATCTGGGTGTTCCCGGGGACTGGCTGATGCGGAATCCTTTCTGTGTCTTCTGGCGGAACCTCATGTGGTGCAGTTCCAGTGGCCCGGGGCGAAGAGAGTGCTGAAATTCCAGGAAAACCAGGTGCTGAATTTGTTGACACAGTTCAATGACCAGCATCTCGAAGAGATGTGCCGGCATCTGGACATCGATCTGCCGCCCCTGAGCCCGGCGGATTTCCTGCGGTTCGCCTTTCCCGGACAGCCTTCCGTGCCCCTTCTGGCGGAATTCATTCATGCCAGGGCCCTGACGGCCATGAAAAAAAGGGTGGATGAACTCCATGAGATTTTCCATCAGGCAGATGACACAAAACAGGCACAAATCCGGTCCCGGATCGAACAAATGGATCGATTCAGTGTCAAACAGATCCTGGATACCTGGTTGAATCCCCAAGCGCATCCAGATATCTTCCAGTCCCGTGCAACGACAGAAGAGCCCGGATATACCGGACCGGTTGAAACTGACCCATACCCGGTTTCTTGACACCATCGGCCAACTGTTTTGTGATTTTCGTATCACCCTCAAGCTGGACAGACCTGGCACCGGAAGATGTGCTTGAGATCCTGTATGAATCCAACGGTATCATTACCCGGCTCGAGATCATCAGATCTGAAAAATTTTGTTTCCGAAAAAACCGATCATCTGTTTGCCGTGAATGAACTGCAAAAGGCCATCAACACGGCCGCAGCCTGCTGAAACTGAAACGACAGGTCCGCCAGATCATTTCCCGGGTGGAACAAAGCGATGAGCCGGATCGCCGGGATCAGGTGGCAACACTGTATCAGATTCTATACGACATCGATGCCCTTAAAAACATGTATGCGGCATATCCCCTGAAATCAAGGATCGGCAGCGATTCCACGGGCAAAGCCCACCAGGCTTACGGCATGGGATTCGGCATTGTGTCCACCCTGCCCTTCCGTGCCCAAAAGATTTTCACCGAAAACAGGACCGGCTGATCCTGCCGGCAAACATCCGTGTCAACCAGCAGATGACCGCCGTATCCACGGAAAAAATGCATCGGTTTTTTCAGTGGATACTGGCGGTTCTCCAGTGGCTGCCCGGCCTGGACCAGATCCGGTTTGTCAAAAAAAATGAATGGGTCTTTGAATCCTTTTCCCTGGACATGACGAGAAAAGGCAATGTGGTAACACTCGGAGGCATCCAGAAACAGGTCACCAACGGTCTTCTGCCTGAAGAACATCTGATCCGGGGCCGGAAAGACTTTGTTCAGACTATGGAAAAATTTGAACACCAAATTGAAAAACTGTCTGAAAATTACCCTGGGGTTCATCCCGGCATTTATGTGTTTTTTTCTCACCAAGGACTGGTGGTTTCTGGCCTGGTTCGGGGCGTTCATCTGGTTTGGCGTCACCGGCTTCACAGTCATTTTGCAGTCGGTTCTCAGGGGGCGGCCGGATAAAACGGTCCTCACTGACCCGGTGGAACAATTATGTGAGCTGGGACCGGCTCACGGATGCCCTTTTCTTTACCGGGTTTTCCGTGCCCTGCTGGACTGGCTGGTCAAGTCGCTTTTTCTGGACAACGCTCGGGGATCAATACCAGTACCAGCCCGGTGGTCCTGTATGCGGTCATGGGACTGGTCAACGGCATCTATCTGTCCGCCCACAACGCCTTTCGCGGGCTACCCAAAGGCATGGTCACGGGCAATTTCTTCAGAAGCATTCTGTCCATTCCCGTGGCACTGCTATTCAACACGATCATCGGGGGCATCTTGTTCAATGTCCCGGCCGTGGACGCGGTGCTGCAAAAGTGGGCTGCCATCATCTCCAAGGCAGCATCAGACACGGTTGCCGGCGTGATCGAAGGCACGGTGGACCGGTTCCAGAACGCAAACTGCGACAGCGGGATGTCAAAAAAAAATTCACCGACCTGTTTGACACCTATGCCAGGCTGGAGATGATGTTTCCGGAAACCGAAGAACTCAAAATTCTGAAAAACCCCGAAGCCCTGTTCGCAAGCCGAAATTCGGAAGTCAGGGATCTGGCGGTCAGTGGTCATCATCCATTCCCTGGATCTGTTTTATTTCTGGATGTACCAGCCCCGGGCCCGGATGAGCCATCCTGGACATGGTTTCCCGGCTCACCCCGGAAGAAAAAACCATCTTTTTTCAGTCCCAGCAGATCCTGGTCCATGAGCAGCATATCAGCCGCCTGTTTGTGGACGGGATCCTGGGCAGATATTTTTCCCGGCCGTTATCCTTTTACCTGACCACCTCTGCCAAATATCTGGTATCCATTGAAAGGCAGACCCAGGCTTCAGTTGAGCCTTAAAAACAGAATTTTCATGGTCAATGCGTGTGAAGCCATCAAGCATGACGGCCGGATCATCATCATGGAACAACCTGATAAAATTCTTGCCAAAGTGTCTTTGTTATTTTACAAACATTACATTGTGGAAGTTTCCTTGCCCCATACCCACTCTGATCTGCTATCTGAAAGGAAAAGGGAAATGCATTTGTTCGGCAAACTTGTCCGGCAGCAGGAAATTGCGTTTGCAAAAAAACTGCTTGTCTGGAAATATGAAAAATCCGGCATCGGTTTACCTGATGAGGCAGTACTTCAGGCCCATGCACAAAAAATTGTGGCAGATGCCCATGAGATTGCAAAAAAAAGGGGCCGCAATGTTCTGGAAATTTTGAAAGCCCAGATAAATGATATCAGGAGAAAATGAAATGATACATGTGATCGCATCCATTCAGGTAAAGGAAGGGAATCTGTCCCGGTTTGTGGAAATCTTCAAATCCAACATGCCGGCGGTGCTCAAGGAAAAGGGATGTATCAGTTATGAACCGGCCGTGGACGTCCCAACCGGTCTGCCGCCCCAGGATGTGGATCAAAACAGGGTGACGATCATTGAGAAATGGAACACCCTGGCGGATCTGACAGCCCATATGTCCGCACCCCATATGCTTGATTACCGGGAAAAAACCAAAAACCTGGTTGAAAGCATTTCCCTCAGAATTCTGGAACAGGCATAACCCGGGGTCATCAGACCGGGTTTATGGCCGGATGGATGGATAATGCGTGTAGAAACTGTTCCGTATGTTTGTTCATGCGGCCTTTGAACAGCTGGGCCACCCGGCGCATCACCGCATATCCGGTGCGATGATCCGTTTCAAACAGCTTGAGCATCAGATCCCCGGACAGGACAATGATATCACAGGTGTCTTTGCAGACCGCTGTAAAGGTAGCGGGAGACTTTCCAAAAAAAGCGGACAACCCAAAGCTCTGCCCCGGCTCGATTTGATCCAGGGTCAGGACCCGGCCGGTGTCGGACCGGGCATTGAGACATATTTTTCCGGACACCAGCATATGCACCAGATGCTGGATGTCGCCCTGCCGGATCAGGATGGTGTCCGGCTCGAAAACCGCCTGCCGGGCATGGGGGCTGATTTTATCCAGAATATCATTTGGCAGGTCGTCAAGAAATTGTATTTTTTTCAACTGATCGCTGGGTACCATGTTTTTTCCTCGATTCAATATCCCGGGCCGGGACTTGTTCCGTCACATTCAGGCTAATATGCCGGCGTGAGTTTTTCAATATCATGAATGGATGGCTTCATCTCCGGATGGCGGGCCAAAGTTTTCATGATCATTTTCGCCCGGGCGTCCATGCTGGTTTTATATTGTCCGGCCACGCCGGCCATCAGGTAAAATCCCAGCTCATCATTGGTTTCAAACAATTGCTGCATGCGCTCACCCGACAGGGTGATGATTTCGCAGGGCTCCTGGCATATGGCCGTATAAGAGGCCGGACCCCCGGATATCAATGCGGAGGATCCAAAGGTGCGGCCGGACTGAATATTTTCCAGAATGACATCCATATCCGGGTTCAATGCCACGGTCAGGGCCACCTGACCCATCATGACCATAAAAAAAGTATCCACATTCTCCCCTGCCCTGAACAGGCAGGTGCCGGCGCTGAAAATGGAAAGCTGGGCTTGCTGCCCGATCAGGGCCAGCAGACGGTCCGGCATTTTTTCCAGCATGTGAATATGTCTTAAATCCTGTATTTTTACCATGGAAGCTCCTCAGGCAATGTTTTGTTCAAGTCAACACATATATCAACACAACAAAGGATACTGCCGCGGCCGCGCCGATACCGACAGGAAGTGTCCCCTGAACCACATCATTGTAAAGCTGCTGTTTCCTTAACGCCAGATGCTTGTCCCGATATCCCAGCAACAACCACAGGTTCACGGAAAAAAACAGAATCAGGTGGACCGTGATTTGACGGAAAAAGGTACTGCCGCCTTTGACCACGGTCATCAGCCCCTGTTCTGTTTTGCGGTTCACCGCGTTCAGGCCGCTGTCCAGAAACCGATACGCCGCAGCACCCAGTTTCCGGTAGGTCCAGTCCACATCCAGGTTGATGGACTTGATTTCCGGGGGATAATAGCCTGACAGGATCAGCAGGGCGAATGCCAGGGCCCCGAACATGAGCAGCTGGAGCTGGCCCACCACATGGGCGCCGGTATATGGGATGTAATCCACGGTAAAGGGCAGCAGGTTGTACAAAGGCTGGGGGAACACGCCGATGAAGATGCAGGCAAATGCAGCGATCCCCATGGCCAGCACCATGTTCCAGGACGGGTCTTTGGCCCGGATGCCCGAATCATGGCCGAAAAAGGTGAAAAACGGCACCTTGATGCCGGCATGGTGGAACACGCCGGCCGAAGCAAACTGCAAGACCAGGTACACCAGCACCATATGCTCCTCCACGGTGGCGGTCACCACCATGGATTTGGACACAAATCCGGAAAACAGCGGGAACGCGGAAATGGAAGCGGCCCCCACAATGCAGAACAAACAGGTCAACGGCATGGTCTTGTAAAGCCCGCCGATCTCGGTGCACTTGATTTTGCCGGTCATCTGGAGCACGGACCCGGCAGCCATGAACAAGAGGCCCTTGTAAAGGATATGGCAGAACGCATGGGCCACGGCCCCGTTCAACGCCAGCTGGGACCCGATGCCCGTGCCCACCAGCATGAACCCGATCTGGTTGAGCAGGCTGTAGGCCAGCACCCGCCGGATATCGTTTTCCAGGACCGCGTAAAAGATGGGCACAAACACCATGAACGCCCCGATCCAGATAAGCAGGTCCGTGCCGGGAAAGGTCCGGATCAACAGATACACAGCGGATTTGGTGGTAAACGCGCTCAAAAACACGGTGCTGGTGGGGGTGCCCATGGGATAGGCATCCGGGAGCCAGGCATGCAGCGGGATGGCGGCCGCGTTCAGGGCGATGCCGATGAAAATCAGCCAGGATGCGGTGCCGGACAGCCCGATATAGTCGAACGCCGTGGTGCCGGTCTCCTGGATGTACAACACGATCCCGGCCAGCAGAAACAACCCGCCGATCAGGTGCACCAGGATGTAGCGGAACCCGGCTTTGCGGGCCGCGTCCGTGCGGGAGGCCAGAATCAGAAACGTGGAGCTGACCGCCATGATCTCCCAGAACAGGTACAGGGTGAGAAAATCCCCGGCAAACACCACGCCCAGCGTGGCGCCGGCATACACCACGGCCGATACATGCTGAAGATTGTCCTTGACCTTCAGGGCAAACAGGATACCCAAAAACGCCATGATGGTAAAAATATACCCGAACACCAAAGACAGTTTGTCGATCCGTCCCATGATCAGGGTGTAACCCCAGAAATCCCGGGTCCAGATCTGCCCCATGGGCGCGTTCATGAGAACCAGCAGGGATACCACAGGGATCAGAAGCATATATCCGGCCTGGGTTCTGCCCCGCAAAAACGGGATCAACAGCGCGCCGGCAATGAATATCAAGGCCGGGGGCATCAGATTACCGGTCATAGTAATCCTCTTTTTCATCACGATCAGCCGCAGCAGTTTGGCCAGAAATATAAGCAGCACACAGGAGAAAAAACCATATACCGCGGAAAACCCCTTCATGTGTTCAAAATAAAATGCCGGATGCGGATGAATGAAAAATTCGGCAATCACCAGCACCACCAGAGAACAGTAAAAGCAGATCAGCAGTATTTTCACATTTTTGGGCTTGTCAAACAGGGTCAACTCTTTTTTCATCATGTCACCTGAATCAGATCCGCACGGCCCGGCCCCGGGGGTCACCCTCCCCCCGACCGGGTCCTGCGGTCAGTTATGGATAAGGTCCTTTATCGGGTCAGTGGGACACACCGCCGCCACCGGAAAAAAACGCCACGGCCAGATAGATCACCGACACCAGCACGGCAATGTAGAACGCCGTCTTGTAGCCGGGCACGGGGTCATGGCCCAGCATCTCCCAGTCGTCATTGGTGTGTGTATGTTTTTTTGTCATATTTTTTTGTCCTTGAAAAAGCGGGTGGATCATAAATTCAGGCCCAGAACGATCAAATCCACAAACATCTGCGGAAAGAAAAACAGGGCAACGGATGTCAGGGCCGTGACAGCCAGGGGCACCACCAGGCACAGATTGGCTTCCCGGACCGTTACCGGGGCGTTTACAGGGGCATCATCCGATTTGCCGAAGAATCCCTGAAACACGATGGGCAGAAAATAGAATGCATTCAAAAACGAGGAGATCAGCAGCACCACCATGAAAATGGTCTGGCCGGCTTCCAGGGTGCCTGAAATCAGGTGCCACTTGCTGTAGAATCCCCCGGTGGGGGGCAGCCCGATCACGCCCAGGGACCCGATAAAAAACGCGGCAAAGGTCACGGGCATCTGCCTGCCCAGGCCTTTCATCTGGGAGATATATTTTTTGCCGGTGGCCACAAAAATGGCGCCGGCACAGAAAAAAAGCGTGATTTTGCCGAATGCGTGCATCAGGATATGGATCACCCCGCCCAGCTGGCCCATCGATGACAGCATGGCCACCCCGAAGATGATATAGGACAGCTGGCTGATGGTGGAAAAGGCCAGGCGGCGCTTGAGTTCATCCTGAGACAGGGCGATGCAGGAACTCACTAAAATGGTAATGGAAGCGATGACCATGACCAGGGTGCCCAGGTTAAAAGATTCCAGCAGATCCACCCCGAAAATCCCGGTCAGCACCCTGACGATGGAAAACACCCCCACCTTGACCACGGCCACGGCATGCAGCAGCGCGCTCACCGGCGTCGGTGCCACCATGGCGGCCGGGAGCCAGGAATGAAACGGCATGACCCCGGCCTTGGCAAACCCGAACACAAACATGAGCAGCAGCACGGTGGCGCCCGGTTTTGACAGCTGGCCCGCAAAAATACCGGCCGTGGAAAACTCGAGTGTGCCCGTGACATGATAGCAATAGATCATGGCCGGCAGCACCAGGCCGATGGAGGTGCCCAGGATGAATGTCAGGTACCGCCTTGCCGAAATTCTTGATGTTGTATCTTCATGATGGGCCACCAGGGGATAGGTGGCCAGAGACAACATTTCATAAAACAGGTACAGGGTCACCAGGTTGGCGGAAAACGCGGCCCCGATGGTGGATGCGATGGCCAGAGCGAAAAAGCAGACAAACCGGGTCTGACCGTGTTCCTTCAAGCCGCGCATATATCCGATGGAATACAGGGAGGTGACGATGTACAGGCTGGATGCCACCAGGGCGAACAGCATGCCCAGGCCGTCCACCCGGAAAGCGATGTCCGCTCCGGGCATCAGCCGGAACAGGGTCAGCTCGATCCGGTGTCCGGCCAGGATCACCGGTGTCATGGACACCACCAGGGCGAACATGATGAATCCGGCGGCAAACACCCAGGCTTCCCGGACGTTGGGCCGGCGGGCGGATGACATGAGCACGGGGATGACCAGCACAGGGACCAGCACAGCCAGCAGCGGTTTGTATGAAATGATGGATTCCATGGCGATTCCTCACTGCAGAAACGGCAGGATCAGGGTGTTGACAATGGTACCGGCATACACACCGGCAGCGACAATGCCCGTGCTCACCAGTCCCAGCGGCACCAGCATGGAAAGGGGTGCCTCGGTCATAACGGCACCCCCATGATCATGATGACCATGGGATGTTGACATGGGCTCGAAAAAACAGATCTCGAACACCTTGAAAAACAGCACGGCGCACACCAGGCTGGAGATGATCAGGGCCGCGGCAAAATGATAGGCACCGGCCTCGAACGCGCCCAGCACCAGATACCATTTGCTGAAAAATCCGCACAAGGGCGGCACACCGATGATACTCAGTGCCGCCAGAACCAGCCCGGCCATGGTCCAGGGCATGGCGGCAAACAACCCTTTCAAATTCGTGACATCCACCTGTTTTCTTATGTAAATGATATTGCCCAGGGCCAGAAACAGGGCAAACGTCATCAAGGCGTCATTGAGGATATGAAGAATGGCACCGGCCATGCCCAGGGTGTTCCCCAGCCAGGCCCCGCCCACCATGTATCCGATCTCGCACACGATAATGTAGGTCAGCATTTTTCTCAAATCCGTCTGCAACAGCGCCATGAACGCCCCGGCCAGAATGGCGATCACCCCCAGCCACACCACGATGTCCGCCAGATGCAGGGTATTGAAAACATAATCCAGGCCGAACACCGTGACCATAAGCCGCACCATCACATATACCATCACCTTGGTCATGAGCGGTGCCACCACCCGGGCAAATCCCACGGGCGCGAACGAATAGGCATTGGGCAGCCATACATGCAGCGGAAACAGGGCCATCTTGATCCAGACCCCGAGAATGCACAGGACAAATGCGGTCAGCACGGCACTGGATGATCCCGGAATCTGCTTGAGGATCACGGCCACATCCTGCATGTTCAACGAGCCGGTGGTGATGTAAAGATATCCCACGCCCAGCAGATAGAACGAGGCCCCGATCACGCCGATAAAAATATAGTTCAACGCGGCCAGATGGGACCGGCCCTCTTCTCCCAGCGCAATCATGGTATAGGAGGTCAAAGAGGTGATCTCGATGAGGACATACAGATTGAACAGATCGCCCGTGGCACTCACGCCTAAAAGCCCCACCACAAACAGCTGATACATGACATAAAAAGAGGGAGCCCGGTCCGGGATTTCCCGGTCCACGCTTGAGACACTGGCCACCAGATTCAAAAACGCGATGGCACTGATCAGCAACAGAACCATGGCATTGAGCGGATCGATCCGCAACTCGATGCCCATGGGCGGGGCCCATCCGGCCATGCGGTATTGCACGGTGCCGGCCGCCATCACATCCCCCAGCACACAAAAGGCCGCCACACCGGAGAGGCATGTGGCCGCCAGAGCGATATAATAGGAAAGCCAGGGTTTGATCCAGGCGGCCAGGCCTGAAAAAAACGCCCCTGACAGCGGGGCCAGTAAAAGTATTGCCGGCATGTGGTTCATGGGTTATTTTTCCGATAAACGTATTCGAAGTTCATCTTCTTCCAGGGTCTGGTACCGCCTGTAGACCCGCACACACAACGCCATGGCCACCCCGAAGGTTGCCACGGACACCACGATGGCGGTCAGCATGAGCACATGGGGCAGCGGGTTGATATATTCGGCCGCATGAATGACGGCCCCGTGGGTCCCATGACCGCCGTGGTCCCCCTGAATAATGGGAAGCGTGGCGCCATGCTTGTATCCGATGGAGACGTAAAACAGAATAATGGCGGTCTGAAAGATGTTCATGCCCACCAGTTTTTTCATCAGGTTGTTTTTGGCGATCATGGCATACAGCCCGATCATCATGAGGATGATATACAGCCAGAAATTGTACTTGGCCACGATCAGCGCCAAAAGTTCAGTCATGGGGTTCTCCTAAAGTCCTTCATCATGTCTGCCCTCAGACACGATATTCACGTAAATGATCACCATGACCGCCATCACGGCGATGCCCACACCGATCTCCACCCCCAGCATGCCCAAAGCCCGGATATGGCCGGGATCCCAGGGCACGAGCGGTGCGAGCATGCTGTAATCCAGAAACCGGCCGCCCATGATCATGGCCAGCACTCCGAGACCCACATAGATCAGAACGCCTGTGGCGGCAAAAATGGACAGAAATTTTTCCGTCACCCGTTTCATAAGGGTCTTCAGGTTGTAGGAAATGGCCATGAGAATCAAACTGGACCCGAAGATCACCCCGCCCTGGAACCCGCCGCCGGGAGAAAAATCCCCATGGGCCACCACATACAGCGCATAAATCTGGATAAAAGGGATCAGAATCCGGCATACGGTCTTGATGATTCGGTCCGACGGCACCCATTCGCGGTCCATGTGCTCAAATTCGTTTCCCGGGATGATCCGGGTCCCGGGATTTTTGACATGCAGCATCACACCCGTGGGAATATGGCGGAAATACCGGTCTTTTTGGGCCGAAAATCCCTGAGCAGCAGAAAACAGGCAAGGCCTGCGCAGAACACCACCGCAGTCTCGAACATGGTGTCATACCCTCTGTAATCCGCCAGCACGGCTGTGACCAGGTTGGGCACCCGGGTTTCTTCCATGATATGCTCGATATAATAATCCGACAGATGGGTGGATGCCGGTGATGCGGGATCCCCCCAGTCCGGCAGGTCCATGGTGCCATACAGCAGCAGGCCGCCGGTCAGACAGACAATGACAAATCCCAGGAATTTCAATCTTTGGTCCTCCTGCTGGTTCTGAACACGGCAGCCACCAGAAACACGGTACTGACCCCCGCGCCCACGGACGCTTCGGTAAATGCCACATCCACGGCCCCCATGACGGCCCACAACAGGCACATCAGAAAGGAATACGCACTGAACAAAATGGCGGTTCCCAGAAGATCTTTCACGGTGATGGCGGCCACGGCGCAAAAAATCACAAACGTCAATACGATCAGGTCAATGGGCCACAGCATGCGTTATGATTCCTTTCCCTTTTTTCGGGTCCAGGGCCGCAACCCGGCCCGCATGCCCGCATCCACAATGGAATGGGTGGCCGTCGGGCTGGCCAGAAACACGAAAAAGACAATCAAAAACATTTTGATGGACAACAGCACCATGGCAAAAGACAGGTGATGAAAATTATAGATCACCAGCCCGGCCACCATGGCAAAAATGCCTAAGGTATCCAGTTTGCCGGCCGGATGCAGCCGGGAATAAAAATCGGGCATCCGCATGATCCCCACGGCCCCGCCCAGAAAAAAGACCAAACCCATGAGCAGAAACGCGCCCGCAAAGATATTGATAATAATATGCATCATTACTCCATGAAGGATTCTTCATACAGGCCTTTGCGCTTGTGAAAATACCGGGACGCGGCCAGGACCGCCACAAAGTTCAGAAACGCGTAGGCCAGAGCGATATCCACGAACATATCCACCCGCTCATACAGATATCCGATCAGCAGCAGCAGGACCACGGTCTTGCTGCCGATGGCGTTCACCCCCACCAGCCGGTCCAGCACCGTGGGTCCCATCAGGCATCGATACAAGGGCAGGATCATGACCAGGCAAAGCCCGACAGCGATACATGAAAAAAAATAGATCATCCGGTTTCTCCATACACACGGGCCACGCGGTCCTGCATTTCTCCGGGAAGCCCCTGCGCACTTTGCCGGTCAATGGCATGAACCCGGAACCCGCCGTCGGCATTGGCCGTGATGGTAACCGTGCCGGGTGTCAAAGTGATGGCATTGGCCAGGGTGGTGATGGCGATATCCGACGTCAGGCCGGTCTGGAACTGAATGATATGGGGATCGATCATCTGGTGCATCCGGGGATGAAACACCAGATACAGCATATGGAAATTGGCTTTGATGATTTCCACAATCAGCCACGGCATATACCGGCAGAACCGCAGGAACACCCCGATATCCCGAACCCCGGCCCCGGTGAACAGAAGATCATGAAAAAACCAGGCCACGGCCAGGCTGGATAAAAGGCCCAGCCCGATCAGAAGCGGTTCAAAATGGCCGGACAAAATGACCCAGGTGGCAAACATGAACACAAAGGTGAGTATAAATGAAAAAAAACCGGGTTGTTTTTCTTTTTGTTTTCCGGTCTGCATCACCTGTTCTCCCTTTTAAACCGTTTTTTTAAGTTGTCTGTCGTCTTTTTTTTTCGTACCATTTTTTCACGTACCAATCCATTTGCCTGACATTCGTAAAAAACAACCAACCGAATGCCGGTTTATTTTTCCACGCCGTAAAGTTTGCGGAATTTGTGAAACATTCTGGATAACGGCCCTTTGGCAGACCCTGCCGGGTCATATGCATCTGAGGCGGATCGAAGTTTCATGCGATGCGCATGGGCCGCCTGAATGGTTTCGATCAATGTGTCCATGTCCACGGGTTTGGACAGAAACTTGAACGCGTTGTATTTGCCGCTCTCCAGAGCGTTTTCCACACTGCCGTGACCGGTGAGCACGATGCAGGGCAGATCCGGCTGAAGGTCCTTGAGCAGTTTCTGCACCTCGATACCGTCGATGCCGGGCATCTGCAAATCCACCACGGCCACGTCAAAAGGTTCTTTTGTAGCGGCCGCCACCCCTTCTTCACCCGAAAACGTGGTGGTGACCTCAAACCCTTCCAGCATCATGCGTTTGGCCAGATACTTCAGAAAGGTCTGTTCATCGTCTATAAATAAAAGCTTCATTTTCATTCCACTGACACGGGTTGGTACACATTATTTTTTCACCGGAAACAACAGGCACGGAAACATGGATTTATCGGCGATGTTTCTGGATATGGATCCCAGCCACCGTTCGGCCAGGGCGGTTCTGTCGCTGAAGCCCAGCACGATCAGGGTGGCCTGGTATTCCCTGGCCGCTTTGAGGATTTCGGTTTCCGGATCGCCCACATACACATGGGGTCGGGCGGAAATGCCCTTTTGTGCAAATTCGCCGCACAAATCTTCCAGCCGGTTCCGCTCATTTTTCCGCACGGACTGGACCTCATGGGTGTCCGATGATTTCAATTTTTTTTCATTCACCACATGCATGAGATGCAGTTCTCCGATCACGGATCCCAGTTCCTTGAGACTGGCGAGTGCCTTTTCACTGCTGTTGGACCAGGATGTGGCAAACAAAGGCCGTTCAAACAGTTTTGCCGGCACCAACGTGTCTTCGGCCATATGCTTGAATACCAGTATGGGGACAGGAGAACGACGGGTCAGTTCCGTGATGTCGGATCTGGAATACAGCTGTTCCAGCTTTCCTTTCCGGGACCGGCCGATGACAATGAGGTCCGGTGTTTCTTTTTCCACCACTTCCAGAATTTTGGGCACCAGGGACGACACCTCGATATAGGCCCCGACTTCCATGCCCATTTCAAACAGGTTTTCGGCCCAGTCGATGAACCGGATGTTGGCGGTTTCCTTGAGCCGGATCTCGTCTTCTTTGACATATCCTTTGCCTCTGCGCATGGACACTTTTTCCCGCTCGATCACGTTCAAGAACACCACATGTTCCAGCCCGGATTTTCTCAAATCCAGCAGAGACTGCAATGCATCATAGCACAGGCTTTCAAATTTGGTCACAAACAACAGTTTTCTTATTTTCATTAAACCTCCTGCCTCATCCTGCCACCGCCTCCCAAAACTGGCGGAAGGTGGTCAGCCATCTGAAGAGCCGCAAATCAGTCAAGTTTTTTTCTTATGGCCGCCACCAGCTCCTGAGGTTCCACCGGCTTTTCCAGGTAAATGTCGGGTTCAGGTACTTTTTCTCCTTTGAACTCTTCCAGGGCTTTCTGGGATTTGAGAAAAGACCGCAGGGCAATGCCGGTGAACAAGATCACCGGAATGGCCTTCAAAGCATCATCGGTTTTCAGATGACGGTACAGGCGGATTCCACTTCCCCGGGGCATGAGCACGTCCAGAATCACCAGGTCGGGCATCTCTTTCTGAATCACCTCCAGGCCTTCTACACCGTCACACGCCACCAGAGGGGTATACTGATTTTCTTCCAGAACCGTGAGGACAAATGATCTGACATCCGGATCATCGTCAACCACCAGAATTTTTTTCCCCATAGCACACCTCTTTACTTGTCAGTTTGTTCCCGGGCTGTTTCAGGCCTCTCAGGCAGCGTTACCGTAAACACAGATCCATACCCCAAACGGGTATCTATGTCAATGGTCCCCCGGTGCTCTTCTACCAGTTTTTTGGTCACCAGCAATCCCAGGCCGGTCCCCTTGCCTCCCTTGGAACTGAACATGGGGGTGAATAGTTTGGTTTTGGTTTCTTCATCCATACCGCACCCATTATCTTCGACCTCGAACACGGCCGCTCCGTGTTCGTTTTTTCGGGTCCGGATCTCCACTTTGAACCGACGGTCCGGATCTTCCTCCTGCAGGCAGGCGTCAATGGCATTGTTCACCAGGTTCAGCAGGGACCGGTGAACGGTTCCCGGATCCAGCCACATCTGCCCCAGATCCGGCTCACACCGGGTGACGATTTCAATATCATTGGATTCGGCAAAATCCGATACCAGATCTTTCACCTCGGACACGATCTCATTGGGAGAGCACAGTGCCACCTCGGGGGACCGTTCTTTGGAATAGGTGAGCATGTCCTGGGTCAGGTTCGCCACCCGCTCGATATTCTTCTGGATGGTCTGCCAGCCGGTTTTGATCTTTTCCATGTTGTCGTTCTGAAATCCCACATTCACGACATAACTCCCGCCTTTCAGACCGATCAAGATATTTTTCACATAATGGGCCAGCCCGGAAATGGTCTGGCCGATGGCGGCCATGCGTTCGGACTGGATCAGTTCCCTTTCCAGGCGCTTGATCTCGGTCAGGTCCTGAAAAAAGTTGACAATGCCCATGAATTCCTTTTTTTCATGAAGCACGCTGGTGGCGTATCTGACCGGGATCTGTTTTTTGTCCCGGGTTTCCAGCACCATTTCTTTCCAGGGGATGTCCTCCCGATCATCGGTCCCGTTTTTGGCTTCTTTTTTGAAATGAGCTGCCAGTTGGGGAGGGTACAGGTCTTCGATGGTCATTTTGTTCAGCACGACTCTGGCTCTTTTTTCAAACATGCGGGCCGCTTCCGGGTTGTAGACCACAATCTGCCAGTCCCGGTCGAACGCGACAATGGCATCGTGGCTGCTGTGAATGAGCAGTCGCTGGAAATTGGATCTGCGACGGATCTCAGCGGTGGCTTCCGCCACTTTTTCCTCCAGATTATGGGTATAGGCGGCCAGCTGCTCCCGGATGCGGATTTTGCTTTCCGCCCGTTCCAGAGCAATGGCCAAAGCCTCGTCCCGGACCGGTTTGTTGATAAAATCACTTGCCCCGTACTGAAGGGCCGTGATGGTGGAATCGATATCCCCGTGTCCCGTGACAATAATCACTTCCTTGTCCGGGTCCAGGTTTTTGATTTTCTTGAGCAGTTCCAGCCCATCCATGCCCGGCATCTTGATATCGGTCACCACGATATCCGGGGATTGTTTTTCAAAAACGGCCAACGCTTCCTCCCCGCTGGCTGCCGTGCAGGTGGTATATCCGTCGCTTTTCAGGGACATGTCCAGAAGCCGCACAATGGTCGGCTCGTCATCCACGATCAATATTTTGTTTGCTGACATGGGGGTTCCTATGTGGCTGCGGGAAACCGGACCGTGAAGTTCGATCCTTTTCCCTCTTCGGTTTCAACACTGATGGTGCCGCTGTAATCCTGGATAATTCCGAAACTGATGCTGGTACCCAGTCCCGTTCCTTTCCCCGTGTCCTTGGTGGTGAAAAACGGTTCGAACAATTTGTTTTTCACTTCCTCACTCATGCCGGTGCCGGTATCGGACACGGTGGCTACCACATGACCGTTTTCCGCGCAGGTCTTGATGGTCAATATTTTTTCCACCGGACCTTCGGCCCGGGCGGATTTTTCATCCATGGCATCGATGGCATTGGTCACCAGGTTAATGAACACCTGCTCGAGCCGGTTGTGTTCAGCCCGAATCTGCGGCAGATGCTCATCCAGGTCCAGCACCACGTCAATGGAATGCACCGTAAGCTGGTGTCCCAACACCTTGAACACATCCTGAATGGGATCGTTGATGTTCAGTTTTTTCAGATCCCGCTCCGACTGTCTGGCAAAATCTCTGACATGCTTGATGACACCTGCGGCCCGGCCCACATTCTCAATAATATCCTGGCTCATCCCCAAGAGGTCTTCATCCGGAATCTTCACCCCTTTTTTCACCATTTTCTGGATCAGGTCCGCACAGATCTGGATCACGTTCAACGGCTGGTTGATCTCGTGGGCCATACCCGCCGCCATGGTGCCCAGAGTGGCCAGTTTGCCGGCCTGGATCAGCTGGGTTTCCTTTTCCACGCTTTCGGTGATATCGGTGGTGGCGGCGATAAGTACCTCCCTGTGAGTGAACACCACCTTGACCACCTTGATGTCCACGAAAAACGCCTGCCCGGTTTTCCGGTAATGCCGTTTTTTGGTAAACAGTCTGGAACCGCCCTGAATCAGTTCCTGCATGCCCTGGCGGATGGTATCATCGGTTTTTTCCCCGATGTCCAGAAACGAGGTTCCCATCAAATCGGATTTGGTATATCCATATGTTTCCTGAACCCGGTGGTTCACATCGAGAATCTCGAAGGTCTGATTGTCAATGATAAATATGGGATTGGGGTTTTCATTGAACAACGACCGGTATTTTTCTTCGGACTTTTTATATTTTTCGTGCAGTTTGGCCAGTTCCTGATCCTGGAGCTCAATTTCCTCCTGGGCTTTTTTATCCTCGGTTCTATCTCTCAGCGTCTGAATGGCACCGATGATTTTTCCTTCCGGCGATTTGATGGGTGCGGCCGTAAAAAAAATCCATCTCCCGTCTTCTCCCATATGGGGAAAAAATTCCTCTGCCTCGTAAGCCCCGTTGATGATCTTGCATTTGCGCCAGGCATTGCCGTAATATTTCTGTACAATGTCATCACTTGTCTGGTCCACCACCATGTCCGCCAGAATGGGGCGTTTGGCCGACCGGAACGGCACCCACTGCCGGTCGGTGCCCACCAGTTTGTAGGCCGGGTACCCCGTGAGTTGCTCACAGGCCGTGTTCCAGTGAGTGATGATATGCTCGCTGTTGACGATAAAGGTGGGGATCATGCTGCCCTGAATAATCTGATTCAGCTCTTTTTCAATTTTCTGCAGATCTTTTCGTTCCTGTTCAAGAAAAGAAATGCGGTTTTCCGCAATCTCGTTGATCCGTCGGGAAAATTTTTCAAACAGATCCGCCACCGCCTCTTTTTCAAGATCCTGGGCCTCTAATCGTTTCCGGATCCGGATCTTTTCCTCTTCGGTTTTGAGAAAATGAATAAAAGACATGGCCCCGTAGGTATCCAGATCAATAATACTCACCCGTTCGGTATTCACCTTTTCCAGGATGCAGGACAGAAGGTCATCGTTTTTCAGTTTGAGGATCAGATCCAGGCCGGACAGATGACAGATCTGATGGTAATCTTTGGTAGTAGGGATTTTCAATTCCCTGGCCCGGATAATGCCCTTGGAGATTTCAATGGTATCCGCCACCATGAGCACCTGAATGTTCAGGGCGCTGAGATCGGGCCCCGTGAACCGGTCCAGGATTTCACAGCAGGGCTCACCCCCCCCGATGATGGCCAGCTTCAATCCCTTTAAATCAAAATACATGGCGGCCGTTCCTTGATCCTAGTAAAAAATCAGGGTGACAATCACAAATGTCGGAATCAGAAAAACCAGGGAATATTTCAGAATATACCCGAAAAAGCTGGGCATGACCGTGCCGGATTCCGCGGCAATGGACCGGACCATAAAATTGGGGGCATTGCCGATATAGCTGACCGCCCCGAAAAACACGGCCCCGGTGGAAATGGCCTGCAGATAAATCATGCGGTCTGTCATGAGCAGGGGCACGGAAGCCGACTCCGGCATCCCGGCGTAAAAGCTTCCCAGAGCGGTGTTGAAAAAGGTCAGGTAGGTGGGGGCGTTGTCCAGGAACGCCGACAGCATCCCGGTGACCCAGAAGTAATGAAACGGTTCTTTCACCGCTTCGATCAGAAAGGCAAATGCACCGTCCGGACCGGCCTTGAGCAGCAGCAGACAGGGAATCATGGTGACAAAAATCCCAATGAACAGATACGCCACCTCGATGATGGGAAACCAGGAAAACTCATTTTCTTCCCGCAGGGTCCAGGGGGTGGCCCACAAAGACAGCAGTCCCAGTAAAATCAGGCTGATGTCCCGAAGCCAGTCCTGCACGGCCCGGTGCACGCCCATGGTATTGATCTCGCCCAAGTCCAGCACCCCGCTCATGAGCACGGCCCCCACAATCCCTCCCAGAAAGATAAAATTATAGGTCCCCACCAGGCGCAGCGGTTGCTTTTCCCCGTCATCCGGTACCACAGCTCCTTCTTTTTTAAAAAACCATGAATCCAGGAAAAAATAGATCACCAGCAGGATCCCGCTCACCAGCAGCATGTGGGGGGCAATGTTCATGGTCCAGAAAAAACTCACCCCATGCAAAAACCCCAGAAACAGGGGGGATCTCCCAGGGGGTCAGAGATCCACCGACATTGGCCACCAGAAAGATGAAGAATACCACCATGAAGGTCCGGTTTTTCCTGAAATCATTGGCCCGCAGAAGCGGCCGGATCAACAGCATGGCCGCCCCGGTGGTACCCATCCAGGACGCCAGAATCGTGCCCAGCAGAATGATGCCGGTATTCACGACGGGCGTCCCCCTCAGGGTGCCGCGAAGCAGGATTCCGCCCGACACCGTGAACAAGGCCCACAACAGGATGATGAACGGGACATAATCCGCCAGGATGATATGAAGAATTTCATAAATGGCATCTCCCTTGTAGACCACCACAAAAGGAACCGCCAGGGTGGCGGCCCAGAACGCGGATATTTTGCCGAAATGATGATGCCAGAACGTTCCGGCCACCAGCGGCAGCAGCGCAATGGACAGCAGCATGCAGGCAAAGGGAATGCAGGCCCACAGCGGCAGCAGTTTTCCCAGATCCGGATGGCCGTTTCCATGGTCCCCGGCATGGGCCTCATCCGCGCTATGTCCTGCTGAATCCAAAGCAGGTTCAGATGCATGAACCGTCTGCACCAAAGACAGATCCAAACCGCCTGAAAAAGAAGAAAAGGTTGCCGGAACCACAAGAAATCCCATCAGCAGTATAGCCAGTACCAGATGATTCGCCTTCATGTATGCAGTCTCTCCTGATTGGTTACACAAAAAAACAGGCTGTCAGCCTGTCAAAATAAAGTGTCGTAATAAAAACCGCAAAGATTGTCAAGATGAAATCGTGACTGCTCGATCTGGCTTGATTGTGCAGTTTTCATCATCAATCTAAATATATTCATTGGGTGTCCGGACAGAAAAATGGGCGCTATGACCCATCATCCTGTTCAAGAAAACACAACCCGATTATCATGTGTTTTTCAGGCTTGCCGGTCGCTGGAAAAGATATGTGCCTGACCTGTACTTTCTGTTGCCGAACAGTAACCATGGGAATGCTATCTTCATGATAATTGACGACAAACACATCTCCCACACGGACATGATTCAAAAGATCTGAATCTTCCTTGACCAGAAGCCCCAATCCGGAAGCTGAAAAATCCCGCAATTTGATGTGATATTCCCATACACTCCCCGGGGGTTTGAACGAAATACTGGCGCCTTCTGAAGCCGGAATCCGGGGTTCCGAACGAGACTCTTTTTTTAAATTTTCGTTAATATTGTCTGTCATATGTATCAAAGGAAGGGTTCATCAAATTTTTCTGATTACCCTACACCCATCCCTTGACAAAAACAACCCGCTTGTCAAAAATTGCCGGGGTCGGGTCATTCAACACAAAAAAAGGCCCCTGACTCAATCGCCAGAAGCCTCTATTATCAATGGTCGGGACGGCTGGATTTGAACCAGCGACCACTTGTCCCCCAGACAAGTGCGCTACCAGACTGCGCTACGCCCCGAATTAAAACAGAATGGGTTAATATCACTTATGATTGGCAGTGTCAAGCATCAAATCTGAAAATCCATGTTTCCCTTCAGGGGCCTGATATGGTCCATCATTTCAAACAAGGTCATTGGCGCTGACTTTGCTGACATATCCCTGCAAAACCGGCGCCGGTATATGTCAGTCATCACGCGATACCGGCCCCCGCAGCCGTTTCACCCGGCCGCGTTTTGTTTTTTTGTCCAGGCGCTTTTTCCGGGCCGCTTTGGTCACACGGGTGGGCTTTCGTTTTTTGGGCCGGACCATGGTCTGCAAAATTAATTGCCTCAGTCTTTTTATCGCATCGGTTCTGTTTTTTTCCTGGCTCCGGAACTGCTGGGCCTTGATGACAATGATACCGTCCCTGGAAATCCGCTGGTCTGAAAGAGCCAGAAGCCGGGACTTGATCTCATCGGGCAAAGAAGATGCCTGGATATCGAACCGCAGATGGATGGCAGTGGCCACTTTGTTCACATGCTGTCCCCCGGCTCCCTGGGCCCGGATGGCCTCCAGATGAATCTCATTGTCCGGGATCTGAATCTTATGGGTGATGTGAACGGCCATGTCGCTTTCCTTCAAAAAATTTTTACAAAAAAATCCGTCAGCAATCCGGTAATCAGATCCGGATGTTCCAGATGAATCAAATGCCCTGCCCTGGCAATGGTTTTAAGTTTTGCTTCTGGAAACAGGATCTGAATATCTTCCCAGTCACTGTCTGCCACAAATTCCGATGCGCCTCCCCGCATAAATAATGCCGGCCCCGGGTATGGCCGGCCGGATATCGGCGCACTGATATCCGGCATGGCTGTCAGAATGGCTGAAAGGTTTGCCCGCCAGACAAATCGGCCGGTATCACTGCGCTTCAGATTCTGGAGCAGAAACCCGCGGAATGCCTGATCCGGAACCGTTTGTGCCAAAAGCCGGTCTGCCTGATTCCGGTGGGTGACCGATGTCAGATCCAGGTCCAGCATGGTTTGAACAAACCCCTTCCAAATCGGCTCATATGCTTTGGGCGCCATGTCCAGCACCACCAGGCCCGCCGTCCTGTCCGGAAAATCCATGGCCAGCTGCATGGCGCATTTGCCCCCCATGGAGTGGCCGACCACCCCGGCGCTGTCCAGTTTGATGTCGTCCATGAACCCGGCCAGATCTTTCGCCATTACCGGATAGGTCATGTCCGATGCATGAAACGACCGGCCGTGGTTCCGAAGATCCACGGTCAGCACTTCAAACCGCCGGGAAAGACCCCTGGCCAGCTCACCCATGTTTGCGCATGATCCCAAAAGCCCGTGAACCAGAATCACCGGCGGACCTGATCCTGTTTTCCGAAAATAAAGCATACTATTTAAAATATGACACGCATTCGCCAAGCTCGTCAATATCAAATAACATCGTTCATTCTGCATCAGACGACAAAACAGGCTCGTGCGCGCCCTGATTTTTCGTTGACACCTGTTGATCTCTTTTGATACATGCACAAGAAGTTGTTTTTGGATCAGAGAAGACTTACTATCTCGATTTAGGGATTTTTGACACGTTATCAAATGACAGGCAAGTTACTATTCCTCCATGAAAAAAATTGCATTTGCCGGAACTGACGGCAGGACCCTGCTGTGGGCATTGACCGCAGCAACAGCCACCAGTGAAAACCAGAGTGACACCTTTGAGGGCGTGGTTGTGCGGGGCACTCCGGCTATGCCTAAGTTTGTGTCGGATATGAACTGGCCCGTCCGTTTCGAGCCGACACGGTCCAACAGGGTGGAGGACTACGCAAAAGCCATCATCGAGGCGATGGGCAAGGGCCGCATCGACTGTCTGGTGCCCATGCCGGAGACGCTGTTGTTTGACGGGCTGGTGGACCGCGTTGAAAATGCGGGTTTCGGAGACCGGATTCTCGGTCTGGACAGCCGCGCCGCCTTCATCGAAGGGGACAAGATCGCCTGCAAACGGCTCTGCGCTGAGGCCGGTATACCGGTGGCGCCGCGGTGGGAAGAGGTGGACGCACGCGACTATGCCGTCGTTTCCCGCGTGGTATTGGACTACATCCACGAATGCGGCGGTGCAGTATTGAAATACCCTTTCAGTGCCGGAGGAAAAGGCGCCCGGATCATTCTCGATGCATGGGAGATCAAAGAAGTCTATGATACCCTGCTGGCGGACTACGGTGATGCCTACAAAAACCGGTTCGGGAAAAAAGGCCCCTGGCCGCTTCTCATCGAATCCCGGATGTCCGGAGCCGAAATCAGCTTCACCATCTTCGTGGATGCAAAGGGAAATTACCAGGTACTGCCCACTGCCATGGATTACCCCGAACGTTTCGAGGGACCGGCCAGCAAAACCAACCCCATCACAGGGGGCACCGGGGCAATCTCCCCCCACCCGCTGGAAACCCCGGAACTGCTGGATATGGCCGGCAAACGACTGGCCGAACCGCTCATCGATATCATGCGGCAAAAAGGCCTGCTTCGGCCGTGCATCCTGTATCCCGGCTGTTTCGTGACCATGGACAATGAGATGAGACCCCGGGAGATCCGGGTTTGCGAAATCAACATCCGGCCAGGAGAACCGGAGGCCCAGCCCGTGGCCAGGAGAGTGCGAAATCTGGCCGCACTCGTACATGCCGCTCTGGACAGTACGCTGGATCGGGTGATGCCTGAAGTGCGCGAGGACCAGATTTCCGTGTGCTTTGCGCTGATGACGGGACCGGGGGGACCGGACGGCCAAAAGGGCTACCCATGGTCCTGCACCAAGGGCGAACCCCTTGAGATGGATCTCAAATATCTCAAACGCAAAGGCATCCAGGTCATCCCCTCCGCCATGACCTTTGTCCCGGACGAACACCTGTACAAATCCGACGGCACCCGGGTCGCCTTCATGAATGCCAACATTTCCGTCAAGGCCGGAGAAAAACGGGGCGCGGCAGCCGAAAGGGCCAGAAACAAGCTCCTCAGCGCCTTTGACAACGGGAAAATCCGGGTGATTCCCCGGGAAAACTCCCGGGGCAATCGGCTGGCCCTGCGGCGGGACATCGGAACCCACTATGCCACAGCCGAACAGATTTTTCCCACCCTGTCCATGCGCTGAACCGGTTTCTTCGCCGGGCGTCAATACCAAACATTTCCGACTATTATGCATTAACTTGCCAAAAAGTCTTGACTATTCTGCAAATTAATGCATAATAGTCGGAAATGGAGTAACAATTGTATGGAAAGATTTCAGAAACAGTCCATCATAAAAGACCTGAACAAAAAACTGGTGTTCCTGACAGGACCCCGCCAGGTAGGAAAAACCTGGCTGGCACAGGATATTGCCGCATCATTTCCCAACAGCGTCTATCTCAATTACGATCATTTTACAGACAGGGAAATCATCACAGGCCAATCCTGGCTGGACGACACCGACCTGCTGATTCTGGATGAGATCCACAAGATGCCGGGATGGAAAAATGTGGTAAAAGGAATTTTTGATACCCGGCCTTCCAACATGAAAATCCTGGTGACCGGCAGCGCCCGGCTGGATGCATTTGCAGCCGGCGGTGATTCCATGGCAGGCAGATTCTTCAAACACCGGCTTCTTCCTTTTTCACCGGCTGAACTGTCTTTGGTCAAACAACCCGTTGATATGGAAAAGCTGCTCACCCATGGCGGCTTTCCAGAACCGTTTCTTGAAAATGACCCCATCGAGGCAAACCGCTGGCGCATGCAGTATATTGATGGACTCATTCGAACCGATATCCTTGATTTTGAAAAAATCCACGATTTCAAGGCCATTGGGCTTGTGCTTGATTTGCTCCGGTCACGGGTGGGATCCCCTGTATCCTATAAATCCATTGCCGAAGATGTGGGGATATCCCCCAACACCGTTAAAAAGTACATCCGGATTTTTGAATCCCTGTATATTGTTTTCCGGACCGCCCCTTATTCAAAAAACATTGCCAGGTCCATTGTAAAGGAACCCAAAATCTATTTTTTTGACACCGGCATGGTGGATGGAAATGACGGGCTGAAATTTGAAAACCTGGTGGCGGTGTCCTTGTTGAAACACGTATATGCCGTCAATGATTACCTGGGAAAACCCTGCACATTGAACTATCTGAGAACCAAAGACAAAGCAGAAGTGGATTTCTGCATTGCCGGCAGCAAAGGCCCGGAAGTGATGATCGAGGTCAAACTGTCCGACCCGTCTCCGTCCAAAGCCCTTGTCAATTTCAACCGGCGGTATAGCATCCCGGGCATTCAACTGGTCAAAAACCTGAAACAGGAACACAAAGCCGGCGGGCTTGAAATCCGAAACGGCCTGAAATACCTGACATCCCTGATGCTGTAGCTTTCGGTCCAACTTGGGTCATCCACGGGGTGGCCCATCAGAAAAAACCGGCAACCTGCAACATTCAGAATCTCAGCAGATGCCGGACACACCTGCAGAACAAACACAACCTGTTTGGCAGAGTGCCGCCACCGGTGGAGTGCCGGGGTCCCTGTGGGTCGAATCCCATTCTGACGCGTTTGTTACAGTGCGTTTGGCATGCGAAGCGTTAAGAACTGCAAACTGTTTGAGGACATACCTGCCCGCAGTTTTTGCAGTTCAGCGCAGCATGCCTTACGCACTGTCAAACGCGGCAGACGGGTGAGATCCACAGGGACCCCCCGGCACGGGTCTTTTGACCGGCCGGCACATCCCGGCACGGGTTACTGGAATACCGGTACCCTGTTATTTCATCTCATGGGAAAATTTATCCATGAGGGTAATCCCGTTGATAACCGCCTTGGTGGTGATCTCATACACCCCTTTGGCTTTCATATCAGCAGTGATGCCAAACCCTTTACTCATGTACATGCCCATGATTTTCTGGGTATCACCTGCATCGTTTTTAATCAGAAACCCCACCTTTGCATCTGTCACAGGTTTATGGTCTTTGTCCATGATATACACCATGATGTGATGGGGCTTATCCATCTGTTTTTCTTCATGGGAGGCATGATCCCCTGAGGAATGGTCCGCTGCCTTATCATCACCCTGATCCCGCAGATCCATAAGATAATAGGACAGCATATAGCCGTCCTGCATGGATTCATGGAACAGTTCTCCGATTTTGTCAGATGAATCCATATCATGGCCGTCATCCATTGCAGAAGCAGTGCTTGAAAAGAAAACCAGGGCAACTGCCAGGGTAACAAGACAAATAATTGTTAATGATATTTTTTTCATGGGATAGATCCTTTCTTACATATTGTTGGTTTTATTAATTTCCCGGGTTTTCCACAAAAAGTAAATCACCGGGATGATGATCAACGTCATGACGGCGGAAGACACAAGTCCCCCCACCATGGGTGCTGCAATGCGCTTCATTATCTGGGAGCCGGCCCCGCTGCCGTACATGATGGGCAAAAGACCTATCAGGGTGGTGGCTACGGTCATGATCAAGGGCCGGACCCGCTCCACCGCCCCTTCCACAATGGCGGGATGCAGGTCGGACACCGTGGTCATCTGCCCGGCGGCAGTCCGACGTCGGAACACCTCGTCCAGATACACCAGCATCACAATCCCGGTTTCCGTAGCCAGTCCGGCCAGAGCGATAAACCCCACCCCCACGGCCACAGACATGTTGTATCCCAGAAGATAGATCAGCCAGAACCCCCCGATCAAAGAAAAAGGCAGGCTGGCCATCACAATGACCACCTCTGTAAGGTTGCCAAAATGGATATACAGCAGGATGAATATCACCAGCAGGGTGGCTGGGATAATAAGCCGCAAGGTTTTTTTCGCCTTTTCCATATATTCATACTGACCGGACCAGACAAGGGAATACCCTGACGGCAGATCGATGTTTTCATCCACCAGCTGCCGGGCCTGCTTTACATAGGTGCCCAGATCCATTCCTTTGATATCCACAAACACCCAGGCACTTCTTTTGGAATTTTCACTCTTTATGCCGGCCGGGCCTTTTTTTACGGCAATATCAGCCAGCTGGGTCAGAGGCACCTGGGCACCGGACGGGGTGGGCACAAACACCCGGCGTATCATGTGGAGATTGTCCCGGAACTCCCGGTTGTACCGCAGATTGACAGGGTACCGTTCCAGGCCCTCCACTGTATAGGTGACATTCATTCCGCCGATGGCGGTCTTGATAATGTCCTGGACATCCTGCACTGTTAAGCCGTACCGGGCAATTTCTTTGCGGTTAATGGTGAAATCCAGGTAATTGCCGCCGGTGACCCGTTCGGAAAAAACGGACAAAGTCCCTTTTTTGTCCCGAAGCAGGCTTTCGATCTGTTCGCCCAGATCGGCCAGGATCGAAAGATCCGGTCCCATGACCTTTATGCCCACCGGGGTTTTGATGCCGGTGGACAGCATGTCGATACGGGTCTTGATGGGCATGGTCCAGGCATTGGTCACCCCCGGGAACTTCACCGCTTCATCCAGATCATCGATCAGTTCCTGCATGGTGATATAGCGCTCTTCAGGCAGTATCCATTCAAACGGGGCAGCAAGCCAGCCCGGCCATCCGCCGTAGAACCTGTCGATCTGCTTTTTGCGCCATTCATGCAGCACCTTGCCGTTCTTTCGCTCCGGCCAGATCCAGGTGAGCGGTTGTTTCAGCCACCCCGGCCAGCTGGAAAAAAACCGGGGGATTTCAATGATGTCATATTCCACCTGGGGCCGGAGCGTGATCACGGTCTCGATCATGGACAACGGGGCCGGATCCGTGGATGTTTCGGCCCGGCCGATCTTTCCCAGGGTGGTTTTGACTTCCGGAAACCGCTGAATGATCTTGTCTGTCTGCTGGAGAAGCTCTTTGGCCTTGGTGATGGAAATACCGGGCAACGTGGTGGGCATGTACAAAAGATCCCCTTCATTCAAAGGCGGCATGAATTCGCTGCCCACCCGGGTCATGGGGTACCAGGTAACTGCAATGGCGGCCACTGCAACCAATATGGTTATTTTGCGCCAGTGCAGCACCCATTTGATTGCAGGCAGATAGATCCAGATCAGAAACCGGTTCAGGGGATTGTTTTTTTCAGCAATTATTTTCTGGGGAAACAGACAGATGCCAAAAAACACGGAAAGTCCCAGGGCCAAGACCAGGCTGATATCGGGCAGGGACACACCGGCAAGGCCGGCACACACAACCGCCAGGGGCGGACCTGCCAGGGCCGGAACCCAGATTTTTGCCTTTGCTTTTTTGGGCAAAGCAGGATCAATGGGGTGTTCTCTGACAAAAAATATCATGAGCACCGGGATAATGGTGATGGCCAGAACAGATGAGGCTGCCATGGCCGTGGTCTTGGTGTAGGCCAGGGGCTTGAAAAGTCTTCCTGACTGCTCCATGAGGGTGAATACCGGCAGAAAGGAAACGGTTATGATCAGCAGACTGAAAAACAGGGCCGGCCCCACTTCCTTTGATGCATCCAATATGATCTGTGTATGGCTTTTTTGGCCCCGGTCCCGCTCCAGGTGTTTGTGGGCGTTTTCCACCATCACGATGGAAGCATCCACCATCACGCCGATGGCAATGGCAATGCCCCCCAGGCTCATGATGTTGGCGTTGACACCGAAGGGATACATGATCATAAATGACATCAAGATGCCCACCGGCAGGGTAAATATGGCCACAAATGCCGATCTGAAATGCAACAGAAAAATGATGCACACCAGGGCCACCACGATCATCTCCTCGGTGAGTTTGGTTTTCAGGGTATCCACGGCCCGTTCAATCAAAGCGGAACGGTCATATCCGGTGAGGATCTCCACTCCCTCGGGCAGGCCTTTTTCCAGGTCCGCAAGTTTTGCCTTGACCCGTTTGATCACCTCCAGGGCGTTTTCCCCGTACCGCATGATCACGATGCCGCCCACGGTCTCCCCGGTGCCGTTCCATTCCAGAATGCCCCGCCGCAGCTCCGGACCGATCTGGATATTGGCAATATCCCCCAGCAGAATCGGGGTGCCTTTGTCATCAAAAGACACAGCAATCTGTCTGATGTCTTCCAGAGAAGAGATATACCCCAGGCCCCGGACCATGAATTCGGTTTCTCCCATCTCAATGAGCTTGCCCCCCACATCGGCATTGGAGCGCTGGATGGCGTTTTTGATTTTCCGGATGGAGATATCATATGATGCCAGTTTGTTGGGATCCACCTCCACCTGGTACTGTTTGACAAATCCGCCGATGCTGGCCACTTCCGAAACTCCGGGAACCGCTGTGAGTTCATAACGCACAAACCAGTCCTGGAGCGATCTGAGTTCGGCAAGATCTGTTTCGCCCGTGGTATCCTGGAGCACATATTCATACACCCACCCCACGCCTGTGGCATCCGGCCCGAGACTGGGGGTCACCCCGGCAGGCAGGCGGCCGGACACAAAGTTGAGGTATTCCATCACCCGGGACCTGGCCCAGTAGATATCGGTGCCGTCTTCAAATATCAGGTAGACAAAGGAATACCCGAAAAAGGAATACCCCCTGACCACCTTGGCAAACGGTACACTGAGCATGGCGGTCGTCAAGGGATAGGTGACCTGGTCCTCCACCACCTGGGGGGCCTGGCCCGGATATTCCGTATAGATGATGACCTGCACGTCGGACAGATCAGGGATGGCATCCAAAGGCGTGTTGACCATGGCCAGGATACCCCCGGCAATGACAAAAAAAGTTGCCAGAACCACCATGAATTTGTTGTTTACAGACCATTCAATTATCTTGTCTATCATCGCAGCATCCCCTGTCTGTTATTCCATATCCTGGAAAAAGTCATCCCCTGATTCTGTGTCATCTTCCATGTCCTGGAAAAAATCTTCCCCGGATTCTGTGTCATCTTCCATCTCTTCAAAAAAACTGTCCCCATCATTTTGGGATGGTTCCTTTTTTTCTTTTTCAGTACCGGATTTGGATGAGATCATCTTCTGGATCGCCTCTTTGAGCCGGGATTCAGAATCCAGCAGGAACTGGCCGGACACCACGACATCCTCTCCTTGTGCCAGGCCGGTCAGCACCTGGACCCTGCCCTCTTCCAGATGGACACCGGTGGTGATCTCCCGGGGGGTGAACCGGCCATTGCCCTGGGCCACAAACACCAGCTGTTTTTCCCCGGAGTGGATCACCGCCTCGGAGGGAATAATCAGGCCGGTTGCATCCCCGCTGGTATTGATTTTTATATTTGCAAACATGTCCGGCTTCAGGTCATCCGCTGTATTGTCAAAGATGACCCTGATGACCACATCCCGGGTTTTGGGCTGCAGATAGGGAAAAATATAAGCAATTTTTCCCGTGTACACCTTTTCCGGATCATAGGACAGGGTCATCTCAACGGTCTGGCCTTCATACACCAGGTTCTGCTCATATTCAAAGATATGGGCTTCCACCCACACCGTGGACAGATCCGCAATGGTGAACAGGCTCTCCCCGGCTTTGACATATGCCCCTTCAATCACGTTTTTATGGGTCACCACCCCTTTAAACCGGGACCGGATGGTCAGGGTTTTGCGGACCTGCCCGGTCTGTTCCAGAAAAGCGATATCCTGGTCTGCAATGTCATAGTATGCCAGTCTTTTTTTGGCTGATTCCAGCAGGTCCTTGTTCAAGGGGGTTTTGTGTGCCTGAAAATTTTTATAGGCCGACAGATATTCTTCCTGGGATGCCAGCAGGGACGGAGAATACATGGTAAAAAGAGGATCGCCCTTTTCAATAACAAACCCGGTATAGTCGGCATAAAGTTTTTCAATCCATCCGGCGGTTTTGGAACTGACGATACCGGTCCCGGCTTCATTAAAGGTCACATGGCCATAGGTTCTGATGACATGATTCAAAGGGCCCTGTTCAACAGGTTTGATTTTAAGGCCCATGTTCTGTTCCACCACCGGATTTATTTTAATATCCACCCCGCCCTTTACCTCATCTTCATACACCGGCACAAGATCCATGCCCATCTTGCTTTTACCCGGTTCATCATAGATCTCTGTGGGATCCATGGGCGCTTTCCAGTATATAATTTTGCGTTCTGCCGTGTCTCCGGACGTCTCATCTTCGGAAACCTCATCTTCATACACCGGTACAAGGTCCATACCCATCTTGCTTTTGCCGGGTTCGTCATAGATCTCCGTGGGGTCCATGGGGGCTTTCCAGTAGATGATTTCCCGCTCTTTTGACACAGCATCACCATTTTGTTCAGACAAGGCATTACTGCTCTCAGAGGATGTCGGTCCAATGGTGGTCATTATAAAAAATACCGCTGAACCTGTGATCAATGCCGTCAAAAGGATAACCAGTACAATAGATTTGATATTCATGATAAACAGTTTCTCCCTGTATTTTCCATTACGCAGTTTTCCATTACGCAACCCTTATATGCTTGTATTGTCCAGCTGTGCCGCATACTTGTTCACAAGGTTTTTCTTGTTGTGCGGTTATAATTTTGTACCTACAATTGTCTCAAGGGCGACAAAAGAGACACCTAAGTCTTTTGTCTTTTGCGCAATGGTCAGTTTCGCTTTCAGCCAGTCTGTATAGGAACCGATTGCCTGGGAAAAGGGAATTGACCCGGTCTCATATTCCCTGGTGGACACATCCAGTGCAGACTTTGTCAGAGGCAGTATCCGGTTTTGATACAAATCCAGCTCCCGCAGGTTTTTGTCTGTTTTAAACCAGGCATTGTACACCATGCGGTCTGTGGCATTTTCTCTGGCAACCAGGGTATGTTCAAGACCTGCCAGTGTCTGCCTTGTCTGCTGTAACCAGGGGCTGTCCAAGCCATACCAGGGTTTCACCGGCTGGTTGTTTTTCATGGATGCCATGGTTTTTTCGGCAAATGCCTGCTGCGGGGCATCTGTGCCGGCTGTATTGACATGGTCGGCTTCAAAATAGGACAATCCCAGGGTAAACGAAGATTGCTTCATGGATTCAGCCATCTCCACCATGGACTGCAGTTTGCTGATCTGAAACCGGAGGGCCGCCAGTTCCTGGCGATGGTCCCTGGCCATGGCAAACAATGCCTCAGGCCGGGGAATTGTTTCGGGCAAAGCTGCTGTTTTCACCGGACCCATCCGGGTATCTGGAGAAAGGTTCATCCGTTCAAGCAGCCGGATTTTTATGTTGTCTGTTTCATTTTCCAGCGAAACCCGCTCTTCTTTGAGCTCTTCTATTTTTATATTTATTTTGAGCACATCCTGGTAACTGGTTCTGCCGCTTTTATACAGGGATACAGCCACATCCAGAAGCCGGTCGAATGCGGCCATGGTCTCATCGATGATCCGGGTGGACCGGGTGGTATACACAAGGTCCCAATAGGCATTTTCAACATCCTGGAGCACCTGTTTGTTCACAATTTTCATCTGTTCCAAAAGCATGTCCACCTGGCTCTGGATGACGCGGCCTTTGAGGGCGGCAAGGCCCGGGAACGGATGCGCTGCCTTGATGGAATCTTTTGTTTTCAAAGGCCCGACCCGGTTATTGAGGGCAGCGGTGAAGGCCGCATACTGCTGCAGGCTGTCATCCAACTGCGTGACCTGGTCAAAGGACTGGATCTGTGCCAGGACATTTTTTTGGGCAGCCTTGATCTCAGTATTTCGCAGGGCGGCAATGGCTTTGATCTCTTGTAGATCGATTTTCTGTTTAATGATCGCTGCTGCAGCCTTCGGGTCATCACCTGTTTGAGAAACCCTTGCAAGGGTTTTTTCATCCACCCCCATTGCCACGGCATCGTCAATGGGCCCATACAGATCTTTTTCATATCTCTGCTTGAGCACTTGTATCTGTGATTCGTCAACAGACAACAGCGCCGCACGGGAAGCGGTTTTCTGCCCCAAGATATCCGATGATGGCCGAATGGCAAAGCTGTCCCGGGGCCGGTAGTCTTCCAGTTCCTTTTTCATGGTGCCGTAATCTGCAAAGCAAACAGAAACAAAAAAAAGCACCAGTATTGTCAGGATTGAAATTTTGATTTTCATGGCTTTTTTTCTCCTGTGTCTGGCGTGATTTTCGCATCCAGGACAGCACCGGCTGCCTGCTCAAGCAGCACCAGGGTCTTGGCATAATCTGCTTTGGCCCGTTCAAGGGACAATTGAAAATTGTAGGCAGTTGCCTGGATTTCCAGAAAATCGGCAAAACTGCCCTGGCCCTGCTTGAACCAGGTCTCTGCCGTCTGTACAGAAGAGACCGCCTGGGGAAGCAGGTCTTTTTCATACAGGGTTATCAGCCGTTCGGCATTTTCCAGCTTGAACCACAGGCGGCTGATCCGGGCTTTGACCCTGTTGGCCGTGTCGGTTTTCTCTGCCTGTGCTTTTTGTTTTTCTGCCAAAGCCTGTGCGGTCCGGCTTTGATTTTTACCAAACCACAAGGGAAGGTTCATGCCGAACTGCACCCCCACGGCATCATCACCGGCATCCGGCGGCGGATTTACCACATCCGGGTCACCGATAGCGGCATAAAACAGGCCCACTCTGAACGACGGCAGGGTTTCCAGCCGGGTCAACTGCATGGCCTGTTCTGATTTGTGCACCTGCTCCTCAGCCATGAGGATATCTTCCTGGTGCAGCATGGCAAGGTCATACACCTCATCCAGAGAATACACCACCTTTTGGGGCAGGGTGCCTGCCGCATGTCCCAATGCGGCATCCGGGGGCCGGTTCAGCAGCGTGTTGATCTTTGTTTTTTCTGTTTTTTCCAGCTCCTGGAGCAGCAGCATGTCATATTGTATCTGGGCGGTCTGGGCCCGGGACTTGGATACATCGTAAAACAGGGCTTTATCGTCTGCATAGGCATTTTGGCTGATTTCCAGCATCTTTTGATTCAGATCCAGGTTGGCCCGGGCCACATCAATGGCTTTCTGGATATACACCAGTTCGTAAAATGAAGAAGACACCTCCGTGACAATGGCTTTAACGGTTTTATCCACCTTGAGCCTGGAGATTGCGACATCTGCTTCCAGCACCCGGGCTTTCTGGGACAGGGTGCCTGGAAAGGGAATCACCTGGGACAGGGTCAGGCTCCAGTCCTGGGGACCAAGACGGGTTTCAATGGGCCGGGGAAAATAGGTGGCGGCCAGCTGGGGATCTGGATAGCTTTTGCCGACCCTGTAATTTTCAATAAACACCTGCCAGGATTTTTTGGACGCAGTGATGGCCGGACTGGACAAATAGGCATAGGCCAGCAGATCTGACAATCTTATGGTTGTTGACAGGCTGGCTTCCAGTTTTGGCAGATCTTTTTGTTCTGCCGCCAAAGCGTTGGTCTGACAAAACACCAGGGCACCAAAACATAGAAAAGACAGAACTGCTTTACTTTGCAGCATTCTGTATTTTATTATTTTTCTGATTTCCATAAAAACCCGCCCTTACTTAGGATGTATGATTATCGTACAGAATGTCCCGCATTTTCCGGTATTCCTGTTCAGTGATCTCCCCTTTGGCATATCGTGTTTTTAAAATTTTCAAAGAATCCATCGTATCGCTACGTTGTATGCGTTTCCTGCCGGATTTATTCAATTGAAACAGAACAAGGACAATCACAACGATGATGAGCAATGTGATGCCCAATCCGATGACGCCTCCGCCAAAAAACCAATGTCCCATTCCTGAACCCATGTAATTGCAACCCCACATTTTCTTCTCCTGATATATTTTATGGTTATTTCAAACAGTTTCAGTTATTTCTGAAAATAGAATTTTGCAACAACCGTACCACATTGTGGTATTTCTTTGTAACACTTTAAAATCAATGGAATTATTGAATTATTTCCTGTCCTGACCAGCACAAGCCGGTTGCAAAATCATATGAAATGATTAATAATTAGACAAAATATCAGATGATATTGGTTAACTTTTAATCACCTTCGGAAAACAGCAGGGAATGGATTTTACCAAAACAAACCGGTTTATGGTTTCTGCCTCCCCATGGATCACCATAGGCGTCAGTGTTGTGCTTATGGTGATTATTATTTTTCAGACCGTTATGATGTACAACCGGGAAAAACAGCATGTGGGCAACCATTTAAAGGATAAAGCTGCGGTGTGGATAAAGTCCTTTGAGGCCAATGCCGGAGCCGGGATGCCGGGCAACCAATCTTTTTTGCAGCAGGTGCTGGAACAAACCGCATCTCACCCCGACATTTCATATATGTTTTTGATTGACGCATCCGGAAAGATTCTGGCACACAGTGACCGGAACATGATCAGCACCCGCCTCGATGATACAGCAGTTATAAACCCGGCGACAGAACCCGGCGACACCAGGTGGCGGATTGTTGAAAAAGAAAATAACACAAGGTATTTTGAAGTATACAAACCATTTCTCTTCCCGTCTCAAAAAATTTCTGAAAAACAAAGACTGCCGGACGGCATGCAGTCGCAGGCCATGCCCAAGGGCATCGATGCTGAAACCAGACCCGTGATATTCATCGGAATGGATGCACACCCGTTTGACCAGGCTGTCACCGAAGACCTGCACCACAACATTCTGATGATCACCATTGTTTTCCTTGTGGGACTGGCCGGGATTGTTTCTTTGTTCTGGTCCCGCAAGGTCATTCGTTCCCGCCGGTTGCTCCAGGACACAAGAGCTTTTGCCGCAGAAACCATTGCCAGCCTTCCCATGGGAATCATCATTGTGGATAAGCGCCGGCACATCAAGTATATGAATGATACGGCCTGTTCTCTTCTGGGAATCGACATTGACGATGTGACGGATAAAACAGCGGATGCGGTTCTTCCCGACACCATCTGGCATCTGCATAAGACTGTTGATGAACATGGAAAAGGGCTTGAAAAAGAGATCAATGCCGGCTCGGAAAAATCCGGCCCTGCCCCTGTTTCCGTGATGGTGACAAACATTTTCGGCCAGGACAATAATTTCATCGGATTTCTCTTTGTTTTAAAAGATTTGAGCCAGATCCGGGCTCTGGAGCTGAAAATCAGACGAAAAGAAAGACTGGCCGCGCTGGGAACACTGGCCTCAGGCATTGCCCACGAAGTCAGAAACCCCTTGAGCTCCATCAAAGGGTATGCCGGTTTTTTCGGCAGCCTGTTTGAAGAAGACAGTGAAAACAAAAAAGCGGCACAACTAATGATTGAAGAAATTGACCGGGTGGACCGCGTCATTTCAGAACTGCTGGAATTTGCCCGGCCGGCTGATCTACAATTGCGCCCCACGCAACCAGAGCCGTTGATCAGCCATTCACTGCGCATTATCCGGCATGAAGCCCGAAACGCCGGCATCCGGATCAATGAAAGAATCAATGCCCCGCTTCCTGAACTTTATCTTGACCCGGACCGTTTCAGCCAGGTACTGCTGAACCTTTACATCAACGCCATACAGGCCATGCCCCATGGCGGAGAGTTGACAGTGGATGTCCGGGTTGAAGGCGATGCCGTCCTTTTTGCCGTCTCAGATACGGGCGAAGGCATTATGCCCGATGACCAGGCTGCGGTGTTCAACCCCTATTATACCACCAAAAAAAAGGGGACCGGACTGGGGCTGGCCATTGTCCATAAAATCATCGAAGGCCATAACGGCACCATCTGGCTCGACAGTGTCAAGGGAAAGGGAACCTTTTTTTTTATTTCAATCCCGCTTGAAAACCGGCAAAAGGAATGACCATGAAAGGCAAAATCCTGATCGTTGATGATGACGTAGCACACCTGTCCATGCTTCAAACCGTTCTAAAAAGCCTGGGCCACTCCATCGACAGTGCCACTGACGGGAAAGATGCCATCAGCGGGGTGGAGGAAACGCCCTATGACCTGGTGCTTATGGATGTAAGAATGGCAAATGTCGACGGGATGGAAGCCCTTGAAAAAATCAAGGCGTTCAATCCGGCCATCCCCATCATCATCATGACTGCCTATTCTTCGGTGGACAAGGCCGTGGAAGCCATGAAGCTGGGGGCCTATGACTATCTGACAAAACCGTTGAATTTTGATGACCTGAAAATCACCATCGAACGGGCCATGAGCCATCTGCACCTGACCCGGGAAAATGCGGACCTGAAAATGAAGTTATCTTCCGACTCCGGTTTTTCCCGCATCATCGGCACCAGCCCGGCCATGAAAACGGTGATGGAAACCGCCAGGATCGCAGCCCCCACTGACGCCACTATTTTGATCACCGGAGACAGCGGGACCGGAAAAGAGCTGTTTGCCAGAGCCATTCACGACCAGAGCCCCCGGAAAACAAACAAACTGGTCTCCATCAACTGTGCCGCGTTGAATGAAACCCTTTTGGAATCGGAACTGTTCGGGCATGAAAAAGGCGCATTCACCGGTGCGGACAAAAAGCGGGACGGCCTGTTTCTGAACGCGGACAAAGGCACCGTTTTTTTGGATGAGATCGGAGATATCCCCCCGTCCATGCAGGTGAAACTGCTGCGGGCCATCCAGGAAAGAGAGATTCAGCGAGTCGGCAGTGAACGGCCCATCCGCATCGATGTCCGGATCATCGTGGCCACCAACAAAAATCTGGAACAGGAAGTAAAGCACGGCCGGTTCAGAGAAGACCTGTTTTACCGCCTGAACGTCATCAATATCAGGATACCCTCCTTAAAGGAGAGAACCGATGATATTCCTCTGCTGGCCCAGAATTTTTTAACCCGGTACTCACAAAAAAACCGAAAACAGTTCAAGGGGTTCACGCCCGTGGCCATGGATGCCCTGATGAAGCATCCATGGCCGGGCAATGTGAGAGAGCTTGAAAATGCCGTTGAAAGAGCGGTGATTCTGTCCATGGGGCAGTATATTTCAGAAAAAGACCTGCCTGCGGATGTGGTGAAAAACTTTCGGCCGGATGATGCTTCTTCCCGGAACCTTCCGCCTGAACTGGGGGGAAAATCCCTGGATGAAATTGAAGCCATGGCCCTGGCACAGACGCTGAAACAGACCGGCGGCAACAAGTCAGAAGCAGCCAGACTGCTGCACATCACCCGGACAACTTTGAACAGCAAAATTAAAAAATATGGTCTGGACCTGAATCATATTTTATCCTCCCGTCCTGACAGTTAGAGCGAAGTTTTGAACCCTGCCGCCGGTTCGATCACATGCAGGTTCATGGGCTGATCCACTCCCTTGAAATCCGCAGTAAAAGAAGAGATCACCCGCACCTCATCCGCTGCTTTGTCCAGCACCGCATCCGACACCAGGATCTGTCTTTTTTCGGCCTGTTCCTGAATCCGGCTGGTGACATTGACAGGGGGCCCCACCACCCCGTATTTGGCCCGGGCATCTGATCCGATGTTGCCCACCACCACCTGACCGGCGTGGATGCCGATGCCCATGGCCAGGTCCGGGAGATCCTGTTTTTTCAAATCCCGGTTGACCTCCGGCATTTTGGACTGCATATCAAATGCACAATTCACGGCACGCACAACCGTGTCGGGTGTCGGTTCATCCAGGGGATCAAAAAACACCAGGATGGCATCCCCGTAAAAATCCACGATAATGCCCTGATGCTTTCGGATGATTTCGATCATATGGGAAAAATACCGGTTCAGAACAGACACGATCACTTCGGGCCCCAACGTCTCTGACAAGCTGGTGAACCCCCGGATATCCGACATGAGCATGACCGCTTCCCGCCGGACCCCTCCCAGCTGCCCGGCCTCCGGATGCGCCATCAGGGTCCTGGCAAAATCCGGATCCACATACCGGCCAAAGCTGTTGCGGATATGATCCCGCTCCTCAAGTCCCGTAACCATGGTGTTGAAACTTTCCACCAGCTGCCCGATTTCATCACGGCTGTCCACAGGAATGGGAGATCCATAATCACCGTCTGACACAGCCTGAGCCTTTTCTGACAACTGCTGGATCTGACTCACCATCCGGCACATGTGAAACCGGATCAATACCAGCACCAGGGCGGCCAGGACAAAAACGCCCAGGGCAAGACCGTTTCTGTATGTCACGATGGGCCCCAGAACTTTATGGCCGTCGGCAAACATGATGATGGTCCAGGGTACCTGATCCAGCTTGTAGAAACCCGCCACCAGGTCCGGGGGATGGCCTTTCATGGCAACGGTGCCGAACGGCTGGGATTTCATTTTTTCAAAAATGGCCTGCTCCAGGGGATCATCCGATCCCCCCAGGGTTCGCCGATCCGTCATGGCCATGTTGGTATGGGCCATATAGGCACCGGTCTCATCAACGATACAGGCCATGTCGCTCTGCCACCACCCCAGATCCAGGATATCTTTGAGCAGAAAATCAAACTCCATCCGGATGACCAGATCCCCCAGCCGCTTTTCCGACGTCCCGAACATAGAAATATGCATGGTCACGGTTCTGCCCTGCTCATCGGCATGATAACGGGGGCCGGACACACCGGCGATCTGAGACCGGGAAAACCGCATGCCGGGGTGCCTGTCCATGTTCATCCGGTCCATGGGTCCCATGCCGGGCATTCTCCCTGTCGGGGAGACTTCGCCCGGCTCAGGCGGATCAGCCGGGTCATACGCAGCAGTCACCACCCCGTCCATGACTTTCAGAAAATCCTTCACCTGTTCCGGGGATACCACGGCCGCATTCCGGTCCGATACCTGAAACAGGACATTGAGCAGGTCCACCGGCTTGAGCAGGCGCATCTCGATATAATGGGCCGCCCGTTGAAGTTTGACCACAGCTGATTCCTGCCACTGGTCCAGCATGATGCCCCTGGCATACCAGAAACCGGCGACACCGCCCAGAAGCACCATCACCAGCACCGGGAGCAGCAAAGAGATCAGAAGCCGTGTCTGTAACCTTCTGAATTGAAACCGGAACAGATCCATTTTTATGTTCTCACCTCTCAAGTCGCCTGATTGGCCAGAATGATGCCTGTCAGGATCAGCACCGCACTGACAGCGTGCACCAGGCCGATATGTTCCCCCAGAAACAGGTATGCCAGCAACCCGCTGAACAGCGGCAGGGTATAATAGATCATCCCGGCCCGGGACGGTCCCAGAATGATGATAGCCCGGTTCCAAAGCAGAAATGCGCACAGAGACGCAAAAATTCCCACATACAGCACCGCCGGCAGCGTGGTTTGATTTAAAAACAATCCCGGAATCCGGGACTGTTCCCAGATGAAAAACGGCAGCAGAAAAACCAGCCCCATGAAAAACAGGGTGAATTGAAAGGTATACAGCCGGATGCCTTCCGGCTTGTGCTTGATCAGAATGCTGAACACGGCGAACAGAACGGCCGATGCCAGCATCCACAGATCCCCTGCCACAAAACGGATGGCCAGAAGCCGGGCCAGTCCCCCCGGGTGATCAGACAGACAACCCCTGTCAGCACAATGAGGATACCCGCGGTTCTTTTCACCGTCAGCACTTCCTTGAACAGCACCCTGGAAATCAACACCACAAACACCGGAAAAGTAATGGCGATCAAAGACAGGTTCATGGCGGTGGTGGTATGTCCGGCAATATAGATAAAGGTGTTGAAACAGGTCACCCCGATGAACGCGGTCACCGCCATATAACCGATATGCCGCCGAACTTGGGCCATTCTTTGACAAATCCCCGGATCGCAAAAGGAGCAAATACCAGAACGGCTGTCAGCCACCGGTAAAACGCCAGGCTCACCGGCGGAATGAGATCGTTCAATCCCCTTGCCACAATAAAATTTCCCGACCACAGGGCTGTGGCCCCCAGAGCAAACCCATAGCCTGTTATCAGGCTGACCTTATCTTCTGAAATCATGATTTGGTTTCCTTGACTGCGCTTAGAACACACATCTTGAACCATAACACCATTTACAGACCGGTGCCAATGAAAAATCTGATCCGAAAAAAAGACCAGCCCTTTTTTCAGGCGCTGTATTTTGTTTGACAGACAGGTCTGCCAGGGCTATGGTACCCACGTGACTGACCTGTTTATCTCAAGGATTGCCGACCGATGCAGCACACCACACCCCGAATTGTTCTCATGGATGCCCGCATGGCAGGACCGCTGTTCATGCTGTCCGCCGCCCTTTTGTTCACCCTCATGTCCACCATTGTCAAACTGATGCCCGATCATTACACGGTCTGGCACCTGGGATTCATCCGGTGTTTCGGGGGACTGCTGGTGCTGACCCTGGTATTCAGCCGCCGCCGAAACCCATTCAAGGGCCATAAAATTCCATTGCTTATTCTCCGGGGATGCACCGGGTCCCTGGCGTTTTTCTTTGTGGTGTCGGCCCTGCGCATGCTGCCCATGTCCACGGCAGTGGTGCTGTTTTATTCCTATCCCGCGTTTGCGGCCCTGTTCGGGTTTCTCATCTACAAAGAACAGGTGAACCGGTTTCAGATCGCGTGTATGGCCGTGCTGCTGATTGGGGTGGCCATCCTGTTCGACTTCCGGATGTCCGCCAATGCCCTGGGCCAGGCCATGGCCATTATGGGGGCGATTCTGGCCGGATTCACCGTAACCATTATCCGGTCGCTCCGGGAGCACAACGGCCCGGTGATCATCTATTTTTATTTCTGTACCATGGGTACCCTGGCCACCCTGCCCTATTGCATCGCCCATCCCCTTATACCGGGTTCCGCAATAGAATGGGCCATGACCGCCGGCATTATCTGCGTGTCAGTGGCGGCCCAGCTGCTCATGAACCAGGGATTTTTCTTTTGTAAAGGCTTTGAAGGGGCTGCCTACATGTCCAGCGAAACCCTGTTTACCGCCATGGTGGGCATTGTTTTTCTCATGGAACCGGTCTCCTGGCATCTGTTTGCCGGAGGCTTGTTCATTGTAGGCTCCGGTTTGGCCATGCACCGGCTGGGCCGGATAACTGTTAAATAATCACAAGGAACCATCACATGATTCTATTCAATCCGAAAACCGCCACTTTTGACCACCTGGATGACGCATCCCGGCAAATCATGGAAAAAACAATTGCCTATTTTGAAACCCGGGGCAAAAAACAGTTGAAAGACGATTTTCACCAGCGGGTATGGTACCAGGATTTTCTGGATTTTTTAAAGGAAAACCAGATATTTTCCACCCTGCTCACTCCGCAAAAATATGCGGGCGACAATGAAAACGCCCGGTGGGACACCCGGCGGATCTGTGATTTCAATGAAATCCTGGGGTTCTACAATCTGGCCCACTGGTATACCTGGCAGGTATCCATTCTGGGGCTGGGTCCCATCTGGATGGCGGACAATGAAGGCATCAAGGAAAAAACCGCACAGCTGTTAAAAGACGGCCATATCTTTGCCTTTGGCTTGTCTGAAAAAGATCACGGCGCGGACCTGTACGCCTCTGACATGGCCCTGACCCCCCTGGGAGACGGCAAATACGTGGCGGACGGCGGCAAATACTATATCGGCAATGCCAACCAGGCCGGCATTGTGTCCACGTTCGGCAAAAACTCGGAAACCGATGACTATGTGTTTTTTGCGGCCGACCCCGGCCATGACAATTATGACCTGGTGCAGAACGTGGTGGACTGGGAAGGGTATGTGGCGGAATATGCCCTGAACGGGTATCCGGTGACCGATGCGGACATCATGTCCACGGGCCGGGCCGCCTGGGACAGCGCCCTGAACACCATCAACGTGGGCAAATTCAACCTGGGCTGGGCATCCATCGGCATCTGCACCCATGCGTTTTATGAAGGCCTCAACCATGCCGCCAACCGGAACCTGTACGGCCGCTGGGTAACCGATTTTCCCCATATCCGTCAGCTGTTCGTGGATGCCTATGTCCGTCTGGCTGCCATGAAACTCTTTTCTTTGCGGGCGGCGGATTATTTCAGATGCGCTTCGCTTGAAGACCGGCGGTACCTGCTGTACAACCCCATGGTCAAAATGAAGGTCACCTGTGAAGGGGAAAACGTGATCAACCTGATCTGGGACGTGATTGCGGCCAGGGGATTTGAAAAAGACACCTACTTTGAGATGGCCGCCACAGATATCAGAGCCCTGCCCAAGCTGGAAGGCACGGTCCATGTCAACATGGCGTTGATCATCAAGTTCATGGCCAACTATTTTTTCAACCCCGGCACGTTTCCTGACATCCCCGGGCGCGATGACCCGGCCTGTGATACGTTTGTGTTCAACCAGGGGGAAACCAAAGGCCTGGGCAACATCCAGTTCCATGATTACCACCTGGCCTATGACAGCGTGGACCTGCCCAATGTCAACATCTTTAAGGAACAAATTGAACAGCTGGCCCGGATGCTCATAAAAGCCACCCCGGATAAGGACCAGGCAAAAAACATGGATTTCCTGCTGTACCTGGGGGAATTGTTCACCCTGGTGGCATACGGCCAGCTCATCATTGAAAAATATCACATGGACAGCATGGCCCCGGACCTGCTGGAACAGATATTTGATGTCATGATCAGAGATTTCAGTGAATTTGCCTTGAAGCTGTATGCCAAACCCGGCACCACTGATGCCCAGATGAAATACTGCATGGCCATGATCAAAAAACCGGTCACAGATCCCGACCGGTTCAACCGGATCTGGGAAACCCATGTCATGGCCCTGAAAGACACCTATGAAATGACACCATAGGGGCACCTTCAGGGGCTGGCCCGGGCATACGATACGCGAGAGTGCCGCAGCAGAACCAGGGCTTGCACATTTGACCTATAATGATTACACTTGGCCTCAATGAAAACAAAACGCTATTACCGGGGTAAACGCCCCCGGCCTAAACCCGCCAGCATACCGTCCATGAAGCCTGATGCAGACAAGGGGCTTAAACGCATTTTCGAAAAGATCGGCGTGCCTGAAGACATACCGTTTTCACCGGACCCGTTTCAGCTCGACGCCATTGATGCCATTCAGGAAACCGACTGCCTGGTGACCGCCCCCACCGGTGCGGGAAAAACCTGGATCGCCGAGGAAGCCACCCGGACCTGCCTGAAAAAAAACGGCCGGATCTGGTACGCCACCCCGCTCAAAGCCTTGACCAATTCCATCCATGCCCGGTTTTCCCAGTTGTTCGGAAAAGAACATGTGGGCATCCTCACCGGGGATATCAAGGAAAATGCCGATGCCGAAGTGATCATCGGCACCACGGAAATCCTGCGAAATCAGCTCTATGATGCCATGTATACCGGGGAAAACCTGAACTGCGACCTGATCATTCTGGATGAGGCCCATTTTCTGGGGGATACGGAACGAGGCGTGGTGTGGGAGGAGATCATGATCTACCTGCCGGTGCGCATCCCGCTGCTTTTACTGTCCGCCACCATCGGCAACCCGGATCAGATCGCCGGGTGGCTGAGCAGCATCCGGGGCAGGACCTGCCGCATTGTGGAAAACAGACACCGGCCGGTGCCGCTGTACCCTATTTTCCTCCATCCGTCCGGTACCCTTTACCCGCTGATGAAGAAAACCAGGGGTGCGGGTGATGGTGCCAAGCTTCATGACAAAGTGTTCAAGTTTGCCGGCACCAAGAAACCACCGGTGCTGGCGCCGCCGGGACGACTGCCTGATTTCGGAGAGATCCTCAAGATCCTGGACCGGTTCGATCTGCTGCCGGCCATTTTCTTTTTAAAATCCCGGGCTGAATGCGACAACGCCCTGAAACTTTGCAACGCCGATCTGCTGAACAAAACACCCCAAAAAAAGGCGGACCTGAAAGCGACGGTGGCACAGCTGGTGGCGGACAATCCCCATCTGAGCGGTCACCCCCACCGCCGGGACCTGGAGGAAAAAGGGTGCGGGGCCCATCACAGCGGGCATCTGCCCGCCTGGAAAGTGGTGGTGGAGACCCTGATGGCAAAAGGCCTGCTCAATGCCATGTTCGCCACCTCCACGGTGGCGGCCGGGGTCAATTTCCCGGCCCGGTCCGTGGTGATTCTCAATTCCGACCGGTTCAACGGGGTGGATTTCCAGACCCTGAGCCCCAGCGAATTCCAGCAGATGGCCGGCCGGGCCGGCCGCCGGGGCATGGACAATATCGGATTCGCCCTGATGCTGCCCGGCAAGTTCATGGATCTCAAACATGTGGCCGAACTGGTGAACGCCCCGGCCCTGGACGTGGACAGCCAGATCAAGATCGATTTTTCCATGGTGCTGAACCTGTTGCTCTCCCATACGCCGGAACAGGTGAGAACTTTGCTGGACAACTCATTTGCCTCTTACCTGATCGCGGCCGGTGAAAAACGGTCCAAAGCGGCCAGGAAGCGGTTCGGCCAGGATCTGGCCCTGCTGTGGAACGATTTTCTGGCCCACATGGAATTTCTGGTGGATGAAGGGTTCCTCACCCGGGACGGCCGCCTGACCGAAGACGGGCTGTGGGCGTCCAAACTTCGCATCGATGCGCCCCTGATGGTGGCCCAGGCCATCCGGCTCAACCTGCTGCCGGACCAGGACCCGGCCCTGCTGGCTGCCATCATGGCGTCTTTTGTGAATGAAAAAGAATTCAAGGATGATCTGCTGTTTGAAGGGGCCCTGCCCAAACAGCTGAAAACCGGATTTCTGGATATCCGCAAAGGATTGAAGCCCTTTGCCCTGAAACTGTTGTCCAGCGGATTTTCAGCGCCCAATCTCTTTGTTCAGCCCGCATTTCTCATGTATGGCTGGGCCCATGACACCCCCTGGGACGAATTGATGACCGGCGCTGATTATGCCGAAGGGGATTTTGCCCGGCTGATTCTGCGCACCGCGGAAAATTTGCGCCAGATCGCCAAAATTGGAGACAGCTTTCCCAATGTGGCCAAAACGGCGGCCCAGGCCGTGGACATGATCCTCAAAGAACCGGTGATCACCCAGTACCATTAAATTTGTGTCAAGGAGACTGTATGACCGAAGATACCAAAAAAGTGATCTATTCCATGATCAATGTGAGCAAGTTCCATGGCAAGCGCCAGGTGCTCAAGGATATTTCCCTGTCCTATTTCTACGGGGCCAAGATCGGGGTTTTGGGGCTCAACGGCTCGGGAAAAAGCTCACTGCTCAGGATCATGGCCGGCAAGGACACGGAATTCAACGGTGAAACCATTTTGTCCAAAGGATATACCGTCGGATTTCTGGAACAGGAACCATTGGTGGATTCCGTTAAAACCGTCCGGGAGGTGGTGGAGGAAGGGGTTCAGGATATCGTGGACCTTCTGGCGGAATATGAAAAAATTTCCGAACAATTTGCCGAACCCATGTCTGAAGAGGAGATGGACCAGCTGATCGACCGTCAGGGAAAGGTTCAGGAACAGCTGGATCACCTGGATGCCTGGGACCTGGACGCCCGGTTGAAAATGGCCATGGATGCGTTGCGGTGTCCGCCCGAAGACACCCCGGTCAACATAATTTCCGGCGGAGAAAAACGCCGGGTGGCCCTGTGCCGCCTTTTGCTGTCCAAACCCGACATCCTTTTGCTGGATGAGCCCACCAACCACCTGGACGCGGAATCCGTGGCCTGGCTGGAACAGCACCTGAACCGGTACGAAGGCACGATCATCGCAGTGACCCATGACCGGTATTTTCTGGACAACGTGGCCGGCTGGATCCTGGAGCTGGACAGAGGCGAAGGCATCCCCTGGAAAGGCAACTACTCCTCCTGGCTGGAACAGAAAGCAACACGGCTGTCCATCGAACAGAAAGGCGAGAGCAAACGCAAAAAAACCCTGGAACGGGAACTGGAATGGATCAACATGTCCCCCAAGGGCCGGCGCACCAAATCCAAGGCCCGGATCAAAGCCTATGAAGACCTGCTCAAAAAAGATACCGGCGAACAGGAAAAGGAGATGGAAATTTTCATCCCCCCCGGCCCCCGGCTGGGAGACAAGGTCATTGTGGCAGACCATGTCACCAAGGCATTTGAAGACAAGCTGCTGATGGAAGACATGAATTTTGTCATTCCCCCGGGTGCCATCGTGGGCGTGATCGGCCCCAACGGTGCGGGCAAGACCACCTTGTTCAACATGATCACGGGCAAAGAAACCCCGGATGCCGGAAAAATCGAGCTGGGCCAGACCGTAAAGCCGGCGTACGTGGACCAGGAACGGGCGTCTCTGGATCCCGACAAAACCATTTACGAAGTGATCTCCGGCGGCAGTGACACCCTGCTCATCGGAGGCCGGGAGATCAATGCCCGGGCCTATGTGGGCAAATTCAACTTTTCCGGCACGGACCAGCAGAAAAAGGTGGCGGACCTGTCCGGCGGTGAGCGAAACCGGGTGCACATGGCCTGCATGCTCCAGCAGGAAGCCAATGTCCTGCTGTTGGACGAACCCACCAACGATTTAGATGTCAACACCATGCGGGCCCTGGAGGAGGCATTGGAAAACTTTGCCGGATGTGCCGTGATCATCAGCCATGACCGGTGGTTTCTGGACCGCATCGCCACCCATATTCTGGCTTTTGAAGGGGACAGCCAAACCGTGATGTTTGACGGGGCCTACTCCGATTATGAAAAAGATCACAAAAAACGGCTGGGCATCCAGGCGGACGCGCCCACCCGTATCAAATACCGTCAGCTGACCCGATAGGGCCTTTGCCTGATGCCCATAAAACAACCCGGACAAGCGGTCCACCCGCTGCTCATGATCCACAGTGCCGTGCTGCTGTTCGGTCTGTCCGGGCTGTTCGGCAAATTCATCGATGCCAGCCCCCTGTACATCGTTCTGGGCAGAACCCTGTTCGCGGCCATGGCCCTGGGCGTTTACGCCCGGCTGATTTCCGGCACCCGGCTGTCTGACATTCCAGGCCGGGGGATGGGTCTGTTCATTCTCCAGGGTGCGCTGCTGGCCGTCCACTGGTATTTTTTCTTTCTGTCGATCCAAATCTCCAGCGTGGCTGTTGGCCTGGTGACCTTTTCCACCTTTCCTTTGTTTGTCACGTTCATGGAACCGCTGGTGTTCAAAGAACCCCTGGACCGCCGGGATATTCTGACGGCGCTGGTGGTATTCTCGGGCATCTGCCTGGTCATCCCGGAGCCTGACCTGTCCAATCAGACCACGCTGGGGGGATTTTACGGCATTTTGTCCGGCCTGACCTTCGCCATCCTGGCCCTGGTGAACCGGAAAAACGTCCGGGTGTCGGATCCCGTGGCCGTGGCGTTTTATCAGAACCTGTTCGCTGCCCTGTGCCTTTTGATTCCCGTCATTCTCATCCGACCCAGGGCATTGGCGACAACCGATCTCCCGGCCCTGATCTTTTTGGGGGTGGTGTGCACAGCCCTGTCCCACACCCTGTTCATCAGTTCCCTCAAACAGATCCGGGCCCAGACCGCCTCAGTGATCACCGGTCTGGAACCGGTCTACGGTATTGTGCTGGCATTTTTCCTTCTCAATGAAATCCCGGCGCCTTCCACCCTGATCGGCGGGGGCATCATCATCGGTGCCTCCATTGCAGCCGGGTATCTGGCATCACCCAAAAGACACCCTTCCCGAAATCATAAAAAGGAGCGAGAATGAGAAAACTGGAACAAGGCACTTTTCTGGCCATGCTGGTCCTGGTGACGGCTCTGTTTTTCTATCTGCTCAAACCGTTTTTCGGCGCCGTGTTCTGGGCCTGCGTCATCGGGCTGGTGTTCGCACCGCTTCAGCAGCGGTTTTTGAAATTATGGAACAACCGGGCAACGTTTGCGACATTATCCACCCTGTTGGTGGTCATCACCATCGGTGTCATCCCGACCCTGTTTTTGACAGTCTCGTTTTTCCAGGAAGGGGCGGGTGTGTATCAGCGCCTGCAAAGCGGAGACATCAATATCGGGCAGTACATCGAGCAGATTCGACAGGCATTTCCGGCCATCCAGAGCCTTATGGACCGGTTCAATCTGGATCTGGCCACTTTCAAGTCCCAGCTGTCCAATGCCGCCATCACGGTCAGTCAGTTCATTGCTCAGAACGCCGTGCAGTTCGGCCAGAATGCGGCCCAATGGTTTGTCAACTTAGGTCTGATGCTTTATTTGGCCTTTTTCATGCTCAAAGACGGGGCCGGATTGGTAGACCTGCTGGTCCGGGCACTGCCCCTGGGGGATGAACGGGAGCAGTTGTTGTTTTCCAAATTCGCAGAGGTCACGCGGGCCACGGTCAAAGGCAACCTTCTGGTGGCAGCCGTTCAGGGCAGCATGGGAGGGGTTATCTTCTGGATACTGGGGATTCCGGCACCGCTGCTGTGGGGCGTGATCATGACCCTGCTGTCATTGATTCCCATGGTGGGGGCCGGCCTGGTGTGGGTACCGGTGGCCGTTTATCTGTTTGCAACGGGCAGCTGGATCCAAGGCCTGATTCTCACTGGTTTCGGGGCCGGGGTGATCGGCCTGGTGGACAACTTCCTGCGGCCCGTCCTGGTGGGCCGGGACACCAAACTGCCGGATTACCTGGTGCTGCTGTCCACTTTGGGGGGATTTGCCCTGTTCGGCATCAACGGATTTGTGATCGGTCCTTTACTGGCGGCATTGTTCGTGGCATTCTGGCAGATCTTCATCCGGGATTTCAATACGCCCGAAAATAGTCAAAACACATGACCCCGGTACATTGGAAGGAACAATGACCTGTCTGGTGTCGAAGCCTGCCACGCCGGACCAAGGGTGAAATTTTTTTCTGTTTTTTGCAAACGTATATGGTATATTTATAAAAAAAAGACAAGACCAAAAAAATAATGAACTTTTTTGGTCCTGCGGTGTCACAGACTTAAAAGGGTATAAAAAATAATTTTAAAAAGGAGACCCACGAGATGAAAAAAATTTTAACGACTATTTTTGCTGTTGCCATGCTTGTCAGTCTGTTTTCCTGCACTGCACTGCAAACCCAACAAGGCCAGGGGACCGCTGCCGGTGCAGGGGTTGGTGCAGGCGTCGGTGCCCTTCTTGGGCAGGTGATCGGCGGAGACACTGAAGCCACACTTATCGGCGCCGGTATCGGCGCGGCATTGGGTGGCCTGGCAGGCAACCAGATCGGGCGCTACATGGACAATCAGGAGAAGGATCTGCAAAATGCCATTGCATACACAGAATCAGCCAGTATCTCCAGAGATCAGGATGTTTTACGGGCCACGTTTAGAGGGGAAACTTTTTTTGATTATAATAAAAGCACATTACTGCCCGGTGCCTATGCAGAATTGCAGCGCATATCCGATGTTCTGAACAAATATCCCCAGACCATCATCGAAGTGGGCGGGCATACCGACACCCGGGGCTCGGAAGAATATAACCTGCGCTTGTCCGAACAAAGAGCCCAAGCCGTTAAAAATGAGCTGATCCGCAACGGAGTGATGGCCCAGCGTGTCAAGGCAGTGGGGTATGGGGAATCCCGTCCCATATCCTCGGATCATGCCATGAACCGCCGGGTTGAAATCATTATTGTCCCCATCCGTGAAGGATAGCCTTTTTTAGATTTTTCAATACCGCCCCAGCACCCGGAACGTTTCGGTTTTTTCCTTTAAACCGATCACCATGGCGGCCATATCCGGATGAAGGATATCCGCCTCCAGGTCCGCATAAAACATGTATTCCCAGGGTTTTCCGTGAATGGGCCGGGATTCCAGCTTCACCAGGTTGATGTCATGGTCGCTGAAAATTTTCATGACTTCGAACAGGGCCCCGGGCTTGTTGCCGGTGGAAAAAATTACCGAGGTTTTGGCCACTTTTTTGCGGCCTTTGTATTCTCTGGCAATCACGGCAAACCGGGTGTAATTCCGGGGATTATCCTCAATGGATTCGTCCAGGATCTGCATGTCAAAAATCTGTGCCGCCATGGTGGACGCAATGGCGGCAAGGTGAACATCATCTGAATCCTTCACCTGTTTGACCGCCTGGGAAGTGGCCGCCACCGGAATACGGGCCATCCAGGGATACTGGTCCAGGTAGTTGGCACACTGGGCCAGTGCCGGGGGTGGCGCCAGCACCTGTGTGATATTGTCCTTGACCGCCCCTTTGTGGGCGATCAGGGCATGCTGGATCCGGATAACGATCTCACCGATGATTTTCAGGTCATATTCCTGGAGCAGGTCGAAATTCTCATGGATGGAGCCGGACAGCGAATTTTCCAGCGGAATCACCCCATATTCGGACCGGCCCGCCGCCACTGTGTCAAAGATATCCCTGAACCCTTTCATGGGGATCGGGGTGATATCCTCCCCGAAATATGACAGGGCCGCCTTATGGCTGTAAGCCCCGAACTCACCGATGAACGCGGCGGTTCTGGACGCGCTGTCCGGCAGGTCATGGATCAGTTCCGATTTTTTCAGATAATCAAAATCCAGCTGCTTGCCCACCACCGGTGCAATGGTGTAGATATCGCGCATCAGTTTGCCGAACTGCTCGGGATACAGGCTTTGGGGGCCGTCGGACAACGCATTGTCCGGATCATGGTGTACCTCGATCATCAGGGCATCTGCCCCGGCCGCCACGGCCGCCCTGGCCATGGGACTGACCTTTTCTCTGATCCCGGTGGCATGGCTGGGATCGATGACAATGGGCAGGTGGGTGAGCTGTTTGAGCACGGGGATGGCGGACAGGTCCAGGGTATTGCGGGTATAGGGCTCGAATGTCCGGATACCCCGCTCACACAAAATGATATCGGTGTTTCCGCCGGCGGCGATATATTCGGCAGACATCAGCCACTCCTGGATGGTGGCGGCCAGTCCCCGTTTGAGTACCACCGGCTTTTTCATCTTGCCCGCGCATTTGAGCAGCTCGAAATTCTGCATGTTTCTGGCCCCGATCTGGATGGCATCCACATATTTTTCCATCAGATCCGCCTGGGAAGGGGAGGTCATCTCCGTGACCACGCCCAGACCGGTTTCTTCCCTGACCTTTGCCAGTATTTTCAAGCCCTCCTCTTCCAGCCCCTGGAAGGAATATGGGGATGACCGGGGTTTATATGCCCCGCCCCGGAAGAGCAAAGCCCCATACCGTTTCACCTGCTTTGCGATGGTCATGGCCTGGTCCAGGCTTTCCACTGCACAGGGCCCTGCAATCACCACGATGCGGTCCCCGCCCACCACCACGTTGTTGATGGCCACCCGGGTGTCTTCGGTCTTGAACTCCCGGCTCACCAGCTTGTAGGCCGTGGAAACAGGCAGCACCTGGGCAATGCCGGGCACGCCCAGATATTCATCCGGTTTTCTGGTGCCTTTTTTTACAATGCCGATCACGGACTGACCGGCATCCGAGATTTTGCGGCTGACGCAGCCGTCTTCGGCAAGCATGGCGTGAACACCTGCTTCCTGGTCCGGGGTGATCTGTTTGTCCAAAACAAGTTTCATCTCAAATTCCTCCTTATATCGGCAGCCCTTAATGGGGTTTTTCTGCCTGTAAAAAAACAAAAGGGCTTCAGGATTATTTTCCCGAAGCCCTTTAAAAAAACATAAAGCCCCGGGTGGCTCATCTTGTCCACCCGGGGCTTTATTCTTATCAGTTATTCAATAACCATTACACCGGATGAACGCTCCTAAAAAAGAAGAAGCGTCCAAAATTGAATATAAACTGTCCTGTTTTGCGTATCATGGTTTTGGTCCCACCTTTTTATCTATCAATGAACAATCTGTCTACAGGGCATTTTAGGGTTTGTCAACAAAAAATGTCACTTTTTCGTGTTCATTACCATGAGATTGAATGGTTTTCACCGGCGCCAGCCGCCGATCAGGTGCAGGTGCAGGTGAAAAATCACCTGGCCCCCGCCCCGTTCCACATTGAACAGCAGTTTGTATCCCGACCGGTCCACCCCCTGTTCTTTGGCCATTTTTGCGGCCAGAAAAAACAGTCCCCCCACCATGGGCTGGTGATCCGGCTCAAGGTCGTTGATGCTGCGGATATGGGTTTTGGGCACCAGCAGCAGGTGGACCGGGGCTGCCGGCTTGATATCTTTGAACACCACATAGGTGTCGTCTTCATACAGAAACCGGGTGTCGGTTTCTTTGTTGACTATTTTACAGAAAAGACAGTCTTCGGGCATGAGTTACTCCTTTGCTAGTTCAGTTGTCTGTTTCAGGCTGCAATCGGTTCCGGCTACCGGGTTTTTCCGGCTATTTTTTCCACCAGCCGGGTCATGGCTTTTGTGGCGCTGTCCTGAAGAAAAATATCAGTCACACGGGCGGTATATTCAGAGGGCACAGGATTGATTTCAATGATGGCGGCCCCGTTGGATCTGGCTGCTGATGGAATCAGGTTGGCCGGGGCCACGGTGCCGGTGGTGCCGATGAGAATAAAGCAGTCCGCCTGCCGGGTTTCCTCAAAGGACAGGCTCCCGGCCGGTTCCGGGATAGCTTCACCGAAAAAGATTACATCCGGTTTCAGAATCCCATCACAGTGCGGACAGACCGGGGGAAGCCGGTCCAGACTGATCTCCGATATGGGATACCGGCGAGTGCAGGACAGACATATCAGACGTTTGAGAGATCCGTGGAATTCATGCACCACGGTGGAGCCGGCATCATAATGCAGGTTGTCCACATTCTGGGTAATCACGCTTTTTACGATCCCATTCGACTCCAGATGCGCCAGGGCCGTATGGGCCCCATTGGGCCGGACCCTGCCGAACAGGTCATAAAAAATTTCTCTGATCACCTGCCAGGATTCTTTGGTGTGCCGGTGAAAATAGCTGATGTCAAAGGTGGAAGGGTCATACTTGTTCCACAGCCCGTTTTCGCCTCTGAAGGGGGGAATTCCGCTTTCCACGGAAATACCGGCGCCGGTGAATGCCACGCACCGCCGGGCATTGGCAATGATGTCCGCTGCCTTCTCGTACATGTCTGTCTGCTTCATATCAGATCCATCACCTCGAATGAATTGGACCACAGTTCCATGATCAACAGTTTGTTGCGCAGAATATCGCCCCGGTCCAGCAGCACTTTGACGCATTCCGACGCCTGGAGTGCCGCCACCATCAAAGCGCAGTAGGAGATATTCCCGGTCCGGGACTCGATGCCTCTGGCAGGCAGGTGCTCTTTTTTGCCATAGATGAGTTCATACCCTTTGTCGTCCGGAAAAATCACGGTCACCTGACCGGTCACACCGGCAATGGCACCGGCCACCAGGGGAATTTGCGCTTTTTTGGCAGCCGCCTGGAGCATGAACCGGGTGTGGATGGAATCCAGGCAGTCCACCACCAGATCACAGTCTTTGATCATATCATACAGGGTGTCGCTGTCGGCATACTGGTGAACGGCTGTGACCTGAACCGTGGAATTGACCGCCTGGATCCGCTTCTCAGCGGCCATGGCTTTGGATGTTCCCACCAGGTCTTCGGTGCACAACAGCTGCCGGTTCAGATTGCTGGGGTCGAACACATCCCCGTCGATCAATGTCAGATGGCCCACCCCAATCCGGGCCAGCATTTCACTGACGCCGCCCCCCAGGCCGCCCAGACCCAGCACCGCCACGCGGGAGGATGCCAGCTTTGCCTGCTGAGTACGGGTCAGGGTGTCAAAATTGCGGTCATATCTTTCCGATTCAATGGACATAGCCATCATCCTCCTCCCACCGGCGGAAACAATCCCAGCCGGTCTCCGGGTTCAAGCGCATGGGTGTTCTCCTGTTTTCTGCCGTTCACAAAAATCAGCTTCACGGCATCCGGTGGTAATTGAAGTGACCTCATGATTTCTTGCACGGTTGTGCCCGGTTCAATCTGGAAGTGGTCTGCATTTTCAGGCAGATAAGGTGCCAGGGTGGCAAACAGTTTGAGTGTGATCTGAATCTTTGCCAATGTTTGCCCCTTTCCATTCTGGATATTTGCGGTTGAATGCTGTATGTTATGCCATAAATCACCTGTTTTGTATACCCCAAAGGAAGTGTTTATGACCACCTCAAACCCGTCGATGCACCTGACAATGGAAGAAACCGCCCGGAATCTGGCTGCGTTTGCCGTTGACCGGACTGACCTGAAAACCATGCTTAAATCTTTGCCCCCGGAATCCGGCCTGAATCCGGTCACCCTGGAGTATGAACTGGGTATTTTGAAAATTCTGACGGTGGGGTGGGGGATTTCTTTTTTCATGCCCGTCAGTGACAAAAACAAAGCGTTTTTAACCGATACATTCTGGCAGATGATCCAGGAATTTTCCCAAAACATTTCCACCCTCACGGAAACCACCACGGGGCAACCCATCGATTATTTCACCATTCTCAAAGAGCGCCTGGACACCTATGTCCAACAGATGAAAAACACCGGCCAGGAGACCGTTGATCCATCTGCGGTCATGGGACCGGCATTTGCACGGGCCTGCGGATCTTCGGACAATCCCGTGGCCATGCTCACCGGATCCAGGATGTTCTCCCTGACCTTGGGCGGCGTCAAGGAGTACCTGGCAGCCGTTACCATCAAACCGATCAAATTGAACTAAGCATATGAAACAGGCTTTTCCATGGTTTAATTTGTTGAAATCCCTTTCTGCCGGGCAGATGATCGGCCTGGTGATTGCCGCATTGCTGGTGTCCGGTTGCGCCGTCCCCGGCCCCAAATATCTTGACCTGTATTATCCTGCCGCAGCAACGTGTCCGGAACGAACCCGGTCTGCAGGATTGACCCGCTTCACCGATAAACGGATCAACGCGGCAAAAGGGCATGTGGGGTTCCGGCAGCTGTCTGAACACAGCCGGGAAATTTTTGTGGTCTCAGATCAGGATCTGGCATCCACCTTGACGCGGGTCAGCCGGAGCTTTCTGGAACAAAACGGATTTCATGTGTCACTGATTCCTGCCTGGCCGATCACGGCACAGGGGGTATCCACGACACCGTCGCATCTGACCCGTGTACTGACCGCGGATATCAACCGGTTTGAATGCCGCGCGGAAAAAAACAACCTGGTGACAGACATGACCCTGGTCATCGACCTGACGTTTTACCTGGGGACCCCGGATAAAAAACAGCTCACCATCATTCCCATTGTCCTGACCCTGACACGCACGGAATGGCACTTTACACGCAGAAAACTGGAAACCTTTATCAACCAATCCTTAGAGGAAATACTGCACAAAGCCCTTCCACTTACATGACTGCCTTAATTTACAGAAAAACAAGGTCTATAAATGAATTTCAAACAAGCATACTATGACAGGATCTCCCCTTCCCGGATACTGAACACCATTCTTTATACCAATGTGCTCTTGTTTGTGATCAGCCTGATTTACAGCGGCCGGTCCATGCACACCGGATTCAACCCGTTTCAGGCCTTGAGCCCGTCTACGGATATACTCATCTTTCTGGGTGCTTCAGGGAAAATTCCCATTCAAGCCTACCACGCATGGGAATCATTGATCACTGCCAACTGGCTTCACGGCAGTCTGCTGCATATCGTGTTCAACATGCTGGCGCTCAAGACCGTTGCCCCGCTGGTCATGGCGGAATATGGGTCATTTCGGATGTTCACGATCTATACCCTTTCCGGCGCATCCGGATTTCTGCTGTCAGTGCTGGGCAATGTGCCGTTGACCATTGGCGCATCCTCCGGGCTGTGCGGACTCATTGGCGCGCTTCTGTATTTCGGCAGATCCAGGGGCGGCCCCCGGGGACAGCAGGTGTATCAGCAGACCTCGGGATGGATTTTCAGTCTGATTCTGATCGGGTTTCTGCTGCCCAATATCAATAACTGGGGCCATGCCGGCGGGCTGGTGGGAGGCATTGCCACAGGGTGGATACTGGGATATGACGACCGACGGCTGGAAAACAGTCTGGACCGTGCTCTGGCTGTTTTTCTGATGATTGTTACAGCTGTTTTGCTGGCATGGCCCGTGATCCAGGGATTTTTTCTGATATACTTTTGAGGTTCCGGTCATTTTACACAAATTTTACACGCGCACCTTGAAATCCTTTTTCTTCTCCATTATATGACCCTCTATGACATCCCATACCCCGCATATCGCCGTGGTTTCCATGGCCGGCATCTTTCCAGGCGCCCCTGATAATGAGCGGTTCATCACCCATATTCTGAACAGACAACAGCATATCATTCAGGTACCGCCCCACCGGTGGGTCGCGCCGGTTGAGAAAATGGTCGTTTCATCCCCCTGCCCGGACCGGGCTGTTTCCGACCGGGCCGGGCTGATTACCGATTTCACTTTTGATCCGGCTGGGTTTGGTATGGATGAGCGCCTTCTGTCACAGCTGGATCCGGTTCATCAACTGGTTTTGACCGCGGGCCGGACCGCATGTCGTGCATGCCATCTGCCCGAGGATCTCAAGCAGCGCTCCGGGGTGATCCTGGCAGCCATTGCCCTTCCCACGGACACGGCATCGGCCTTTTCCCGGGACCAGTTATGCCGCCGTCATCCGCGCCCGGCCAACCCTTCTGATGCCATTGCCTGTGCCATGGTCTCGGGGCCGGCGGCTGTCCTGGCCCGGGCCTTTAATCTGAAGGGCGGCAGTTACACTTTGGATGCCGCATGTGCGTCTTCCCTGGTTGCCGTTAAACTGGCATGCGAACAACTGATCAGCCGAAAGGCCGATGTCATGATCACCGGCGGTGTGTCCCGGCCCGATTCCCTGTACACCCAGATCGGATTCACCCAGCTGGCGGCATTGTCCCCGTCCGGACGGTGCGCCCCGTTCGACCGGCAGGCCGACGGGCTGGTGGTAGGAGAAGGCTGCGGCATTCTGGTCCTCAAACGCCTGGAAGATGCCCTGGCCTGCAAAGACACCATTCATGGCATCATCAAAGGCTGGGGCGTGTCCAATGACATCGAGGGGACGCTCGTGGCCCCGGCGTCGGAAGGCCAGGTGCGGGCCATGGCTGCTGCCTATGATATGGCCGGTCTGACGCCCGCCCATCTCCAGTACATGGAATGCCATGGTTCCGGCACCCTGGTGGGCGACAAGGTGGAACTGGCCAGTATCCGGGCTGTTCTGGAAAAATATGAGTGTCTGAACACCCCCCTGGCCATCGGGTCGGTGAAATCCAATATCGGCCATCTGCTCACAGCGGCCGGCGCTGCCGGCATCATCAAAACGCTTCTGGCCATGAACCGGCACCTGCTGCCGCCATCCTGCAACTTTTCAGCCCTGCCCGACGATCATCCTCTTGACAACACCCGGGTGCAGGTTCAGACAAAAGCTGATGAGTGGAGCTGTTCAAATCCAGAAGAACCCAGACGGGCCGGAATCTCCGCCTTTGGGTTCGGCGGAATCAACGCCCATCTGCTGGTGGAAGAATTCATGCCTTCCCGGTCTTTTCAAAAATTGCCCGCGTCCGTTGTTTTTCCATCTTCTGATTCAGCGGACATGGCGGCAACCGATCCGGAAAAATTCGCCATCGTGGGTATGCAGGTAATGACCGGTGACTGTGCGGATCTGAATCAATTCTCCGATATGATGCTGGGTCATCACCTCCCCGGTCCGGCCCCGGCGGCAAACCGATGGCGGCGAATCGACCATCTGTCTGCGGATCAAACCCGGATGCGTGCCGGATTTCTGACCCGCCTGTCTCTGACTGTGGACGAATTTCACATTCCCCCGGTTCAGATACCCGATATCCTGCCTCAGCATCTGGTGCTGCTCAAAGCCGTCAAAGGCGCTTTGACCGATGCCGGGATCTCTCTCCGGCCAGCCAAAACGCAAGGTCCGCGGACCCGGGCCGGGTGTGCGGTGGGCATTGATTTTGATTTCGGTGCTGCGGATTTCTCATTGCGGTGGCATGCCCATGAACTGGATGACACCCGACTGGACCAGCTCTCCCCGCCATTGACATTCAACCGCACCCTCGGGGCTTTAGGCGGTATTGCCGCCTCCCGGGTGGCCCGGGAATTCAAACTGGGAGGCCCGTGCTTTACGATTTCTGCTGACGCGGTGTCAGGCATGAAAACCATGGAGGTGGGAATCCGGTCTCTGGCAGCCAATGAAACCGACTGGTTCATCTGCGCGGCTGTGGACATGGCCGGCGATATCCGGTCGTTCTGCCTGAATCAGGCCCATCTGCCCATGGATTGGGCCCGGCCGGCAGAAGGCGGGGCCGCTGTTGTGATCAAACGCCTGGCAGATGCAAAAAAAGACAAGGACCGGATCTATGCGGTGATCGAAGGGGTGTCCGGCGGCAGCGGCGGCCCTGTGGACGCAAATCATGATCTTTCCGATTCTTTCTACCTGACTTCTTTGAACCAATGCCTGGAACAGACCGGCATATCGTTTTCAGATCTGTCGTTGTTCAATACCCATTCCGGGGGATATGGTCCTCTGGCTGATATTGAAGCCCATGCCCTGACCCGTCATCAGCCAGTGGATGCCCCCCCTTCATGTGTTTTAGGATGGACCGCCGGCACGGCCGGAGACACCCGCGGGGTTTCCGGGTTGATTTCCGTAATTCACACGGCCCTGTGCCTGAATCATCGCACCTTTTCAGGTTTTCAGGCCGGTCCCGGGTTGCAGGCCTTGAAACAGACCGGGTTTGTGATGCCGGACACCCCTGTGCCGTGGCCGGAAACACCTGCCGGTAACCGCCGGGCAGCTGCCGCCGCCATTAGCCGGGACGGATGTGCCGGTTTCTGCCTGCTTGCTTCAGCCCCGGCTGCAGATGCCGTCCCAACGGTTTCAGATGCCCGCCCCCATCCATCAAGATCTGCAGCCGGGCCAGACACCATCACCGTGACCACCACCCGGCCGCCCATCCCTGACGACCTGCTCACGATTTTGAACCCGAATCCGTCCCCGGGCCATTTCATACACCATTTTGACCCCGGGTGCATGAACCCGGAAAACCTGACTGCTGCATCTGACATCACAGCCCGGGCCCATGAAAAATTCCTGTCTTTGTCTCAAACCAACATGAATCATATGCAGGCACAGTTTGCCGCTTTGACCAAAGCGGCGGCCGCCGCAATCAAAGAAACCCGTTCTGACCCGTCAATCCATGAAAGCGATGGCCCGCAGTCAATGCCCGGCCCTTGGCTGTTCACCCGGGACCAGTGCATGGAATTTGCCGTCGGCCGTGCCGGCAGGGTCCTGGGGCCCGACTTTGACATCATCGACGCCTATCCGGTCCGGGTACGGCTCCCGGACGAACCCCTGATGCTGGTAGACCGGATTCTGACTGTTGAAGGCGACCCCTGTTCCCTGGGACCGGGAAAAATCATCACTCAGCATGATGTTGTGCCCGGTGCCTGGTATCTGGACGGCGGGGTGGCACCGGTGTCCATTTCCATCGAAGCGGGCCAGGCTGATCTGTTTTTGTGCGCGTATCTGGGCATCGACCATGCGGTCAAAGGACGGCGAAGATACCGGCTGCTGGATGCCAAAGTCACGTTTCACCGGCCGTTGCCCGAACCCGGAGAAACCATTGAATATCACATCTGCATCGACCGGTTTCTCAGACAGGGGGAGGTGTATCTGTTCTTTTTCCATTACAGGGGCTATATCGACGACCGGTTGTTCATCTCCATGCGGGACGGCTGTGCCGGTTTTTTCACGGAACAGGAGGTCATCAACTCCGGCGGGATTGTCCTCAAAAAACAGGACCGGGAACCGGTCCGGTCCGATATTCCGTTCGATACCAGGCACAATACCCGGTCCGATATCCGGTTCGAGCCGCTGGTGCCGGTTCAGCCGGCATCGTTTGACGACGACCAGGTCCGGCACCTGCGGCACGGCAATCTGGCCGCGGCATTCGGCAGGGATTTTGCCGGTATCACCCTGGGCGCGGCCCAGCGCCTGCCCGGCGGGCGGATGCATCTGATCGACCGGGTCCTGTCCTTTGATCCCAACGGCGGCAGAAATGGGCTGGGGTCTATCGTGGCGGAAGCGGACATCCATCCGGATGCCTGGTTTCTGACCTGTCATTTCATCGATGATCCGGTCATGCCCGGCACCCTGATGTATGAATGCTGCGCCCATGCCCTGCGTATCTTTGTCCAGCGCATGGGGTGGGTGACCCCGGATCCCCTGGCCCGGTTTGACGTGCTGCCGGACAATGAAAGCGATCTCAAATGCCGGGGACCGGTGACCCCGGCCACCCGAAAAGCCAGGTATGAAATCGATATCAAACAGATGGGATATACCGCTGATGGCAGACAGCCGTTCGTCATCGCCGACGCCCACATGTTCGCCGATGACCTGCGGATCGTTTTATACAAGGATATGGGCATGATCCTCACCGGGGTCACTCTGAACCACCTCAGACACGTGTGGAGACACCAATGAAATACACCAATGTTTTTATCACTTCATTCGGGTATGAGCTGCCCCCTCACATTGTCACCACGGCACAGATCGAAGAACGGCTCAAACCGTTCCTCGATGCCGTGGGATTCAACCCCGGCCAGCTGGAAGCCCTGACCGGGATCCGGGAGCGCCGGTACTGGGACGAAGACCACACCCTGGCCGAGCACGCGGCCGTGGCCGGTCAACGGGCCATGGACCAGGCAGGCATCGACCCGTCAGACATCGGGGTCCTGGTGTTCTGCGGGGTCGGCCAGGACGGGTTTGAACCGGCCACCTCCTGTCATATCGCCCACCGCCTTGATATCGGGCCGGATGCCCATATCTACGATGTAAAATCCGCCTGCCTGGGCATGGTCACCGGCATGGTCCAGGTAGCCAATGAAATCCAGCTGGGCAATATCAAAGCCGGACTGGTGGTCTCCTGTGAAACCGCCCGGCAGATCGTGGACAGCACCATCGAAGAGATCAACGCCCACAAAAGCCTTGATTTCTACAAGGACACCATAGCCACCATGACCGGGGGATCGGGGGCGGCCGCCGTGCTGCTCACCGACGGATCCCTGGGAGATGACGGCATCCGTCATCATTGTCTCAAAGGCGGGGTGGTGAAAAATGCCATTCAGCACCATGATCTGTGCTTCTGGCGGTTTGAAAAAAAAGGCATGCCCACGGATGCCAAAGTGATCATGCGTACCCGGGCCAACGAAGTTCTGGAAAACGGGCTGGTTCTGGCCACCCAAACGTTTCAGGACATGAAACAGCTGTTGGACCTGCCGGACGACAAACCGGACAAGGTAATCGGCCATCAGGTGGGCGCCATTCACCACCAGCGCTTCTACGCGGCCCTTGGCCTGGATATGGCCAAGGATTTTTCCACGTTTCCTTTCCTGGGAAATGTGGGCACGGTGTCTCTGCCCATCACTGCGGCCATTGCAGATGAACGCGGGTTTCTGTTGCCCGGGGATTATGTGGCTTTCATCGGGGTGGGCTCCGGACTCAACTGTTATGTGCTGGGGGTGGAATGGTAACCTGTCGGCGCATCAACGGCCGAATCACCTCCACCAGGGGATTTGAGACGGAATACCCGTTTGCCCCCCATTTTCTGAACATTAACGGGCATCTGCTTCATTTCCTGGATGAAGGAGAAGGGCCCCCGGTGGTCATGGTTCACGGCAACCCCACCTGGTCGTTTTATTTTCGCCGCCTGACGGCACGGTTGTCCACAGAGTTCCGGACCCTGGTACCGGACCATATCGGCTGCGGGTTTTCAGACAAACCGGGCACTGAAGCCTACAACTATACCCTGTCATCCCGGGTGGCGGACCTGGACGCATTTCTGGCCTGCACCGTGCCGGAAGGAAAACTGAATCTCATCGTTCATGACTGGGGCGGAATGATCGGTCTGGCCTGGGCTTTGGATCATCCGGACCGGATCTATCGGCTGGTGATTACCAATACGTCCGGTTTTTTTCTGCCAAAAGCCAAACGGTTCCCCTGGATGTTATGGGCGATCAAATATCTGAACTGGTTTGCGGTGCCGGCGGTTTTGGGGCTGAACCTGTTCTCGAAGGGCGCCCTGTACCTGGGGGCAGCCACCCGGTTGTCCGGCCGGGTGAAAAAAGGACTCACCGCCCCTTACAACAGCTGGAAAAACCGCATCGCCACCCTGAAATTTGTCCAGGACATTCCCCTGGATCACGCAGATCCTGCCTGGGAAGTGGTGGCCCGGGTGGATCAGCAGCTTCACCGCCTGGATCCAAACCAGGTCCTGTTGTTATGGGGTGCAAAAGATTTTGTGTTTGACACCTGTTTTCTGGATGAATTTTTGATCCGGCTGCCCGGTGCCCAGTCCCATGTATTTGAAGATGCCGGACACTACCTGTTTGAAGACAAACCCGAAGAAACCGCAGAACAAATTCACCGGTTTCTGGTTTCCTGATATGTTTGACTGAATTGGAAAAAAGACCATTTATGACCACTTACACCAATATCGCTGAAAGCCTGACAAAGACCGCTCGGAACATGCCTTACAAACGGGCCGTGGTATACCCTGCCGGCCGGACCAGAGACAACCATGTTCTTTACAGCCACTTGACCTTCAAACAGCTGGACCTCCTGTCCGACCGCCTGGGTGCCGGCCTGGAAAATATCGGGATCGTCCGGGGCACCCGCACCATTCTCATGGTCCCGCCGGGTATGGAATTTTTCATCATCGTGTTTGCCATGTTCAAAGTGGGGGCCGTGCCCGTGGTGGTGGATCCGGGCATGGGCATCGACCGGATGGTGCAGTGCCTGCACCAGGGACGGCCCAAAGCGTTCATCGGCATCGAAAAAGCCCATATCTTAAGGCTGGTGAAGCCGGGATATTTCAAGCAGATCCAACACTGGGTCACCGTGGGCCGCAAATGGTTCTGGGGGGGGCACACTTTCAGACAGCTGATGTGCCGGGAACCCGGCCCGTTCACTCCGGCCCGGACCACCCGGGACGAAACCGCAGCCATCGTGTTTACCACCGGGTCCACCGGTCCGGCCAAAGGCGTGGTTTACACCCATGGCAATTTCGATGCCCAGATCCGGCAGATCCAGGCCCATTTCAAGATCCAGCCCGATGAGATCGATCTGCCCACATTTCCCTTGTTCGCCCTGTTCGACCCGGCCCTGGGCATGACTGCGGTCATACCGGACATGGACCCCACCCGGCCGGCCAGAGCAAATCCGGACAAAATCATTGAAGCCATCGAGAATCACGGGGTCACCAACATGTTCGCATCCCCGGCACTGCTCAACCGGGTGGGCAAATACGGCAACGAGCACGACATCACACTGCCGTCCCTTCGCCGGGTGGTGTCTGCCGGGGCCCCGGTGTCACCGGCAAATATCGAGCAGTTTTCCGCCCTCCTGTCCAAAGATGCGCTGATCCATACCCCGTATGGGGCCACCGAAGCGGTGCCGGTCATCTCCATTGCATCGGATGAAATTCTGACGGAAACAAGGCATATGACGGAAAAAGGATTCGGCCTGTGCATCGGACGGCCCATTTGCGACACAAACGTCTGTCTGATAAAAATCACGGATACGCCCATCACCCAGATCAGAGAATCTCTGATGGTGTCTGAAAAACAGGTGGGGGAAATCGCAGTCAAGGCGGATCTGGTCACGGAACACTATTTCAACAACCGGGAAGCGGATCTTCAGGCCAAAATCCCGGATTCCGACGGCCGGATCTGGCACCGCATGGGGGACCTGGGATGGATGGATTCCAAGGGCCGGATCTGGTTCTGCGGTAGAAAAAGCCACCGGGTGGTCACGGAAAACGGCACATTGTTCACCATTCCGGTGGAATCGATTTTCAACAACCATCCGGCAGTGTATCGCAGCGCATTGACTGGAGTCGGCCCACTGGGCAGCCAGATACCCGTGATCTTTGTGGAACCGTCGGAGCGAATCGACAACCCGAAAACCCTGATTGCCGAACTCGCAGCCCTGGCCGAAGCCAACCCTTTGACCGAAGAGATCCATCATATTTTCATTGAAAAAAACTTTCCCGTGGACATCCGGCACAATGCCAAGATATTCAGGGAAAAACTGGCGGTCAAGGCGGCGGCCAGGCTCAAAATGTCCGCTTAATCCGGCAGCATGTCGTAAAAATACATCATCACATCGGACCGGGTGACAATACCGATCATTTTGCCCTCCTTGACTACGGGAACCCGTCCGATGTCATGCTTGATCATGAGCCGGGCCACCTCCACCGCACTTCTGTCATGAGAAATGGTGATCACGTTCCTTGCCATGAACGCCTTGACCGGGGCGGTCATCTGCTTGGACTGACGGACTTTTTTCAGATCCCGCCTGGATACGATCCCCACCAGATCATCCTGACTGTCCACCACCGGCAGGCCGGTACATCCCATGTCGCGTAGAATCTGAATCACTTTTTTTACCGGGGTGTCTTCATGCACCTTGATCACCGGATAGGACATGATATCCGACAGCATCACCGAGGTCTGCTGATTGCCGCTGACCAGTTCCATGATCATTTCCTGGACCACCTGGGGATTGGCGGCCTTGATCAGGGCGGATCCGGCACCGGGGTGTCCACCGCCGCCCAGACTGCGCATAATCAGGCTGATGTTGATCTCATCCACCCCGCTTCGCCCGATCACCATGCACTTGTCCTGAGCCATGTCCCGAAAAATACCGAATGCGGCATCCACATTGATGATTTCACGATACATCTGTACCACCATGGCCAGATTCTGAATCCGTCCTTCAATGTCCAGTATTGAAAACCCCACAGAAAAACCGGACCGTTTGACGGTCTGGCTTTTCCGAATCATCTCGTAAAGGATGTCCTTGTGCTGCCTGGCATAGGCCTGCTTCAGAAACGAAGCCAGAATCGTCAGATCCGCTTTTCTGTCCAGAAGAAACCCGGCGGTATGGGCATCCTCCGCCAAAGTGGAAGGAAATGTCAGGTTGCCGGTATCCTCATACAAACCGATGAGGAACAACGTGCCCTGTACGGGGGTGATCAGGATCCTTTTCTTTTGGATTTCATCGATCAGCAAGGTGATGCATGCCCCCGTTTCTCTGATATGACTGTGTGTTGCCTTGATATCACCATGCAAATGGTGATCCCAGACAATGATCTCGATATCCGGTTTTTCCTTCAGAACCGCCAGACGGGGGTCCAGCCGTCCCCAGGAATGGGTGTCCACCACAATCAGGGTCTCCACCTGGTCCAGATTGACATCGCCGGGCGTTAAAAATCCGAACACATCCTTGTGAATGGCCAGAAACGGCTTCAGATTCTGATTCACTTCACCGGGAATGACCGGACGCGCGTCCGGATAAATAAGGGTTGCCGCCACCAGACTGGCAAGGGCATCAAAATCCGTTCCTTTATGCGTGGTCACAATCTTCATGATATACGTCTTGTTCCTTGTCAATGGATATCGCCAAAACCGGACCGTATCCGGAAATGTTTCAGGATACAGCTTGTTTTTTTCACTACAATATCTTATTTATATGGACAAAGGGTCATGAATACAAGGAAAAATCATGAAAAAACCTATCATTGTCTTTCTGCTTCTATTAACGAACATTGTCTGTGCCTGGGGCGCTCAGATTGACAAAGATCCTTTGGCGGACAAACCGGAAGTGCGCTCACCGGCTGCTTCGGCCCGGGAAGTGTTCCGGCAGAACATTCCTGAAGTAGCCCGGCAGTTCATCGGAACCCCGTATGAATTCGGCGGAAATCCCCTGGACTCCGGAACAACAGACAACTCCTATCTGTTTTTCGCTATCTATACCAAGGCCGCCCAGCGGGCCGGTTTGACCTATCACGGATATCTGCCTCTGGCGAATCTGCTGAAACACGTCAACCAAGTTGACGAAGACCAGGTTCGAAACGGCGATCTCATGGTACTGGACAACCAGCTGGCAGCCATGATTTTTCAGACTGAGGACACCGGCCGGCTTCACCTGATTTACGTTTCTGAAAAACGGCGCCAAGTGATCACTTTCCACAGCGATAACCTGGTATTCGATGTTTTCTGGCTTGAGAACATGACCGGCTTTTTCCGCCTGAAAGACGCCATGCTCAGATAATTCAAGGTTGTCTGAACACCTTTAAGCCGTCAACAGTTCCAGCAGGCCGCCATCTGGCCTGGTTGGCGCTGAGTCAGCACCGGGGCCGTATCCCGGCAGGTCTGGGTTGCATAGGCACACCGGGATTGAAACCGGCATCCGGAGGGCGGATTCAGGGGATTGGGCGGCTCTCCCGGACAGGTGATACGCTGCCGGGCCCGCTGCACCGGGGGGTCCGGCACCGGCACGGCGGACAGCAGTGCTTTGGTATATGGATGCGCCGGGGCGTCATAAATCAGGTCCCGGTCCGCCAGCTCCACAATGTTTCCGGCATACATGATGGCGATCCGATGGGAAATATGTCTCACCACGGCCAGGTCATGGGCGATGAACAGATATGACAGACCAAACTGTGATTGCAGATCCTGCATCAGGTTCACCACCTGGGCCCGGATGGACACATCCAAAGCACTGACCGGCTCATCCGCCACGATAAACCGGGGTTTCAATGCCAGGGCCCTGGCAATGCCCACCCGCTGGCGCTGACCGCCGCTGAAGGCGTGGGGATAACGTGCTCCGGCATCCGGGGGCAGGCCCACCAACTCCAGCAACCGGGCCACTTCTTGGGCCGCCGCCCAAATATTTTTGACCACCCCGTGCACCAGCAGCGGTTCCGCCACGATATCGATAATTTTCATACGGGGATTCAAGCTCGCATACGGGTCCTGGAACACCAGCTGCATGTCCCGGCTCAATTCACGCACCTGTTTTTTTCCGGCATGGGTGATCTCTTTTCCCTGAAAAAAAATCTGTCCTTCACTCACCGGGACCCGGCCCAGGATGGCCCTGCCGGTGGTGCTTTTGCCGGAACCCGATTCCCCCACCAGCCCCAGGGTTTCACCGGGACGAATATCGAAACTCACCTTTTCCACGGCATGCACAATCAGCCGTTTTCCACCCCAGAAACCAGCCCGGCCCGCATCAAACAGCACGCTCATGTCCCTGACCGCCACCAGCGGCGAATCGTTTTTCCTGTTGTGCGTCTGACCGGTCATCTGACATTTTCCTTTGCCGCGCACCAGCAGGAAACATGGCGATCGTCCCCAAGTTCGATCAACGCCTGCATTCGGGAACACGCTTTTCCGGCCTGGTCACACCGGGGAAAAAACGCACATCCCCTTGGCGGGGAAATCAGATCCGGGGGCACACCGTCAATGGACACCATGCGCTCGGTCACCATATCCAGGCGGGGAGTGGCCCGGATCAGGCCTTTGGTATAGGGGTGCACCGGGGACGCAAACACCTGGTCCGCATCCCCCACCTCCACGATCCGGCCCGCATACATGACCGCCACCCGGTGACAGAGCTGGGCCACCACCCCTAAATCATGGGTGATGAGAATCACGGAAACGTTCAACCGCTGCTGCAGGTCGGCCAGCAGTTCCAGAATCTGGGCCTGAATGGTCACATCCAGGGCCGTGGTGGGCTCATCCGCAATGATAAGCTGGGGTTCGCAGGCCAGCGCCATAGCGATCATCACCCGCTGGCGCATACCGCCGGACATCTCATGGGGATATTGTTTCAGCCGCTTTTCAGGCGCGTTGATATCCACCATGTCCAGCAGTTCCATGGCCCGGTGCCGGGCCTGATTTCTTGTCATGCCCATATGATGACGCAGCACTTCGGTGATCTGAGTGCCGATGGTGAATACCGGGTTCAATGAGGTCATGGGGTCCTGAAAAATCATGGCGATTTCCTTACCCCGGACCTGACGCACGAATTTTCTGCCGGCCGGATCCAGCAGGGATCTCCCCTTGAACAGGATATCTCCTCCTTCGATATGCCCGGGCGTAAAAATCAATCCCATGACCGCCTGAACCGCCACGCTCTTTCCGGAACCCGATTCTCCCACGATCCCTAAAGTCTGGCCGTAATCCACCTGAAAACTGACGCCGCGGGATGCCTGGACCACTCCACCCCGGGTATAAAAATTGACCACCAGGTCCCGTGCTTCCAAAAGCGGTGTTTTTCGGGATGCTGTCATGGGGCCTCCGGTTCTTTTTCTTTTTCCAGAACAGCATGCAGATTTTTGCGCATCACCCCTGCCATGTGCCGGGCATACTGTTTTTCGCGCTCCTGGGGATCGGAAATGAGCCGCAGCCAGGAGGCCACCAGGTTGATGGCCAGGACTGTGACGGCAATGGCACATCCGGGAATGGTCACCAGCCACCACGCCATGAACATGTAATTTTTTCCCATAGCCACATCCAGGCCCCAGGAAGTGGCCGGCGGCTGAATCCCCAGACCCAGAAACGACAGGGCCGCTTCTGCCAGAACAATCCGGGCAAATTCCAGAATGGCCAGGGTCAGCAATGGAGAGGTCAGGTTGGGCAGAATATGACGGAACAAAATCCGGGGCCACCGGCATCCCACCACCTCGGCCGCCTCCACATAAGGCGACTCGCGGATGGACAGCACCGCACTGCGGGTCATGCGTCCATACACCATCCACCCGTTCAAGGCCAGCACCACCACGACCGTGAAGAGACTGGGACCGATCACCGCCAGGATGATCAGGGCCAGCAGCAGCCCGGGAAACGCCACCTGGGTGTCGATCCACCGCATGATAAACGCATCGGTGCGGCCGCCCAGATATCCGGCCATCAATCCCATGACCACGCCGAATCCCCCTGCCACAAGCACCACCGCCGCCCCGACCCACAAGGACACCCGGGCGCCGTGAATGGTCCGGGACAGCACATCCCGGCCCAGGTGGTCCGTGCCCAGAATATGATTCCAGGTGCCTTTGTCATACCACACCGGCGGAGCCAGCCGGGCGGTCAGGTCCTGGGCCGCGGGATCATGGGGTGCGATAAAAGGGGCGAATACCGCCATGAGCACCAGGGAAGTGATCAGGATCACCCCGATCAATCCGGGTTTGTCCCGTTTGAGTTCCCGCCCCAGCTCCTGAAGGCTGTCCCACCATTCAAACCGGTTTTGTGCCAGGGCCTGTTCCAGGGTATCGGTTCGGGGCTGTGTCATGTCAGCTTCAGTCTCGGATCGATGAGTTTGTAGAGAAAATCCATGGCAATGTTGATCAATACCACGCACACGGCTGCGGTAAACACAATGGCCTGGATCAGGATCAGGTCTTCGCGCTCGATGGCCTGGATCGCGGTCAATCCGATGCCCGGCCAGGCGAACACCGTTTCCACCACCACGGAATATCCGGCCAGAGACCGGATCACTTCCCAGCCCACCAGGGTCATGATGGGCAGGCCGGCATTTCGCAGCGCATGGAGCCCGACCACCCGGACAAAGGGCAGCCCTTTGGCAAAACTGGTTTTGACATACTGGCGGTTGAGTTCGTCGATCATGGAGGACCTCACCAGCATCACCAGCCGGGCCAGTGTAGGCAGTCCCATGGTCAGGGCAGGCAGAAGAATATGGGACGGCGTGCCTGTCCCGGAGGTGGGCAGAATCTTGAACTGCACTGCAAACACCACAATGAACAACAGTCCCAGCCAGAACTGGGGTACGGACAGTCCCAGCAGGCTGCCGAACACCGTGACCCGGTCCACCACGCCGCCGGGCCGCAGGGCTGCGATGATCCCTAACGGAATCGCCATGACACAGGCGAAACCGATACCCACCGCTGTCAGCAGAATGGTCATGGGCAGTTTTTCAAACACGATATCCATGGCCGGCCGTTTCTGCCACAGGGATTCGCCGAAATCCAGCCGGGCCATATTGCCCATGAATTCCACAAATTGTATGTGAATGGGGCGGTCCAGACCCAGTTTCTGTTCAAATGCAGCCCGCTGTTCCGGTGTGGATTCCAGGGGCAGCATCACCTGAACCGGATCTCCCACCATGCGGGTTACCACAAATACGATAACAGTCACTCCCAGAATCACGACCAGGCCGTGAATCAGGCGCCTGTAAAGGAACCGGCCCATTATGCTGTCTGTTCCATGATTTCCCTGTCCCTGAAATACGGCATGTCCGGGACAGGTTCGGATCGTTTCACCGGCATGTCATTTCCTGAATCAACAGCCTTGCATCCACCCGGCCGGGCCATTCCAGTCGCTGACTCATCCCGTAAATGTCTTCGATATTCAACAGCCACACAAAATAGGCCTGGTCATACGCCCGCTGTACCGCCTGGTGATACAGGCTTTCCCTTTTCTGTTCATCGGTTTCGGACCGGGCCGCATCAATGAGTGATGCCAACGTCTGATCCGTGTTGGACGCGCCCACCCCCCCGGCCTTGTAATAGGCGGAAAAACTTTTGTCCGCATCTAAAAGTTCATTGGAGGAAACCACAAAAATGGCATCAGCCCGGGTCTTGCGGTCAAACAACCGGTTGAGATATTCATTGAATTCAAAAATCCGCACATCGACTTTCAACCCGGCCTGCTCCCAGTATCCGGCCACCGCCTCCACCATGTCCCGATCCTTGAGCCACCGGCCGCTGGTGCCGATCAGCTCGATGGTCTGTCCCTTCACCCCAGCCTCTTCAATGAGTTTTTTTGCCTGATCCGGATCATAGGGATAGGCCGTGACCTCATCGTTGTAACCGAAGAATGAAGGGCTCAACAGCTGACCCTGAGCCACCTGGGCATAGCCCTCGAACAGACCGTTGGCCAGCGCCATTTTGTTGACCGCATAATTCAGGGCCTGCCTCACCCGCAGATCCTTTGTGATGCCGCTGTCCGCGTTGAGAATGATAATAGGATGTTCCAGCCCCAGCACGTTCACCGATCTGGGCACATGGCTGGTGAATTCAGGCAAAAGATTGGTGATCAGGTCGAACTCCCCTGCCATGAGACCGGCCAGCCGTGTCCCAGGTTCTTCGATGAACCGGTATCGGACCGACGAGATCTGGGGGCCATCCCCCCAGTAATTCTCATTTCGTTCCAGATCGATGTACTGACCCCGCTGCCAGGCCACAAACCGGTAAGGACCGGTACCCACCGGTTTTTCTGCAAATTTGGGATCTTTGGAATGCACCGGCGGCACCACCTTGAGCCAGTACAGCCGGGAGGGCAGAATGGGATCGGGTCCGTTGGTGATCACATGCAGGGTCAATTCCCCGGTTGCCCGGGCCTCTTTGATGGTGGAAAAAAACGAAATCTGTTCGGAATTGAAATCCGGATCGATCACCCGGTGGATACTGTAGACCACGGCATCGGCATTCATGGGTTCGCCGTTGTGAAAGAAGATACCGGGCCGCAACGTCACTTCCCAGGTGTCGGGTGCCACCAGTTCGGGCATTTGTGCCGCCAGATGCGGAATCAGATCCCCTTCCGGGGTTCTTGTAAGCACGGTGTCATAAATATTGTCGTTCACGGCCCGTTCACCACCGTCTTCCCGGATCTGGGGATCCAGCGTGGTGGGTTCAGAACCCAACGCAATGGTCACCTTTTCACACGCCGCCCATGCAGAGCCCGTTAAAAAGATCCCTATCCATACTGCCGCCAGAAATAAACCTCTCCACTTGTTCATTGCCCCTCCTCCATGCCTGACATTTTTTCGTATTATTGTTTATATCCATCTTTTCCGGATGGTCCAACAAGGCTACCGGTCCCGGATGGAAGTCAGAATATTTTTCAGACCGGCCTTTTGCACCCGGTCCTGGATCACCGCCGGATCCGTCACGTACCATCCCTTCTCTTTCATCCGTTCAAACAGCACCGACCCGGAAAAAGTAAATTTAAGCCCCAGGCCCTCCGGCGTCTGCATCTGCTGCCGGACAAAGGTAATGGCATCGCCGATCACCGATTCTTCGGAAAGCTTCAATGCTGTTTTTCCCCGCAACTGCCGGACCGCATTGATTCCGGCCAGGGTACCCGTACAGATGGCTTCCGTATGCCCCACCATGAGCCCGGCTTTTTCACCGGCACAGAACAGGTTGTCCACGCCGGTCACTTTCAGCGTGTCATCTCTGGGAGACATGCCCATATACCTCACGGAGTTGCCCATGCCGCCGGCATAAGGATCCTCGAACCGGGCATTCTCCAGCCCGGGAACCTTTCTGAGCACATCCAGCGGGAAAAACGGCGTCATGAGTTTGGCATGACCGGTATCCAGCAGAATCACGTTTTGTTCAAAATCAGCGATGGCATACTGCTGGCAGGCTTTCAGCGTCAGTTTGCCGGTCATGCGCAGGTGTTCATCCAGAGGAATGACCGCCACGCCGGTGTCGTTGAGTTGTTTGAGCAGGTCCGGGGCCAGAGACTCTTTGTGAAGTTTGCAGGAACCGCTCACCGCACCAGTCTGGCTGCCTTTCTGCCCGTTGATTTCCACAACGCCTGCTTTGGCGGCAATACCGACCCGCCCCCCAAAGGAATGGCATCTGAGAATACACATGGCGCAGCCATTGCCGTGTCGGGCGCAATTGGCCGGAGGCCCGGCTGTGCCGGTGGTCTCGATAAACACATCCCCGTCGAACCGGACCTCTTTTCCGGCTTGTTTTCCCAGGACCGAAGAAACATGACGGCCAACCATCTTCACATCCGTGATCCGGCATCCGGTTTCAATGCAGATGCCAAAAGCTGCCAGAAATCGCCGGATTTTGGGCTCCATGGTGGACACATCATACAATGAGGCATGAAGATGTCCCGGAAAGGTGATATCTTTATGAAGAAAATTGGATTCGATCACTGAAAACAGATCTCCTCCCCCCATGGCTTTGAGCTCTTCGGTGGCAGTGAGCCGGCCATTGTTGCGCATGATACCCCCGACAAGGCCCGTGCCTAAAAGCATGTCCGTGCGTTCCAGCAGGACGACGTCCGCTCCCGCTTTCTTGGCGCTGACCGCTGCGGCGCATCCGGCCCATCCGCCGCCGACAACAATGACTCTCATATTTTCATCTCCGTGTGGATAATTTGTGTCAGGTTGAAAGACTTATTATTTTGAAAAATCCGGTTTTTAATGTCAACCCATTTGCCTTAGGGATTTGAAAAAAGAAATTCGATTCTTTCCCTGCTTTTCACCAGATCCCGGGTATCGGCTGAAAACACCTCAAGGGTGATGGTATCGTCATACCCGGCCTGTTTAAGGGATGACACCAGGGAAGTGAAATCAATATTGCCTTTTCCCACGGCCAGGTGTTCGTCTTTTTTTCCGAAATTGTCACTCACATGCACATGACCGATATGCGGGCCCAACCGGCTGACAAATTGTGCCAGCCGTGTCTGTTCAGGATCACCGATATTGGCGTGTCCGGAATCCAGGGTCATTTTCAGGCGGGGAAATTCCCTGAACAGTGCCTCGAACGGACCCGGTTCGTAAAACAGGTGATAGGCCGGAAACATGTTTTCAAAACACAGCTGTAAGTCCAGGCCATCCGCATGGGCCATAATGGCGGTCAGCCCGTCATGGGCATATTTTTGGGCTGTCTCCATTGCAAATACGCCCATGCCGGTGATATATCCCGGGTGCAGCACCGCTTTTCGGGCATTAATTTCAGCCGCCGCATCCAGGGAATGCTTCATTTCATCCAGAGAGGCCTGACGGATGGCGGGTGTCAGATCCGGTATGTACACAAAACAGGGCAGATGACAGATCACCGGCAACCCAGCATCCCTCAGGGTCCCGGCAATCCGATTTTTCAACTCCCGAATTTTCATCCAGTGCCCTTCGGGCGGATCCATGGACAGTTCAAAATAATCAAATCCCAGGTCCGCCACTTTCTTTATTTCATCACATACCGGCTTGATTGGAAAACCCGGTGCTCCGTATTTCATTTTTCCTGTCTCCTCATCACGGTGTCGGGTCATTCGGAAAATTTTTTCAGAAACCGTCCTATTTCTTTTTCCACACTCTGCTTCAACTGCTCCACACTTTCAGACGACGTACCCGTGAAAATCGAGGTAATCACGCCTTTGATATCCGGCTGAATCGCCGGATTTTTCAGCGGTCCTTTGATATATATGGGAATGGGCAGTCCGGCCAGTTCGTTGAGTTCCTTGCCGGCCTGGCCTCTGGATGTTTCCACCACCGTAAAGACCGCTTTGTAGTCAATGGTCTCCCGGATGATATCCACCACTGTGCCGGTTCCGGATATCCGCAATGCCGGGGATTTTCCGGAAAGATCATCCAGAACGACCACCCCGTTTGTCACCACCGGATTTCCGCTGATTTCCGTAAAATCGGTTTCTTCCTCTTCTGACACTGAAAAAGTCCGGGTGTCCCGCACCGATTTAAGGCTGCGCAGGAATTTTCCCACGTTGAATCCCTTGAATGCGCCGTTTTTGAACGAAAAGGACATGTTGCCGTTCAGCTGCTGCTTCATGGCATCCACCGCTGTCCCGCGGGTGGTCAGGGCGGCGGTCACATCTCCGGTACCCCGGAGCATGGCTCTGTCGGTCATATCTTCGAGCAACGGTTCCACCTCGATCCCTTTCAAAGAGGAGTTTACCGAAAGTTGAGGAATATCCCCCGTGGCATTCAGCGTCACTTTTCCATCATATACCCCGTTGTAAAGATTCGCAGCCAAAGGCGCGGCATCGATAATCCCGTCTTTTGCCGTCAGTTTCGCCCGGACTTGGGACAGCGATGCCCCGGAAACGACCAGATCGTCGACGGCCAGGGCCGCATTGAGTTTCAGTTTCCGAAGCAGTGCCACCGGAATTTGAGTCCCGGCACCGGCGGCCACCGTTTCCGGTGTCACAGGTTTAGATGTCTGTTTTTTCCCTTGTGCATCAGGCGACCCCGGCGGCAGATACCGGTCCACATTGATCTGATCGACGGCCAGTTCAACCGTGATATCCGGGTTTGCAAAATCAGTTACTGACAGACTTCCGTTCATCTGGGTATCATCCAGAACCCCGGACAGGCCGACCAACCGGATATCCGTGGCAGAACCGTCAAACCGGGTTTCAAAACCCACTTTCTCATACACCTTGACATCTGTGGTTTCCGGCAGGGGGATGGCCAGTTTTTTTGCAAGCTGCCGAAGGTTGAACCGGGCCACGGAAAGATGACCACTGTATTCCGGAGACGTCTGGATGTTTTGGGCCGTCAGACTGCCGGAGACTGACAGATCCAGCCCTGAAAGTAAAAAAGAGGGCAGTTCCAGCCGCTGTTGTGTCATCTGCCATTGAACCGGCATCTCCAGAGTCACTATTGCCGGGGCACCGGACATCTTTTTTCCGGACAGTCCCAGTTGCACCTTCAACGGGTCCAGTTTCAGGTTTTGATCGTTTCCATCGAACCGCACCTGTCCGGTCACCGTGTCCAGCAGATCACCCAGAGCCGGTTGATTGAGGGCATGGAGCAAACGGCTCAGATCCCTGCCCTCCAGCACCATTTCCCCCGACAGGTTGGCGTCGCTGGAAGCCAGGCCCCGGGCTTCGACATTGCCCTTGAGGGAGATACCCAGTGCGGCGATATCCAGATTCGGGACCTGCATCCGGCCCTGAGACAGATCCATGTCCACGGCCATGTTTGCATGAAATTTCTTCTGACCGGTCCGGGCCAGCTGCGAACCGATTTCCGACAGCCGGGACGACGCGCCCGCGACTTTTCCGGCCACCTGTATCAGGGTCGGCAGATCCGGACCGCCGGCAGTGATATTTCCTTTGACAGAGGGCGTCTTGGTCTGAATCCGTTCCGCCCGGACATCTCCATTGATGGATGCCCCCAGCATATTCACCCGCACCTCGGGGACCTCCACCGTTCCCTGTGCCATATCTGCCAGTATTCGGGTTTTCAGATTAAAAGACCGGTCCGGCAGTCCTGCCAGGTGAGCGGTCAGAGAACCGCCTTCGATCACCTTGAACAGCAGGGCCAGGTCTTTACCGGTAACATCCAGATCCATATCGACCCGGGGCATGGCTGATCCCAGGCTGCCCAGCAGAATGTTTCCGGTGATGTCGGTCCCCAGTCCCGAGGCCTGCAGGTTCTTGACAGACACCGTGTCCTGCGGCAGATCCAACTCCAGCCGGCAGGCCAGATCCAGATCTGCCGGGCTTTTGCCCAGGCTCGGTCCGGCCAGCTGGGCCTGGAATGTCAACGGATCGATCTGATACTGATCAGAAGTCAGATCGAAAACAACAGCACCTTTCAATGCGGCGTTTCCGGAGATTTCCGGGGATGTGCCCGCAGCATTGAATGTCAGGGCCCAGTCCACGGGATTGTCCGGCACCACTTTGCCTGTTGACAGATTCAAGTCTGATACCGTGTATTTCTTTCCAGTGGACTGGTCGTCGAAAGTGACCGCCACATCCTGTATGCGGACCCCGCCGTTCAGAAAGACCGCCAGATTTTTCAGGTCAAATCCTTTTTCCGATGACGGGGACGGGGCAGACGGTTTGTCCGGCTTTCGGGCATCGGCCGGTGCCCCCAGACCCTCCCAGTTTGAAACGCCGGCCTTGTCTTTTGCCAGGTTGACATGAACCCCTTCCAGCACAATGGTATCCATTTCAATCTGTTTTCTGAGCAGGGGCAGCGTCTTGACCCGGAACGTTACATGATCGGCCGCGACCATCGGCACCTCATCAAATTTTGGGGCGTTTTCAAGAAAAACGCCGGACATCTCCAGGTGCAGCCAGGGATAATAACCCGTCTTCAGATCCCCTTTGATCTCAAAAGTCCGGCCCAGTTGTTGACTGACCTTTTCAGCGACAAAATCTTTATACCGGTTCGGATCCAGGTTCAGGAGGATGCCTGCGGCAACCACCGCCAGAAGAATCAAAATTCCCAGCCCGGACAAGATCAGAACAATTGTTTTTTTCATGGGGATTTTCCTTTCAAAGATGGTACAAGATCAGGACATGGCCGCCACAGGAATTCACGACACACCTCCCGTTCACAACCGACTGTCTCAGATATACAGGATCACGAACTGAATTTCAATGATTTCGAATGGATCCCCCTCTCTCTTGAGTGAGAACTTTGGGTTTATTTTTCAGCCCGGAATCCGTATAAGATGAATCAGAGATGAAAACATGGGTTCACCAGCAGATGAAGAAAAGGAATGGTCATGACGTACAAGGTATTTGTAGACGGCCGGGAAGGCACCACCGGATTGCAGATCATCGATCATCTGTCCGCCAGAAAAGATGTCGAACTGATGGACATCGATACAACCCTTCGCAAGGACACGCAGGAGAGACAACGATTGATCAACCAGTCTGATGTCACCTTTCTGTGCCTTCCGGACGCCGCTTCAAAGGAATCCGTGTCCCTGGTCACCAACCCGGATACCTGCATCATCGATGCCAGCACCGCGTTTCGAACCCATCCGGACTGGGTCTATGGGCTGCCGGAGCTGGGACCCGGCCAGCGGGACCTGTTGAGAAAAACCAGACGGATCGCCAACCCCGGATGTCATGCCACCGCCTTTTTACTGGGGGTTCGCCCTTTGATCCAGACCGGTATCATGCCTCCGGATTATCCGGTCAGCTGTTATTCCATCACCGGCTACAGCGGAGGGGGCAAAAAACTCATTGCCGCGTATGAAGAACAGCACTCCCCGAAACTGGACAGCCCGCGTCATTATGCTTTGGGCCTGGTCCACAAGCACCTCCCGGAAATGAAAGTCAGAGCCGGCCTCACCATGAAGCCCAATTTCACACCGGTTGTGGCCGATTTCTACAAAGGTCTGGCTGTCACCGTGTTCATCCACCCACACCTTCTGACCCGGAAGGTGACACCGGCAGATGTGCAGCATATGTTTGAAGATTTTTACCAGAAAGAGCCGTTTGTGCGGGTGTATCCATTTGAAGAAGAAAACAGTCTGGATCAGGGATTTTTTGATATTCAGGCGTGCAACAACACCAACCGGGCCGACCTGTTTGTTTTCGGCAATCAGGAGCGAATGGCGGTCATTACCCGCATTGACAACCTGGGAAAAGGGGCTTCGGGAGCCGCAGTCCAGTGCATGAACATTCACCTGGGGCTTGATGAGACGACAGGGCTGGCATAATGATTGTGACAGGTCAAAAAAAACCCGGTGTTAAAAAACCGGTGGATTTCAGGATATAAACCCTGGATTTCTGTTCCCCGGTAAAGTATAACCCAGGAACATGAAACCGGAAACGACAACCTATCACAAAACAGCCGGTTTTTTTCAATAATGTTCGTAATTTTTTATCAGGAGACATCATGAGCGGTAACGGCAGCGGCCCCATCAACATCGATTTTCAGGTAGACAAGAAAAACCTTTTTCGGGAAGAAACCATCACGGATCTGAGAATTGCCAGCATTCAGAAGATGACCCCCATCCATCCGGACGGGTCAGAGGATCCTTCCCGAGAAAGTTTTTATGTGGGAAATACTCAGCTGGGCACCCCCCACGGTCCGGTCCCGATCCAGGCCAGGCTGGAAGGTGCCACACTGGATCAGGCCATGGATGCGTTTCCCCAGGCCATGGAGGCGGAGACTCAAAAAGTGGTCGAGCAGTTCAAAAAAATGGAAGCGGAACAAAAAAAATCCGGTGATTCAAGAATCATCGTTCCCGGCGTTCAATAACCGCACCGCCCCGCCAAACACAACCCATCAGGAATGATACCGGCAAGCAGGTCAGTTCTTTCATAATTATGGGTAAAAAGATACCGGCTTCCGGAAAGGGGAATCCGGAAGCCGGCTTGCGTCTGGTCGCGTTTTTGAAAAGATGGGTTTGGAGGGATATGAATGCCCGCCAGACGCATTTCATAAGGCCGCTGCCTGGTGGGTTTCGTTGGGGTTTTCGGGATGGCCCCACACAGGCATGTCATATTGATTACGACACACCATCTGCGATGTCAATTCGGTAAAAACCCTTAGTCGATATAGGTAAAACTCCCTAGTTCAACCAATTTTCAGGACAAGCTTTTGGATTATTTTTAATTAAATTCAATGTGTTATATTTTAAGAACGTGACGTTGAGCAGCACCATCCAGCATCAAAAAAAAAAGAAAAAAATATTGCCGGCCCCATTTTTTGGGCATTCATTCCGAAAGAACCATCATCTTTTCGAAATGAATGCCCAAGTTGTCGTCATGATACATCCACAAGATTTCAGTGATACCTGGCCTTGAGGAACGCCAGGGACTCATCAATGGCGGTCAGGGCCAGGCTCAGGTCCGCCTTCGTGTGGCGGTATGATATATAGGCATGGTGGAACGGGGTGAAGAAAAACCCCTTGCGGATAAGCTGGGTGTAGAAATCGGTGCGTTTGGCCTTGTAGGTGCCGTCCGTATCCTTGTCAAAGGTGATGTAGAACATGGGTGGAATGCCGGTGAGTTTCGCCCCCACATCATGGGTATCGATGGCCTGCTGGACTTGTGCCATGAACGCCTCCCCCTTTGTCCAGATATTTTCCAGAATTTTGTCCCGCTCCAGGATTTCGATGGTTTTCAGGGCCGCCACAAACGCGTCACTGTTGGGAAAAAACGTGGAGGAAATGAACAGTTTGTGGGCCGCGGCCATCATGATCTCCTCTTTGCCCGTGACCACGGAGATGGGATATCCGTTGGCAATGGCCTTTCCCAGCACACTGATGTCCGGGGTGACCCCGTAATACTTCTGGGCCCCGCCCATGGAAATCCTGAACCCGGTGCGGATTTCGTCATAGATCAGGACGGCGCCGTATTGATGAGCGATCTCTTTGACCCCTTCCAGGAATCCCGGGGCCGGAATCTGCATCTCCTGGTGATTGGGGTGACCGAATGGGGTCATGATGACGGCGGCGGTGTCGGAGCCGTGTTCGGCCATGAGCTGTTCCAGCTGGTCCAGGCGGTTGTACTGAAACTCGTATACATCTTCATAAAACTTGGACGGGATACCGCCCTTCATCTCCACGCACCAGTCATGCCAGCCATGGTACCCGCACCGCATCACCTTGAGGCTGCCGGTGTGGGCCCGGGCGATGCGGATACTGGCGGTGGTGGCGTCTGACCCGGTTTTCAGAAAAACACTCATTTCTGCCGAGGGCACCAGCTCATGTATCTTTTCTGCCAGCCGGTTCTGAAACTGCTGGGTCAGAGTAAAGCAGAACCCCTTGCCGCTGACCTGGTCATACACGGCCCGGTCCACCTCCTCCTCCCGGTATCCTAAGATGATGGGACCGTACCCGCACAGAAAATCCACAAACTCATTGCCGTCCACATCGGTGAGGCGGCAGCCTTTGCCCGACTCCAGGAAAATTGGGTATTCTCCATTGATAAAATCCGTGGGCTTTCTGGCCCCCAGAACCCCGCCCGGCACCAGGGTGCAGGCCTGTTCGAACAGTTCAAGGCTTTTGCTGATATTCAGTCTGGGTGTTTCTTTCATATCATCGCTCCTGTGATCATGTCTTTTTCTAAAAGGTGCACGCCTTACTTGTCCGGCTCAAACATGGCGTCGATCTTCTCGCTCTGATGGATCTTCGCCCCCCGGCCCAGGAAAATCTTCAAGAAAATATCCGGATCAATACAGCCCTCCGGTGCCACCACCCCCTTGACCGTGACATGGCCGTCATCCATCATCAGCGCGGCAATGGCGGCGGGCAGGCCCGTGCCGGGGGCCATGCGGCCCACCATGTCCGCGGTATAGGTGATTTTTTTGTCACCCCGCCGGCCCTTGACGATCACTTTCAAGCCTGATGACTGGGGACCGTTGTCCCGGCCTTCAGGAATCTTTTCCCACAATTTCAATGCCAGGTCATAGGGGGTGATCTTCACCCCTTTGATATCCAGCGGCTTGATACTCAGCAGCCCGGTGGCTTTCTGCTCGGCAATGAGTTCGTCCACCCACAGCGGGATCAGCGCGCCTTTGATGATGACATTTTTCACCCCTTTGATGTACCGGGGCAGGGTCAACGGCTGGGGATGACCCACATACCGGACATGACAGACCCCTAAAGGATCCAGAAATTGTTCCGCCACCACTTCGGTGCCCCCTTCCACATCCACCAGCTCACCATCGATGTACTGGGGAATTTTTCCCAGGGTCATGTGCAGGGAATGGTCCCAGGCAGCCCCGGCCAGTTCGGCAATACTTACCACCCAGTACAGGTAAATGTCATCCACCTGATCCAAACGGTCGGCATACCATTTCACCAATACATTGTTGGTGCCGGGATCCGATCCCATGCCGGTGAGCACGGTAATGCCGGCGTCTTTTGCCAGCTGGTCAATGTCGGATTCAAACAGGATCTGGGTACCTTCATAATCGTCACAGATGTCGATGTAGTTCTTTTTGGCTGCCACCGCCGCCTTGGCCACGGGCACAGCGGTTTTGTAAAAAGGCCCGGCGGTGTTGATCACCACATCGGTATTTTTAAATGCCCTGACCATAGCGTCATGGTCGTTGACATCCATTTTCACCAGCGTGGTTTTGTCGCTTTCCCGCAACTTTTTTGACAGCCGGTCCGGGTCCGGGTACAGGTCTGCCAGGACAATTTCCGTCACCTTGTCCTGTTTCACAAGGTCCCGGGCAACGCCCTGCCCCATTCCGCCGACACCACCGATAATCAATGCACGCATGCAGTTTCCTCCTGTATAAGTATGAGACGGGTTCAGGCCGGGATTTCCGTGGAGCCGGGTCTCACCCCATATATCCATAAGCCACCCTGCCCGAAACCCCATATGTTTAAATTTCAAGCACCAGGGCCGCGCCGGTATCACCGGCGGCACAGCCGGTGAACAGCAGATAGCCCCCGCCCCCGGCAGCCAGTTCCTCTATTCCCTCAATGATCAGACGGCCGGCTGTGGGCGCCTGGGGATGGCCGAACACCAGGGAAGATCCATAGTTGTTCATGGCAGAAAGTTTGATTCCCATCTGGTCTGCCATAAAAATATCATTGGCCGCAAACGGGTTGTGGGTCTTGATCACCGCCACATCTTCTATTTTTATGCCTGCCTTTTCCAGGGCCATTTGGGCCGCCGGCACCACCGCCATGGCCATGAACCCCTTTTTTGCCCGGGCATATCCATAGGACACCACCCGGGCATCCAGGTCCGGATTATGGCTCATTCGGGCTGCCTGTTCTTTTGTGGTCACGATCAAACCGCAGCTGCCGTCCGCCGGATGGGTCTGGGACCCGAAAGTGTGTGTTCCGTCCGGCAGTACCGGCCGCAATCCGGCCAGGCCTTCCGCTGTGGTGGGCATGATGCCTTCATCCGCCTCAACAGTCACGGTTTTCTTTTTGGATACCTGCAATGTCACCGGAAACATGTACTGTTTCTGGAATGCCCGGTCATGGGCCAGGCCATCCTGATACTGGGCATACCGCATCAAAGCCACCTCGTCACACTGTTCTCTGGTGATGCCGGCTTCCTTTGGCCACATTTTCTGCCGTCTGGATCATGGCGTTTTTGGCCCAGGGATCATGGTTGAACTGGTCCATGACCCAGTTTTCACTGATCACCTGGCCGCCGGGGCCGTTGGGATTGGGCCAGACCGTGTGGGGCCCGTTGGAGCACCGGTCGGTCATCAGGGTAAACACGCAGTTGAAACAACCGGTCTCGATCCCCATGGCCGCCTGGAACACGGCGGTGGTGGAGGTGGAGCAGGCCTGGGACAGCCAGGCACCTGAAATGTTTTCCGCGCCCACAAGGGCTGCGGCCCAGGGGCCGCCGTAAAAGATATGGGGCTGCCCCACCGTGGCCCCCAGGATCAGGTAGTCAAAATTTTCCGGGCCGATGTTTCTGGATGCCAGCCAGGATCTGGCTGTAGCCGCCCCCAGCGCAATGGCGTGCTGATTGGCAAAACTGCCCTGCCACCGGGCAAACGGTGAAGAATAATACCCTTTGTATGGAATGAATACTTGGGTCAACATATTGATTTTTCCTGAAATGATGTCTCATTTAAAAAATTTTGATCACCGATTGTACCGGCGCAGGATCGCCTCCAGCACCGTACCACCGACCGCCCTGGCCTTTTCCGAAACGGTGTCGTAACATGCCCCAGCACCCCGGGGGTCGATATCCCCGATCTTGCAACGCACCGGGACCCGGGTCTGGTTGCGGATCAGACCCCGGACCATGCCGTCAATCTTTGCGGTCACCGGCATTTCTCCCACATGCCCCAGGACCTGGCCTTTTGTCACCAGGTCTCCGATTCGGCATTCCGCGTAAAACAGGCCGGCGCAGGGCGCACGCAAAACCCGTTCCAAAGACACCCCGCAGATGGTGCCGGGAATGCCAGTATCCGCCTGGGCCTCCCCCTTTTCAATCATCCGGCCCAGGTCATGGCCCCGTTTGGTCTCGATGACACAGTGCACATCCGAGCCTGCTGTAAATCCCGGCCCCAGCCCGATGACCAGGGGGGCTTCCGCCATGTTCGTGCCCAGGTTTTTCTTGGCGATAATGGCATCGATCACCACCTGGGGATTAAGTTCCGGGATAACGGCCCAGCCCGGGTCCACCACTACCGGAATCTCCCCGGCATCCCAGATCCGGGAAATATCAAAAACCGTTTCCGTCCTGCGGGCAGTGACCCCTTCCACCGTGACGGCAACGTCATACACCGCCTCGCAGAAACTCACACACCGCCTTACCGCCATGGGCATATCCGTTTCCAGCATCACCAGGTGCCGGAAATTGGCATTGAACAGCCGGCATGCCAGACCGGTGGCCATCTCCCCGGCCCCCTTGATCACAATGACTAAATCCCTGAGGGCCGGCAAATGATCTTTCCCGTTCATTTGTTCGCCTGTTCCTTTTCCAGGATGGCCGCCACAATCTTGTCCGGGGTCAACGGAAAACTGTCCATGTAGACCCCAATGGCATTGGAAACCGCCCCGGCATAGGCCTGGGCCGCGGACATGGCAATGGACATGCCCGCCTCCTTGGCACCGTAGGGTCCCCGGGGGTCGACAGATTCCACAATGATACCGGTAATCTCTGGCATATCACATGCTAAGGGCACCTTGTACTCCAGCATGGTGGGGTTCAGGCACCGCCCCTCGCGCCAGTCATGGTATTCGGTGAGCATCCCCCCCTGCCCGCCCATGGCCACGGATCCTTCAAACTGCCCCTCAAGGACCAGGGGATTCAACGCCTTGCCCACATCCTGGCATGCCACGGCATTGAGCACGGTCACCCGGCCGGTGTCCGGGTCCACCTTCACCTCGATGATGGTAGTGCCAAAGGAAAACGCCTCACACATCTGGCCGTAAGGGTTGGACACCCATTCCCGCTTCATGTCCACTTTGGGCCAGTACCCGCCTTCGGCGTTCACCGAGGTGAAATTGAGCAAAGCCACGCGCACGGTCTTTTTGATGGATACGGATTTTTCCGGATCATCGGTCACATAGATCATCCGGTTTCTGGCGGTCAGTTTGTCGGGGTCGGTCTTCAGGATTTTTGCCGCCACATCAAACAATTTTTTGCGGCAGTTGGCAGCCGCATTTTTCACCGCCTGGCCCCCCACAAAAGTGGACACCTGGGAATAAGACCCGGGATCCGAAGAGGTGGTTTCCGTGTCCGCAGACACCAGGTGGATATCTTCGGGCAGCAGCCCCAGCTCTTCGGCCGCAATCTGCACCAGCATGTTTTCATTGCCCTGGCCGTTGTCCACCACCCCGGACATCACCGTGGCCTCTCCATCCTCATTGAACTTGATAAAGGACTGGGACCCGCCCCGGATTCCCATGGGAAACCCGGTCTGCACCGAGTTGGTCCCGATGCCGATGCCGTGGAACGGCGGCAGTTTGCCGAATTTCTCCTGCCATTTGGCCGCAGCCGCCGCCTTTTTGATGGTTTCATCCATGGCGCAGGACCACACCTGGGACCCGGTACTGGTGAATTCTCCGGGCTGCCGGGAATTTCTCAGGCGCATTTCCACAGGATCGATCCCTAGGTGTTCGGCGATCATGTCCAGCTGGGTGTCCAGGCCGCAGGCAAACCCCCGGCCGTGGACCCGGATCATGCCCCGGATCGGCTTGTTGGTGTAAATCCGGTACCCGTTGTACCGCACCGAGCCCATGCGGTAGGCCTGCTCCATGGACAAAAACGGCACGGACGTGGCAATGGGGCCGGTGGAGGAGTAGGCCCCGCCGTCCATGTAGCAGGTGGTTTCACGGGCCAGGACCCGGCCCTCCCTGTCCACCCCGGTCTTGTGGGTGGTGATCATGGCATGGCCCTGGCGGGTGGCAATGGTATTCTCCTCTCTGGTGAAAACGATCTTTACCGGATGCCCCGTCTTTTTGGCCAAAAGGGCACAGATGTAGTCGGCCGGACAGATCTCGGACCGGCCCCCGAACGCCCCGCCGATGGTGATCTTTTTCACCTTGACCTTGTGCAGCGGAATCTTGAAGGCATTGGACAAGGGCTTTGATTTCATGTGAGGCCCACCGTTGGGCATCCAGATCTCCAGGCAGTCGTCATAATCAAACCGGGCCGCCACCGCGTAGGGTTCGCCGTGAAAATAGGATTCTTCGGGCGCGGTAAAGGTATCTTCCCGGATATAGTACGCCTTGGCAAAATTCTCATCCACCGACCCGGTGTCGATGTTCACATGGATATTGATGTTGTTGGGGAACTCCGCGTGGATGAGCTCTGTATCCGTGGTCATGGCGGTCATCGGGTCGAACACCGCAGGCAGCTCCTCGTATTCCACATGGATGAGATCCAGGGCTTTCAGGGCGGTTTCCTCGTCCACCGCTGCCACGCCGGCCACCTCATCCCCGATGTACCGCACCTTTTCGGTCTGGATGAACTGCTGGTCCCTTGTATATGCAAATACCCCCCATTTCACCCCTTCGGTGTCCGCGCCCGTGACCACCGCCTTGACCCCGGGCAGGGCCAGGGCCCTGGATGTGTCTATGCGCAAGATTCTTGCATGGGCATGGGGGCTGCGCAGAATTTTTCCCACCAGCATGCCCGGCAGCTTGAAGTCGGCCGTGTACCGGGCCTTTCCCATGACCTTGGCCCGGGAATCCACCCGGGGCATCCGTTTTCCAATCAGGGTATAATCAGTCATGGTTTTCTCCTGTGTCTTTGGTATGACAGTCCGGACACCCGGGTTCGGGCCGGGCTGCATGTTCCACAGCATCCACGATCTTGGCATACCCGGTGCACCGGCAGATGTTGCCGGACAGGGCCTTGCGCACTGCTTTCCGGTCCGGGCTCGGCTGTTCTTTCAGCAGGGCGGTGGCAGACATGAGCATGCCCGGGGTGCAGAACCCGCACTGCACCGCCCCGTGATCGATAAAAGACTGCTGCAGCGGCGACAGCGTGTCTTCGTCTGCCAGGCCCTCCACCGTGGTCACGGCAGATCCGTCCGCCTCCAGGGCCAGGGTCAGACAGGCCCGCACCGGGTGCCCGTCCAGCAGCACGGTGCACGAGCCGCATACCCCTTCTCCGCAGCCTTCCTTGGACCCGGTCAGGTCCAGGTAATCCCGCACCACTTCCAGCAGGGTATCATTGGGTTTCACGGCAAGGGTGTGTGTCTGTTCATTTATAGTCAGGGTGATGTCTATTGTCTGCATGGCTACCTCGCTTTCCGGGCTGATGGCCGGGCTGCCGCCTGTGTCAGGGCCCGGGCCACCATCTTTTCCACCATGGCCTGGCGGTAGGCCAGTTCCGCCCCGGCATTGTGGGCTGCAAACGCGGCTGCCGCGTTCATGGCATCTTTACCGGCTTTTTCCAGGGCGGCAGTATCATCAAACGTAACCCCGGCCAGGGACCGTGACACCTGGGCCAGGAACAACGGCGACCGTCCCATGGCCCCCACCACGATGCGGGCCGAACCAATGCACCCGGAATCATCCGGGTCCGGCACCAGGCGGACACCGGCACATACAATGGGGTAATCGATGGCAGACCGGAATGAGAGCCGCTCATAGGTGGACACCGCCCCCGGTACCACCGGAATGTCGATTTGGGTCAGCAGTTCATCGGGCTGCATGTCAAAGGGATGGATTCCGTCCGTGGTGTAAAACGCATCCAAAGCCACCCGGCGTTCTCCCCGGGTGCTGTTCAGGGTCAGTTGCGCATCCAGGGCCGTCAGAGCGGTTGCCCCGTCAGACTGGCAGGTGGAATTGCACCGGTCCGCCTCATCCCTGGCATAGCAGATCTTGCCCCCGTCCTTGTGGCAGGGCTGGCGCCCGGACCGGTGAAACTGTGACTGGTTGTAGTGGATGCACCGGTTGTCCTGGAGGATGTTGCCGCCCATGGTGCCCCGGAAATGCTGGATGGAGACCGCGCCGATCCGCTCACAGGCCTGACCCAGGGCCGGGGCCTGCTGATGAACCTTGTCTGACCGGATCACATCGATAATCGGGGTCTTTGCCCCGATGCACAGCATCCCGGATGTTTCTTTGATATACGACAGGGTGTCCAGGTGTTTGAGGCTCACCAGAACCTTTGGTAGAGTCAGCCGGTGTTTCATGCGCACCAGCAGATCAGTGCCCCCGGCCAGAACCCCGGCCTGGTCCCGGTATTCATCCAACAGCGCCAGCACCCCTTCCAGGGTGTCGGGGCTGTGGTAGGTAAATTGTGGTAACCGCACGTGTCTTTCTCCTTTGCTAGCCGTTAGCTTTTAGCTGTTAGCTGTTAGCCGTAGCAGCAGTTGCTGATTCACTTGCTGAACATGGATCACTTCGACAGCCCGGGCAGATACAATACAATCTGGGGGAACAGCATCATCAAAATCACACAGAGGATATAGGCCGGCAGAAAATAGGCCACCCCCTGAAATACCCGTTCCAGTGGCACATCCTTTGCCATACCCCCCACTACATAGGTGGTGGCCCCCACCGGCGGGGTCACCGCCCCCAGGGTGGTGACGATGGTGATGGTCACCCCGAACCAGATGGGGTCATACCCCAGCTCCATGGCCACCGGAAAAAAGATGGGGATGGTGATGAGCAACAGGGCCAGGGCATCCATCACCGCACCGCCGATAATATAAATCAAAAAAATAATGGCCATGATCGTGGTTTTGGAAAACGGCAGGGCCACCACCCAGTCGGCAATATTGAAGGGAATCCGGGTAATGGCCAGAAACTTTCCGAAAATCATGGCACCGGTGATGATCACAATGACCATGCACGAAATTTTCAAGGTGTCGAACACGGCATTGTAAAAATCCTCCCATGACAGGCTTTTTTGTACCAGGCCGATGACCACGGCAAAAAACGCGCCGATGGCGCCGGCTTCGGTGGGGGTGAACAGTCCGAAATACAGCCCCAGCATCACCACCATGAACAGCACCAGCATCTCCACGGCCCCGGACAATGACCGGATCTTTTCCTTTAGACTGGTGGCCTCGCCCGTGGGCCCCCAGGAAGGATAGATATGGCAGACCACCCACACGGTCAGGGTCAGCAACAGGGCCAGCAGGATCCCGGCCCCCAGCCCCCCGTAAAACAGCTGGGCAATGGACTGTTCCGTGGACAGCCCGATGATGATCAGCACCACCGAGGGCGGGATCACCACCCCTAAAGTGGAACCGCAGGCAATAGAACCGGTGGAGAGCATGGGTTCATACTTGTATTTGGTCATCTGGGGCAGGGCCACGGTGGTCATGGTGGCGGCGGTGGCGGCGTTGGACCCGCAGATGGCGGCAAACGCGGCACAGGCCATGACCGTGGCCATGGCAATCCCGCCCCTTACATGCCCCACCCAGGTGTAGGCGGCCTTGTACAGTTTTTCATTGACCCCGGAGTAAAACGCGATCTGTCCCATGAAGATGAACAGCGGAATCACGGTGAGGCCGTAACTGGAAAACGTGTCCCAGATCACCGCCCCCAGCATGTTGAACCCGGCAGTCAGGTTGATCACGTATGAAAACCCCGCAAACCCCACCAGGCCCATGGCAAACCCCACGGGAATCCCGAACACGAACAGGATGAACAGCAGTGCCGCAATACCGATGATGCCCACCAGGGTAATACTCATGATCGCTCCTTTGGCGGGAACAGGGCCTTGAGAAAGTCCGTGATCAGGGCCAGGCACAGCACCAGACACCCGAACGCCACGGCCAGGGTAAAGGGGTAATAGATGATGCGCAGCGTCTCGGACAGCTCCCCCACCCGCATTAATACCAGGGCTTTCTGCATCACATGCCAGGCAGCCAGACCGAAAAACACGCAGCACACCCCATGACTGATCACGGATATCAGGCGTTTGATCGGTTTTGGATAGGCGTTCACCAGCACATCCACGCTGATGTGGCCGTTGGTGAACTGGGTGTAACCCAGGGCAAATGCCGTGACCACGGCGCCGGCGTATCCCATCAGCTCAAAGGTGCCGGGGATGGGCACAAAAAACTGGCGGATAAAGATGTTGGCACAGGTCAGCAGGATCATGCCCACCAGAAACACCCCGCCGGTGAGGGTCAACGCCATGTTCACATATTTGTTGATGCGGGACAACAGCTCCATGAACAGCCTCCGGACCTGTCCGGCCACCATGGCCGGACAGGCGTTTAAGGTATTTCAGAATATCTGCGAAAGACAGAATCTATTATTGTTCATTTACTGTTTAACGAATGCCTTGATGTCATTGACAATCTCCTCGGCCGGAAACCCCTTGGCCTTGGCATTTTCAATCCAGTCGTCCACCATAAAGGTGATTTTTTCATCCCATTGGGCCTTTTCATCCGCCGGCAGGGTGATCACCTCCACGCCCTGCTCCTCTTTGGACCAGGCCACGGCATCCTTGATCTGCTGGTCCATGTATTCCCCGGTCCAGATGGCCTGTTCTTCCTTGAGGTCCATCATCACCTGCTGGACATCGGCCGGCAGTTTGGCCCAGGAGGCCTTGTTCATGATCACGGCAAAGGGGTAGATCCCGGCATCCACCATGGTGATGTACTTGCAGTTCTCGGCAAATTTGAAGTCCTTCATCACTTCCAGGGAGGAAAACAATCCCTTGACCGTGCCTTTCTGCAGGGCTTCCACTGTGGCAGGCATGGGCATGCCCACCGGATTGGCGCCCCAGGCCTTGAGAATCGTGGCGGAATCCCCGGAGGCACGCAGATCCATGCCCCTTAAATCGGCCATGTTCCGCACCGGCTGCTGGGACATGATATTGCCCGGTGCATTGGTGAACATGGTGAGCACCACCACATCCTTGAACGCTTCGGGTTTGTATTTTTCATACAGCTTGAGCAGGGCGATGGACCCGGACCTGGCATCAGGAATGCCCAGGGGCAGACTGGTGGCATTGGTGACAATGAACCTGCCGGGCTGATAGGCCATACAGATATTGCCGATGTCGGCCTGGCCGGCAATCACCCCGTCCATCATCTCCTTGGCCCCTAAAAGGGTGCCGCCGGGAAAGGTTTTGACTTCAACCTGCCCGTTGGTGCGTTTTTCCACCTCCACTTTCCACCGCTCCATCTGCACGCAGGGAAAGGTGGGGGCCGGCGGGAAATTGGCATAGTTCAGGGTGATTTTGCCTGCCACAGCAACAGTTGCAAACAGGGAAAGGCAGGTGACGATAACGAAAATAAACATTGTGCCAAACAGCATGGTTCGTTTGATCATGACTTCACCTCCAAAAAAATTGTGCATTAAAAAATATACTCCCAGCTTTTCAGCTGCCCTTGCTTTGTTCCTGGATCGCCGCCAGCACCTTTTCCGGGGTGATGGGCAGATCCTTGATCCGCACGCCCACAGCGTTGTAAATGGCATTGGCCACGGCCGGGGCCGTGGGCACGCACCCGGGTTCTCCTATGCCTTTGGCACCAAATGGGCCGTCCGGGTCATGGGTTTCGATGACCGGTGCTGTGATGGGCACAGCATCCTTGGCGGTAAACAGTTTGTAATCCCTGAAGTTGGGGTTCTTGATCTGCCCGTCTTTTATCATCACCTCCTCGGACAGGGCATACCCCAGGCCCATGATCACCCCGCCATAGACCTGGCCCTCCAGGAGCATGGGGTTGATGGCCCGGCCCACATCATGGGCCGCCACATAGTTTTTCACCTGGACCTTGCCGGTTTCTTTGTCCACATGGACCCGCACCCCGTGCACGCCAAAGGAGTAGGTCACCGACAGGTTGCACCGAAAATCCTTGCCCATGTTCTCATTGGGGGGATCATAAAAATGATCTGCCATGAGCATGGTGCCGCCGGGCGAAAAATGGGCCTTGCGCAGCAGCTTGTCCACGGGCATGGTTTTTTCCG
>JAXHLJ010000016.1:0-159553 GCA_034522435.1 Desulfotignum sp.
TAATGATGCCCACCATGCCGTATTTCAAGATTTGATCGCTTACCATGGTGTTTTTCTATTCAGTGCCGGGTCAAAAATAAAACATACTGGAAGAACAAGGAAATGCACGGTCCTGGGCATGGAATAAGTCCTTTTGGCTAAGGGCATCAGGCGGTGAAGAAAAGGGCATTAAAATTTAATTGTTTAGCTTGGTGTTAACTTCTTCAAAAGCTCCCAACCTTCAGCCCGATGACAAAAACAATTGTGATAATCACTGCGGCAATCGCTGACGCCATAATCGCATATTCTACAGCAGTCGCGCCGTTTTCTTCTTTGAAAAAAGCAATGAAATTTTCCATGCGGATGGGTCTCCTTTCATGAAACACAGTTGATCGGCATTCAGCCTATTACTGATATACTGAAATATACACTTCCAGCAATGCTGTCAACAAGAAGATGAACAAATGCCGCATCAGAGTTAAAAAAATGTCTGCTGTATGGTCAGACCCTGACAACAGGTGATGCATATGAAATTTTGACACATGAGCGGATAAAAAAAGGAGTACTTCAGTGGAAACAATGAAAAGAGGACTAATGTCCCAAGGGTTGGCACCGATTATGTTGGAGAAGAAGCCATATTAAAAAAGGTCAAGTTTTTCTCTGAGCGCTTTTTGGGCTGGCGGGTATCGCCTACTAGGCGGCATTAAGCCGGGCTGTTGAGGACAGGCAGGCGCCGCTGTCCTGGAACTCTTCCACGGCATACAGGTGTTTGAAACGGATGGGTGGTCTCTCGGCAGCTGAAAATCATCCGAAATTAGCAGGAATAATCGTCAAAAAAATTTGTAATGATGTGTCTACCGCTTTTCAATCTGTTTGACCGTATGAATCGTTTTTCCAATTTTTGCGAAGTAGTCGCCAGCCAAAATAATCCAAGTAAAAACAACCCTATGAGCCGAAAAAAGGGAGTCAATCGTATGAAATCGCTATTGATAAACGATTGATGCCATCAGGATTTATATTTGATTTTTTGAATAGTCCGATAATGAAACAGTTAACATATACACGAAAGGAAACAAGTATTGTAAGGTGATAGTATCTACAAGGGGCATGGTTAGAAACATGGCCGGGACAGCAAAAGAAGCAAGAATCGGGTAGCTTTTGTGCCTTGATCGATAGGCAATTATGGAATTCCGGCGATGCTGCCGACATAGCATAAAAACCAGATGTTATATTCTTTCAGCCAAAGATATATGGGAGTGTATCCAGCTGGATACACCGCGAATTACCGGAAACCATTTCAGTGAGCCGGGAATAATGAGAGAGCCGCAAATAATTGAAGCACAGGCAGCAAAAATACGCCAGTTTTTCAATCCTAACACCATTGCAATTGCCACAGGAAATATCTCGAAAAGTGCTGCGATGCCCAGCAAAATTCCGCACCAGACGGGCCTTTTTTTTGTAGCTGTAAGAACGGCAACAGATATCAGAAAAAAAGGAATGGCATTAACCTGGCTAAATGGCAGGTTTTTTATAAAGGAAACCATAAGCGAAGAAAATGAAAGTATATATAAAAAAGTTCGCTCTGAAGCTTCGCCCAGTTGCAAAGCAATGGCAATTCTCTCCAAAATACATCAAAATATTGATGAATATTATTACTGATTTAGCTGTATAATAAGGCATCAAGGCGATGGGTGACAACGGATCTAAGCTGCTGGTAGTGAATATATAAAGTCTCAATATGTGACGGTCTTAGTTCGGGGATGTATGTATTACTCATAATCTATTTCATACACCGCGCTATTGGGCGTATCGCTATCCAAAATCGTACTCGCAGCGTAATAAAATATCGGAAAAAAGTCAGTAGTTCCCGTAATTTTTGCAGATAATTGGGCGATATACCACTGAAAAAATTAAAACGAGCGCGACGAGAAGCAGTCTTAAAATTTCTTTAATGTTCAGTAAGTCTTTTTTCATTTTAATGTCAGTTGTTTGAAACTTTTTCCGTTTAAAAAAGGTCAAGTTTTTCTCTGAGGACTTTTTCGGGCTGCGGGTTCGCCATGCACCAGCCGGATCTCGCCGGGCGGGTCAGGCATGGCCGCCACCCAGTCGCACAGGGTTTGCTGGTCGGCATGGGCGGAGTATCCGGTCAGGCGGTGGATGGCGGCTTTGGCCGGGGTGCGGCCTTCCACGATGGCCCGGCCCGGGGTGCCTTTGGCCTGGTATCCCACAAAGAACAGGTCGTTTTTCGGATCATCCAGGCCGTGTTTCAGGTGGCTGACAATGCGGCCGCCCGTGCACATGCCGGATCCGGCAATGATGACGGCCGGGCCGGTGAGGTGCAGCAGGCGCCGGTGGTCCTGGAATTTTTCCACGGCATACAGGTGTTTGAACCGGATGGGGTGGTCCCCGGCGGCTTTCAGGGCGTTGGCTTCCCTGTCCCAGCAGTCATCCATGTCCTGGTACAGCCGGGTGATCCGGATGCCTAAAGGGGAGTCGATGAACACGGGCACGCCGGGGTTGATGCGGTCCAGCTCATAGATCAGTTCCTGGGTCCGGCCCAGGGCAAAGGCCGGGATGTACACGATGCCGCTGTCGGACAGGGCGTGGTCCAGGGTTTTTGCCAGGTTGGCCAGGCGGTCGGCGCGGTTTTCGTGGTTCCGGTCCCCGTAGGTGGATTCCAGGATCAGCAGGTCGCAGGCGTCGGGCGGGTCCGGGTCCGGGAGGATGGGGGTGTGGTTGCAGCCCAGGTCGCCGGAAAACGTGACCCGGTATGATGGGTCTCGTCCGGGTTGGGGAAAGCAAACTGGATAAAGCAGGAGCCCAGGATGTGGCCGGCGTTTTTCAGGGTAAAGGCGATGTTGTGTGTCAGGGTGAAGGGTTCGTACAGCTCAAATCCCCAGGACAGGTCGTCGATCTGTTTTTCCATGGCCCGGACCTGGCGGTCGGTCCGGTCGGAAAACGACATGGCATCCCTGAGCATGGGCAGGAGCAGGGCTTTGGTGCCGTGGGTGCAGATGATCTCACCGGCAAATCCTTCATCGATCAGGTCCGGGACCCGGCCGATGTGATCGATGTGGGCATGGGTGAGAAACAGAAAGTCGATGTCTGCCGGCGGCACCGGGAATTGGTCGAAGGGCACCTGCGGATCATGGCCCTGGGCAATGCCGCAGTCCACCAGGATGGCGATGCTGCCGCCGCCGTGGTCCGGCTGAAACTGGACCAGGTGGCAGGAGCCGGTGACGCAGGTTTCGGCGCCGAGATGGGTGATGGTGATGTGGTTTGGGGTCATTGGCAGGTTGGCTGGTTTCGGGTGTCGGATCAGGTGTTATACATAGGTAACGGGAGTGGGAGTGATTATCTGGAGTCTTGAATTCTTTTGAAAGCTATGCTGACACAGGGGGTTCACACTGCCGTCCAGGCTTTTAAAATCTTCACAAGCCTCAGGAATCAGCTCAACTTTCCAGGTCGGCACGTGTCAAGCCTTCTGCATTCAGCAAATCGTCCAGGTTCATATCAGGGCGGCTGTCTTGTCTTTTTATTATTATTTCTGAAAGGTAAATATGCTCGAGCAAATCTTTTGCTTTTTCCATCCGCTCCCATTCTTCAAAAGGAACAATTGCAGCAGTTTTATTTCCTGAAACATCTGTTACAAATTGTATTTCCATTTATTTCCCCCCTTTATGACTCAAAACTTACGTATGAATTGAAAATTAACACTTAGGTTACGAATTGTCAATTTAATGGGTATTGGGAATCGGAGAGCTGGAATTGCGTATTTTATACCTGGCAAGGTTCTCTGGCCGGGTGAAGCAGTCAATGCATTTGCAGACCCTGTGGGGTGGGTCAAGCCTGCCGATCAAGGCGGCCCGGTCATGATCTTTGTTCAGCGGGGCAATAACCAGATTCTGGAAAGCGTCATCTGGTGGTGACACGTTTTTCATATTCGTCAAAAGCGGCGGTCAATGGGGAAAAAGCTTTGAATCAAATTCACGCATTCAGATACTTCGACAACTCCGACGGGAGGTTCTTTCGAAAATTGTGATAGAGCGGCATCAGACCTCCTGGTCATAATGAGTTTTCATGTTTTCCCTTAAAACCAATCTGTGACGTAATCCCAGCGCTCAATAATGAATGAAACATCCGCTTCTGCTATTTTGTACGATTTCATCCTTGTTTTTGCATATCCGACAACAGTTCTTCTTCTTCAAGGTCTATCATCGGCACGTTGAACCGATGGAGTCCGAGTAGAAACGCAACCCTGCTGCATCCGGCCAATTCGGCGGCCATCCCTGACGAAAGCCGCTTCAGTTCAAATAATTTGACAGCCATTGCCATCCTGGCCTCGTCCTCGAATGCCTGTTTTGTCATCTGGAGAAGATCCGGCAGATTCTGTGGATACTCGATATTAAATTGATTTTGCATATTCACCACCTGTCTAAAATCCTTTTTATCTGAATCATAATATGATTATGATTTTTTTGAAACAGGTTTTAGTGGGGATTGGGTGTTGGGCATAGGGCCGATTGGCAAATATCAACAACAGTGATGGCCCGGCCCGGGGTGCCTTTGGCCTGGTATCCCACAAAGAACAGGTCGTTTTTCGGATCATCCAGGCCGTGTTTCAGATGATTGACAATGCGGCCGCCCGTGCACATGCCGAATCCGGCAATCGATGACGGCCGGTAACAAGTCAATAGCGGGGTGCCGTGCATTTCTTCCATTTGTTTCTTGAAATCATGGAATGTTATCTGATATTTGGCTTCATATTGTTTGTTTTCAGCCTCAGAATGGCGATTTCTTCCATCTTCCGAGAACAGAAGGGAGTAGTAGCGTTCCCCACATTCATTACAAACTTTTACCGGCACATCCTCAATAATCACCAATCTCTTGCCCCACCTGAAATCAACGGTTACTCTCTTGTCCACCAATACCCCTTGGTTGCAAAAAAAACACTGCTCCATATCATTTGCTCCTCGTAAATGGATCAGGCCATTTCGGCAGTTGTGGCCTGTACACTGTTATGATCAGAAGATGCTCCTTATCCTGCATCTGCCAATACCCTTGACTGGCCATGTGGATAGCGGCCTTGGCCGGGGTGCGGCCTTCCACGATGGCCTGCGGCCAGTCCGGTCGGAAAACGACATGCCATCCCTGAGCATTGGCAGGAGCCGGTGACGCAGGTTGCGGCGCCGAGGTGGGTGATGGTGATGGTTTTTGGAATCATTGGCAGGTTGGCTGGTTTTGGGTGTCGGATCAGGTGTCGGGTGACAGATCGAAGTCGTTGCAGCCGACATATTGACATAAGCCGTAAACGGGTATGGCAGGCCGACAATGTCTCCGGGTTTAAAGGTCGTTCCAGACGTCATCTTCGCTGTTGCTCCAGATTTGATCCATTACCGGGATTTGTGCCTTTTTCAATTCATCCGTCCATGTGTCTTGCAAATTATGTTTCATTTCAATGTATTCGATGAAATCCAAAATTTCTTTTGCAAGCGGTTCCGGTAATTTCAATGCTTTTTCATAAATTTTTTGAGCGGTTGCCGCCATGATGGAAATCCTTATGATTTATATTTTTGATTCGGAGGCTTTTTCAACAATAATAAGCCTTCAGTGTCTGATTTACAACATTTTTCAGGGCTTTGGTGTCGTGCGTGGAGATGATCTCACCGGAAAATCCTTCATCGATCAGGTCCGGGACCCGGCCGATGTGATCGATGTGGGCATGGGTGATGAGACAGATGTGGTTTCGGGGTCATCCGGTAGATTGGTACGTGTTAAGGAATCTGCGGTAATCAATGCCTGCTCCTGGGCAATGCCGTCAGTCTTCTGGAACCAGGATAGGTCATTGATGCATGCCGCCGACCGTGGTCCGGCTGATAACATGGTATCAGGTGGCAGATCGCAGTCGCTGACACAAGCGCATCGGCGCCTGGCGAGCCATGACTGGTGAGTGGTTTTTGGAATCAATTCGACTGGCTGCTTTGGTCATCGTTATTGGAGTATCCATAGATCACGGTATTGGTTGACAGATCGATTTTTAATTGTTATTCAGTTCCCGCTTATTGACATGAGCCATGCAGATTCGCATAAGCGTCACAGCACTCTGATGAAATATCTTTGACAACCCGATGCGCCTCAACGAAGCCGGTAGCATGACGGATTAGCTTTTTAAAAGCTCAATAAATCCATCTGGTTCATATCAGTAGCATTTATTTCCTTGCCCAGGCATTTTTTCGAATATTTCTAAAGTAAATATCTTTGCCTTCCCATAAATCCGAAAAGGTCTTCCAATCGCTTTACCGTTTTTATCCAGGCTTGCCATCTAAATCGATTACAGCTGCTTTCAATTTCTACAAAAGGCAGTTCTTTCAACAAATCGATAACAATATTCGCCGTTGTCAGAATCTTTTATATTGATATGCAGGACGTGTCACTTTTTTTACCGCCCTGTCTCTTGTAATTGATATTAGCAATTAAAGTATCATTTGCATACAAAGCCAAAAGTTCTTTTGCAAGTGGCTCGATTTCATGTCATAAATTTGGTTGAGCCAAGCCGCCATGGCGGCCGGCCCGGTATGATCATTTGTTCAAGCGGGGCAATAACCAGATTCTGGAAAGCGTCATCTGGTGGTGACACGTTTTTCATATTCGTCAAAAGCGGCGGTCAATTTGGAATTAAACCGCACCGGGGCGGAAAGTGCTTCAAAAAATGCCTTTGAATCATCGGCATTCAGGGTCATCATCTGATGCTCCTGGACTGTTTTTTCCGCACACTTCAAAGCACTGGTCAATATAAAATGACTGACGGTCTTGCCCTCAAAACCGGCAGCCAGCGTGATGATGTCTTTTGCGCTGCTTTTGACACGGAGATTGATTCTCTCGGTTTTATTTTGTGATGCTGCATCCATGAGTATGCCTTTTTTGTTTTTGTTGACATTTTCAATAAATGTACGCCATATCGGTGCTTTTTTCAACATTCAGAAGGCCGGAATCAAACCCCGGATGCCGCCGCCGTCAATGCTGAGGATTTTTTTGAAACAGGGTTTAGTGGGGATTGGGTGTTGGGCATAGGACCGCTTGGCAATATCAACAGTCAATACCCTGTCATTAATAGTGGTCCTGGAATTTTTCCACGGCATACAGGTGTTTGAACCGGATGGGGTGGCCGATCAGGCGGCCATATCAATCACTTCCAACTGGCGACGCTTCGTACTTGCTTCGGTAATAATTCTTTCCAATTCTTCTGAGATTGTGTCCTGAATCCAAGCTTCTCCACATTGGGTGCAAACGATTGCAGGCACGTTCCTGACGACAACCAAGACTGTTTTTCTGTCCACTGTGAAGGTGGTTGTGCCAGGGTGCTGATCCCCCCCACACATCGGACAACCTTGATAAAAAAACATATCATTTCCTCTCTTTTCTTGTAATGCCGTTTTCTTGAAAATGTTCCATATCTGGAATATATGCGGTTATGACATAAACGGAATCTGCCGACTCATCCCAGGCAACCACAACATGGATTCGCCTCTTTCCGGAGCTCTTTGTATTTTATTCATCGATATAATACAGCCCTTCCGGGAGCATCAGATTATATGTACGAGCACTTTACATAACAGTATCACACAGACCAGTATCTGAAGTTGAGGGCTAAACGAATTCCAAACCTTCTATCTGTAAACAACTGAGAATCTTGCGTCGATTGTCGGCAGGGCTTCATAATCCTGCCAGGGCCTATCACTGCTGTGCGGCTCCAAAATTATCATGGTCAATAACCATTCGCGGATACGCTCATCGTCAGCTTTTGCGGTCTTTCGGGGCAATAGCTGTAATCCTGAACCATTGCGATGTACTCAGTCCTTATTCGATGGCATGCCGTAAAGCTTTTTGGAAAGATCTGTAAAATAAATTTTAGCCAGATAAATTCTGCCTACCATTTTGAATAATCCTCATCATCTTCAGGAAAACAAGCAGAAGATTGTCCAATCTTTCCAACCATATCAATGTCTGATGATTCCCAAAAAGAAATGATGATCATTTGGTTTTGGCGCCGGCATCAACGATAACCTGCTAACTTCTTCATCAATCCGAACCCTTCCGGTGAGCATCAAGCAGTTTTCCAGTTTAGCTAATTGTTTGTAATAGGTTTCAGCGTCTGCCTGCGATCCAGCCAACTCAGCTTCCTGATTTCTTTTCATTAAATGAAACCAACTCGCATAATCCTCAAGCAGCTGCTCGATTTTTTCAAAATCTTCTATCGGGATTTGAACAGCAATTTCCATTGTCAGGCCACCATAACATTTTGGGTTCCGATAAATTCACCCTCTATATAAGGCTCTCCATCTTCAAGAAGCATTTCAATAACTTCTTTTAAATTATTATTTAGTTCATCCAAAGATTCACCTTGAGAATGAGCGCCTGGAAATCCCGGTACAAATCCTACGTACAGGCCTGTTTCTTTACATTTTTCAATGATTGCTGTGAAAGTTCTCATTGTTGTGACTCCTTCATGATGGAAATTCTTATAATTTATATTTTTGAGAAGTTTCGCACATTATGAAGACACTATTCATAGCCGGCTTCTTTCAATACTTCACCGGCAGTGTATTGAAACGGGGACACGTTAAACCTGGCCAGTTCCATCAAAAAATCTTCTCGGCACAACCCGGCTATTTCACGCACGCTTTTTCCTGAAACATTCAATCTGATTCCATACCATTTAACGGCCGCCACGATCCCGTATGTCTTTTTTCAATCTCTTCAGGTGTCTTGCGAAGAGCTGAAAAGCATACGCCTAATAGGTCAACTCATTAATGATATGGTTTTTGGAATCACGGGGCTGGGTATTCAATCCAGGATGTATTGTCAGGCAATCAGCTTTGAATCAAATTCACAGGTAAAAAGAGACTGAAGCGGAAAATTTTTTGATACATCGAGAATTTCAATCCCGACTATCCTTCCATCTTCAGTAAGATCCAGATTCACGCCTTCGAGATATCTTCGACAACTCCGACGGGAGGTTCTTTGGAAAATTCGTAAATAAGCGGCATCAACCTCTTGGTCATAATGAATTTTTCATGTTTTCCCTCGAAAACCATTCTGTGACGTAATCGCAGCGCTCAATAATGAATGAAACATCCGCTTCTGCTATTTTGTACAATTTCATCCTTCTTTTTGCATGGCGACTATATTGTATGGTTTTGGTTACATTGTTCAAGAAATATTTATAAGTGTTGGGTATAGTTGCGCTCTGTCGGTTTCAAATGCCTCAGCTTCGGATTGGGTTTTCCAGACCATTTTTCAAATGATTGACAATGCGGCCGCCGGTGCACATGCCGGATCCGGCAATGATGATGGCCGGTAACAAGTCAATAGCGGGGTGCCGCGTAATTCTTCCATTCGTTTCTGAAATCATGGATGTTATCTGATATTTGGCTTCATATTGTTTGTTTTCAGCCTCAAATGGCGATTTCTTCCATCTTCCGAGAAACAGAGGCGGAGTAGTAGCGTTCCCCACATTCATTACAAACTTTTACCGGCACATCCTCAATAATCACCAATCTCTTGCCCCACCTGAAATCAACGGTTACTCTCTTGTCCACCAATACCCCTTGGTTGCAAAAAAAACACTGCTCCATATCATTTGCTCCTGAAATGGATCAGGCCATTTCGGCAGTCGCGGCCGGACACCGTCACGATCAGAAGATGCTCCTTATCCTGCATCTGCCAATACCCTTGACTGGCCATGTGGATAGCGGCCTTGGCCGGGTGCGGCCTTCCACGATGGCTGCGGTCAGTCCGGTCCGGAAACGACATGGCATCCCCGGAGCATGGGCAGGTGCCGGTGCACGCAGGTTTCGGCGCCGAGATGGGTGATGGTGATAAGGATTGTTTTTAAAAGCCTCAATAAAAATATTGGTGTCACAGAGATCGATTCATTCCTGCCGAAGCATTTTTTGAATACTTTGCAACAAATATCTCTCACCTTCCCATAAACCGAAAAGGTCTTCCAATCCTTTACCGTCTTTATCCGAGGGCTTACCATCAAAATCCATCACACTGTTTTCAATTTCTACAAAAGGCAGTTCTTTCAACAAATTGATAACAATAATCGCTTTGTCAGAATCTTTTATATTGATATGCAGGCGTGTCACTTTTTTATTCGTCCACTGCTTGACATGCAGCAGTAATAACATTGTCGGCGAGGTAGTATCCAGAAGCGCGCAGCTCCAATAAAAGTGGATGCACCGCATTAATTAAACTGCGGCGTTTGGCTTCAACCAGGATCCCGGCTGTACCTTTGACAGAAAGTCCATATACGTGCCGTGCGATTCTTCGGCCACGGCGTTCGTCAATAATGGCCATACATGGTGATAAATTACGCGCCATGCTTATGACCTCAGCTTCTCCAAAATCCAACTCGACCACGCAGCAACGCGGTCGCGGAAGTGGAGTCAGCTTTGATACGACCTTGCCAGTCGCCTCTTTCAAAGATTCCGCACCTGGCTTTCCGATTTCAAATCCGCCACTGCCACCTCGTTGACGAGCTTCCGGAACCCAGCATTCAGCAAACAAAGCCGGCAACAGATCAAGGAGGTCAAGTAGCGCTAACGCGACCAGAGGGCCGGCATTGACCACGGCGCGGTCAAACATTGGACTCAAACTCCGCCTTCAACTCATCTTTATCAAGTGTTGCTACCGGCACCCCGGCCCGACCTGCTGCAAGGAGAAATGCTACACGCCCCATTTTGCAAAGTCTTGCAGCCTTTCCAGAGCTTAAACGTCCAATTTCAAACAGTTTCAGTGCCAGCATAAATTGTGCTTCACTCGCCAGATCTTCGGGCGGTATTCCAGGCAATGCCAGAGCGTCCAAAGGTAATTCAAGCACGACTGTATTCATCTTTCTCCTCCTTTAAATGAACCTGAAATGATTTAATGTAATGTTGATACTTAGCGACGAGATCAAGCATTTTCCAGTTCCAGCTGTTGCTTATTGAGCCTGTCCCTGGCCTCGACAGCAAACCGCCAGTCTAAATAGTCTTCTTCTTTTGCGATATCTTCCATGCCGCGCATGTCTTCCATTTGTTTTTTGAAATCATGGAATGATGTCTGATATTTTGCTTCATACTGTTTGTTTTCAGCCTCAAACTTGTCAATTTTAGCCATAAGCATGAGCATCGCCTGATTTTTTATGAAAGATTTTAAATCCTTGAAACCAAATTGACTGATGATGGCTTCTGTGTTTTCGGTAAATTTTGAATCAAAAGTCGTTTCCATATAAACTTCTTTCAGGTTTCGAATTCACGCAACATTATGTAACTGATCCTCTATATCGCGTCTGATCATAACATAATGTTTGTAATCATTGGCCCATTCAATACTGCTCATTTTTTATTTTTGTATTGGGCATATTATAAATATATTTTTTCACCAAAGCAAACCAAGTTTTGGGTTTTATTGTTGCGGGGGACAGGGCTTCTTCCTTCATGGGCTGGGGGACTTCTCTGGGGCAGATGCAGCTGCTGCCCAGAAACAGGAGTTTCTGCACGCCGCTCCGGTGGGCCGCATGGATGGCATTGGCCTGAACAACCAGGTTTTCGTATATGAACTCCGCCACTTACTCCGCCATTTACTCCGCCATTTACTCCGCCACTTACTCCGCCGGTTGGAAACAATGTCCTGCATGATTACATGCCTGAACGCCTGCAATCTTTCCCTTGAGATTGTGTCCTGAATCCAAGCTTCTCCATTTTTAATTCTTTATATGCGGCCACCATTTCCTGTAGGGCATCTTTTAACATCAAGCGGCAATCTTCAAGGGTTTCACCTTCTGTAATCACCTCAGGCCATTCCAAAAGCTGCCCCATATAACCATTTTCCAGTTTAGTATACTTGGCTGTGTAAGTTATCAACATGTTAAAGCTCCATGTGTTCGGTTTTTTGGGTCATTGTGCAGGCGGCTCGCTCGCCTACGGCATTGGACGAGTTAATCAGGAAAGCTGTCTAGGTATGCCTGGAATCAGGTTAAAAAAACCGAGTAGCAGCCTGATTTTAATTTGGACTGATAATGCCGGAGACGTCAAAGGATTCATGGTTTTAGCTCTCCACTTCCAGAATTACCTGTTTAACACGCAGTTTGAAGTCAGAGTCATTTTTCCGCTTTTTTAAATCTCCAGCAAAACTTTTTTTGAAAATTGTTTTCATAAGACATGACTTATCATCAAGATTTGAAAATTTCTCTCTTTCCAACTTGAATTTCACCCTTGATAGCCTTGACCATTAGAATGTCTTCCATCACATCTTGAAGTACATCATAGACAAGGTCTTTTCTTTCTTCCATGGCTTCAATGATTGCTTTTTTAAAAATGTCTTTTATCTTTTCATCATCTATCAATGTCTGCATGATGGATCTCCGGAAAGTTATGTCCAAACAGATATGCTTTCGGAATGTGGATTGCAATGGTTTTGGGCATAGCTCCGCTCTGTCGGTTACAAAGGCCCTGCTTTGTGCGCAACGTGAATCGGTAAACCGGTCTGTGTTTTCGGCTACTTTTCCCAGATCAGCAGATGGGGTCTGGCAGCCAGTTCTTTTTCAAAAGCGTCAAATTCGGACCGGGTCATCACCAGGTGCCGGATTCTGCGGTTGATGTAGCGTTCGGTTTTTTGGGTCAGGTCGTGCAAATGGTAATTGTCGATATCACCGATCAGCAGCAGATCGATGATCCCGGTGTCTTTGCCTTCGGCATAATCATCGAGCAGAAAGGCTTTTTCGATGTTTCCCAGCCGATTGGCGATGCTGTCGATGACCTGGTCCACGCCCAGCACTTTTCTGGCCATGGAGCCCAGCTCCGGAAACAGCGGGTGGTTCCGGTTGGCCTGGTACCAAATTTTTCTGCCCTGTTTTTCAGGGGTGATCAGGTTGCTGCCCGCCAGGTGGTTCAGCTCGGTCCTGACGGCATTGGACGAGACGTTGAATTCACTGGAAAGCTGTCTCAGGTATGCCTGGGAATCAGGGTTGAGAAAAAACCGCAGCAGCAGCCTGATTTTTAATTTGGACTGGATAATGCCGGAGAAAAGTGTTTTGTTCATGCCGGGACCGTTTTTATGTTCAATTTAATTGCTCATATCAAGATCTATCCGGCTTGTCAACAGGCAGGGTCGGCAAACGTCCACAGTTTATGGACAAAAAACGCGCAGACCGGCAGAAAAACGGCCACCAGGAAAATCCCGGCCGTACTGGCGGTTGTGTAGAAGGCTGCGTTATTGTCGTTATTGGGGGGACGGGTATTGTGAAGATTCAACATCGCTTGCTTCCTCAATTACGTTTAGTATTGAGGAAGCTATAGTATCAGTTACTTTGTCCGGAAGATGTTTATGATGAGGGAAATTCACAAGACCAGGAAAATGTGGCGCATTGTCATATCGAAAAACAAGACGGTTTTTCTCATCTTGAAAGTGATATCGATAATACAGGCGTATAATGGCAGATTCTTCAACCATATTTGCCTCATTTAATTCCAACAGATATCCACTCTTGAAACGAATTCTGATACGCAAATTAACTCGATTATCTGTTAGGATTTCCTCTTCATAACGTTCTACATAAACTTCTTTCAGCTTCCGAACAACAGCTTCAACTGCACTCAGGTGTTCCGATAACAAATCACGCAACATTATGCAACTGATCCTCTATATCGCGTCTGATCATAACATAATGTTTGTAATCATTGGCCCATTCAATGAAATCTTCAGAGTCTTCCAATTGCCCTTTTATAAAGCTATTAAAGAATTCTTCCGATGTCATTTTATACTGTGACTCATAACTGCTGAGATGCTTCGCTATAGCAACAAGAGCATCTACGGATGAATCATATTCAATTCTCTGTTTTCTCATATCTCCCCCTCAAAGCCTATACAATACTGCTCATTTTTTATTTTTGTATTGAGCATATTATAAATATATTTTTTCACCAAAGCAAACCAAGTTTAAAAGATCGGTTACTCCGCCACTTGGATAAAATGTCCTGCATGCCGAGCAGGGTTTTGGTGCCGCGTCACACGTATTGATCGATCTGAATTATCTGGTTCAGTCGTATGCAGACTTCGGCAAAATATGAATCCGACAATTTTTTCTGAGGATGAACCGTTGCCCGGCGTACCCGCCAGTCGAATGATTTGGGCTGGTGACATAAGACATAACTGGTTTTGCCTGCACGGCCCTCTGTGTTGACCTTTCCGGTTGCAACGGCAAAGGGATTGTCCGCATTATATTCAGCCGTGGTCATGGGCAGACCGATGACCAGGGATGTTTTGTCGTTGAAATTACGAGGTGAAAGAACCAGAAAAGGGTTGCAGTCGATCCAGATGATATCCTGCCTGCCCGGCACCCAGGGTTTCTTTTCTTTTTTTGAACCGGCTGTTACCACTTTTCAGCCCCGACTGCACGGGTCTGCATGGTCTCTCCGCCATGGCGGGCCGGATCAAAGCGGGATAAACGTTCTTCCAGTGTCAAGTCAGGGCTCTGTTCGGGACGGATGATGATGGCACCCTCTTCCACTGACAGGTGTACCCGTTGATCGACGTGCAGCCGGGCCGCCCGGGCAATCGCCACCGGCAGTCTGACACCCAGGCTGTTCCCCCATTTTTTGATATCCAGAACAGTTTCCGTCATCATGATCTCCATGTATACAGTTGATGTTTAAACAGAGTGTAAACGTTGCCGTTTCTTTTGTCAATATTGGTATTCAGAAGAGCACTATTCAGGAAATGCCGTTTGCCAATCCGCATAAATTGTTTGATGGCAATCTTTGTAAAAATCGATGAGAGATCCATATTCCCCGGTTTTATAAAGTTTCATAAGCAGGGTGTTGTATTCCTGGAGTCTTCCGGCCGGGACTGAACAGGGCAGTATGCCGTTGCTTAGAAACAAACCGTTCATCATCAGGGTACCGGTTCTTTTGTTGCCTTCCCAGTGAAACTGATTATAGGCGAAATCCAATGCCAGCCGATACCCCCGGTCACAAATAAGGACAGATGCATCTTTGGCATTTTCAAACGATTTGGCCAATATGGTCGGCAATTCATGCGCATCAGGCGGATGAAAGGTAAAATCGCCGCTGGAAACAGATACTGCCCCGTTTCTTAAAACTCCCGGGATCAATGCTTCCTGTTTTGCGACAATGCCTTCAAGTTCACACGCTGTTTTTTCAGACAGGGTGAATCGTTCCTGCTCAACCAGCTCGATCAGCCGCTGCCATCCCAGCTGCTGCTGCCTGAGTTTGTCCTGATCCGATATTTTATGCCCTCCCACGGTAATGCCCTGCAAAAAGGTTGTCACTTCCGGAAATGTAAAGGGCATTGCCTCCAGGGACTGAAAATCATAAATCAGCTGGGCAAACATTTTTTTTGCGATAAATATGGCTTTTTTTACATCATCTTGCATGGCGGCTGTATTGTATGGTTTTGGTTAACATTGTTCAAGCAATATTATGTGCTGACGTTACCGGATATTCATCATTCTTGTCTTGACAAGGTGCCGGGCATATGGAATTTTGAGCTTTAAAATAACAAAAGCCGGATCATCAGCGACAAAACAAAGGAGCAAGTGATTGGAATGGAATCGACCTATTTGACCGGAAAGCGGCTTGTCGAGAGTAACGTCATTACCGAAGAAGAGCTGGAAAAGGGCCTGGAACGCCAGCGGCGGCAGGGGGGGAAGCTGGGCTACAACCTTATGGCCTTAGGGTTCATCACCGAAGAAGAAATAGAGGCGTTTTTCAATCCAGTGCCGCTGCAGCCCAAAACGGTAAAAGAAACCGGGCTGACCGAGGTGTTTATCAATGAGCTGATCCTCAAGCACGCGTTGGACATGACCGAATTCACCATCCAGCAGATGTCCAGGTCCACGGGGCTGCCGCCGGTCATCCTGGATCCGTGCGTCACCACGCTGCGGCGGGACCGGTTTTTAGAGGTCAAAGGGGGCGCTGACCTGTCCAAGATGTCCTACCGGTACACGCTGTCTGACGCCGGCCGGAAAAAGGGGTCACAGCTCAAGGAGATCTGCCGGTACACCGGGCCGGCGCCGGTGTCGTTCAACGACTATAGCCGGATGGTTGCCATGCAGAGCATCAAGAACATCAATGTGAACGAAGCGGCCATCCGAAAGGCGTTTGACGGTATCATCACGCCTGACGAGGTGGTGGACACTGTCGGGCCGGCAGTGAGTTCGGGCAAGGCCATTTTTCTGTACGGCCCGCCCGGCAACGGCAAGACCAGCATTTCGGAGGCCATCGGCCGGATCCTGCCCGGGGCCGTGTATATCCCCTATGCCATCAATGTGGACGGAGAAATCGTCACCATCTATGATAAAAGCACCCATTGCGAGTTGGACCCGACTGAGTCCCCCGACCAGGTGGACCGGCGGTGGGTGCGGGTGGCGCGGCCGGTGGTGATCGTGGGCGGGGAAATGACCCTCAAGGGCCTGGAACTGGAATACAACCAGGTGTCCAACTATTATGTGGCGCCGCTGCAGGTCAAGGCCAACAACGGCATGTTTCTGGTGGATGACTTCGGCCGCCAGCTGGTGGATCCCAAGGTGCTGTTGAACCGGTGGATCGTTCCCCTGGAGCGGCGGACCGATTTTCTGTCTTTTCACACCGGCATGAAAATAGAGGTTCCTTTTGATCAGCTGGTGATTTTTTCCACCAATCTTGAACCTGGAAAACTGGTGGATGAGGCGTTTTTACGGCGGATCCGGTATAAGATCAAAATCGATTACCCCAGCCTGGAACACTATGAAGAGATATTCCGGCTCGTGTGCCGGGACAATCATATCGAATTCCGGCCGGATGTGTTCAACTACCTGGTCACCGAGCTGTATGGAAAAAACAATATCCCGTTCACCGCCTGTCACTGCCGGGACCTGCTGGAAAACATCATTGACAAGGCAAAGTTTTTGTGCCGGGAGCCCGAGATGACCCGCGAGACCATTACCGAGTCCTGGCACACCTATTATGTGCCGATGTAGGCTGTTGCGGCGGCTGGTATGGTGGGTGGTGCCGGTGATGGTGCTGTCCGCCTGCCGGACCGGCCCGGCAGTAGATGACCGGATCGACTTTGACCGGTTTCCATCCGATGTCCCTGTGGATGCCCATTGCCCGGACCAGGACCGGCTGCTGGCAGGGGCTGAAAGTTTTTTTGCGCAACACGCAGATGCCCGGGCCCTGCAGGCCGCCACACAGGTGATCGCTGATCCGTGTTCCCGAAAAAATTACACCCAGGCCCTGAAGATCGCAGGCGATGTGTTCACCCAGAGACAGGAGTTTGGCCAGGCGTTTTATTTTTACCTGGAAGGGCTGGTCCAGGCCAAAGATGCCCGGGAAACCCGGGTGTTTTCTGATGCCGTGCTGGCATCTGCCGTGCACCTGCCCGCTGATGAGATCATTGCGGCGGCGGATGCGGCCGGGGCCGGGGAAACGATTGCCGGGATATGGGTGACGGCCGGTGCCGCCAAGCTGGCGCAACAGGAGGCGGAGGACGCGGAAGCGCTTTTCCTGGCCGTGGTGGACCGGTTTGCGGGCACGCCGGAAGCAAAAAAGGCCGGGGCCATGCTGGAGCAAATGCACAAGGCAGCGGCGTTCAAGACGGACCGCATCGGGGTGCTGCTGCCGCTGTCCGGGTTTTATCAGGCAGCGGGCGAGCGGGCCCTGAACGGGATCCGGGTGGCCGTGGAAGCGCAGCACCGGTCCGGAGAGGGGCGGTTCCAGCTTTTGGTGCGCGACACCGGGTCTGATCCGGCAGGGGTGGCGGCGGCGGTCCGGCACCTGGAAAGCCGCGGGGCCGCCTGCATCATCGGTCCCATGGTCACGGCGGCGGCTGCGGCTGTGCAGGCCCAGGCCCTGGGAATTCCCATGATCGCCCTGTCCCAGGAGCAGGGGGTCACTGAGGCCGGGGAATTCATTTTCCAGCATTTTCTGACCCCGGAACGCCAGGCCGGGATGCTGGTGTCGCATGTGACCTCGGAAACCGGACCTGCCCGGTTTGTGGTGCTGTATCCGGAAAACCGGTACGGGCAGCGGTTCAGCCGGGCGTTTGAACAGGCAGTGGAAGAATCCGACGGACAAGTGACCGCCGGCGTGTCTTATGAACCGGGCCAAACCGATTTTTCTTCGCTGATCCGGCCCCTGATCCGGGGATATCAGAAACTGGATCTGTTTCGTAATTTCGTGGACATGGCCCCGGGCGAATCCCGCGAAAAAAACCGGATCTACCGGGCCGTGATCGATGCGGATGCCGTGTTTGTTCCGGACGATTCGGAAACAGCGGCCCAGATTGCGTTACAGCTGCGGTTTCATGACATCCGGGACGTGACCCTGCTGGGCCCCAACATCTGGAACCAGGCGGCGATGGACCGGGTCTGGGGCGAGGCCCCGCTGCCGGTGGTGTTTCCCGTGGCTTTTGATCCGGACGACCCGGAGGAAGCTGTGCAGGCCTTTGTGGCGGCGTATGAAGCCGCGTTTGAAGAGACCCCGGATTACTTTGCATCCATCGGGTTTGAGGCGGCCATGCAGGTGATGGCGTGTCTGTCCGATCCCCGGGTGACGTCACGGTCCGTACTGCAGCAAAAATTGAGGCAACGGATTTAGCCCGCAGTGAGATCCTGATGCAAACAGCCCTGTAAAAGAATATATTCGAATTGCCCTTGACAAAAAGTCATTTTACTTGTAATAATATTACAATAAATGCTTCTTTCAGGATCAGGAGAGATCGAAATGATAAAATGCCATCCAATAATGGCCGGTGGCCTCAATACCAATAATCAGAATTTTATTGGAAATATCGTTCTGTTTGAAGCCTCCCATGCTCTTAGCAGAAACACGAGAAATTTTTGAATACTCTTTGTTCATTATCATCCAGACGCGATGCGACATGTTTCCGTTTTGCAAGCTCAATTTATAAATTTTCATACGAGGAGGAAAAGATATGTATGGCAGTGATAATGAAAAAGGGGGCGGCAATAGTAGAATTTGCTATAGTTTTACCTCTTCTGTTGTTATTGATCGGTGGTATTGTTCAATTTGGTTTTATTTTCAATGGACAAATAACATTGACAAGTGCAGTAAGAGAAGGGCAAGATATGCTGTTGTCGGAAATGATAAGCGCAGCTCGTAAAACAAAAAGTAGAAGACTGCTGCTATCAGGGTTACTCTTACAGGTGTCTAAAGATGATGTTACAGTTACCCCAATGGGAGAAGCAATAAACGTGCTGAGCACCGGGAAAGTCGAAATTTTTATGCCATTTTTTGGTTTTTTGACTGATTCAGGAAAATCTTATAAAACATTGTATGCTGAATCAACCATGAGAAATGAAAAAACTTTTTAAAGGATTAATAAAATGAATATAGAAGATCATAATGGTGAAAAAGGGGCCGTGGCTGTAGTCGTTGCTGTAAGTTTAGTTATGTTCCTCGGCATGTCTGCCATTTACGGTTGATGTGGGATTTTTGCAATTTCACAAAAGGCATCTTTCAAAACACGGCAGATGCTGCAGCCCTTACAGGGCGCGCAGGGAATACATTGACGAGTGATTCCAAGCCTTGAAAACATAAAAGCTGTAGTTGAGGAGTATGTTCAATTAAATTCTGTAGATGTTGGAGAAGTGATAAGCGTTAGTCAGTCTAAGGATGCCGTTAAACAATCCTACATTTAATACAGTCAAGGTAGATTTAAAGGGAAACAGGGATGTCTTTTTCGCTGGTATATTTGGGGTTCAAAATTCAGATATAGGTGTAACGGCAACTGCTATCGCATAAGCCATCGCGGAATGTCAGGTGATTAAGGCGGCTTATCTACCTTTCTATTTTCCGGGAGGAAGATGTAACCTAATCCCATGAACTTATGGAAAACCTTATGATGCCAACTTACCGCTTCTACACTACAACCTGGCAAGTGGGGAACTGACCAGTTTTTTTAGAAGCGGCCAGCTCAGGGTAATTTCAGATTGGATTACAAGTGGTTATGGTGAAGATGCTGGAGTGTCGGTGTTAGTATTCGGGGATCAAAGCCTGGTCAGCCCCATTCAGGGAGCGGGTTTAAACTCGATTGGTAATGAACTATCATCTTTACGTAAACAACATACATGCTATACCGGTAGCATCTGGTGTAGGAAGGGGGAGCATTACTATTACACCCGGTAAGTCATAGGATTTGTTGGTGACAGAGGTTTACAGCTGCTGAGATGGCAAATAGAGTCGAGCAAGGTAACTTTAAAGCAGTTGATGTAAGAGTTTCTTGCAAGATGGTCAGCGCGGTGAAGTTGAACCCTGCCATGCTCAACATACTAATTATAAACTTACAAGCTCTTAGGTTGATCGAATAGTGATCGAATAGGTAATTACAGGAACCATACTTAATTTTCGGTGTGCTGCTTTCTGGTGGGGTTCCGTTCCAGCGCCACACCCAGCAAACGGACAGGGATGGTGCTGAGCAGGGCCGCGGTATCTTTCCAGAAGAACAGATAGATCGCCAGGCCCCGAACGATGCCAGCCCGAAATGGATCTCAAAATAATCCAGAAAGATCACGAGCTATCAGCTGACAAATACCCCACCCAGCACCCCACCCAGCGCGATCGGCCAAGGTGGAAGGCCATCCAGTGGACCGGCTCCGGGCGCAGCCGGTAGAGTTCACCATCGGCACACCATACAGAACACGAACAACAGAGGCTGACAGCGTGCTCACCGGCACCACAATGTCGATATCCGGCACCAGGTAAAGTTGGTAGACTGTTATAGCGCCGGGATGCACAGCAGCGCAAACACGGGACGTACGTACCACGCGGGCTGTCAAAAGCGATCACAAAAGAGAACAGGTACAGGCTCAGTGGCAGCACCCACAGGAAGGGGAACAGAAGCGATATCCTGCGTCATGATGTTCGTCATGGCAGGCAGCAGGGTCACTGCAACAGCCGGCAGGAATCACCCACAGGCCCATCTGCGGCAGGCGCAGTGGCACCGCGGCCTGCCGGATCCGGGATCAGGCTTCCGGGGGGACGATCGGCAGGGTGATGGCTGCTCCAACCAGCGGTACCGCATGAATCGCTAGCCTGCCAGCGCAGGCCGCAGGCGCTGGATCAGGTGGGCATGGGGGTGCCCGGCCAGCAGCCCGCCTGGAAGGAAAGCATGCTGGTCGACCATCCAGATGTAGTCCCGCCGAACCGGCAGAATGTACTCGGGCGACCAGCGGTTGTACCTGGAAGAGCAGAAAGGCGCCGACTAGATCGTCGCGTACAGCCACATAGGTCGATCTCCATGCCACGTGTCATCGATCAAAAGGGTAGACATCATAACCAGGGGCGTCTCTGATTGGAGAGTCCTTCAGGCCCCTGCTCCGCCATCTCCTTTATTTGGTTCATTGACAGTTCATCCTCGTCCAGCACCGATGCCAGATACCGGATCATGGTTTCCAGATATTGCAGCCCGGTGTCCTTTTCCAGCAATGTCCGCAAGCGAGACGACCGGAGAACGTGTCAGGGTTTTTTCCAGAACAGATTCATATGATTTGTGGGGTATCGTAAGGCTGGTCTCAATAAATCGCTTTGCGAGCTCTCTGACAATGTTGAAATGTTATTCGTCCTGCAGGTCATAGTACCCGATGATTCTTTTTTTATTGAGCAATAAAAAATTATAATTGTTTCCGTCAAGCATTACCTCGGTGAGCTTCAAGTGATCTGTTTTTTGATTTTCAATAAAATCTGAAAACCTGTCGTAACCGGCCATATTGATTGTGCAGGACAATTTTTTTTCATTATCTAAAATGATTTTTACCCTAATATTTTTGATTTTATATGTCACTTTAAATCTTCTTTCTCTGATAACAGGATAAAATTGGCCCCGGGTTTGCAGCAAGCATGAGATACAAAAAAACAGCTTAAAAACTCTTATGAATGGCGATTTTCAAAAACGCTAAAACTAAAAGCAACTTCTTTTCCACAGAACCCAAACTTCTTAAATATAATCAAATTTTTTTCAAAAAATCCACACTGTTTTGAAAAAAATTCTATTTCTTACGATATCGATCTGCCGGAAATCGCAGAATCAGGAGAATCCACCTCTCTGGGTTCAGTCAGAAGGCGAATACCCTGAAGCACCTGAAAAATCCGTTTTTTGACACGGTTCCGATTTTTTCGGACAAATCGCTTTTGTTGACGGTGAAAATCTGTGTAATATTTACAACGCTTTTTTTGGGCAGGTTCGCCTCTCCCTTGCTTAAAACGATGTTGCCGGGCGCACCGGCTCTTTTCATGTTGGATGTGAGCGTGCAGACAACCACGGTGTTGATCCGGCTGCGGTTGAACAGGTTGTTTTGAATAACCAGATGAGGATGGCGAAAGCCTGGTTCTGATCCGTCAGGGGGGCTGAAATCTATCCAGAAAATATCCCCCTGGTCGATTACCATTGATCTTTTACCATTTCATAATGATTGGCGCGCATGATTGTAACCATGGGTTCAGGGTCGCGATGCATCTTCATACGCGTCATTTATCTGTTTGAGAAGCTCGATATTGTTGTGTCGCTGAATGAATTCCCGGGCTGCCAGGGTAAAAAGCCGGCTTCTGGAAACATTCAATGTTTTTGCAAGGATATCCATCTGTTCAAAAACGGGCTTTTCGATGGATATGGCTGTTTTTACATGCGGCATCTCTGTCACCTCCTGTGAATGATCTGAGTATAACTATTGGTATAACCATTGTCAATATGTTTTCTCCGGCTTTCTTTATAGAACCCACCGCATTGAGATATGTGCAATTCCGGGGACACGATACTCAATTACTGTGTTACGTCCTGGCGGTGGTTCATTTCCGATAGTACCAACACGATTCTTAATTGCTGTGTTACGTCCTGGCGGGGTTACGCCGGGTCTTCGGCGGTTATTTCTTCACAGGGCTTTTCTGAGGCTGCTGACGTTCGCAGGGGTGGCGGGGTCAGGCATGCGTTATTGTCCGTTATTGGGGGTGGGTATTGGGTGCCATTTGGGTTGCTAAAAATGTTTGTCAAGGATATTATCGTATCATGGATTTATAAAACGAGCCGGTGAGGTGTTAAAATGGTGACAGTTGATAAAAAACATGTCTCTACGTTGTTGCTTGTAGAAGCATATTCGGAAAAGCATATGACAGAACAAAAAGTCGCATTCTTTCAAAAAAAATATAATAAAAATTTTGATGAGTTTGAAAAAATGATGCACGCCAATGAAGAAAATTACACCCATTATGATGATTATATGGAGTGGAAAGCCTATAGACGTTATTTGGACAGTATAAACCTGCGGATCAAAGACCTTAAAAATGGAAGTATTCAGTTTACTTGATTCTTCTCCCATCGTTTTGTCATACAGCATTGTCGATTTCAAGTATTGGGAAACCGGTTCTTATGTCAAAATGCAAGTGCTCATAGATAACAGCGTATTGCATGTTCGCGAATATAATGATGAATTCGAACGAAACTATTCTTTTCACTGGCAGGAGTCTTCAAGGGGCATTTTTGTTGCGATGGGATAAAAACTTTGGGGGTCAGGCTTGGCTTGTTGGCTTATTGAGCGGTGGTGGGGTATCCCCGCTGAGATACAGATTCTCATTTATGTCGGTGTCTTGACAGGTAGTGTAACAATGCTATCATAGACTATGACGATTTTCAGAGGCTATGATTGTATAGTTCGCAAAAAACAAAGTGGCATGGGTATGACGTATTGTTTCATAAAAAGGAGATTCAGTATGTCCATTTCCATTGAAATTCCTGATGATATCATGGAAACGGTAAAATTGCCGCCGGACAGAGCCAAACGGGAATTAACCTGGGAGATGGCCTTCTCTCTTTACCAGCGCAGGCTTTTATCCATGGGCAACGCAAGGAAACTGGCAGGGCTTGACAAATGGGCTTTCATAGAGGGATTGGCTGAGAGGGGAATCGAGCGCCACTATTTTGAACAGGATACTTCAGGAAGATCTTCGACAGCTGAAGCCCTGATTCTGGCCCTGGAACAAAAGGCAGACCTTCTGCTTCTTGACGATCATGAAGCCAGGAGCATGGCGAGAAAGCTTGGATTGCCGTAACGGGCACGATTGGGGTGTTATTAAAAGCTAAAAATGAAGGTCTGATTAACTCCTTTGCAGAGGATCTTCTAAAATTACAGAGGTGCCGGTCGATCGGTGATCTCGGATACCCTGATAAGTACCCTTCTGCCTGTTCCGGTTCAAACAGGCTTGATCGGCTGTGCCGCTGCCGATGTGCAGGAATCTCTGCCGGAGCCGATCGGCCGCATGTTGAAGACCGGGCTGGCACAAGTTGGGTCGTCAGGCTTGGCTATGCGCGTGACCTCGGTCATCTCGCAATTATTCGGCGGGTTGCAGCCTGTCGGCCTTGTCGTTATGGGGGGGCCATGCGGATCTATATTCCATAAGCGGCATCATGAGGGCCGAGTAAAACGAACTTCAGCGTATTGTCAGGGGTTTCCCGGCAATCTGAACAAGCTACGACAGCATCGTCTCCTTTTTTACGGCACATCGCACAATACAGGTAAATGATGATAAAATTACGCTTTACCGGGCATGAATAAAACCCCTGCCAGTTTTTCTTCAATGGTTCACCCATGGCAATGGGGTTTTCTATGATCATGTCCACTTTTTTCTGGACCAATTTTTTTATGGAAGCATGCTTTTTTACGGATTTCAGAAAGGCGGCTTCAAATTTTGTTTCCATCAGTCGCCGAAAACCTCATCGTATGAATGCCATTGTGCCGAGCCGGTGCGCAGCCTGGTCCGGGCTTCATCCATGGCCTGCTGAAACGCTGGATGAGCAAATATGGTTTCGACATAGTCACCATCGACACGCCGTTTCAGGGCCAGCAGGTATTGTGTGACCATATCGGCAACCGTTGTGCGGTTTTCCATGGCAAAGATTTTGGCAAATTCGGCAAGATCCTGATCAAGGCTGACATTGATTCGTGTTTTGGACATAATATCCCCCTTTATACTTTGAATAAGATTTGTTCCTATTATGCTCATGAAGGGAACAGGTGTCAGAGCGAAAAGGCCGGGATGAACGTCGAAGAAAGCCGCGGCGAATTCCGCGGGACACGATAGTTAATTGGGGGGTTACGTCCTGGCGATCCATCGGCGTTCAGGTGCTGACTGCCCGTCACCTGTCACGATTTCTTTGTCACGAAAACCAAAATCGGCCCAGAATATTTACATAAAATGTTGCATTATCCCTTTTCATACCCAATAATAAGGATAACCAATTTGTTGAGGGATAGATTCAAGAGGGGCGGCAATTATGGAGGCAATCAGACAAATAGTTGACCTGGATAAATTGGGAGTCTGTTATTAATATTCCAAAAGGGTTTAACTAGTACCAAAGTCGAAGTCATTATTTTCCCGGCTGATGAAACAATACAGAAAAGAAACAAGAAGAATTCATTCCAGAATCCTTTTATGGTAATCAGTTCAATCTCCGTATCCGGCATGAAGCTGTCCAAAATATGCGTGATGATATTGCGTATCATGGATTATGAAATATTTAGTAATTGCAGGGACACCATACTTAATTAAGGAGGCGGGGATGGAAGCTTCTGAAAATGTAATTAACATCAACTCAGTTATTGAGAGCAATTTGAAACAACTCATTGAACAAATAGAAAAAACAGGTCAATCGATTCTGATTGTCCGTGGCAACAAACCAATTGTTAAAATTATTCCCCAGAAGAAAAACGATCCTTTTGAAATGGATCCGACGCTGGAAGGGGCTTGTTTTGTCGGTGACCCAACCGAACCTCTCCCGGATTCCGACTGGCCGGAAGAATTGAGATGATTTTACTGATACATCAAACAAAGTCCTTTTGTCTCGCCATATCGCACAATTATCCGTTCGTTTGCCGGAAGTTCGCAACGCATCCGTTTGACAGAATCCTCATTGCCATGTGTCAGGCCAATGGCTGGACCTTGCGATCCAAAGATAGTGTGATCGCCAAATATCCTGATATCCGTGTTGTCTGGTAGGAGAAAAAACCGGCCGGGCAGGTGGCCCTGCCGGATCAGGTGATGATCACGGTGCATCCGCAGCAGATGGGCATGACCGGGCACTCGTGGGTGAAGGAACCGTGAAAATTTTGGGGGCCTGCGTTATTGTCGTTATGGGGGGTGTAAGTATTGGTCATCGGCATTGTTTGTGACCTCAATGGGTATTTATAGATTGACTTTCCATGTGTGCTGTGAACAAGAAATTCTGCTGGATGAAGTGAATGATTTTAATCTGGAAGTAAGATACCCCTCAATACAAGAGCGAATTTTATAAAAAGTGTACAAGAAAATTTAGTGCAGATTATTATCAAAAAATTAACGAGATGATGATATGGCTGAAATCCCAGATAAAATATTGAAAATTATTAACCAGTTTATAGCAAAACTGGAAGATAATAATATTAAGGTAGAACGCGCATTTCTGTTTGGGAGCTATGCCCAGGGAACATTTAATGACTGGAGCGATATTGATTTGGCTATTGTGTCAACCGCATTTAAAGGTGAACGGTTTGGCGATAGAGACAAGATCAGGCGTATTAAGTTAAGCGTCAGTTGTGACCTTGAGCCAATACCATATAACCCTTTAGATTTTAACAGTAACAATCCGTTTGTTAAGAGAATCCTGAGAACCGGAATCAGGGTTGTTTAGATTTTGGGTGTCATTTCGGGGCTTTGGGGGGCAGGCCTGGGTTATTGTCGTTATTGGGTGGTGAGTCTACCACTGCATTAACGCATGATTGGGTTATTATCTGTTTGAAATAGAATCAGTCGTGCCATCCGGTTCTTATCGAGCATATAGAATAATTGTCGGAAAACTATATCTGTACAAGCTAAAAAATCCATGCTCAAGGCAGATCAAAAATGGATTCCTGATACAGCAACCACAATTGCCGCCAAATAGCAGTATGGAAGTTATTTTCTTGATACAACACAGCCCAAAACCTGTCAGAGCCGGTTCTGAAAAATTTTGGAAAGGTATTTGGATATTGTCACCTTGCAGTGGTATCGTAATCTTGTGTTTCAATGATTGTGTAATGGATGCTCAACTGCATGTTCAGAAACTAAATCTCTACGAATAGCTTTATAAACTTGATACCTGTTCCTGGAAATCCTTTAATACTTGTTGGTAAGCTGATTACTTGGGGAGTTGATCTTCAATGGAATTCCGTTATGTAAAATGTATTTCTTGAGACAGGTACATTGAAATCGCCATCTGACACTCACAAATATTCAATGTTTTTTAATATGAGTTTGAGCATTTTGTTCTTACTGCCTATCACATGAGGCTTGGCTGTAGTATGCTGATTCATCGCCATCAGCATGAAGACTCGCTGATATTGTACTATGAAGCATGGATAGTCACTCCCATCATGACTAACTCAATCTGAACAAAATCTTTTAATTTCATAGAAACCCTGCCGGACCAGATGATATGAATTCCGGGGACACCATACTTAATTGCTGTGTTACGCCCTGGCGGGGTTACGCCGGGTCTTCGGCGGTTATTTTTTCCAGGGCTTTTTGAGGCCGCTGATCAGGGCATCGATATGTTCAATTTTGTTCAATGGCACCAGCGTGATCTTTTTTTCCAGCGGCACGATATGGTGACCGGAATATACGACCCACAAATGTGCCAGATCAAGAATCCTGTATGGCAATGTGCATGGATTTGGTGATTTTCGGGGTTTCACTGAATTTGATTTCAATGCCGTATCTTTTGCTGTCATGAAAAAAAGCAGGTCCAGTTCCGCACCGCTGTAGGTTGACCAGAATATACATCCCGCAGCGGCAATATACGGATAATCTGCTCCATGGCAAATCCTTCCCAGGAGGCTCCCAGCCGGGGGTTGGTCATCAGACTGTCCATATCGGTGATGGCCAGCAGGTGATGCAATATTCCGGAATCCCGGAAATAAATTTTGGGGGCCTTGACCTGGCGTTTACCGATGTTTTCATGCCAGGGCTGGACCTGGCGAATCATATACGTGCCGGTCAGGATATCCAGATAGGACCGGATGGTTTTATCGGTCACCCCCAGGATCTGCCAAGCTGGGATGCATTCAGGGTCTGTCCGTGACAGTGGGCAAGCATGGTCCAGAAGCGCCGCATGGCAATGGCGGAAATGTTTATACCAAGCTGAGGAATGTCCCGTTCCAGAAAGGTCCGGACAAAGCCTTCCCGCCATGCAATGCTGTCTTCAAGCGACCGGGAAAGAAACGAGCGGGGGAATCCCCTCAACCAGAGGTCATGAAGGCTGTCTTCTCCGGTCTCCAGGAAATCAAACCCGGACATCTCAATCAATTCCGTCCTGCCGGCAAGGGTTTCTGACACGTTTTTAAGGATATGGGGGGATGCACTGCCCAGCAAAAGGAATGTTGCCGGATCCGCCGATACCTATACCAGTGCCCGTACCTCATCGATAATCGCAAGACCTTGAGGATTTCCAAAGCCATCTGTGGGTTTTGCAGCCGCAACCTGTCCCGGGGAGATTGCGGATCAAAAAACACGGCCCCATGTTTTTCAATCATCCTGGCCAGCGTGGTCTTCCCGTCCGCGGGCGAGCAGCAACGACGGAGAACGGTTTAAGGCTTTTTCCAGAAGAGATTCATATGATTTGCGGGGTGTCATGCCGAACATCCAGAGTGTAATGAATTTTCAATGATTGCAAATTGCCGGGCCAAGCATGCATCTAATTCCGGGGACACCATACTTAATTATAGTATCCCTAAGCCAATTAATTTATCGGAGGCTATGGGTGGATTTCGCTTTCCGTCATCGCGCACATGTTTTTCAATCGGTATCTCGGCACCGGCACCCAGGGTGATGACCGTAATTTTTTCTGCTTGGATTTTTCTTGATTTTTTGTAGTCCATGAGCTACATTTGGACCATGAGATATGAAATCGAAAAGACAGACGTTTTTGACAAGTGGCTCAAGAAGTTGAGAGACAGACAGGCTGTCCTGGCCATTGCAAAGCGGCTGGACCGAACCATTCTCGGCAACTTCGGTGATGTGGCACCGGTTGGGGATGGTATCAGTGAGATGCGCATCTTTATTGGAAAGGGATATCGGCATAGGAGGACCCATGAAAACAACCACCAGCCCATACAATCCTTTTGATTATCTGGAAATGGAAGAGGAAATCAACGAATACCTAACCGATGCGTTTATGGACGATGATCCCCAGGTGTTTTTAATCGCCCTGGGCCATCTTGCCAGAAAACAGGTATGCAGGAAGTGGCCAAAAAAACCGGGCTGAATCGTGAAAGCCTTTATAAATCGCTTTCCGGCGCTGGAAATCCGCATTTTGTCACCGTGAAAAAAGTGCTCAAAGCCCTGGGCTGCAAACTGGCAGTGGCGTGACGTAATCGATAATTCCGGGGACACCATACTTAATTGCTGTGTTACGTCCTGGTGAGGTTACGCCGGGTCTTCGATGGTTATTTTTTCGCAGGGCTTTTCTGAGGCCGCTGAACAGGGCATCGATCTGTTCAATATCAATGCCAGATTTCCGAAATGCCCCGGACGGTTTTGATCGCTTCTTTGATTTTTTTCAGGGTGTCCAGATCGTCGATTTTGTTCACCCTGGCCATCACGGTATCGATGTCTTCGGGGAATTTAAGGATATTATAGTTTTTTTGCCAATCCGGCTTGTTTGAGACAGCATTTGCTGTATGTCTCGACTTAATAGAATTGTCCACGACAAATCTAATCCTAGAAACAGGACTGTACCAGATTTCATGGTCTCCTTTGCCCTGTCGTTCAAATGCACATCCATTTTCCCGCAGAATTTTTTTAATTATTTTGGTATAATCTCCCATCAAACTGCTGTCCTGTGTGCAATTTCAAACCGCCTGGAAAAGACCTCAAAAGAGGTTTCCAGTCCAACATCCTCACCATTGGCCTCAAGCAGTTCCGGGATCATTATTTTTTCAATTTTTGAATCAACTGTTCCAAAGTTTGGCCTTCAGTAGCAAGGCCTGGGACCTCATCGCTGCTTGCAACCCAGACATTTGCTTCTTCATTCCCATTCTGCTCCTTATACGAATCAGGGTCTTTTGTCTCATTCTTCCTCCGGAAATGGTGTGTTTTATTTTGTATCAAAAAACCATGGATGCATGAGTGATGTAAAGAGATTAAGCACCTGGTGTGGTTCTTCTTGTCTATCGTACTTGAATTTTATCGAGACCGGCCGGGTTCAGTCAAGGGGCATGTTTTTCAATCGCTGCTCTAGGACCGGTTGCGCTGTAAACGCCGACATCTGCCACGGTCAAGCATGCATCAAGGGAGCGGGGTTTCCTTTGTGGATCTTCGGGTTTATCGTAACGATGCCGCCTGATCAGCGTATTATCAATATAAATAGTATTGCAATCCTAATATATTTCATACACAATCAGGATTCGAATCCTATAATTCGCGGTGGACACCATACTGTAATTACTGCGTTACGTCCTGGTGTAATTCCGGGGACACCATACTTAATTGCTGTGTTACGTCCTGGCGGGGTTACGCCGGGTCTTCGGCGGTTATTTTTTCCGGGGCTTTTCTGAGGCCGATGACGTTATTATGAATTTTTTTACAGAACTATCCGAGATCAGAGAAGTTATTAATTTTGACAGTACCTTCCGGGAAACTCGCTAAAACTTCCAGTTTGCCACCCATCGCTTCAATATGGCTGCGCAGTGTGGAGATATACATGTCTGTGCGCTTTTCCATTTTTGCAATGGCAGGCTGTTGAATATGCAGGGATTCAGCCAGTTTTTTCTGTGACAGTCCGCGGGCCTGACGCAGTTCATTCAGCGGCATTTCAGCCAGCATAGCCTGTGCTTTTTTGTCAGCCATGGCCTGGGCCTCCGGTGACATTTTTGAACGAAGGTGTTCAAATTTTTTAGCCATCTATAGTTCTCCTTCTCTTTTAAGCTGTGCCAGATGTTTCTCATAAAGCCGATTCAGCAATGGGAATGTAGACATCGTACCACCGCTTGTCTCCGCTTTTATCCCCGCCAATTAACAGGATCGCCTTGCGGCGGGGGTTCGGTCCACATACTTCCAGCAGTCTTACTGATGCGGAAATGGATACTTGTTCCTTTTCCGTGAGTGTTTTCCACCAATTTTCAAACTCGTCAGTATATTCAACTTCCCAGCTCATGGGGAAATTATAGGAATGAAAATATATTCCGTCAAGGGAATAATTATCCAATTAATTCACAATTACAATTCACGGGGACACCATACTTAATTGTTGTGTTACGTCCTGGTGGGGTTACGCCGGGTCTTCGGCGGTTATTTTTTCCAGGGCTTTTCTGAGGCCGCTGATCAGGGCATCGATCTGCTGCGCCAGGTACAGCGGAATAGACACAAGGGTGTAGGCAACCGGATCGCCTTTGGTTGTTTTGACGCGGATCTGTGTCACTTCGGGCAGGTTGGCATTGATCCGGACGGCCAGGTCCAGGTGTTTGTCGTGCATGAACTGGTGCAGGGATTTCATGCTGCCGGCTTTTCCGGATTTGATCTCCACCGGCACGATCCGGTTTTGATGCTGGACGATGTAATCGATTTCTCCCTGACGGCCGCCGGTGCGCTGCCAGTAGAACAGGGCCGGGTCTGTCAACGGCGACTGGGCCGCCCGGAGCTGCTGGCCGACAAACTGCTCGGCCAGCGGGCCTTTGTTGGTGAAAATGAGATCTCCTGCCTGGGGATACAGGATCAACGACAGATCCAGTTGAACCGATACCAGGCCGGTGTCTGCCATCAGTATTTTGAAAAATTTGTCATTGGACTCCGCTCCCAGGGGCAGGCCATTGGCGCTGGTATGGCGGATCATGGAAAATACCCGGGCCTGACACAGCAGGGTCAGTCCCTTTTTAACGGCCGGCAATGCCGCAGAAGGGTCCACCTGGCTGTATACGAATTTGGCACCGATCTGCCGGCATACGGAAACGAACAGTTTAAACAGCAGGTCCGGATCAAACCGGTCCCCGTATTTATAAAAATCATCCCGAAAGGTCGCCAGCAGATCCTGCTGCAGTTTCATGCAGGATGTTCAGGTCACCGGTGTCGGCCCATTTCTGAAGCACTTCAGGCATGCCGCCCACAAGGCAGTAGGTATGGTAGAGCTTCAGGGCTTTTTCATGAAGTGACAAAGGTATGGTGTCATTCATTGAAAAGCGGGCCAGTTTTTTCAGCAGAAACTGGTTTCCGGTGGCTTCCAGAAATTCAAAAAACGAAAACGGCTCCAGATAAAGATAGGTGATCCGGCCCACCGGCATGCTGTATTGATAGGTATTGAGCGGAAAATTCCAGGAGCGAGCCCGCGGCAACAAGGGCCAGATCTTTGATATCTTCCTTGAACCACCGGAGTTTGGCGAATACTTCCGGAGCGGCCTGGATTTCGTCCAGAAACAGGAGCGTGGTTTTCGGATCGATCGGTGTGTTGAACTCCGATTCCAGGTTCAGCAGCGTTTCCCCGGGATCGTTGGTGTTGAAAAGGGCTGCAAGAGACGGGTTTCTTTCGAAGTTCAATTCAATGAGCGTCAGGTTGTGCCGGGCTGCCAGGTCCCTGACCAGCCAGGTTTTTCCCACCTGTCTGGCGCCTCGGATTACCAGGGGTTTGCGGTTGTTTTCCGCCAGCCAGTTGTCCAGATGTTGTGATGCCGATCTTTTCATGAGAACATTGTTTAAAACAACGCGTTAAAAATGTCAATATTTAAAAAAACAACGCGTTGTTTATTGATTGAATTCCGGGGACACAATACTTAATTGCTGAGTTACGTCCTGGCGGGTTACGCCGGGTCTTCGGCGGTCATTTTTTCCTTGCCCTGACCTGCCTGGACCTGGTAAATGTAAATAATTTTTGTGCTTTTACCAGGGTGGGGGTAAATTTTTGGATTTGGGAGGATTGTTTATGGTTTGTTCATCAGCGTTTTCGATTTGTTCTTTTTTAGGAGGTATGCCATGAAAAATGTTAAACTGTTGGTTGTTTTCATGATTTTGTTTCTGACCACTGGGGGTACTGCCATTGCCACTGGTGGTGGCGGAGGCGGCGGAGGTGGCGGCGGCGGAGGTGGTGGTGTTGGCGCAGAGCGTGCTTCCCCCCGACAGCCATTTCGACCCGGCTGATCCGCACAATCTGGGTGTGGAAGATGAAGATGGGGTGCTTCAGACCATAGATGAGATTTACCGTAAAGGGCTGAAAAAAAAGCAGGCCAGGACATGGCGGAATTAAAGAAATGGATGGATGAAGGCAATTATTACGAAAATCTTGAAAAAAAAGGCAAAAATATTCAGACCGGGGCAAATGTGGCAGGAAATGTAATCAGTATTTTTACCGGTGGTGCAGTGTCCCAAATCAATAACATCGGACAGAATTCAGCTATCTTTATTCAAACCACGATTGAATCAAAACAAAAGGGCAAATCCACGGCCCAGGCGCTGGAAGATGCAGCCGTCAAGGCCGGAAAAAACATCACCAAGATCAACAAACTGGAAAAATTTATCAAACTCACGCCCAATATCAAGCCTCCTCCGGCGGTGCACCTGGAAACGCCGCTTCCTGACCATTCTTTCGGAGCCGGCGGCCCGGCCCCGCTGGATGAAAACATTTTCAATCTATAGGAGATAATCAATCATGAGATGTTTATATAAATGGGCCTGTTTCTGTTCTCTCTTGTATCCATCAATTCTGTGCGCCGGATGTGTCGAGTGTCGCACAGAATACAAACCATCAGCCTGACAAGCCGACGGCACTGTGCTTGTCACGCCGAAGCGGACTCCGCTGGACCTTCCCGGCCATGCCGAACTTGCCGTTGCCGCGCTGCTGCAGAAAATACGTCATGAGGCCACCACGGCGGCCGGAATTTGACGCGCAGGGGCAGCCATGACGCCCGGGAGTCTTTTTCTTATGCCGGTTTTGACGTCGATAATGTGGACATCGCAAAGAACATACTGGTAAGGGAAACTTCTGAAGCAGCACTCATAAATCTTGGCGGATTTCTCCATTTCGAAGATGAAATCGCCCGGAGAACGACCGTCGGCTTTGAGATGCATTACAAGGTTTTCAAAAAATCCGCCAGACCCCCGGTTATCGTGCACAGCTATACGTCCAATGTGACCCCGGCCTATCCGCTGGTCGGTGCATTCTTTGTTCCTGCTGAAAGCTTTTCGGGAAATGACAACATTCCCGGCTCTTTTGAAGACTATCTGCGGTTTGCCCGGAAACACGCCATCGACATGGGTACGGACAGAATGTCAGGCCAGCGACAGGCCGCAGAAAAACAAAGTCTGGTCGTCCTTGTCTTCTGCTTCTGACCGGCTGCCCCGGGAGGCGGTTCTTGGCGTCTCCGTCGACAATAACAAGGTCAAACCGGTTGAGATGGATTTTGACGGCTGGCGGATACTTGCAGTCGGAGGCAAAGGCCGGTTGTTCACCGCCTGCTGACGCTTTTTTCATCGATGTCCATTATCAGAAAAACCGGCTGGCCATTTTCAACCGGGAGCATATCGCCCGGTTCTCAAGCCTGAAGCAGAATCCGGAAAACAGCTGGACCAAAGCGCTCCATTGCAAGAAATCGCATGCGACGATGCAGGCACAGACAGCCAAAGGATCCATAGAAAAAGGGGGGCGCCATCTTCAATGCTGGCAAAACATGATGACGCGGTTATGGTTCAGACCCGGTTACAGGAACTGGGGTATTACAAAATGAAAGTGGACGGACTTTTCCGGCAAAGGCTTCAAAAACAGCCCTGAGAGTGGTCCCGCGACCGGTTGAACCGTGAATCAGATGCACTCACGCTGGAGGCTCAAAAAGCACTTTTCAAAGGGACTGGACTGTAAAAGACCGTGTAACCACGGGGTTTTCCGTAGGTTTTGATCCGGTCAACCGGCGGCTGCCATGCAGGTGATAATGTGTCTGCCCGACCCCGGGGAGAGGTCAAGAACCTTGTTAATTCGGGCATTGAAAGAAAAAACCATTGTAATAATAGTGTTTTGGTTTTAATATATGGGCGTCTTCAAAAAAAAGGGGAGGCCTTAAAATGTTTGTACATGTCAAAAAGTCGGGTAAATACAAGTATCTGCAGATTTTTGACAATCACAAAGACAGGGGAACGGTCAAACCGCGTATGATTGCCTCTGTCAGGCCTGGCTTGATTTCTCAGGTGAATGTCCTGACCGGCCAGGATTTGATCTATGTTTAAAAAATACGATTCAATGCAGGATGCACCATTGCCCTGCTCAAATACGGTCGAGAAACGCAAAATTCCTCGCACCGGGTGTCTGCTCACTGATATTTCCAGCAAAAACAAAAACATTGAGATTGTTTCCATAGAAAACATTTCTCCTGAAGGCTGCCTTTTGAACTTCGAGGGAGCGCTTTGCTCAAACGACAGGATCGAGCTTGAATTCTGGCTCCCGGACAGCTCAAGATCAATCGAAGCCTCTGGTATGATATCTTATGTGATCAAAAATGCTTTTAAAGGCATAAACAGCGCCGGCGTTCTATTTACAGAAATTGATGACATTGACCAGAAAAAAATATTTAATTTTATTGTCAGCGCCGCGTCAAGTTCTGCATTGAAAAACATGCAGGAGACCATTTCAAAAGAAAATATCAAAGATAAATATAAAATTGCCGCACCGGGCAAAATAAATACACTTTTAAAATATGTTAAGAAGGAAAAGATCCTTTTAACGGTTTTGTTTGAAAACAGTCAGAAAGTATCTGAATTAAATATTAACAGGATAAATGTTCAGGATCGGGTATTTATAACAGCCAATCACACGAAAACAGACTGCTCAGTACCGAGCGAGAATCATCCCTCCTATTTTTCTTTTTATTTCCAGGGCGGCAGCTATTATTTTAAAACAACATATATCGGGTATGATGATGACGGCCTGATGTTTGAATTTCCGGCGGTTTTGTATCAGTTGGAAAAAAGAGCCTATACCAGGAAAGTGTCTATCGGTAATATTCATATCTCCGTTAACATAGATGACATATCAAGCAGACAATTTCAGGGAAGAGTGATTGACATCAGCCACCGTGGATTTCTGTGCGAATTTTCACATAATAAACTGATTGAAAATTCGATCAAGACAGGTCAGGCGATAAACTACCGGTTAAACAATCATTCCGGGCTGGATTCATTTGGAGAGATTCGCCATATAAAAAAGAAAAAATTGAATGGGGACAGGGTGCTTCAGATTGGGGTTGAAGCAGGTATAAAACGGTCTGATTTCATATTTAAAAAAGTGTCTGATTCAGTGTGGAAGAAAAAAAAGATTCAGCGAAATCTTCCCGCACCGCTGAAGCAAAGGATTACTTCAAAGGTTGTCACTTATAACAACAGCGAAGGCAAAAAGATCGCAGCGCTTCTTAATTGCACCGGTAAGGATATTAAGGCGCCGGTTATTATTCTTCCGCCGGCGTTCGGCAAAAAAAAGGAAATATTATCCCCCCTTGTATCCACATTGATTACAAATTATCGCCATTTGAATAAAGATGTTATAACGATCAGGTATGATGGGATAAACAGACCAGGTGAAAGTTATAAAAAGGAAATGTTTCCAAAACGTGGATATGAAATGCTCCACTATAAAATCTCTCAGGGCCTGGATGACTTAAAATCGACACTTGAGTACGTGTATGACAATTCATTATTTGAGCCGAGTATGGTGATCCTGGTGGCCTTCAGCATGTCGGCACTGGACGCCCGTAAAATTATGAATGATCAGAATAATAAAAAAGTTGATTATCTGATCAATGTGATGGGCGCCACATGCGGTCAGAGTTCATTTGGTAATGTGTTGGGCGGAATGGATATCATTGCAAACGCAAGAGTCGGTATTCGAAGCGGATTGACAGGGGTGCTGGGCCATCTTCTGGATGTGGATATTATCGCCCGGGACCTGATTGACAATAAATATGCATACATCACAGATGCCCGGCTGGATATGTCAGAGATTTCAACCCCTGTAACATGGATATACGGGAAATATGACCGATGGATCCCGAAAAATGAAATCATTGATATCATGAGTGTTAAATCCGATGGTATGCGCGAAGTCATTGAAATACCTACCGGCCACAACCTTCGCTCAAGTGACGATGCCCTGAAGACATTCATGCTGATAACAAAATTGATTTACCGGATGCAGTATGAGCAAGAGATCGATCCGATCGCTCCGGATAGAGAAAATATGGTCAGGCTGATCACCTATGAACGGGAGCGGCTTGAAAAGACCGAAAAATTCAGACCGGTTGATTACTGGAAAACGTATCTTATGGGTCAAGGCAACAGCGCCGGCTATGATTTTTATAAAAATATCAAAGAGTTCAGAGAACTTCTAACGCTTCAAAGCGAGCTTATCGAACTGGAAAACGGGGACGTGTTTGCTGATATCGGATGTGGCACCGGCATCTTTATTGAAAATATGCTTTTGCATCTGGCAGGCCGGAAAAAAAATATCAATGATACCCATGTTGTGCTGGTTGACCTTGTCCAGGAAGCATTGGACAAATCAAAAGCCAAATGTGAAAAGATTTTTGATTCATATAAATCACTGGTTCCTGAAAAAATTGAATTTATCCAGATGGACCTTGATCCCAACAGGCTGATTCCCGTTGAAAAATTCATAAAAGATGTTTCCCTTGATTTTAATTTTTTGCGAAATCGAATCGATGGGTTGATGAACATTACAATCGATCAGTTATTGCAGAACGGTTCACCAAGGCTGTATGCCATCATGAGAGGGTCTGTTCTTGCCCTCGATGACAGTGCTTATTTGAAAGACAGTTTCAGTGACAAAGCGGTTGAAACGATTGTAGAATTTAACCGTGCTGCAAGATTTATCAATAAAAATTTATTTGCTGACGATTTGACAGATGAAAAATATGTTCATCACGGTGTGATCAGAGATGAAGATTACATCAACATACGAACGTCTGATCTGATTTTCAATCACCTGGATTTTAGAAATAACGGGTTGGAATTGAATTCGAATTTCAGGGCTGATTATTTTGATAAAATTGCAGCCAGCCTTTTTATTTCCTATCTGTATAACCCTGATGATATTTTGCACGATTTTTATCGAATGTTGAAACCCGGCGGCCGATTGCTGGTTTCTTCCATGAAGCCCGATAGTGACATCTCCCTGATTTTCACAGATTATATTCACAAGGTTCAGAAATTTGACCTGGCAGATACAGAAATCAAAGACCAGGAAATGAATCTGACAGCCGCCAGAGCCATGTTGAACGAAGCGGCGAGTCTGTTTGAACTGGAAGAGGATGGATACTTTAGATTCTATTCAGACAAAGAACTTGTCTCCATGTTTGAACATGCCGGTTTTAAAAACATCACGGTGACATCATCTCTGGGCAAACCTGAACAGGCTGTCATCATTACCGGAGAAAAACCTTGAGCATGAAGATTTCAGATATTGTATTTCAATCTTTGAATACATGGGGAGATCATCCCGCCTATATCGAGCTGTTGCCCGATAAGTCAGCTGTTTACACGTCAGCTGAGAAATTAATGGAACGAATAAATGACACGGCAAAAATTTTAAAAAAATCAGGCATACAAAGCAACTACATGGTTGCTTTTTTTTTGAGAAATTCCGTCGACTTTGTTTCTGTTTTTTTGTCCTTGTTGGATATCGGCGCAAAGCCGATTCCTGTGAATCTGGCATTTAGAAAAATAGAGCTGGATGAAATATTTTCAAATTCTGAACCCCATGCCGTTATCGCTGAACAAGAATTTTTACCGTTGATAGAACCATACCTGAAAAAGAAAATCGTTGTTTTAAGATCAAATGGAAGATTCAAGTTACACCAGGCGGCAGAAACCAAATTGGCGCCGGCAGACATTGATGAGCGTATCGCCTCGATAAATTACACCTATAGGGGATATGGCTATCCCATTGGAGCAATGGTTCCCCATGCACAATACCTGATGGGAGCTGAGGAGGCTGGTAAAGGGATTAAAACCTTTGCCGGGAGAAAATATGCTGGTAATCCTGCCATTTTATTATATTTTCCCTTTAATCGGCTGTCTTTTTGGTCCATTGATGTACAAGATGACTTCCGTGCTTTCACAAACAGTGAATCCATTAAAGCTGTTTGAATATATCCGGCAATACAAAACAAATATGATAATAGCTGTACCTGAAATTTATGAGCTTTTTTATAATTGCAGAGAAGAGGCTGTTGATCTATCCTCATTAAGGGTGTTGGGTTCAGGGGGTAGCAAATTTACAAAAGAAAACTATCAAAAAATCAAACAAGCCTTTGGTAAGGAAGTGCTTCACGGATATGGTCTTACGGAGTTTACACCGGTCAGTCGAAATATCAGAAAGCAGGCAAAAGCCGGCACAATCGGCCCTTTTTGTGACGGAATAGAATATAAGATATCTTCAGCAGATATGAACGGCCATGGAGAAATATTAATAAAAACACCCTATATGACAAAAGCATATTACCGACGAAATAAAGAAACACAAGATACGTTTATCGATGACTGGTTTAAAACCGGCGATATCGGCAGAATGGAGAATGAGCATCTGATTTTTGTAAAAGAGAAAAAAAATACCAGAAAATTCAAAGGGAATATGATAGATTTGCAAGAGGTGAAAAAAGCGATCCTCATGTATCCAGGAATAAAAGATGCGATCATTGATTTTAAGGACAATACCCTGTCTGCTGGAATTATGATCGATACAGACAATGATATGGAAGAGGAATATATCAGGATTAAACAGTTTTTAAGTGAGATGATCGCGGCATATAAGATTCCCAGGTTTATGAATCGGATATAGATTGTTTATAGAATTGTAACTATTTGGAATTTATTGGAGAAATCATTTAATGCTACAAAAAAGAAAAAACAATATGAATACGACCCTTATTGATACCCTGTCCAAAATTACAAGAATTGATTCTTCCAGTATTACTTATGACACATTGATATTCGAAGAATTGGGACTTGATTCGTTAATGGCAATAGAAATGTTGGCAAAAATTGAAAAACAATTTGATATAAGCATTGAAGACTCGCTGTTGGCCGATATTAATACAGTTGGTGATTTTATTCAAATAATTGAAGAAAAGATCATCATGGGAAATTAAAATATGGCCGTTAGAAAATTAAATCATATTTGTTTGATCGGGACGAAACGCTATACTTGGTCAATAAACCCAAAGATAAAAAAATCATTGGATGAAAACAATAAATTTATAAAAGCATATAATACTCACCGAGCTTGAGTATAATAACCATAGCAGCACTTAACCCGCCTGAATATCGAAATTTCATATATTGATGAAGATTTTGAGGAAATTGATTTTGATATTCAATATGATATCGTGGGTATCTCTGCAATGACCCAGCAGGTTGTTCGCTGTTATGAAATTGCAAAGGAATTCAGGAAAAGAGGCGTTTATGTAGTAATGGGAGGCATTCATGCCTCTTTTTTGCCCGAATGAGGCGTTAGAATGGGTGGATACTGTTATTATTGGTGAAGGTGAAGAACTCTGGCCGCAATTCTTAGAAGATTTTAAAAATAAAAGAGAAAAAAGGGTCTATAAACAGCCAGAAGGAACTTTTGTTGATTTAACAAAATCTCCCGTTCCCCGATATGACCTTTTAGTAAGAAAAAATTATTTTAAAAGTCACAAAAATTTTTATAACATGATACCCATACAGATAAGCAGAGGGTGTCCACATAATTGTGAATTTTGTTTGGTTACAAAATGTTACGGAAGCAAGTTTAGGAAAAAAACGATTGAACAAGTAATTCTTGAAATTAATAAAATAAAAGAATACTTTCCAGGTAGAGTGGTCTTGTTTGCTGATGATAATTTATTTATCGATAAAAAATTTTCCAAAAAACTGTTAAAAACAATTAAAGACCTTAACATTCGTTGGTGGGCACAGACAGATATTTCCGTTGGTGAAGACGAAGAATTATTGTCATTGATATATGAAAGTGGCGGGTTATTATTATTAATTGGTTTTGAAAGTATTGACCCTGAAAATCTAAAGTCAATAAATAATAATTCATGGAAATATAAACAATTATCGAATTATAGCAGAAATATTGAAAGAATACAAAAACATGGAATTATTGTTTTTGGCTCGTTTATTTTTGGTCTTGACAATGATGATAAAAATGTGTTTAATAATGTTGTCAGATTTATGGATGAAAACAATATCACAGGCCAGTTGACAATAGCTACGCCATTACCTGGCTCCAGATTGTTGGAACGCTTAAAACAAGAAAACCGTTTAATTGAAGATGAACCTTTTTGGAATAAGTGTACTTTTTTTGACGCACTATACAAGCCTCAAAAAATGACTGTCGAAGAATTAGAAGATGGATTTATTTGGGCTTACAAACAAGTTTTTAATGAAAAAGCTCATGCTAAAGAGAGCTACAATATCTGAAAGGGATTTATAAAAATATATCATTAGTGACGATGAACAATATGAGATGAGCAAAAGAATTTGAGCTATGAAGATTATATTCGATTGTTCGAGGCGCATTTATGTTATATGGAAATATAAAATATTTTTTTAACGAATACATTGAAGATGATGAGTTAAGAAAAAAATTTGAGAAGGAGACAGAAAGCCTTTGTCTGGAAACGGTAAAGTGGGCTTGTCTTATCACAATATTTTTCTATCCGTTATTCGGTATTCTTAGATATATTTTCCTATCCCTGAAGAATATTCTATAAATTTGGTTAATAAGAGCAATTATTATGTATTATCTTATTATACTGTTTTATTTCCAATCAAAAATGCGACTTTGTAAGAAACATAATGTAACAAATATTGGCATGTTTATTATTATTAGATGACGGTATTGCCATTGCTACTATGTGTCATATAACTGGCGGGCCCTTTCAGCCTATATTATGCCGGTATTGATCTGATATGTATCCTGGTTACAGTATTAATTTTACCCATTGATGTAAAGCGAGTTAGTATTTCATGTTTTATCATATATGCTTATTATATTTCGCCATTTCCTTTAATTTATGATGATGATTTTTATCACATTTACAATTTATCTTATATTGTATCAAATAATTTTTTCTTATTAACGACCATGATTTTATGTATTCATTGGAACTTTTTATAAGAATAGAAATAGATTAGAACAACTGAGAGTGAGGATAGAACTTGAAAATTCTAACAAAAATCTTGAAAAAATAACCCAGGAACTTGAGGCAAGCAATAAAAAATTACGAGAGCTTGATCAGATAAAGATGCGATTTTTTGCCAATGTGAGCCATGAGCTTCGAACGCCATTGACCCTGATCATCGGCCCGCTTGAGCAGCTTATACAAGGTTGGGATGACATGGATCCTGTCCCCATGCTCAAAGCAATGGAAGCAAACGCCCATCGACTCTTGAGGCAGGTGAACACCATACTGGATTTTGCCAAGGCAGATGTCGGGATGCTGACCTGCCATTATGTTGAAGGTAATCTGGGTGACATTCTTTCCAAGCTTGTTCAGGCAAGCCTTCCTTATGCAAAACAGAAAAACATTGAGATGACGATTTCAGGAACGGATGAAATTCCTGACACTGCCATGGATATTGAAAAAGTGGAAACCATGGCGGTCAATCTTATTTCAAATGCTCTGAAATTCACATCAGACAAAGGACAAGTAAGCATTTGTGCTGGAAAAGATAAAGAAGTTATCTGGTTTGAAGTTCAGGATACGGGCATGGGTATTCCTGAAGATAAGATAGACAATGTTTTTGAACGGTTTCATCAGGTAGATGATCAGCATTCCAGGAAAAATGAGGGTACAGGCCTTGGTCTGGCAATGGTTCGTGAGCTAACCCTGCTGCATGGCGGCAAAATCGATGTCCGTTCCAAAATCGGCAAAGGCTCTGTTTTTCGGGTTGAGCTTCCAATGAAACCCCTTTCCCCTGAAAGTGATCGTCGAAAGAGCGTCGGACGAAGAAAAATCGACAAGATTGTGGAGGAAAGGATTGAGGCCCTGAAGGGCACGGAAGACCAAAAAACGGGCAAAATCGATGAAAAAACCTTGTTTGCCGATATGGGTAGAGGGAGCGGTCTGGGTGACAACATTGCCACGGAATATAAAGGCTCAAAAAAATCAGCCCCTTCAGATGCTCAGAAAATTTTAGTGGTGGAGGACAATCCTGATTTAAGGGCGTTCATTGTCAGCAATCTTTTTGAAACGTATCTGGTGGAGCAGGCGGAAAATGGTCAGCAGGGTCTGGATATGGCACGGAGAATCGATCCTGATTTGATTGTATCCGATGTAATGATGCCGGAAATGGACGGATATGAGATGTGCAGAGAAATTCGAAAAGATCCGTTTCTTTTTGATGTGCCTGTTATCCTGGTGACGGCAAAAACAGGCGTATCCGCCATAGAGGAAGGCCTGGAAATCGGTGCCAATGATTATATACCCAAACCGTTTGAAATGAGGGAATTAAAAGCCCGCATCGCCGCACAATTGAAAAATCGCCAGCTGGAAAAACGAATCACTGAACGCGATACGCGGCTGGCGGCAATCGGTCAGATGACCAGTGCCATTGTCCATGATTTGAAAACCCCGCTGAACACGGTTATGGGATTTTCAGAGATTGCCCTGCAGGACGCCGAAAAAATCCAGGAACAAAATATTTCCCAAAATCTGGAACTGGTCATGGAATCATGCTCACGACTGAATCGGATGATCATTGAAATACTGGATTTTGCCAAAGGGTTTGCCCCCCGGTTGAATACGGAACCTGTTCTGATGGTTCCTTTTCTGGAAACCACATTGACCGTTCACAAGAAACGCCTCATACAGCAGGGGATTTCACTGGTTTCAGAACACATCGGATGTGACGATGTCCAGGTGTCTTTTGATCTGGAAAAAATGAATCGCGTCATTGAAAATCTGATCATGAATTCAAAAGATGCTTTTTTCAATGCAAACAATGAAATCGCCGAGAAAATAATCCGGGTTGAAACCAAATGTGACAAAAGCCGGGCCATGGTTCAATTTTCAGATAACGGGCCCGGTATCCCGGAGGAAATCAAAGCATCCATTTTTGAGCCATTCACCACAACCGGTAAAAAGACCGGTGTGGGGCTCGGCCTTTCTACCGTCCGAAACATTGTGACCGCCCATTCAGGAACCATTGAGGTTAAAAATGATGAACATACGGGTGGCGCGGTTTTTGAGCTGAAATTCCCAGTAGTGCAGACGTAAGGAAAATCCGGATGAACCACGGGCGAAAAATTCTTGTTGTTGATGATGACAGAATGAGTCGGCTTTTGCTCAATACCATCCTGTCTCGAATGTCTTATCGCGTGAGCGAGGCCTTTGATGGAGAAGACTGCCTGGAAAAAGCGGTATTGCTTTGTCCGGATCTTATCCTGATGGATGTGGGAATGCCGGGAATGGACGGGCTGGATGTGACGCGGCAGTTGAAAAACAACGATGAAACCAAAAATATTCCTGTCATGATCGTTTCCGGCCATGATGATTCGCATGATCGTGTCAGGGCGGTGGAAGCCGGGGCGGAAGATTTTTTATCCAAGCCGGTGGAACAGGTTATTCTCAAAGCCAAGGTAAAGTCATTGCTCAAAATCAAAGAATATAATGACCATGTTCATAATTACCAGAAAAGACTGGAAAAAGAGGTTGAAAAGAAAACCTCCAATCTCAAGCAGGCCCTCGATGATCTGCAAATCGCGTCTGAGAAATTGCGGCTGTATTCCATGGACACCATACTCAGGCTCTCCCAGGCGGCGGAATATAAAGACACGGACACCGGTGAACACATACGGCGCATTTCATATTATATCCACGCAATTGGAAAGGCCATGACACTCAGTGATCAGGAGATAGAAGCTTACCAGTATGCATCCCCCATGCACGATGTCGGAAAAATTGGCATTCCTGATCATATTTTAATGAAACCCGGCCCGCTCGATGAGTCAGAGTGGGAGGTCATGAAACAGCATACCGTGATCGGCGGGAAAATTTTAGGCGGGTCTGATTCCAGTATCCTTAAAATGGCTGAGACGATCGCCCTGACCCATCATGAAAAATGGGACGGCAGCGGATATCCCTACGGACTCAAAGGACTGGATATCCCAATGGCCGGAAGAATCACCGCCATCGCCGATGTGTTTGATGCGCTTACCTCCAAACGTCCGTATAAAGAAGCCTATATTGTTGAAACAGCGTTTGAAATAATGGCAAAAGATCGCGGAAAAAGTTTTGATCCGGAACTGCTGGATGCGTTTTTTTCAATAAAAAACGAGATTGCGGATATTCGAAATAATAATGATTTCGATCATAAAGCAATCATAAAATTGTCAGAAGACAGGCTTGATTTTAAAAAGCTGCAATTTTTCCGGACAGTGTAAATTCGCGGTTTAAATCAAGGGGTATGTTTTTTTGGCGGTTGACGGAAAATAAAAATCAGAAAAACTGGGGAAAATCAGTAATGATGCCGCCGGCCCCGGCACGGATGAACCGGGCGGCGATGCCGGGATCATTCACGGTGAACAGGTTGATCTGAAATCCCTGCCGCACCAGCCGGGAGACAAAAGCGGGGTCCACCAGGCCGGCATTGAGGTTGTACGCACGAAAACCGGCCCGGAGAGAATCCGGGTCATATCGGTGTCCATGATTCCCCACCAGGGCCTGGATGCAGATGTCGGGCGCCTGTTGCCGGACCCTGTCCAGCCAGTCGTGATTGAAGGAGGAGAGGATCACCTGGTGCAAAGAGATCCGGCTTTGCCGGATGACAGCCAGAGTGGTGTCCACGGTGTAAAACAGGCGGGGATCTGTGCCGTAATCCTTGAGTTCCAGGTTCACCTGCCAGTCCAGGGACTGCGTCAGGGCCAGGCCCTGTGCCAGGGTGGGGATTTTTTCGTTTCTGAATCCGGCAAGCTCACCCGTGTCGATGGTTGCGTTCCGGATGGTGGAAAACGGGTCGGCAGCTTCGAACCAGGACCCGGCATCCAGGGTCTGAAGCTCGGCCCAGGAGAATGCGGATAAAAGGTACTGACGTTGATCTTCAGATGTCAGGTCCGTCAACCGGGTCCGGGCATCCGTGCACCGCAGCAGGTCTTTGTCATGGAACAGCACCGGGTGCCCGTCCCGGGTGATCTGGACATCGGTTTCCCAGGCATGGGCTCCCAGGTGCCACGCTTTTTTTGCCGCAGCCAGGGTGTTTTCAGGGGCCAGGCTTCTGGCCCCTCTGTGGGCGATGATGCAGGTCATGGCCGGCGCTGGGTTTTCAGGCTGTGCCGTTCTCGTTTTTGCGCTGGTCAATGGGAACATAGTCGTTGATGGTGTTCCCGGTGTAGACCTGCCGGGGCCGGGAAATTTTCATTTCCGGGTCCGCCATGTCCTCTTTCCACTGGGCGATCCACCCGGGCAGACGCCCGATGGCGAACATCACGGTGAACATGTTGGTGGGAATGCCCAGGGCGCGCAGCACGATGCCGGCGTAGAAATCCACGTTGGGATACAGGTGTTTGTCTTTGAAATAACTGTCTTCCAGTGCGGCTTCTTCCAGACGCCGCCCGATATCCAGCAGCGGATCATCCCGGTTGACCTTGGCCAGAACGATGTCGCACATTTTTTTCATGATCTTGCCCCGGGGGTCATAGGTCTTGTAGACCCGGTGGCCGAATCCCATGAGCCGGAACGGATCATCCCGGTCCCGGGCCCTGGCAATGCACTGTTCGATGGTCAAGCCTTCTTTTTGGATCTGTTCGAGCATCTGGATCACGGCCTGGTTGGCACCGCCGTGCAGCGGGCCCCACAGCGCGCTGATGCCCGCGGAGATGGCTGAATAAATATTGACCCGGCCCGAGCCCACCACCCTGACCGCCGTGGTGGAGCAGTTCTGTTCATGGTCGGCATGCAGAATCCAGAACACGTTCAGGGCACGCACCAGGTCTGCATCAATGTAGTAGGGTACCACGTCACTGTCGAACATCATGTTCAGAAAATTGGCGCAGTAGCACAGCCCGGGCTGGGGATAGGTCACCCGCTGGCCGATGGAGAATTTGTAGGACATGGCCGCCATGGTGCGGATCTTGGAAATCAGCCGCAGAAACGTGTTGTTCATCTCCTCGTCCAGGTCCATCAGTTCCGGGTAAAACGAGCGCATGGCATTGACCATGGCTGCCAGGATGCCCATGGGATGGGCCTTGGGCGGGTAGTTCTGGTAAAATGCCTTCATGTTTTCATGGACCAGAGAAAAGTCGTTGAGCATCACCGATGTCCGGATCAGTTCTTCTCTGGTGGGCAGCCTTCCTACGATGAGCAGGTACGCGGTTTCCACGAATGTGGATTTTTCCGCCAGCTGTTCGATGGGGATGCCCCGGTACCGCAGGATCCCTTTTTCCCCGTCCATATAGGTGATGGCGCTTTTGCAGGCCCCGGTGTTGCCGTATCCGGGATCAAAGGTGATACACCCGGTTTCTTGTCGAAGCTGCCGGATATCGATGGCTTTTTCCCCTTCTGATCCGGTGATCACCGGCAGCTGAACCTCTTTTCCGTCTATGATCAGTTTTGCATATTCCGTCATTGTGTGGCCTTTTTTGTGATCAGTTTTTGGTTTCGCCGGGAACCGTGTAGGTGGTGCAAGATCCGCTGGAACAGTTGCGCTCCTGGGTGGTGACCCCTTTGGCTGCATTCGGGCCGGATGATCCGCCCATGGCAAAGTTGGCGGTGGACACCACCCGCTCAAACTGGGCGGACTGACATTTGGGGCAGACAACGGTCTCGTCTTTGCCGGACCCCATGACGATGACTTCAAAAAAGTGGTCACATTTCGAGCACTTGAATTCATATATAGGCATGATAACTCCTTGATTTATAGCCGGTTAAAAATTTACAATAGATTACTAATATAATCAGATCCGGCCGGTCCTGTCAAGACGGATTATTCGCCGGACCGGTCAGCAGTTCCCGGGCATGGGTCCGGGTGGCAGGGGTGATGGCGGCGCCGCCCAGCATTCGGGCGATTTCATCGATGCGGTCCTCCAGGGTGGTCAGGGGCACGATGTCCGTGCACGTGCGGCCGTTGATCACCTGTTTGGCGATGCGGAACTGGTGGCCACCGTACCGGGCGATCTGGGCCAGGTGGGTGATGCAGATCACCTGGTGATGATCGGCCAGGGCCGCCAGCTTCCGGCCGACCTTGTCGGAGGTGGCCCCGCCGATGCCGGCGTCCACTTCATCAAAAATCAGGGTTTCAAAGGACCGGGTTCTGGACAGGACCGCTTTGAGAGCCAGAACGATCCGGGACAGTTCACCGCCGGAGGCGATTTTTGCCAGGGGTTTCGGGGCTTCACCGGGATTGGGGCTGAGCAGGAACCGGACCCGGTCGGCACCTGCGGCCGTGAGTTTGTGACCGGACCGGGTACAGATATCTTTGGATGGATCGCCCGGCTCCTGAAAGATTTCCACCTGGAACCGGGCCTTGTCCATCTCCAGGGCCGCCAGTTCATCCGCGGCCAGGCCTGCCAGACGGTCGGCCGCGTTGCGCCGGTGCCCGGACAAAGTGGTTGCTTTTTCCCGGAGCTGGTGCGCCAGCGCTTTTTTTTCCCGGATCCGCTCCTGAATTTGCCGGTCCATGTCAAGGGTCTGGTCCAGGTGCTGTGCCAGTTCCCTGAACCGGGTGAACAGGGTGTCCAGACTGCCCCCGTACTTGCGCTTGAGTTTGGAGATGAGATCCAGGCGCCGGTCCACGGTATCCAGGGATTCCGGGTCCAGGTCGATGGTGTCGGCATGGTCTCTGAGGCTGTGGGTGATGTCCTGGAGATCCAGGATCACGGCATCCAGGCGGTCGGCGGCCGCGGCCAGGGCCGGATCCGCATCCCGGAACCGGGAGATGCCGGACATGAGGCCTGCCAGCTGCTCCACCACCGAGCCTTCCCGGTCATACACCTGGTGAACCGTGGCGTTCACCGATTCAAATATTTTTGCGGCATTGGCCAGCACCTGTTTTCTTTTTTCCAGCAGTTTGTCTTCGTCCGGCTGGATGGCGGCGTTTTGGATTTCATCAAACTGGAACTGGATCAGTTCCTTTTCCATTTCCCGGCGGGTTTTTTCCGCTTCCATCTCCTGGATCTGTCTGTTCAAAGGTACCAGGGTCCGGTACAGATCCGTGACTTCCCGGCGCAGATCCCTTGTGCCGGCAAATTCGTCCAGGATGTCCAGGTGGTTCTCATCCCGCAACAGTCCCTGGTGGGCGTGCTGGCTGGAAATACCGGCCAGGTTGCCTGTCACCTGTTTGAGAAATTCCAGGGTGGACTGCCTTGAGTTGACAAATACCCGGCTGTTGCCGGACCGTGGAATGACCCTGCGGATGATGAGTCCGTCATGGGGATCCATGCCCTGGTCGGCCAGAAGCCGGGCCGGTTCGGAATCCGGGGCGATGTCGAATCCGGCTTCCAGTTCGGCTGCGTCTTCACCGGTGCGCACCAGGTCGGCGGATGCCCGGGCACCCAACAGCAGGCTCACGGCCTGGATGATGATGGATTTGCCGGCACCGGTTTCGCCGGTCAAAACATTCAGGCCGGTGTGGAAAGAGATGCGGATGTCATCAATGATGGCGAATTTTTTTATGGCCAGTTCGCTGAGCATACGATCTCCTTAAGGCCGTAAACACGGAAAATGTGTAGGTGACCAGGATGGCCGCCACCAGCCGGGGAATCCACAGCCAGAAAGGGGGGATGCCCAGGGGCAGAAACAATGCCGGGTCTTCGATCATGGCATGGTTGATGCCGATGGACAGGTGCAGCCGGGTCAATGACTCCGGTTCATAAGAATGGGCCCGTGTCTCCTCCACGATCACGGCCGACCCGTAGGCCAGCCCGAAGATGGCGGCCGTCATCCAGAGCATGCCGCAGGACCGGTCCAGACCCAGAAAAGACAGCACCGGCCGCAAAGGCCGGATGATGATGTCGATGACATGAAATACCCTGGCCAGTTCCATGAGCACCATGAGCACCATGATGATGCTAAAAATCTGGATCACCAGTTTGAGGGTGTCCACGGCCCAGCCGGCCAGCCAGGCCGTGAACGCGGGGTTTGTGTCCGGCAGGGCCGAGGCTGCGGCAGCGGGTGCGGCCGTGTCCGGGGTCACGCCCATGAGTTTGGCGCAGCAGAACGTCACGACAAACGCGGCCCCCAGGCGGAACAAGGCGGCAAAGAACGGGTTGATGCCCGAGCGTCCCTGGACCATGCTTTCCTGGATCAGATTGTGGCAGATCAGGGTGAACACGGCCAGCAGAATCATGTGTTCCATGGCGAACGGCATGACCGACAGGGCCGCCACTGTGCCGTAAATGCCGGTGAAGATGCCGGCAATGATCACCAGGGCGCCGGAAGCGGGCAGTCCCATCCAGGTCATCACCGGGGTCAGCAGAAAATCCAGCTTGTAGATCACCCCGGAATACACCAGCAGCCCGGTGGCAAAGGACACCGGCACGATGATCTTCAGCAGCCAGAGAAAACCGTTCCAGCCTTTTTTCAGGCCGTTGCGGATGCCCGGGATCAGCCGGGGGGCCGCAGTCCCATCTTTCGGGGCCGCGGCGTCATTTTTTGTCATCATGGGTCGGACCGTCGGGCGGTATGTGTTTTTTCACTGTCTCATCCACGGTGGTGTAGACATCCTTGAACGCTTCATGCACATTGGAAGGGGACAGCCGGCCCATTTCAATGAACTTGACGATGATCTCCTTGGCGGATCGCAGTATGTGTTCATCTATTGATTTCATACACGGTCAATACCAGAACCCTGCCGGAAGGTCAAGATTTAGCTGTTGCCATGCCCGATAAAATGCGTATAATCAGGCGGTATTTTTTTACCCTTTCTCAAGAAAAGGCAGCAGTTGAATGGAAGAGACAACACAGGACGACCCATCCATCCACCGGGTGCAGCACGGGGATGCAAAAATCATTCTGATCGGCACGGCCCATGTTTCCAGAGACAGTGCCCAACTGGTGACCGACACCATTGCGGCCGAAATCCCGGACACCGTGTGTGTGGAGCTGTGCCCCACACGCCTGGCGGCCATCCGGGACACGGACCGGTGGCGGAACATGGATATCATCAAAATCATCAAGGAGAAAAAATCGTTGATGCTGTTCATGAACCTGCTGCTGGCCTCGTTTCAGAAAAAGATCGCGGACCGGTTCGATATCCGCCCGGGCCAGGAAATGGTCAATGCCGTGGAAGCCGCGGAAAAGATCGATGCCGAGGTGGTGCCGGCGGACCGGGATATCCAGATCACGTTGTCCCGGGTATGGCGGGGCATGGGGGTGTGGGCCCGGATCAAGCTGCTGTTTTCCATGGTGTTTTCCTTCGGGTCCGCCGATGATATCAATGAGGCGGACATCGAGAAAATGAAGCAGGAGGATATACTCGAGACCCTGCTGGCGGATGTGAAAAAGTTTCATCCCGTCATCGAACAGGTGCTCATCGATGAGCGGGACCAGTATCTGGCCCGGCGGATCGGATCGGCCGGGGGGCAGCGCATCGTGGCGGTGGTGGGCGCGGCCCATGTGCCGGGCATCAAAAAATATCTGGCATCCGGCAGTCCGAAATCCCTGTCATCGCTCAATCAGGTGCCGCCGCCGGGATCTGTGGGCAAGATCCTCAAATGGCTGATTCCCGGGCTGATTCTGATTCTGTTCGTGGCCGGGTTTGCCATGGAAGGCAAGGACGCGGGCACGGACATGATCTGGATCTGGGTGGCGGCCAACGGCATATTCGCCGGTCTGGGCGCGGCCCTGGCCCTGGCCCACCCGTATACCATCATCGCGTCGGTGCTGGCCGCACCGCTGACCTCTCTGAATCCCATGATCGCGGCGGGCTGGGTATCGGGTCTGGTGGAGGCGTTCGCCCGCAAACCCAAGGTCAGGGACCTGGAAGCCATCCCCAAAGACATCGTGTCCTTTAAAGGGTTCTGGCGCAACAATGTCACCCGGATTCTGCTGGTGGTGATTTTCACCAACCTGGGGTCCTCCATCGGCACCATGACCGCCGTCCCCCTGATGCTCAAGCTGTTAGGATAAATTTTTTAATACATTCCGGGTACAGTTCCCACTCTTTTTCCAGGCCTTTTCGCTTCACGTCTTCCAGGGTGTCGGTGTCTTCGATCTCAAAGGCTTTCTGGCCGATGATGGGGCCGGTGTCCTCCCCGTAATCGATAAAATGCACGGTGCAGCCGCCGATTTTGCAGCCGTACCCGAAGGTGTCCCCGTATCCGTCGGTGCCGGGAAATGCCGGCAGCAGGGCCGGGTGGATGTTCATGATCCGGTGTTGACCGGGGACGGTGTTGATGCGGTCGATGAAATAGGGCGTGAGTACCCGCATGAATCCGGCCAGCACCAGCAGATCGATCTCATAGGGCAGAATTTTGTCCAGGAGCTGTTTTTCCGCAATGGCCCGGGTTTGAAGAAAGAACGGGGTGCGGTCATCTGCCGGGTCCATGAGTTTCTGTTTGTTTGTCACTTCGGCCAGGTTGAAGTCGTCCGGCAGATCGTTCGGGGTGATGCCGTTCTCCCGGCAGGTGGTGACGATCTGCTGGTAATCCACCACAAAGGTGTCGATGCCGGCTTTTTCGGCCCGGTCCAGTCCCTTGACCCCGGGGGTGTCCGATCCGGTGAACACGATTTTTGCCGGGATGCGCCCGGCCGAGCAGGCATCGATGATGGCCTGAAGATTGGTGCCGCCTCCGGAGATGAGGGTACCGATTTTAAAAAGGGTCGTCATGATGGTGTCCTCCTTTTGCAGGGGTTGCCTGTCATTGATTGCCGTATCCGTTCTGGGCCCCGCAGTCCGGGCAGGTCCAGGTGATGCCGTTGCAGGTCATGCCCCAGGCGTTTTCATGCATGCAGGTCTGGCAGATGGCAAATCCGCACCGGCAGCGCCAGCAGAACATAAAGGTCTGCCGGCAGCAATGGCACTGGCGACGGCTGTTGTGAATCCGTTTTTCCCGGCGTTTGTGCCGCCGGGAAACTTGGGTGTCTTCGGTCATGGCAAATCTGTGCTTCTCCTTTCCGTTAAAAGATAGTATATATGCCTTTTATTGAAAAAAACTGCAATATCCAAAAGGCAGACACATATGAGCGCATCCCCGGAAACAGTATTTCTCATCGACGGCAGCGCGTTCCTGTACCGGGCGTATCATGCCATTCAGCATCTGAGCACGGCCGGCGGCCATCCCACCAATGTCACGTACGGGGTCACCCGGATTCTGATGAAACTGATCCGGGAAAAAAATCCCGCCTATGCGGCCGTATTTTTTGATGTCAAGGGCCCGACCTTCCGGCATGACACATATGCAAACTACAAGGCCAACCGTCCGCCCATGCCCGATGATATGGCCGTTCAGATTCCCGATGTTCACCGCATGATCGCCACCTTGAACATTCCCATTGTTCAGAAATCCGGGTTCGAGGCCGACGACCTGGTGGGCACCTATGCCAGAATCGCCCGGGAACAGGGGTTCAAGGTAGTGATGGTCACCGGGGACAAGGATTTCATCCAGTTGATCACCGATGACTGCATTCTGTGGGATCCCATGAAGGACACGGTCCTGGACCGGGCCGGCGTGGAGGCGGACATGGGCATTGCCCCGCAGCAGTTCATCGATGTGCTGGGCCTGGCCGGTGACACTTCAGACAACATTCCCGGGGTCAAGGGCGTGGGACCTAAAACCGCCATCAAACTGGTGGCCGAGTTCGGGTCCATTGACAATCTGTACAAACACCTGGACCAGGTGGCGTCAAAGAAAAAACTGCATGAAAATCTGAGCACGGGCAAAGACATGGTGCTGCTGAGCCGGGACCTGGCCACCATTGACTGTCATGTTGAGGTGACCCGGACGATTGCGGATTTCAAGCTCAAACCTTTTGATAACGCCAAGGCGTTCGCGCTGTTCCAGGAACTGGAGTTCAAGACGCTGGCCCGGGAATTTGCCGGAAAACAGGACCCGGCGGACAAAGACTATCAGATGGTTACCGATGCCGCGCAACTGGAACAACTGGCTCAGACCCTGGCATCGGCAAAGATCTTCGCCATTGACACGGAAACCACATCCATCCACCCCATGGCCGCCGACCTGGTGGGAATCAGTGTTTCCATACAGGCAAACACCGGGTTTTATATCCCCTTAGGCCATACCGACGACACCCCGCAAATTGAAAAACCGGATGTGCTGCGTATTTTAGGGCCGGTTCTGGCGGACCCGGACCGGCCCAAGGCCGGGCAGAACATCAAATACGACATGATCGTTTTAGCCCGGTACGGCATGCCTTTGAAGGGCGTGGTGTTTGACAGCATGATCGCTTCCTATCTGCTGAGCCCCACCCGCCGGGGCCACGGCCTGGACCAGATCGCCATGGACCTGTTCGGGTACAAGATGGTGGCTTATGAAGAGGTGACCGGCAAGGGAAAGGATCAGATCGGGTTTCAGGAAGTGCCGGCAACAGCGGCGGTGTTTTATGCGGCCGAGGATGCGGATCTCACGTTCATGGCGTGTGAGCGGCTGTCCGGACAGCTGGAAGAGCAGGGGCTGTCCGAGTTGATGGCAGGCATCGAGGTGCCGCTGATCCCGGTGCTGGCGGACATGGAAATGACCGGATTCCGGGTGGACAAACAGGCCCTGGCCCGGTTGTCCGGAACGTTCGAGGCCGAGATGAACCAGCTGGAGCAGGAAATTTATGATCTGGCCGGAGAAACCTTCAATATCAATTCCTCTCAGCAGCTGGGCGTGATCCTGTTTGAAAAGCTCGGGCTCACGTCCGTGAAGAAAACCAAAAAAAAAACCGGGTATTCCACGGATGTGCAGGTGCTGACAAAACTGGCCGACGTCCATCCTTTGCCGGAAAAACTGCTCCGGTACCGGACGCTTGGCAAACTCAAATCCACGTATGCGGATGCGCTGGGTCAGCTGATCCATGCAGACACCGGCCGGATCCACACCTCTTTCAACCAGACCATCACGGCCACAGGGCGGCTGTCCAGCTCCAATCCCAATCTTCAGAACATCCCCATCCGCAAGCCGGAAGGCAGAAAAATCCGGGAAACCTTTATTCCGGCGGCCGGATGCACCCTGGTATCGGCGGATTATTCCCAGATCGAGCTGCGCATTCTGGCCCATTGCGCACAAGACGAGATCCTGATCCAGGCGTTTTGCGATGATGAGGACATCCATACCCGGACGGCGGTGGAGGTGTTCCAGGTGCTGCCCGGGTTTGTCACCGATGAACTGCGCAGCCAGGCCAAGGCCATCAATTTCGGCATCATCTACGGCATGAGCGCGTTCCGTCTGGCCAATGAACTGAACATCAGCCGGAAAATGGCCGGCACATACATTGACAATTATTTCAGCCGTTACGCCGGGGTGAAAAAATTCATCGACACCACCATCGAGCAGACCCGGGAAACCGGGGAAACCACCACGATGTTCGGCCGGAAGCGCAAACTCCCGGATATCACGGCCAGCAATGCCAATCAGCGCCATTTTGCGGAACGGGCCGCCATCAACACCCCGATCCAGGGCAGTGCCGCCGACCTGATCAAGCTGGCCATGATTCAGATGGCACAGGCCCTGGAAGACCACGGCATGCAGTCAAAAATGATTTTGTCCGTGCATGACGAGATCATTTTTGATGTGCCGGAAGCCGAAATATCGGACCTGATGAACCTGGCCCGGGACATCATGGAACATGTCCACCCATTGAAAGTGCCGTTGAAGGTCAATTTCGGAACCGGTGAAAACTGGGCCCTGGCCCATTGAGCAGGAGAATATGACACAGTCATGTGAAAAAACCCGTATCGGCATTTTTGTGAAACACCAGGAAGACGCCTGGCGTACCGCCAACGAACTGGTCCGGCAGCTCAAGGACCGATGCGTGATCCTGAGCCACGACCTTCCCTGCCTGCCCGATGACCTGATCTGCATCCTGGTGCTGGGGGGGGACGGCACGTTCCTGAGCGCGGCCCGGCTGGTGGGAACACAAAATATCCCGTTGCTGGGGGTGAAATTCGGGGAGGTGGGGTTTCTGGCCATCACCCTGGAAAAACATCTGAAGGAAGCTGTGGAAAAGCTTCTCAACAAGGCGTTTCTGATCCATGAGCGGGCCCGGCTCAACATTCAGCTGGTGAGAGAAAACAAGATCCTGGCCGACGTGGATGTGCTCAACGACATGGTGATCAACAAGTCGGCCCTGTCCCGGCTGGCCTCCTGTGCCGTTTATCTGGACGATGTGTATCTGACCACGTTCCGGGCGGACGGGCTGATCGTGGCCACCCCCACCGGATCCACAGCCTATTCTCTGGCCGCGGGCGGGCCGGTGGTGCATCCGGCCGTACCGTCCATCATTCTGACGCCGATCTGTCCGTTCACGTTGACCAACCGGCCGTTGCTCATTCCGGACACCACGGCCATCGAGATCCGGCTGGAAGACAGCCCGGAAGACATTGTTTTGACCCTGGACGGCCAGGAAGGATTTGACATGGATCCCAGAGACCGGATTTTTGTGTCCAAAAGTCCCCATGCCGTGCAGATGATCTCGTTTGAACCCGATTCCTACTACAAGGTGCTTAAAACCCGGCTTCACTGGAGCGGGGGCAGGACCTGAACGCATAACCGGGTATGGGCTGTGGCGGATCTGTCGGTCCTGGCATCAAAATATCAATCACCATTCCGGGCGTTGTTCCTCTCCCGACGGGCCCGGCCTTTTTCACTGATGGTCTGAAAAATATAGTACAGGGCCGGAATCAGAAAAATGCCGAAAAATGTGGCCACGCACATACCGGAAAACACGGCGGTGCCGATGGCCCGGCGGCTGCCGGCCCCGGCCCCGGTGGCGATGAGCATGGGCACCAGGCCGAAGATAAAGGTCAAAGAGGTCATGAGCACGGGCCGGAAACGGATGGCCCCGCCGGTCACGGCGGCATCGGCGATGGACAGCCCGTCCCGGCGCTGGTTTCTGGCGAATTCGACAATGAGAATGGCGTTTTTGGCCGCCAGTCCCACCAGCAGCACCAGCCCGATCTGGGCGTAGATGGACAACGGCATATCCAGCAGCCACAGCCCGCCCAAGGCCCCCAAAGTGCCCACCGGGATGGTCAGAACAATGGACAGGGGCAGGTTCCAGCTCTCATACTGGGCCACCAGAAACAGGTACGCAAACACCAGGGCCAGGGCGAACAGCCACACCACTTCGTTTCCGGTGGTTTTTTCCTGATAGGACAAGGCTGACCATTCATAGTCAAATCCCGGGGCCAGCACGTCGGCCGCCACTTTTTCCATGGCATCCATGGCCTGGCCGGAGGAAAATCCCGGGGCCGGGTTGCCATTGAAATCCGCGCTGGTGAACTGGTTGTACCGCTTGATGAGCTGGGGTCCCAGAACGGTTCTCAGGGTCACCAGGCTGGTGAGGGGAATCATTTTTCCGTCATTGCTGCGCACATACAGGTGTTCGATATCTTCCGCCGTATCCCGGAACACGCCGTCCGCCTGGATTTTGACCTGATAGGTCCGGCCCCCGAGATTGAAATCGTTGACATATGCAGACCCTAAATGGGCCTGGAGCGTGGAGAAAATGCGCGATACCGGCACCTTGAGGTACTGGGCCCGGGTCCGGTCCACATCCACGAATATCTGGGGGGTGTCTGCGGTATATGTGGTAAAGACACCTTCGAGCATCGGGTTTTGATTGGCGGCCATCATCAGACCCAGGGCCATGCCGAACAGTTCCTGGGGGTCCTGTCCGCCCCTGGCCAGCAGCTGAAAACTGAATCCGGCGCTGGCGCCCAGACCGGAAATGGGCGGCGGTGCAAACGCGAACGCATTGGCATCCGGGATGGCTGCCAGCCGGGCCCGGGCCTGGTTTACAATGGCATCCAGGTGCTGGTGCGGTTCCCGGCGTTCATCCCAGGGTTTGAGAATGGCCAGGGCAAATCCCACATTGGCGGCATTGCCGCTGAGCAGGCTGAAGCCGGAGACCCCGATCATGTCAGCCACGCCGTCCAGCTCCCGGATCTCGCCGGTGATCCGGTCCATCACCGCAGCCGTCCGGGACAGGGATGCGGACTGGGGCAGCTGGACATTCATCAGAAAATAGCCCTGGTCTTCCTGGGGAAGAAAACTGGTGGGGGTCTGGATGAACAGCAGGGCCACCCCGGTGATCACCGAAGCAAACAAAAGCACCGGAACGATCAGCCTTCGGATCATCCACCCGGAACCGGTCACATATCCTCTGCGGCTGGCGTCCACCAGGCGGTTGAACCAGGCATACGGACCTTTTGACGCCATCCGGTGCCGGGTCAGAAACGTGGCGCACAACGCCGGGCTCAGGGTGAGCGCACAGGTGGCGGACAGCAGCACCGCACTGCACATGGTGACCGCGAACTGGCGGTACAGTTCGCCGGTGATGCCGGGCATGAATCCCACGGGTACGAATACGGAAAACAGCACCAGGGTGGTGGAGATAATGGGGCCCACCACCTGGGCCATGGCTTTTTTCGTGGCTGCCGGGGCAGGCAGGTTTTCCTCGTGCATGACCCGGTGCACGTTTTCCACCACCACGATGGCATCGTCCACCACCAGGCCGATGGCCATGATCAAAGCGAACAGGGTGATGGTGTTGGCATTGAACCCCAGGGCCATGAGAATGGCGAACGTGCCGATGAGCGACACCGGGATGGCCACGGACGGAATCAGGGTGGCCCGCCAGTCCTGGAGAAATATGAAAATCACCGCCACCACCAGCAACGTGACCAGGGCCAGCGTGAAGACGATCTCATCGATGGCCGCGGAAACATACCGGGTGGTGTCCAGAATAATTTCATACGCCACATCGTCGGGCATGCCGGATTCCAGCTTTTTCAGCTCGGCCCGGACCGCTTCCATGGTTTCCAGGGCATTGGACTCGGAATCCCGGTACACGGCCATGGTGTTGGCCGGGGTGCCGTTGAGAATGGATTCAGTGTTATAGGACTGGGCTGCCAGCTCAACACGGGCCACATCCCTGATCCGCACCAGCCCGCCCTGGTCATTGGTCCGCACGACGATGTTCTCGAATTCCCGGACATCGGTCAGCCGGCCTTTGGCCCGCAGGGAAAACTGGACCAGCTGTTTGTGTTCCAGGGGTTCCATGCCCACGGTTCCCAAAGAGGCCTGAACGTTCTGGGTACGGATCGCGGCGGTGATGTCGTCGGCGGTCAGGCCCAGGGCGGTCATCCGTTTCGGGTCCATCCAGATGCGCAGGCTGTACTGTTTTTCCCCGAAAATCATGGCATCGCTGACCCCGTTGATGCGGATGATCGTATCCTTGACCTGGGTACTGATGTAATTGCTTAAAAACAGCAGATCCCGGGTTTTTTCCGGTGAATAGAAACTGACGGCCGCCATCATGTCGTTGGAGCGTTTGCGCACGCTGAGGCCCTGATCCACCACTTCCGCCGGCAGTTTGGGGGTGGCCAGCTGGATACGGTTCTGCAGGTTGACCTGGTTGATATCCGGATTACTGCCCACTTCAAAGGTGACCTGCAGAGAATAGCTGCCCGTGTCCGAGCTGGAGGAGGACATATACAGCATGTTGGCGACACCGTTGATCTCTTTTTCCAGGGGCGCGGCCACGGTCTGGGCCAGCACTTCGGCATTGGCCCCGGGATAGAATGCGGACACATTGATGACCGGCGGGGTGATCTGGGGGTACTGGGCCACGGGAATGTTCATGAGTGCCAGAAAACCCGCCAGAGTGATAACGATGGAAACGACGCCGGCCAGCCGGGGCCGGTGGATGAACACATTGGAAATCATGGATCAGTTCTCCGGATCCGCGGGAAGTACCGTGACCGGCTGACCGGGCTGTACTTTCTGGATCCCGCTGACAATGATCCGGTCCCCGGCCTCAAGCCCGGATTCCACGGCCCACATCCGGTCCAGGGCCGTGCCCGTGACAATGGGCTGTGATGTGGCCACGCCGTCCTTGACCGTCAGGACATACCGGCCATCCTGGTTCACCAGCACTGCGGACTGGGGCACCACCGGCATCAGTTTCGGGGCGGCGGCACGGACCTGGACCGTGACATACTGCCCCGGCAGCAGCAGGCGGTCGGGGTTGTCGAACCGGGCACGGACCGTGATGGTACCGGTGGCCGTGTCCACCCGGTTGTCCACAAACACCACCTGTCCGGTTTCCGGATACAGCTGGTTTCCCGGCAGAATCAACCGGGGGGAGAGCAGTTGTGCGCCGCCGGGGGTGTCCATTTCCTGGATCGCTTTATGTACGGTGGCAATATCGTTTTCACTGACGGCATAGGCCACCCGGACCGGGTCGGTCTGCACGATGGTGGCCAGAACGCCGGCTGCGGGATTCACCAGGTTTCCCCGGGTGTAGGCGGTCCGGCCGATGCGGCCGGAGATGGGCGCGGTGATGGTGGTGTAGGCCAGGTTGAGTTCACTGTCGTCCAGGGCGGCTCCGGCAGCGGCCAGGTTGGCTTTGGCTGCCAGCTCCGCTGCCACGGCATTGTCCAGGTCCAGGGCGGAAATGCTCTGGGGGTTGACGGACCGCATCCGTTTCAAATGACTCTGAGCCCGGCTCAGTTCCGCATTGGCCTGGGCCACCCGGGCCTTTTCCATGGCCACCCGGGCCATATATCCGTCCGGCTCGATGCGGTACAGAACCTGGCCTTCCCGGACCAGGTCCCCTTCCGTGAAACTCACCTCTTCCAGAAATCCTTCCACCCGGGCCCGCAGTTCCACCGTCTGAAGCGCTTCCACATGGCCCACATATTCACTGGCCGGCACCACGTTCTGTTCCTGGACGGTCATCACGCGCACCTGGGGTGTGGACGGCTGCCTGGCGGATACCGGGCTGCAGAAAAAAAGAATCGCTGACATGATGAGGATCAGCAGTTTTTTCATCAACACTTTCTGAATCATGGGACGTTCGCTTTTTTTTATGTGGATGTGAATTGTCAATGCCGAAATATAGTGTCCGGCCGGAAATGTGTCAACCTGAAAGTCATCCCGGTCTGAATCGATCCTCCCCCATCCGGGAATCCAGTTTTCCCAAAGATCCGGCCGGCTTTTTCGTGGTGCTCGTATTGATTGATCTGTTCAAACGGATGCGGAACAGGCAGGCGTAAGCGCCGGATATTCAAACCAACAAATTGCCCGCGATCTTTTAGGTGATCAGGAACGGATTTTCAACCAAAAAAAGAAGGTTGTGTCTGGAGCCGGCGAGCAGACTCGAACTGCTGACTTGCTGATTACGAATCAGCTACTCTACCACCTGAGTTACGCCGGCCTGGAGTTTTTCAGGCGGATTTATAGCAGGTTCCGAAAAGGTTTGCAAGCATTGATTTTTGAGGCGATCCCCTGTAAAGGTAAGGGGCAGCAGTCTGATATCTTTTTGAGGGGATGTGAATGCGCCTGGAATGCAATGGACTGAATTTTATCTACCCGGGATCGGACACCCGGGTGATTGACAACCTGACCTTTTCCATGGCAGGCCCCGGGTTTCATGCGGTGTTCGGGCCGTCCGGCGTGGGCAAGACCTCATTTGCCCGATTGCTGACCCAACACCGGGATCTGCCGGATCTGCCGGTGAAAACCCCGGGCATTGACACCATTTTGTATACCTACAACCAGGAACGGCTGCCGGGGTGGTCTGCTGTCGGTCGGCACCTGGACCAGGTCTGTCCGCTAAAGCGGCAGGATCTCAAAAAGGAACTCATCGAGCTGTTCCGCCTGGAACCGTTTCTGGATGCCCGGTTTTCCCAGCTGTCCATGGGCCAGCAGAACCGCATGAACCTGATCCGGTACCTGCTCCAGGATTTCGATCTGATGATCCTGGACGAAAGCCTGGCCAATGTGGATGAAAAACTGCGCCGGACTATTCTGCCGGCCATCAAGGAGCGGTTCTCCCACAAGATGTTTCTGTATATTTCCCACAATCTGATGGAAGTGGCCCGGTTCTGTAAAGAGATTCTGGTACTGGCCGAGCCATCCGGGAAAATTCCCAGTCGCATGATTTCAGGCCTGGATGAAAAAACGGAGAACAAAATGGAAAAATCCGCACTGGACCGGGTGATGCTGGAGATCATGAATGCTTTTTAGGCGGATGTATCAGTTCATGATCGTGTACGGGGTGTTTCTGGCCCTGCTGCTGGCGGTGAAGACCGGGTTGTCTCTCTCGGATTACGTAATTCCGGGGATTTCGCTGATTCTGGAAACCGCGGTTCAGAAGGCGGGCGGGTTTTTCAAAGATGTGCTGGACACCTTGTCCGTGGCCATCCTGGGACAGGCGATTTCCATTTTTCTGGCGTTTTTCATAGGCATCCTGGGCCGGCGTTCCTCCTGGGCCGGTTCCATGATACGGGTGACCGCCTATAATATTCAGGCGTATCCCATTGTGGCCCTGGCCCCCATCATTTTTATCCTTCTGGGGGACGGATTTTTGTCCCGGCTGCTCATCGCGGCCATGATCTGTTATTTTCCGCTGCTGCTGTCGGTGCTGGGGGTGATGGCCGCACCGGTGCCGGATATCGAACATTTTTACATCACCACCGGCCGGATGCGCTGGCACCTGGAGGTGAAGATCCGGGCGTTTGAAAATTTGAGCAAACTGACCACCGTGATTGCCGGCAGTGCCACCCTGGCCATGGCTGGCACCATTGTGGCCGAGTTCATCGCCGCCAATGCCGGTATCGGGTACAGCATCCGCATCGCGTTGTACCAGAGCGATCTGGCCGCGATTCTGACGGCCCTGTTCATGATCGGCATCGTGATTTCCGTGTACCAGGGGATGCTGGAATCACTGGGGGAATGGGTCAAGACAACATGGGGGTCGGAAAACAAAGGGGCGATGTTATGAGGCAGATACGATGGATGGTGATCGGGATGACGGTATGGATGGCCGTGTGCAGCGGCGGCGTGTGGATGCCGGCGGTACAAGCGGACGCGCCTGTCTTGAACTACCGGCTCAAATGGCTGTTCAACACCAGTGTGGCCGGGGATGTGTTTGCCATGGAAAACCAATTTTTCACGGATGCCGGTCTAAGTGTCCGGATCAAGGAGGGCAGCCCTGAAAAAGATGCCATCAAGGAGCTGGAGCTGGGATATGCCCATTTCGGGGTGGCATCGGCGGACCAGGTGATCCGTGCCCTGGATAAAGGTGCGGATGTGGTGGTGCTGGCCCAATTGTTTCAGGTAAATCCCATGCAGTGGATTTACAGGCATCCACAGGTACAGATCTCCGGGCCGGCGGATTTGAAGCAATACACCCTGGGTGTTACCTACGGGGGCAATGACGAAACCATCATGCAAACCCTGCTGGCCATGGCGGACTTGACCCTGCGGGATGTGACGGTGACCGGGGTCCGGTTTGATTTTACCCCGTTTCTGAAAAATCAGGTGGATCTGTGGCCGGTGTACCGTAACTCCCAGGGGGTGATTCTGGCAAAGCAGCTGGCAAGGGAGGGGGAAACGGTCCGGTTTCTCAATCCAGCGGATTTCGGGGTGGATTTTGTGGCCAATTCCGTTGTGACCTCGGGAAAAATGGCAGCGGACCGGCCGGATGACGTGGCCCGGTTCGTGTCCGCCCTGGTTGCCGCCTGGGAAGCGGCCATGGACCCGGCCAATGCGGATGCGGTGCTGGCGGCGGTGAAAAAATACGATACCGGCACCCAGGGAGAGGTGCAGGCGGCCCAGCTGGATGCCACCCGGAACCTGGTCAAACCGGATCCGGATATCCCGGTGGGCCGGATTCAGGTAGCGGCCTGGGCCCAGACCGAAGCCATCATGCTGGACCAGGGATTGATCGGAAAACCGGTGAATGTGGTCTCCCGGCTCAAAGATCTGTCATCGTTTCAATAACCGGTCGGGTCCGGATCAATCCGGATCAAATCCCTGGGATTCGGGAAGAGTTCGGCGTCAGTTGGCGTTGCTCAATTCACCGGCGATGATCCGGAGACCTTCCAGGGTCAGGGACTGGTCCACGGTTTCAATGGTGGTGGACAGGCCGGCGATCAGGGGGGCCAGACCGCCGGTGGCGATGATTTTTATGGGATGGGGCAGTTCCTGTCTCATCCGTTCCACCATGCCGTCCACCATGGCGGCATTGCCGTGAATGATGCCCGACTGCATGCTGCCGATGGTGTCGGTGCCGATCACTTTTTCAGGCGCTGAAAAAATTTCCACCCGGGGCAGGCGGGAGGCTTTCTGAAACAGGGCTTCCGAAGAGATCATCACCCCGGGGCAGATGGCGCCGCCCAGGTATTCTCCGGCCGGGGTGATGACATCGAATGTGGTGGCGGTGCCGAAATCGATGATGATCAGCCCGGTTTTGTACTTGTCATAGGCGGCCACGGCATTGACGATGCGGTCGGCTCCCACCTCGTTGGGGTTGCTGTACAGGATGGGCATCCGTTTTTTCACGGAAGACGGCTGGATCCACAGCGGTGTCAGGTTCAGGTACTGCCGGCAGAATCCGTCCAGAATCCCGACGGATGACGGCACCACCGAAGAGATAGCCACCCGGGTGATGGCGGTCAGGGGCAGGCCCCTGTCGGTAAACAGGGCCCGGGCCAGAATGTTGAATTCATCGGCCGTGTTGTCCCGGACGGTCCGGATCCGCCAGCTTTCCTTGATCTGATCCTTGTCATAGACGCCGATCACGGTATTGGTATTGCCCACATCGATCACCAGCAGCATGGGGTCTCCTTTATTTTTCAATGGTCACGGTAAATACCCGGGGGTCGGACCGGGTCATGGTCAGGCCCACCGGAATGTTGATATAAGAATGCCGGGCATAGACACCGGGTGTCATGCCTTCCAGGTCCACAAACGCGTAAATTCGCCCCAGGGTTTCCTTGTTGTGGATGATGCTGTAAGGGCCTTTGACCGCGATGGTCATGACATCGGGTTCGATTCTGGCGGAAAAAGGGCTGTTCCGGATCTGGATGGGGAGATGTTCAATGGATGTTTCCACCTGTGCTTCCTGAATTTGAACCGATACCACGACAATCGGGGAATCCGAGGTAAGGAGCCGGGGCGATTCAATGTCCAGGGGCATCTCTTTTTTAAAGGATTCCCTGGCATCTGTCAGGTCCACCGGCCGGGTTTTCAACACCTGAATCTCATCGATCAGCGATTGGGCTCCGGACAGTACCACCGATGCCGGATCCGACGTCGGTGCCAAAGCGATCAATCCCTCAGGCAGTTCTCCGGAAAAGGGCACTTCGACTTTGAACTCCCGGGTGATCTCTTTTTCCAGGCGCACCCCCAGATAAGAAGGGGATATTTCCAGAATGGTGATGGCCGGGTCCACGGGAATCCGTCGTTTGTCCACCGGCAGCATGTAATATCCCGGTCCGATGGATTCGGACGCCCCGGCCGGATCGATGTCCAGATCCGTGTACAGGTCCGCCGGATAATGAATGGGTTTTTCACTGAGCGGTTCGACCAGCCGGGGATCTCCCTGGATGTGTATTTCAATTTTATCGGTGCGGTACTGGGTGACGATCATGCCTTTGGGCACATTGGCAAATTCCACCGGCAGCAGCAGATGGGTTTCCACGGGTTCCGGGGCGCATCCCCAGAAAAAAAGCAGCAGGATCGTTAAAAGGCGGTAAAATGATTTATGGTGCCGCAGGTCAGGCATTCCGGATGGCATCGTATATCCGGGTAAACGCCACGGTCCGCTGGACATCGTGAACCCGGATGATATGGGCGCCATGGGCCAGACAGGCACCGACAGCCGCCAGGGTGCCGTTTTCAATCTGTTCCGGGGTGTCCAGGGGGGGCGTTGGGGCGTCTTTACTCAGGATATTGCGGATGAAGGATTTGCGGGACGGTCCCATGAGCACGGGAAATCCGAGATCCACAATGGTTTCCAGACATTTGATGAGCTGCAGGTTGTGGCGCACGGTTTTGCCGAATCCGATGCCCGGATCCAGGATGACCCGGGATTTTTCAACGCCTCCGGCGATCACATACTCGGCCCGGGCCGCCAGATAATCGCTGATCTCCTGCATCAGGTCGTCGTAAACCGGGTCGGTCTGCATGGTTTCCGGGGTGCCTTTCATGTGCATGAGGATCACCGGCACCTGATTTTGGACCGCCACAGCCACCATGTCCGGATCCATTTCAAAGGCGGAGATATCGTTGATGATGGCGGCCCCGGCATGCAGGGCTGCTTTGGCCACCGGGGCTTTTACCGTGTCGATGGAAATGGGGGTGCTGATTTTTTTCGACAGGGTTTCAATGACCGGCACCACCCGGTCGATCTCTTCCTGGACGGAAACGGGTTTGGAAAACGGCCGGGTGGATTCGCCGCCGATGTCCAGGATCTGGGCGCCCTGTTCAGTCAGGCGGATGCCCTGGGCCACGGCGGCATCGTAATCTTGAAACCGGCCGCCGTCTGAAAAGGAATCCGGGGTCACGTTCAGAATTCCCATGATACAGGCCCGGGTGCCCAGATCCAGCTGAAATTTTCCAAACTCGAGTTGAAATCCGGACATGTGCTATTCCTTGTCAGATTCTTCCGGTCGGTTTTCTTCCGTGCTTTCCGGATCGGATGGCGGTGTGCCGGTCTGCCCGGCTTCGGTGTCTGCCTGAGAATCCGTGTCCTGGGCTGTATGCTGATCCGGTTTGGTGCGCACGTTGCGCCGGCCGTGAAAATCATATTCCGGCCGCATTTCCGCAATCAGGTCGTCCAGTTCCGCGCCCAGCACGGTTTCCTTTTCAATGAGCAGTTCCGTGAGCCGGTGCAGGATGTCGATGTTTTCGTCCAGGATCTGTTTGGCTTTTTTGTAGGCATTGTCCACCAGCCGGGCCACTTCCGCATCGATCTGCTGGGCCGTGGCCTCGGAATACCCTTTGGCCTGGGTCATTTCCCGGCCGATGAAGATATTGTCCTCATGGTCTTCATAGGACAAAGGCGCCAGCTTGTCGCTCATGCCGAAACTGCGGATCATCCGGTTGGCCAGTTTGGTGGCCTGTTTGATGTCATTGGCGGCCCCGGTACTGATGCGGTTGAAAATAAGCGCTTCCGCCACCCGGCCGCCGAATGCGATGGACAGTTCGTTTTCCAGCTGGTCCTTGTATTTGAAATCCCCTTCTTCCGGCAGAAACCAGGTGACACCGGCGGCCCGTCCCCGGGGAATGATGGTGATTTTGTTGACGGCGTCGGTGTTGGGGAGAAACCGGGCCACCAGGGCATGGCCGCCCTCATGATAGGCCGTGGTCTTTTTCTCGTCTTCCTTGATCACCTTGGATTTTCTTTCCAGTCCCATGTAAACCTTGTCTTTGGCGTCTTCAAAATCCTTCATGTTCAGTCTGTCATGGTCCCGTTTGGCTGCCAGCAGGGCCGCCTCGTTGACCAGGTTTTCCAGATCAGCGCCGGAAAACCCGGGGGTACCTCTGGCCAGAAGTAACGGATCCACATCATCAGACAGAGGGGTTTTTTTCATGTGCACCCGCAGAATGCCTTCCCGACCCAAGATATCCGGCATATCCACCACCACCTGGCGGTCGAACCGTCCCGGCCGCATCAGGGCCGGATCCAGAACATCTGCCCGGTTCGTGGCGGCCATGAGAATGACCCCTTCGTTGGATTCGAATCCGTCCATCTCCACCAGCAGCTGGTTCAGGGTCTGTTCCCGTTCATCATGGCCTCCGCCCAGACCGGCCCCTCTCTGGCGGCCAACGGCATCGATCTCATCGATGAATATGATACAGGGTGCGTTTTTTTTGCCCTGGGCAAACAGATCCCTCACCCGGGAGGCGCCCACGCCCACAAACATTTCCACAAAATCGGAACCGGAGATGGTGTAAAACGGGACCCCGGCCTCACCGGCCACAGCCCGGGACAGCAGGGTCTTGCCGGTACCGGGATTTCCCACCAGGAGCACGCCTTTGGGGATCCGGCCTCCCAGGCGGGTGTATTTCTCCGGATTTCTCAGAAAATCCACCACTTCGGCAAGCTCTTCTTTGGCCTCGTTGATGCCTTGCACATTATCAAACGTGACTTTTTCTTTTTTATCGTCCAAAAGCCGGGCCCGGCTCTTGCCGAAGGACATGGCCTTGCCGCCCCCGGCCCCGCCCTGCATCTGGCGCATGAAAAAGATCCACACCCCGATGAGTACGATCATGGGCAGCCAGGACACCACAATGGACATGAGCCAGGAGGATTCGGCCGGGGGCTTGGCTTTGATATCCACCCCGTTGTTCCGCAGCATCGGGATCAGTTCCGCGTCATTGGGGGCAAAGCTTTTGTACCGGACACCGTTGGTATCGGTGAAATACAGTTCCTGTCCCTGGATCACCACACTCTGTACCCGGTCTTTTTCCACCAGGGACAGGAATTCTGAATACCCGATATCGGTCTGTCCAGCCTGCTGCTGGTTGAAGATGTTGTAAAGCATCACCATCATGAGAACGATCACCAGCCACAGGGAGATATTTTTATAAAACTGATTCAATGTTTTCCCTCTCTTTAATCATCATCAAAAATACATTAAAACTTTAGTATATATAAACATAATTTGGGAATATACAAGAAAAAGTTTTCCCGGTGTTCGAACGTCACGCCTTTGGCGGCCCGAGTCCGGAAGGTTTGTGCATCCGTCCGAGTTGCCGCAGGGGCATGGTTTCCTTTTTGACGCAGATCCGGTTCCGGGTTTTATAGATCCGGATCCGGTCCGGCAGGTCTATATGTTTGCCCGGCGCTGCATGGGCGGTCAGATGCCGGATCGCCGAGATATGATCATGGGTGATCCGGCGCAAATCGGATTTGACACTGACAATGGCATGCCGGAGGACCCGGGGAAGCAGGGCCGGGTGCAGGGCTTTTAGCCCCGGAAGCGACAGTACGATTGATGCGGCATCCTTTTTTTCCACACAGGTGTCAAAGGCCTGCCGGGCGTGCTCATCCAGAAAATGGTCTTCCGGACCCAGGATCCGGCTCAGCCGGTTCAGGCCCTGTTTTATGCCGGGATTATATTCTTTTTCCAGCAGCGGAATCAGAAGGTGCCGGATTCGATTTCTCAAAAATGCCGGATCCTGGTTGGAATCGTCCGTAACAAACGTCTGTTCCAACGCATCCAGAAACGCCAGGATTTCCTTTTTGGACCGGTCGATCAACGGGCGGATGACCCGGTCATCTCTTTTGGCCGGAATCCCGGCCAGTCCGCTGGGGCCGCTGCCCCGGAGCAAAGCCATGAGTACCTGTTCCGCATTGTCGTCTCTGGTGTGGCCGGTGGCGATGCAGGTGTATCCGTTGGCAGCGGCGGTCCGGGAAAAAAAATCGTATCTGGCCCGGCGTCCGGCGTCCTCCAGAGAGGTTTTCCAGTGACGGGCCAGCGCGGTCACATCCCGGGTTTCACAAAAACAGGGCAGGCCGTGGGTATCGGCAAACCGCTGGACAAACGACTGGTCATGGCCGGCATCCTCACCCCGCAGCCCGTGGTTGAGATGGGCCAGGCCGATCCGGATGCCCAGTTCCGTTGACAGGCCCATCATCACCCGGACCAGGGCCATGGAATCCGGTCCTCCGGAAACAGCCAGAAGCACGGCATCTGCGGTCCGGACCATGTCATGGGCCTGGATGGTCCGGGTGACGTTCCGGCAGAACCGGTCGGGTATGGAAAGTGCACGGGTCATGAACAAAAAACTCTTTTTCAGCAGGCAAACAGGGGCAGATCCGTGTCCGGAATCATGCCGGTTTTCCGGGCATAGGCAAAAAATGCGGTCACTGCCTGTTCCCCGGTATCTCCCAGGTTTTTTGAAAAATCATTGACATACAGGTCGATGTGCTGCCGGATCACCTGGTCTTCCATTTCCTGGGCATGCTGCCGGATATAATCGGCGCCCTGGTCCGGATGGGCAAAAGCATGGTCGATGCTGTTGCGGATCAGGGTCTGGATGTGACAGGCGGTTTCCGGGTCCATGTCCCTTCGCACGGCAATGCATCCTAAGGGGATGGGCAGCTCGGTCTTGTCTTCCCACCACTGGCCCAGGTCGGCAATGCGTTCCAGGCCCAGGGTCGGATACACGAACCGGCCTTCATGAATGATCAGGCCGAAGTCAGCCGCGTGGTCCTTCACCGCCGGCATGATTTTTTCAAAAGACATGGGCTGTACCGTGAAATCGGTTTCCGGAAACCGGTCCGCCATGAAAAACCGGAACAGATGATATGCGGTGGTACCCATGCCCGGTATCGCCACGGTCGGTTGCCGGCCGGCGGCATCCGTCAAAGACCGGCCGGGGCGGGACACCACCAGGGGACCGCACCCGTTGCCCAGGGCCGCACCGCTTCGCAGCAGGGCGTACCGGTCCAGCAGGTTTCCCAGAGCGGCGAACGACATCTTGGTGATATCATGGGTCAGCTGCACGGCGGCCTGGTTCAACGCTTCCACATCATCGATATGAATGTGGAATTTTGTGCCTTCCAGGTCGATCAACTGCCTGGCGATGGCCTTGAACATAAAGGTGTCATTGGGGCAGCTGGAATAGGCCAGGCGAAAGGTCTGGTTTGGAATCATGGTCATGGCCTTTAAAAATGCAGCAGACTGGGGGCGGGCTGATCATATGCCAGGCCCTCTTCGATCAAAGCCAGGAGCCGGGGTTTTTCCTCGGGAAACCGGTATCCTTCGTAATCATGGGAAAGCAGCAGGCCCCCGCCGGGCCGCTGCCAGTGGTTCATGGCATGATCAAAGCAGACCCTGCCGGTGACCTCGAGTGCCTGAATCATCACCTTGAGTTCTTCCAGCTGTTCCCGGGCGGACAGCATTGTGACCGTGCCGTCTTCGACCATCTGGTGAAGCGGGGTTCCGGGAATGGCCCGGAACGGCCGGGACCGGATATAGTGGGGATCGATCGCATTCAGGACCCGGGCCGTGTTTTTCGCATGATCCAGGGATTTTTCCTGCCGCCCAGGCCGGGCATCCAGTATTCAGACACCTGGAATCCGGCATCCACGGCTTTTTTCCCCCCTTTGATCTGTCCGTCTGATGTCACGCCTTTTTTGATGAATTTCAGCAGATCGTCATCCCCGGTTTCCAGGCCCAGGTGAAGCCGGTCCAGGCCGGCCTTTCGGATGGTTTCCAGGTCCTGTGCCGATTTCTGGGCCACGGTTCTGGCCCGGGCATAGGTGGTGATGCGCCGGATATGGGGGAACGTGGTTTTCAGATGGGTCAGGGCCGCCACCAGGTCCGGGGTTTTCATGATCAGGCTGTTGGCATCCTGGATGAACGCGGTTTTTGCTCCTGCCATGAGCCAGTGCACCAGCATGGCAAATCCCGGATGTTGTTCCAGGGCCGGTTCTTTGTCCATCAGGGCCAGGACCCCGTCCCGGGTGACCCGGCCCGCCGGCCCGCCGGCGGCTTCGGACAGGTGTGTTATTTCCCGGGTCAGCGCGGCCATGGCATCGATGTCCGCCATGATCTCTTCCACGGGTCTCAGGGAAAATTTTTCAGCCTTGTACATGCTGCAAAAGGTGCAGTGGTTCCACGGGCAGTTCCGGGTGAACCGCACCAGCAGCGACGCGCTGCCCCCTTCGCTGGGAGGGCGGTACATGCCGGTCTCAAAGTGATATGTGTCAAGGGTCATGATAACTCCATATGTTTATATCATTCAATAATAATTGAAAATAACTCATTTGTGGTATCATGGCAAGGGCCGGATTTTTTGGAACCGTTGAACCCAAGAGCCTGAAAACATCTTTGTCCATGCCGCAGCTTTACTTTTGTGTGGGGCATGCTTATGATTTTGGATCAGTTGAACAAACACAAGCATTTATTGAGGATCGCAAATATATATGGAAAAAAAAATCAATCCGGTAGGGACACCGGCCGAATCCGGCCCGGCGGGCGCCAGAGAACTGGACCGGATTATCGTCAAAGGGGCCCGGGAGCACAACCTCAAGAACATTGATGTGGAGATTCCCAAAAAACAGCTGGTGGTGTTCACGGGCGTGTCCGGGTCCGGCAAATCCAGCCTGGCGTTTGACACGATATTCGCCGAAGGCCAGCGCCGGTATGTGGAGTCTTTGTCCGCGTATGCCAGGCAGTTCATCGGCCAGATGGAAAAACCCCTTTACGACACCATCCGGGGGCTGTCCCCCACCATTGCCATCGAGCAGAAGGCGGCCAGCAAAAATCCCCGGTCCACGGTGGGCACCATCACGGAGATTTATGATTACCTGCGGGTGCTGTTTGCCCGGGTGGGGACCCAGTACTGCATTTGCTGCGGCAACGAAGTGGGCCGGGGCCATGCCCAGGGCATGGTGTCCCAGATCATGGCCCTGCCGGCTGAATCCAAAATCCTGATCCTGGCCCCGGTGGTGGAGAACCGGAAAGGAGAGCACAGGGAGCACTTCGCCGCGTTGAAAAAACAGGGGTATGCCCGGGTCCGGGTGGACGGGGTGGTCCAGGAACTGGAAAATGTTCAGACCCTGGCAAAAAACAAGAAACATTCTATCGAGGTGGTGGTGGACCGGCTGGTAATCAAGCCGGATGCCGGGTTTGAGGAGCGGGTCACCGATTCCGTGGAAACCGCCCTGAAACTGGGGAACGGCCAGATCATCGTGCATATCCTGGGCAAAGAAGATATCCGGATGAGCGAGGCCCGGTCCTGCTGCGGCATTGCCTATCCCGAGCTTGCTCCCCAGATTTTTTCATTCAACGCGCCCCAGGGCATGTGTCCGGAATGCAACGGCATCGGCACGTTGCTGTCCATGGATCCGGACAAGGTGGTGCCGGACAAAAATTTGAGTATCCGGGAAGGGGCGGTGGTGCCCTGGAAAAACTATTTTATCAAAAATCCCCGGTATCCCAATGACAACTCCTGGGGCATGGGCCAGCTCACCGCCATGGAGGAACAGTGGGAGATCGATTTTGACCGGCCGTGGAAAGACCTGCCCAAATCCCAGAGAGACCTGCTGCTTCACGGTTCCGGCACAAAAAAAATGAAGGTGAACTGGCAGTCGGACAAGATCCAGGCCGCTTTCACCCGGACCCATGAAGGCCTGCTCAACACCCTGATGCGGCGGTACAAGAACACCCAGTCCGAAAACCAGAAAAAATACTACACCCGGTTCATGACGGCCGCCACCTGCCCGGCCTGTCATGGAAAACGGCTGCGGGACGAGGTGCTTCATGTCAGAATCGAGGGGAAATCGATCATCGATGTCACGGAAATGACGGTGAAAGAGGCCCACCAGTTTGTGTCGTCCCTGGAACTTGCCGGCAGCCGGCAGCTCATCGCGGCGGAACTGCTCAAAGAGATCCGGGACCGGCTGGGGTTTTTACTGAATGTGGGTCTGGATTATCTGTCTCTGGACCGCAGCGGGCCCACCCTGTCCGGCGGGGAATCCCAGCGGATCCGTCTGGCGTCCCAGGTGGGATCGGAACTTACCGGGGTGCTGTATATCCTGGATGAACCCAGCATCGGCCTGCACCAGCGGGACAATATCAAGCTGCTGAAAACCCTTCAGCACCTGCGGGATATCGGCAACACCCTGATCGTGGTGGAGCATGACCAGGAAACCATGGAAGACTGCGACTGGATCGTGGACATCGGTCCCGGGGCCGGGCATCTGGGCGGCCGGATCGTGGCCCAGGGCACCCCGGCCGAAATCAGGGCCAATCCCGTCTCCATCACCGGGCGGTTTCTGTCGGGAAAAGAATCCATTGCCGTGCCGGATCAGCGCCGGTCACCGGATGCCAGAAAATGGGTGACCATCGTCAAAGCCGGAGAAAACAATCTCAAGGATGTGACGGCCCGGTTCCCTTTGGGCCTGCTGATCGCGGTGACCGGGGTGTCCGGGGCCGGCAAGTCCACCCTGATCAACCAGATCCTGTACCCGGCCCTGGCCGTGACCCTGCACGGTTCCCAGATGAGCGTGGGCCGGCATGACGCCATCCAGGGACTGGCACATGTGGACAAGGTGATCAACATCGACCAGAATCCCATCGGCCGGACCCCCCGAAGCAATCCGGCCACCTACACCAAGGTGTTCGATCCCATCCGGGACCTGTTTGCCCAGCTGCCGGAGTCCCGGGCCCGGGGATACAAAAAAGGGCGGTACTCCTTCAATGTCAAAGGAGGGCGGTGCGAGGCCTGCCAGGGGGACGGATACATCAAGGTGGAGATGCATTTTCTGGCGGATGTGTTTGTGCCCTGCGAGGTGTGCCGCGGCCGCCGGTTCAACAAGTCCACCCTGGAGATCACGTTCAAGGGCCATTCCATTGCCGATGTGCTGGACCTGTCCGTCCTCCAGGCCCGGGAACTGTTCGACGCCCACCCGAAAATCACCCAGATTCTGGATACCCTCATGGATGTGGGACTTTCCTATATCAAGCTGGGCCAGGCCGCCACCACATTGTCCGGCGGGGAGGCCCAGCGCATCAAGCTGGCCCGGGAACTGGCCCGGCGCAATACCGGGGACACCTTGTATATCCTGGACGAACCCACCACGGGCCTGCATTTCAGGGATGTGAAGCTGCTGCTGGCCGTGCTGCAGCGCCTGACCGATGCCGGCAACACCGTGATCATCATCGAGCACAACCTGGATGTGATCAAGACGGCGGACTGGGTCATGGACCTGGGGCCGGAGGGCGGGGCCGGGGGTGGTGAAATCGTGGCCCAGGGCCCGCCGGAAAGCGTGGCCGAAGTGCCGGAAAGCTATACCGGCCATTACCTGAAAGAGATGCTGAACACGGCGGCTCCCGGTACCTGAAAGATCAACGGCGTGATGCCGGTGCCGGTCGGTAAAATCCGCATACAGGCCAGTGTCAGAGGATCGGCAGTGTGTACCTCGAACCGTTCCGGCTCCATGACGCGTTTTTCCCTTAATTGAAAAAGGTATCGTGCAGTGCCTGGATCGTGGAGTTCAAGCTGTCTTCATCCACCAGAAAATACATGGCCGCATCTGAGGCTCCAAAAGAAATCATCTCGATGTTGACATCCGCGTTGGAAACTGCGGTAAAACAGCGGGCCGCAATGCCCCGGCTCCGGTGAAGGCCTTCGCCCACGATACTGACCAGGGCCACCCGGGTTCTGCAGGCCGATTCTCTGAAAGGCCGCGGGTGAATCTCCCGGATGCAGGCATGGGCGGTCCGGGCATCATTTTTGGACACCAGCAGGCTGATACAGGTCTGGGATGTGACCACGGATTTGATGTTGATGCCGCTATCGGACACGGCGCCGGTGATCAGGGAGAGAATCCCCTGCCGGGCCCCTACACCGGAGGCGTGGATTTTTAAAATGGCCACATCCCTGGTGTAGGAAACGCTCTTAATGACGGTATCGGCTTCTTTAGCCTGGCGAGTGATGCGACTGCCCCGTGCATCCGGGGCATAGGTGTTTTTGATGGCGATATCGATGCCTGCCTGCCGCACCGGTTCCACGGTTCTCGGATGCAGGATGCCGGCGCCGGTATAGGCCAGTTCCGCCGCTTCTTCATAGGTCAGTTCCGGAATCAGGCGGCACTCGGGGATGTTGTCCGGATCCGCGGTCATGAAACCGGGGGTGTCTTTCCATATTTCAAGGAGGTCGGCATCGATCCCGGCGGTGACCACGGCCGCAGAATAATCAGACCCGCCCCTGCCGAAGGTGGTGATCTCGCCGGTTTCGCTGATCCCGTAAAATCCGGGAACGAACAGGATTCGATTTTCCGTGACCTGCCGGCCCAGGCGTAAAGACAGGTTTTCCCGGGTGGGCGCCATGAGGGCCGTGGCATCCATGAATTTGCCGTCCGTGATGATGCCGGCTTCTTCGGGCAGGACCACCCCGCTGTCGACGCCCCTGGATGCCATGGCCGCCGCCAGGATCATGGCGGACATCCGTTCTCCGGACACGGCGATCATGTCCCGCATGCGGGGGGTGGCCTCCCGGGTGAAGCTGATGCCGAAATAGTACCGTTCCAGTCTGCCGAGCAGATCCTCGAGGTTTTGAAAGGCCCTGGTTCTTTCTTCGGCAGGGGTCACCAGGAAGTCGATAAAGGTGTGATGGCGGGTCCTCAGATCCCGGATGACCCCTTCGATGGTGTCTTCAGATGCCAGTACCGCATCGATGCCGGAAACAAGGATATTGGTGATCCCGAAGAACGCGGACACCACAAAGATGTTTCCCTTTCCCCGGGCCGCCGCCAGATCCAGTATGATGTTTGCGGTGGGTCCGTTCTTGAGACAACCGCCGCCGATTTTGATGACTTTCATGCCAGTACCTCGGGATTGACAATGTGCGGGACCCTGCCGGTTTTGTAAAATTCAATGATGTTTTCCGCCGCCAGAACGGACATCCGGTCCCGGGCCTCCATGGTGCCGGAGCCCACATGGGGCAGGCCGAAGGCGATATCGGCCGTGGCTTCGCTCATGGCATCCGGGGTGTAGCCCAACGGAATCCCTTTGCCGGCGGCCGGGTATTTCCGGGTGATCAGTATTTTCTGGTTGTCGATCATGGTAAGAATCACATTATGCAAGTATGCAGCGGGTGTCAAGCACAGATCCGGTTAAAGCACGTCCGGGGATCTGGATTTCCAGACCCCCGGACGGTTTGGTGCTGCGGTTTTTCAGTAGAGTTTCAAATCAAATGCGTTCAAATATGGCGGCTGCGCCCATGCCGCCGCCGATGCACATGGACACGATGCCGTATTTGCCGTTGACCTCTTTGAGGTTGGCCAGGCAGGTGGCCGTGAGCTTGGCACCCGTGCATCCCAGGGGATGGCCCAGGGCAATGGCGCCGCCGTGGATGTTGATCTTGTCCATGTACTTGACCAGGTCCAGTTCCCGGATGCAGTACAGGGCCTGGGAGGCAAAGGCTTCATTGATTTCATAGATGTCGATGTCGTCAATGGTCATGCCGGCCTGTTCCAGGACTCTGGGGATGGCGTATCTGGGGCCCACGCCCATTTCATCGGATTTGCATCCGACCGTGGTGTAGGACACCAGGCGGGCCATGGGTGTCAGGCCGAGTTCATCGCATTTTTCTTTGGAGGCGATGATGGTGGCGGCGGCCCCGTCCGTGGTCTGGGAGGAGTTGCCCGCCGTGACCGAGCCGTTGGCCTTGAACACGGTGCGCAGTTTGGCCAGGCCTTCCGCGGTGGTTTCTCTGATGCCGTCATCATGTTCGACAATGAAGGTTTCTTTTTTATAGGTGTCGTCCGGTTGTTTCACATAGCGAAAGGCCGGCGTGGGAACGATTTCCGTGAACAGGCCGTTGTCCCGGGCTCTTGCCGCCTTGGACTGGGAGGCGGCGGCAAAGGCATCCTGGTCTTCCCTGGAAATGCTGTACCGTTCCGCCACATTTTCCGCAGTGACGCCCATGGACACGAACATTTCAGGGTTGGTGCGGGAATATTCCGGATGGGGCCGGGGATTGTTTCCGCCCATGGGCACATAGGTCATGGATTCCACGCCGGCGCCCATGGTGATGTCGGACCAGCCCATCTGGACCCGCATGGAGGCCAGGGCAATGGCTTCCAGGCCCGAGGCGCAGAACCGGTTGACCGTGGCGCCGGACACCTTGTCCGGGAACCCGGCCATTTTCAGGGCCACCCGGCCCAGGTTCAGCCCCTGTTCCGCTTCCGGGAATGCACAGCCCAGCATCACGTCATCAAAATGATCCGCAGACAGGTTCGGGGTTTTTTCCACAGCCTGCTTCATGATAAAGGTGATCAGCTCTTCGGGCCGGGTCTGGTTGAACTGGCCTCTTTTCTGCTTGCAGCCCGGGGTCCGGACCGATTGTACAATATATGCGTCTTTCATTGGTATCTCCTCCTTCTAGTTTCTGAGGGGTTTGCCGGTTTTGAGCATGTGATCGATCCGGGCGATGGTTTTTTCCTCTTTGCAGAAATCCACGAATGCGTCCCGTTCCAGTTTCAAGATGGTGTCTTCACTGACTTCGGATCCCACATTCACATCTCCGCCGCTCATGACATAGGCGATGCGCTTGGCCAGAAACGCATCATGGTCGCTCATGAAATTGCCGTTGCGCATGTTGTAGATTTCCGCGTTCACCATGCCCTGGCCGGCATCGCCCATCACTTTCAAGGGCTGTTTCATGGGCGGTGCGTACCCGTCATCCACCATTCTCAAGACCTCTTTTTTGGCTTCTCCCACCAGGGTGTCGCGGTTGAATACAATGCGGTCCGCCTGTCCCAGGAACCCGTTGCCAACGGCCTGGGCCGCGGACATGGACACGGCTGCCATGCCGATTTTCATGAACGCTGCCACAAAAATCTTTGCCAGGTCCAGATCCTTGACGGTTTTTCCGGGCAGGGCATTCACATGTTTTTTCCACAGGTTCATGGTGCCGCCGCCGGCGGGCAGCAGACCCACCCCGATTTCTACCAGCCCCATGTACAATTCGGCATGGGCCACGATGCGGTCCGTGCCCAGGCAGGTTTCACATCCGCCGCCCAGGGTCATGCCGTAAGGGGCCGCCACCACCGGGAACGGGGCATATCTGGAAGCCTGGATTCCGTCCTGGGCTTTTTTGAGAAATGCATCGATTTCCGCATATTTTTTGTCATGGCACAGTTTGGCGATAAATCCCAGGTCTGCGCCGGCAGAGAAAGCGCCGGGCATGCCGCCGGCTTCATTGCCGATGACCAGGCCCACCCCGTTTTTGTCCACATAATCCAGGCTGTCGGCAATGGAATCCACGATCTCTTCGTTGATGGCGTTCATCTTGGTATGGAACTCCAGGCAGAACACCCCGTCTCCGATATCCACCAGGGAGGCGGAGGCGTTTTCTGTAACGGTTTTGTTGTTGCCCTTGGCCGCGGCAATGGAGACCAGGGATTCGGGCACTGGCACAGGCTTGTAACCGGCGGAGACAAAGTCATAAAAATACCGGACCCCGTTTTCCAGTTTGTAAAAACAGGTGTTGCCGGCATCCAGCATGGCCTTGACATTGGCCGGCACTTCCAGCCCGTCTTTGGCCATTCTTTCCACCGCGTCTGCCACGCCATAGGCATCCCACAATTCAAAGGGTCCCATTTCAAAGTTGTAGCCCCATTTCATGGCATTGTCGATTTCCACGATGGTGTCGGCGATTTCCGGGATCCGGTTGGCTGCATACTGAAAGGAGTTGGCTGCCAGTTTCCAGGCGAACTTTCCGGCTTTGTCATCGGCCTTGAGCACGATGTTGATCTTTTCGGTCAGGGTGCCGGCTTTTTTGGCTGCATCCAGGCAGGGGAAGGTGGGCCGTTCCAGGTCTTCATATTCCAGGGTGTCCAGGTTCAGGACCTTTCGGACCTTTTTCCATTCCGGGGTGAGGTCGGTTTTGTAGAACCCGGCTTTTGTCTTGTTGCCCAGCAGATTTTTGTCCGCCATCTTTTCCACAAAATCGGGCAGCTGCATGATGTCGCGCTGCTCATCATCCACGCACAAATCATAGGAGTTTTGGGCCACGTGCATCATGATGTCCAGGCCCACCAGGTCCGTGGTCTTGAAGATGGCGGTTTTGGGCCGTCCCATGGCCGGGCCGAAAATGGCATCCACCTCGGGCACGGTGAGACCGTCTTCCTGCATGAACCGCATGGCCGCGCTGATGCCCTGGATCCCGATGCGGTTGCCCACAAAGTTGGGGGTATCCTTGGCCCAGACAATGCCTTTGCCCAGGTTTTTCTCGCCGAATTTTGCCATGAAATCCAGGACCTCCGGCAGGGTGTCCCGGCCCGGGATCAGCTCCAGCAGGTGCATGTACCGCACCGGGTTGAAAAAATGGGTGCCCATGAAATGCTGTTTGAACTCCGCGGAAAACCCTTGGGTGATGTCCTGGAGCGGGATGCCCGAGGTGTTGGTGGTGACGATGGATCCGGGTTTCCGGATCTTTGCCACTTTTTCGAACAGGTTGCGTTTGATGTCCAGGCGTTCCACCACCACTTCCACGATCCAGTCGCAGTCCGCCAGCTTGTCGATGTCATCCTCCAGATTGCCGATGGCGATCAGCCCGGCATCCTTTTTGTTGAAAAACAGGGACGGAGAAGATGCCAGGGCCGCATCCAGACCGGCCTTGACGATCCGGTTCCGGGCGGCGGGGTCGGTTTTCTCTTCATCTTTCAAGTCGAATGGAACAATGTCCAGGAGCAGTACCTTGATACCGGCACCGGCCAGCAGGGCCGCGATGCCCCCGCCCATGATACCGGATCCGATGACTGCGGCCTGTCTGATTTTTCTTGCCATGATGTCCTCCTGCTAAAAGGGTGAGTATTCGTGATCCAAATGCCACATTATGAATGAGTATTCATTTTTGATTAACAGAAATCCACCCGGGTTGTCAAGGAAAATTATTTTCCGGACAAGGGGATATAATCGCATTCAATTTCAAATTGTTAGCCTGTATATCAGGGGTGTGTGATCTTTGGATGCATGCCGGGTGCATGCCGGGTGAAATAAATGAATTGTCATTCATGATTCATCCCGCATGATTAATCCTATGGATGGCGCTTGAAAAAAAACCGCTTCTGGTAGGGTGCATCGTTGTTTTGGTTGGATATTGGAATTTTTTTAAACAGAGGGTGCGCCACCTACGAGGCAATGGCTTTACTGCGCCGCCGAAAAAAAGAACGGGACAAGGACCCTCAAAAGCCTAAAGGAAGGCCGAAGCCCACTGGAGCGCTATAGAATCTGATTTATGATCTTTTGACTCAATGATCTAAAATGGAAGTTAAAAACGCCTTACCTCTGACTGTCTGGGGATTTTTAAAAAAATCCTCAGGTGGTGCAACCTCGATGATCTTACCTTCATCCATAAAGACAACCCGGTCGGCCACTTCTCTGGCAAATCCCATTTCGTGGGTAACGACCATCATGGTCATCCCCCCCATGGCCAGATCCCGCATGACATCAAGGACTTCACTAATCATCTCAGGGTCGAGGGCTGATGTGGGCTCATCAAACAGCATAATTTTAGGGTTCATGCACAACCCCCTGGCAATGGCCACCCGTTGCTCCTGTCCGCCGGATAATTGAGCAGGGTATTGTTCGATTCGATCTCCCAGACCTACTTTTGTCAATGTCTCTCGCCCGAGTTTTTCCGCCTCTTTTTTTTGTATTCTTTTGACCTTCATTGGTGCGATCGTCACATTTTCAAGTGCTGTCATATGAGGATACAGATTGAATGCCTGGAATATAAAGCCAATCTCCGCCCGAATTTTTGTCAAATTGGTCTTTTTGTTGTGGACAGGGGTATTGTCGACCACAAGCTCTCCCTCCTGAATGGGCTCCAACCGATTCACGCACCGGATCAGGGTGCTTTTTCCCGATCCGCTTGGACCGCAGATCACAACCACCTCCCCTTGAGCAACCTCAAGGTTAATGTCTTGAAGGACATGAAGATCACCAAACCATTTGTTTACATTCTTGAAAGAGATCATGAACTGTTTTCCCTTTATGTAATAAACTTTGTGAAACTAATGTTTTTTTTCCGTTTACAGCTTTGTATTCTCATAATTCATCCGCCTTTCCAGATAGCCTGAAAAGTTGATCAAAGGATAACAGACAGCGAAGTATAAAAGGCCTACAAGTCCGAACACCATTAAGCCTTCAGGAATTCTCTGAACTGTCAGCCAACCGGCTCTGGTGACATCCATCACGCCTATTGCGGAAACAAGGGATGAATCTTTAATCGTAAGGACATACTGTCCTACCAAAGGTGGAAGAATGGTTCTCATGGCCTGGGGAAAGACGATGTATCGCATTTGCTGATAGCCTGACAGCCCAGAGGCTGTTGCTGCTTCTTTTTGTTCAGATGGAACGGACAAGATTCCGCCTGCCACAATTTCACAGATAAAACTGGCAGCCAGATTAGAAAGGGCGATGACCGCAGCCGGGAAAGCCTCCAATTCTATACCGACCTCGGGCAGAATAAAAAAGATAATGAAGATCTGTACCAGAAATGGTGTACCACGGATCAGATCCACCCAGGCACCAATGATGAATCGTACAAATTTATTCCCACTGGCCCGTAATATCCCGCAAATAAAACCGATGATGGTTCCTGCAATAAGACTCAGCCCTGAAACCTGAACAGTAACCAACAGCCCGTCAAGGAAGAACGGCAGACTGTGTATCAGTTCTTTTAAGTAAAAACTCCACATAGTTTATCCTTTCTGCCTCAATTCGCATCCCTGAAGATCAATCGTTTTTCACACCAATTTGAGAAAACTTTGAGTAAGTAATAAATAATCAGATAAAAGACTGCGGTGGTCAGGAATCCTTCCGCAGGCATAAATCGATCAGATGTCAGTAACTGACCCGCCCGTGTCAACTCCATGATGGAAATCAATGAAAGGAGCGAAGAATCCTTGACTAAAATGATGGCCTGTCCAAGCATCGGCCGGATTGACATACCGAGTGCTTGAGGTAGAATGATATATCTCATGCGCAGGAAATAACTCAAGCCGTAGGCGGTGCCTGCTTCCGTTTGTCCGGATGGTATCGCCTGAATACCCGCCCTGATGATCTCGGCATAGTAGGCCCCGCTGTTCAATACAAGTGCAATAACACCCGTCATCCACTCGGGAAGCATAATGCCGATGGAGGGAAGACCGAAATAGAAAAAATAGAGCTGTACCAATAATGGGGTAGAACGCATACTTGCAATATAAATACCGGCAACACTTTTTAAGGTCCTGAAATGGCTTAATCGCATGGAACAGGATATGATTCCGACCAGGATCGCCCCTGCCAGAGACAAGGCAGACAGCCAGAGGGTGGCCAGAAAGCATTGCTGGTACAACGGCAGGTATTCCAATATTACCCTGAAATTGAAGTCTTCTATCATATCATTTGTCCTTAAATACTGTTAAGGCTTTGTAACATCTTGTGAGCCGACAACATCCGCCCATCGACTCACAAGATATATATAAACCTGAGGTATCTTGAAGACACTTAAAAGATTAATGGTCTTCTTTCCACTCCAGAGAATTAATCCAGTAATCGAGATTTTCGTCAAGACGTCCATCCAATCTTGTCTGCATGAAAAACAGGTTGAGCCAGTTGCGAAGATCTTCTGAATCATAACGCACAGCAAAGGAAAGTGGTGATTTGGAAAGCTGCCCCTCTAAAATTCGAATGCTGTCTGGAGGATAATTCGTCAATTGGGCACGAACGGATGATCCGTCGTTTACACCGACATCTGCCTGACCACCAATTACCGCATTGATCAACAGCGGGCCTCCTCCTTTAAATGTCTTCAATTTTGCATCTGAAAAATGCTTCTTCGCATCTCTTGCGCCGGTTGATCCTAAAAGAACGGCCACTTTTGTACCTTTTTTGTTAACATCTTCTATCGATTTAATGGGACTGTCCTTTTTAACAAAGACAACGCTTCCGGTATACATGTACGGATCGGGGAAATTGATTTTCATGGCCCTTTTCAGAGTAGGGGTCATATCCGCCGCAAGCATGTCCGCCTTTTTGGAGAGAAGGGCCGGAATAAGCCCGTCCCAGTCATAGCTCAAAAATTTTACCTTAACGCCCATTTCCTTTGCGATCATTCTGCAAAGTTCAACTGAGCTGCCTGTCCTTTCACCGTTTCTGTTTACAAAACTGAAAGGTGCTCCCTGGGTCTGGCAAGCGATACGGATTTCTCCTCTTTTAGCAATATCGTCAAGTGTACCGGCTGAAGCCGCCCCTCCTAAGCCAAAAAGCATTACCAATGAAATTAAACCAGCAAACAATTTTGTCATTTTCATTTTCGATTCTCCTTTTGTTGTCATTTTCGATCCTCCTGTTGTTTATTGATTCAAAGGTTTAACCTAATTCATTCTTTTAATGTCAAACCTTCTGATTGGTTGTATACTCCTATTCATGGGGTTTTGGCCAGTCGAAAACCAATATGCCGAAATTTGTAATGCGGCGGACTTCCAAAACGGCTTGCAGAACGGCAGTCACGAGCAGGACTGTACCATACTCCGCCCCTCATAACACGGTATGACCCCGAATGAGGCCCTTTCGGATTTGTAACTTCATCATAGGGATAGACCCCAAACCAGTCCTGACACCACTCATGTACATTGCCGACCATATCATAAAGACCCCACGAATTGGGTTTTTTCCGGGCTACTGGTTGGACCTTGTTATTTGAATTGCCGCAATACCACCCGATGGCAACAAGGTTGGGATCGCGGCCACATCCAAGCTCGGTGATGCCTCCATTTGGAAAAGCCTCGGTACTTCCCGCTCTGCATGCATACTCCCACTCGGCTTCGGTTGGAAGCCTGTATTTGTCTGTTCCTTCTTTCTGGTTAAGTTTTTGGATGAATTCCTGAACATCGTTCCATGAAACCTGTTCGACGGGGCAGCCTTTTCCACAAACTTTATTGCTTGACGGATTGGTGCTCATCAAAGCCATCCACTGTTCCTGTGTCACCTCGGTGGTCTGCATGTAAAAAGGACGTGTCAGGTTAACGGGATGCTGTATTTCCCCTAAAGATCGACCGGGTTCACCTTCAGGGCTTCCCATTGAAAAACTGCCGGATGGAATCAGGACAAACTCCATTCCGATACTGTTTGTAATTTGTTTTTTGGGCTCCTCAGCATAACCACCGGTTGCAAGAATTAAGATTATCGCAATGAGTTGAATTGTAATAATGTATTGTTTCATTATTTTTTCCTCATTTCAAAGCCTGAAAAATTTCTATTAATAAATTTTCTATTAATAATTATATTGATTAAAATATATTGTCAATCAAAAAATGTGCAATTGGAAAAATTTAAAATTTTATGTTGATTTTTAAAATGATTTTATTTCAGTACAGGCCATAGGCGCGGCTTTCAATTTTTTGATGGGGGGGCTTTGACTTGTCTGGTGAAAATCGGTTTAGAAATCAAGACAAACTCTCAAATGTTTTTTTTCTTTTTTTTTTAGTGTGATAGTGTTACCCTGTATCTGTTTTCATGTGGTTATATGCTCTCATGAACTGTTTTTTTAGTATTATTCAGGAGGCGTTTGTGGGAAAAACCAATCTTGATTCATTGGATAATGCAATTATTCGCATGCTGACCAAGGATGGGCGCATTTCCACCGGTGAAATGGCAAAACAACTCGATGTGACCGCTCCGACTATTCGAAAGCGAATAACAGCCCTTGAAAACAAAGGGATATTTAAAGTTTCAGGAGTAATTGATCCAAGCCGGCACCAGGAAATGATAACCGCATTGGTTGCCATGAGCTTCCATTCCGAAGGAAAACTGAATCAAATACTGGATAAGATTACCCAGTTGCCGAATGTCTCCTGGGCAGGTGTGGTAACAGGACGATACGACATCATCGCCGAAGTAATCTGCGTGAAGGGCAAGGAAGAACTTTACCGGTTCACCAGTGAGACGATACTTAATATCGGCAATATCACCAGAAGTGAAACATTCATTCTCATGAGATCCAAGAACAACTGGCTGCGCTTACCTCAAAGCATCGAAGAAATTTAGGCCGTCGGAAATAAATAATTCTTCCATAGGACGCAAGATTTTGGTCAATACTCAAGGCGAGCCCGTGGGAGCATATTAAAATATGTGCCCATCGGCGCAACGCAGAAGACGGACCCAAAGGCAAGTCGGATGGTGGACATTATTATTTTCGAACATATTTCCAAGCAGAAAAAAATTTCTTGACAAGTTATCTATATAAATTTATTTAAGGATACTATATTTTCTAAAAAGAAAATATTTGTATAAAAAATTATCAGCATAAAAACCGAGGATGCTTTTTGTTTCGGTAAACAGGAGCATCAAAGTAATCAATTAGGAGATCAATACCATGAACATCACTGTATTGGGTTCAGGAAACGGAGGCTGTGCGGTTGCATTCGACTGTGCCGCCCAAGGCCATCAAGTCAGTTTGTTTGATTTTCAACAGTTTCCAGAAAGCATCAAAGCTGTTCGGAAAAATGGTGGAATTTATTGCGAAGGCGTTCTTCAGGGTTTTCAGCCGGTGAGATATGCAGGGCATGACATTGAAAAAGCACTGGATGGAGCCGACATCATATATGCCGTGGGTCCTGCTTACAGTACCAGGCCTTTTGCAGAAGCCTGCGGCCCGCACCTTACGTCAGGGCAGATTGTTATCGTATGCCCGGGTTCGTGTGGCGGGGCTCTTGAATTTAAAAACGGAGCAGGTCTGGACCTTCGCAATGAAGAGGTTATCGCATCGGAAACATCTACCCTGCCATATGCCGTCCGTCTGCTTGAGCCCGGGAAAATCAAAATTTTCAATAAACTCAAAGGCGGGCTGCTCCTTGCCGCGGTTCCTGCCCAACATACCAATCATGTGATTGAGAAGGTCAACGATGTCTATCCCACCATGACGGCAGCAAAAAATATTCTGCAGACCAGCCTGCAGAACGGCAACCCGGTCATCCACCCTGCGATTACACTCATGAATGTTGCCGCAATCGAACGTACCAAAGGCGATTTCGATTTTTACCAAGAAGGTGTCACACCTGCCGTCGGCAGACTGATCAAAGCGGTTGACGAAGAACGAATCGCCATTGGAAAAAAACTAGGGGTAAAAGTTATCCCTGATCCTGAATTAGGGGTCATCCAAGGCTATATGCTGGAAGCAACTTATGATACAGGATTTATAACAGCGCCGGGATTTAAAGGAGTTAAAGCCCAGAAGAGCCTGGATTACCGGTATTTCCATGAAGACGTGGGGTACGGACTTGTATTTCTTCAGAAGCTTGGCGAACAGGTTCGGGTGTCCACCCCGATTATTTCATCAGTGATCACAATGGTTTCCTGTTTGATGAACCGAGACTATCTCGGCGAAGCCATGCGCACAACGGAAACCTTGGGGCTTTCAAATTACACTGCAGAAGAGTTGGAAAAATTGTTGGCGTAATCTTAATCCATTGGAAAAATATTTTAAAAACTCACCTGCTTCATTCAGAAAAAAAATCCAGGGCAGGCAGGTGACGGATTCCTTTTTGCGGCGGCAATGGCAGGTCTCATCCAATGAATTGTCATTCATGGTTAATCCCGCATGATTCATCCCATGGATGGCGCTTGAAAAAAAAAACCGCTTCTGGTAGGGTGCAGCGTTGTTTTGGTCGGATACCGGATTTTTTTTCAAACAGATGGAGACCTGTCAATGTCCCGGATACCCATAAAGGTTCAGGCTTTTTCAATCCTGAATATTGCTTCAGTTGCCGGTTTGATTCTCAAGCTCCAGCAGCCGTCAGGCGACATTCCCTGGCACGTGGACGGCAAAACAGACCCCTGGGACCTGGTGGAATCCGTGATGGGACTCAATATCGCCGGGTATCACGTCGAAGCCCGCCAGGCCGTGGCATGGCTTGCCCGGCAGCAGAACCCGGATGGATCGTGGTTTTCCGCATATGTGAACGGCGTTCCTGAGGACCGCACCTGCCAGACCCACATGGCCTGCTATATTGCGGTGGGGTTGTTTCACGCGTACCTGATCACGGGAGACCGGACATGGCTGACAACATTCTGGCCCACCATGGAAAAAGGGATCGATTACGCGCTGGCACTCCAGGCGGGCACAGGAGAGATCTACTGGGCCCGGAGTCCGGAAGGAAACATCGATCCCATGTCGCTGCTGGCCGGATCTTCTTCCGTGTTCATGAGTCTGAAATGCGCCCTGGGTATCAGCCGGCTCCTGGGCCGGGCCCGACCTGACTGGGAAGACGCGTGGGACCGGCTCGGGCGCTCTTTGAGGGAGAACCTGCACAGCTACAACGTCAGCAAGTCCCGGTTTTCCATGTACTGGTTCTATCCCGTCCTGTGCGGCGCCATCCAGGGAGACAAGGCCCGAACCCGGGTGGAAAAATACTGGCACAAATACATGATCGACGGCCAGGGGGCCAGGTGTGTGTCGGATCGGCCCTGGGTGACCATTGCGGAAACCTGTGAACTGGTGTTGACGCTGGATGCCATGGGCAACCGGGAAAAAGCCGGGATCGTGTTCTCCTGGATTCAGGACCGGGTGTATGAGGACAGGACCTTCTGGTGCGGGTATACCTATCCGGACATGGTGATCTGGCCGGAAGAAAAGATCTCCTGGACCAATGCCGTGGCCCTGTTGGCGGCGGATGCGCTCTATGACCTGACCCCGGGGGCCGGCCTGTTCCGCCATGAGAACTGGCAGGGCTTTGTGTTCAAAGGGATCTGACATGATTCGGGATTTGCGGCCCTGGTATATCAAGCAGGCCTGGTACCGGCTTCAGCATCTGTATGTGCGCCATTATCTGGTGCCCCAGCTGACCTGCCTGGGAGATCACCCCTTTATCATCAAACCCTGGTATATCGAACTGTTTGGCGGCCCCATCCGTATCGGCAGCCATGTAACCCTGCTGGGATGTTCGGACAAGAAAACAAGATTGACGGTGTGGTCGGACAGAAAAGAGATCCCGGGCATCTCCATCGGGGACCATGTGCTCATCTCTCCTGGCGTTCGGATCAGTGCGGCCCACAGCATCACCATCAGTGATTCCTGCATGCTGGCCAGCCATGCCTATATCACGGATTCGGACTGGCACGGCATCTATGACCGGTCACTGACACCAAAAGAAAATTACAGCGTGGTGCTGGAAAAAAATGTCTGGATCGGGGATTCCGCCATTGTGTGCAAAGGGGTGCGCATCGGTGAAAACAGTATTGTGGGTGCCGGCAGTGTGGTCACCTGTGATATTCCGGCCAATGTCATTGCCGCAGGCAACCCCGCTAAAGTGATCCGTCACCTGGATCCTGAAAAAAAAATGATTACCCGCAAAGACCGGTATCATGATACCGCGCAGATGACCCGGTTTCTGGAAACATCGGAAAAAGCCGCGCTCGAGGGCAATACCCTGCTGGGATGGCTGCGGTCCCTGTTTTTTCCGGGCCGATAGGCAAAAAGATCAGATATCTTTGATCCGCCTGAGAATGACGGTAAGCTGTTCCAGGCACGGGGTGATTTTCTCCACGTCAAAGGCATCGACATCATCGGACAGGTTTTGGCCGAACTGTGTGAACGCCGTCAAATCGAATCGGCGGCCCAGCCCGATGAAATGATCGGCAATGGCCCGGGCATCCGACATTTTCACCCCTTCCTGATCCCCGGGCAGCAAAGGAAAAATGTTTGTCCGAAGCGCTGTCAACAGGTCAGCATGATGGTCCAGGGCCTGTCGAATCAGGGATTCGGACAGCATCGTCACAGAAAGGGATGGGGCGACGTCCGGCGTACCCGCATCTGATGGTTTTTGGGCCTGTTTTTCAGCCCGGCTGACCATCACGCCGGGCAGAAAAACTTCAAAACTGCTTCCGATACCCGGCTGACTGTCCACATCGATGCGTCCTTTCATCAACGCCACCAGCTGCCGGCTGATGGTCAGTCCCAGACCGGTGCCCCCGTATTTTCGATTGATGTCGGTATTTTCCTGTTCAAAAGATTCGAAAATCAACTGCTGTTTGTCTCCGGCAATGCCGATGCCGGTATCCCGGACCCGGATCATCAGATCCAGGGTGTCCGGGCCCGGACGGTCCAAAATTGTTACAGACAAACGGATCTCCCCGTGTTCCGTGAATTTGACGGCATTGTCCACCAGGTTGGTCAACACCTGGCGAAGCCGCATCTCATCCAGAAGCACAAACTTTGGCAGATGGGTATCCACATGAATGGAAAAGGTCAGAAGTTTCCGGGACAGTTTGACCTTGAACATATGGTGAATTTCATGAAACAGGGCGTGCAGGGACACAGGGGTTTCATGAATGGCGATTTTTCCCGATTCGACGCTGGACAAATCCAGCAGGTTGGTGATCAGCACCAGCAGATGTTTACCCGCCGTGGTGATGGACTGGAGATAATTTTTCTGCTGGGTGTCCGAAACCATGGTGGACAGCACTTCACTGAAGCCGATGACCGAATTGATGGGGGTCCGTATTTCATGGCTCATGTTGGCCAGAAAGTCACTTTTGGCCTGGTTGGCTTTCTGGAGTTCCTGTTCTTTTTGTTTTCTCACCAAAATTTCGTTGTTCAGGGCCTGGTTCAGAAAGGTCAGGTTCCTTGTCCGTTCCGCCACCCGGTTTTCCAGGTCCTGGTGGGACCGTTTCAGGGCTGTAAGCGTTTCCTTGAGCTGTTCCGCCATCTGGTTGAATTTGGTTGCCAGGTCTCCGAATTCATCGTTGGAATGGACCGGGATCCGGATGTCCAGATCCCCTTTGCCGATTCGGTCCGCGCCCTGAACCAGATTCTTCAAAGGACGGGTCAGCCGCCGGGTCAGCAGCATCAGCGCCAGGGAGATGAGCAGTGCGACAAACACGCCCATGCCATAGAGAAACGGCCGCATACGATCGGCCACCCCGTAGATTTCCTGCATGGGATCCACAGCTACTAGATACCACTCCCAGGGGGGAAAATAGGCGGATCTGGCCAGCACAGGTTCCGGGCCCATGGTCATTATCAGTCGTGGTACGTCGTTCAAAATTCCCTTGAACCAGTCGGTATGGTGTATCCGGGTATCGACCATGTGCGGGTCCGGATGAGAGACGATCCGGCCGTCCCGGGTGACAACGATCATGTATCCGAGCTTGCCCACCCCGATATCGGCAATACCCGTCACCGAATCCATCTGCGCTTTGGTGATACTGGCCGGAATCTCTGCCAGCCCATAGTCCCGAAGCATTTTTTCCTGGGACGAGACAATGACCATGGCTTCGGACAGCCGGGTGTCCAGCCAGGTTTCTCCCAAATCCACCAGCGCGGCCCGCGAAAAATAATAGGTGGTTTCAACGATGACCCAGAGCGAGACAATGATCAGAGGAAGGGTGGTCATCAGGATTTTACCGTAGATTTTCATGAAGAAATTCTTATCACCCCTGAACCGTTTTGCAAATGAAAAATTGATGATTATCATAGATGCCGGTATTAGAGAATGAAACCAAGGAGAAAAACTGGTGACCCGGCATGCAGGATGACCGGCATCGATCCGGTAGAGATGAGAAGACGCGAAAGACAATTGTGAAAAATTTCGGGATCTGATACACACGCAGTATGAAATTTCGACTTTCCGACATGATGGATATGGAGTATCTGCTGACACTGGATGACGATCCGGATGCCGGTGGATCGGCTGAGCTGAGAGCAGCCCGGGACCGGGATATTTTCCGGCAGGCCGGCGGGGATCACATGTCGGATACCGATCTGATGGCCGTCTGGTTGTCATACCGCAAAATGCTGTATCTGGATCAGGCCGGTCCGGACGGATATCAGCGGCTGCCGGGACGGCTTTTCAACACCCTTTTTAACTGGACCGTCCGGGGACTGGCCCTGGCCGGAGGACTGACCGGCCTGATTCTGGCGTACGGATTTTTAGCCTATCACGGGGTCCGCCCGGTGAATGTGACATTGTTTTTTTTCGTGTTTGTGCTGATGCCGGCGGTTTTTTTTCTTTTTTCCGCGGCAGGGCTTTTAAGTCATCATGCCGGATGGGCCGGCACCGGCCCGGGGGGGATGACCGGTCTGGTGTCCCGGGTATTGTTTGAGCTGGTCCCCGGGATGCTGAGACGGATCCGGTTGAACACGGGACAACGGTCTGCGGAAAACAGGCGGACCCGAATGGATGAGGCCCTGTTGTTCATCCGCACGAAAAAGCAGGCCTATGGCGATCTGTTGTTCTGGCCCCTGGTGATCCTGGTGTCTGTGTTCGCACTGTTTTTTTCTCTGGGTGCCCTGGGCGGCACGCTGTTCCGGGTGGCGTTCAGTGATGTGGCGTTCGGGTGGCAGTCCACCCTGGCGGCCACGCCTGCCGCGGTCCATGACCTGGTGACACTGGTATCTTTGCCCTGGGCCGCATGGATACCGGATCTTCTGGCCGGCCCCACCCCGGAACAGATACAGGGGTCCCGGATCATTCTGAAACAGGGGATCGCGGCGCTGGCCACGGAACACCTGGCGTCCTGGTGGCCGTTTCTGTGTTTGAGCATGGTGTGTTATGCAGTGATTCCCCGGCTGGTGATCATCTTTTGGGCGGTCATGGCCCAGCGGTCGGCCCTGAACCGGTTCGATTTTCGTCAGCCCCGTTTCCGGCGCCTGATTGTCCGCATGAAATCTCCGGTCATGGATATCGGGTTTGAAGAAAACACCCCGGCCCGGCAGACCGATAAAGCATCATCCGGGCCGGTGCATCGGCCCTGTGAGCCGCAAGGAACACCTGAAATCGTGGTCCCGGAACATGAAAAAGTTTCAGATCAAACAGATGAAAAACCATCGCCGTCCTCCCGGAGGATGGTGCCGGAATCTTCAGAAACCGTGCCAGCACCCGTGGGCACGCCAACCGTGGTTCTGGCGCCGGTACCGGCCTGGGATGCGGCCGCCACCGACCGGATTTCAGATTTACTGTCCCGGCAGTTTCTGCTGGATGTCCGGCAGGTGATTTTTGTGGAACAGGATCTGGCGGCGGATGCCCGCCTGCTGGGGCCGGATGTGCTGAACGGCGTGGACCCGGTTATTTTTCTCCAGGAAGTGTGGCAGCCCCCCATCCGGGGCATTCTCCATTACCTGGTGCAGCTCAAGCAGGGGGTTCTGATGGACAAAAATCTCTGGGTGCTGTTGACCCGGGCCCCTGAAGAGGAAAATCTGGGTGTGGCGGACCGGGATATGGATGCCCGGGTGTGGCAGGACCGTATTCTCGGGCTGGGTCACCCGGACATGCTGGTGGAAAGGATCCGGCCATGATAACGGATGCCATGACCCGGGGCGCGCCGGCCGCAGTTCCGGAATTTGCCGTACTCGGGCATCCCAACGAAGGCAAGTCCGCCGTGGTGTCCACGCTGACCGAAGATGATCAGGTGCGGGTCAGCCCCGTACCGGGGGAAACCACGGTATGCCGGACCTATACCGTGAAAATCGATGGAAAAGAGATCATCCGGTTCGTGGATACACCGGGGTTTCAGGTGCCCCGGCAGACCCTGGCCTGGTTCAACGCCTGTCACGGAGAACCGCATCGCATCCTGGATGAATTCATTGCGGCCCATGAATCCGATCCGTTTTATGCGGATGAAGTGGAACTGTTCCGTCCCGTGGCCCGGGGGGCAGGTATTATCTACGTGGTGAACGGGTCCCGCCCGGTCCGGGCCGATGACCTGGCGGAGATGGAGATCCTGCGGCTCACGGGTCGGCCCCGCATGGCCGTGATCAATTCCAAGGACGTGGACAAAGATTATACCCGGAACTGGCGCCGGGAATTCGGCAAGCATTTCAACAGCATCCGGATTTTCAATGCCAATACGGCCAATTTTCACGACCGCATCGGCATGCTGGAAAGCCTCAAATCCATCGACCAGGAATGGGAACCCGTCCTGGCCCGGGTGATCCAGGCGTTTCAGGCGGAATGGGAAAAGCGCAACCGCCTGGCCAGCGCATACATCACCCATGCCATTGAAAAAAGCATCCGGTTTTCCGTGTCCCGGGGCCTGACGGACGATGACGATCCCGTCCTGGCTCAGGAGGCACTGGCTCAAGCCTATCGGAAACAGGTGCGCGATATTGAAACATCGATGTTCCATCATATCCGCGCCCTGTTCCGGCACCGGGTGTATGAGGTATCCCTGCCCGATTATTCCGTGCTTCAGCACGATCTGTTTTCCAGAAAAACCTGGGAACTGCTGGGATTGACAAAAACCCAGCTGGCTGCGGCCGGCGCCGTGATCGGAGGGACCATGGGGGCCGTGGCGGACACGGCGGCCCATGGCCTGAGTTTTGGTATGTTCACGGCCATCGGTGGACTGCTGGGCGCGGGATCTGCCGTGCTCGGAGGGCGCCGTGTGGCGGACAAAAGCCCGGCCGGCATCCGGCTGGGGGGAGATCGGATCCAGGTGGGTCCCAATGAAAATCCTCAGTTTCTGTATATTCTTCTGGACCGGGCCCTGATCTATTATGCCCATATCGTCAACCGGCCCCATGGCCGGCGGGAAAAGAGAAACATCACGGACATCACGGATGACACCGTGAAAAAACAGGGCATCACCACGGCATTGACCCCGGCCCGGCGCCGGATCTGCGCCCGGTACTTCAAAGCGGTCAAAGGCCGCAGACGGATCAAAGACAAAAAAGCGGTGCTGTCGTTTGCCGCACTGGTGCAGTCGCTGCTCGAAGAACTTTCACAAAGAACCGATTGACAAGGAGGGTCGCCACCCATGTTGCCCCATCTGTTCCGCCCGATTCAAATCGGGCACCTCACGGTGAAAAACCGGCTGATGATGTCTGCCATGAGCATCAATTTCGGGGTGGATGATCAGTGTCATGTGACGGACCAGCTGATCGCCTATTTTGTGGAGCGGGCCAGGGGTGGGGCCGGCATGATGCTGGTGGGGGGCGGTTCTGTCCATCCCGGGGGCCAGGAACTGCCGGATCTGCCCCAGATGTATGAGGACGGCTGTATTCCGGCGCTGAGACGCATGGTGGATCAGGTCAAACCCCATGGCGCTGTTTTCGGGGTCCAGCTCATGCACGGGGGGCGGCAGTCCTATCTGCCGGAAAAAGTGGCCCCGTCCGCCATTCCGGCCCCGGCCGTGGTGAAAGGCGAGGTCCGGGCATTGACCGTGGCGGAGATCCATCACCTGGTGGCCTGTTTCGGGGATGCGGCCCGGCGGTGCAGAGAGGCGGGGTTTGATTTTGTGGAGATCCACGGGGCCCACGGGTATCTCATCAACCAGTTCATGTCCCCCAACGCCAATGTGCGCACCGATGAATACGGGGGCCGCTTTGAAAACCGGACCCGGTTTCTGTTCGAGATCCTGGCCGATATTCAGGCAAAGGCCGGGGCCGACTTTCCCGTGGGTATCCGCATCAACGGCAACGACTACATGACAAACGGGTGGGAGCTGACCGACGCGTTGATCCTGGCCCCGCTGCTGGAGGCGGCCGGCGCCGCGTATCTGCACGTGTCCGCCGGGGTGTACGGGTCCACGGAGCTGACCATTCCTTCCATGTATACTTCCCAGGGCTGTTTTGTGCACCTGGCCGAGGCCGTGAAGCAGGTGGTGGCGATTCCGGTGATCACGGTGGGCCGGATCAAGGACCCGGTCCAGGCCGATCAGATCATTGCGGATGGCCGGGCCGATATGGTGGCCCTGGGGCGGTCCTTTCTGGCGGACCCCTGGTATCCGGAAAAGGCCCGCACCGGCAGAATCCATGAGATCCGGCCCTGCGTGGGATGCTGCCTGGGATGCATCCATGCGGTTTTGGCCAAGGAGCCGGGCGGGTGCGTGGTGAACCCGGATGTGGGCCGGGAGTACCTCCTGGCATCCGGTGGAACTGCCGGGGGAGCTGCCGGTGAACCGGCCGGGTCTCCGGACAGCATCCCGGACAAGCTCCCGGTCAGCACTCCGCTCAGCACCCCGGAGAGGACTCCAGACAGCACTCCGGTCAATCCCCCGGTGCGGGTCCTGGTGGCGGGAGCCGGTCCCGCCGGTCTGGCTGCGGCCCGGGCATGCGCCCTGGCCGGCCATGATGTGGTGATCTGTGAGCAGCACAGCCGTTCCGGCGGGCTGCTGAGTCTGGCGTCCAAAGCCCCGGGCCGAAGCGAGCTGGGGGATATTCTGCAATTTTTTGACCGGGAACTCAAACGTCTGGATATCCCGGTCCAATACCACGCCCCGCTTACCGGAGACCTGCTGGCAGCCGTATCTCCGGACCATGTGGTGCTGGCCACGGGCGCCATGCCTCAGATGCCGCTGATCAAGGGGCTGTTCACCACATCCATGGCCTTGGTCACGGGGGTGGATGTGATGGCGGGCACGGAAACGGCCGGACAAACAGTGATCGTCCTGGGCGGGGGCATGGCCGGCCTGATCGTGGCGGATTTTCTGGCGGACCAGGGGAAGACCGTGACGGTGCTGAACCGGAAAAAAAGCTTTGCCGAAGAGATGTCCGCCAATGACCGGTATTATCTTCGGGAAAGTCTGAAAAAAAAGGATGTCACCCTGTACAAGCAGGTGGCCGTCCGGGCCTTTACTTCCGATGGGGTGACATTTACCTGTAAGGGAGAGAAAACCATCCTGTCCGGGTTCGACACGGTGGTGATTTCAGAAAAGTACGAAGCGGTTCGGGCGGCAAAATCCCTGGAAAAAACCTCCCCGGCCCGGTTTCATCTCATCGGTGATGCCAAATCGCCCCGGCACCTGATGTACTGCATCAGCGAGGCGGAAGAACTGGCCCTTTCCCTGTGACATATCATGGTTCAGATGGCGAATATCGAAGATCAGGGGGCCATGGAGAGCTGCACGGGCAGGCTGGACACCACGTTGAATTTGTACTTGTCACTGCGGTAGGTGCAGTAGCACACCTCGATGGGGCGGTTGATATCATCATACAGGACCCATTCCAGAAAAATACAGGGCTGGGGTGAATCAAACCCGAAGGTCCGGGTCTCAAAACTGTTGGACATCACAGCAGTGAATGTCTGGTCTGCGTGGTGCAGGCGCAGGTTGAAATTTTCCCGGTAAATCGGGTACATGCCCTTGCTCAGATCCATTTCCATGACACGTTTGAACGGTTCATAGGGCAGGTAGGTTCCCTGGATCAGGGCAGGTTCTTCATCTGCAAAAAATGTCCGCAGGATATAGATGACCCGCAGATCACCGGACAATTGCAGGGGGTCTGCAATTTTTGCATCCGCCTGAATGATCTCCACCCGGTTTACCTTGAATGCCGGCTGACTGCCGCTGCGGCGGATATCATTGAAAAATCCAGTGATGGTATTCAGGCTGAAAATAAAGTTTTTGTTGGTTTCAGCGGCAACAAACGATCCTTTGCCCCGTGTCCGGGTGATGATGCCCTCCACCACCAGGCGGTGGAGGGCTTTGCGCACGGTCATGCGGGTGACGTTGAACTGCCGGGCCAAAGCGGTTTCCGTGGGGATCTGGTCCCCGGTTTTCAGTTTTTCCGCCTGCAGCTGTTCCTGGAACCAGTGGTATATCTGTACGTATTTGGGCTGACGCTTCTGGGGCTGAATCATGGTGCTCCTGTGGGTCTGAAACCATTTTTACGGGCAATTTGTATACTTATGGCATGGATTTGTATAATAAATCAACCACCAAAAAATGCAGCGGGTTTTTCAAAAAAACACTTGACAAATGAACAGAGATCGGTTTAAGCATCTGGTAAATGTATATACAAATTTAGTATATACAAAAACGCTGCCCCAACAATCTCATTCAAACAAGGAGGGAACATGTCCAAGCCAAACATGCAGTTTTCAAAAATCCGGCTTTCCCGCCGGTCTTTTCTCAAGACGTCTGCCGCAACCGCTGGATGGCTGATGCTTCCCGGACTGGGGATGCACCCGTCATGGGCCCAGGATACCCGGGTGCTGCGGGTGCGGGATTACGGCGATCCCCAGTCTCTGGATCCCGGCATCGCATCCAATCTTTACGAGGAGCACGTCAACGCTGCGGTGCACAACAAGCTGATCGCCTACAAACCCGGCAACAAATGGGAATGGCAGCTGGAAGCGGCCCGGTCCATCGAGCAGGTGGATCCCACCCACATCAAATTTGTCCTCAAGCCCGGCATCACCTTCACCAACGGATTCGGTGAAATGACGGCGGAAGATGTGAAATTTTCCTATGAGCGCATCATCGATCCGGAACTCAAATCCCCCATCAAAGGGGACTGGGCCACCCTGGCATCCGTGGATGTCACAGACAGATATTCCGGTGTGATCGTGCTCAGCAACCCGTTCCAGCCGTTATGGATGACCACTCTCCCCTATATGGGGGGCAATATTGTTTCCAAAAAAGCGGTTGAAGCGGCCGGCGGAAAGTTTGCAGCCATGCCTTCCTGTTTTTCCGGGCCCTATATCATCAAGGAACGCGAACCCAAACAGCGCACCGTTCTGGCCCGCAATCCGGAATGGAAAGGGGCGCCGGCCGGGTTTGACGAAATTCATATTTTTCCCATTGACGATGAGAAAACCGCGGAAATGGGGTTTGAGGCAGGGGATCTGGATTACACCCGCGTTAGTATGAGTTCATATAAAAATCTGAAGAAAACACCGCCGAAAAACAGTGTGGTGAAAAAATATCCCTCCCTGTATTATGTGTGGCTGGGCATGAACATGGAACACCCCAAGCTGTCTGATGAGCGGGTGCGCCGGGCCGTGCAGTATGCTGTGGATATCCCCTCCATTTTGGCGGCTGCCTATGACGGGGTCGCAGATCCGGCCACAGGATATGTGCCGCCGGGACTGGTGGGCCACCGGCCGGATACGCTGGTGCCTTTTAAAGCGGATTTTGCAAAAGCCAAAGCCCTGCTGGCGGAAGCAGGATACCCTGACGGCATCGATCTGGACCTGGAAGTGCGCAACAAAGCGGTCTATATCGCTGCCGGCCAGGTGATCCAGGCCATGGCTACCCAGGCCGGCATCCGGATGTCCCTGAATCTGCATGATTCCGGTTCCTTCTGGTCCCTGGGAGATGAGAGCAAGGGAGACCGCTGGAAAAAGCTGCAGCTGGTGTTGAACCGGTTTTCATCCGCCCCTGATCCCCACTATGCAGCCCTGTGGTTCACCAAGGAACTGGTGGGGGTGTGGAACTGGGAGCGGTTCAAAAATGCCTAATACAACCAGTTGTATGAACAGGCCCTGGCTGAAGGGGATAAAGACAAACGCGACCGGATGTACCGCAGAATGCAGGAATTGATGGAAGCGTCCGGGGCCTATCGTTTTATCACCCATGAAGCGGTCCCTGTGATTTACACGGACAAGGTCATTCCGGCATTGCGGCCGGACGGCATGCCGCTGTTACGCTATTTTAAAACTGCCTGATGCAGGCCGGGAAAAACCCATGCTGTTTTATCTGTTAAAACGTGTCGGTCTGGCTGTCGTGATTGTGGTGGTGGCAGTGGTGCTGCTGTACTCCATGATCCATGTCGTACCCGGGGACCCGGCCAGTGTGATGCTGGGTCCCCGGGCCACGCCGGAAATGAAGCAGGAAATATATGAGCGCATGGGCCTGGACCGGCCGTTTGTGGTGCAGGTGGCCAGTTTTCTGGGTAATGTGGCCAGGGGAAACCTGGGAATGGATTTTTTTTCCGAACGGCCGGTGGCCGAGATCGTATTCAAACAGCTGGATGAAACCCTGGTGCTTGTTCTGGCAAGTATCAGCTGGGCCATGCTGCTGGGCATTCCATTGGGATGCTATTCCGCGGTTTTCAGAAACAGGTTTTCAGATAAACTGGTGGGGGTGTTTTCCATCGGGGTGATCGCCGTGCCCTCTTTTGTGGTGGCCCTGTATTCCCTGCTGTTTTTTGCCGTGACCCTGAAATGGCTGCCGGCCATCGGTGCCGGGGAATCGGGCCAGTTTCTGGACCAGGTGCAGCATCTGATTCTGCCGGCATTTGCCATCGGACTGGGATGGGTGGGATATATCGCCCGTCTGGTGCGGGCCTCCATGCTGGAAGTGCTCAACGAAAACCATATCCGGCGGGCCCGGGCATTCGGCCTGCCGGAAACCACCATTGTGTTTCATTATGCCCTTAAACTGGCCATACTGCCCACGGTGACCCTGCTGGGAACCGGTATCGGCCGCCTGATTTCATCGGCCGTGTTTGCAGAGATCGTATTTGCCAGACCCGGTATCGGTAAACTGATTTTTGATTCTGTTGTGTCCCGCAACTATCCCCTGGTAATGGGCGCTGTGCTGGTCTCCACGGTATTGTTTGTGCTGAGTACCACTATATCCGATTCCATCAACGCCATGCTGGACCCCCGGGTCAGGGAGCGGTTATAATGAACCGGATAAAGGAAATTTTCTTTCGTCTCCGTAATGAACCCATGGGTATTTTCGGGCTTGTTCTGGTGCTGCTGGTGGTTTTGTGTGCCGTGTTCGCCCCGTTTCTGGTCACCCATGACCCCAATGCCCTGGATATTGTCAACCGGCTGGCCGGCCCCTCTTCCGACCACTGGATGGGCACGGACCAGCTGGGACGGGATGTCTTCTCCCGGGTGGTGATGGGATCACGCATTGCCGTCTGGGTGGCCCTGGTGACCGTATCCTTGTCTCTGGGCATCGGCCTGGTGCTGGGAATGATGGCCGGATACGGCCCCAAATGGATGGACAGCGGTCTGCTGCTGCTGTTCGACACCCTGCGGTCATTTCCCACCATCATGTTTGCCCTGGCGCTGGTGACAGTGTTCGGCCCCAGTCTGCAAACGGTAATCATCGTGATTGTGGCCACCACCTTTCCGGTATACGGCCGCATGGTGCGGACCCAGACCCAGGCGTTGGCCGGCAACGAATTCATCGTGGCCGAAGAAGCCATGGGTGCCGGCATGATGCGGGTGCTGGGGGTGCATATTCTGCCCAATATCGTGGGGCCGCTGTTCATTGTGGCCAGTATGGATATCCCGGTGGTGATCACCATCGAGGCCGGGCTGAGTTTCCTGGGGGTGGGGGTCCGCCCCCCGACGCCCAGCTGGGGGGCGATTCTCAATGACGGATACGCCTATATCCGCAACACCCCGTGGATTATCATTTTCGGCGGGATCCCCCTGATTGTCACCACCCTGGGATTCACCTTTCTGGGGGAATCCATGCGGGATATGTTTGACCCCAAACTGCGCAAGGACTTATGATGACCCAACCGGTGCTGGATATAAGCAACCTGTGTGTAAATTATCAAACCCCTAAGGGAAAGGTGCAGGCCCTGCGCCATATCCACCTGCAGGTACCGCCGGCAAAGGTGGTGGGACTGGTGGGCGAAAGCGGGTGCGGCAAATCCACGTTGATTTCGGCCGTGATCCGTCTGATGGCGGAAAACGCCCATGTGGCAGAAGGAAAAATACAGTTCATGGGCCTGGATCTGCAGGCAATGTCCGCTTCCGAGCTGCGGGGTATCAGGGGCCGGGACATCTCCATGGTATTCCAGGATCCCATGACCGCCCTGAATCCCGTGCTCACCATCGGCCGCCAGATGGTGGATATTCAGTACCGGGATCCCCTTTCCGGAAAGAAAAAACGCGAACGGGCCGCCCGGATGCTGGAACGGGTGGGAATCAGTGACGGCCTGTCCCGTCTGGACAATTATCCCCACCAGTTTTCAGGCGGCATGTGCCAGCGGATCACCATTGCCATGGCCCTGCTGGTACAGCCCAAACTGCTGATTGCCGATGAACCCACCACGGCCCTGGATGCCACCCTGGAGGTGCAGATTATCCGTTTGCTCAAAGACCTGCAGACCGATTTTCAGTGTGCCATTTTGTTTATTTCCCACCATTTGAACGTGATTGCGGAACTGTGCGATTATGTGGGGGTGATGTATGCCGGTGAACTGGTGGAAAAAGGAACGGTGCGGGATATTTTCCACCGGCCGGGCCATCCCTATACCCGGTCTCTGCTGGAATGCGATCCGTCGGTGATTGAAGAATCCACCCGGTTTCTGCCCACCATCCCCGGGGACATCCCCAGCCTGATCGACCTGCCCGAAGGCTGCATTTTTCAGGACCGCTGTGAAAAGGTCATGTCCGTGTGCCGGAAAACACCGCCCCCGGCAGTTCACCTGGCAGAACACCATACAGCTGCCTGCCATTTTCTGGAGGAATGATGGAACCCTTATTGGAAGTTGACCAGGTGCGGGTGCGGTTCAGAACCAAAGGACCCATCAAGGCATTGCTGGAGAAAGATGATGACCCGTTTATCGACGGGGTGATGGGGGTCAGCCTCACCATTTATCCGGGCCAGACCTATCGGCCTGGTGGGTGAGAGCGGGTCCGGAAAAACCACCCTGGCACGGGCGGTTATGGGGCTGGTGCCGGTGCAGTCCGGTGCCATCCGGTTCAACGGGAAAAATCTGATCGGCCTGAACCGGGGTCAGATAAAGCCCTTCCGCAGGGATATTGCGCTGATGTTTCAGGACCCTGCCGGGTCCCTGAGCCCCCGCCTCAAGATCCGGTCCATTCTGGCCGAACCCTTCCGTATCCATAACAAACTGCCGGACAACCTGCCCGACGAGATTGGCCGGCTGCTGAAAATGGTCAATCTTTCTCCGGCCATGGGGGATCTGTATCCCCATCAGCTCAGCGGGGGACAGGCCCGCCGGGTGGGGGTGGCCAGGGCCCTGGCCCTGTCACCCAAACTGATCATCGCTGATGAACCCACGGCCGGCCTGGATGTGTCGGTCCAGGGGGAGATTCTCAACCTCATGGCCCGGCTGCAGGACGAACTGGGGGTCAGTTTTCTGATCATCACCCATAACCTGGCCGTGGTGCGCCATGTGAGCGACCATACCGCCATCATGTACCTGGGGCGGTTTCTGGAACAGGGTCCCACACAGACGGTGTTTCATCACATGCAGCACCCCTATACCCAGGCCCTGCTGTCTGCCCATGCCAGCCCGGACCCGGATGCGGTACACCACCGCATCGCCATTTCCGGAGAGATTCCCAGTCTTTTTTCCAGGCCCAAAGGGTGTGAATTTCACACCCGGTGTCCCCGGGTCAAAGATAGTGCTGCCGAGAACAATTTCCCAAAGCGGCGGATGCCGAAAAAAGCCCACCAGTATTTCTGTCATTTTCCGCTGTCTGAATCCCTACAATGAAACCATCTGATACAACCCTGTGTTTGGAGGAATACGTTACCCATGCGCTTCAATACCTTGCTGGAACAGTCTGAATCCATCTGCTTTCCCCCGGTGGACGGGGTCCGCCGTTTCCGGAACCTGATGATCCCCATGCGGGACCATATACAACTGGCGGCAGATCTCTATCTGCCGGACACCGGAGACCCGGATGCGGCATTTCCCGTGGTCATGGAATACATTCCCTACCGAAAGGACCAGGTGGACCTGTCTGCCCGGCCGTTTTACACATATCTGGCCCGCAGGGGATACCTGGTCATCCGGGTGGATATCCGGGGCACAGGCGCGTCCCCTGGCAAAAACCTGGATGAATACCTGCTCCAGGAGCAGGAGGACGGATATGACTGTGTGGAATGGATTGCTGCCCAGTCCTGGTGCGACGGGCATGTGAATATGATGGGCATTTCCTATGGCGGATTTTCCGCCCTCCAGGTGGCCACCCATCAGCCCCCCCATCTCACCAGTATCATCCCCGTGGATTTTACCGATGACCGGTACCATGATGACTGCCATTACCAGGGGGGCCTGATGCGCCAGTATTATGACATTGCCTATTACGGGGGAGCCATGGTGGCGGCCAATGCCATGCCGTCCCTGCTGGAGGCGGCCGGAGCCGACTGGGCCGATACCTGGCGGCAGCACCTGGAAGAAAACGAACCCTACCTGCTGCAGTGGTACCGCCATCAGACCGCCGGTCCCTACTGGGAGCATGGGTCTGTCCGGTATGTTGCCGATCGGATCCGCTGTCCCGTGATGATGATCGGCGGCTGGCGGGATGGATACATGAACGTGCCCCTGCGCCTGTTTCAAGCCCTGTCAGTACCGAAAAAAGTGTGGATCGGTCCGTGGAACCATGCCATGCCTGACGGGGCTGTGCCCGGCCCCCGGGTGGATTACCTGGATGAAGTGGTGCGGTGGCTGGACTGCTGGTGCAGGAAAAAATCCACGGGTATCATGGAAGAACCCCCGGTGGTGGCGTTCATGCAGCAGTACCAGCCGCCGGAGGTGGACCGCCTGGAAACCAGAGGAGAGTGGCGGGCGGAAACCACCTGGCCGGTCCCGGGATCGGGCACCCGGTCTCTGTTCCTGGAGGCATCCGGCTGTCTTGCCGAAGCGGTGGGCACAGACGGCCATGATCTGCTGACCTATATGCCCTTTGTGGGCACCGGCGGCGGTCTTTTTTCCGGGGGAATCCAGTTCGGCCTGCCCGGGGACCAGCGCCCGGATGAAGCGTTCAGTGCCGTGTACACCACAAAACCTTTGGCGGATGACCTGCATATCATGGGACGTCCCAGAGCAGTGCTGCATGTGACTTCCAGTGCCGCGGTGATGGGGTATGCGGTCAGCCTGTCGGATGTGGCCCCGGACGGATCCTCCCATCTGGTGGCCAAGGGGGTGCTCAACGGCACCCGCAGGAACTCGTTCACAGACCCGGAACCCATGGTGCCGGAAACCGTATATGAACTGGGCATTGACATTGACAGCACGGGCTGGATATTCAAAGCAGGTCATTGTATCCGCCTGTCTGTGGCCAATGCGGACTGGCCCAATTTCTGGCCCACCCCGGAACAGGGGGTCAGCCGGATTTTTTTCGGATCTGCCCGGCCCAGCCGGCTGGACCTGCCGGCAGTGCCGGATGCCGGGTCGGCACAACCGCCGGTTTTTGCCCCTTCCACAATGGTGAGGCAGCCCCATATGGCATCGGTTTGCCCGCCTGTGTGGGAGGTGAGCACCGATGTGCTCAGCGGTAGAAAAACCGTGCACCTGCAGGTAGACAGTGTGCACCGGCTGACAGACACCACCGTGTTTGAAAAACAGGCGTCAGGAAAGTTTCAGGTGCATCCCCGGCATCCGGCCCTGGCCTCGGGCCGGGGAAAACATCTACAGGAACTCAAAAGCGACGGGGGATCCATCCGGGCCGAATCCGACGTCTGGGTACAGGGAGGGAAAACCCATTTTCAGGTGATCATCCACCTGGTGGTGCGGGTCAACGGCGGGACCATTTTTTCCCGAAAATGGGTGGAATCCATTCCCCGTCACCTGCTTTGACGGGCCTGGCTATTCGATTTCAAACGCCCGTTCCCCGTGCAGGGCGCTGTCCAGACCGGTCCGTTCATCCTGACCGTCCACACGGAGCCCGCCGCAGACCAGTTTGGTGACATATACCACGATCAGGGTGGCCACGGCGGAAAATGCGATGGTGGCAATGATGGACACCACCTGGATCCAGACCTGGCCCGGGTTGCCGTAAAACAGCCCCCTGGCCCCTTCCGTGACGGACGGGGAGGCGAACAGCCCGGTGGCCAGCGCCCCCCACATGCCGCACAGGCCGTGGATGCCGAACGCGTCCAGCGAATCGTCATACCCCAGTTTTTTCTTGAGAAACACCACGCCGTAATATCCCACAGCTCCGGACACCAGGCCGATAATCAATGATCCGGACAGGGTGACGAATCCGGCGGCCGGGGTGATGGCCACCAGCCCGGCAATGACGCCCGAAGCCATGCCCAGCAGGGTGGGTTTGCCGCTGATGTTCCACTCCAGGAACAGCCAGGTCAGGCCGGCGGCGGATGCGGCCGTGTTGGTGACCAGAAAGGCGGAAGCGGCCACGCCGTCGGCGGCCAGCTCACTGCCGGCATTGAATCCGAACCATCCGAACCAGAGCAGGGCCGCGCCCAGGGCGGTAAATGCCACGGAAGACGGAATCATGGGCTCTTTGCCGTATCCGTTGCGTTTGCCCAGCACCAGGGCCAGCACCAGCCCGGACACCCCGGCATTGATGTGGACCACATTGCCGCCGGCAAAATCCAGGGCCCCCAAATGGTGCATCCAGCCCCCGCCCCAGACCCAGTTGCACACGGGCGCGTACACAAATGTAATCCAGAGAACGGCAAACACGATCCAGGCGGAAAATTTCATCCGGTCCACGGCGGATCCCAGGATGATGGCCACGGAGATGCAGGCGAAGGTCATCTGAAATACCACAAATATCAAGGTGGGGATGGTGCCGGACACGGAGGACGCATCGATGCCGGCCAGCAGAATGTGGCCCAGGCTGCCGATCAAGGGGCTGGCGCTCTCCCCGAAGGCCAGGGAATATCCCCATCCCACCCACACCAGGCCGGCCAGGCAGTAGGCGGCAAAGGTCATGGCAATGGTGTTGAGCAGGTTTTTGTACCGGGACATGCCCCCGTAAAACAACGCCAGGCCCGCCGGTGTCATCATCATGACCAGGGCCGTGGACATGGTGACCCAGGCGGTGTCTCCGGTATCGATGGCGCCGTCGGACGCAAAGACAGAGGCAGTGGTTGTCAGCAACAGAGGGATACTCATCAGGCAGTATTTCAATCCCATGGTGGTTCCTTTCTTTTTGTCGTTTGAAACACATTTTCAATAACTGCCTTCTGTGTTCAGCAAATCGTATGCCAGAACTTGGGGTTTGATAGTATTTATTAATTCAACTAATTGAAATTAAAAGAATGATTGATGGTTTTTTCTTTGAATTGGTCTATAGTTTTATGAATTTGTTTGAGCATAAAGTCATTAAAAAACAAAATTGTATTTTTATGATCAAAATAAGCAACAAAATTGTAATATAAAAAATTAAAGACTTTGTTTGATCGAATGTTTGACTGGTGGCAACAGGTATGAAATCAATTTACATCCTGCGGATCCATGTTATACTGCGTCGCTGTAACACGCTTGAACATGTATATTTCCCGGTTCAGATCCTGAGCCTGAAACTCCTTGACCCGGAATCAAAATTGCTCTATATTTCCGTGCTTTTGTTTTGAACACAACCGTTGCATGATGGGAGACGTTTGTCATGTTAGCCAATATCAGACCGTTCATAGCGTTGTATTCTTCAGTTGTACTGATGATGATGGGGCTGGGACTTTTAAATACGTTTCTGGGGCTCCGGCTCTCTCTGGAAGGGGTGTCCACCCAGGTGACCGGACTGGTGCTGAGCGCCTATTTTGTGGGACTGGTGGCCGGTACCGCTTACTGCCGGAAAATCATAAGAAATGTGGGTCATATCCGGGCCTTTGCCGCGTTCACCGCAGTCACCACCGCCGTGGTGATGGTCCATGGGCTGTATACCTTCCCGCTGCTGTGGGCTGTGCTGCGGTTTGCCGCCGGTATCTCCAATATGGGACTGTTCATGGTGATCGAAAGCTGGCTCAATGAGTGTGCCGAACCCAGATTCCGGGGGCGCATTTTTTCCATATACATGATCGTCACCTATCTGGGCAGCACTGTGGGGCAGCAGCTGCTGAACACGGGAGATGTGCACGGCCAGACCCTGTTCCTGGTGGCAGGCGTGTTCGTGGTGCTGAGCACCATACCGGTGGCCATGACCCGTTCCATCCATCCGAAGCTGCCCAAAGTGGAGCAGGCGGCCCTGAAGACCATTTTGAAAAAAGCGCCCATCGGCATGCTGGGCTGCTTTGGCGCCGGTCTGCTGCACAGTGCCTTCTATACCATGGGGCCGGTATTCGCCCACCAGATCCATTTGAGTGTGTCCCAGATCTCCTGGTTCATGAGTCTGACGGTGCTGGGGGGGCTGCTGCTCCAGTGGCCGGTGGGGATGATGTCGGACCGGCTGGACCGGACTCTGGTGCTGCCGGGACTGGGCATCATCCTGGCAGTTATTTCCCTGGCGCTCCTGCTTTTTTCCCGTTACTCTCTGGGCATGCTGCTGGGAACCACGGCAGTGTTCGGCGGGATCTTTTTTTCCATTTATCCGGTGGCCGTGGCCCGCGCCCATGACATCTTCGAGGCCCAGGACGTGGTCAAGGTCAGTTCCGTGCTGCTGCTGTGCTACGGCATCGGCGCCATGTTCGGCCCCACCCTGGCTGCCGCAGTCATGTCTCTGGCCGGCACCCCCTATGGACTGTATTATTACATGATTGCCGTCAGCAGCCTGTATGCGGTGATCACCCTGATGCTGCGGCAAAAGGAATCCGTCCGTATTGTTCCGGTGGCAGAACAGGTGGATTTCGTGATCATGGAAACGACCTCGGATGTGGCCATGCACCTGGATCCCCGTCTGGAACGCCGTCAGGAGGAAGAAAGGTGACAATTATTTTCCGACACATATTCCAGAAACGTCTGGGTATCGATAAGCCCGCAGCCATGGCATCGATGCCCACGGCGTTAAACACCCAAGCTTCGGCCTGTCCGTGGAACAGGGTATAGTACAGGGAGCAGTGGCTCATGTCTCCGGCATGGGCGGTCTGCTTATCGCTCAGCGGTATTATCATCAGGGGGTGCCATTTCCCTGAGTTTGTATTTCTGGATTTTGCCGCTGGCCGTTGTGGGAAATTCATTCACAAAGTAAATATGGCGCGGGATTTTATGAAATGAGATCCTGTCTTTGCAAAATTTTCGGATCTCTTCTTCGGAAGGGGTTTTTTTGTTTCTTGTCTGAATGAAGGCCGCCACTTCCTCACCGTATTTTTCATCGGGAATGCCCACCACCTGGACATCCTGTACCGCCGGGTGGGTGTAGAGAAATTCTTCGATTTCCCGGGGATAAATATTTTCGCCGCCCCGGATGATCATGTCTTTGAGCCGGCCCTGGATGATGCAGTAGCCGTTCTCGTCCATACTGGCCAGATCTCCGGTATGCAGCCACCCGTCGCTGTCAATGGTTTCCTTTGTCTTATCCGGCATTTTGTAATAGCCTTTCATGATGTGGTATCCCCGGCTGCAAAGCTCCCCGGTTTTGCCGGGCGGCAGGGTCTCGCCGGTGACGGTGTCCACGATTTTCAGCTCCACGTTGGGCAGGGCCCGTCCCACGGTTTCGGTTCGAATCTCCAGCGAATCATTTCGCCGGGTCTGGGTGATACCGGGAGAGCTTTCTGTCTGACCGTAGACGATAGTCAGTTCCTGTGCCCCCATTTTTTCCATGACCCCTTTCATGACTTCCACCGGGCAGGTAGAGCCGGCCATAACCCCGGTGCGCAGGCGGGAGGTGTCATATTGTTTTCCATTCATGGCTTCGAGTTCCGCAATGAACATGGTGGGCACCCCGTGAAGGGCCGTGCATTTCAACGCATCCACCGTGTCCAGGACCACCTCCGGCCGGAACGAGGTCACCGGTGCCATGGTGGCGCCTGACACCGTGCAGCACATGGTGCCGATCACGCACCCGAAGCAGTGGAAAAAAGGCACCGGGATGCACAGGTTGTCGTCCGGGGTCAGGGCCATGATTTCGGCCATGCTCCGGGCGTTGCCGATCAGGTTGCGATGGGTGAGCATCACGCCTTTGGGGTATCCGGTGGTCCCGGAGGTGTACTGGATCATGGTGACATCATCGGGCTCGATGCTGTCGGCCCGTTCATCCAGTGCCGAATCGGAAATCCGGTTTCCCATTTCCAGCATCTGCCGCCAGGTAAAAGTCCCGGCGACCGGGTCTTCCCCTAACAGCACGATGTTTTTCAAAAACGGCAGTTTTTCAATCTTCAGTGCGCCGGGTTCACATTGATCCATTTCCGGGCAGACCCCCCTTAGAATCCGGATGTATTCGCCCGGCTCACGAACCCCGTGGGTCATGATCAGGGTGGTGGTGTCGGACTGGCCCAGAAGGTATTCCAGTTCAAATGCCCGGAAATTGGTGTTCACCGTCACCAGGACCGCGCCGGTCATGGCACTGCCGAACTGGGTGTACACCCATTCGGGCAGATTGTTGGCCCAGACGGCGATATGGTCTCCGCGCCGGATTCCCAGGGCCATCAATCCCTTGGCCACCTGGCGGCAGATGTCCCGGAATTCGGCAAAGGTGTTTTGAAATCCATACTCGTGGTATGCTAGAGCGATGTCGTTTTTCAGTTTTTCAGCGTTCGCATCAACAAGGTCTCCGATTCGGTTCAGACGGGTGTCAAATTCCATGGATGGCATTGCGTAGATTTCCTCCTGTGGTTGGGGTGAGTGTTGCGTTTCTGAGAAAGAGCTGAAAATACAATTAAGACAGTCAATCGCTGTTTGTCAAGCAAAGGATGAAAACTTTTTTACGGGCAGGGCGCCCTTCAGGCTCATGCCCACTGTAGTCTTGCCGAATTTCACCCGGGAGACCATCATGGCCAGGACGGTGCCGGCGGCAGTGTGTTTGCATTGAAATTATCTAATTTTTTATGTTGATGTTTGATGGGCGTATACTCGATGCAGCGCTGTGGTTGATATGACTTTTTGATTGACAAAACCCCAGTTGCTGGCCTAAGTTGGGCCGACAGGAAAACCCGCCGGATTCATATGACAGCGGGAAGATGTACACACCTGATTTTCAAAAACGCTTAACCGAAACGCTTAACCGAAAAGGGACAAAAGATGATGAAAAAAATTGTGGCATTTTTCATGGTAATTTTATTTTTCGCAGTTTCTGCCTATGCAGATGACTGCAAAAACCGGGGCACGCTGGATGAAATGTACTGTGATGAAAACATGGATCTTGTGGCAGATACGCCCAAAGACCCGGCCGATTGGAAAGATCCCAATACCCTGGTTTTCACCTATACCCCGGTGGAAGACCCGGCGGTTTACAAAGATGCATTTGCTGATTTCCAGAAATATCTGGAAGAAGCCACCGGTAAAAAAGTGATCTACTATACCGTGCAGTCAAATGCCGCTGAAGTGGAGGCCATGCGGTCCGGGCGGCTGCATATCGCCGGATTCTCCACCGGACCCACCGGCTTTGCCGTCAATCTGGCCGGGTATGTTCCCATGGCTGTAAAGGGATACCATGACGGATTCCAGGGGTATAATCTGATTGTTGTCACCAAAAAAGACAGTGACATCAAGGAACTGGACGACATAAAAGGCAAACGCATTGCCCACACTTCAGCATCATCCAACTCCGGCAACCTTGCCCCCAGGGCGATTTTTCCCCAGTATGGTATTGTCCCGGACAAAGATTACACGGTTGTGTATTCCGGAAAGCATGACCAATCCATTCTGGGCGTTGCCCACGGGGATTATGATGCAGCACCGGTTGCCTCCGATGTCTATTACCGGATGGCAGATGCCGGCAGAATCAACGCGGATGACTTCCGCATCGTTTTCACCTCCCCCAAATTTCCCACCTCTTCCTTTGGTTATGCCCACAATCTGCATCCGGATCTTGTGAAAAAGATTGTAGATGCTTTCTATTCCTATCGGTTTACCCCTGATATGCAGGAAACCTTCGGCGGTGCGGACCGGTTCTATCCGATAACCTATGAAAAGGACTGGAAAGTCATCCGTGATATTGCCGCATCAACCGGTACCTCCTACAACCAGGACGGTCTGCGGAAAATGGCGGAAAAAGAAGCGGCCAAAGCAGCCAAAAAACAATAACACAGGTTGAAATTTTCAGACGCCATTTGTTCCGGCTCTTTCGGGACAAATGGCGCAGCTCCTTCATATGGTGATTTCACCAAAAAAAGCAGACCAGGTATATATGACTGAAGAGGCACAGAGCGACGGCACCGCTCTTCCGCAACGTTCCATTTGCATTGAAAATCTGTGCAAAGAATATGTCAGGGGCAAACCGATTTTACAAAATATCAATTTTACGGTCGAAGGCCAGAGCAGTGTTGCCATCATAGGCCCTTCCGGCACAGGCAAAAGCACCCTGATCCGGTGTGTCAACAAGCTGATTCCGCCCACTTCCGGCAATGTGTATATCAGCGGGGAAAACATCACGCACCTGACCGGCCGGGACCTGCGCATGGCCAGGAGAAAAATCGGCATGGTTTTCCAGGAATTCAACCTGGTGGAACGGCTGTCAGTTATGGAAAATGTATTGTGCGGCCGGCTGGGATATGTTCCCTCCTGGCGTGCCTGGTTGAGAAAGTATCCACAAAGCGATATTGACAAAGCATTTGCTCTTCTGGAATCCATCGGCCTGCTGGAGTTTGCGCACCAGCGGGCAGACAGTTTGTCAGGCGGCCAGCGGCAGCGGGTGGGTATCGCCCGTGCCATCATGCAGGAACCCCATGTGCTGCTTGCCGATGAACCCACCTCTTCTCTTGATCCCAAAACCAGTGTCGAAATTATGGAATTGCTGGTTTCTTTGTCCGGAGAACACGATATTCCCCTGCTGATCAACATCCATGATGTTGAACTTGCAAAACGCTTTACCGTCCGGGTCATTGGGCTTTCCATGGGGGGAATCATCTATGACGGTCCCCCGTCGGAATTGACCAACGACCATCTCGAACAGATTTACGGCGGTGAGAACTGGCTCCAATGACAGCAGATACAGCAAAAAATTTCGGCCCGGCTTTCAAGACAAACTGGTGGGGTCGGGCCGGTTGGCTGGCAGCGTTTTTGTATGCGGCATATGCGGCCAATTATCTTGACGTCTCCTGGATCCGTTTTCTCCAGGGATTGGGAAACGGGGCTGCTTTTTTAGCGGAGATGGTGCCTCCGAATTTTTCCCGCTGGCAGCTGCTTGCTGCAAATCTGATGGAAACGGTGGAAATTGCCATCATCGCTTCTGCCTTTGGCATTTTGGTCTCTTTGCCTGTGGGCCTGCTTGCGGCCAGAAACCTTATGCCTCTCTGGATCACCTGGCCTTTTCGTACTTTTATTGCCCTGTGCCGGTCTTTTCATCCCGTGATCTTTGCCATACTTTTTGTCAAGGCGGTGGGGTTCGGTCCCCTGGCAGGCATCCTGACTCTGATTTTTGCCTCCATCGGATTTATCGGCAAACTGTTCACAGAGGCCATTGAAGAGATCTCCCTCAAACCCCTTGAAGCCCTGCGGGCCGCCGGTGCTCCCTTTATGAGTGTGATCATTTATGCGGTGCTCCCCCAGGTGCTCAACCGGTTTATCGGATTTTCCTCTTATCAGCTGGATGCCAACCTGCGCAATTCCACCATGGTGGGCATCGTGGGTGCCGGCGGCATCGGGGGTACCCTCTTTGCGGCATTCCAGCGGTTTGACTATGATTTTCTTGCGGCCATCCTTATTTCCATCATCGCCCTGGTCATGTTGAGTGAATTTATTTCCACCCGGATAAAGCGGGTTTTTCAATGAGCCAGGCCCCTTCGTATAAATGGGAAAGATTCACCTTTTCCGAGCGGCTGGCCCGGTTTGCCGTGTTTCTCGGATTTGCCATCGCCCTGTCTCTTTCCATGCGCTCCGTGCAGATTATTCCCGAGTTTCTCTATGATGCCCCCACCCAGGTGGCAGACCTTTTCAAACGGATGTGGCCCATGGATTTTGCCTATTACCCGGAAGGCATTCACCATGCCATGATGGAAACCCTTCACATTGCAACACTGGGAACCCTGCTGGCCATTGTCATGGCAATTCCCATCGGCGTTCTGGGTGCCCATAATATTGTACACATGCCCTTGCTGAACTGGCTTTCCAAATTGATCCTCGTGTCTTCACGATCGGTCAATTCCCTGGTGTGGGCCCTGCTTTTTGTGGCGGTTTTCGGACCCGGCCCCCTGGCTGGCACCGTGTGTATCGGCTTCCGGTCCATCGGTTTTGTGGGAAAACTGTTTGCAGAGGCATTGGAAGAGGTGGACCCCGGTCCCATAGAGGCATTGACAGCCTCCGGCGCCCCGTGGTTCAGTGTATTTCTCAAGGGCTACTGGCCCCAGGCTGCGCCGGCTTTCTGGGGGGTGTTTTTGTTCCGCTGGGACATCAATGTGCGAGAATCAGCCGTTATCGGCCTTGTTGGTGCAGGCGGTATCGGCATGGTGCTGGACACCGCTCTCAACCTCTTTTTCTGGAACCGCGTGTCCGTCATCCTGTTGAGCATCTTTGTGGTGGTAATCCTGGCCGAACTGCTGGTAACCGCCATCCGAAAGCGTATCATATAGTCCTGCACCACCTGATCACCCCAGTGTTTCAAACACCAGGTCCGGCCTGACCGCAGACTGCTCCAGCATATCCAGGGTGGTGACACCGGTGAGCACCAGAGCGGAACAATACCCGAAATCCAGGGCGCCCTGGATATCGGACCGGATAAAATCCCCTGTCATAAGGACCTGGTTGCGGGGAACATGCCTGCCGTAAAAGGCTTCCAGCTGGGCATGGGTTTTTTCGAATATCGGAGAAAAAGGCTTTCCAAGATAAATGGGGGACACACTGATCCCGTAAGTTTTGAGCACCCGGACAATAAACCGGGCCACCCCCCCTGCCCCGATGCAGATATGTCCCGGAATCTTTCCAGGATAGTATTCATCCGGGTTGGGAACAATCAGCAGGGCATCAGGTTTTTGGATAAAAAAATTGACAACCGTGTTGATGGTGGTTTCCCAGTCATATCCCTTTTCTCCCACAATAATGCCCTGGCAGTGATGGATTTCTGACAGATCCCGGGTGGTATGCAGCCCGGCCTTTTGTGCAAAACATGGATTGCCCAGGTTGCCCATGATAAAAAACGGGAAAGATGAAAAATTTTTTTCCGCATGCAGGGTTACCAGGCCGTCACCACAGGAAACAATCTCCGTAAAATGAATCTGCAGATCCGCAGCATTGAGAATGTCTGCCTTTTCCCGGGTGGAATGGTCCCCGTCATTGGTGAGCAGAAAAAAAGGCATCCGTTTTTTGCGCAGCATGGCCAGCAAATCCTGGCTGCCAGGAGCCGCTCTGCCATTTACGAGCAGCACACCGTCTATATCAAAAACCAAGGCATCCAGTGTATCCAGATGGCTCCGGAGCCATTCATGCAGGGTAGAGATTACGTCTGTGTTCAATAACATATTGCTGTTTTCAGGCCTCTGTATCAATTTGTCCCATACAAGGCCATCTTATACCCCATCCTTTGGCGCTTGACAAATGGTTTGCCCGGGACGGAATCATCTTTTTTCATATGCAATAACAGGTATTCCGGCCATAATAAATCCCCTTTTCTTTTGGGGTGATTAATGAAACAATAAAATCATGTAAATCAGCCGTCCTGGTTTAAAAAAAGAGCTGCGGAGGACCTTATGGCAAGGTTTTTAAAAAACAGAGAAAAGGCAAAAGGCCAGAGTCCGGGTGCCCTCATATTTGTGGGGTCCCAAAAAGTCGATACCGTAAACATGCACCTGATTGACTATGACGATAATAACCTTACTGAAAAAGAACTTGTGGACATAAAAGACGGCGTCCGTTACAAAAATACACGGTCAGTAACCTGGATCAATGTCAACGGCCTGCACGATGTGGCGGCCATCGGCAAAATCGGTCAGGCATTTGATCTGCATCCGCTGGTGATGGAAGACATCCTCAACACCGGACAGCGGCCCAAAATCGATGATTACGGGTCCTATATCTTCATTGTTCTGAAAATGATCCGGTTCGACAAAGACACCCAGAAGATTGTCAATGAGCAGCTGAGTGTTGTGCTGGCAGAAACCTTTGTACTGACGTTTCAGGAGCGGCCAGGGGATGTATTTAATCCAGTCAGGGAAAGGATCCGGCGGCAGACATCCCGCATAAGGGGGGCCGGAACCGATTATCTGGCCTATGCGCTCATGGACACGGTGGTGGAAAATTACATTTCTGTCATCGAGCATATCGGGGATCAGATTGAGGACCTTGAAGAAGCGGTTCTTTCTGGCCATAATTCGGATGTGATGGAATCAATCAACCTGTTCAAAAGAGAGACCAGTTATCTGAGAAAATCCATCCGCCCTGCCCGGGAAGCCGTGTTCCAGCTGTCAAGACTTGAAAGCGATCTGATCCATGAAAAAACACTGCCGTTTCTCAAAGATATGGAAGACCTGATCATCCATGCCACAGAAGCCATTGATACATACAGGGACCTGTTGACCGACCAGCTCAATATCTATAACTCAGTTGTGGCCAACAAGATGAACGATATCATGAAAGTACTCACCATCTTTGCCGCCATTTTCATACCCCTCACCTTTATCGCCGGCATTTACGGCACCAATTTTGAATATCTGCCGGAACTCAAATACAAGTACAGTTATTTCATTTTCTGGGGGGTGCTGGTCTTTATTGCAGGTGCATCCCTGTATTATTTTAAAAAAAAGAAATGGTTTTAACGGTCTTCTGAGAGATCAATTTCACACTGGTCATTCAGATGCAGCTTGAAAACATAAATTGCCAGGGCAACGATGGGCACAACCAGAACCAGCCCGATCACCGGCAGAAGGGTAAAGCTGACAACGGTCATGGCCAACGCAGCGGCAACCAGAATCATTCCCAGGGTAAATTTCGATATTTTCTGGGGTAAACAAGACGACAGTTTCATGGCATTCTCCTTAGTTGTTTTTTTGGACCACACAAGTACATTTTTAATTCACGTTTCAACAAATATTAAGTCTGACCGGCCATAAGTCAATGGAAAAGCCATATGTTCAACACCATCCAAAGGATTTTTTCACGGCTTTGAGCCACCTGTCATACAGCCGGGTCCGAAGATCGTCATCCATGTCCGGATGCCAGGTGGTGTGGGCCTGCCAGTTTTTCTCAAGCGACTGGGTGTCCGGCCAGAACCCCACGGCCAGACCGGCAGCGTACGCCGCCCCCAGGGCCGTGGTTTCCGTGACCCTGGGCCGGATCACATCCACGTTCAGGATATCGGCCTGGAACTGCATCAATGTCCGGTTTTCCACCATGCCGCCGTCCACTTTCAGGGTCTTGAGATTCAGGTCCCGGCCCAGGTCTTTTGAAATGGCTTCCACAATGTCCCGTGTCTGGTATGCGCTGGCTTCCAATACAGCCCGGGCGATATGGCCTTTGTTGGCAAACTGGGTCAGCCCCGTGATCACCCCTCTGGCATCGGACCGCCAGTAGGGGGCGAACAGCCCGGAAAACGCGGGTACGCAATACACATCCCCGTTGTCTTCAACGGTGTTGGCCAGGGCCTCGATTTCCGGCGCGGAAGCGATCAGCCCCAGGTTGTCCCGGACCCACTGCACCAGTGCCCCGGCATAGGCAATGGACCCTTCCAGGGCATACACGGGCTTCTCTCCCTGTATCTGGTATCCCAGGGTGGTGAGCAGCCCGTGGTTGGAAACCGTGATGTCATGCCCGGTGTTGAACAGCAGAAAACACCCGGTGCCATAGGTGTTTTTGGCTTCTCCCGGTGCAAAGCAGGTGTGGCCGAACAGCGCGGCCTGCTGGTCTCCCAGAGCCCCCCCCACGGTCACCCCTTCTCCCAGGGGGCCGGCGGCATCGGTCTTTCCCAGCGCGGCCGGGTCGGACGAGGGCACAATGGCCGGCAGGCAGTCCCGGGGAATTCCCAGAGTGTCCAGAATATCCGGATCCCAGTCCAGGGTGTTCAGGTTCATGAGCAGGGTCCGGGAGGCATTGGTCACATCCGTGACATGGTTTCCTTTCCCCGGTCCGCCCGTAAGGTTCCAGATCACCCAGGTGTCCATGGTCCCGAAAAGAGCAGCGCCTTTTTTCACAGCCTGTCTGACCGCCGGCACATGGTCTATCATCCATTTGATCTTGGGACCGGAAAAATAGGTGGCCGTGGGCAGGCCGGTTTTTTGCCGGAAGCAGTCTTTGCCGTGAACGGCATCCAGATTCCGGCAGATCTCGTCACTGCGGGCGCACTGCCATACAACGGCATGATACAGCGGTTGTCCCGTGTGCCTGTCCCAGGCCGTCACGGTCTCTCTCTGGTTGGTGACCCCGACAGCGGCCAGGTCCCTGCCGCTGAGGCCGGCCTTTTCCAGGGCCTTTGGCAATGACCGTGAAGGTGTTGTCCCGGATCCGGGCCGGATCATGGGCCACCCACCCGGGTTTTTCACAGATCTGGTCATGTTCCATCCGGCTGACGGCCACAATGCCGCCGTCCTTGTCAAAAATGATGAACCGGGTGCTGGTGGTGCCCTGATCCACGGCGCCGAGATAGGATGTCATGACATGCCTCCTTGTGACAAGGTGTTTCCTACAACCGGATGATCTCAGGTGACTGACCGCAATGTTCCAAAAATGTCACCAGGTCTTTGGATTGGATGGTGGTGGTGGCGGTGTTTTCCAAAGGATGAAAATTGAGCAGATCATGGGTCATCAGTTCTTCGTCCAGAACGATCTTGACCTCGTGGTCCTTGATATTGACGGCCGCAAACGGGGTGACCGCACCGGGAATCATGCCCAAAACTTCCATGAGCAGGTCGGGCTTGGCAAACGACATGTTGTTGCCGCCGATTTTTTTGGCCACTTCCTTGATTTTGATGGGCTTGTCCGCCAGGGTCACCACCAGGAACAGATTTTTCTTCTTGTCCTTGAAAAACAGATTCTTGCTGTGGGCACCCTCGATGCCGTGCTGATGCTGAGCCGCCTCTTCCACGGTAAATACCGGCGGGTGTTCATGGTTGGTGTGTTCAATGCCGATATCGGACAACAGGGTGAGCAGTTCTTGCTGGGTCTGTAACATTTGTTTCCTCTTTAGAACGGTTTGAGGGCAGCGAACCTTGCTACCCATAGTTGACATACATGAGCCGCACAATGGTGATAAACACCACGGTCAGAAAGAACGGCCGGATAAACACGGCCCCTCTCTGGATGGCCAGGCCGGAACCGGCCCGGGCCCCGATAACCTGGCCGGCCGCCATGACTAGCCCGGCGGACCACAGCACGTTGCCGCCGATGATGAACACAGCCAGGGCCACGATATTGGACACAAAATTCATCACCCGGGTGGTGCCCACGGCTCCGGTCATATCCATGCCCAGAAAAATGAGCAAAGCCCCGGTCCAGAACGAGCCGGTGCCAGGGCCGAAAAAACCGTCGTAAAACCCCAGCCCGGTACCGAACAGCACAAAAAACAGGTTTCGTCCCATTTTCGGGGCTGACGGCTGCAACCCCAGGGTTTTTGAAAACAGGGTATAAAAAAACACCACCAGAAGCAAGGCCGGAATCAGGTGTCTGATGAACCCGGAATCCATATGCTGGATAATCACCGCCCCGATGACTGCTCCGCAGAAAGTGAAGGCTATGCCGGCCCAGCACTGGCGGATATCCACCAAACCTTTGGAAATGAAATTGACGGCAGCGGACAGGGTTCCGAAACTGCCCTGAAGCTTGTTGGTGCCCAGGGCCACGGCAGGGGGCAGACCCACCGCCAGCAGGGCCGGCAGGGCGATCAGCCCGCCCCCGCCGGCAATGGCATCCACAAACCCGGCACACAGGCCCGTGGCAAACAAGATGCCGAAACTGATGAGTGACAGGTCTTCTATCATGCCGGCTATTTGGGATCGATGTTGAACAGCAGGTCATTTTCCAGATACACCTGTTCCAGTTGTTCCTGATAATCCCGCAACGCCTCGCCTTTGCGGTGGGCCAGTTCCTGAACCATATACTGGATCACGGCCAGCATGCCTGAGACATTGCCGATAAAGGGAATGGACTTGGACGGCACCACCAGGGACAGATGAGCAAAGGGAATCACCGGGGAGATGCTGGAGTCCGTGAGCACCAGCAGGGTGTGGCCGCATCGCCGGATCATCTTGCTCAATTTGATCAGCTCGTTGGGATACCGGGTGGTGGCGGTGAGGATCACCACGCTCTGGGACGGGGCATTGGCCAGCATGTCCATGGCTGTGGAGTCGCTGCCCCTGAGAATCTGGACCCCCTTGCGCACCTTGGTCAACGACCAGCCCAGGTAGTAGGCGAAGGTGTAGGACAGCCGGGAGCCGGTGACATAGATGAACGGGGTGGTGTCCATGTGGGTGATGAACTGGTTCATACGCGCCACATCGATGTTTTCGTACAGGTATTTCAGGTTGTTGAGTTCCTCTAAAATTCCCCGGTGAAGCCGGTCCAGTCCGGGGGCGTCAATGCCTTTGAGGTTGACCCGGTCGGGCAGGCTCAAGCCGGTATTGATGAAATCCTTGAGCGCGTCCTGGAAATCCGAGTATCCTTTATATCCCAGGGTGGCCACGAACCGCACCACTGTGGCTTCACTGACTTCACAGGCTTCCGCCAGCTCCCTGGTGGTCATGAACACCACCTTGGCCGGGTTGAGCATAATGTAGCTGCCCAGGGCCTGGGCTTTGGGGGTCAGGGAATCCAGTTTGCTGGAAATATCATCTATCACCGGGTGTGATGCCAAATCATTCATTGTAACAGCCTTATTTAAAAAGGGTTTTGTCATGGACGGGTTATTTTGTATTTTCTTGATTTTATTGAGATTTAATCCAAATGGATTTTTTTGTCAAGAACAAATGAAAGAAAAACTATCATTTTTGAATAAAGTTCTTGACATGATTTCTTTCATAGCGTATTGACGAACTGGGTATGTCGAAAAATAATAACAATATCTAAATGAAGAGAAGGCCAATGTTTTTGAAAAACAAACCCATGTGGGGCAAAAAAACCAAACTGAAATCAAGTTATGATGTGGTTCTCATCGGGGGCGGACTTCACAGTCTGGCCACTGCGTACTACCTGGCCAAAGAGCATGGCATCACCGATATAGCGATCATTGAAAAGAACTATATCGGATACGGCGGTGCCGGCAGGAACACGGCCATTGTGCGCGCCAACCAGCGGACCCAGCACAATGTGCCGCTTTACAAGGAAGCCCTGGACCTGTGGCCGGTTCTCACCAAGGAACTGGATTACAACCTGATGTTCAACAACTGCGGGAACCTCAACCTCATGCATTCCGAGGCCGCCATGAACGCAGCCCGCATGAACATTGCCACGGCCCAGTTCCACGGGGTGGAATCCCATCTCATCGATGCCAGGGAAGCCAAAGAGCTGGTGCCGGCATTGAACATTTCCGAAGACATCACCTTTCCCATCCACGGGGCCATGTATCATCCGCCAGGCGGCGTGGTGCGGCATGACGCAGTGGTCTGGGGTCTGGCCAAAGGGGTGGCCAAAATGGGCGTGGAGATTCACCAGCAGACCGAAGCCACGGACATCACCACCAAAAACGGCAAAGTCACTTCCGTGGTCACCAACAGGGGCGTCATCAACACCAAACAGGTGATGATTTCCGCCGGCGGGTATTCCGCGGCCCTGATCCATGGATTTCTGGGCATCAAGCTGCCCATCTCCGTGTTGACCATCCAGGCCATGGTGACCCAGCCCCTCAAACCCATTCTGGATCATGTGGTGTCTTCGGGTGCCTACCACTGCTATGCCAACCAGACCCTGAAAGGCGAGATCGCCACGGGCGCCCATATGGATCCCTGGCCCAACTACACCACCCTGAACACGGCCCACTACATCAAACACCAGGCCGAGGCCCTGTCCGAATTTCTGCCGGCCCTGCGCGGTGTCCGGTTCATGAGAATCTGGGGCGGTCTGGCGGACATGACCCCGGACATGGCCCCCATCATGGACGGCAACGAACAGGTGGAAGGCTTTTTCATGGACTGCGGCTGGGGATATTTCGGGTTCAAGTCCTGTTCCGCCGTGGGACGGCACATGGCCAGCTTCATGGCCACCAATACCTGTCCCGACATACTCAAACCCTTTGCCCTCAAACGGTTTCAGGAGCACAAGCTCATGGGTGAGACCGCCGCGCTGATGAGCTACAGCCCGGACAATTAAACCAGCTGAACAAAATATTGACGAGATTCAAGGAGAAGATAAGATGGCGTTGACAATTACATGTCCGATATGCGGTAAAAGAAACGGATATGAGTTCCGCTACGGCGGAGAGGAAAAAGGTCCCAGACCTGATGAAAAAGACCTGACCCCTGAAAGCTGGTGCGATTATGTCCACATGAACAAGTGCGTGGCAGGCGTGCAGCAGGAATGGTGGTTTCACCGGGATGGATGCGGTTCATGGTTTACCATCTTCCGGGATACGACGACAAACCTTGAAAAGGAAACACCGGAGGCACAAGAATGATGTCCAGATTCAATCATCTGCCCACATTGAAAATTGATACCAGCGACAGGATCCCCTTTACCTATAAAGGAAAGCAGCATTACGGCACCAAAGGGGATACCATTGCCACGGCCCTGTATGCCAATGGGGTCAGAATTTATGCCAGAAGTTTGAAATACCACCGCCCCAGAGGGCTGTACAGCATGGACGGAGAATGCTCCAACACCATGATGGAAGTCAACGGGACCCCCAATGTGCGCACGGAAACCACCCTGCTCAAGCCGGGTATGGTGATCAAAGAGCAGAACGTCAAAGGCTCTGCCAAAAACGACATGCTGGGATTCATGGACAAGATGGACTGGGCCATGCCGGCAGGGTTCTATTATGACACCATGCACAAGCCCGCCGGAATCTGGCCCGTGGCCATGAAGCAGATCCGCAAGGCCGCCGGTATCGGCAAGCTGTCCCCGGATCACCACATGCCCGGCAAATATGATGAAATCTATCCCTCCTGCGATGTGTGTGTGATCGGCGGCGGGCCCGCCGGCATGAAAGCGGCCCTGGCAGCCGCTGAAAAAGGGCTTCGGGTAATCCTCATGGAAAACCGGCCCTGGCTGGGGGGGCATTTTGACTACCGCACCACGGAATATGTCGACCGCCAGACCCATCACGACCGGGCCGTACAACTGGCAAAAGAAGTGGAAAATACCGACAATATCCGGGTGTTCACCCATACAGCCAATGTGGGGGCATACAACAACAACCTGATCACCGGGTTCCAGATCGGCACGGAAAAGGACAGTTTCACGGAACGGTACATCGAACTCCGGGCCAACAGCGTGGTGGTGGCCACGGGGTGCATCGAACGGCCGCTGCTGTTTGAAAACAATGAACGTCCTGGGCGTCATGCAGGCCGGCTGCGCCCTGCGCCTGGCCAATACCTATGGACTGCTGCCCGGCAAGATCGGCGTGTTTTCCATCGGCCATGACCTGGGGCTGGAAGCGGCGGTTGCGCTTCATGATCTGGGCATGACCATTCCGATGATCGCAGATATCCGGCAGGACGGACAGGATCCGGCCCTGGCCAAGGCTGTGGCGGATCGGAAAATTCCCCTTCAAAGGGGATGGGTCGCCATTGAAGCCCACGGCAAAAAACAGGTGCAAAAAGTCACCTTGAAAAGTGTGGACGGCACCGTGGGAAAAACCGTTGACTGTGACGTGCTGGTGGCATCCGCCGGATTTACGCCGCTGACCGGACCGCTGGTGGTGAATCAGGCCAAACAGAAATATGACCCGCACACCAATTTTTTCCTGCCCACGGACCTGCCCGGAAAAATGCATGCCGCCGGCCGCCTGCTGGGATTGGAAAACAGCGGTGCCATCGAAGCCTCCGGTCATCTGGCCGGGCTCCAGGCAGCCTATGATTGTGAGCGCTGTTCCATCGCCGACCTCGGGGAGGCCAGAAAAGCCATGGAATCCCTGCCGGGTCCGGCACGGGGCACCAAACTGGTCATGGCACCGGTCAAGGGCAGAAAAGCCTTTATCTGCTTTGATGAAGACACCAGCATTAAAAATATCAAGCAATCCATCGACAAGGGATTTGATGTGCCCGAGCTGATCAAGCGGTTTTCCGGTGCAGGGCTCGGACCCGGCCAGGCCGGTATTCCCGGACACAACCTGCCGCTGTTCACCGCCAGATATCAGGCCCAGCCGGACATCAAGATCCGGCCCACCACGGTGCGGCCGCCCCTGGTGCCCACATTGATCGCCACCTATGCCGGTACCAACCACACCATGCTCAAACAAACGCCCATTGATGAGATGCAGCGCAAAGACGGCGGGATCTTCAGAAACATCGGCGTGTGGCAGCGGGCCAGATATTTTACCAACGACTTTACCTCCAAAAAAGAGATCGAAAATGTCCGGAACAACGTGGGCATGCTGGACGGCTCCACCCTGGGAAAATTCCGGATTCACGGACCTGACGCATTGAACGCCCTGCAGCGGGTCTATGTGTCGGATCTGTCCAAGATCAAGCAAGGCCGGGTCAAATACACGGCCATGTGCAATGACGACGGATGTGTCATCGATGACGGCGTGGTGATCAAGCTGGGGGAAAACGATTACTATTTCTCCACCTCCACGGGCCGGGCCGGCCAGACCATCGAATGGATCCGGTACCACACCCGGTATGACAACTGGGATTTTTGTCTGGTGAACCTTACCGATGCCATGGGCGTGATCAACCTGTCCGGCCCCAATGCCAGAAAGGTGCTGGAAAAGGTGGTGGACATCGATGTGTCCAATGAAGGGTTCGGGTTCAGTGAATACAAGGAGTTTCTGGTGGCCGATACCATCCCGGTCAAGGCCATGCGCCTGGGGTTTGTGGGGGAATTGTCCTATGAGCTGCATGTTTCCGCCTCCTACATGAAAGCCCTGTGGCTGATGCTCTGGGAAGCGGGCAAAGAGTTCAAGATCCAGAATTTCGGCGTGGAAGCCCAGAACGTGTTGCGTATGGAAAAATGCCATGTTATTTTGGGCCAGGAATCGGAACAGCGCACCAACCTGCTGGATATCGGCCTGGGATTTCTCTGGGCACGCAAGAAAACCGGTTACAAGACCGTGGGTGTGGCCGCCCTGGCCCAGGCGAAACAGGACAACACCCGCCTGAAACTGGTGGGGTTCAAGATGGAAAACAATGGCCGGGCCCCCAGAGACGGCGCGTTGATCGTGGACGACCGGATCCGGGGCCATGTGTGCACCGCCAGAAACAGTTTTGCACTCAATGAAGCCGTGGGTATGGCCCTGGTGGAAGGCGACATGAGCCAGGTCGGCACCCGGCTGGCATTTTACGAGGATGAATGCAACGGCGAGCTGATTTACGGCACGGTGGTGGAAACCCCGTTCTATGATCCGTCCGGACAACGCATGAAAATGTAAGGATACCATATACATGAAAGACATTAAAAGATACTCCCCCGTTGAGTTCAAGGTAACACCGCTCAAAATCGAAAACCGGGACCACTGGGATGTGGTCCTGGAATACCACAAAGAAGGGGACGGCCCCTGGCTGGTGGATCTGTGTCACCGGCCCCGGCTGGACCTGCAGACCGGTCACCTGGATACGAAAAAACCCTTCGGGATCACCATCCCCGCCACCCCCGGACAGTCCGTGCTGGAAAAAGGGTTTCTGATCAACCGCATGAACCGGATCCAGAGTTCCATTTATCATCTGGGTGGCGATGCCATCGAGATACCCCAAGAGACCGAATATACGGACGTAACGGAAGCCACCGTGTTTCTGGCCATCATCGGTGCGCCCGTGTTTGCCATCTGTGAAAAACTCTCCTCCCTGGATTTCGGGGACAACACCCGGAAAACCCCGTTTCTGCTCCAGGGACCGTTTTCCCATGTTCCTTGCCAGATCGTGACACTGAGCCGGGAAGGAGAAAAATCCGGGGTGGTGCTCACCTGTTCCCGGGGCTATGCCAAAGACATGGTGGATGCCATTGTTCACGCGGGCGAGGAGTTCGGCCTCAAACCGGCCGGTGAAAAACGGTTCACTGACTGGATCGACAGCTTGTAATCAAACAGCCCGGGCGGTTCCCGGGCTGTAACGAAACATAAACAGGGTCTGACAAGACCGTATTATTCAAGGAGAAAAACATGACCAAAAAATATGATGCCATCATTATCGGTGCCGGTGTGATCGGTTCCCCCATTGCCTATGAACTGTGCAAAATGGGTTACAAAACCCTGAACGTGGACAAGCTGCCGGATGCCGGTGAAGGTTCCACTGCCGGTTCCTGCGCCATTGTGCGGGCCCATTACTCCACCGAAGACGGGGTGGCCCTGGCGTATGAAGGGTTCAAATACTGGTTGGACTGGGAAAACTACCTGGACAACGTCACAGATGAAAAAGGCATGGCCAAATACATGAACACCGGGTCCATCCTGATCAAATCCGACGGCCATGACTGGCGGAAAGTGAAAAAACACTATGATGCCGTAGGTGTTCAATACGAAGAATGGGACCTGGATACCATCAAAAAACATGTCCCCCCCATTGACCTGCACAAATACTGGCCGGTTCGCCGGCCCGAAGACCCCTCATTCTTTGACGAGCCCACCGAAATGCTGGAAGGCGCCATTTTCTGCCCGGAAGGCGGGTATGTAAACGACCCGGCCCTGTCCGCCCACAACATCATGCGGGCCGCCGAAGCCAAAGGCGGGGAGTTCATGTTCAACGCGGAAGTGGTGGATATCAGAAGCGAGAACGGCCGGGTCAAGGGTATCACCCTCAAAGACGGTACCCAGATCGATGCGGACATCGTGGTGAACGTGGGCGGCCCCCATTCCTTCAAGATCAACCAGATGGCCGAAGGCGTGTGGGAAGGCTGTAACATCAAGACAAAAGCCCTGCGCCACGAAGTGATGTACTGCCCGTCTCCGGAGGGATATGACTATCTCAATGACGGATACCACATGTCTGACGGCGATATCGGATGCTACGAAAGACCGGAAGTGGGCAACATGTTCCTCATCGGGTCCGAGGACCCGGACTGCGACCCCCAGGAATGGGTAGATCCGGATGAATTCTATGCCGGCAAAGGCGGGCCCGGCCGGGACAACGTGCTGACCGATGCCCAGTGGAAAGCCCAGTGTTACCGTCTTGGCAAACGCATCCCCTCCCTCAAGGTGCCCAACCAGCCCAAAGGGGTGGTGGACCTGTATGACTGCTCGGATGACTGGATCCCCATCTATGACAAATCCGATCTGCCCGGTTACTACATGGCCATCGGCACCTCGGGCAATCAGTACAAGAACGCCCCGGTGGTGGGCCGCATGATGGCCGAACTCATCGATGCCTGTGAAAAAGGCCTGGACCATGACAAGAAACCGTTCAAGTATGAGTTCAAATACACCACCCGCACCCTGAACGTGGGCTTTTTCTCCAGGAAACGGGAAATCAACTATGATTCCAGTTTCTCTGTAAACGGATAGCGACAATGTAACCGCTGTTCGGCTGTCAAGCTGCATGGCATGCTTTTATCCAGGGGCAGGGCCGGGGAATACCCTGGCACTGCCTTTTTCATTGAGGTGCAAGACTTATGCAAATTTATGTATGCGTGAAACACGTACCGGATTCCGCTGCCAACATTCATATGATAGACAATCGTAACATCGATGACAGTGTGCCGTTTCTGATGAACCCGTATGATGAACATGCCGTGACGGAAGCAGCGGCCCTGAAAAAACAGATTCCCGACAGTGAGATCATTGCCATGTGCCTGGGAAAAAAAGACGCGGAAAGCACGTTACGTTCCGCTTTGGCCATGGGGGCGGACAGAGGCGTGCTGGTGGAAACCGATGACATGTGCGACAGCATGACCACGGCCCGGGCCCTGCACGCCGCCATCATCCGGGACGGCGGGGCGGACATCATTCTCACGGGAAAGGAATCCATTGACAGTGAAGGCATGCAGACCCAGTTTCGCGTCGGCGCCCTGTTTGATTTTCCCGTGGTCACCAATGCCGCCTCCCTTGAAATAACAAATGATAAAGCCAGGGTGAGCTGTGAACTGGCCGGGGGACGAATCCGGACATATGAACTGACCCTTCCCTGTGTGATAGGGGCAGGCCGTGGGTTGAATACACCCATTTATCCGACGTTTCCGGATGTGGTCAAATCCCGTAAAAAATCGATTGAAACCGTTGCGCGTTCACAACTGGATGTGTCTGATGCGCCGGGATCCGCTAAAATTATCTCTATGACGCCTTTGGTGCAGAAGCGCAATCCCCGGAAAATTAACGGAACGCCGACGGAACAGGCAGCTGAAATCATCCGGATTTTAAGACAGGAAGCAAAGGTGTTATCATGAAACAGGCAGGCATCGTCATTGAAATGGAAAACTGCCGGGTCAAGGAAACCAGTCTCGGCATGGTCACCCTGGCGGGCAGAACCGCTGATTCTCTGACAGCACTGGTGATGAGCGGCATCAGCGATGACATCACGGATCATCTGTCTGCGCATGGGGTTCATACCATTGTGGATCTATCCCTGCCCGATGCCCCGGAAATCCGGCAAAATCCTGCAGTTCAGGCAACTGCGGTGGTTCATGCGGCCCGAAAATTGAAACTGGACCGGATTCTGGGATTGTCTTCTCCGGAAGGAAAAGATCTGCTGCCCCGGGTGGCAGCCCTGCTGGATGCTCCGCTGATCATGGACTGCGTGGATGCGGACCTGAACACGGGCACGGCCACCACCTCCCAGTATTCCGGTAAGATGATGGCTAAGATTCAGCTGACCGGTGAGATTCTGATGTTCGGGATCCGGCCCAATGCGGTTCTGCCCGAATCCAAGCCTGTGCCGGCCAAAACCGTTGCCATGACCATGGATGCGGTGGTACCGGAAAACATTTCATTGCTGTCCTGGGATGAGGCAGACACAGAGGGCCGGCAAAGCCTGGCGGAAGCGGATATCATCATTGCCGGGGGCCGGGGCTTGAAAAACAAAAATAATTTCTCATTGATTTTCGACTGTGCCGAAAAATTGAATGCCGCGCCAGCTGCATCCAGGGTGGCTGTGGACGAAGGATGGGTTCCCTATGCATTTCAGGTGGGGCAGACCGGTGAAAAAGTCAGTCCCCAGGTGTATATCGCCTGCGGCATTTCCGGTTCCATCCAGCATTTCGCCGGGATGAAAACCGCCAAAATGATCATTGCTCTGAACAAGGATGAAAATACCGCCATGATGGCCAACTGTGATTATCAGGTCTTGGGCGATCTGTTTGAAATTCTGCCGGAAATAATGAGGCAGTTATAAGATGAACCGGTTTACGCATCAGAATGCCCGGCAGTTCCTGTTCGGTCTGGACAATGCCAATTTCCTTGCCATTTTCGATGAATATTGCGATGGGGTGCTCATTACCAATGCGGAAGGTATTATTGTCTACTACAACAAAGCCATGTCCCGCATCGATGAACTGGAACCTGAAGATGTCATTTTGAATCAGGTGACGGATGTGTATGATCTGGACAATGAGACCAGCCTGATCATGCAGTGTCTGATCACCCGGCAGCCCATCATCGATCAGCCCAACTATTACCGGACCCGCATGGGCAAATTCGCCAACACCATCCATAATGTCCACCCCATCTTCAATAAAAACCAGCTGGTGGGGAGCATCTGTTTTGTCAGAGACTTTCATGTGCTTACCGAAACCGTGTCGATCATGCGCCTGCCCGAAACCCAGCACCGGATGCAGCCGTATGAGATCACATTCGATTCCATCATCGGCCAGGACCCGGCTTTCAAGGATGCGCTGAACGCGGCCCGCATGGCAGCCAATACCCCGTCGCCGGTCATGCTGTACGGCGAAACCGGCACGGGCAAGGAGCTGTTTGCCCGGGCCATTCACAACCACAGCCCCAGGCATGAAAAAAAATATACACCGGTCAATTGTGCGGCCATTCCTGAAAACCTGCTGGAAGGCATCTTGTTCGGCACCTCCAAAGGGGCGTTTACCGGCGCCATCAACAAGGCCGGCCTGTTTGAACGCACCAGCCAGGGCACCATTTTTCTGGATGAGATCAATTCCATGCCCGTGGGGCTCCAGAGCAAGATTCTTCGTATCGTCCAGGAGGGAAAGGTACGGCGGGTGGGCGCACTCAAGGAGATCAAGTTCGATCTGAAAATTATCTCTTCGGTGAACCAGGATCCCCAGGCGTCCATTGCCGACGGCAGCCTCAGGTCGGATCTGTTCTACCGGCTGGGGGTGGTGTTCATCCATATCGTGCCGCTGCGGGAACGGATGTCCGACCTGCCGCTGCTGGTGGATCATTTCATCGGCAAGCACAACAAAACCCTGGGCCGGCAGGTGCAGGGGGTGGAAGACGGGGTTATGGAACTGTTCCACCAGTATCACTGGCCCGGCAATGTCCGGGAGCTGGAACATGTCATTGAAGGGGCCATGAATATCATGGGGCCGGATAACCGGATCCGGATCAAATATCTTCAGCCCCACTTCACCCATGGGTACGGCAATCATCGTTCTGCCGGGCAGCGGCCATCCCGTTGGATGTCTCATCCCTCCAAAAGCGCGGCCCCCATGGAAACCGGTTCGTCAGACCTGCTGTTCGATAAAAACGAGCACGAGAAAAAAATGGTGTGGCAGGCATTGATGCAGTTCCGGGGCAATGTGACAAAATCTGCCAGAAAACTGGGTATTTCCAGGCAGTTGCTGTACTATAAAATGAAAAAATATCACCTGTCCCGGGATCAGTTCAGATAGCGACGCCAACCTCCGGTTTTGGACGGTGTCACTCCCACAGGTGGTCTGGAATGTCACACACCGGAATGGGGTCCATCTTGTGCCGGTTGGCGGCGTGCAGTTTTTGAAAAAGCGCCAGCACCTGTTTCTGCCGGTCATCCAGCACCTGGGCTTTCTTTTCTTTTTCGGTCAGGGCGGTATATGTCATGGCCCATTCCAGCTCATCATATTCAGCTCCGAGCTGGCCTTCATCGGTGCGGTTGTCGTCCCACAGCCCGTCCGTGGGCGGGGCCGTGATGATCTCCGGTACGATTTTCAACTCCCGCCCCAGGGCATACACTTCCGATTTCATCAGGTCGGCGATGGGCGAGATATCCACCCCGCCGTCTCCGTATTTGGTGAAGAATCCCACCCCGAAATCCTCCACCTTGTTGCCGGTGCCGGTCACCAGGAACCGGTGGTGTCCGGCAAATGCATAAAGAGCAAGCATACGCAGCCGGGACCGGGTATTGGCCAGGGTCAGCCCGTCCTGGATATCTGATGGAAAATGGGTCTGGATACTGGAAAATACGGGCGTCAGATCCAGGTCCACCGGCGTGACGCCGGGATACCTGTGTTTGAGCCAGGCATTGTGGGCCGATGCCCGGGACAGCTGATCCGGGGCCTGGCAGATGGGCATGTTCAGGACCATGACCGGATGCCCGGTTTCAGCGCACAGGGTGGAGGTGACCGCTGAGTCGATGCCGCCGGACACGCCGACACAAAATCCGGCAAGGCCTGAATTTTTCAGATAGGTATCCAGCCAGTTCACAATGTGGGCAATCACTTTCCGGGTCTGCATGGCGTTTCTCCAGCCAGGTAATTATTATTTTTGTTGTTTATACCGGGATCTGGAGCGGTTTGTCAATGCCGGTGACGGGCCTGAAGATATGGATTTGCCGTGATTACGGCTTCATCCGCTTGATAGCCTTTATTAGCTCATCCACCATGGCAGTCTTTTCCAGCACCATTTCGTGTTTTCAAAGGCTTGATTTTTATCTTGACTTAAATTGATTTTCTCTGATACAGGGACATGTTGTGTTTGTATCAGAGGAATAATAATATTGGGGAGGTAAGAAATTTTTGATACTTTGTTTACCAAAAAGCAGGTTCTTGTCCCTCCTATCCTTGAGCCAGTGACCTTGCAGCAGAAGGAGTATGGTTGGCGGCAGACAATGGCAAACAAGTAGTAATATGAAAAAGTGTGTGCTCACCATAGTGGGAATCCTGTTCCTGGTCCTGCCGGGGACCGCCTGGGGGGAAGATTTTCGTCAGTGGCTGGAGGGCTTTTATCCTCGGGTGGCCAACCAAGGGATCAGCCGGGCCACCTGGGAGACCGCCTTTGAGGGCATTGATCAACCAGATGCCAGGGTGCTGGAGAAGGCGCGCTTTCAGCCTGAATTTACGGTGGAAATCTGGGATTACCTCGATTCCCGGATCACCCCGTTGAGTATCGAGCGAGGCCTGCAGATGGCTCACTATTATGCCCAGACGCTTGCGGCGGTAGAGAACCGTTTCGGGGTTGAGGCCAAGGTTTTGCTCGCCATCTGGTCGATGGAGTCTGCCTACGGGGCAATTTTCGACAAACCCGAGCGCCTGCATTACGTCCCACAGGCCCTCGCGACTTTGGCCTATGCCGACCCGAAACGGGAAAAGTTTGCTGAAAAACAACTTGTTGCCGTGTTGCAGATTCTCCAGGCCGGCGATGTCGGGCGGCATCACCTGACCGGTTCCTGGGCCGGCGCCATGGGCCACACCCAATTCATTCCTACCAGTTACCTGGCCTATGCAATAGACATGGACGGCAACGGACGTCGTGATATCTGGAACTCGGTGCCCGACGCCCTGGCCACTGCCGCCAACCTTCTTCACAGCAATGGCTGGCAGAGCGGCAAAACCTGGGGGTACGAGGTGATCCTCCCGGCCGGTGGGGAGCGTTGGCTGGACGAAACCAGAATTCTCGCCGACTGGCAGAAGGCGGGTTTTTTCCGAACTGGTGGAAGAACCTTCCCCCGCCCGGATGATCGGGCGGTGCTAAAACTTCCGGCAGGGAAAGAAGGGCCGGCATTTTTGGTGTTGAAGAATTTTTTTGTCCTCAAACGGTACAATAACGCCGATGCCTACGCTCTGGCGGTAGGACTGCTCGCCGACCGGCTGGCCGGCAGCAAGGGGCTGGTGCAGCCCTGGCCACGCCCGCCGGGATCCCTGAGCTGGGAGGAAAAGTTCCTCCTTCAGGAGCTGCTCAAGAAAAAAGGATATTATTCCGGAGAGATTGACGGCCTTATTGGCGAAGCGAGCAGGGCGGCAATCAGAATCTTTCAAGATGAAGTCGGTATGCCGGCAGACGGCAAGCCTTCGCAGGAGGTGCTTGATGCCCTTCGCCAATAACCCCTGTCGCCTAAGGTGAAAAAGACCGGGCCTGGCAGATGCCGCTAATTTTCTGATCTGACACGGATCTGGCGGACATATTCGTACAGAACGATGGAGGCGGCCACACTGACATTGAGGCTGTCGGACCGGCCGTACTGGGGAATGGTCAATCGCTGGAGCCGGTCGAACAGCTCCGGCTCGAACTGCAGTCCCCGTTCTTCGTGGCCCAGGATAAACGCACTTTTTTCCGGCAGTCGGATATCCATGACCGGCACCCATTTGCACGCCCCCATGGCCGCGGCCCGTTCCGCTTTCATCATCAGTCTTATTTTATGCGGTCCGGTCATGAATTATCTCCTGATGGGTTCTGTTCTTGATCCCGGGCAATGGAACCGGTACAATGATTGACTGTATGAACATGGAACCATCTCAATATCTGATTCAGCAACAGGAGGAGCGATGAACGTTATCATTGATCTGTGTGTGGTGCCCCTGGGTGTGGGTTTGTCGGTATCCGAATATGTGGCCGCCTGTCATGAGATCATCGAGCAGGCCGGCCTGTCCTGTGAGCTGCATGCCTACGGCACCAACATCGAAGGGGAGTGGGATGACGTGTTTGCCGTGGTAAAGCAGTGTCATGAAAGAATTCATGCCATGGGTGCCCCGCGTATCACCACCACGATCAAGGCCGGCACCCGCACGGACCGGGATCAGACCATGGCGGACAAGGTCAAGAGCGTGAAAGAAAAACTGGCATAGGTCAGACCGGTTCATTGGCTTTGAGCACCGCAAGCATGTCATCGATCTTTTCCTGAGCCCCGGCAGCGTCCAGGGTGCAGCCGCCGGCACCTTTATGGCCTCCGCCGCCGTACCGGGCCAGCAGATGGCCGGCATTGACCTGGCAGCCGCGGTTGAAGATGTTGTGACCGATGCTCACCAGCACATGGGTTTTTTGGGCATCCCTGTAACGGATCTTGACACTGGCCAGGGTGTCGGGAAACAGGCAGTAAGGCAGGAACCGGTTGCCCGACGGCACCGGGTCCAGATTTCTGAAATCGGTGACACTGACAGGACCGGCAACGTGGGTATATGTCTTCAGATAGCCTTCATAGTCCCGGTTCTGACGGATGACTTCCTCACACCGGGTATTGACATCCGGGTCCGCCGTTACAGCATCCATGGACCGGGTCCGGAGCAGGTCCACCAGGCGATCCCAGTAGGGGGCCTCTTTGCCGTCCCGGTTCTGGATGGTCATGGAGACCAGGATATGGGGATATTTTTCCGGGTGCAGGACCTGGTCCATTGTGAGATCCGCGGCATCGATGATATCCGTATGAAAGACCAGGTCATCGAACCGCTCATCCAGGTGGCCGGATGTTTTGTAGTGCTGATGGATCACACCGGCGGCGGACGGGGCCACGGCAAAGGCCCCCTCAAAGGCATGATCGGGCCGGTTGGATACATGATGGTCAAACCACAGGGAACACCGGGGGTCATAGGGCAGGTTGGCAAGGATGTCGCCGGTCTGTATCAGTGCGGTTTTCTGCTGTACCTCGCCGGGCTCCACCCAGTAAACAGGGGTGTCGATGTCCAGGGCTTCGCGCAGCAGGACGGCACACACAATGCCGTCAAAATCGGGGCGTGTGACGATTCTCATGAATAAATTCCGATCAAGGTGAAATGGGTTGCATGGATATGATTCATAATAGGAGAATGTATAGAATAAACCGGCCATCTTTTCAAGGCAGATACACCGATGACAGATGAAAAACCGTTTTTTTCGATTGCCGCCGCACCGGAAAACAGCCCTGTCATGGCCCGGCTGAAGATCCGGCGGTCCGAATTCACCTGCCGCCTGGCAAGGGCCGATTCCATCGAGGCGGCCAAGGCGTTTATCTCAACAATCAGCAAAGAGAACAAAACCGCCACCCACAACTGCTGGGCCTATATTGTGGGCGATGACGGCCGGATCTGCCACAGTTCGGATGCGGGGGAACCTTCGGGCACCGCCGGAAAACCCATGCTCAATGTGCTGACCTCTCACCACATGACCCGGGTGGCCGTGGTGGTGACCCGGCAGTACGGCGGGGTGAAGCTGGGGGTCCGGGGACTGATCCGGGCTTATTCCGAAGCCGTGGAAGCTGCCCTGGCCGCGGCGAAAAAAGTCCGGCTGATCCAGGCGGACCCGGTGAGCATCCAGGTGCCCTATGAATGCAATGACCATCTTTTAAACCAGGTCCGCCGGTTCAATGCCGGGATTCAGCATACCGATTACAAGGAACACATCATCCACGACATCCTGGTGGAAAAACACCAGGCTTCCGATTTCATGCGGATGCTGTCACAGTTCGAATCCCAGGGGCTGAAAGTGGTGTCAAAATCTGTTTGACAGGGGTAGTTTTTTAGTATAATTTAAAAAACCTTAATTATACTGAATATTGACCTATTTCATCTGACACACGGCATTATGAAAACAAAACTGGGCGCGTTGTTACGGGCCATTCGAAACACCCGGAATTTTACCATCAAGGATGTGGCAGCCAAGGCCGGCATCAGTTCCAGCCTGCTGTCTCAGATCGAACGCAACCGGATTTCCCCCTCCCTGGAGACGCTGCTCCAGGTGCTGGACGTCTACGGGGTATCCCCGGACAAGTTTTTCAAAGACTATGAAACCCAGTCCCAGGTGGAGATCATCCGGAAAGATCAGCGGAAAACCTACAAACGCAAAGGGTTTTCCTATGAAAAACTGTGCGGCGAAAGCCAGACCAGAGGCAACCACTCTTTTAACGCGTTTTTTCTGGAACTGGCCCCGGGTCAGGAGCGGGGAGATGCCGAGGACGGCCACCTGGGCCGGGAACTGGGCATTGTGGTGGCCGGAACGGCCCAGCTGATCTACGGGGATGAACACCATCAGATCGAGGCCGGGGATTCGGTATCTTTCTTTTCCCAGATCCCCCATCTGATCCGAAACACCTCCGATACCCTGTTCCAGGCCTACTGGGTGGTGACCCCGGCGGATGGTGAGGATTATTTTGGTGAAAAAACCGCCTGACTCAGGAGATGTCCATGGGAAAAACCATTGCAGAAAAAATTTTCGACGATCACCGGGTGGACCAGCCGTTTGACGGCGTGAATGTGTTGCGCCTGGACCGGGTGTTCTGTCATGAGATCACCACCCCTACCGCCATTCAGGATCTGGTGGCCCGGGGCAAGGACCGGGTGTTTGACCCGGGCAGCATCAAGGCGGTCATCGACCATGTGACCCCGGCCAAAGACTCGAAAACCGCGCTTCAGGGAAAAATCCTGCGGGACTGGGCCCGGCGCCACGGCATCATTGATTTCTTTGACATCGGCCGCAACGGGGTCTGTCATGCCCTGTTCCCGGAAAAAGGATTTGTGCGCCCCGGGTTTGTCATCATTATGGGAGATTCCCACACATGCACCCACGGGGCCTTTGGGGCCTTTGCCGCCGGTGTGGGCACCACCGACCTGGAGGTGGGCATTTTAAAAGGGGTGTGCGCCTTTAAACAGCCGGACACGCTCAAGATAGAGATCACCGGAACGCTGCGGCCCGGGGTGTTTGCCAAGGACGTGGTCCTGGAAGTGATCCGGCGGGTTACCGTGAACGGGGCCACCAACCAGGTGATCGAGTTCTGCGGTCCGGTGGTGGATGCCATGTCCATGGAAGCCCGCATGACCCTGTCCAACATGGCTGTGGAGGCCGGTGCCACTTCGGGCATCTGCCGGCCGGATGCCGTGACCGTGGCATATCTGTGGCCCTTTATCAAAGATGATTACAAGGATCACAAAGCAGCCCTGGCCGATTTTTCACGGTATCTGCCCGATGAAGATGCCGTGTATGCCGATCATGAGATCATCGATGTCACGGATCTGGTTCCGCTGGCCACGTTCGGGTACAAGCCGGACCATGTCAAACCGGTGTCAGACATGGCCGGCACCCCGGTGGATCAGGTCTATATCGGGTCCTGTACCAACGGCCGTATTCAGGATCTGCGCGTGGCGGCACAGGTGGTGACGGGGAAAAAAATAGCGGATTCCGTCCGGGCCATTGTGTCTCCGGCCACGCCGGATGTGTTTTCCCAGGCCATGGAAGAGGGATTGATCAAAATATTCATGGATGCGGGATTCTGCGTCACCAATCCCACCTGCGGGGCCTGTCTGGGGATGAGCAACGGGGTCCTGGCATCCGGCGAGGTGGCCGCCGCCACCACCAACCGTAATTTTAACGGCCGCATGGGCAAAGGCGGCATGGTGCATCTCATGAGTCCGGCCACGGCCGCGGCCACGGCCCTGACCGGCACCATTGCCAATTCATCTTTGTTTTCCGATCCGGCGTAGACGAATTTATCAGGAGCATGTCATGACCACATTTTCCGGAACCGCCCTGTGTCTGGACCGGGCAGACATCAACACCGACGAAATCATTCCGGCAAGGTATCTGACGGAAATCGACAAGAGCGCCCTGGGACCGCATCTTATGGAAGACCTGGAACTGGAAGGCTTTGACCCGCAAACAGATCTGGCCGGCATCGAGGTGCTGGTGACAAGAGAAAATTTCGGGTGCGGTTCCTCCCGGGAACACGCCCCCTGGGCCCTGGAAGCCAACGGCATCCGTGTGGTCATCGCCCCAAGTTTTGCCAGAATTTTTTATCAGAACATGTTCAACTGCGGCATGCTGGCCATCACCCTGGACAGGACGCAGATCGACCGCCTGTTTGAAGCGGCTGCCGCAAACGCGCTGCATATATCCGCAGATGTGGATACGGAAACGCTCACTGTGACCGCCGGCCCGGATACCTTTACCCTCGCGTTCGCCCTTTCCGGGTTTGAAAAAGCCCTGGTCCAGGCTGGCGGGTGGTTGGAATACGCCGACCGGAACTATTGATGCGCTCTGCGGTCAATTTCGCTTCGGATCTGGGCATGTTTTTTTTCTGTGATTGGGTAAAAGCTGATGATGGCGATGGATAAGACATTGCAGAGGCACGGCACCAGTGCATACAATATTTTGAGCATGAAGACCGTGGATGCGGTCTGTTCCACGTTGGGGCTGTAGCCGGTCCGGCCTAAAAGCAGCAGCCCGATACCGATCCCCAGTGCCGCAGACAGCTTCTTGGCAATGGACCACAGCCCGATGTACCGCCCTTCCCGGCGCTGCCCTGTCAACAGCTGGTCATAGTCGATCACATCGGCCTGGATGGCGGACGGCAGCGCAAGCCCGGCCCCGAACCCGATGCCGGACAGAAAGACCAGCACCCCATAGATACCGGCATCTCCCGGGCCCAGGAAGAAAACCCCGCTGAAAGCGCCGGTGTTAATGACCATGGATATGATCCAGGCGCTCTTTTTGCCGATTTTTCGTGAAACCGCAATCCACAGCGGCAGAAATACGATACCGGTGACAAAATAAATCAGCAGAAACATTTCTGCATTCCGGGCCTGGAGGACATATTCCACATAATACAGGATCAGGGTGGCCGGCAGGTTGCTGCCCAGTGCGCTGATGGTGTACCCGGCGATCAGAATCATGAACGGCCGGTTTTTGAACACATCTGAAAACCCTTTGAGCAGCTGGTCTGTCATGCGGCGGGTGAATTTCTCTTTGATTTTATAGATGCAGATCAGTGAAAAGACAACGATCATGGGCGCAAATATATACGCCATGATGGAAAACCGCTCTTTTTCGGTGGGTATTGTGCCAAAAGATCTCATTGCCGCATCGATCAAAACAGGGGCTGCCGCAGCCAGAAGCGTTCCCAGAATCAGAAACCCGTCCCTGACAGAAAACAGCACCGTTCTTTCATGGTAATCGGTGGTCATTTCAGGGCCAAGGGATTCGTAGGGGATGGTGATCAGGGTCCAGAAAAAAAACAGGGCAAACAGCCAGAACCCGAAATACAATGTCATGGCATCTTCCGGCAGCACCGGCGGCCGGAACAGAAACAAAATGGATACGGCAAGTCCCAGGGCCCCGAATGCGATATAGGGCCGGCGCCTGCCGAACGGGCTCGATGTTCTGTCCGACACATAACCGATCATCGGATCGGTCACCGCATCAAACAGCCTCACCACCATCAGCAGCGCCCCCACAGTGGATATATTCACCCCGATGGTATCTGTATAAAATTTGGGCAGAAACACATAGACGGGAATCCCGATCACCGCCAGAGACAGGGCGGGCAATGCATAGGCAAACGTATCGATCCATGATACCTGCCGATCCCTGCCGGACACTGTTTTTTTCATCATCGTTTTCCGAGCAGCTTGTCCCGGAATCCATTGTCTAAGGGATTTTCACCGATCCATATGGAAAACACCGCCCGTGCGAATTCAGTTCCTTCTATAGTACCAAGGGGGTGGTGTTGTATGTCAGAAGGGTCCCTGAACCGGGGATATAGGTCAATGCATACCGGTCTTTGGGCATGACATCTCTGTACAACCGGTTAAGGGCGGTAATTTTGGGCAGAAGGCGCTGAAACTCCGAATCACTGACGGAATCTCTGATTTTTTTTTCGGTTGCCCGGGCAAAATCATCTGCCGATATGGCAACGCGGTATTCCAGCACCAGATGTTTGGGGATATCCTCCAGTGCCCGGGATCCGTCTGCGGTTTCGGGAAGATAAAATGCACCGGTATACGCATCTATGAAAAACATATATCTGAGCAGTGCCGCGCCTTTTAGATGAAGACGGGTCTGACTGACTGTCACTGTATTTGAAAATGCCGTACCGTCCACCACGGTGACCGCTGCATGAACGGTTCCACATACAGAAAAAAACAGGAATGCCCCTGCAGTGACAAGCAGTATCTTGCGCTGAAATTTCATTGAATACCCGCTTTCCTTAGATGCTATGTTGTCACGGTAGACTGGAGATCAGACCCTGTAATTTGTGCCACAGGGCCTGTCTTTCTTTATCAGACGCTGCCGTGCCGGGGAAAACCACTGTTTCATGGGGACGTCTGTCCAGCCAGAACCGCCCGGTGGACTGTCCGGCTTTTTTTGACAAAGCAAGCCAGACAATGGTATCAGCCCCCTGCTCAGGCGTTCTCAATAGTTTGTTCACCAGTGCATGGAATTCCGGCAGCGCCCGTTCAATACCCGGTGTATCCACCCAGCCCGGATGCATGGCATGAACGCTTATCCCGTCTTTTTGCAGCTGATCCGCCCAGATCCGGGTCAGCATGACAACGCCTCTTTTGGCCCGGGCATATGCTTTCGACCCGTTGTAGGGTTCCTGTTTGTTTTCAAGATCATGGACTGCGATTTTCTGGGTATACATGCCGCCGGACGCCACATTGATGATCCTTGCGCCGGGAGAACGGGCAAGCGTTTTTTTCAACAGCTCTGTCAGGTAAAAAACTCCCAGCAGGTCGGTGGCAAATGTTTGCTCAAATCCTTCGGATGTTTCTTTGCGTTCATTGAACAAAGCCCCGGCATTGTTGATCAGTATATCGATGGATTTCTTTGAGTCCCGCAGCTGTTTGGCCACCTGTTTGATATCCTGCATCAGGCTCAGGTCCGCCAGCAGATAATCCACATGGGGATTTCCGGTCTTTTCCATGATTTCCTGCTGCACCTGCTGCGCTTTTTTTTCGTTCCTGGCAACAATCGTGAGAAACGCTTTTTTTTCTGCAAGCATGAAGGCCGCCGCCTTTCCAATGCCGGATGTGCCCCCTGTCAACACCACGTTTCTGCCGTAAAGCGTTGCGACCGGCTCCGTCCAGAACCGCCGGCTCAAGTCGTATCCGAACCGGCTGAACAGCAGCATTCCCGGCACTATGGCATGGTCTGCCAGATAATCCAGCCAGCCGGCGCCGGAACTGAAAAAGGGCCTGTCGTCTGCAGCGCCATTTGCTTTCCCCATATGACCGGGTGATCCAATACCGGCGCTGTCCGTCTGTTTTCTTATGACATCCTTGTGTGGTTTCACAAACCCCGCCTTTCACCAGTGGTGTTTATTGTTCATATTCATTAAAATGGACACAATTTACCAGACTTCAATACCGGAAAAACATGCTTATTTTTTTTAGTGTTAAAACCTTAACCTTTAGGAGAGCGGAATGATACGATTCGGCCTTTGCTGCATATTCAGGGAACACCCGGTTGCCTTTCGCAAAACCACTGCAAAATTTCTTGCCCGGTTTTCCGAAGAGGAACGCTTGAAGCCGCCTGGCCCAGCTGTGTGCCCACAATGCACAAAGCCTGCAAAAAGCCCTTGTCTTCTGCCGGGAAAACAGGATCGGATCTTTCCGAATAAACAGCCAGATCCTGCCGTTGAAGACCCATCCGGACACGGGGTATGATATTTACGATCTTCCCGGCGCAGAAGACATCATTGCCGCGTTCAGGGCCTGTGGCGACTTTTGCCTGAAACATGACATCAGGACCACCTTCCACCCGGACCAGTTCATCATTTTGTCATCGCCGAATCCGGAGGTGGTCCAAAGGTCTGTGGCAGATCTGGTCTACCAGGCCCAGGTGGCCGAGTGGGTGAATGCCGATGTCATCAACATTCATGCCGGCGGGGTATACGGGGATAAGCCATCAGCTGTTTCCCGCCTGGCAGCAGTCGTTGAGACACTGCCGGACCCGGTCAGGAAAAGACTGACCCTTGAAAATGACGACAGAAGCTATACCCCACGGGACCTTTTTCCCGTGTGCAGGGACCTCAAAATTCCCCTGGTGTATGACGTGCACCACCACCGGTGCCTTCCGGACGGCCTGACAGTTGAAGCGGCCACAGAACAAAGCCTGAAAACCTGGGACCGGGAGCCCTTGTTTCACCTGTCCTCTCCCAAAGACGGCTGGTCCGGGCCCGACCCCAGAAAGCACCATGATTATATCGACATTCATGACCTGCCTAAAGACTGGCGGTCCATGGATATTACCGTGGAAGTAGAAGCAAAGGCCAAAGAACTGGCCATAAAAAAATTGATGGCAGAACTAAAGAAGGTCCCGTGAAACCCGGTCTCCTGAGTATTGACGCTTATTCCATGACATACCGGGGATAGGACTGTTTGGCGGCCCGGGCTGCCTCTGGATCGATATTCAGGGTCAGGAGCCACTGCCGCTGGTCGGTCAGGCCCGGCACCGAGCCTCTTTCCGGTTCGATGACCCAGCCGGCCCCGCCAAAATCCTCTCCCGGCACATTGGGGCCGTTGAAGTTGGAGGACAGGCAGAAGGCCCCTGCCACAATGGCGGCGGCCCGGCCGCCGGGCACCCAGATATCTTCTTTGGATGCAGGTGTGGCACGGGGACATATCAGAATATCCACATCCTGAGCCTTGTATTCCCTGGCCCGGTCCGTGAACCACAGGTCCGTGCAGATCATGAAACCGATGCGCACCCCGTTCACCTGGACCGCCTGGAACCGGCCGTTGCCCCGCTGGTACCAGCGGCCCTCGAAATATCCCGGTTCGTTGGGCAGGTAGTATTTCTCATGGCAGGGCAGAATGCCGTCCTGGCGGGTCCAGATGATGCCCTGGTTCAGCCGGCAGCCATCCAGGGTCACGGGCCGGGACAAGGCCACCATGTCAACCGGCAGTTCTGTCAGACGTCCGATCCATGCGTCGTGGGCCGATACCGCCTTGTCCCACACGGCGGGGTCCACCCGGTCCGACCGGGTGATCCAGGTATAAAACGGCATCTCCGGCAGCACCAGGAGATCGGAAGCTTCAGATGTCAGGTGGTCAGTTATTTCTTTCCACAGGGTGTCATCCCGGGCCCAGTTGTTGGGCAGTTCACATACGGTAACCTTCATGATTTCTCCATCATTTCTCGTATTTTTTTGTCAGACCCGGACCCGTTCCCCGATGACATGATTTTTTTACAGGGAACTGTCAGCTAAATCAAGCGGAAATGATTGTTGCTGTGCTGTTAATCAACCCTTACCGGGATCGCCAGTACCATTGACTTTTATAAAAAGGTGTGAAAATAAACAATTTCAGGACGAAAATATTGACACCCATTTAAGGAATTTTTACATGAAACTGGCACCGTTCCACCTTGAGCGCTACTTTGCGAAACATGAATTTTCCGCCCCTTTTCTGCTGTGTACTTCGGATTGCGAAAGCATGGAACTGCGGGATCTGCTCGCACTTGCACCCGGTGCGCAGGAACGGTTCCTTTCGCTCTGGCTCGGCTACACGGAATCATCAGGCGATCCAGTGCTGCGGCAGGCGGTGGCAGCACTGTATGAAAATATCATTGCCGACCACGTGCTTGTGCATGCCGGGGCAGAGGAAGCGATCTTCAATTTCATGAATGTGGCCCTTGGCTCCGGGGATCATGTCATCGTGCAGGGGCCCTGCTATCAGTCTCTTGCTGAAGTGGCCCGGAGTATCGGTGCTGAAGTTTCCCAATGGCGGGGGGATCCGGCACACCACTGGGAACTGGATCTTGGCGTGCTCCGGACACTGCTGACCCCCCGAACCAAAGTGGTGGTGGTCAATTTTCCCCACAACCCCACCGGTTTTCTGCCGGGTCCCGAATTTATTCACGAACTGTCAAAACTTTCTGAAAAGCACGGCTTTATTATTTTCTCCGATGAAGTGTACCGGGGCCTTGAACTGGATCCGTCGGACCGTCTGCCGGCTGCCGCGGATATCAACGACCGGGCCGTGTCTCTGGGGGTCATGTCCAAAACTTTCGGCCTGGCCGGTCTGAGAATCGGCTGGGTTGCTACCCGCAACACGCGTATTTACAATGCACTGTCTGCATTCAAGGATTACACCACCATCTGTAACAGTGCGCCAAGTGAGTTTCTGGCCACCATTGCATTACAAAACGCTGAAACAATCGCCGAACGCAATATCCGGATCATTCAAAAAAACCTTGATCATCTGGACCGCTTTTTTGCCGGCCATGCCGATCTGTTCCATTGGTATCGGCCAAAAGCCGGTTCGGTCGCGTTTCCCATTCTGCTGAAAGGACCGGTGCAAGAATTCTGCACGGATCTTGTGGAAAAAGCCGGCATTCTGCTGTTACCGGGTACCCTTTACAATGACGGGTCGAACGCATTCCGCGTTGGGTTCGGCCGGAAAAATGTCCCGGAGGTTCTTGAGAAATTCGATGCCTATCTGAAAAAGAGACCCCTTAAAGATCTTTGATCCCTATTCCACCAGGGCCGCGCAGCAAGACATGAAAACGGCATCATGCGCCTTTACAGGTCGCATTCCTGCGATTCCCGATTCCGAAAAAAACAATCTTCTAAACAAAATTCGGCTTTAACTGTCTTTAATTGATGAATATTCAAACTTATTCTCATTTTCATTCCAAACTGGCATATGGTTTGCAATCCAATAACGGAGATATCGCGTTGGTATCAACAAACGGCTGTTTCATGATGAAAGGGTGAAAGGAAAAAACATGGAAAAAATACTGATTGTCGGATGTAAAAAAGCCATGGATGATGTCTGCATCGGGTGCAGCAGATGCCTGGTGGGGTTTAACAGAAAAGCGGGTGAATTCAACCGATACAAAGACACGGATGCTGAAATCACAGGCCTGCTGAACTGCGGGGACTGCCCCGGCGCGACCATTGTGACGCGCCTGGCCCAGGTGAACCTCTGGAACTCCCCCATGGGAGAAAAAGTCACAAAGATTCATATCGGCCCGTGCATCACGGATCACTGCCCCCACAAAGATGTGATCATCAATAAAATTAAAGCCAAAGCCGGTGTCGAAGTGATCGAAGGCGCCCATCCCTACAAACCGGATAATATCTTTGCCTGATTGTTAAAGGAGAGATCCCATGCCTTTGTTTGATTTTATATGCAATGACTGCGGCCGGGTCAGCGAACTGCTCATTGCCAATACCGGGGATGAACCCAGGTGCACCGCCTGCAACAGCACCAACCTGAGCAAACAGATATCAGCCCATTCCGCCATGTCCGGCCCGGCAAAAATGAGAAAACCCGGGCTGGGAGATACAGCCTGCTGCGGCTCTTCACCCGGCCAGGCTTCTGGATGCGCAGGTCCTGGAAGCTGCTGTGGCAAGGCGTTCTGACCATGGATAAACTGGATGCGCTTCCAGTGCCATTAGCGGGTCCTTTGCAGCCGAACTGACCCTGGGAAAAGACCCGGATGAACTCACAGACATTACAGATGAAAAAGTCCTGGAAACCATCGGCAGATTACCGGAAAAGGACCAGCACTGTGCCGGCCTTGCCGCAAGGACCGTCCAGGACGCACTGAATGACTACATGATCCGGCATCGGGACTGCAAACAATAACGCGCCCGATGTAAAGAAAGTGTGGTGCCGATTCCGGAGGTGAAAGGCCTCCGGAATCATTGACGGGTTGTCTGCTAAATTCTGAACAGGGACAGCGGAGACGGACAAAGCTGGTCCATGACCGCCAGGTCGTTCTTTGAACAATAGCCTTTGGACACCCAGCCGTTTTCAAATCCTTTCTGCGTGATGACCTGCAGATGGGTGTGAAAGAACCAGTTGCCGTTTTCATGAAAATCGCCGATGTGTGCAAACACATCTCCGGCGGCAAACCGGTCTCCGGGCGCCGGCAGCGTTTCTTTGTTCAGGTGGCCGTACAGGCTGTAAAAGGTGTCGAATGCCGGGTTGTCGTGCCGCAGCAGCACATTGCCGCCGTAATTGCCCGGGCCTTCTTCATATCCGCTTTCCTGGACCACACTGTCCAATGGGGCACAAACCGGGGTTCCCAGAGGGACGATGATATCCAGTCCCAGGTGAAAATACCGCTGTTCCTCCCGCATCTGGGGGTACTTGGACAGGATGGCTTCCCGGTCTTCCAGGTAAGAGGCCAGCCCCCAGGTATGCTGTTGTGACATGGTATGGTCCAGCCAGCGTTGAAACGCCGGCTGGTCTGCAATATCCACTTCATCAAACACCTTTGATCCCACAGACAGATCCACGATCAGCGGGTCTCCGGTCAATCCCGTGAACACCGGTACAATTTCAATATTCTCGCAATAGGCAATATACGGGTATTTCATGCTGAAATGTCCTTTTCAGGAAACCACAAAGTCATTGGTTTTGATCAGTCCGGGGATGGATACCACCGGGTGACCGTTTTCCGAGATCCGGGTGCCGTCCGGAAAATTAAATTCCGGTGCCATGGATGTATAATACGCCTGATCATAACAGCGCAGTTCCACGCTCACGGCGTCTTCCTGCCGGATCATGAAGGATGTCAGTCCATAGTCCGCTTCTCCTAAAGGCGTGGCAATGATGTACCGGGGGATTTCACGGCCGGACCCTTCTCTTCGGACCATGGTGGCGATATCCACGACATCGTAGGAATCGACGGGATGGGCCGCGTTCCAGGATATCTGGACCGGCAGGCCGGCCACGTAGAGGTGATGGAATTCGATGCCGGCGCATCTCAGGGCATAGGCCAGGTCATGAATCGAAGTGTCTTTGTCGTTGACCCCGCCCAGCAGCGGGACATTGGCATACACGGTGATGCCCTTGTGGTTCAGGCGGCGGGTGACAAGCGTGTGATCCGGAGTCAGATCCGATGCCGTCACAAACCAGGTTTCGATTTCCAGCCGCAGCGGTGACACCACGGACAGTTTGTTCACCTCTCCGAGAAAACCGACCCTGGCGTCTGTGAACGCCAGGGGATCCGTAGCCAGTGTCATGGAGCCGATGCGCAGGGCATTGACATGGGGGATGCGCGACATCCGGGCTGCGATCCGGCGGATGTCAAACAGATAGTCCAAAGCTTCGCCGGTGACCCGCACATCCGTGATCCGGGGATCATCGGCAATATAGGCGAATTCCGCCTCATCGGCCCAGGGCTGAATGCTCACCCGGGTTTCATGGAGGCGGGACAAGTCTTTCAGGCCGGTATCCACGATGGAGCCTGCGTTCTGGACGGTTTCAACCAAAGCGGTTTTCAGCCGAGCCACTTCCTCGGGCAGCGCGTCTGGGTTGACCGGTGCGGTTTTTTCGGGCCGGTTGCCCACCAGATAGTCGTCATTGCCGATTTTTGCCATGTATTGAATATCAATGGTGCCTTCGGCGTTGACCCGCACATTGGTCAATGAATTGGCCAGAGGGGCAAACGCCTTGAAATATTCCGGGGTGTAGGGGGTGCGGATCCAGACGAAATAATCCTGGTTTTCCACTTTTTCCACGGCCCATCCGCTGGAGAACCAGTCCATCTTACCGATGGGGGTGGCCGTGCAGATCCGGGGGATCACCCGGTCGGACAAATGAGCCCGCAGATGCAGGGCGATATCGATGCCGTCGGACAGTGGTTTCCAGTAAATGGAGTTGCCGTGAATGGGGCTGCACGGGATATAGATATAGTGCAGCTCGGCCCCGGCCCCCCGCAGCAGACCGAACAGTCTCACCAGCTCCGGGCCGGTGTCGTTGCAGTCGCTTAAAAACGGGGTCTGGACATACACGGCCACCCCGTGGTTCACCAGGTCGGTGATGATGTCCAGGCTTTCCGGGGAGACCTCGTCCGGATGGATGAAATGGGTGGCCACTTCGATCCGTTTGTCGGTCCGGTTCAGTTCCAGGCTTTTCTGTTTGATATATTTGAGATATTCCCCTTCTTTTTCCAGAAACAGGTCCGGATAATAGGCAATGGAACGGGTGGCCAAACGCAGGGTCTGGACATGGTCCACCTCCTTGAGTCCGTCAATGGCGGCTTCCATGTTTTTTCTGTTCAGAAAAGGATCGCCCCCGGTAATCACGATCTCCTTGATGGCCGGGGATGAGCGGACATGATCCACGGCTTTCATCACCGCTTTGGGGGTGGGGTTTTTTTCATTCCGGGAATCCTTGTGTTTCCGGAAACAGAACCGGCAGTAGACCGGGCAGCTCATGTTGAGCAGAAAGATCACCCGGTTCTGATACATCTGTTCCAGGAGCCCCTCATGGAACTGGCCGATCCAGGTGTTGGTGTGACCGACATTGTCCAGTTCCTCCACAAACGGCAGATACTGGTATGCCACGTCCCTGGACACCATCATCTGCCGGATGGTGTGCCGGGACAGCCTCACCGGATATTTTTCAATGACCTTCTGGATATTGTCCCGATCGGATTCAGGGATGTTGTGGTTGGTCAGGGAGATGAGCTGGTCCGTATTTCGGACCGACACATATCCGTGGCCGGGAATCACCTGTTCCAGAAAGGCCACCAGCAGAATATGGGGCAGGGTCACACCGTTCAGTTCCAGCGTCTGACCGTCGCCTGCGGCAATGGCGGATAGAACGGTTTTAAAAAAATCTTCAGGATATCCTTCAAACCCGGTGGCAGCCAGCAGATTCTCCCATTTGGCCTGGCCGCTGCCCTGTTTGATGATATCGGCGAATTCGCTGCCGCAGAACTGGGCATTGCCGTATATTTCCAGAAATGTCCGGGCCCCTTCCTCCAGTCGGGAAAGCAGCACTGTTTTTTGTTCCCCGGAATATTCGAACCGGATGTCCAGGGAGGTGTCTGATATGTTTCTGTCTGTTTTCATGTTACGCCTCTTTTGCCTTGTATAAATAATAGACCGTTTCTCTGGGAAAACCGTATCCCATGACCTGGCCCAAAACTTCATCTTCATTGCCCGTCCCGATGCACACCACCAGATACTCTCTTTGAAGGACTTCGTCCACCACCTTTCCAGGTAAAGGCGTTGGCTTCAAAATAGGCATATGCCATGTGAGACGGATCAAAAATGGATTCTTCCCCCAGTGTCAAATCGTTTTCAAAAATGATGTAGCTGGCCCCTGGTTCCAGCGTCTTTTTGATCCCCATGAAACTGCCGTGGACGGGGCATTCATGTAACTGCTTTGTCACTGGATGTTCATTTCCTCCTGTATTATGCGCACGTCTCCTGTCAGAACGGTGCAGGGTTCTCCGTTCTATTTTGAATGGTCGGAAAAAAACGTCTGGTTTAAGTTATTGTTTCAACAACCGGCAGTGGAACGGATCCACCCGGATATAAACCTCTTCTCCCCGGCGATACGGGGATCGCTTGACAAAATTGATCACATGCAGCAGCTGACCGTCGGCAATTTCCACGAAATAACTGACCTCTCCCCCATATAGCTGCGGTCCTTGATTGTGCCGAAAAAATAATTCATCCCTTCTTCTCTGATGAAATCTTCTTTATTTCCCAGAGTCATCTTCTGCGCCCGGATGACGATTTCAGCGTTTTCCGTTACCTCGAATTCCCCCACCGGGCTGGCCAGGCAGGTGCTGCCGTCCGCCAGTTCCACCTCATAATTTCCGTTTTTACGGGTTTTCACCTGTGCTTTCAGAAAATTGGAATGGCCCAGAAAATCCGCCACAAAATGGTTGATAGAATTGTTATAGACCTCTTCAGGCTCTCCCTGCTGCTGGATAAAGCCTTCTTTCATCACCACCACCTTGTCGGACATGGACAATGCTTCTCTCTGGTCATGGGTGACAAAAATCGTGGTCACCCCCAGTACCATCTGGAGATTGTCAATCTCCCGGCGCATGTCTTCTCTCAGGTTCTCGTCCAGGGCGGACAACGGTTCATCCATGAGCAGCACGTCCGGCTCGATCACAATGGCCCGGGCCAGGGCGATGCGCTGCTGCTGGCCGCCGGACAGCTGGGAGGGCATCCGGCTTCCCACCCCCGGCAGCCGCACGGTTTCCAGGGCTTTTTCCACCTTTTCCTTCATCACGGTTTTGGACACATCACGGTATTTGAGGCCGAAGGCCACATTGTCAAAAATCGTTTTATGGGGAAACAACGCATAGTTCTGGAATATCATGCCCAGGTTGCGCTTGTGGATGGGGGTGTCGTTAATGCGCTTTCCCTTGATGAATATGTCCCCCCGGGTAGGGGGTTCAAGCCCGGCCAGCATCCGGAGCAGGGTGGTTTTCCCGCAACCGGAGGGGCCCAGCAGTGTAACAAAGGATCCTTCGGGGATATCCAGATCCATGGGCTGCACTGCCACCAGATCACCAAACCGTTTTTCAATGCCCTTGAATCTGACAAAGGCCGGGTCTTTTGCTTGTGCCAAACCAGTGTTCTCCCGTTTTGTTTATGGAAAGGCCCCCGGCAGTCGATCAACTGCCGGGGTGCCCGGTTCATTAAGATTCAGGGGGCTTAGGCACCGGCCATAATCCGGTCCCATTTTTCCGCCCATTCCAGCTGGTGCTTGTTCCAGTAGGCCGGATCTGCAAACAGATACCCATTGAGCTTACCTGTGGGGTCAAATGCCGGCAGTTTTTTAACATCCTCAGGCATCTCCACTTTGGTGGGATCCAGTGCCGGCGGATATTTCTGTCCCTGGGCCACGGCAATGGCCGCATCGGGTTCCAGCATGAAATTGAGCAGCTGCTGGGCCACTTTCAGGTCCGTGCCCTTGAGCACATACATGTATTCCATCCATGAATAGGTGCCTTCCGGGGCCAGGTATCCGATGGGATGTCCCTGTTCCTGGAGGGCTGCCACCCGACCGGACCATGCCACAGTGGCGGAAATTTCACCATTGGCCAGCAGGCTCATGAGTTCCGATCCGGATGCCCAGTATTTTTTCATCATGCTCCGCTGTTCTGTCAAAGCATCCCATACCGCATCCACATCTGTGATGTTATTGGGACTTTGACCGGTGTGCAGGGCCGCGTACCACATATTGGTTCTGAAATCCCCGCCCCAGGAGCCCAGTTTGCCTTTCAGGCTTTTGTCATAGAGCAGAGATGCGCCCAGTTTTTCCGCTTTTTCCTTGGAAATATCGTTTGTGTTATAAGCGATCCCGGTCTGGCCAAGGTCATAGGGAACTGCTGACAAAGTCCCATTTGTGATGCCCCGCAACGTATCGGTCATTTTTGTCATGACGTTCTTGAGATTGGGAATTTTGCTTTCATCCAGAACTACGCCGAATCCCAGATCCGTATACCGGGCATAATCATACACCGCACTCAGGTGGGCAATATTAAATTCCCCTCCGGGCGGATAAGAGGCCTTGACCTGGGTTAAAAACGCATCCATACCGGTGAAGGCCGCATCGATCACTTCAATGCCGGTAGCCTTGGTAAAGGGATCAAAGGCGAATTTGCGCAGCGCCTCCGAGGTGGTGCCTCCCCAGGAATGACAGGTGATGGATTTGCTGGCAAAGGCATTGCCTATCAGGCCGAAAGGTCCACCTGCCAACCCTAAAGCGGCGCCTGCAATGCCGGCGAACTTGACAAAATCCCGCCGGGTGATGTTTCCTTCCAGATAGTTTTGATACACATCATCCAGCCGTTTTTTTAATTCTTCTCCCATTGTCTTCTCCTTTGTCTCTCACGTTAAAATACCGGATGCACACCAACCCGAAAGCCGGGTGCGGTCATATTCGATTCAGGGGGTGTTTCCCCTGGCAAATCGCCGTGCCACATAGCCTGCCGCCAGGGGAATCGAAATGGTCAACACGATCATGACGGCTCCCAGGGCGTTGATTTCCGGACTGATGGAGGTTCTGAGCATACTGAAAATCTGGACCGGCACTGTCTGATTCTGGGCCGTTGCCCAGAACAGGGTGGCGGTGACATCATCAAATGAAATGGTAAAGGCAAACAGCATGCCTGCAAAAATAGCCGGGGCCAGCAATGGAAAGGTGATTTCCTTAAAGGTCTGAAACGGGTTGGCCCCCAGGGACAGGGCCGCTTCTTCATATTCGCGTTTGATTCCCACCAGCCGGGCCTGGACAATGAGCAGCACATAGGGCAGGGTCAGCACCACATGGCCGATGAGCAGCAGGACAAAGCTTTTGGGCTGCTGCAGCCACCGGATGAACAGCAGCAGGGCCACACCCAGGATCACTTCCGGGATCATGATGGGCGCAATGAGTATGGTGTTTAAAAACTCCTTGCCCTTGAATTCATACCGGATAAATGCCAGGGCCGCGGGCACGCCGATGGCGGTGGAAAATATGGCTGTCAAAGATCCCAGCACCAGAGAATTTTTAAAGGCCTCCAGGATGGTGGAGTTCTGGGAAAGCTTGACAAACCATTTAAAGCTGAATCCTTCCAAAGGAAATGTGCCAAACTGCTGGGGGTTGAACGCCAGGATCACCACCGCCACGATGGGGGCGAACATCCAGGCATACACCAGAATGGTATAGAGTTTGATCAGGGTCCAGCCGGAAATCAGGTTTTTCATATCTTTTCCCCTTACCCTTTGCTCAGGGATTTGAATATCTGGTTAATGCCCATGTACCGGTTATAGGTATAGACGATGATGACCAGCAAGCAGCAGGAGGATGACGGAAATCGCCGATCCGAACGGCCAGTCCAGGGTGGTGATGATCCTCTGGAACACAAGGTTGGCGATCATGTCATTATCCGGACCTCCGAGGATCATGGGCGGCAGGTACGTGCCGCAGGTGAGCACGAATACCAACAGACACCCGGCACTCACCCCGGGCAGGCTCAGGGGCAGGGTAACTTCCCGAAATGCCTGCCATTCGGTGCATCCCAGACTTTGGGCCGCCTCGGTCAAACTTTTGTCGATACCGTCCAGGCTCACATAGATATTTAAAATCATGAACGGCAGCAGATATTGAATCAAGCCCCATGATCACGGCCCCTTCATTGTACAGCATGGGAAGCGGGGTGGTAATCATGCCGTATTTCAACAGCAGGTGATTGATCAGGCCGGAATCTCCCAGAATGTTGATCCAGCTTAAGGTACGGATGATAAAACTGATCCAGAAGGGCAGCATGACCAGAATCATGAGAAACGGTTTTAACCGGGATTCGGTGCGGTAAAAAAAATAGGCCGGGATATAGCCCATGATCAGGCAGATAAAAACGGTTTCAAGGGCAACCCGGATGGTATTGAGCAGGATCACGGGATAAAAGGAATCCGCAAAAAATTTGGCATAATTGCCGAACTGAAATGCCGGAATATCCATGCCGGAAGGGGCTCTGAGCCAGAAACTGTACACCACCACGAAACAAACCGGTACGACCAGCAGTAAAAATACGGCTGTCAGGGAGGGTGACAGCAGCAACCAGGGTTTCCACGGTTTTTCCTTCATAAATCAACACCTTTGTTTGGTATGCATGAGAGGGTTGTCCTGTTTGTGCGTGTTTGCCTATATTTATACAAAAAATGTACCAGTCGAAAAATTATATTTATAACCTACCGATATATATTGAGATTAATGAAAACGTGACCGGATTCTCACCGGGTTGAGCTCAAAATGATTCGTTTATGAATCAATATTTTTATCTCAAATCTTTGAATTTTATGATTATATTTTATGATTCAAATATGAATCTAATTAAAATAACCCTTTTTGTCAAGCCATGGAAGGAAAACAGACCGGTCTTTGATTCAATAGTGAATCTTTTTATCCTGTCCGGAGACGTACGCCGTATTTTTTGAATTTCCTGACCACCGTGGGCTGGCTGATACCCAGAAATTCTGCGGCCTGGCGGGTGGTCCGGCATTGGTCGGCCGCCTGCCTGAGCATGTCATGCTCCAGGGCTTCAAGGGTTTGTACCAGTCCGGTTCCGGCATCGGTATTCTTGAAGGGTTCACAGGCAGTGGAGACGGCCGGCTTCTCGGTCAACCGGATCAGGTAATCATCCAGCTGGCGCCGGTCACACATGGCCACCGCCTGTTTGATGATATTGATCAACTCCCGGACATTGCCCGGAAAAGAATAGGTTTTCAATGCGTGCATGGACCGGTATCCGATATGGGCCCTGCGGCGGTATTTCTTGTTGTACCGTTTCAGACAGATCCGGGTCAGCTCGAGAATGTCTTCGGGCCGCTCCCGCAACGGGGGGATGGACAGAGTAAAGGTGTTGAGCCGGTGAAACAGATCCAGACGGAACCGTTTTTTACGGGTCAGTTCCGCCAGATCCTGGTTGGTGGCCGCCAGAATCGCGCAGTCGATTTTTTTCGACCGGGTACCCCCCAGAGGCATGATTTCCTGGTCATCCAGATATTTGAGCAGTTTGGCCTGGACCCCGGGAGACAGTTCTCCGATTTCATCCAGAAACAGGGTCCCCCCGGATGCCAGTTCAAACAGACCGGCTTTGCCGGTTTCACTGGCCCCGGTGAACGCGCCTTTTTCATACCCGAACAGTTCGGCTTCCAGCAGGTTTTCCGGCAGGGCCGCGCAGTTGATCTGGATAAACGGTTTATCCGCCCGCTGGCTGTGTTTGTGAATGAACTTGGCCAGCAGTCCTTTGCCGGTCCCGGATTCTCCATACAATAGAACATTGGACGCCCCGATCCGGCCAGTTTCAACCCCAGGTGCAAGGTCTGTTTCATACAGGGGCTCTGGGCCACCACATCATTGTCAGACAGTTCCCGCAGTGTGAGTCCGGTAAGTTCATCCCGCATCTTTTCTGATTCCTGGCGCATCTGGGCCAGTTTTTGTTTCATGTCATGGATCAGGGAAATATCCCGTTCGTTCACCACCACATAGGCGATGTTTCCGGCGTCATCGAACACCGGGGTGCCGGTCACCAGAAGAGAGTATCCGGCCCGGGGCGTGGTCTGGATCAGGCTGACCTGACGCCGGGTTTCCAGCACTTCCTGGGTGGCGGACCGGTTGATCTGTCCTTCTTTCACAAGGGTTTTCACATCTTTTCCCAGCACCTGGTCCGCCCGGATGCCGTCGAGGCGTTCCGCGGCCCGGTTCATTTTCAGGATCCGGCCCCGGCCGTCACAGATCAGCAGACCGTCAGCGGACCGGGTGAAAATGGTTTCCAGAAAAAACAGGTCAGTGTTTTTCATACACGATCTTTCCATTGAACAGGGTCAGCATCACCTGGGTGGCAGGGATTTCTTTGGAATCGACGGTGAACAGATTGCGGTCCGTTACAATGAGGTCAGCCCGTTTGCCCACACTCAGGCTGCCGGCCAGGTTCCCCATGCCCGATGCCGCAGCCGGGGTGGACGTATATCCCTGAACCGCCTTATCCACGGTCAGACACTGGTCCGGATACCAGCCATTGTCGGGTGTGTGGTTCATGCGCATCCGGGTGACCGCCGAATAGATGCCGGAAAATGGATTGGGGTCCGCCACCGGCGCATCCGAGCTGAACATGGTGGGAACGCCCGTGTTCAGGATATTTCTGAAATTGTAAGCGTATCGGCCTCTATCTCCGGCACATTGATCGATCATGGAGATGTCCAGACTCATGTTGTTGGGCTGGCAGGAAACCGCCAGATTTTTCAGGCGGCCCAAAGCTGCCAGGTCTTCCGGCAGAATCATCTGGACGTGCTCGATCCGGTGGGGGATACGGCAGGCGCTCCGGTTCAGCACTTCCACCTTTGCAAACACGGTCAGCACTTCATGGACGGCTCTGTCCCCCACCGCATGGACCATGCAGGAAAGTCCGGCTGCATCCGCCTGGAGAATGGCCTGTTCGATCTCTTTGATGGGGTCAGGGGCATGCCGTATTCGGCATCGTTGTACGGTTCGATCATCCAGGCGGTCCGGGCCCCCATCCCGCCGTCGCTGAAAAATTTCAGATGTCCGATACGCAAAAGGTCGTCTCCGAATCCGGTGCACAGTCCCAGGTCAACCGCCTGGCGGGTCATTTCTCCGGGCAGGGTCACATGACACCGCAGGGCCAGCCGGCCCTGGGCGTGCAACGCCTGCCATGCCCGTAAAGCCACGACCCCTTCTTCGCCGCCCATCAGCCGGATATCATGGATACCGGTCAAGCCCATGGCATGGGCCCGGGCCATGGCTTTGTCCATGTTTTCCAGCAGCTGGTCAAAGGTCAGTGCCGGCACCACATTCCGAATCAGGTTGGGGGCCATCTCTTTGAGTACACCCGTGGGAATGCCGGTGCCGTCCCTGACGATCACCCCGTCCGCCGGATCCGGGACGGTGGAATCGATACCGGCCAGAGACAGGGCCATGGAATTGGCCACCGCCAGGTGAAGATCACAGCGCCAGATGCACACCGGGTTGTCCGGGGCTGCCAGGTCCAGATCCAGGCGGTCGGGCATCCGGTTTTCCGGCCAGTCCGACTCGTTGAATCCCTGGCCCAGGATCCAGTGACCCGGACCCAGCAGGGACGCTTTTTTACGGATGGCTGATTCCATGCCGGCAAAATCACGGGTTTTGGCAAAATCGATGCTGCTGAGATTGACAGCCCATTCATAAAAATGAAAGTGGGTATCGATGAAACCGGGCAGCACCAGGTGGTGATCCAGGTTCAGGACCCGGGTGTCCGGGCCGGCCATGGCCAGAAGGGTATCATCATCTCCCAGGGCCGTGATCCGGTTGCCTGCAGTCGCCAGAGCGGTGAGGGGCGGTCGACGGTTTGAATCGGCAGACCGTTCTTCTGAAAAGGGTATGGGTCCTTGAGAATACAGCGTGGCGTTGTATAAAATCAGGTCGGGTACCATCATATCAGGTATCCTTGTTGAAAGGGGTCTGTGTGATCCAGGGTGAAATGATGCACCCCGGTGATCCAGGCCTTTCCAGATATCCGGGTGACGCTGGCCTCAAAATCGCCGATGCTGGTTTTTTCCACCAGCCGGGCTTCAAACGTGGTGCCTAAGGGGCTGGCATTGATATACGGTTCGTTCAGGCCGATTTTTTTGTAATGATGCAATAAAGCCAGTTTGGCAGCGGTCCCGGTGCCGCAGGGGGACCGGTCCATGTGGATTCGCCGTACACCACCATGCCCCGGCCCCGGGCCGGGCTGCCGGCGGTGGCGGTATCATAGAATTCGGTCACATCCACGGTGGCGACATCGGGCGTTTCCGGATGGGTCACCGTGAGTTGATCGTTGGCCGCCTCGATGATTTTCATGCCCAGATCGACCAGGATTTGTTTGTTTTCCAGCGTGGGGGTCAGATCGATCTGGTGCGTGTTGACCATGGCGAAAAATCCGCCCGCACACACCAGGTCCACAAAAACGGGTCCGAATCCGTCCACCTGAATCTGCTGATCCGTGGCATAAACAAAGGTCGGCACCATCTGGATGGACACGGTACGTCAACCGGCCGTTTTGGACATGGGCCAAAGCGGTCATCCGTCCGGACGGGGTGTCGATCTCCACCCGGTTTTCCCCATCTGCCAGCGTCAGGGTCCCGGTGCAAAACAAAGTCGTCACGGCCCCGATAGTGGCATGGCCGCACAGATAGGGGTAACGCCGGGCGTCCATATAGATGAGGCCGAACGCGGCATCCGAAGTCACCGGTTCGGTGACCAGGGCGGCCAGCACCTGGCGTGATCCCCGGGGTTCTCTGGTCAACAGGCACCGGACCGTGTCATGATCGGTTCTGAACCGGATCAGTTTCTCCATCATGGTCGCCCCGGTTACAGGCGGCAATCCGTCCACAATAAGGCGGGTCACCTCCCCTTCGGTATGGGAATCAATGGTGGTGATCACAGGTGCGTCACCATCATACAGTTTCGATATATCATTGAAAGCATTCATCATATTCACCCTCATGTTGTGTGGAATCCGGACCGGTGTACAGCAATGGTTGATCCCCTGGCCGGCACGCCGGTCCGGATTTGGGTTACGTTTCAGGATCGATCACCGGTACATCCGGCATGGACAGGTTGTCTGACGCCGGTTCATGGGGAATCAGCGCCGCCCGGGAGGTTTTTCCATCCACCCGGATAGACAGCCCGTCCCTGAAATGAATATGTTTCAGATGCGGGGTGATGGCCGCACATTCCTGCCGGCCCAGGAATTCATAGTCAATAAAGTCCTCGTCATTGTCGGATACCGTGATATAGGCAATGCCCAACGAAGTGATATTCTGGAAAAAATGGGAAGCCCTGGACGGGTCCGCCTTGATACTTTCGATGGTGGTCTCCACCATGACCCCGACATTGGAGATATCGTTCCATGCCACGGGAATGCCCAGCCACCGGTCGGAAGATCCCCATCTTCCCGGACCGATGAGACATATTTTTTCTGATTTTTGTTGAACAGCGCATTGAGCTTGTTGATCTCACCGGCGATCTCGACTGTATTTGCCGGGTCGAAACGTTCCGGGTCCACATAAATCAGATCGTGAATGTTTTTGTATTCCCCGTTCCCCAGAGAGTGAACCGAAAAACAGAATGCCTTGTCCCGATCCATATCCGTGATTTTGACGGTGAGATTCTGCTTGTACCGCCCCATGGGCCGGATCTGAAGCAGAGAGAATTCCGGTTTCCGGTTGCCGTCCGCGTGCAGGTTCACGGCAAATTCTACTTCCACGGACGATCCCATCCACCGGGAACCGATACGGGTGACTTCCGCCAGGATGTCCGCCAGCGGAAAACTGTTGAACTTCAGGATGCCGGCAAAGGTCAGCACCGGATACCCCTTGTTGGAGAACACATCCCGGATCCGGTTGTCCTGAACATGGAACGTGGAGCATAACTGCTGAACCATGGGATGATCCGCAGCATCCATGAGGTCCAGTCTGGCCAGTGTGGGGTCTTCTCCGGGATCTGAAAAAAACTGATTTTTCGGAAGGAAATACATCCATTTTCAGGGCGTAGAAATATTTCTGGGCGTTTTCCAGAATATCCTCCACCATGGAAAACTGGGGAGAAACTGGGGATATCGGGGACAGAACCGGAGGGTTTTTCCCGCCTTCCATCACAATTTTACCCAGGCCCATGGCAATGTATGCAATGCCTTCTTCCGCCTTGAGATGGGCAATGGGATAAAAATTGTAGGATTGGGCCACACCGGCAATGGACGGATAAAGATAGTTGTCATGCCGGATACCGGTGAGCTGCTGGAGAATGACTGCCATCTCTTCGTCTTCGGTCCGGTGCATGGTGCTCTGGGCATAGGCCCGGGGGGCGTTCATGTAGGTGGAGGCATATACCAGTTTGACGGCCATGATCAGCCTTTCCAGGCGTGTGTCGAGGCTGCTGTCGGAATTGGGCAGCATATAGGTTTTGTACAGGCCGGCAAACGGCTGGTAATGGGCATCTTCAAACAATGAGGAGGACCGCACCGCAATGGGATACGTTACATGCTCCAGATAAACCTTTAAGTTGTTTTTCAGCCAGTCCGGAAACCGGGCCTGGATAAAAGCTTTCACCACCATGTCATCGGACAGGTTCCGGTCGGAGTCCAGCAGCTGGGCCAGGTTGTTGTCTTCAATGAACATTTTGAATCCGTCCGTGGCGATCACAAAGGTCTGGGGAATATGGATATCCACGTCTGGGAATTTTTGGATGAGCTCATTGTCCTGCTTGATCTGAGAGGCCATGAACGCCAGGCCTCTTGCTTTGCCCCCGAGAGAGCCGTTACCGATTTTCATGAACCCGGTGTCTGAATCAAACTGCTTGGAGTCAAATTCAATGACCTGGCCCTGGCGGGTGCCCCGTCGGCGGGCCCGGATGCTGTCGATGAGAAACCGTTTCAATGATTTGGGATTGGGAAAGTCATCGATGGTGTAAGGTTTCAAATTCAGCGCCAGGCTGATTTCACTGCGGGCCAGCAGCCATCGGGAAAAATCATTGTTTTTCGCGTGAAACACAATGGATTCATCCGGAATTTCCGGCAGCAGTTTTTCAATGGCCCGCAGGTCACTGGCCCGGGCCACCTCCTCTCCGTCAGGCCGCCTGAAAACGAACGCACCGAATCCCAGGCATCCCACAAAAAAGATCTTGATCCGGTCATTGAGGTTGACGGAATTCTTGTTGATGAACACCGCCGGAATTTGGTAGGCCAGATCCCGGCTGCGCTCCTCCGTGCTGATAATCAAAAAGGGCAGGTCCGGCACTTCCTTCTTGATCTGGCTTAACAAATGTAATCCCGCGTTTTCATCCTCTTTTCCGTTTCTGGGAACCGCATGTCGGAAAATACGGACAATACATAGGGTTTGTATTTTTCGTACAGGGCAAGGGCCTCTTCATACGTCTGGGCCAGCAGCACCTTGGGGCGGCCCCGCATTTTCAGCAGCCGGTGTTCCTCGTTGATGGATTCGTCGATCACGGACTGGGTCTGGAGCACGATCTGCTTGTAGATCACCGGCAGAATGGAGGAATAGTGATAGGGCGAATCTTCCACCATGATGATGACCCGGACATTGGCATTTTCGGTATCGAATGCCACATTTTTTTCATCTTCGAAATTTTTGATGATGGCCAGAAGCAGGTCGGCATTCCCCCCCCAGATATAGGTGCGGTCAATGGCGGTCTGGTTTTCCTGGCTCAGATACTGGCTGATGTCGCAGTTGTTGTGCAGCAGCATGAAAAACGGCAGATCCGTGTATGTGAGTTTGACTTTTTCACCGAAGGTATGAACGTCCATGCCGTCCAGACTGGGCATGGCCAGGATCAGATCAAAATTTTTCTTTTCCAGCCGCTCGAATGCTTCGGTTGCCGAAGACACCCAGGTGAGCCGGGGGGGCCTGGACAGGTTCAGACCCTTGTATTCATGGATAATCCGGTTGGAAAGCCGGCCCTCTTCTTCCATGATGAACGCGTCATATGGACTGGAAACCAGAAGGATATCTCCCACCTTGCTGGCCATGAG
>JAXHLJ010000017.1:0-10289 GCA_034522435.1 Desulfotignum sp.
CGAAAGAAAATTATATGACAACCGTTTTGGGCAGAGGTTTGATAAACGATTGTCTCAGACTGTAGGTGTAGGCGCCCTGGAACGGGATCATCAGAATATCCCCTTCCTGAATGCCGGAACCGAAAAACGAATATCCCCAGACGTCATGGGGGGTGCACAGCGATCCCAGGATGCGGCAGGGCTGCTCGGTCAGGCCGGGCCGGGTCAGGTTCAGCACCGGAAAATAATCGGTTTCAAACCGCTCCCAGCCCACGGCATTGGTGCCGGCATCCGTGATCACCATGTCGGGCATTTTTTTATCAATGACCTGAACCACGATATGCACGGCATCATGACAGATCCACCGGCCGGGCTCAAAACAGATGACCGGGGACACATGCGGCAGCACATGATCGGTCAGGGCTTTGGACAGCGCCTGTGCAAAGATTTCCAGAGGCGCGGCCGGCAGATGATAATGGCACAGAGGATCATCCGACACCAGCCATTCGCCTGTTTCCGGCCAGTACCCGCCGCCGATGTCGATGAACCGGCACCCGGCAAGAAAATCCGCCGGCAATCGCTCGAGCAGGGCGCCTGCATTCCGGATGATTTCTTTTTGCCGGTCCGGGGTCAGGTTCCAGGAAGAATGAAACTGGATGCCTGAGCATGACAGAAACGGGTGAGCCAGAATTTCTTGGATCAGGGGCGGGACCTGGTCCGGCAGAATGCCGAATTTCTGCCACAGCCCGTCAGGCTGGCAGTTCAGCCGGATACCCGCGGACAGGGTCTGTTTTTTTTCCGCCAGAATCGCCATGAGCCGCCGGCATTCTCCGACACTGTCCATCAGCAGGGTCACCCGGTCCGGATGGGCTGCGGCCATCATCAGTTCATCTCCGGTTTTGCCCGGGCCGCTGAAAATGATGTCGTCTGCTCCCAGATCCAGGGCCGCTGCCAGTTCCAGGCCGGACGACACATCCAGGCCGAACCCTTTGGAAATCAGAATCCGGGAGATGTCCGGCATGTTGTTGCTTTTCACGGCAAAATAAAACCGGGTGGCAGGCAGCCGGGATGCAAAGGCGGTCTTAAACCGTGCGGCCTGATCAGCAAGTTTTGCCGAATCCACCAGATACAGGGGCGATCCATGGGTTTCAACCGTTTCAAGGAATTGCCGGGATTGATCAAACAGCGGTTCCACCTGGCTGTTGAGAAACTCAGGTGTCATCACGGGATGGGGATGATCCGTCTGCAAAGTCATGGCTGGATCTCGATTTCCAGGCGCCGGATCAGCAGGGAGCACCGGGTTTCAGGAAAGTTCCACCCGTATGTGTCAAAGATGACGTGTCCTAAAAGCCAGGAGTCATAATCATCGGGCGGCAGGACAATCCGGTGGCCGGGCTTCCGGATCAGATGAATCTGTTTGACCCGGGGTTCCGAAGCCAGGTCCCGGTAATCGATCTTCCTGAGAATTCCGTGTTTTCCGGCATGAATCCGCAGGGCCATGTGGGGGGAGAATTGGACCGCACTGATGTCCCACAGCCGGTTTCCGGCCACATCCAGGGTCAGCTTCAGGATGTCCAGGTGCCCGGATATATCCAGCAGCCAGGGCAGGCAGTCGCCGCCGGGCCGGGGCGTGATTTCCAGAAGATAGGGCCGGTTGTGATTGATAACAAAATCCACCATGCAGATACCGGTCTCAAGTCCCAGGGCCCGGGCCGCTTTTTCCAGAACGGAAGCCAATGTCTCAACCGGCAGCTGCAATGGCAGGATTCCGGGCACTTCATATCCGGCGGCCGTGCCGAAAGGCATGCCGGCAGGGATCATTTTCCGGGCCAGACGGATCAGGGTCAGACCGGTGTTCGTCAGAATGAAATCCGCGCTGTATTCCGGTCCGCAGATCCGTTCTTCAGCCAGAATCAATTGATCCGGATGCGCGAACAACGCGTTTTTTTTTCTTTTTTCCAGGCCAAAGGTCATGGTCTGCCATGCGGTTTCCGCCTCTTTTCTGTTGCCGCATTGAAACACCAGCTCGCTGCCGCTGCCCCAGGCCGGTTTCAGCACCAGGCCGGCGGTCACGTCCTTGAGGATCCGCATCACATCCTCGATGCCGTGAACCGGCCAGACCCGGGGACAGGAAACCCCCTGCGCCTGCCATAACTGTTTGGAAATCAGTTTGTCCCGGCAGTTCAGAATGGCGGATTCCCCGGGATATGACAGCCCCAGGGTCCGGGCCAGCCGGGCCGCGGTGATCATGGATTCACAGTCGAAACAGGCAATGCCGGCAGGTGTCTGGGACCAGGTGTTCATATGGGCGGTCACCGCGTTCATCAGCGCGGCCGTGTCCGTCAGGTCGCATACCAGTTCCTCGGATGGATCCGGCACCGGTTCCTGAGCCGACTGACGCACAGACGGGGCCGTGATGAAAAGCGCCTCATCCGGGTACCGGGTCCGGATCCATTCAATATAGTCGGCAGTGGTGCCCACGACAAGCACTCTGGGCGTGCTACGCGCAGCGGACATGTCGGTGGTCGGCATGAATACCGGATTCCCGGGCAAAAGGGTGGGTGGTGATTTCAAACAGAGGGACCGGGGTCAGCCGGAACCGCTGTTTCCAGTTGAAATCCCCGCATAGAAAGTCCACGTATTTCAGGTGCTGCGCGCAAGCCCATTTCAGGTGATGCCGGTTGATGAGCTTGGCGACCCCGGGAAATTCCGGGCTGGTTCCCCCGGCCAGCAGGGTATAGGTCCCTTTCCACAACGCCCCCATGTCCACGGCAGCCAGTCTGCCGCCGATGTGCACGCAGGTCATGCGAAGCAGCCCCATTTTGTGGAGAAATTCGGCCAGCAGTTCAAAGGCGCGAAGAAACCGCGGGTCGTAAAAATAGGCATCCGGCCCGAAGGCAGCGATATTCATGCTAAACAGATGGTCCATGTCCGACAGGGTCCCTTCTGAGATGCAGACATCTTGTGCTTCCAGCTTGCGGATGTCTGCGTTCAGTTTTTTCCGGGTTTTGCCGGGGATGGACTGCCAGTAGGTATCGAAATCAAATCCGGCAGATGCCGGAAAAAACAGGTACCGGGTTTCGTCCGGATGCAGCAGCCCGGTCTGGTTCATGCCGGTCCGGTATTTGATGTACCGCAGATCCACCGGTCCGGGCACGGCATCCAGAAGCGTTTCCAAAATTTCAGGTGTGCGCGCGATGATCCGATTCTGTTCCAGCCAGGTTCTGCCCTGCCAGGTTTCCCCGGGAAACTGGACATAGGTGCCGGCTTCGTCGTTTCTGCACAACGCCAGCAGCCCCACGGGCCGGCCGGCCTGTTCAGCCACGTGAAACGCCAGGGGCCGGTCAAATGCCTTGTGAAAACACCATCTGACCGGCCACAGGTCGAACAGGACCCGGCCGGGCCACAGACTTTCCCACAATTTTCTGCAATGGGCCGGGTCCTGGTACAGGACAGGGTGTATGCCGTTCATTCAGAGACGCTGGGTGACGGAAATCCTGGAAAAAGACCCGCCGAAACTGGTTTGGGAAAACTGCCGGACTACTTCCGGATCATAGGATTTGCAGCTGAACACATCCAGGTAAACCGTGTTGGTCAGGTTGGCGAAATGGGCGGATATCAGCGATGTTTCAATCAGTTGAACCATGGAAAATCCCGCCACTTTTTCATCTTCCCCGAAATGAACCACCTGGGTCTCGCCAAAGCGTTTCATCTCGATGAGATCGCACAGCCGGGCCACAAATGATTTGATATAATCGGCATCCCGGATTTTTTCGGGATCGCAGTCATAAATATCGATGGCGGATGCAATGCCCCAGGCTTGCGGCATGGTTTCCAGGGTGACATTGGGTTTGATGCAGGGGGATACGTTCATGTGTGATTTCCTTTTTCTTGAAGGCAGCACACAGCTACCATTTGGGTTTGGTTCGATTTTTCTGGTACGGTTTTTTTTCTGATTCTTTCTTTTGATTGTGGCGTTCCCGACGGTCTTCCCAGCACAGGTCCTCTTCCTGGGTTTCTTTGAACTTAGGCGCTTTATGTTTGGCGCGTCGGTTGTTCTCTCTTTGAACCATGGCTTAACCTTCCTGATTGTTTTTTCGTTCATTTTTCCGGTCCAGCGGTTTTCTGGGAAACCGGCTTGATTGATTTTGAATAAAAGCAGAAAGTATGCCAGAATGAAATTATTTTATTTCCCTTTAAAAGCAATAGGTTAAAAAATATTGTTTGGCGGAATCAGGGAAATTTTTCGGTATTTTTTTGCCAAAAATAATATTTCGGCTTATTAATACTGAAAATCTTGAAAATCCAGCGCGGGACAGAGAATAGAATAATGACCGTCTCAGGGTTTAAAAGCCCGGTTTTTCGAATTTTTTTGCTGAATGGTTGTATTTTTTTCAGAGTTGGATATAACACAGAGACGTGTTATAAAATTCGGTATTTATTTACCATAAAGATAAGTGCTGAGGAGACTTTATCCGTGCTGACCCGGCTTGTCTGTGCTGTAAAGGAAAAAAAACTGGCGGCTGCCATTGAAAAACGGCTGGTCGAAGCGGATGTCCGGCTCAATATTTTCCATCACCCGGACAATACCTGGCAGGATCTGGTGCGAAGCTGTGCCGATGTGTTTCTGATCAGCCGGACCCTGATCCCAAAGCCTGTGGATGCCAGTGTCGCGATTCTCAACAACCTGCCGGAAAAACCCATCACCATTGTTCTGGATGACCGGGAGTCTTCCAAAGCCCATGCCGATCTTCTGGGCGCGGGGGCGGATATGGTGCTTTACGCCGGACTGCCCCCGGACCGGCTGGTGGAAGCCATTGAAAGCACCCTGGCTTCCCGGCAGCAGTTTTATGATTTGAACCGGTTCGACCACCGGGGCCGGACGCAGCCCCGGCTGCATGATTTTGAATCCGGCAGCCGGGACATGCAGCTGTTTCTGGAAGAGGTCCGTCAGGTGGTGGCCACGGATGTCACCTTATTGCTCCAGGGAGAGACCGGGGTGGGAAAAGAGCATCTGTCCAAAGCCATTCACATGGAAAGTCACCGTGCCAAAGGCCCGTTTATCGCTTTAAATATGGCGGCCATTCCGGATCAGCTCATGGAAAGTGAATTGTTCGGCCATGAACAGGGCGCGTTCACCGGTGCGGTCCGTTCCCGGAGAGGCGCGTTCGAACTGGCCCACGGCGGTACGCTTTTTCTGGATGAGATCGGTGAGATGCCTTTGAAAATGCAGTCCAAGCTCCTCAGGGTGCTTCAGGATTTCGAGTTCATTCCGGTGGGCGGGGAATCTCCCGTGTGGGTGGATGTCCGGGTCATCGCCGCCACCAACAAAGACCTGACCCGGGAGGTGGAAAACAAACGATTCCGCCAGGATCTGTATTACCGTCTGGGCGTCATCACCCTGACCCTGCCGCCGCTGCGGCAGCGCAAAGAGGATATTCCGGCCATGGCGGAACATTTTCTGACCCAGCAGGCCCAGCGCATGGGGCGGGATATTGAAGGCTTTTCAGAGGATGCGGTTCATGCCCTGTGCGAGTATGCCTGGCCCGGAAATGTCCGGGAACTGATGAACGTGATTGAACGGGCGGTGTTGCTTTGTCGGTCGAATCGGATTACACTCAAAGATCTTCCATCCGGATTTCATGCAGCAAAGGAAATGCCCGGAAACGGAAACTGGATGGGTGCGGTGGAAACCGATCCTGAACTTGCCTGGGAAGGCCGGACCCTGGAACAGGTCAAATCCCGGGTCATCACCCGGGTGGAGAAACAATACCTGGAGATGCTGCTGAAAAAAACCCGGGGCCGTGTGGGGGAAGCCGCCCGATTGGCAGGCATCCATCCCAGGGGGCTGTACGGAAAAATGAAAAAACTGGGAATTGACAAGGATCGGTTCAAGCCGGGCGCAAAATGAACCATGCAGGACATCGCTATAAAAGTCCATCAGGACCGCCAGGCTGCGGACACAGAAGCGGATTACAATCCGCAGTTTCTGAATCAACGGTTCATTGGGGTTGAACATATCATCCATGGCAGATCTCTTTCAATTTGAAACCGGATGCTGATGCATGCGTATCTCTATAAACCGGCACCCGGAATGGGTTTACAGGCCTTTTTTTTCCAGCCATTTGAAAAGCAGCAACCCTCCGACAACAAATATCGGAATAATAATCCAGTGATGGATTCCCAGTACCTGGGGCAGGGTGATTTTGCCCAGATCCCCCCAGGTGTAGACGGTTTTCTGGAGTGCGGGATAGGCTTCCGCAAAAACCGCGGCCCCCGCAATCATTCCCAGGATACCCCAGACCGAATCCCAGCGTCCTTCTCCCAGAGCACCCATGGAGGTGCCCGGACAGTATCCCAGAAGGCCCCACCCAAGGCCGAATATCAGGCCGCCGATGATGACCGGTCCCAGGATCGTGGCTTTGATGGACAACGAGACCACCCCCAGGTCCCTGAGCAGATAAATCCCCACCATGCCCACCAGCACACTGGAAAGCATGAACTTGACAATGGTCATGTCTATGAGCCGCATGGCACCCATCTGTTTGCTCGTAGCGCAGCACCCGTCCTTTCTGAAGCAGAAAGCCGAACAGCAGTCCGGTGATCAGTCCGTATATCAGCATATCCATAGATGGCCTCCTTATTTGTAAATCAGTCGGGCGACAAAGATGCCGCCGACAAAGAAACAGATGAACGCGATAAACCCGCTGACCGCCAGTTGAAGCGTACCGCTCAACCCGTGACCGCTGGGTCAGCCCCCGGCCAGCCGGGCCCCGAATATGGCCACGGCCCCGCCGAAAAAGGCAAAAACCGCCCGCCTGCCCACACTGCCGGCACCGAACCGCTCGGCCCACATGTCCGGGACCGCCTGAAATTTAAATGATCCGGAAGTAACAGCGGAGATAAACGCGCCTAAAATGATGCCGATCATGAACATCCACTGCCAGTCGATTTTGGGCACCACTTTGATGAGAATAGTCCATCTGCGCCACCCGATCCGGCCCGAAAAACTGTTCGATCATTCCGGCGGTCCGGACAAACGAGGTGGAGGCCCCGAAATATTTGCCGGCAATCACCACGGACAAAATTCCCACCACACCGGCGAGCGCCCCGGCCAGATAGGGGCTCCAGCCACCATCTGTCGGATTGTTTCATGTATACCTCCTTTGTGTTGTTGGATTGACTGACTTTTTGAATTCTACGGCAGAAAAGATTGTATTGCAAAGGGAAAAATATCGGTCACATCAGGACCAGGGCCACGGCACAGCCCGGAATCATGGCCGCCAGCATCAGCAGCGGCAGTTTGAAATGTACTTTGTATCCGGCAATAAAGGCAAACATTACCCCCTTGACCAGGGTGTTGGTCAAACAGGCCAGAAGAATCCCCAGCACCGCCACTTCCGAAGCCAGGTCCTGACTGGCGGACCGGGACAGGGACAGGGCGATGGCATCCACGTCAATCAACCCGGATACCACGGACAGCACATAGATGCCCGAGCTGCCGAACCATTCTTTCATGGCTTCGGAAAGAAACAGCACCACAGCCAGAATCAGGCCGAACTGCAATGCCATGCCCAGCTGCAACGGATTTTTCAGCACCACTGGCTGATGGTCCCCGGTCTCGTTTTGGTCCCGGTGCCACCAGATCCAGCCCAGGGCGCATAACAGACCGGCGAACATGGTGGTCAGCGGCAGCCACAATGCCTTGAGCAGTCCGGGATACACGACAAGCACTTCGATCACGACCCGGATGAACATGATGGCGGAAGCCACCAGAACACCGGCTGAAAAAATCAGGCTGGTTTTCTGTTCTCTGGCAAACCGGGCCAGGCTGATGGTGACGGCCGTGGAAGAGACCATGCCCCCGGCAATGGCCGTGACCAGAGTTCCTTTTTTTTCTCCGATGATCTGTATGATCACATATCCCAGAAAAGAGATGCCCGAGATCAGCACCACCATCCACCAGGTCCAGTATGGGTTCAAGGCTTCCCAGGGGCCGTATCCCTTGTTGGGCAGCAGCGGCAGAAGCACCACTGAGATGATCAGCAGTTCGAGGCCGGAGAAAAAATCTCCGGGCCGGATGGTTTTGAGCCAGGAATGCAGCACCGGTTTATATCCGAGCAGAGAAATCACGATCACGGTTACGGCCATGGCCGGAATGGGGTGTCCAAACGCGGCCCAGGCCGACAGGACAAACGACAGCATCATGGTGAAGGCGGTGGTGGTGCCCATGTCCTTGTCCGCCCGCACTTCCAGGATGTGGGCCGCGATGATCAGGGCACACACTCCGGGAAACGCGGCCACCATGAACCAGGGCGTGGTCTGCTCGGAAATCAGGGCGCAGACCCCTCCCAGCAGGCCGATGAGGCTGAAGGTCCGGATGCCGGCCACCCGTTCCCCTTCATCTTCCTCACGGTCGCGCCATCCCCGTTCGATGCCGATCAAAAGCCCGATGGCCAGTGCGGCCAGCAGCTTGATTGCCAGGTTGTAAGAAGGTTCCATATCTTGTGTATCTCAGTTCCGGTCTTTTTTGTCAAGACATCCCGGATCACCCGGCAACCGTCTGCCACAAAGACAGCCACAACGGCATGGCCAGGATGCACACCAGATACTGGAGCAGCATCATGCTGGCCACCGACTGTTCATCCCCGCCATAGTTTCTCACCATGAGGATCAGGTTGGTGGCCGGCGGGGAAGATGTCTGAAGGATGATCAGGCTGCAGAACAGCGGCAGGGTATGATACAGACCCAGACCATACATCACGGCAAAGGCGGCCCCGGGCACCAGAATGAATTTGACGCCGGTGACCCGGATCACATCGGTGAAAGGCGGCATGTCTGTCAGGGAAATGCTGCCCAGGGTGGCCCCCAGGATAAAGACGGCCAGGGGCACGGTGGCCTGGCCCAGCAGATCCATGGCAGACAGCAGGGTGTCGGGCATGGCCGTGGCGGTGCCCGAGACCACCAGAAAAATGGCGGCCAGGGTGGCCACCAGGGGCGGAGTGACAAAATCCTGCCACCGGATGCCCGCATCCTTGTTCCCGCTGATCAGCACCTTGCCCACACTCCACATGATGGGCGACTGCCCTAAGATCAGCAGAAAACAATACAGGGCCAGCCGGTCGAACTGGTCCGGAAACACCAGCTGACCGATGGGCAGCACAATATACACCGCGTTCTGAAAACTGGCCATGGAGATATATGCGCGTTTTTCCGGTTTGCGGCCGAACAGCAGAAACGCCATGCCCAGACCGGCCAGGGCAATCAGGACCCCGGACAGCGGCAGCAGCCACCACCGGGCAAATCCGGACGGATCGAACTGGCTCACCGTCTTGACCACGATCAGACAGGGCAGAAAAATATTCACGGTCACGGCGGAAAGCGCCTGAATATGGGTCTGGGACACAATCTTTGTCCGCACCAGGACCCCTGCGGCCGCAGAAATGATGAACAACTGAAACACAGCGGAAAAAACCGTAGAGAAGGTGGGGATGAACATGAGATCGGTGCGTCACTCCTTTTTGGAAAACATGCCAAGAGAGGTGAATTTTTCTGTCATGGCATCATAATGGGACCCTTTCCAGAAAACATTCCCACATTCAGGGCATTGGAAAAAGTCGAAAAAATATTTTTTGTTTTGGGTTCCAGCAGGTGAAAGATGTCGGTTTTGGCCACCTTTACCAGGGGCTGATTGCACCGGGTGCAGCGGGAAAAAAATGCGGTATGATCCCGGAGCCCGAAAAAATCCATCACCTCCACCACCTGGTCATAGGGCAGATTGGCCCGGATCCTTCTGGCAAACACGATTTTTTTGCGCTTCAGCAGCGTGGTGTCCCGGGTCAGGACGATGCGGGATTCCGATTCAGACAGATCCGCAATCTGTTCATCGGTAAACGATGAGGAACAGGCCACGTCAAACCCCAGCAGAATGAGCAGCCGCCCCAGCTTGAGCACATTCACATCCGCGATGAACCGGACCCGGTCCAGCGGTTCCGGCCGCAACAGGGACGGGGTGAGCACATCAAACGGCGGATCGATCCCATGAACGGTCAGGTTCCCCGGCGCGTCCGGCACAAAGGCAAAATCGATCACCTGTCCGTTGAAACGGATCTCACCCACTTCGGTATGGGCACTCCCAAAGACTCGATGATATCCTTGACCGAAGCACTCCGGGTCAGAGGATAATTCACCTCTACTCCCTGACGGCGGTCCGCCAGAAAAAAATCCAGCACCGGATCAAATGTCACCCAAATCTTCACCCTGTATTTGTACTATGCCGGCACAGAATTTCAAATGGTTTTTTGAAGTTA
>JAXHLJ010000018.1:0-162142 GCA_034522435.1 Desulfotignum sp.
GATCATTTTTCACCGACACCATCCGGTTTTTCAGGATCAGGTCTTCCGGGGCCGCTTCCAGCAGGGTGGCGGCAAAGGCCAGCAGCGTCTGCCGGGCTTTTTTCGCCGCCCCCAGAGCTGCGTTGCCCGCCACAAAGGTGGAGCGGCTGGCATGAGCCCCCACATCCCAGGGACACACATCCGTGTCGGAATGCACCACATTGATGTCTTCGGCCAACAGCCCCAGTTCTTCGGCCACGATCTGGGCGATCATGTTGTCCAGGCCCTGGCCCATGTCCGTGCCGCCGGTAAAGATATCCACCTTGCCGAAATCATCCATCTTCAGGATGGCACCGCATCCGTCGGACTTGTAGATCCGGGCCCCGCCCCCCACATGGATGAGAGAAGCATATCCGATGCCCTCCCCGTCCGCCAGGGGCGAATCTGCCGTCAGTTCTTTTTCCACGGCATCGATGCACTGGCCCAGGCCGCAGGAGGTGATCTTGAATCCCTGGGGGGTCTCATCCCCGGGCATGTTCTGGTTGATGCGCCGGAACATCACCGGGTCGATCCCCGCCTTTTGTGCCAGCATGTCCATGCAGGATTCGATGGCAAAGGTGGCCTGAGGATTTCCGTATCCCCGCATGGCCTGGGAATAGGTATTGTTTGTATATACACATTTGGCATCATACCGCACATTGGGAACCCTGTAAAGGGAGGTGATGGGCATCATCATCACCGACGGGGTAGTGGCCCCCCAGGAGGTGCGTCCCCCGTTGTCCAGGACCATGCGGATGTCCCGGAAGGTGAGATGTCCCTCTTTGTCGCATCCCTGGCGGATATAGATCACCGTGGGCTGACGGGTGGAGGTGGCCTCAAACTCCTCTTTTCTGTCAAACAGGATCTTCACGGGTTTTCTGCATTTGTGGGCCAGCAGAATGGCGATATGTTCATAGGCATATGTGTCCAGCTTGGAGCCGAACCCGCCGCCGATGACCGGTTTGATCACCCGGACCCGCTTGCCCTTCAGCCCCATGGCCCCCAGGGTTTCCAGAAAATCCTTCTGGGCCAGAGAAGGGATCTGGGTGTTGGAATAGACAGTCAGGTTGTCCGAGGCATCGAACAGGGCCACCGCCCCGGAGGTGGACAGGCAGCAGTGGGTGACCCAGGTGGTGGTGAACCGGTCTTCCGCCACATGGGCGGACTCTTTTTCCGCTGCCTCCACATCCCCGTAGTGCAGTTTCCAGGGCAGTTTGAGCACGTTGCCCTTGTGGGCCTCGTGCACCAGGGGTGCATCCTTTTCCATGGCTGCCTCCGGATCGAACACTGCGGGCAAAGGTTCATATTCCACCTCGATGAGGCGGACGGCTTTTTTGGCCACTTCTTCGGATACCGCTGCCACCGCCGCGATCTCATCCCTGAAACAGCACACCTTGTCCGCCTTGAGCGGCGGGTTGTCCTTGTAAAATCCCATGCGCATTTTGGGCGGGATATCCTTTCCAGTGAGCACGGCATGGACACCGGGCAGGGCAAGGGCTTTGGAGATATCCATGGCCGTGATCTTTGCATGGGCATGGCTGCTGTACAGAATCTTGCCGTACAGCATGCCCGGCAGTCTGACATCCTGGATATATTCCGCCCTCCCCATGGCCTTCTGGGCCGCATCCAGTTTGGGGACCCGCTGCCCCACGACGGTATAGTCTTTCATCTGGTCACCTCCCCGGCCGTCTGGTCACCCGGCTGCCGGGTGACGGACCCTGGATCACTGAATCCTGCCGCTTTGTCTGTTTTTTTGCCGGCCATCTGTCTTCCGGCCGCTGCCACCGAGTCCAGGATCTGGACATACCCGGTGCACCGGCATATATTGCCGGCCAGGGCATGTTTGACTGCCTCCTGGTCCGCTTTGGGATCTTTGTCCAGCAGGGCCTTGGCCGACATGATCATACCGGGGGTGCAGAATCCGCACTGGATACCGCCGTTGTCCACAAACGACTGCTGGATGGGATGGAGGCTGCCGGTATGCACGGCCAGACCCTCGATGGTCTGCACCTGCTTTCCCTGGACATCCGCTGCCAGGTATAAACAGGAATTGACGGCCAGCTGGTCCACGATCACGGTGCAGGCACCGCACTCGCCGTTTCCGCAGCCCTCCTTGGTGCCGATCAGGCCCAGTTCTTCCCTGAGCAGATGCAGCAGGGTCCAGTGGTCCCGGATATCACAAAAAGTTTCATCCCCGTTCAAAATAAAGGATATGGTCTTTGTCATGGTCACTCCTCATGGTCACTTGTATGGTTATGCCTGCCGGGCCTTGTGAATGATAATATCCAGGCATCTGAGCCCCATGCGCCGCACCTGGACCCGGATCATCTCTTTTCGGTGCCAGGCCTGGCCCCGGACACTGTCTCTGACCTGTGATTCTTCGGCCGCAAGTTTCCCCGCCTCGGTCAGCAGCTCCGAGGTCACCGGCTGTCCTTCCAGCAGCTGTTCCGCCTTTTGTGCCCGGAGGGGGGTCGGGCCGGCCACCCCCAGACAGATCCGGGCCCGGGTGCAGGTTACCAGGTCTTCATCCACCACCAGAAGCACGCCGATACCGATCAGCGGCAGCTCCATGGCAGCCCGTCGTCCAAACTTGATATAGGCGCTGCCGGTGCGGGGCACCTGGGCCGGAATCGTGATTTTTGTCAGAATTTCTCCCGGGGTGAGCACGGTTTCATAAGGTTTGACAAACAGATCCTTTACCATGACAGACCGCTCACCATCAGGCCCCACCAGCAGGGCTTTACCGTCCAGTGCGATGAGCGGGATGGCCCCGTCCGCCGAGGGAACCGCATTGATGAGGTTGCCGCCGATGGTGCCCATATTGCGCACCTGCAGGGACCCGATGTTGGAGACCGCATCGTAAATGATGGGATATTCATTGCGGATGAGCAGGGACTGTTCCAGCTCGGCATGAGTCACCAGGGCCCCGATGGTCAGCTCGCCGGTGGCCCCGTTTTTGTGCAGGTCATGCAGGCCCGGTATCTGCTTGAGGTTGATCAGATAATCCGGTGCCATCCACCCCTCCTTGACCTTGACGATCACGTCAGTCCCGCCGGCCATATACCGGGCGGTCTCTTTGTGCTGCCCGAACAGGGCCACCGCTTCTTCCACAGTGGCGGGTATCAGGTATGTAAACGGTTTCATATAATTTCCTTTCCTTACCCTCTGTTATCAAAAATCCGGCGGGCCTTGCCCGGCACCCGGGGCAGTTCACCGTAGGGGATCACCTGGGCATCGCACGAAACCATAATTTTGGCCCGTACCGCCTGCCGGATTCTGCCCCGGATGTCGTCGGTATCGGAGATTGACGCTTGGTTGCCGGCCTCCACCTTGATGGTCATGGTTTCTTTACCGTCATCGGTTCGTGACAGGTGCAGCTGATATTCACACCCGGTCCCGGGAATCTGTGACAGCACCTCGTCGATCTGGCCGGGATAGATGTTCACCCCTTTGAGAATGATCATGTCATCGGAACGGCCCATGATCCGGTCATGCAGGAACAGCGGGGTGCCGCAGGCACAGGTTCTGGAGATTTTTCGTGTCAGGTCCCTTGTCCGGTACCGGATCAGGGGGAGACGCCTCTTTGCACAGGGTGGTCACCACCATCTCGCCCACCTCGCCGTCCGCCACCGGGGTCAGGGTGTCCGGGTCCAGGATTTCCAGAATATACTTGTCCGCCCAGTAGTGGATCCCTTCATGGCAGTGGCAGTCCAGGCCCATGCCCGGGCCGTACAGTTCGGTCATGCCCGTGATGTCGAACATGTCCTCCAGGCCCAGCAGATGTTTAATCCGCTCCCGCATGGCTTCTGAGCTGCGTTCCGAGCCGAAAATGATCTTTTTGAGCCGGATCTGGTCTTTCAGTCCCCGTTTGTGGACCTCTTCAGCCATGAGCAGGGCCATGGAGGCCGTGCAGCAGAATACCGTGGGGGCCAGGTCCTTCAGAAACTGGCACTGCATGTCGATGTTGCCCGGTCCCACCGGGATGGCCATGGCCCCGAACCGCTCGCACCCCATCTGGAACCCCATACCTGCGGTCCAGACCCCGTATCCCACGGCGATCTGGACCCGGTCCTCCGGAGTCAGGCCCGCCATTTCATAACACCGGGCAAACATGTCGACCCAGTCGTCAATGTCTTTCTGGGTATAGGCCAGGACTTTGCGTTTGCCTGTGGTGCCCGAAGAGGCGTGAATCCGCACCACCTCTTTTTCCGGCACCGAAAGCAGCGGAAAAGGATACCCGTCTTTCAGATGGGAAGCCGTGGTAAAGGGCAGGCGGGACAGGTCATCTAAGGACTTGATGTCCGCCGGGGTCACACCGGCTGTTTCCAGGTGCTGCCGGTAAAAGGAAGAACCTTTCCAGGCATGGTTCACCGTCCATTTCAGGCCGGCCAGCTGAAGATCCAGCAGAGACTGGACATCCGGAATATCCGGGATAAAGCGTTTTTCCATTCTAAGCGTCCTTGGTTTGAGATCTCAGGTTTCGGGTGGCATCCAGGTCCAGGGTCAGCGTATCCGGATCGATCTTTACGCCGTAATCGGTTCCGGCCTGTTGCACACTCACATATCCACAGGTGACATCCCGCAGGACCGCCTCAGGGTCCCGTTCCATGGGGTCGCCGTATCCCCCGCCGCCGGCGGACACAAAGGTGATGATATCTCCGGGATCCAGGAATGTCAGGCCGCTGGGATCGGCTGGTTCACCGTTTTTCAAATACCGGGCGCAGGCCCCGGGGCTTCCCTTGAAAATCCCATCCGGGGGATATACGAACCGGCCGGCCTGGACTGCGATGGTGGTGCGGCCGGGCGGGATGCCGTCACATTCCCGGGCCGTGGGCACCCGCAGGGTCATCTGCCGCCCGATGCCGCCCCGCTGCCGGCCGGGTCCGCCCGAATCCATGACCAGGCCCCGTTCCATAACAAGGAGCGGGGTGTCGCTTTCCAGGATCTCCACCGGGGTGTTGGCCCCGTTGGCCGGAAAGATGGCGCAGTGGTGGCCGTCCATATTACGGGACGCCCCCATGCCCCCGCCCCGGATGATCATGGTGTGCCAGGGTTTGCCGGTGCCCCGTTTGCCGTACAGGATATTGGTCTGGGCCGGCGTGCCCCCGGACCCGGCGATCACCCGGTCCGGCGCAGCCGCTGACAGGGCGTTGAACACCATTTCGGTCATGAAATGTCCCACCTGCATTCTGGCCGCCACAGCTGCGGGAAACCGGCAGTTGATGATGGACCCCTCAGGCGCGGTCATGTGCACCGGCCGGATGGCCCCTTCGTTGATGGGGATGTCCGGATCGAACGCAGATTTGACGGCCATGAACACATAGGCATAGGTGAAATTATACACCACATTCACCCCCCAGTCCACCTGGTCCGAGGTACCCTCAAAATCCACGTGGATGTCGGATCCGTCCACAGTGACCGCCACCTGGATATGGATGTCCGGCCGGGACCCGGCCCCCTCGATGACACCCTTATGGGGGTAAGTGCCGTCCGGAATCTTCTCGATGGCGGCCCGCATGGAGTTTTCGGTGCGGGAGATGATCTCGTCGGCCAGGTCATCCAGGGTGAACAGGTTTTCCTCTGTCATCATCTCGATGATTTTCTGGGCGCACACATGGTTGGCCGCCACCTGGGACCGAAGGTCTCCGGTAACCTCCTCAGGAGTGCGCACGTTCCACCGGATCATGTTCAACAGGTCCTCATTGAGTACCCCGGCGTCATACAGCCGGGTGACTGGAATGTAGATGCCCTCTTCAAACACCTCCCGGTTGTCCGAGGACACCCGGCCACCGATGTCTGAATGGTGAAACACGCAAGCGGTGAACGCCACGGGCTTTCCCTTGAAAAAAATAGGGCTGAGTACGCACACGTCATTGAGATGACCTGCCAAAAGCCAGGGATCGTTGACAATGAACACATCCCCTTCCTTATAAGCGTCCAGGGGCATGGACTGGATGATCTTTTTGACCCCCAGGGCCATGGCACCGGCCTGACCCGGGGTACAGAAGGTGCCCTGCACCAGTTCCTGGCCCCGGCTGTCCGTAAACATGCAGGTATAGTCATGGGCATCCCGCAGCAGGCTGGAAAACGCGGTCCTGGCCACGGATGCGTCCGCCTCATCCACAATGGACACCAGGCGCCGCCACAAAATTTCCAGGGTGATGGGATCAAAGGTCTGTTTTCTCATTTTTCCTCCTCCCTGATGCGGATCCAGACAAATCCCTTGTCATCCACGGTGGCGGCTGCATCTTCTCCCATGACAATGGTGGATTCCCGCTCCTCGATAATGGCCGGCCCATCGAATTTGGCCCCGGCAAAGAGCTGTGACCGGTCATACACGGTAAAATCGATATAGGTTTTCTGCAGCACGGAAAACGCTTTGCGCGTTCCTTTGATGCTGTCTGACAGCTGATCCGTGTCACAGGTGAGCGCAGGCATCACAAAGGGCGGTGTGGGCAGGGTGGCCCGCACCTTGAAGGTGACAAACTCCACCGGGGTTTCCGGGTAGGTGCGGCCGTAGAGCCGCTTGTATTCGGCATCAAATCTGTCCCGGATCTCCTGACGGGTCCATCGGGTAAAGGGTTTGGGATCAATGATCAGATCGGTTTCCGCGCCCTGGCCCACAAACCGCATGAGCAGAGTACGCTGGAATATCACCTGCTCTCCTTTGGCTGCATCCGCCAGGATGGCGGCCCCCTCTTTTTCCAGCTGGCCGAACAGGTCTTCTATGTCGGCAAAATCCGCCTCATCCAGTACCAGCCGGTGGCTGCGGGACAGATCGAATGCCACCGGGGCCGTGAAAAACCCCAAAGCCGATCCCACCCCTGCCAGGGGCGGTACCAGGATGGATGTTGCCCCGATTTTTTTTGCCAGGCCATAGGCATGTACCGGACCGGCCCCGCCGAAAGCAGACATCACCACAGTGGAGGGGTTGCCCCCTTTTTCCGCAATATGGGTCTTGGCAGCCGCAGCCATGGTTTCGTTGATGAGATCGTGGATGCCAAAGGCCGCATCGGTGACCTCGGTGCCCAGGGGTTTTGCGATTTTTTCTGCAATGGCAGTGCGGGATTTTTCCACGTCCAGGGCCATGGTGCCCCCCAGAAAAAAATCCGGATCCAGATATCCCAGCACCAGGTCTGCATCGGTCACCGTGGGGTTTTTTCCGCCCCGGTTGTAACAGGCCGGCCCGGGGTCGGCCCCGGCGCTGTCCGGCCCGACAGCCAAAAGCCCCAGGCTGCTGATCCGGGCGATGCTGCCGCCGCCGGCACCGATCTCCATGAGATCCACCACCGGCACCTGGATGGGCAGGCCCGAGCCTTTCTTGAACCGCTGAACCCGGCCCACCTCAAAAGTGGACACCAGTCCGGCATGGCCTTTCTGTATCAGACAGGACTTGGCTGTGGTGCCGCCCATGTCAAAGCAGAACATATCCTTGATGTCAAACATCTTCCCGTAATGCTGGGATGCGATCACGGCCGCTGTGGGTCCGGACTCAATGATGCGCACCGGAAACTTTCGGGCCGTGTCCACCGAGGTGATGCCGCCTGATGACAGCATGATGTACAGCCGGCCCCCGAATCCCAGATCGGCCAGGCGCCGGGTGAGTTTTTCCAGATACTGGAAGGTGACGGGCTTGACATAGGCGTTCACCGCCGTGGTGCAGGTACGCTCGTATTCCCTGATCTGGGGCAGCACCTCAAAGGAATAGGAGGTGGACAGATCCGGGGCTGCCGCCTGGATGATCCGCTGCAGGGCTTGCTCGTTCACCGGATTTTCATAGGAGTTGATACAGCACACGGCCAGAGATGCGATGCCCTGTTTCCGGAAGTCCGCCACCAGGGCTTTCGCCTCGTTTTCATCCACGGATTTCAGGACCCGGCCATCCGCAGTCACCCGTTCGTCGATCTCTTTTCTCAAAGCCCTGGGCACAATAGGCTCGGGATACTGGCTGAAGATATCATAGGCATCGTACCGGATTTCTCTGCCCAGTTCCAGCACATCCCGGAACCCTTTGGTGGTTATCAGCCCGGTTTTTGCGCCTTTGCGCTCGATAATGGCGTTGATGACCAGGGTGGTGCCGTGGATCACATCTCCCACCTGGTCTAAAAACCCCGGTTTGACTGCCAGCAGTTCTTTAATGCCCTGTTCCACGGCATCGGACGGGTCATCCGGGGTGGTCAGGCACTTGTTGGTGAAAAACGCCCCGGTGCGGGTGTCCACCAGGACAAAATCGGTGAACGTGCCGCCGATGTCACACCCCAGTCGCAAACCTGATTGATCCAAACCTTACCTCCCTGATAGCGTAACGATTTTCTTGAAACGTGACCATGAAACGTTCACATCCCACCCCTTTTATTTTTCATTCATACCGGCACATCAGTAAAATACGGGCTCCTGCCATTCTCCGAAGGTCTGTCGGAACACATCCGCCATCTCTCCCACCGTGGCAAAGGCCTTGCAGCAGTCCACAAGGGGCGGCATGACATTGTCTTTGCTTTTGGCGGCCTTTTCCAGGACCCGCAGGGTATCGGCCACCGCTTTTTCATGGCGGGTCCGCTTCACCTCGGCCAGACTGTCTTTGGACGTCCCGACCCATTCCTCGTTATACCGGTGCAGTTCCACTTCCGCCCCTTCATCCTCTTTGCCCGGGGTTTTGCCCACTTTTTTGTATTTCCCGGACTGGAGCCCTTTTTCAAATTCATAGGCCTGCTGAGACACCTTTTTCTGGATCACCCCTTCGGAAATGCCGGACACAATCCCGCCCATCTCCTTGACCCAGGCCATCTCTTCTTTGATCTTGTCCGCCATCTCCAGGGTCAGCGTTTCAATGAAATAAGACCCGGCCAACGGATCCACTGTATCTCTGAGACCCACCTCATCCATGAGCAGTTCCAGGGTCTTGAGCGACAACAGGGCCGATCGGGGAGTGGGGATGGTGTAGGCCTCGTCAAACGAGCACAACGCCGTGGTCTGGGCCCCGGACAGGGCCGCACCCAAAGCGTAGAACGCCCCTCTCATGATATTGTTTTCAGGTTCCTCCTTGGTAAGCCCGGACCCGCCGCCGCCGAACAGGCCCCGGAGAAACAGTTTCTTTTTGTCTGTAACCCCGTAGTCCTGTTTGAGCATCTGGGCCCAGATTTTCCGGGCGGCCCGGAACTTGGCCACCTGTTCCCACAGATTGCCGTACACATTGAAATTGAATGAAAACCGGCCTACAAAATCGGACGGGGTGATGCCCCGCTGTGCTACCGTATCGATGTAAGCCCGGGCGATCTCGAATGCATAGGCGATCTCCTGGGCCGGGGTGGCGCCGGATTCTCTGATATGATATCCGCAGATACTCACCGGATTGGACCGGGGCAGTTCTTTGACCGCATATTCAATGGAATCCCCCACCAGGCGCACCCCGTGTTCCACCGGAAAGATCCACGCCCCTCTGCCGATCATCTCCTTGAGGATATCGTTCTGGGGGGTGCAGGAAATCCGGGTTTTATCGAACCCTCTGGTTTCCCCTAAGGCCTGGTACATGGCCATCATGATTGATGCCACCGCATTGATGGTCAGGCCCGATCCGATTCGGTCCAAAGGGATCCCGTCAAAGGCGGTGAGAAAATCTTTCAGAGAATCCACGGCCATGCCCACCCGGCCCACCTCTCCTTCGGCCAGGGGATGGTCCGAGTCATATCCCATCTGGGTGGGCAGATCAAAGGCCACGTTCAACCCGTTCTGGCCGTTGGCGATCATGAACTTGAACCGCTCATTGGTCTGTTCCGGGGTCCCGAATCCGGTATACTGCCGGGTGGTCCAGGCCCGGGACCGGTATCCCTGCGGATGCAGGCTCCGGGTGAACGGATAATCGCCCGGCTCCCCCAGGTCCTGTTCATAGGAAAACCCGGCCGCGTCCAGGTCTTCTGGCCCGTACACCGGTTTGACTTTGATACCCGACTGGTAGACCACCTCCTGGATGGCCCCTTTGTCATCCTTGATATATCTGGCTACACCCATATTGCTCTCCCTTGTGAGAACCGCCGCCTTTTCGCAGGCAGCTTGTTTTTTTACGCAAACAGCTGATTGATTTCCGTCACGATGGTGTCAAAGGCGGTGCCGCCGGGAAACACGGCCGCCACTCCCATCTGCTCGAGGGTCTGGATATCCTGCCGGGGGATCACCCCCCCCACCACCAGTTGCACACCCGTCAGTCCGTGTTCCTTCATCATGGCGGTCAGTTTTTTGCAAATCGGCAGGTGGGCACCGGACATGATGGACAGCCCGATGACATCCACCGACTCCTGTACCGCTGTGGATATGATCTGATCCAGGGTCTGGTGTAGTCCGGAATAGATGACCTCCATCCCCGCATCCCGCAGGGCCAGGGCCACGATCTTGGCCCCCTTGTCATGGCCGTCCAGGCCCGGCTTGGCCACCAGGACCCGGATCTTGTTTTTTGTTTCCATATGCCTTGATTTCCTTTTCCTAAAATTCTCTGTCAGTCTCATCCGCTTCATCCAGATGAGCGGTCAGACGTGCTGCCAGCTTCCTGGCCGCCCGGTAGGGATCTGCGGCCACGTTGGCCTGATTCGCGGCTGTTCCCAGAAACCCGGCCACATGCCGGTCCATCCAAGCATCGATCCGGTCCAGCAACATCTGCCGCACCAGGGTATTGAAATGATTGGCCGCCTGGTCTGCCCGCATTTTTTCCAAAAGCCCGTGATCCGTCATAAAGCCCCGGTGTTCCAGGAACCGTTCCGCCAGCCGGTCCACCCCCTGCCCGGTTCTGGCACAGGTGCTCACCACCGGCGGCTGCCAGGTATCCGGCGGGACAGACCGCAGGTTGACCAGATGTTCCAGGGTCATCACCTCCGAGGTGGCCCCGGGCAGGTCGTTCTTATTGACAATGAACACATCGGCCGCTTCCAGCAGGCCCGCCTTTACCGACTGGATGCCGTCCCCGGTCCCGGGAATGGCCACCAGGCCAAGGCTGTGGACCATGCGGCAGATCTCCATGTCTGCCTGTCCCGATCCCACCGGTTCCACAACAATCACGTCATACCCCATGGCATCCAGCACCAGGCAGATATCCTGAGCCGCTCTTGCCAGACCTCCGGCCGCCCCCCGGGCCGCCAGTGACCTTATAAACACGCCCGGATCACCGGCATGGGCCTGCATACGCACCCGGTCTCCCAGAACCGCCCCGCCGGTTTGTGCGGATGACGGATCCACCGCCACCACCCCCACGGTCAGGTTCTTTTGCCGGAAACAGGTGATCAGGGCGCTGATCAGGGTGGATTTCCCGGCCCCGGGCGGGCCGGTGATGCCGGTGACAAACGCGTTGCCACGGTGGGCATACAGCTGTCCCAGCAGCAGATCCGCCTGCGGGTTTCCGGCCTCGATGGCCCGCATCAGCCGGGCACCGGCCATGACATTGCCCGCCAGGATATCCTGGATCATTCCGGAAGGATCCGGGTGTATGTCAGGCGCTCTTTCTGTCATCCTCCTCCTTGATGCGAAGAATCACCGCCTGCTTGCCCTTGAGAATATGGGCCCGGACCAGGGCTTCCACCCGGTTGGCGTCTTTCTGCCGCATGGCGGTCAGCATGTCGGCATGATCCCGGAACGAGGCTGAGGCAAAGTCTTCCTGTTTGAGAATGATCTCCCGGTACCGGGAAATCTGGGCCCTGAGCTGGTTGATCATTTTGATGAGCCTGGGACTGTCGCTCATGGCATACAGCAGGTCATGGAACTCGGTGTTGATGTCCGGCAGAGAGGCTGTCCGGTTTTTCTCCAGGCAGTCCTGAAATTTTTTCATCACTTTTTCCAGGGGTGCCAGGTCGGAAGACCGGTGTTTTTCCGCGGCCAGACGGGCCGCATACGCCTCCAGCACGGCCCTGATCCCAAACGTTTCCTCGATATCCTCCCGGGACAGGGTCATCACCTTGAACCCGCCGGCGGGCATTTTTTCGATCCAGTCTTCCCGCTCCAGCTTGTGCAGGGCTTCCCGCAGCGGGGTCCGGCTGATGCCCAGCATCCTTGCGATGCGGTTTTCCACCAGCCGGGCCCCGGGCTCGATGTCCTGATCGATGATGGCCTGCTTGAGGTGGTCGTACACATCCTCTCCCAGGGATTTGCGTTCTCCGATGGCGTTGAGTTTCATGGGTCTTAAATAATGCCTTTCTCCTTGAACTGTCCCAGGGTCTTTTCGGCATACCCCAGAAGATCCCCGTAAATATTGTGATTGTGCTCTCCGAACCGCGGGGGAAAGGTCAGGGTCTGCCTGCGTGCTTCCAGAAACGGTGTCATGTTGGGGGGCGGGGCCAGGGTCAGCGCGATGCCCGAGACCGTATCTTTGGCGGCCAACAGCCGTTTTTTCACCAGCGGGTCGGCCACCACCTCATCCACACCCTTGATGGGAGAGATGGGCACGGTGATGGCGGTGAACAGATCGATCAGCTCGGCCGTGGCATGCTGCCGGGTGATCTCGTTGATGGCCCGGTTGAGGTTGGCCACATCCTTGATCCGTCCGCGGTTTTTCTTGTATTCCTCTTTATCCAGGGATTTGAACATCTCCTGGGCGGTCATGGCGGCCCACTGCCGGTCATTGCCCACGGCCAGGTACACGAACCCGTCTTTGGTCTGGTACACCGACACCGGGCAGAAAAACTCATGGGTGTTGCCCCGGCGGGTGATGGGAGTGCTGAAACTTTTTCCCAGGGCGATGGGCACGGTGAGCCAGGACACCGACGACTCGAACATGGATATGTCCAGGCGGGAACCTTCACCGGTGACGGCCCGTTTGAACAACGCCTTCATGAGCAGGCCGTACCCGTGCTCGGAAGTGCCCATGTCCGGCAGCGGGATCCCGATCACCTGGGGATCGCCGTGTGCCTCGCCGGTGAGGTCCATGAGCCCGGACCGGGCTTGGAGAATCGGATCATAGGCCCCTTCGTTGGAGTCCGGCCCGAATCCCGTCACCCCCAGCCAGATGATGTCCGGCTTGATCTGCTTGAGAATGTCGTAGGCAATGCCCAGCTTGTCGTAATTTTTGGGCAGCTGGTTGGTGATAAAGATGTCCACATCGAGCTTTTCGATCAATTCCTTGAGCAGCTGTTTGCCTTCGGGCTCGGCCAGGTTCAGGGTCAACGCTTTTTTGCCGGCATTGATGCACAGGTAATAAGCGTTCATCCGGTCCTCGTCCATCACCTTTTCACCGATGAACCGGTTGGGGTCCCCATACACCGGGTGTTCCAGGCGGATGACCTGCATGCCGTCCTGGGCCAGGCGGTAGGTGAGATACGGGGCCACGGTGGCCTGTTCCAGGGACAATACAGTCAGGTTGTCAAACAATTCCATGGGCGCTCCTTTCAGCTCAGTTTTTTCCCTTGTTCATGACAGGTATCAAATATCTTCAGGTTGATCTCTTTGACAGGATCCGGACTCATGGATCTGACCGTTTCCCTCAGGGCGTCCGCATCCAGGGGCCCCAGACCAAAGGCGGCGAAAAACGCGACCATGGCCAGGTTGGTGGATCTTGGCGCACCCAGGTCAAATGCGGTTTTGCCGGCTTCCATGGCAAATCCGGTGATCTGGTGGGCATCCAGGTACGAAGCCACCCGGGCATCGGGAAACGCCCGGGCATTTGCATTGGCAAAGATCACACCGCCGGGTTTCACCCAGGGCAGGTACCGGTAGGCCTCGGCTTCATCCATGGAGATGAGAAAGTCTCCGGCCCCGGCCCGGATCAGGCTGGCACCGGCATCCCCGATCTTGAGATGAGACACCACGGACCCGCCCCTCTGGGCCATGCCGTGGGTTTCCGCCCCCAGGATATTGTATCCCCTGTTCAGGGCGGTCTGGGCCAGGATCTTTGTCATGAACAAAATCCCCTGCCCGCCCAGGCCGCTCAACACAAACTGATAGGTTTTCATATCCGCTCCTTTATGATAGACACTGCACCGCGTCTTTGGGACAGATGTGCAGGCACACCCCGCACCCGGAACACAGCACCGGATCGATCTGGGTTTTTTTCTTTTCCGGATCCCGCTTCATGGCCGGGCACTCGAACCGCAAATGGCACAGGCCGCAGTCATCACATTCGTCAGTGACGATCACCTCAAAAGTTTCAGTCAACGCCTGGTCCCGAAGTCCGATTACGCACGGGTGCCGGGCGATGATCACGGCAATGCCCCCGTTTGGAGACATTGCCCATTCATGGGCGGCTCTGATTTCATCGATGGTGTGCGTCACCTCATAGGGATCCACCACTTTGATGTATTCCACGCCGCACCCTTTGACAATGGTCTCCAGGGCAATGGCATTGCCTTTTCTGCCGTCCACCCGCAGCCCCTGGGTGATGGCCGGCTGCATGCCGGTCATGGCGGTGATCCCGTTGTCCAGAATCACCAGCACAAACCGGGCATCGTTGTAGACCGCATTGATCAACCCCGTGGTGCCGGAATGAAAAAAAGTGGAATCCCCCATGGTGGCGATGACGGGCTTGTCCACCCCGTCCTGTTGAAACGCGTGCCAGAAACCGGAGGCCAGGGTGATGCCCGCCCCCATGTCCAGGACCGTGTCCACGCCGCCCAGGTTGGACCCCAGGGTGTAGCACCCGATATCCGACGGATAGATCGCCTTGGGTACGGCCTTGCGGATGGCGTAAAACGAGGCCCGGTGGGGACAGCCCGGACACAGGGTGGGCCTTCGCACCGGCAGGTCCAGGGACGCGGACAATTCAAAGGCGTCCGTGACGGTATCATCGGTGGTCAACGGCGCCAGATCGCAGTCGGACAGGGCCTGGTTGATCACCACCAGGATCTTTTCGGGCACCAGCTCCCCTTCCATGGGCACATGGCCGGAGAGCCGGCCAAACGTTTTACGCCGGTCCCCCAGCAGGTATTCGATCACCGTGTCGGTCTCTTCGATCACCAGGACCCGGTCACAGGCATCCATGAACGGATCGGCCAGGGCGGCGGGGAACGGATACGGCGCCCCGAGTTTGAGGACCGGGATGTCGGTGCGGCCAAACTCCGCCAGCAAATCCGCCACCACGGCCGACGGCACTCCGCCGGCCACAATGCCTAAGGCATGGGTCTGTCCCGGCAGAAGGTCGTGCTGGTTATAGGGGGCCAGGGCTGCGAATTTCTCCGCGATCCGGACATGTTTTTCATTGAGGGCCTTGTGCTGGAGAAACCGGAACTTGGGCGTGGATGCCCACCGGGTGGGTTCGCGCTTGAAAGCGGCTTTGGTGTCATTGTTTTTCAGGTCCCCGTAGGAAATATTCTGCCTGGCGTGGCAGATACGGATGGCCGGCCGCACCAGCACCGGCACCTGGAATTCCTCGGAGATCTCGAATGCGGTCTGGATCATGGCCCGGGCTTCTTCGGGACTGGACGGGTCCAGCACCGGCACCTTGGCCATGCGGGCCATGAACCGCGAATCCTGCTCGGTCTGGGAGGAGTGGGGTCCGGGATCATCACACGAGATCACCACCAGCCCCCCGATGTTGCCGATATAGGCGGCGGAAAAAAAGGAGTCCGCAGCCACGTTCAGCCCCACCATTTTCATGCAGCAGGCCGCCCGCTTGCCGGATATGGCTGCCGCAAACGCGTTGTCAAATGCCACCTTTTCGTTCACCGACCATTCGATCACGGTGTTGAGATCCGCCTGCTTTGCAAACCGCACGGTTTCGGGCAGGATCTCGGAACTTGGAGTGCCGGGATAAGAGGTGAGCATCTGGCAGCCCGCCTCCAGCAATCCCAAAGCCATGGCCCCGTTTCCCAGTAAAAATGCGTGTTTCATAAACATCCTCGTGTTTTTGATGTCTTCTGCACAGACCCCATCTCTATGTCCGGCCCACGATGGTTCTTCCGATAATCATTTTCTCGATTTCCTTGGCCCCTTCGTAGATCTCCAGGACCTTGGCGGCCCGGTAGAACCGCTCGATATCGTAATCGTCAAAATACCCGTACCCGCCGTGGAGCTGCAGCGCTTCGTCCACCACCTCCACGGCGATGCGGGAGGCATACAGCTTGGCCATGGCCGTCACATGGGTGTCCGGGGTGCCGTTATCCAGCAGCCAGGCCGCCTTGTACATGATGTTGCGGGCCAGCTCGATCTTGACGGCCATGTCCGCGATCTTGAACTGAACCCCCTGAAAACTGCCGATGGGCCTGCCGAACTGTTTTCTGCCTCTGACATGTTTCACCGCCATGTCCAGGGCCCCCTGGGCCAGCCCCACCCCGTGGGCCGAGACATAGGCCCGGCTGCGGTCGAAAAACGCCATGAGCTGGTGAAACCCGTTGCCCGGCGTGCCGATGAGGTTTTCTTCAGGCACCCGGACATTGTTCAGATACACGGCGGCCGTGTCCGAGCACCGCAGTCCCATCTTGCCGTGCATGGGCTCGGCCTTGTACCCTTTGCGGTCGGTTTCCACGGCAATGATGCTGTGACGTTTGGACCGGGACGGGTTGTCCGGGTCGGTGAGACAGAAAATAAGCATGAATGTGCCTTTGGTGCCGTTGCCGATCATCACCTTGGATCCGTTGAGAACCCATTCATTGCCCTCCCTGACTGCCGAAGTGGCGGCGGACAGGGTATCGGACCCGGCATCCGGCTCGGTGATGGCAAATCCCATGACCCCGTCCCCTTCGAAAATGGGTCTTAAAAACCGGTCCCCCTGCTCGTCCGTACCAAAAAGGAGAAACTCCTCAGCCCCGAAGGTCAGGGAACACAGCTGCTGGCTGATGCCGGGATCCACCTTCCACAATTCTTCGAGCACAATGGCCTGCTCCAGATATCCCAGTCCGGGACCGCCGAACTTTTCCGGGACAAACAATCCGATCAATCCCAGTTCCCGGGCTTTTTTCACGATCTCATCGGGATAGGTTTCATTCAAATCCAGTTCCCGGCCCATCGGTGCCAGCTCGCCTCTGGCAAATTCCCGGGCCGCCTTTTGAATGATTTTCTGCTCCTTTGACAATAAAAAATCCACGAATCCGTCTCCTTGAGAAATAATTACAAAGGAATATTGCCATGGCGCCGAAACGGTGCCGGCCGCTGTTTGTTTTTGAGCATGGATAGTCCGGCAATGATCTGACGCCTTGTGTCTGCCGGATCGATCACCTTGTCCACCAGCATGTTGGAGGCCGCATGAAAGGGATTGGAATATTTGTAATCATATTCCTGTATTTTTTCCTGCTTGTATGCCTCGGGATCTTCGGCGTTCATGATCTCTTTGCGGTAAATCAGGTTGATGGCCGCGGTCGTGTCCAGCACCACCAGCCGGGCCACGGGCCAGGCCAGCATCAGGTCCACGCCCATGCCCACGCAGCACATGGCCATGACCGCACCGCCGTATTCCTTGCGCAACGCCAAAGTGATCTTGGGCACCGTGGCTTCGGCATAGGCATACAGCATTTTGGCCCCGTGCCGGATAATGCCGGCGTGCTCCTGCTTGACCCCGGGAAAATACCCGGGCACATCCACCAGATTGATCAAGGCAATGTTGAAGCAGTCGCAGAACCGGATGAACCGGGCCGCCTTGTCCGCGGAGTGATAATCCAGACACCCGGCCCGCACCTTGGGCTGGTTGGCCACCATTCCCACGGTGCTGCCGTTCATGCGGGCCAGCCCGGTGATGATGTTGGGGGCAAACTCCGGCAGCACCTCCAGAAACGTATGGTGGTCCACGATTTCCTCGATCACCAGACGCATGTCATAGGCTTTTTTGAAATCCGGAGGCACGATCCCGGTCAACGACGGGGTCTGCCGGTTCGCATCATCGTCGCAGGGAAACTCCGGGGGCGATTCTTCATGGCTGGACGGCAGAAAGCTGAGCAGATACCGGATCAATGACAGGCTTTGCTCTTCGGTTGGGGTCACAAAATGGGCCTGCCCGGTGATTTTGCTGTGCACGCTTGCCCCGCCCAGTTCCTCCAGGGTCACCTTTTCGCCGGTGACATCATAGATCACCTTGGGGCCGGTGATCACCATCTGGCTCTGCTTTTCGATCATCACAATAAAATCGGTGAGGGCCGGAGAATACACCGACACCCCGGCGCAGGGCCCCATGATGCAGGAGATCTGGGGAATCACGCCGGAAGCGGCCGTGTTTCGAAAAAACATGCCCGCCACCCCTTTAGAGGCGAAAAACCCTTCGTGGAGCCGCCCCCCGCCCGAGTCAAACAGCCCCACCACCGGGGCTTTGACCTTGAGGGCCTCATCCATGATCCGGCAGATTTTCTGCCCGTGGATGGTGCCCACCGATCCTCCCAGTACCGTAACATCCTGGGCATAGGCAAACACCCGGCGGCCGTCGATCAGGCCGTGCCCGACAACCACGCCGTCGCCGGGCACTTTTCGCCGGTCCATGCCGAAGTCCATGCACTGACTTTCGGCCAGATCATTGATCTCGATGAAAGTATCCTTGTCAAACAGCCGGTCCAGGCGTTCCCTGGCGGTGAGTTTGCCGGCCTCATGATGACGGGTCACCGCTTTTTCGCCGCCGCCCATGGCTGCCTGCTGCTGAAGACCCCGGAGCCTTTCCAGCTCCTGTTCATGCGATTTTACAGTCATGCCGCATCCTTCGGAAATATGATGGTTGAGAGGTGCCGCCATGATCCGGTAACCCCCGCATTTTTTCCGGATCATCCTGTTTTTTTATTTTTTTTTGCGTGTCTTGTTGTGTACTGTATACAATCTTTCCTTGTCAACAGAAATTTAAAAAATCGTCACAACTTTGTTTAAAGGGTTGATTTGTGCATTCTTGTGTCACCAACCGGATCCGGGTCTGTATGCCCGGTGTTAAGATACGCCTGGATCTTTTGACGCATTTATCGTATAAAAACACCTGCAACAAACAAACCGTCACTCAAAAATTAAAGAGGCAGAACATGATCAAATCCATGAACATCGCCTGGTGGGTCCAAAGGTGGGCGGAACTCACCCCGGACAAGCCGGCCGTCCTGTTCAGAGATCAGGTGATCACCTATCAGGATCTGTCTTGCCGGTCGGACCGAACCGCCTGCTGGCTCCAGTCCGTAGGGATTGAAAAGGGAGACCGGGTGGCGGTGATGCTTTATAACTGCCCGGAATTTCTGGATCTGTTTCTGGCCTGCTCACGCCTGGGGGCGATTTTTGTCCCCATCAACTTTCGAATCACGGCCCGTGAACTGGATTATTTTCTGACCAACTGCCGCCCCAGGCTGTTTGTTCACGGGGATGCCTTCAACGCCATCGTGAAAACGCTGGCGATTACCGATTATCTGCCGCCCCTGATGATGGCGGTCAAGGGACAGCCTTGCACGGGCGGGCGGATTTTTCAGCTGGAGCCGGGTGTGGCGCAATTTGACGGAAAACGGCCCTTTCTCACCCGGAGCCTGGGTCCGGCCGACCCGGAGGAACCCCAGGTGATCATGTATACCTCCGGCACCACCGGCCGGCCCAAAGGTGCGGTCCTGTCCCACCGGAAAACCTTTTTCAACTGCCTGAACGCGGACATTTTTTTCAAGCTGCACGCCAGCGACATCATGCTCATCTTTCTGCCTCTGTTCCACTCCGGCGGGCTGTTTATCCAGGCGGCACCCATATTCTACAAAGGCGCCACCATCGTGCTTCATGAGAAATTCAACCCGGAAACCGTGTTTCACGATATCGCGCATTTCAAGGTGACCAAATTTCTGGGGGTGCCCACCGTGTTCAGAGAGCTGCTCAAGGTGCCCAAAGCCCGGCGGGGGGATCTGTCTTCTTTGCGGGTATGCGCCGGCGGCGGGGAACGGGTCACCCAGGAACTGATCCAGGCCTGTGCCGATGCCGGCCTGGCATTCCGGCAGATCATGGGGCAGACCGAAACCTCCATTCTGCTGTGGGCATCGGAAACCGATCCTCTGAACAAACCCGGTACCGTAGGCCGGCCGGTCTTTCATGCCGAAGTGAGCATCATGGATTCCTCAGGCCGGCCCGCGCCTTTCGGCCAGGTCGGAGAGATCGTGGTTCGAGGCTCCATCATGATGAAAGAATACTGGCAGGACCCGGTGAAAACCGAGGAAACCATTAAAAACGGATATCTTCACACCGGGGATATGGCCTGGAAGGACGAGGACGGTTTTTTCTTTCTGGCGGGCCGGGCCGGGGACGTGTACATTTCCGGCGGAGAAAACGTGTATCCCGCGGAAATTGAAAAATGTCTCAAAACCCACCCGGATATCCAGGATGTGGCGGTCCGGGGGGAACCCCATGACACCTGGGGAGAATGCGGCCACGCCTTTATCATTCCCCGGTCCGGCACCTGTCTCACCGAAGCGGATGTGCTGGCATGCTGCGAAGGTGCCCTGGCCCGGTACAAATGGCCGGCCCGGATCTCATTTCGCCGGACATTTCCCAGAACCTCCCTGGGCAAGGTGCGCAAGGCGGATCTGGACTGACACCACCCAAAATCACTGTGCCAGCGTGAACCGCCATTTGCAGAACAGGTCCTCGGGATGTGGGTCGGGCGGGGCGAACTCGCAATGCACCCGGATCCGGTCATCGATCACTTTCGCAAAACTTTCAAACTCTTTTTTGTGCATGTGCTTGCACACATATTCATCCAGACCTCTTTTCAGCCGGGCCTCCTGGGTGGGACAGGACGGTACCGTGATGATGACCTCTTCCGGTGTTTCTGTGATCTCATACCCCACCAGAATGCACCAGGGAAACAGCTTCAGGGTCCGGACAAACCCCTTCAGTCCGGCACGGCCGTCCGCTTCTCCGGGAACGGGAAATTTTTTCATCAGATCTTTGGCCGCATACCCGGCCACGGTATCCCAGACAGCTTCATTGAGTGTTTCCGCGGTTTTTTGATCGAACTTTTCCGCGATCCTGATAAACCAGAACGCATCCATGACCCGGTAGTTCCACAGCAGAAACTGGATATAGGCCAGCAACTGATCCCTGTCCATGTGCTTGAAAACGGTCAGATCCATTTTTCCTCCTGAAGGCGATAGAGATTTCATCTTGACGGCGGCTTTTTTTCCATAGCACACACAAATGAAATATGCTATGGCTGATTTCGAAAGGAGACCAGATATGCCGTTGTCTTTTGAATCAAAGTCCCACGGTCCGGTGGCGTTCGGTTTTTTCAACATTGAATCAGACATGCTGCTGCTGGACCGGCTGTTTTTTTTCTGTGAAGATTTCTGCACCTGGATAGTCACTCTGGCGGAGCAGGAATCCCCGGCTTTTCTGGATTGTCAGGTGTTGGTCATCCAGAACCCGAAAGATATCGGGGACCTGATGGGGGCCATTCACGGCATCCGGTTCACCGGATTCATCGGCCGCGTGTATGAACGGTTTCCTTTTCCGGCCGATCCTTCCGGATTCAGGCAGAACCCGGCAGGGGACCGGACCCGGCAGGTAATGCAGGATCTGATCGCCCCGTTTGCAGCGCCGCAGACCATACAGATGAGGATGGATGACCCGGACGGTTTCAGATTCGGTCCTTACCAATTCACAAAAGCTGTGTGCCACGAACTGATCCGGTATGTGTGGCAGGGCGGCTATCCCCGGTGGAAAGACAATACCCCGCCGGCCTGCGTCACTGACATGACCGACCGGCTCACCCGCACGAAAAACCCGTTTTTTGCCGGGGTATTTTCATAACCGTTTTTTTCATGTATGCTTTTCCCACCCATAGACAAGACAGTAAAAAGAACACAACTTTTTGAAAGGATAATACCATGCCGATTGCAGACAAAATGGTCAAAATGGTGGAAGCCGCTTCCTTTATCCGGAAGATGTTTGAAGAAGGCATCCGGATGCGGGAAAAATTCGGGGCGGACAATGTATTTGATTTTTCACTGGGCAATCCGGATGTCTCTCCACCGCCGGCTGTGAAAGACACCCTGCTGGATCTGATCAGCGATGCAAAGGTCACCCATGGGTACATGCCCAACCCGGGATATCCCCATGTCAGGCAGGCCGTGGCAGACTATTTGAACAAGGAATTCGGCGTGGGCCTGACCCCGGACCTGATCATCATGACGGTCGGTGCGGCCGGCGCTTTGAACGACTGTCTCCGGGCCCTGATCAATCCGGGAGAGGAACTGCTCACCCCGGCCCCCTATTTTGTGGGATACAATCAGTATGCGTTCGTGGCCGGGGCCGCACTGATCACAGCCCCGACCCGGGCGGATTTCCATCTGGACCTGGAAGCCATCCAGACCGCGATCACGGATAAGACCCGGGTCGTGCTGATCAACTCCCCCAACAATCCCACCGGCGCGGTCTACTCGGCACAAGAGCTGGACGGTCTGGGCCGGGTTCTGGAAGCGGCCAGCAAAAAATTCGACAAACGCATCTACCTGATTTCAGACGAACCCTACCGGAAAATCGCCTATGATGTGGAAGTGCCTTCCGTGTTCGATGTCTATGATCATACCATCGTGCTGACCTCCTATTCCAAGGAGCTGTCTTTGGCCGGCGAGCGCATCGGGTATCTGGCTGTGCACCCCAGGGCCGAGGATGCGGCGCTGATCGCAGGCGCGGCCGGAGTGGCCAATACCATGATGTATGTCAATGCCCCGGCCCTGTTTCAGCAGGTGGTGGGACGGCTTCAGGGCGTCACCGTGGACATCGATATTTACCGCCGCCGCCGGGACCTTTTCTGCCAGGGGCTGAAGGAGGCGGGATATGAGTTTGACGTGCCCAAAGGCGCGTTTTATCTGTTTCCCAAAAGCCCCATCGAAAACGATGTGGAATTCGTCAACCTGCTCAAGGAACAGAACATTCTGGCCGTACCGGGAACCGGATTCGGCGGCCCCGGCCATTTCAGGCTGTCCTATGCCGTACCGGACGATACCATCACCCGGTCTCTGCCCGGATTCAAAAAAGCCATGGAAAGCGTCAAATAGCCAATCGGCCTTACCAATAGAAACGTCAGGGGGCCGGTATAACTAAAATACCGGCCCCCTGACGTTTTCGTGGATATGAATGCTGTCCGGATTGATGCTTTCTATTTGGCCTTGGCCTGCTTCGGCTTGGGCAGGGTTTCCAGATCCTTGAGGGCCGCATCGATCTGTGCCTGGGGCAGATCATGATCAGCCAGATCTCCCCTGAAATAGGATTCATACGAAGCCATGTCCACCAGTCCGTGGCCGGACCAGTTGAACAGGATCACTTTTTCCTTGCCCTCTTCCTTGGCTTTCAACGCCTCCCGGATGGTCATGGCCACGGCATGATTGCATTCCGGGGCCGAGATATAGCCTTCGGACCGGGCAAAGGTGATCCCGGCCTTGAAGGTTTCCAGCTGATGAATGGCCTCGGGCCGGATGATCCCGTCCAGGATGAGCTGGCTCACCAGCGGGGCCATGCCGTGGTACCGCAGTCCGCCGGCATGGATGGGGGCGGGCACGAAATTATGGCCCAGGGTGTACATGGGCAAAAGCGGGGTCATCTGGACCGTGTCCCCGAAATCATAGGCAAAGGGTCCCCGGGTCATGGTGGGGCAGGACGTGGGTTCCACGGCAATGATGTCAATTTCTTTACCGTTGATCTTGTCCCTGGCAAAGGGGAATGCCAGGCCCGCAAAATTGCTGCCTCCGCCCGCGCTGCCGATGATGACATCCGGATAATCCCCGGCCATCTCCATCTGTTTCATGGCTTCCAGACCGATGATGCTCTGGTGAATCATCACATGGTTGAGCACCGATCCCAATGCGTACTTGGTGTTTTCGTCAGAGACTGCTTCCTCCACGGCCTCGGAAATGGCCATGCCCAAAGAGCCCGGTGAATCAGGATCTTTTTCCAGAATGGACCGCCCGGCTTTGGTTTCCGTGGACGGGCTGGCCGTGCATTTGGCGCCCCAGGTTTCCATCATGAGCCGGCGGTAGGGTTTCTGGTTGTAGGAGATTCTCACCATGAACACCTTGCACTCGATGCCGAAAAACGAACAGCACATGGCCAGACTGCTGCCCCACTGCCCGGCTCCGGTCTCGGTGGTGATCTTTTTAGTGCCGGCCACCTTGTTGTAATAGGCCTGGGCCAGGGCTGTGTTGGGCTTGTGCGATCCGGCCGGACTCACGCCTTCGTTCTTGAAATAGATTCTGGCCGGAGTGTCCAGGGCCTTTTCCAGGTTCCTGGCCCGAAACAGGGGAGACGGCCGCCAGATGGCGTACTTGTCCAGAATCTCTTCGGGAATGTCGATCCACTGCTGGGTGCTCACTTCCTGTTCGATGAGATTCATGGGAAAAATCGGGGCCAGATCTTCGGGTCCGCAGGGCTGGCCCGTGCCCGGATGCAGGGGCGGTTCCATGGGCGTGGGCATATCCGCCATGATGTTGTACCACTGCCGGGGCATTTCCTGTTCGGTCAGTAAAAATTTCTGCGTTTTCATGGAGGTCTCCTTTATGATGGGTTGTATGTTGGGACAATCAATTGAATTCAGGCCCTGATAAATGGTTGCGGATCAGTCATAAACGCTTTATACAGGCGGTAATAATCGGTGTCTTCATACTGAACCGGCACGATCTGCGGCCCGTCAAAATTAAAGATCACCGCCTCCGGGCAGGCCATGAGAATCGGGGAATGGGTGGCGATGACAAACTGGGCATGGCCTTTGCCGCTTTCCCGGATGATCAGGTTGAGCAGGTCCACCTGAGTCCTGGGGGACAGGGCTGTCTCGGGTTCATCCAGAAAATACAGGCCTTTGCGTTGATACCGGCTGGAAAAATAAGACATCAGCGACTGGCCGTGGGACTGGGTGATCAACGATTTCCCCCCGAAATAGTCCAGCATGGGCCGGTCATTGAGGGCCCACTCCTCCAGTTTTCTGGTAAAATGGGAAAAATTCTGGGACCCGAAATAAGACCCCGGCACCGGCCCCTGGTCCCAGGTCACGGACAGATGGCGGTACAGCTGGTTTTCATGGGGATTGGCCTCGCACCGCAGCCGGAATTCCGGCTCCCAGATGTGAATGCCGCAACAGATGGCCAACGCCTTGAGCAATGTGGATTTTCCCGTGCCGTTCTCCCCGCAGAACAGTGTGATCCCCTGGTCAAACGCCAGTGTTTCCGTCCGGTTCAGAACCTCCAGACAAAATGGATACGCGTTAGTGTCCGGAAAGGTGCCGCTGTGAATGGCCACCTGTTTCAGGAACATCCGCCCTGCCCGTCGTCTGTTCCAGAAGGGTTCTGTGACACGCGGGCCTGGGCCTGCTGGATCAAATCCATCAATGTCTGGACCTTGGGCCGGCCCTGATTCATGAAAGCTGCGGCAAACGCCTCCTCAGACAGGGTCTGCCGGAAATAAGTGACCACGTCAAACTGATTATACCAGCAGTCCAGCGTTTTAAAGCAGGGGGTCCCGGTATTCTCGACCCGGCAGTATTTGAAAGGCACCTGATGCCCCAGCCGGGGACACCGCACCATGGTGTCATCCGGCGGCAATGCTGAAGAAAAAGTGCTCATGGGTCCTCCTGAGTGTCATAAATGTACTGTTTATGAGAAACACGCGCGCAAGTCAAGCATTATCATCCGACGAATTCAGAACGGCATATCATCTTCTTCCGGATCTTCATCATTGAACATCATCATCTCGTTTGCCACATCGAGAAACACCCCCAGGGATTCGCTCAGATTTTTTACAATCCGGCTGTAAGCCTCTTTTTCGTCCAGTTTTTTTGCCTTTCCCATCGCCTTGATTGCAACACCCAGCTCTTTTATCAGCCCATCCATCACTTTATCAACTTCCATACGACCTCCTGTATTTCATTCCTTATAATTATACGTCCAGATAGGGACCTGGCAGACAATCAAGCACTATAGGCAGCAATACTATGCTGTCCGTCGGGATTCAAGCCATTTTTTAAATGATGTCTGGCTTTCACCGGAGGGCTTGCCGGCAATAATCCCCTGGACGCTGATGTCTTCATCGATGGATTCCCAGTGAATGCCCTGCCCTCCGCCGATCAAACGCCAGTTTTCTTTTTCCTTTGGCGTTGCATGCCGCAGTCTGGGATACCAAGCAACGGGAACCAACAGAGTCCGGCCATCATCCAGCTCTACTGTCAATGTATCTTCGGTTATCTGAACCTGCTTTATATTCGGTAATTCGCGGTAAGGTCCTGTTTTGAATATTGTGGGCATCAGACCACCTCTTCGTAAGTCACACCGAAGATGGTATCTGAAAGCCATTTCTTGAAACCGGGATTGTCGCTGAACTGCTTGAAAAGCTCGGTGTGGTCGGAGAGCATTTCAATGACCACTTTCTGCAGGGCCCGGTCATGTTCGAGTCTTGCCGCTGATTTGCTGCTGTTCTTCATCGCGTTCCGGTATGCCTGATCCGCTTTCACCCTGGCGGGAATCTCTTCGGTGATCACCTTGCGGATGCGGTCTGTGTCCTCCCACTCGATGTTCCCGAACCGGTCATTGAAGGACTTGATGATGTTGCTCAAATAGTCCAGCTCCGGCTCAGCCACCCGGCCGCCCCCACCCATGGGCAGCGGAAAGATGACCGCGTCCTCATCAGGCAGCGCGAGTGCCATGGTCTGCTGCACTTCCACCCGGTAGCTGTCCATGTCGATGGATTCGAGAATGCCTTTGGACAGGTCCTGCTCGACGGGCGCCGGCAACTTGGGGATCAGGAAGTTCAGAAAAATCGACAGCTTCTCCCATTCGGCGTTCATATAGGGAAGAATGGAAGCAAGGAACTGGTACGCCCGGATGAACGCCTTGGCCTTGCCTTTGAAATCCACCTGGCCGTCCTCGTCGAGATTCTCGTTGTACTCCCCACGCACGCATCGAGGATCGGGTCGAGCCTGTCGCGGTCTTCTCCGTCCAGGAAAAGGCGGACCAGCTCATCCACCTGCGTGTCATTATATACCTGATATCCGTCAAGCACGGCTTTCAGGTCGTGCAGTTTGTTCGGATCGGTCTCCTGGCTGAGCACCGTTGTGCGGTAATAGTCGGAAAAGGCCATCGTGACCATGTCGACGTCGTTCATGAAGTCCAGCACGAAAGTGTCGGTTTTCAGGGGATGGGCCCGGTTCAGCCGGGACAGGGTCTGCACCGCTTTAATGCCGGATAACATCTTGTCCACGTACATGGTGTGCAGCAAAGGCTCGTCATAGCCGGTCTGAAACTTGTCGGCGACAATCAGAAAGCGGTAAGGTGCCTTGCCGGGAATATCCTTGATGTCATCCGCTTTGAAATATGCCTCGATTTTTCCGCTCGGGAACCCGTTCAGCGACGATTCGGTGATCTTTTTGCCGTTTTCTTCAAAATCCGAGAAAGCCACAATCGCGCGGTAGGGGCTTTTCCGTTCCTTGAGGTACGCCGAGATCGCCTCAAAATACTGGATTGCCCGCTTGATGCGGCTGCATATCACCATGGCCCGGGCCTTTCCGCCGATCTTTTGCCGGGCAATCACCTGCTCGTGGAAATGGTCCACCATGATTTCCGCTTTCTGCCGGATCGCATGGTCATCGGGACTCCACATACCGCCGGAGCTTTTTCTGGCCTTTTCCGCGTCAAACTCCGGGTCGTCTTCCACAGTCTTCATCAGCCGATAGTAGCTTTCCACAGGCGTATAATGGGCCAGCACATCCAGGATGAACCCCTCCTGGATCGCCTGCTTCATGGTGTAACTGTGGAAGGGCCGGTGGGGCACGTTCCCGTCCACGGACTCGCAGGGGATGCCGAAAATTTCCAGGGTTTTGTTCTTGGGCGTGGCCGTAAACGCGAAGTAACCGGCATTGGCCAGCATCTTGCGCGACTGCATAATCCTGTTGATCTTGTCCTCGAATGTCTCTTCTTCATCCTTTTGGCGGCCTTGTTCTGAAAGGGCCATGTGCATCTTGGCGGAGGTTTTGCCGCCCTGGCTTGAATGGGCTTCGTCGATAATAATGGCAAACTTCTTGCCCCGGTGTTCGTCCCCGATTTCATCGAGGATAAAGGGAAACGTCTGCACCGTGGAGATGATAATCTTTTTGCCGGCCCGCAGAAATCCGCTGAGCTGCTGTGTTTTGCTGCCCGAGTCGCCGGTCACTGCCCCGATCACCGAAGATACCTGGGCAAACTGCTTGATTGTGTTGCGGATCTGCCTGTCCAGCACCCGCCGGTCGGTGATGACCACGACGGTATCAAAGATGGCTTTGCCGCCGTCTTCCAGGCCGATCAGCTGATGGGCCAGCCAGGCGATGGAGTTGCTCTTGCCGCTACCTGCCGAATGCTGGATCAGGTATCTCTCACCCGGGCCTTTGGCGGCGGCATCCGCCAGAAGCTTACGCACCACATCGAGCTGATGAAACCGGGGAAAGATCTGTTTGGGATGTTTTTTCCGGCCCCGCTCGTCCTTTTCCTGGACGATCTCCGCATAGTTTTCCAGGATGTCGGTCAGGCCCGGCCGGGTGAGTATTTGTTTCCACAGATAATCCGTCTTGAGCCCGCAAGGATTGGGCGGGTTCCCGGCCCCGTCGTTCCACCCCTGGTTGAACGGCAGAAACCACGAGTCTTTGCCCTTGAGATGGGTGCACATCCGCACCTCGTGGTCGTCCACGGCAAAATGCACCACACACCGGCCGAACCGGAACAGCGGCTCATCCGGACTGCGGTCCCGCTTGTACTGCCGCACGGCATCATCCACCGTCTGTTTGGTCAAAGAGTTCTTCAGCTCGAACGTGGCCACGGGAAGCCCGTTGATAAAGATGCCCAGATCCAGTGCCAGCTGCTTCTCGTCCTGGCTGTAGCGGAGCTGCCGCGTCACACTGAAGATATTGGCCGCGTGCCGCTCGACCGCCCGGGTGTTGCCCGGCGACGGGGTGCCATAAAACAGGTCCAGGCTCACCGGCCCATGCTTGACGCCCTTGCGCAGCACGTCGATCACGCCGCGTTTGGCAATCTCCGCATCCAGGCGGTACAGGAACTGGGTGCGCTTCGGGCAGTCCTGATCCAGCACGAGGGCTTCGGCCGTATCCGGCTGCGTCGCCTCCAGAAATGCCCGAAGCTTTGCCAGGTCGACCACGTGTTCCCGGCTGTAATCCCCATTACTGCCCGGCACATAGCCCGCCTCATTGACCAGGGAGTTGACAATCAGGGTTTCAAGGCCTTTCTCGCTTGTGTCCGTGGGCATCATAAATCCTCCAGCAACCGGCTGCATTTCCCTTATATAAAATTCCCGTTCCAAATTATCTTTACAGCGCTGAAAAATGACCAGGTTGTGGGTCCAGTCGATTTCTCGCACCAGTGGTGCGAGTTTTTCCAATCCGGTGTATGTCATAACAGGACTCCAATTCACGGGCCGCATCATAAAAAGTGGATGTTTCTCATTCCGAGCATGCGAAAGGCTTCCTGAAACAAGGTCTGCCCTTCCAACGTACTTTGAAAGAACCGCCCGCGCAAACCGTTTGCCGGTTCTGGCACCAAGGGTTTTATAAAAATCTCCGCCACCGCCGCTGCTTCGTTCAAGGGATCTGATCCGCTCCACTTCCACCCTGAAATATCGCCAGAGCGTGGTTTCATCGATAACGCCCGCATCGAACAGACGGCGGAGCACCACCAGGGTGCTGACCTTGAACAGCCGTGCCAGCCGCTGCATCTCCTCCGGGACAGACGCATCCCGGTTATGGGTGTTTTTCAATTCTTCAAGCGGCAGCAGCAGTTCAGCGGCCACCTGATTGCACCAGCGTTCAATCTGCTTTTCAGGCAGGTGCCCGGCACTGGGATCGGAAATCCCGCTTTCACCCAGCCAGATATGGGCCAGTTCATGGGCAAGGGTGAACATCTGGGCCGCCTTGCTATCCGCGCCGTTCAAAAACACCAGGGGCGCCAGATCGTCCGCCAGCGCAAATCCCCGAAACTCATTCACATCCAGTTTCCGATGGCTGTTACTCCCGACAACGGAACTGACCATCACCAGCACGCCCGCGTCCTCGGTTCTGGCAATGAGTTGACGAAGCGCATCGGTCCAGGTTGAAACCTGCTGCCGTTCAGCCATTGAAAGATTCAACACCTGTCTGATCGCTAAAGCGACTTTTTCCGGGCGGTCTGAAACGGTCACGCTGCCTACAAAGTCGTGAACCGGCATTCCCTGAATCCTGGCATGATCACGAAACCAGTCCTGCCGGTGCTGGCAAAGGAAAAGCGTATCCAGCAGGGCACTGCTGGGTTCCATCAATGGTCTCTATCGCGCAGGGTGCGGAAATCCGGTACCGGCAATACCAGTTCCGGCGGCTCAGACAGAAAGAAATAACCGATCGGCGTACTGGGTCAGCCGGGCAGAATCCTCAAGCTGCAGAAGCGTCGGTTGCGCCTCGCCCGAAATCCACAACGGCCATTTTGGAAACCGCTTTGTCAGTTTGTCATCGGAAAGCCAGGCCCGCCCCGCTGCCCAGCGCAATACTGAAATGGAGACTGCCACGGCGTTCATACGATCACCTTGTCACGCCATTGATCATGCCCGGCACCACATCGGAAATCTGAAGGGTTCGTCATCATGGACAATTATAATTTCGACTCGCCGTCTGTCACATGCAACACTCGGGATCTTGTCATATGGCAAGTTCCATGATCTGTGTACCAGGCACAAAGGACATGTCATCCTCCACAGGCTCGAGATACAGCTCAATAGCCTCCCTGATGTTTTCTAAAGCTTCTTGTTTGATCTCCTCGCTGATGCATCCCGGCAGACTCGGAACATAGGCTGTAAATCCGCCTTCCTCACTCGGTTCAAGAATGACTTTGAGTTTCATTTTTATATGTCCTCCCTGAAAAATATTGCACACTCTCAAACGAATCTGAATATCAATATACCTTCGGTTATTTGAACCTGTTTTATATCCGACAATTCAGTGTTTCAAGGCTTTTCCTAATTGTGTCAGTGGGCATCATACATCATCCAGCCGGTGCGGGTACTCGCCAGGTTTGTCGGAATTGTTTTCGTTGGGAGGGTCAGTCGGATTCATTGACGGCCTCCTCATCATCTATCTCGACATCAGCCATGACATCTTCCAGAGGTTCAAGCGCTTCGGTCGCCTCTTCTCAGGTCTTCACTGCCGGCGATGGGGCCAGATGGCGCACGTCGATTTTGCCGGTTACCACGTCTGAGATCAGACGAGTGCGGTATTCACGGATGAGGTCGATCTCGCGTATTGGGCGCTGATGAATGCCGCTTCAACCACGCGAGCTGACTCACGTTGCAATGAAAAGCGGTATCTGCCGCTGCTCATCAAGTGGCGGAAGCGGCAGAAGCGGACTTCGCCACAGATCGGTCCAGTATTCAGGCTTTGCATGGTTGCTCTGACCGACATCAGCGAGAGGTGACATCTGGCAACCCATCGAGCCCTGAAGTGCTGCGCACAAGGTAGCTGTGAACAACTGATCTGGCGCAAGCAAGTCTTCTCGATGCTCCTGATTCCGATCAGCCAGCCAGCTTCCGCTTGTAGTCACTACTGACAGCGCACAGTTCGACCAAGCTCACCTCGGCGTGAAAACACAATGTCGTCCTCTGCCAAGGGCGTGATCGCAGCTTGATTAAAAGTGATGTCAGTCAGCGGTGCAATTGTCTAATCCGAGTCGTGATGTCAGCCCGTCCCATGTCTTTACGGGATTGATCAAAGGTATGCCGTCCGAGATGTAGTCGGACTGATGCAGCCTTGCTTCGGCAACATTGACCGGTTTTGAGAATCCTCTACGAGTCGCCGAGTGATTTCTGACTCCCAATGCTCCGGGATATCCCCAAGCCAATCAATGCCGGAGGGTTTGAGGGGGACGTTGGGGTCGAGGCCGCGGGTCACTGCCTGGTTGATGATGGCCTGCTTCTGCTCGTTCAACACCTCGATCAGCTGCCGGCGGTTGCGGATGAAACGGCGGACCTGTCGGTCACAAGTCACGTGAGTAACCGAACGATCAGCTCTGCTGTTCTTCGAGCAGGAGGCACGGCATTGAATAGATCGTCTTAAAGTGCTGACGAGCGAAGACTCCACGTGGTCCAGACGTGATACCATACGACAAACGCTCTGCTTCATATCGATAGCCCGACGTTCTGAACAGGTAATGTGACATAGTCAGGTTGTGAAATGGCTCTACGAGCGTTGAACAACATAGGCATGCGACTGATGATGCCTCGATACTCTCTGATGCGACGCCATCGCACCCTGCCAAGTCGTCTGAACATCTGTGGCTGAACGACGATGTCGCCGGGTTCCACAAGCTTGATATTCGATTCGTCAAGAGACTCGGGAACCAATCCATGGATGACTCAGCCGAAGGTCTTGATGACGATGCGTCCATCAACTGAGCGACAGGAGCAGTGTCATTCAACCATTCCCCGATGTGCCTCTATTCTCTGCAACACAATTGCCCGATGGGCGCACTCCCAATGGTCCGGATCTGTCACCAAGCCAAGGCAGCTCCAGCTATCCTTGATATTCCGGATATGAGCTGCAAGTCCATCAATCATGTCTTGCTGCCCTCCCACAATCTCCTCCAGCAGGCCTTCCCCTTCCTCCTGCAATTTAAGCAGATCAGCCTTGATCTCTTCCAGCGGCCGCAGCTCCGGCGGCTTGTAAAAGTGCCGGGTGAAGGAAATCTCATACCCGATTTTTGTTGCCGACTCGTCGATCCACGCGTCGGGCACATGGGGCAATACCTCGCGGCGGAAGAACGCCTCGATGCCGCCCTCCTCCAGCAGCGGCACCTGCTCGCTGTCCCGCAGTTCACTGTCAGATTCGTATTCCAGCACCAGTCCAGTGTCACCGACAGGGTCGGCATACAGGCCGTGGAGGGGATCGGCTTCGACCTTGCCGGGTTTGTGGATTTTCTTGATGACCGGGGGCGCGTCCTCCACCCGCCAGCTCATGGCATTGAGGATGATCTTCTGTTCGGCGGCACTGAGCTTGATGCCCAGTTTCTTCAGCGTGTCGGCCACGGCGTCGCGGAAGATGTTGTGGTCAGTGAACACATCCTGGCCCAAGTTGTCCCGCAGGGCCCGGGCGGCATCATAGAGCTTTTTGTCCCGCTTCCAGGTGTCGGCCTTGAGCAGCTTTTTACGCTTCTTGTCCGGGATGGACGTTCGCCCGGGCGCATCACTGTCTTCATCTTCGCCGGAGTCCTCCCCGCCATTGCCACCCCAGTCACGGAGGGTCTGCTCCACCTGCCCTCTCACCGAGGAGAAGTTCTCAAAGAGCGCATCACCGAATTCTTCGTGCAGGGCCTGGCGGACATCCTCATCACCAGAGGCATAGCGCAGGCCCTGGATCGTTTTCCGGGTCAACTGGCTGTGCAGACGTAACGGGCGTTCAACGCGAATCTTCCAGTAACCAAATGCCGCGTTAAGGAAGATCTTTGACTGCCCGGTCTCCTCAAAGGCGAGGAACATCTCGCAGATCTGCCGGATCTGGTCGTCGGAAAGCTCGCAGTTCTTTGCGCCCATGTTCTTGCGCAGAGATTGATAAATCCCTGTGGCGTCAATGAGCTGGACCTTGCCCTTTCGGTGGTCCGGTTTTGCGTTGGTGAGGACCCAGATGTAGGTGGCAATGCCTGTGTTGTAGAACATGTTCAGCGGCAGCGCAATGATCGCTTCCAGCCAGTCGTTCTCGATAATCCAGCGGCGGATGTTGGACTCGCCCGAACCGGCATCACCGGTGAACAGGGACGATCCGTTGTGGACCTCGGCAATGCGGCTGCCGAGCGGGCTGCGTTCCGTGGGCTCGACCATCTTGGTCAGCTTGTTGACCAGGAACAGGAGCTGGCCGTCGCTGGACCGCGTGAGGAGCGACAGCTCGTCACCGCCGTGCTGAACGATGAAGCGGTGGTCGGACATGTCCTTTTTGCCGCCCATGCGGTCGAGGTCCATCTTCCAGCTCTTGCCATAGGGCGGATTGGAGAGCATGAAATCGAACTCGCCGGAGGGAAACGCGTCCCGGGAGAGCGTCGAACCGAACTTCATGTTCTCGGCGCCCTGGCCCTCGCCCTTGAGCAGCAGGTCGGCCTTGCTGATGGCGTAGGTCTCGGGATTGACCTCCTGGCCGAACAGATGGATGGAAACGTCTTTGCCCCGGCTGCCGGCAAGGTCGCGGAGGGTGTCCTCAGCCACGGTCAGCATGCCGCCGGTGCCGCACGCGCCGTCATAAACCCGGTATGTGCCGGACTGGATGTCGTCGGCAATCGGCCAGAAGATCAGGTTGGCCATCAAACGGACAACGTCCCGGGGCGTGAAGTGTTCGCCGGCCTCCTCATTGTTCTCCTCGTTGAAGCGGCGGATCAGCTCCTCGAAGATCGTGCCCATGGCATGGTTGTCCAGACCCGGCAACCGGATGTTGCCGTCGGCATCACGCACCGGGTGCGGGCTGAGATTGATGTCGGGGTTAAGGAATTTCTCGATAAGCGGGCCAAGCGCATCCGCATCCACCAGCGTGGGAATCTGGTTGCGGAACTTGAATTTGTCGAGGATTTCCTGAACGTTGGGTGAAAATCCGTCGAGGTAGGCTTCAAAGTCGGCCTTGAGCTGCTGCTGTCTGGCCCGGGCCTGAAGATCTCGAAGCGTGAACGGCGAGTCGTTGTAAAACGCGTGATTGGCATCCGGACCGGCCGCCTGGCAAAGCGCGGCGTCTTTATTGGCAACCCCTGCCTTGTCGAGCTGTTCGCTCATCTTGAGCACATCAGGCTTTGTCGGCTCCAGGCAGGCATCGAGCCGGCGGATGACCGTCATCGGCAAAATCACGTCCCGGTACTTGCCCCGCACATAAACATCCCGCAGGACATCATCCGCAATACCCCAGATAAAATTTGCAATCCAGTTGAGTTGTCCGTTTTCCATTTAAATTCCCGTTATTTGCATTTTTATGTGTGCGCTATTGGCCTGACGCGTCAGTCAATCAGCCGCCGCTTTCAGCAGTCGGCTGGACTGGCCTGTTGGGTGACACTTTCGACGTATAATGTGTCTGGGCAGAAATCCTGTCCTCCCTGCCATTGTATACTTCCGAGACATGGTTTGACTGAATTAAACTTTTTGGGATCCTTCAGCTCTTGAAAAATTCCCTTGTTCAGGTAGGGCTTTACATCAAATATTTTTTGTTCTCCGTTTTCAAAGGTAAGGGTGATCGTATAATCCAAATTCGGAGTCACTTTTTTTACTCTTGGATTCATTACAGGCCTCCTTCTTTCAAGTGTGGTCATGCCATCCTCCTGAAAATATGCTGACCCTTCTCAAAAACTACACAACTATAGTGTGGGCGGGAAATATTATTTTAACAGTTTAACATGCGAATAGTTGAGAATTTTATCGTCAGCCGTTAACAATGGGCAGTTGTGAATGCGGGCAGTGGCAACAATGATTTGATCCGCCGGGTCACGATGAAATTCACCTGGAAGCCGGGTAGACTCAATCACTGTCTCGGGCGTCAGTTCAACAAGTCGAATACCCGGATAATCAAGAGCGGTGTCCATCCATTCGTCAATCGGACAGTGTAAGGTGAGTTTTTTTAATTCCACAAGTTTGGCAACTTCCCAGCATGAGAAAACACTTACGCCAAGCCCTTCATCTTCATTGACTTTGATGTGTTCCCGAACGCTTTCGGTCAATCGATCGTCATTGTGAATCCACCACACCCAGATATGTGTATCCAGTAAAATCATTTGTATACATCCCAATCTGCTTCCGCAACGGGATCGGTAGGGTTCGGATAGTTAATCGGCTTTCCCCAGAAAGGATATTTTTTTTTATCGGTTTTGAATTTAGAGCGGGGAATGATGATCACTTCGATTTTTTCGCCGGCATTAAACGGAAGGTTCTTTATCGTCAATGCCCCGCTTTCTTTAATCGTATGTTCATATGCGTAGACTTTCATTTTGTGACCTCATTTGAATGACCTGATTGATACCACTGTTTTCATTATCAGACAAATCCTCTCACGTAAAGCAGTTTAGGGAATTTGCCAGTACTGGCATTTTCCCTAAATGGGAATGAATTGGTTTTTGATCCAGCCAAGGTCGCTTTGCTATCCCGGTTCTGGGGGATGCCCGCCCGCCTCGGGTCGATTCCTTTGCTGGGATAAATCGACTCATCCAGAAGGATAGAAGGAAGAGGAAGTTGTGTCGGCGGTAAGCCCATGACGGGTTATATCAACCTATTATTTTTTCTTTGAGTCTCAATTTCCCTTAGCGCGTTGGTCGGTGACAGTATCTGGATATGTTCCCAGGAACCGAGATCCAGTAAATGCAGGTCACCTGATATTATCAGGTCGGCATTGGCCTCCGACGCGCATTCCAAAATCATGTCGTCATCCGGATCGGCTTGAATCGCCCGGATTCGACGGCCTGGTTTCACCAGAGTACATGAGTGGTAAAGTTCTTCAACAAAACACAATGCCTGTTCAGGTGAAAGGCCGAACTTTGGACGCTGTAAGACAACCTCCCGCACTTCATCAAGAATCGGTAAAGACGTGAAGCCGTGCAGAGTCCCATTCACGATATGTTCAATAAGGCGGGCCGGTGGTCCACCAAACAAAAATCCCGAGATAATCACATTGGAATCCAAAACAACGCGAGAGATCATTTTCGGGATGCCTTTTCCTTTCGATACGTTTCGATCTCTCTGGATACGTCCTCGGGAACAAGTCCTCTATCTTCTGAAATCATTCGACCCATCGAAAAAATATCGGCCCATCTTTTTTTCCGCTGGATGTATGCCCGTGCAGCCTCGCGAAGAAATTCAGATCGGCTGCGTGACTCTTGCCTGGCCATCTCATCAATTTGTTGAAGCAACTCTTTCTGAAAGGCAATATTTACAGTACATGTGCTCATAATATTTCCTCCATAATCCTCATAGCTTATGGATAAATATACAATGATTGTATATTGGCTGTCAAGAATCAAAGTTCAGTTCTTCTGCTGCACAACGGAGCCTCCGGCGGGGGCTTGCTGACGGACTGTCGGAGCCTTTGGATTCCAGGCCGGCAGCAAGTTCCCCCCGGAGGCGGCATGTCAGCACCAGACGTCCCTGTCTTCTCAACCCAGCCTTTTCACCTCCTGATGCCGGAAACACGACACCAGGTGATCATTCACCATGCCCGTGGCCTGCATGTGTGCATTATTGGCCTGACGCATCAGTCAATCAGCCACCGCTTTCAAAGGGACAATATTGAATATTTCTTGACCATTTGATGATCGTTCAGCATGTCAATCGACTGCATCAGAAGGTTGATTGATTTATTTGCGCAATGGTAGAATCCTAACTCGATACTTTTTTTCATCGATGGTGATCAAAGCCCCGTCATTGAGATGTTTTTCAAATTGATATAACGCTGAAATAATGTAGCTGGAAAGATGTTCAGGCGTTACATCCTGGATCCTGACTTGAATGACGCTTGGAAATTCCGTTTTCGTTGCAGCAAGAATGGCGCCGAAATCTAAATCATGAGTAAAAATGATATATCCATTGGATTTGGCATATTCAAAAATTTCCTGATCAGGCGCATTAGGTTTTCCAATAGATGACCAATGATGGGCCTCCCATCCGGCACTTTCAAACACAGTTACCCACTGAGGAGAAAGATTCATATCGATCAGAAATTTCATGCGGATTCCTGGGAAAACGGGATGTCAATCTCTTCAACACGCCATGCAGCATAAGCAAGGGCTTCGTCAATATCTTCCGGTTCAAGATACGGATAAAGATTCAAGATCTTATCCCTGCTGTGGCCTGAGGCTATCAACCCCACAATAGTGCCGACAGTTACCCGCATTCCTCGTATACAGGGCTTGCCGCCCATCACCCTGGAATCGAAAGTGATTCTGTTAAGTGTTGTCATGCCAGCCTCCTGAAATTTTTTTTAACCGCCCCATAACAATACATAAATATATTATGGACGGCAAGCATCATTCAAAGCGGTTCTGTTCATCTGCTGTGCAGCTGAGCCTCCGGCGGGGGCTTGATGACGGATTGTCGGAGCCTTTGGATTCCAGGCCGGCAGCAAGTCCCCGCCGGAGGCGGCATGTATGCAATAGACGACCACGGGGAATCACCCCAGCTTTTTCACCTCCTGATGCCGGAAACACGACACCAGGTGATCGTTCACCATGCCCGTGGCCTGCATGTGGGCATAGATGATGGTGGAGCCCACAAACTTGAACCCCCGCTGCTTCAGGTCTTTGGCAAACGCATCCGATTCCTTTGAGGTGGCCGGCACCTGGTCCACCGAGGTAAAGGTGTTGACCTTGGGCCGGCCGTCCACGAACTGCCAGGCATACTGGTCAAAAGACCCGAACTTGGTCTGGATATCCAGGAATACCCGGGCGTTGCTCACCGCTGACGCTACCTTGAGCTTGTTGCGGATGATGGCCTTGTTCTGGAGCAGGTCTGCGATCTGTTCCGGCGTAAACCGGGCCACCCGGGCCGGATCAAATCCGGCAAACGCCTTGCGGTATCCCTCCCGCCGCTTGAGAATGGTCAGCCAGGACAGGCCGGCCTGGGCCCCTTCCAGGATCAGAAATTCAAAGATCTTGTTGTCATCATGCACGGGCACGCCCCATTCCGTGTCATGGTACTCCATATATACGGGATCTTTCAAACACCAGTCGCATCTGTGCATGGGTCTCTCCTTTTTTGGGTCACGCCCGGGCCAGGACCAGGACATCCACCTGTTCGGCCCCGGCCGCCACAAGGGTTTTGGCGGCTTCGCCGCAGGTGGCGCCCGTGGTGAATACATCATCCACCAACAGGATATTGGCCCCCTGAATCCGGGTGTCATCCGTGACCTGAAACGCGTTTTTCAAATTGGTTTTCCGTGAGTCAGTGTCCAGCCCGGTCTGGGAAACGGTATGGCGGACCCGTTTCAACACCGTGGTATCCACCTGCCACCCGGGAGGTGTTCCATACTGCGCAAGATATCGGTCATCAAACCGCCGCACCAGCAGGGCCGACTGGTTGAATCCTCTTTGCCGCAGCTTTCTGGAATGCAGCGGCACCGGAACAATCAGATGAATATCCGTGTCACTGAAATAGCGATCAAAAGCCGTGACCATCAAGGTATCGAAAAACCGGGTCAAGGACAGCCGGGCGTGATATTTGAATAAAGCCAGAATGTCGGGCACCAGTCCCTGGTACACCAGGGCGGCCCGGACCCGATGAATGTCCGGCGGATCGGTGAGGCAGGTTTCGCAAAAATGGATATCTCCGGTATCAAACACCTGTCCGCACTGCTGACAAAACGGGGGATTGAATTCCGGAATGCCCCTGGCCCGGCAGGCGGCACAAAAAAAGATCTGATCTGAAACGTCGGTTTTCCGGGAATGGGGCAGCAAGGCCCGGCAGCTGAGGCACTGGTCCGGAAACACCAGTGCCTCGATGGTTTTTGCGGTGGTTTTCAGGCATTCACGAACAGGCTGTCTGCCACGATCTGTGAAAACTTGGAACATGATACCGCCTTTACACCCGGGATCTGACCTGCCAGATCCGGTGTGAGATGTTCTCCTGCCAACGCCCGGCCCACGGCCCGGCGCACGGCATCTCCGGCCGCGTGCCACCCGAAATGGTCCAGCATCATGGCACCGGACAGAATCAGGGAACAGGGGTTGGCCATGTCTTTGCCGGCAATGTCCGGGGCCGTGCCGTGGGTGGCCTCGAACACGGCGCAGGCATCCCCGATATTGGCGCCGGGCGCCATGCCCAGACCGCCGACCTGGGCGGCCAGGGCATCGGAAATATAATCCCCGTTCAAGTTGGGACAGGCAATAATATCATACTGTTCCGGCTTGAGCAACACATCGGCAAACACCATGTCCGCGATCCGGTCCCGGATCACCACATGCCCGTCGGGGACAATGCCTTCGTATGTGGCATACAGGTCCTGCTCGGTGATCATACGGTCACCGAAACAGTCAAACGCGGCCTCGTATCCCCATTTGCGAAACCCGCCTTCCGTGAATTTCATGATATTGCCCTTGTGCATCAGGGTCACGCTTTTGCGGTGGTTTTCAAACGCGTATTCACACGCTTTTTTCACCAGGCGGCGGGTGTTTTCCGGGGACATGGGCTTGAGGCCCAAAGCGCTGGATTCGGGCAGGTCACAGTTGAGATGGGTTTTGAGCATGCCCATCAGCTGCCGGCATTCCGGGGAACCGCTGTCCCATTCCATGCCCGCATACACATCTTCGGTGTTTTCCCGGAACACCACCATGTCCACTTTTTCCGGATGCTTCATCGGGCTGGGCACCGGGGGATAATACCTGACGGGCCGGATACAGGCGTACAGGTCCAGGTCTTTGCGCAACCGGACGTTCAGGCTTCGGATCCCTTTTCCCACCGGCGTTGCCAGAGGCCCTTTGATGGCGACTTTCAACGTTCTGATGGTTTCGAGAGTCTGGTCCGGCAGCCAGTGCCCGGTCTGTTTGAAACTGGATTCCCCGGCCGGTACCGGAACCCAGTCGATTTTTTTGTCATCCCCGAACACGGCGTTCACGGCCGCATCCAACACGGCCCTGGCACCGGGCCAGATATCTTCACCAATGCCGTCTCCCTGGATACATGCCACTGACGGTTGATCCGGCACCTGCCATGTGCCGCAGGGTGAAATTGAAATAGATTCTTTCATATCAATATGCTGCTTTCCTTAGAGTTGTTTTAATTGACAATTTTCTGACGTAACGCCTCGTACATGGCCATGGCCCCGGCCACCGAGGCGTTCAGGGAAGTGACCGGGCTTTCAATGGGAATGGAGACCACAAAATCGCACACCTTGAGGACCCCGGGGCGCACACCCTTGTGTTCTCCCCCCACCACCAGGACCAGGTTGCCGGTGAGATCTGCCTGGTGCAGCAGGGTATCACCGCCGGCATCCAGGCCCGCCACCCAGGCGTGGTGGGTTTTCAGAGTCCGGATCAAGGCCGCGGTGTTGGTGACCACGAAAATATCGGCATGCTCCATGGCTCCGGCCGAGGCCCGGGAGACGCCTGGTCCCGGCAGGGCGGACCGGTCTTTGGGGATCACGATATAATCCATGCCCGTGCACAGGGCGGTCCGGATCAACGCACCCAGGTTCTGGGGATCTTCGATCTGATCCAGCACCAATGCCTGAAACGGGGTCTGCCGCTGTTCGATCCGGGAGATGAGATCCGGTTCCCGATATGCCGTAAACGGAGAAGTCCGGGCTGCGATGCCCTGATGAACCCCGCCTTTGGCAAACTCGTCCAGTTTTTTGGTCCCGGCCGCCAGGACCGGGATGCCCGCGGTTTGCGCCAGGGACACCAGGGTGTCTTTGCGCCGGCCTGTCAGGCTTTTGGAGATGTATAACTCCTTGAATTGCCGGCGTCCGGCTTTCAGGGCTTCAGACACACTGTGAAATCCAAACAATATTTCCATGACCGGTTCAGCCATTGTTCGAATCCGGCTCCTTTTTACCGAACACCATCTCTTTTTCAAAAATGGCACACAACTGATTGGCAGCAATATCCAGGTCATCATTGATCACCACGTATTGATACAGGTGTTTCAACGCGATCTCCTTTTTTGCGTTTTCAAGGCGCAGGGCAATGGTTTCCGGGCTGTCCGTGCCCCTGGATTTCAGTCTGTCACGCAACACTTCCAGAGACGGGGGCATGATGAACACCGTGACCGAATCCAGGCCGGAGTCCATGATCTGTCTTGCGCCCTGGACATCGATATCCAGGAGCAGGTGTTTGCCCGCGGCCAGCTGTTCCCGGACAAACGTCCGGGAGGTGCCGTAAAAGTTCGCATGCACCTGTGCCCATTCCAGCCAGGCCTGTGCATCGATCATCTGCCTGAAGACCTCCCGGCTGACAAAGAAATAATCTTTGCCATGGATCTCTCCGGGCCTGGGGGGCCGCGTGGTATGAGACACCGAATACGACACCCCGGGAAACCGGCCCATGACCTGTTTGATCAAGGTGGTCTTGCCGGCCCCGGAAGGCGCGGATATCACAAACAACCGCCCGTTTTGTTCCATATCAGTCTTCCTGGGCCTTTTCCGCATCCTTTGTTGTCAGGGCTTCATACCGGGCCGACACGGTTTCCGCCTGGATGGCCGACAAAATCACATGGTTGCTGTTGGTGACAATAATGGCCCGGGTTTTTCTGCCATGGGTGGCATCGATCAGCCGGCGCTCTTCTCTGGCCTCATCTTTGAGCCGCTTCATGGGGCTGGAATTGGGGGTCAGGATCGCCACCACCCGGTCCGCGGGCACGGTATTGCCGAAACCGATGTTCAGCAGCAGCTGTTCCAGACGCAGGCCGGTACGGTCGATGATAACGGATTTCTTTTTCTTGGCATCACTCAATGTTCTGTACCTGTTCCCTGATTTTTTCCAGTTGTGATTTCAGATCCACCACCCGGTGAGACAATGCGGCCTGGCCGGCTTTGGAACCGATGGTGTTGAACTCCCGGTTGAATTCCTGAATCAGAAAGTTCAGGGTCTGTCCCCGGGATTGTTCCGCGTTCATGGTTTTTCGAAACTGATCGATATGGCTGGCAATCCGGACGATCTCCTCGGACACGTCACTTTTGTCCGCCAGGATCGCCACTTCCTGGGCCAGGCGCACCGGATCGATCTCGCCCTGGCCGGCGGTCAGTCTTGCCAGCCGTTCTTCCAGGCGTTTTTTATACAGCACCGGAATATCAACGGCCAGTTCTTTGACCTGATCCATCTGCGCTTCAATGGCATCGATCCGGGCCATCAGGTCCTGGTACAAATGGTCTCCCTCAGCCCTTCGCATCTGATCCAGGTGCCGGGCCGCCAGATCCACCGCTTCGGACACCACCGCGGCTACCAGCGGCTGATTTGGGTCATGGGCCGCCGGCACGATGATATGTCCGGCAGACAGCACATCCGTTAGATCCGGTTCCCGGGAAAGCCCCAGACCGCGGGTGACCTGTTTCAACGCCTTGAGATAGGCCGCGGCCCTGGCGTCATCCACGTCAAACCCGCTTTCCTGTGCCCTTTCATCCTGGACCGTGACCCGGATTTCTATCCGCCCCCGGTGGTGATACCGGGTGACGATTTTCTTGATCTCCTCTTCCAGTCCCTGGCAGATATCAGGCAGATACACGGCAACATCCAGGTGCCTGGAATTATACGACCGGATCACGGCCTCCGCGGTAACCGCGTCCTGCGTGTGAACCGCTTTGGCAAATGCGGTCATGCTCTTGATCATGGTTGCTTCCTTATTTTTTTAGCTTTCTGTGCTTTCAAATCCAGCTGGTATTTATCCCGGACCTGTTCCAGAAACCGGAGGATGTCTTTGGACCGGTAATCCGGATAGGTCCAGTCCAGGGGAACAAACTGTTTGTGAATATACATCAGGGTCAGGTCCGCGTATATGTGATTGCCGATATAGATCCGGTGGGCATAATCCTTGCCCGTGGCCAGAACAAACCGCGAGGGCAGCAAATATCCCGGATCGATATTGATCCGGCGCTGGTTGTCCTTGGTAAACTGCTGCTCCACGTCATTGGTGGCCTGTTTGATGTCCGCCAGGTCCGCCTGGTTCACCAAACGCTTAAACGCCAGTATCCGCCGGAAAAGAGGATGCCCCATCTCCTTGTGATAATAGTCGGTAAAATCGAAATCCAGCCACCGGGACACCAGGTCCACCGGACCGCCGATGGTTTCCAGCAACGGAAACACCGTTTCAAACAGCGGTTTTTCCTTCATGAACACCGACATCACCAGCTTGGCCGGATCCGGAGACTTGGGCCTGCTCATGGGTTGACCGGTTTGGCCTCCTCCACCAGCATGATGGGAATGTCATCTTTGATTTCATACAGCAGGCGGCAGTGGTCACAGATCAGACCGTCTTCCTGTTCGGTCAGCCGGATCTCGTTCTTGCATTTGGGGCATACCAGAATTTCAAGCAGTTCTTTGGAAATACCCATATTATCACTCCTTATGCTTCATGTTTTTTTTATCATGTTCGTGATCGGTTCCGGTTCGGACCGGATCATCTGTTTCCGGAATCCCGTTCTTATTTCCGGATGTCATCTGCAAAACGACCAGGTTATGGAACGCCCCTTTTCGGGCCATGAGCTGTTCCCGTGTGCCCTGTTCCACGATCGTGCCGTTTTTGAGCAGCACGATTCTGGATGCGTAATCGATGGTGGACAGGCGGTGGGCGATGACAAAGGTGGTCCGGCCTTTCATCAGGTTTTCCAGGGCTTTCTGCACCACCTGCTCGGACTGGGAATCCAGGGCCGATGTGGCCTCGTCCAGGATCAGCACGGGCGCGTCCTTGATCAGTGCCCTGGCAATGCAGATGCGCTGTTTTTCTCCGCCGGACAGCCGGGAGCCCAGTTCCCCGATCAGGGTGTCATAGCCTTTGGGAAATCCAATGATGAATTCGTGGGCATAGGCCGCCTTTGCCGCCGCCTCGATCTCCTGATCCGTGGCATCCATGCGGCCGTACCGGATATTGTCCCGCACGGTTTCATTGAACAGAATGGGCTCCTGGGTCACAATGGAAATATGGTCCCGCAACGACTGGATGGACAGGTCCCGGACGTCGATGCCGCCCACGGTGACCCGGCCGGATGTCACATCATAGAGCCTTGGGATCAGGTTCACCAGGCTGGTTTTACCGCCGCCGCTCATGCCTGCCAGGGCCACCACCTCGCCCGGCGCAGCCGTCAGGTTAATGTCTTTGAGGGCCGGGATTTCATCGGGTCCGTAACTGAACCACGCCTGTTCAAATGTCACTGACAATGCCCGGCCGGAAAGCACCTTGGGATTTGGCGCCTCTTGAATGGTCTGGTCTTCCTCCAGCACATCAAAGATCCTGGATGCGGCGGCCGCGCCTTCCTGAATGGTGTTGTTGAGTTTGGATATTTTTTTCACCGGATCATACAGCATCATGACCGCCGTTAAAAAAGAAAAAAAGATGCCCGGTGTAGACGTGCCGTTGATCACCCGCATCCCGCCGAACCAGATGATAAAGGCAATGCCCAGGCCCCCTAAAAACTCCATGATCGGTGAGGACAGGGCCTTGGCCATCACTTTTTTCATCTCCAGTTCAAACAGATGCCGGGCCTTTTTCCGGAACCGCTGTTTCTCGAAATTCTGGAGATTGAAAATCTTGATGATTTTGCTGCCGGTAAAGGTTTCGTGGAGAAACGAGTTCAGCTCCGCCATGGTTTCCTGGGTGCCGGTGGAAAACCTCCGGACTCTGCGCCCGAAAATCAGAATCGGATAAAACGCCAGCGGCAGAACGACAAAGGCGCCCAGAGCCAGCTGCCAGTCCCGGTAAAAAATCACGAACAAAAACGCGATCACGGAAAAGAAATCCCGGAAGATATTGACCACGGCCGTGGAGACCATGCCTTTGACAATGTTGACATCATTGGTGATCCGGGACATGAGGGCGCCTGTTTTTTCCTTGTGGATAAAGGCTATGGGCAGATCGGTGATGCGTTCGTACAGCGCTTCCCTGAAATAGCGGATGATGCGCTCGCCAATGAAGTTCATCAGGTATTCCGATCCGAACGTGCCCGCGCCTTTGAGCAGAAACACCAGCACGGCCAGGGCCGGAATCAGCATGAGCATGTCCCGGTCTTTTGCCACGAAAATGTCATCGATCACCGGTTTGACCAGAAAGGCCATGGACCCGTTGGCGACCGCCACCACGATCATGCACACCGATGCAATGATCAGCTGCGACCGGTACTGCAAGACCAGGTCCACAATTTTTCGGCGGCGTGATCGAGGCAAATCGATTAATGTCTTATCCATAAACCTGTTATCTTTGGTTGTCACCCTATTGTCAATCTGTTTAAAACATGAGACCATGCGTTCTCATGAAAAAGTCTGCCTTTATAACCAATTTCATGGGATTTTACAACCTGCTCTGGGCCGCTGTCCTGCCTTTTTTGCGGCACCACCCCCGGCTGACGCAATCTTTTGATCCGCGCACGGATCCGGCGGCATATCTGGTGCCGACCGACATTTGGATTCAGGCCGCATCCGCGGGTGAAGCCCTTCTGGCGGGCCGCCTGGTTCAGCGGCTTTCTCCAAAAAAGCCGGTGCGGATACTGGTGACCACCACCACGGACCAGGGCATGGACATCCTTGGCGAAGAATTCAAAAAAAACTCACCTAATTCCCATATTTCCTTGTCTTTGGGCTGGTTTCCTTTTGACTGTCCGGCTGTGACCGCGAACGCGGTCAAAAAGGTGGCCCCCAAAGTGATGGTGCTTTTAGAAACCGAGCTGTGGCCGGCCCTGCTGTATCATCTCAGACAGCATCAGACAAGGATCCTGGTGGTGAACGGACGGATGTCCGCCAAAAGCAGCCGCCATTACCGGATGACAAAACCGTTGTGGACAAGGATCTCTCCCCATCACATCCTGGCGGTTTCCGACATGGATGCGAAACGATTTCAGCAGGTGTTTGATCCGGCCCGGGTGACGGTGATGCCCAACATGAAATTTGAAACCCTGACTTCCCGGACACCTGAAACAACGTCGTCTGCGTTGACGCATATTTTCCCCTGCCCCCTGCCAATGTCCGTGTTTGCCTCCATCCGGCGCCAGGAGGAACGTCAGGTATTGAAAATGATTCACTCTCTTTTCGATCAACACCCAAGACAGGTGATCGCCCTGTTTCCCAGGCACATGCACCGGCTTGAATCCTGGAAACGCCGGCTGACAAAAACCGGGGTCCCGGTTTTTCTGCGCTCGAAACTGTCCGCCCCTCCTGACGGTCCGGGCATCATTTTATGGGACCTTTTCGGTGAAATGCGCCAGGTGTTTAATTACGCCCATGCCGTATTCATGGGCGGCAGCCTGAAACCGCTGGGCGGACAAAATTTTCTGGAGCCTTTGCTGCAAGGGGCCCCGGTGGTCACCGGACCCTTTTGGGATGATTTTTTGTGGGTGGGAAACCAGGTGTTTGACCTGGGACTCGCACAAAGAACGCCTGACTGGCGGTCCGCTGCCCAGGCCATGGGGGCGTATCTGAAACATCCGCAAGACCCTGATCATCGGCGTCAGAAAGTACGAACCTATGTGCAGTCCAGATCCGGCGGCACCGACATGGCCTGCCGGGCGATCCTGGCGGCATTGTCAGATCACGGATAGCTCGGCCAGAGGCCGGACCATCTCCTGAATACGGCCGGTCTGCGTAGCCTCCAGAAACAGATCTCCCAGACCCCGGCTCATGTCGGCGGCTTTTTCCCAGGCCCCCACCCGCACGGCATCATTGCCTTTAAAACGGATAAAGTCCTTTCTGTCCGGTATCCGGCCGAAAGGAAGGCGGGACACGAATTTTTCAGACGGTGCCACCAGAATCATCCGGTCGGTGACCGGTCCGGTCACCCGGCGGCCGGGATTGGTTTTGTCAAACCACCCCGGAACAATCCAGGGATAAAAATGGGGATACAGGATATATCCGTTGTGTGTTGAAGACAGATCGACCGCCGGATGGTAATCCAGGATCCCGCCATCCCGGTACATGCCTTCAGGCGCGCCGGAAATGTCTGTCACCCCTTCCATGAAATAGGGAATGGCACCGGATGCGGTCAGCGCGGGTTGAAAATTATGGGCGTTCAGAGGCACAAACCGGGTGGGAAACCCGGAAAAATCCACGGACCGGGGATCAAATCCGGGGTGATGAAACACGATTCGTTCCATCACCAGGCGCTGAAGATCCCGGGAGATCTTGTTCAACACCGCACTTGCCCCAATACCGAGCACCTGAAACCCCCGGTGTCTGGATGCCAACAGATACCGGCACCGGACTGTTCCGATGGCGATTCTCAAAAACGGATGGCACAGGATCTCGTCCACCCGGGTCTGATCGAAGAAACGCGGCCATGATCCGCTCCGATTCTGCGCTGATCCGGGCCGGGGTCACGCGTCCGGAATAATATTGATGGATATACGCATGCTTCAAGGCATCAAAGTGCCGGGGCCGGATCATTCTGTGCGGCAGCAGCGAATTTCCAGGCACCGATGGAGGTCCCCCACAGGGCCAGCGGTTCTTTGCGGTCTTTGAACCAGCTGGAGAAAATGGCGGTATCCAGACCATACAGCACCAGCCATTTGGCTGCACCGGAGGCCCCGAGCACCAGGCGGATATCCGCCGGGGACAACCCGTTTTTCCTGATATGTTCATACGCTTTTGTGCCGGCAGCAATCACCAGATCATCGGTCATGTCAGTCATCCTTGTTCAGCATTTCCCCGGAACGGTCATTCGCGCCGGTTCATCAACGGCGGTCACTATACCATTGAGTGGTTTACGGTTCAATGCCCGGCAGATTCAAAACCGGCTCAAAAACAGATACCAATGTTCCTGTGCTGTCAGCGGCCAGTGCCGGGGGGTGGCTGTGGGTCGGCACACCGGATCTACTGGACTTTGCGTCACAAACACAGTATAACCCGGTTTGCTTTACCGGCAGGCCATAACGGCCATACCGGAAAACCGTGGCAACCCATGAAAGCGCCGGAAACAACTGGTTCTTTCATAAAAAACATCATTTCAAGATATTGAGGAGAATCGATGAACGATCCTATACATACCGGCACCCGGGCGGTCTGGGGCGGGGAAGAAAAATCATGGATGCAGGGGGCGACCCAGGTACCGGTGGTGCACAGTGTGTCTTTCGGCTACACAGACATGGATGAATGGCTCCAGGTGGCAAAAGGGGAGCGCCCCGGTCATATCTACGGCAGAAACACCAATCCCACGGTCCAGGCGTTCGAGGAAAAAGTGAGGCTCCTGGAAGGGGCGGATGCCGCCACCAGTGCGGCCACGGGCATGGGCATCATCAGCAGCACCCTGTTTGGCCTGCTGCGTGCCAAAGACCGGGTGGTGTCCATCAAGGATACCTATGGCGGAACCAGCAAGCTGTTCTTTGAATTTCTGCCCCGGTTCGATGTGGAGGCCACCCTGTGCGACACCGAAGACCATGAAGCCATTGAAGCGGAGATCGCCAAAGGCTGCAAACTGGTGTATCTGGAAACCCCCACCAATCCCACCATCAAGATCCTGGATCTGGAACGGCTGGCAGGTGCCGCCAAAAAGGCCGGCGCCATTGTCGTGGTGGACAACACATTTGCCACGCCCATCAACCAGAACCCGCTGCAGCTGGGGGCGGACCTGGTCCTTCACAGCGCCACCAAATTTTTAGGCGGCCATGCCGATGCCCTGGGCGGGGTGATCTGCGGCAGCCGGGATCTGGTCAAACAAATCTATCACTTCCGGGAGATCAACGGCGCCACCCTGCATCCCATGGCGGCGTACCTGCTGCTCAGAGGCATGAAGACCCTGCATCTTCGCGTGGCCCGGCAAAACGAAAGCGCCCTGGATATCGCCCGGTTTCTGTGGGAACATCCGGCCGTGGGCCAGGTCTATTACCCGGGTCTGGAAACCCATGACAATTATGATATCGCGTGCCGACAGATGCGCGGGTTCGGCGGCATGCTCAGTTTCGAACTCAAGGAAAATTCTTTGGACGCGGCCAAGCGGTTTCTGCCCCGGCTCAAGTATGCCCATGCCGCCGCCAACCTGGGCGCCGTGGAAACCATTGTGGGCATGCCGGCCACCACCAGCCATGTGGAATGCACGGCACAGGAGCGGGCCGCCATGGGAATTCCCGAAGGCCTGATCCGGTATTCCACCGGCATCGAAGATCCCCGGGACCTGATCGCGGACCTGAAGCAGGCCCTGGAAGGGATGTAGCGGTTTTTTCTTGACATGCCCGGCGGTCCTGCCATAATAAGTGTCACATATTGAAACACACGTCTTTCGATATGTGACAAACTGTTCCGGCAACCCCAAATTGGTGGGCTCAAAAAACCATGGCGGAAAAAAAATATTACAACATCGCTTCCCTTGAAAAAGGCATCCGAATCCTGGAGCTGCTGGCTGCCCACGGCGAGCTGAGCGTGAGCGAGGCGGCCCGGCTCATGGACACCAACCGGGCCGGCAGCCACCGGTTCATCTCCACTCTCAAAGATCTTGGATATGTGGAAAAAAACAGCAGCAACAAATACCAGCCCACCCTGAAAATCATGGCCCTGGCCCAGAAGGTGGCGAACCGGTTCGAGATCCGGCGCCTGGCAAAACCCTATATGCACCGGCTGTCCATGCTGTACAAGGAAACCATCAACCTGGGACTTTTCAAGAACCAGGAAATCATCCACATCGACAAGATCGACAGCCTGGAAGTGCTCCGCATGGACTCTGCCTTGGGAGACAAGGCCCCAGCCTATTGCACCGGCCTTGGTAAATGCATTCTGGCATTTCTGCCGGACCATGAACTGGATCACTATCTGAACACGGTTAATCGCCGGCCCCTGGCCCCCAACACCATCACTGACAAGGACGATTTTTTAAAAGAACTGTCCAGAACACGCCAGAACGGTTACGCAATTGACGATGAAGAAATGACCATCGGGCTGCGCTGCATAGCAGCCCCCATATTTGATCACAACCATTACCCTGCCTATGCAGTCAGCATTTCAGGGCCGGCCATGCGCCTGACACACCGGGCACTGGAAGACATGAAACCCCATATTCTCAAGGTGTCTGACGACCTGTCCCATAAAATGGGCAATGCTTGACCTGACCGCATTTTTTCATTTCTTCTGTCTTTTTTAAACAGCATGTAAAAAATCCTTGACAATCGTCAAAGATTTTTTTTATCACTTACTAAATTGTCACACTATCAAAACGATTGTCACACAATTTATGATTTTTTTTAACAATCTGAAAAGGAGGGAAAAATGACAAAATTTTTTAAATCACTTCTATGTGCCGTCATCTGTTCATTTATCGCTTTTGGAACCGCTCATGCCAAACAACTGATTGTGGGAGTTGATGCCAATTTCCGACCGTTTGAGTTCAAAAATGAAAAAGGGGAATTCACCGGATTTGATGTGCAGCTTTTTGATGCCATTGCCAAGGACCTGGGGCTTGATTACAAATGGCAGACCATGGATTTCAACGGTATTATCCCGGCCCTGCAATCCAACAGCATTGATGCAGCCATCGCCGGTATCACCATTAAATCTGCAAGGGAAGAAGTGGTGGATTTTTCCTATCCATACTATGATGCCGGTCTGGTCATACTGGTTCGAGAAGACAATGACGACATCAAAACCCTTGATGATCTTAAAGGCAAAAAAATCGCCACAAAACTGGCCACCACCAGTGTTGATTTTTTAAAATCCCAGAACTTTACAGATATCAAACTGCTCCCCAATACCGACAATTTGTTCATGGAACTGATCACCGGCGGTGTGGATGCGGTTTTCTTTGATTCCCCGCCCCTGATGTACTATTCGCAGAACCAGGGAAAAGGCAAAGTCAAAGTTGTGGGACCTCTGTATCAAGGACAGTCTTACGGCATCGCCTTCCCCCAGGGCAGCGAACTGAGGGAAAAATTCACCATCACCATTTTAAAATTCATGGAAGACGGAACTTACGCAAAACTGTATGAAAAGTGGTTTGGCGCACCATCAAAATAACCGGCAAAGCTGATTATAAAATACCTGACACCGACATTATATCGTATTCTCAGATATAATGTCGGTGAAACCCTGCATCAAAAACAGGCATGTACCGAGAAAAGCTGAATTCATCTTCTGCTTTTCTCTTATTTAGGGGAATCGTATCTTATTATGGGTTTTGACTTTAAATACAGTGTCATGTGGGAGTCGGTGCCAATGCTGTTGGTGGGCATGAAACTGACCATTCTGATTACCATTTTCGGTCTTGTCATCGGCTTTTTTCTCGGTGCCCTTACCGGGCTTTTAAAAATCTCCAGAAATCTTTTTTTTCGCAAACTGGCCGGGGTATACATCGAAAGTATCCGCGGCACCCCCATCATGGTGCAGGTCATGTTTATCTATTTCGGACTTCCCATGGCCCTGGGCATGCGGATTCATCCCATGATGGCAGGCATTGCCGCCATTGCGGTAAATTCAGGGGCATATATTGCTGAGCTTGTCAGGGGGGCATTTCAATCCATTGATACCGGACAGACCGAAGCCGGCAGATCCATTGGACTGACCCATTTTCAAACCATGTATTACATCATCTGGCCCCAGGCCTTAAAGCGTATGATCCCCCCTCTGGGAAACCAGTTTATTATCAGTCTCAAGGATACCTCGCTTCTGGTGGTGGTGGGGGTGGGCGAACTGACCCGCACCGGTCAGGAGATCATTGCCGCCAATTTCAGGGCGTTTGAAGTATGGCTCACCGTTGCCCTGATGTATCTTGTGATGACCTTGTCCCTGTCACGGCTGCTGAACTATTTTGAAAAAAAGATGGATATCAATAAATGATCAAAATCAAAAATTTATACAAAAATTTTGGCACGCTTGAGGTGCTCAAAGGCATCAATCTTGATATTTCCAAAGGAGAGGTAACAGTCATCATGGGGCCCAGCGGATCCGGAAAAAGCACACTGCTTCGCTGCATCAACCGGCTGGAAGAGATCACATCCGGCACGGTCATAGTAGACGGGCAGGATATCATGGACAAGGGCACCAATATCAATTTAATCCGCACCGAGGCCGGCATGGTATTTCAGCAGTTCAACCTGTTTCCCCATAAAACCACCCTGGAAAATGTCACCCTGGGTCCTTTGAAAGTCCGCAAAATGTCTAAACCGGATGCGGAAAAACTGGGCCGACAGTTGCTGGAAAAAGTAGGCCTGGCTGATAAGGCCGATACATATCCCGACCACTTGAGCGGAGGACAAAAACAGCGGGTGGCTATTGCACGATCCCTTGCCCTGCGCCCCAAAGCAATGCTGTTTGACGAGCCCACAAGTGCACTGGACCCGGAACTGGTGGGTGAGGTTCTGGAAGTGATGAAACAACTGGGCCGGGAGGGAATGACAATGGTAGTGGTGACCCATGAAATGGGATTTGCCAGAGAAGTGGCTGACCGGGTCATTTTTATGGATGACGGGATCATTGTTGAAGAAAACATCCCCACAGAAATTTTTTCCAATCCCCAGAATCCCCGCACCCAGGGATTTTTGCGAAATATTCTGTAAAATGAAAATCAAACAACACATTGAACAACTGACACCTGAAATAACCACCTTGCGACGGGATTTGCACCAGCACCCGGAACTGGGTTTCCAGGAATTTCGCACCCGGGAACAGGTAAAGCATTTTTTGGCAAAAATCGGAATTGCGACCACAGACATGGCAAAGACCGGGGTTGTCGGACTGCTTGAGGGCGACAGACCAGGCAGAACCATCCTGCTCCGGGCAGACATGGATGCCCTGCCAGTGACAGAAGACACAAACCTTCCCTGGCAGTCCTTGAACAAAGGGGTGATGCATGCCTGTGGTCATGACGGCCACACCGCCATGCTGCTGGGGGCCGCCAAAGTGCTCAGCAACCTCAAAGAGCGCATCAGGGGCCGGATCAAATTTGTTTTCCAGCCCAATGAGGAAGATGCCGGTGCCTGGCTCATGGTAGAAAAGGGGGTCATGGAAAATCCCCCGGTGGACGCTGCATTCGGCTGTCATCTGTGGTCCCAGATTGATACCGGCACCATTGACATTCGGCCGGGACCGGTGATGGCTGCCAGCCATTACTTTTCTTTGACCATTAAAGGAAAAGGCGGTCATGCCGGATTTGCCCATGAATCCATAGACCCGATTTTTGTTTCATCCGCTGTTATCCAATCGGTCCAGGCAATTCAGTCCAGGGAAATCAATGCCCTGGACCCAGTGGTGGTCATGTTCACCTCTGCCCATGCCGGCAGCGGCAGCCATACCATTGTTTCTGATGAAATGACACTAAAGGGCTCTTTGCGCGTACTTTATAAAGACGGAGAAAAAGATATTCGGGACCGGTTTGAGCGTATCGTTAAAAATACATGCCATGCCCACCGGGCTGATTTTCATCTTGCATTCAAAGTGGGCAATCATCTGCTGTCAAACGATGATGCCATGGCTTCGCTTGTCAAAAAAGCTGCCAGTGAGGTTCTGGGAAACCGAAATTGTGTGACCGGAAAAGTTCAAACCATGGCAGGAGAAGACTTCTCCGATTTTGCTGCCCGTGTACCGGCGGCATTTGCATTCATCGGTATCAGAAACACGGCAAAAGGCATTGTCTTTCCCCACCACCATCCCAAATTTGACATTGATGAGGCCATGCTGCCCAAAGGAACAGAGCTGTATGTGCGCACAGCCCTCGCCTATCTGGCAGAAACCTGAACGTTCCAAAAAAATATCCAGAAAACAAAAAAATCCTTGACAATTGCCCGGGATTTTTTTTATCACATAAGTGTCACGCTATAAAAACAGTCGTCACGTAATTTGTGACAATATTCTGAAAATGTATATATGGAGGCAGCATGAAAAAGAAAAAACTCACAAGATGGGACCTTCAGGCCAAAAAAGAAGCCAAAGAAAAAGTGGTCTGGATCACGGCCTATGACTTTTGGAACGCCACCTTTGCCGAAGCTGCGGGTATGGACATGATCCTGGTGGGAGATTCTCTGGGCATGTGTGTATACGGCTATGAAGGCACGGTGCCGGTGACCATGGACCAGTGCATTGTCCACAGTGAAGCGGTGCGCAGGGGCGCCCACGACACCTTTGTGATCGGCGACATGCCGTTTTTGTCCTACCAGGTCAGCGTGCCCGAGGCGGTGCGAAATGCGGGCCGGTTTCACAAGGAAGCCGGTGTGGACGCCATCAAACTGGAAGGCGGCAAGCGGGTATGTCCCCAGATCCAGGCCATTGCCGACGGCGGCATGCTGGTGATGGGTCATATCGGGCTCACGCCCCAGAGTTCGGGCCAGCTGGGGGGATTCAAGGCCCAGGGCCGGACCGCTGAAGCTGCCAGGGATTTGATCGAGGATGCCAAAGTCATCCAGGAATCCGGGGCGTTCGCCCTGCTGGTGGAAGCTGTGCCCCCGGAAGTGTGCGGCATCATCCGCGATACATTGACCATCCCGGTGTACAGCATCGGCGCCGGTATCGAGGCGGACGGCCAGCTCATGATATCCGCGGATGTGGCCGGCGTGTTCCAGGCATTCACTCCCAAATTCGTCAAAAAATATGAAAACCTGGGCGAAAAAACCGTTCAGGCATTTTCTGCCTACCGCAGCGATGTCCTTGAGGGAAAATTTCCCGCACCCGAGCACACTTACAAGATGAAGGACGGTGAACTGGACAAACTCAAAACACTCTTAAAATAAGGACCATACCAATGAGCGACGTGTTGAACAAAATCAGAGATTTCATGGAACAGCAGGGAATTCCGGGAAGAGACGGATATGATCTGGCAGCTTCCGGCAAGGCCTTTGCCGACGGAGCTAATTTCAGAATTGAAATCGCCGGTGTGGAACGGGCCACCACCATGGCGGCCATGATCAAGGAAGCAGACCGCAGAAACATCGTGATCCACCGGGCCATTGCCGCCGTGGGCGGCTCCACCTACTGCGATTTTGCCGAACTCAAAGACATGGCCCAGATGGCAAAAGACGCCCACATCGAGGTGATCATGACCGTGGGCCACCGCAAGGGCTGGGATACCGGCGCCAAGGAGATGACCACCAGCGAAGGCCAGATGCAGGGATTCCGCCTGAGGGGTTCCGACAACATCTCCTTTCACATCGCTGATATCATGCGCAACATCGAGGCAGGGTTCCGGGGATTTCTGGTGTATGATGAAGGGGTGCTGTTTATCCTCAACAAAATGCGGGAACAGGGCATGATTCCCAAAGAGACCATATTCAAATTTTCCGTATTCGGCGGATACTGCTCCGCTGCCGGGGCCAAGGTCGTTGAAAGCATGGGGGCCAACTCTTTGAACCCCATTTCCGATGTATCCCGGCCCATTTTATCTTCCATCCGAAAGGCCGTGGACATTCCCTTAGATATTTATACCATTATCGTGAACTCCTTTGGCGGCAACTTCCGGGGGTATGAATGTCCGGAAATTGCAAAAGTGGCCTCCCCGTGCTATTTTAAATTTGAGCCCGGCACTTCGGAAGGCGACATTTACATGCCCTGGGTGACAGAAGAGTGGCATGCCGGTTTTATCAAGGAAAAAGTAAAGATCGCCTCCATTGTGATGGAACTGATGGAGCGGCATGCACCCGAGATGAAAACATCTCCAAAAGGTGCCAAAGATCTGGTTTTAACAAAACCCTAACCGCAGCAGGACACCAAACATGGATATAGAAAAATTATTTGCAACAAGAAACCAGGGGGTGGAATGGTCCGGTATCCGCATCATGTTTGCCATGGCCGACAAGATCGACGGCGTGGTGAATTTAGGCATCGGCCAGCCGGATTTTGATACCCCGGTGCATATCAGGGATGCCGCCAAGACCGCCCTGGACCAGGGATACACCCGGTATCCGCCGGCCAGCGGGTTTGCAGACCTGCGGGCGGTGGTGGCCAAAAAACTGGCACAAGAAAACAGGATCCAGGCAGACCCGGACTCGGAGATCTTTATTTCCGTTGGGGCCATGCAGGGAATCTTCAACATCATGCTCCATCTGTTGAACACCGGAGATGAGGTGCTGGTGGTGGATCCGGGATATGATTATTATTCCCAGATCCGGCTGTTCGGCGGGGTCCCGGTGCGCATTGCCGCAAGAGAAGAAAACCGGTTCAAGATCGATCCCGAAGAGGTGGAAAACGCCATCACTTCCAAGACCAAGGCCTTTATCCTCAATACCCCGTCCAATCCCACAGGTGCCGTGTTTGACAGGGATATCCTGGAACAGGTGGCGGCCCTGTGTCAGAAGCACGGGATCATTGTGATTTCAGATGAACCCTATGAACATATTTTGTTTGACAACAATGAACATGTGTCCATCGGCAGCCTGGACGGAATGCAGGATCTCACCGTCTCCATCTACACCTTGTCCAAATCCTATGCCATGACCGGATGGCGGGTGGGGTATGTGGCAGCCCATAAAGCCATTATTGCTGAAATGGAAAAACTCATGGAGCACATGGTATCCGGTGTGACCTCCATGGCACAGCGGGCGGCCCTGGCCGCCATTGACGGATCCCAGGACTGTGTAAAACAGATGGTGGCCAGGTATGCCAAACGCAGAGATCTGGTGATCGACGGATTGAACAGCATCAAGGGTATTTCCTGCATCACACCGGAATCCACGTTCTACGCATTTCCCAACATCTCCTCATTCGGCATGTCCTCCTGGGAGTTTGCCCGGCATATGGTGGAAAAACACAAGGTGGCCATGGTGCCCGGATCGATTTTCGGAGAAAACGGCGAAGGATATGTCAGGATATCTTTTGCCACCAGTTCCGCCAATTTAAAGGAAGCCTTGAACCGCATAGAAAAAGGAGTGCCCAGATGACCCTGTTTTCCCGCACTGAATACCTGGACCGCATCAAACGGACCAAGGCCGCCATGACAGACAGGGGAATGGACCTGCTGGTGGTGTGTGACCCGGCCAACATGAACTATCTCACCGGATATGACGGGTGGTCGTTTTATGTACCCCAGGCCGTACTGGTGATCGACGACCAGGAGGAACCGGTGTGGATCGGCCGGAACATGGATGTCAACGGAGCAATGCACACAGCGTTTATCAAAAAAGAAAACATGATCGGGTACCCGGATGACTATGTCCAGTCCCCTGTCAAGCATCCCATGAACTTTGTGGCAGACTTTATCAAACAAAAGGGATGGGACAAAAAAACCGTGGGGGTGGAAACCGATGCCTATTATTACACCGCCAGAAGTGATGCAGAACTCAAAAAAACCCTGGGAAAAGACACACTGGCAGACGCAAATCTGCTGGTGAACTGGGTGCGTATCATCAAGTCCGATGCGGAAATCGCCCTGATGAGCCAGGCCGGCAAAATAGCGGAAAAAGTCATGGCCACAGCCCTGGAAAACCTGGTGCCCGGCAAAAGAGAATGCGATGCCGTGGCATCGGTGTTCCAGGCCCAGGCAGCAGGCACCCCGGAATTTGGCGGGGATTACCCGGCCATCGTGCCCATGATGCCCACAGGCGAAAAAACCTCGGCCCCCCACCTGACCTGGACCGATGAACCCTACCAGGCCAACCAGGCCGTGAACCTGGAGCTGGCCGGGTGCCGGCACCGGTACCACTGCCCCATTGCCCGTACCGCGTTTCTGGGACCCAATCCGCCGCAAAAGCTGTCGGATCTGGCTGATATCACCGTGGAAGGGTTGAACCTGACCCTGGACACCATCAAACCGGGCATGACCGGTGAAGATGTGGAGCGGGTATGGCGGGAGCATATTGCCAAAAAAGGATTTGAAAAAGAATCGCGCATCGGGTATTCCATGGGCCTGAACTATCCGCCGGACTGGGGAGAGCACACCGCCAGCCTGCGGCCCGGAGACAAGACCGTCCTGGCACCGGGCATGACCTTTCACATGATTTTGGGCATGTGGATGGATAATTTCGGGTTTGAATGCTCGGAATCGTTCCAGGTCACAGCCACCGGAGCCAAAACCTTTGCAGCGTTTGAGCGCAAACTGTTTGTCATCGACTGAAAGGTGTGCCCATGAATCCAACCCCGGACAATCAAGCCGTCATAGAGCGGCAGATCACGGATCTGGAACCGGAAGTGATCCGGCTGTACCGGCACTTTCACCAGCACCCGGAACTGGGGTTCAAAGAGTTCAGGACCGCGGAATTCATTGAAACGTATCTCGCGGATCTGGGGCTTGACCCGTTCAGGTCGGCCGGCACCGGCGTGGCAGCGACCCTGGATTCCGGAAATCCCGGCCCCACCCTGATGCTCAGAGCGGACATGGATGCCCTGCCCATCACCGAGGACACCGGCCTGGCGTTCGCCTCGACCACCCCCGGTGTGATGCATGCCTGCGGTCATGACGCCCACATGGCCATGCTGCTGGCAGCGGCAAAGGTCCTGACAGACCACCGCACCGCATGGAAAGGAAAAATCAAGCTGGTGTTCCAGCCCAACGAAGAAGCGGCCGGGGCCATTTACATGATACAAGAAGGGATCATGGAACACCCAAAAGTGGACGCGGCCATGGGCATCCATATCTGGAGCCAGATCCCTTCGGGCCAGGTGGGCATCGCTTCCGGCACGGTCATGGGCGGTCTGGACGTGTTCAAACTCCGGATTACCGGCAGAGGGGGCCACACCGGCTATCCCCACAAGGCAGTGGACCCGGTGATCGCCGCTGCGGCAGTAATCCAGGCGGTCCAGGCGGTACAGACAAGGGAAATGGATGCCAGAGAACCCGTCATCATCATGTTCGGCAGATTGAACGCCGGGGAAAAGGCCAACATCATTCCGGAACAAGTGGACCTGGAAGGCACCATCCGTTTTCTGACCGCCCTGCCCGAACACAGCCCGGACAACCCCACACAGAAGTTCATCCGCATCTGTCAGCACATCTGCGAGGCCCATCGGTGTACCTGTGCCATTGACATCGACCATGAAAACATTCCCCTGGTCAATGATGAACACATGGTACAAATAGCCCGGCGGACCGCTGCCAACGTGTTCGGCTCCCCGGATGCGGTGGTGGACTCCCGGTATATTGCCAGCGAAGATTTCAGTGAATTTTCCTCCCGGGTGCCCGGGGTGTTCATATTTTTGGGATGTGCGGACCCTGAAAAAGGAACCGACATCTCCCACCACAACCCGGGATTCAAAATTGATGAATCCATCTTACAAAAAGGAGTTGCGTTACATGTCCATGGTGCAGTAACTTATCTGAATGGATAAGGAACGCCCCATGGCACTTTTATGATATTTTTACCCATAATGAAAAAAAGAGGAGAACGCCATGAAACAGACACTTTCCAAACTGGCAATCATTTTTCTGGCAGGCATTTTCTGCCTGACCGCATCCCAGGCATGGGCTGCCAACTACACGGGCAAACCCATCAAGGCAAAACTGGCATCAGAAGAACTTGAAGGCGATTTTATGACCGTGTGGGCCAGAAATTTTTCAGATCACATGAAAAAATGGTCAGACGACAAAATTGACATCAATGTGTATCCTTACGGCAGCCTGGGGACCCTCGGCGATATCAATGAACTGGCCCAGATGGGGGTGGTGGAATACGTATTCTCCGATTATGCCTGGATCTCCGCCTTTGTTCCCCAGGCACAGGTGCTGACCCTCAACTATATCTTTCCCACAGAAGACGTCCCTGAAACCATCGACTGGATCGTGCGCAACGGAGAATTTTTCCCCCTTCTGGAAAAAGCGTTCCGGAAAAACGGGCTGGTGCCCCTGGCTGTCATGTTTGAAGGATGGCAATGGGTGACCACCAACAAGAAAATCACCTCGCTTTCAGACGTCAAGGGGCAGAAATTGCGGGTCATGTCCTCCAAACTGCTGGTGGAAGGTTACAAAGCCTATGGGGCGGTTCCCACCCCCATGGATTATGGCGAGGTATACTCCGGTCTGCAGATGGGACTTATTGACGGACAGGTCAATCCGTTGTTCGCCATTAACAGCATGAAATTCTATGAAGTGCAAAAATACTGCACCCAGCTCAAAAGTGAACCTTTTTTAGGCATTCCCACCGTGAACCAGGAGTTTTTCGACAGCCTGCCCCAAAATGTCCAGGATGAAATGAAAAAATTCTGGATGGATGCCATTATTCCGGCCGGTAAATGGATCATGGAAAAAAATGCCGCAGACAAGGAAAAGATGCTGGCAGCCAAACCGGAACTGGAATTCAATGTGCTGGATGATGCCGCCATCACCGAATTCAAGGCAGCAGCCCAAACCGTATATCCCAAATTCACCGAAATTGGCGGGGAAGGGGCTGATGAGATTCTGGCTGCCCTGCTCAAAGATGTGGAAAATGCCAAAAAAGCCCTGAAATAAAACGCAAAAAAAAGGCAGCCCTGTCAACCGGGGCTGCCCCACTCCTTACCACCAGAGGCCACACCATGAACCCTTCACAACAAAAACCCGCCCGGACCCGGCTCCAGCAGTTCAACCATTTTATCGGGGTTCTGGTCAACGGTCTGGAGGTCTCCATCCTGGTATCCTGCGTGGCTGCCCTGGCAATCCTTCTCATGGCCAATGTGTTTGCCCGCACCTTTTTTCAAAGTCTGTATTTTGCCGAAGAAGTCTCCATGTTCCTGGTCATGCTCATCACCTTTACCGGGGTGAGCTACGGGGTAAGAAAAGCCCGCCACATACGCATGGGGGCATTTTTAGATGCCATGCCGCCGAAAATGGAAAAAACCTTTATCATGATCATCTGTCTTGTTTCTGCTGTTGTCATGGGCATCATGTGCATCTCTTCCTGGGATTATCTGATGAATGCCATGTCCAGAGGACACATGACACCGGCGCTGAGGGTGCCCAAATGGACGTTTTATGTGATCATACCCATCGGTTTCGGTCTGGCCGGTATCCAGTATTTCCGCACCATCATCAAAAATTTCACGGAACCCGATCCCTGGCAGTCTCCGGACCAGCAGAGCGAATATGAAGATGAAATCACAGGAGGGCCATAAACCATGATGCTTTTCGGCCTCAGTCTCTTGTTCATGCTGTTGTTCGGGTTTCCTTTCATGGTCACCCTGCTGGGATCTTTGATTCTCTATATCGCTGTGTACATGCCCGAAATGGCCCCAAGAATGCTGGTCACCATGGTCCAGCAGGTCATCACCGGGGTTACCCCGCCGGCCCTGGTCTGCGTACCCATGTTTATTCTGTCGGCATCCATTATCACCTCCGGGGAATCGGCTTTTCGACTGATCCGCATGATCAAGGTGTTTGTCGGCCATCTTCCCGGGGGTCTGCCCATCACCACCAACGCATCCTGCACCCTGTTCGGGGCGGTATCCGGCTCCACCCAGGCCACGGTGGCCGCCATCGGCGGCACCATGCGGCCCATGCTCCTGGATGCCGGGTATAAAAGTTCCTTTACCCTGGGACTGATCATCAATTCCAGTGATATTGCCTTTCTCATCCCCCCCAGTATCGGTTTCATCGTATACGGGGTGGCCACCTCCACCTCCATCGGCATGCTGTTTCTCGCCGGTATCCTGCCGGGGTTGATGATTTTGGTGATGTTTTCCATCTACTGCTTTTTTTATTCCAAAATCAACAACGTGGGGACCCTGCCCAAAGCAACCACTGCCGAACGGATCGATGCCATCAAAGGGGGCCTGCCGGTCATGGGATTTCCCTTGATCATTGTTGGCGGTATTTACACAGGGATTTTCAGTCCTACGGAAGCGGCCGCCGCCGCAGTGTTTTATGCCCTGATCCTGGAAACCATCATTTATAAAAGCCTGACCTTTGAACGGGTTCTGGATGCCTTTCTCCAGACCGGGGTGATCACCGGGGTGGTATTTATCCTGGTGGGGGCCGGCCAGGCGTTTTCCTTTTTGATCGGGTTTCTCCAGCTGCCGGACCAGTTTTTACCACCGTTGTTCGGCACAGACCCGTCCATGCTCCGGGTGATGACCATTGTGGTGGTGGTGTATTTTGTGGCCTGCATGTTTGTGGACCCCATTGTGGCTATCTTTGTTTTAAGCCCAATATTCCAGCCCTATGTGGTGGGTGCCGGCGTGGACCCCATTCTGCTGGGCACCCTGGTCACCCTCCAGGCGGCCATCGGTTCCGCCACCCCGCCGTTCGGGTGTGACATCTTCACGGCCCAGCTTATTTTCCGCCGTCCCTACCTGGAGGTCATCGGCCATGCCCTGCCATTTTTGCTCATCCTGATTCTGGCAACAGCACTGCTCATCACCTTTCCCCAGATTGCCCTGTTTTTACCCAACCTGGCCATGGGCGGATAAACCGTGACCAGAGACATGGTGGAAATCAAATGAAATATTTCATTAAAAACCGGCAGGTATCTTATGGAGAGGCCATCGGCATCCTGCTGCTGGATTCGGTCATCCCCTTCATCCCGGGGGATGTGGCCAATGCCACCACCTATGATTTTCCCGTGCGGTTCAAAAAGGTGCCCGGGTTCACCGTGGCCCGGGCCGTTGGCAAAGATGACAGTGTTTATGACGACCTGCTGGCGGCTGCCCGGGACCTGGCTGCCAACGGTGTCCGGGCCGTCACAGGGGACTGCGGATTCATGGCACTCCATCAGCAGCGATTGCAACAGGACCTGGGGCTGCCGGTATTTTTATCGTCCCTGCTCCAGATCCCCTTTATCCGGCACCTGATCCCGGCCGGCTCGGGCATCGGCGTTATCACTGCGGACAGCCGGAGCCTGACCCCGGATTTTTTCAAGGCCATCGGAATTCCTTTCGGTCCGGACCTGTTGATTTCCGGCATGGAATCCTGTCCTGAATTCGCTTCAGCGGTCATGGAAGAAAAAGGCACCCTGGATGCGGAAAAAATCGAACAGGAAATCGCGGCGGAAGCCCGGAATCTAAATCAGCAGAACACCGGCGCCATTCTCCTGGAATGCAGTGTACTGCCCCCTTATGCCCGTGCGGTCCACAACGCCACCGGCCTGCCGGTGTTTGACTACATCACCATGATCAACTATGTGTTTCAGGCCCTGGAACCCTGTCGTTACCACGGATTCATGTGACGGACAGGTGCCCGGCTGTCATCTGTGTCAAAGGATTCCCTTAAAACAGACCTGTCCCGGCATGGTCCCAGATTTCTTCTTTACCGGGAATGCTCAGGGGTGGTGATCTTTTGCACAAAAAAAATCAGGGCCTGGTTTTGACAACCAGACCCTGATCCTGTATTTTATTCAACCTGTGATACCGTATCACAGTGTGAGTGATACGGTATCACGTCCCCCGCATCATCCCAGCGCCACGGCCTGCCTTTGAGCCGCCGACTGCCGGGCCGCGCCTTTGCGTTTCTTCTGAGATGCGACCCGGTCCGCAGACACATACACCAGGGCATTCACTTCGCAGAACCGCACACACTGGGGATCGCCGCCGCACAAATCGCATTTGAACACCTGGTGGGTATCGCCATTGTATCCCATGGCACCGAAGGGGCAGATCCCCACACAGGACCGGCACCCGATGCACACCTCATGGTCCACTTTCACGAAACCGAAATCCGGATCCCGGGAAATGGCCCGCACCGGGCATACATTCATGCAGGGCGCATCTTCACACTGTTTGCAGATCACCGGGATGTAGATTCCCTCCTGCTCCCATTTCACCACCTGAATCCGGCTTTTGGCGGGATTGGACACCCCTTCGTGCATTACCGAGCACACCTGTTCACACAGGCGGCACCCTGTGCATTTGTCCGCGTCAACTGTCAGAAATTTATCCATGATTTTCTCCTTGTACATATCTACAGCAACCGGGTGGGTTCGTTTTCCAGACCCAGTCGCTTCAAGGTTTCAGAAGTGGGCACCCCGTCCTTGTCCCAGCCGTGATGTTCGTAAAACTCATCGATCATCACATTGAACTTGTCTCTGTCGATTCGTTTGCCGATCACGTCCGGGGCCCCTCTGAGGCAGGGTTCATCAAAGTACCGGTGGTTCAGGGTGTCCCCTTTTTTGGGATCATTGCGGGTCAATCCTTCCCTGAGGTTGAACAGCCGTTCCAGGTTGTTGCACCGTTCCGCCGCATCCCAGATCTCTCTGGGTGTGAACTCCAGACCCGTGTTGTAGTAAATCACCTTGGGCCAGTCCTCGAAATTGGGAAGCGTGGCGCCCAGAAACACGGTGTGATATTTGCAGATGCCCAGACAGTCCACGGCCATGTACACATTTTCCTGCCAGAACACCTGCCAGGGTTTGCCGATGTATTCGGTGTGCTCGGAAGACAAGGGGCCGTCATAAGGCACCGGGGAACTGTAGATTTTTCTGAGAACAGGTTCGGGCAAATGATACAGGTCGATGGCCGGCCGGGACCGCAGATGATCCGATCCCCGGGAGGCGGTAGCGACGTTCAGGGCCAGGCCCGGCGTGGCCCGCTCATCCGAGTGCAGGTTGTTCATGCCCTTGACCTGAATCAGGTAGTCAAAAGAATTTTTCCCGATCTTTTCAGCCGCCGGGATGCCGCCGTCCGCCAGGACATTGCCCAGCCATCCGGTGCGGGTGCAGATGTTGTGCACCATCTGGAGCAGGGCCTCGTCATTGCCGAACCGCAGGTCAAGGCCTTCGGTCTCCTTGCTGGTGAGAATCCCCAGCTCGTAAAGCTCCATGGCCCAGGCGATCATGCTGCCGATCTCCAGATTGTCCACCCCGTACTGGTTTACCAGGTGGTTGCCGGTGAGCACGGTTTCAATGCTCTTGCAGTCCGGTTCCGCGCCGAACGCCCCTAAAGAGGTGTATTCCGGGCCTTCATCATATTTGCCCTTGTACAGCCCGGACTGGATCTTGTACTGGGCCCGGCAGTGGACCTGGCATCCGAAACACCCGGTCATATGATGCGGCCCCATGGTTTCGGCGGCATAATCATCAATGGCTTCCGGCTCGATCTCATCGGCGTATTCCATCTGGTTGTACTGGAAATTTCTGGTCCGCACCCCGCCCCAGCAGTTGGTGGCCCCCCAGATGAACGGGGTGCCAAGGGCCCCCTGGATCTGGTTGACTTTGGCGCCGGTGATCTGGTCGATGAATTTCTTGTTATGTTCCAGCGCATCCATGGGATGGGCGATCTTGATGTCCATGGTGCCCCTGACCGCCACGGCTTTGAGATTTTTGGAGCCCATGACGCAGCCCAGGCCCGTGCGGCCCCCGGCGTTCTTGATGCCGGTCATGACGCAGGCATAGGTCACCAGGTTTTCCCCGGCCTGGCCGATGACCATGCTTTTGACTTCCTCGTCATCCAGTTCGTTTCGGATGGCCCACTGGGTGTCGGTGCTGTTTTTTCCCCACAGGTGACCCGCATCCCGGATTTCGATCTCTCCATTGTGAATCCACAGATACACGGGCTTTGTCCGCCTTTCCGGTGATGACCAGGTGGTGAAACCCGGCCCAGGCCATTTCCGGGGCAAAAAAACCCCCCATGTTGCAGGAACCCAGCAACCCGGTCAACGGTGACTTGGCCATGACATGGGTCCGGGCCGTGGCGGACGCGCATGTGGCCGTCAGCAGTCCGCCGCTGACGATCATCGGGTTTTCCGGTCCGATGGGATCGCACCCTTTGGGTGCATGGTTATATAAAAGATACGCGTCCATTCCCCGGCCGCCGATGAATTTTTTTCTCATTTCCAGAGGAATGGGCTTGATCTCCACATCCCCGGTGGTCAGATTGATGTAGGCAATTTTGCGGTCCAATGCCATGTGTTGTTCCCTCCTTGATCTATTTGGAATCGCTGTCAGGCGTTTCCAGTTTTTTCGCCAGGGTTTCCTGGGCCAGTTTCCGGTTGACATCCCAGACCGGACCCCGGATTCTGGGCAGTTCCGGTGTTACCCAGAACAGACGGTAGGTCATGCCGCAGGTAGGGCACGTGATCTGTTTGCTGCCCGGGGGCGGGGTGATACGGCCCATACAGCTGGGATTGTGACACCTCACCTTACCAAATGTCCGGGTACTGCGAAGCGATTCAGATGAGGAAACCCTTTCTTTATCAGCCATGTTATACTCCTTTAATGATGGGGGTTGGGGGCATTTTGTTCAGCCACCTGAAAAATCGTTCATACCGAATCAGTTCATTATACCGATTTTCTACACCATGCTTACATTAAAAGTCAACCTGTTTTTCAACAAAACTAACTATATATTACAATATGTTTATTTTTAATTTGACATGACAGCCGATTCAGTATACAGAAAAGGCATGTGGGTTTGTTCACTATGTTGAATTTTCCGAATCCGAACAGAATGACAAAGGACAAGCATATGAACGTGCGGCGAGAACAGCTTTCCATTGACCCTGAAAAATGCACCGGATGCCGGCGATGCATGATTGCCTGTGCCATGAAGCATCACGACCGCATCGATCCGGATCTTTCCCGGGTGAACGTGATCCGGTTCGATTCACAGGACCTGGACGTGCCGGTGATCTGCATGGCCTGTGATACCGCCCCCTGCATCAAGGTCTGCCCCATGAACGCCCGGATCCGTCAGGCCAACGGCACGGTTACAACCAATCCCGATGTCTGCATCGGATGCCGGGCCTGTGTCTATATCTGTCCGGCGGCAACCCCCCGGATCAATCCGTATACCGGCCGGACCATGACCTGTGACATGTGTGAAGGTGAAACAGAGCCCTGGTGCGTGGCCGCGTGCAGGCAGGAAAAAGCGTTGACGATCTGCACCCAGGGGGGCACGTTCCATCGTGCGGCCCGGCAGGCGGCCGGCAAAACCAAAAAATATCACACCTGACAATGACTGTGACAATAATGATGGACAAAGGCAGGATGTTATGAAACTTGTGATTATCGGAAACGGCATTGCCGGCAACCAGGTGGCGTTCGATGTGCGCAAAAAAGATCCCGTGGCCCGGATTGTGATTCTTTCCGCCGAAGATGTCCCGGAATATGATCCGTGTTCTCTGCCCTATTACCTTGGGGGAGAATGCCTTCGTGCGGATGTGTTCAGGAAACGCCCGGAAGATTATGCCGACAACCGCATCGAACTTCGCTATGACTCAAGGGCGGTGTCCATCGATCCGGACAAAAAACAGGTGACCCTTCACACCGGAGAGCAGATCGATTATGACAAACTGGTGCTGGCCCATGGCGGGGACCTGTTTGTTCCCCCGATTCCCGGCATTGACAATTCAGGGGTGTTTTCGTGTAAACAGCTGGCCGAAACCCAGAAATTGGCGGACCACAAGGGAACCAGTGCTGTGGTCATCGGGTCCGGGGCCATCGGGATCGAAGCGGCTGAAGCGTTGAAGCGAAAAGGATATGATGTTCATGTCATCGAACTGATGGACTGGATTCTGCCCTCGTTGTTTGACGAGCCCACGGCCAGACGTCTGGAGACCGAGTTGACCGGATACGGTATTCAGGTGTTTACCCATGAAAAAGTCATGGAAATCACAGGAAAAGGTCAAGTGACCGGCGTGGTCACGGATCGGCGCACCATTGACTGCGACACCGTGGTAGTGGCCACCGGCGTGGTGCCGGGAACCGCCCTGGCAAAGACCGCGGGCATCGACACCGGCCGGGGCATCCAGGTGAACCGGCAGATGATGACCAGCGTGCCTGACATCTATGCCTGCGGCGACTGTGTGGAAACCATCGATGCCTGCACCGGGGAAATCGCCATGTTCCAGCTCAAGCACAACGCCATCGAGCAGGCCCAGGTCGCGGCCAGACACATCCTTGGCGAACCGGTCCGGTATCTGGGGGCCTATGCCTTTGCCCGGGCCCATTTTTTCGACACCCATGCCGCCACCTTCGGCAAGACCCAGCGGGCCCTGGATTGTGTGTTCGGAGACAAGCACATTGTGGAACGCGAAGACCAAAACAATTATCTGCGGGTGGTACTGCTGGACAACAAGATTGTGGGGGGCCAGGCCATCGGTAAGTTTGCCGATGATTTGGGGCTCCTCATCGGCGCCATGTGGCGCAAGGATGATTTTTTAGACATTGCCGCAAAAATGAGATCCCTGCCCAGAGGCGGGGCCGTACATGCCTGGCCTATGGTCCGGCTGGGCCGGGTCCTGGGAATGTAACCCTATCCACCGGCCAGAAACGTGACGATCTGGATATCATCCCCGGGATTCACCGGTTTTTCCAGCTCGCCGGGAAACGCGCTTTTTGCATTGAGATAGATCTCGATATGTCCGTGCAGGTTCCCTTTTTTATCAAACAACTCTGTTTCCATGGCCGGGTACCGGGCAATCAGATCCGCCAGTGCCCGGCCCACGGTATCTCCTTTCACCTCAACCGTTTTGTTTCCGTCCGTGTGCTGTCGATGAACCAGATGAATATGAATATTTGCTGTCATGTTTTCTCCTTTATCAGTACAGTTTTCCCACGACCGACTCCACGGCCCTCACAATAGCCCCGTCTTCCAGCAGCGCCTTGACAGCGGCAATGTCTTTCGACAACTGCCGGTCCTCTTTCATGTATGCCACATGCTTTCGGATGGTCCGGTAGGCGGCCAGGGTCCCCTGCCCGGCCTTGATATTGGTGAACAGGTCAATGGCCTGGGCACCGCACAGCAGTTCGATGGCGATCACATTTTCCGTATTCTGAACGATATCCCGGCACTTTCTGGCGGCAAACGCCCCCATGGATACGTGATCCTCCTTGTTGGCCGACGTGGGAATGGAATCCACGGACGCGGGATGGGCCAAACCCTTGTTTTCCGACACCAGGGCCGCAGCCGCATACTGGGCGATCATGTATCCGGAATTCAACCCCCCGTCTTCCACCAGAAACGCAGGCAGGCCGGACAGTTGGGGATTGACCAGTCGCTCGATGCGCCGTTCGGAGATATTGGCCAGCTCGGCAATGGCGATCCCCAAAAAATCACAGGCCAGTGCCAAAGGCTGGCCATGGAAATTGCCGCCGGACAGAAACTCTTCAGATTCCGGAAAAATCAGGGGATTTTCCGTAGAGGCGTTCATCTCCACCCGGATCACCCGGTCCACATGGGAAAACGCGTCCCAGGACGCGCCGTGCACCTGGGGGGAACATCGCAGCGTATAGGCATCCTGAACCCGGGAACAGTCTTTGTGCGATGAGATGATCTCCGAGTTCTGCGTGATCTTGAGCATGTTTTCCGCCGCCATGATCTGGCCGGGATGGGGGCGGGCCTGATGGATTCTCGGATCAAACGCAGACCGGGTGCCCATCAGGGTTTCCAGGCTCATGGAGGCGGCAATGTCCGCGTGTTTGCACAGATTCAACGCATCGTGCAGGGCCAGGCACCCCAGTGCAATCATGAACTGGGTGCCGTTGATCAGGGCCAGTCCTTCGCCGGCCGCCAGTTCCAGGGGCTGGATGGACCGGGCTGCCAGGGCTTTGGCACCGGACATGCGCTGCCCGTCCACAACCGCTTCCCCTTCACCGATCATCACCAAAGACAGATGGGCCATGGGCACCAGGTCTCCGCTGGCCCCGACCGACCCTTTTTCCGGAACCACCGGCACAATTCCGGAATTGAGCAGGTCCGCCAGCATCTGGATGGTCGCCAGACGCAACCCGGAATTGCCCCGGCAGAAATCGTTGATGCGCAGCGCCATCATGGCCCGGACCACATCTTCGGGCATCTCTTTGCCCATCCCGGCCGCATGAGACAATAAAATTTTCTTCTGAAGCCGTTGGGTATCGGCAAGCGTTATGGTCACCTCGGACAACGCGCCGAACCCGGTGGTCACCCCATAGATGCGTTCGCCATTTTTCACCCAGGTCTCCACCAGGGTCCGGGCCTTGTGAATCCGGCTTTTTGACGCCTCGGCAATGGCCACCTTCCACCTGTTTCTGGTAATGGCCACCAGATCTTCCAATTGAAAACTATTCCCATCCAGAACAATGGTTTTCTCAGTCATTCAGATTGTCCCCCTGTTGAAGAGTCCTTTCAGTTTATAGCGGAACCCCGGTGAAATCATGGAACTGTATGTGGCCACCCGATCAAAGGACCAGGTGCGCCGGGTCAGGCACAGACAGGGTTCCGCCGCATCGATCTGAAGATGCCCGAGCACATGGGCCGGACATCTCACCGCCTCGATCACGTGTTCCGCCGCCTGGACCGGGGCGGTCTCCAGCAGATAATCACTCGGGGTGATCCGGGTATAATCCTGGGCCAGATAATCCGGGGCCACGGCCGGATTGATATGCCGCTCGGAATACTGAACCCCCACCCCCCGGTCCTTGTGCAGCAGAATGGAATGAAACACTTTGTCTCCGGGAACCAGGCCCAATCGGGCGGCAATGTCCTCGTCTGCACTCTCTTCTGCCAGCAGCAGCACCTCACAGGAATGCTTCCCGCCCCAGCCGGCTATTTCTTTGGCAATGCTTTTGATTTCCAGCAACGCCGCATCCGGTTTGGGACGTGCCACAAACGTGCCCACGCCCTGGATCCGGACAATGCGTCCCTCTTCGGTCAGTTCTTTGAGGGCCCGGTTGGCGGTCATGCGCGAGGCTTTGAAAGCCCTGGACAACTGAGTTTCCGAGGGCACCCGGTCATCAGGCCTCAGAAGGCCGGCATCAATTTCTTTGACAACATGCTGCTTGATCTGTTCATACAATGCCCGGGGCTTTGCTGAATTTTCCACAGTTGCTTCCTTTAAAAAAACCTTGACATGATATCTATACTTGTATAGACAAGTAGTAGCCAATCCACCCTGAAATGTCAACACCCGGAGGAGGAAAAAATGACCCCCAAAGACCAATTACTGCAAGATCTGAAAATCGGCTGCGGCAGACCCCGGCCGGTGAAAGCCCCCACAGGCAGTCAGCTGCACTGCAAGGGCTGGTATCAGGAAGCGGCGTTGCGCATGCTGTGCAACAACCTGGACCCGGACAACGGGGAAAATCCGGATGAACTCATTGTCTATGGGGGACTTGGCAAGGCGGCCAGAAACTGGGACTGTTTCGATGCCATCATCCGGACCCTGCTGGACCTGGAAAACGATGAAACCCTGCTGGTGCAGTCCGGCAAGCCAGTGGGTGTCTTGACCACCCACACATCCGCCCCGAGAGTGCTTATTGCCAATGCCAATATCGTTCCCCACTGGGCCAACTGGGACTATTTTCATGAACTGGACAGAAAAGGCCTGATCATGTACGGCCAGATGACCGCCGGGTCCTGGATCTATATCGGCACCCAGGGGATTTTACAGGGCACCTATGAAACCTTTGCCGCTCTGGGCCAGAAGCATTTCAACGCCGATCTGACCGGCAAAATCGTGGTCACCGCCGGTCTTGGGGGTATGGGCGGGGCCCAGCCGTTGTCCGTGACCATGGCCAACGGGGTGGCTCTCTGCATCGAGATCGATCCCTCCCGCATTGCCCGGCGCCTGGAAAAACGGTACCTGGATGTGGAAGCAGACGATCTCGATGCCGCCATTGCCATGGCCCGGAAAGCCGCAGACGAGCGCAAACCTTTATCCATAGGACTATGCGCCAATGTGGGGGATGTGCTGCCCGCCATGATGGACAAAGGATTCATTCCGGATGTGGTCACCGACCAGACCAGTGCCCATGATGAGCTTAATGGGTATTTTCCCACAGGCATCTCCTTTGAACAGGCGCTGAAACTGCGCAAATCCGATCCAGACACCTACAAGGACATGGCATTGAACTCCATGGCAAACCATGTCCGCGCCATTCTTGAAATGAAAGACAAAGGCGCCATTGCCTTTGATTACGGCAACAACCTGCGTGCCCAGGCCATGAAAAAAGGGGTGGACAATGCCATGGACTATCCCGGGTTTGTGCCGGCCTATATCCGGGAGCTGTTCTGCAAAGGCGAAGGCCCGTTTAGATGGGCAGCCCTGTCCGGTGATCCCGAAGATATCCGGGTGACCGACGAAGCCCTGATGCAGCTGTTTCCTGAAAAAACCAAAATGATCAACTGGCTGAAAATGGCAGGGGAAAAAATAGAACACATGGGCCTGCCCTCCAGGATCTGCTGGCTGGGATATGGCGAGCGGGAAAAAGCGGGCAAGCTGTTCAATGATCTGGTGCGGGACGGCCGGGTCAAGGCCCCTGTCGTCATCGGCAGAGATCACCTGGACTGCGGGTCTGTGGCCTCGCCGTTCCGGGAGACCGAAGCCATGAAGGACGGATCCGATGCCGTAGCGGACTGGGCCCTGCTCAACTGCATGACCAATGTGGCCTCCGGTGCCACCTGGGTGTCGTTCCATGACGGGGGCGGCGTGGGCATCGGGTATGCCCTGCATGCGGGTCAGGTCACGGTGGCCGACGGCACGGATGAGGCGGAAAAACGGGTCACCACGGTGCTTCGCAATGATCCGGGCACCGGTATCATCCGGCATGCCGATGCCGGATACCAGACCGCCATCGATGTGGCCAACACCAAAGGGGTGAAGCTGCCCATGATCAATATGCATGGTGAGCGATCCTGACCGCATCTGTCTCATGCAGGCCGCCCCGGCGGTGTCCTGTGGCCGGCCCGAGATGGCGTCATCTGACGGTCCGGCCACAGGACACCGCCGGGGGCTCGTTACAAGATTTTGCAGCGCGTAAGAACCCCCACTGTAAATATCATTTGGAATCCGGCAAAGGAGTGATTCATGACCGCTGTTCCTGAGAAAAGAAACCCGTTTCCTGAAAATATCGACCGGTTGTTCACAAACTGCCGCGTGGCCACCATGGCCGACGGCCGCTACAATAGTATGGAAAACGCGGCCCTGGCCGTGGCCGGCAACAAAATTGCCTGGATCGGGCCGATGGAGGCCCTGCCCGATCCGCTTCCCGGCAATATCGAGCTGACCGACTGCAACAATCATTGGATTCTGCCCGGGTTTGTGGACTGCCATACCCACCTCATCTGGGCGGGTTCCCGGGCCGAAGAGTTTGAGATGCGCCTGGCCGGGGCATCCTATGCCGACATTGCAACGGCCGGCGGTGGTATTTTTTCCACGGTCAAAGCCACCCGTGCCGCAGATGAAGACACGCTGTTTGATCTGGCATCCCGGCGCATGACCCAGTTTCTGAGCCAGGGCATTACCACCGTGGAAATCAAATCCGGATACGGCCTGAACCTGGAAACCGAGCTCAAGATGCTGGCCGTGGCCGGGCGCTTAGATCAGGTTTTTCCCCAGCATGTGGCAGCCACGTTTCTAGGGGCCCATGCCGTGCCCCCGGAATTTGCCGGCCGGTCGGATGACTATATTCAGGAGATCACTCAGGTCATGCTGCCAAAAGTCAAAGACCAGGGCATTGCCACGGCCGTGGATGTGTTCTGTGAAACCATCGCCTTTTCCCGGGAACAGACAAGGCGGGTGTTTAAAACAGCCAAAGACCTGGGCTTTGACATCAAACTGCACGCCGAGCAACTGTCCGACTCCGACGGCACAGCCCTGGCCGCTGAAATGGGGGCCCTGTCTTGTGACCACCTGGAATACCTGTCTGATGACGGTGCCCGGAAAATGGCGGATCACGGCACCGTCGCCGTCCTTCTGCCCGGCGCATTTCACTACCTGAAAGAAACCCGGATGCCGCCGGTCAGCCTTTTCAGGCAACTGAAAATTCCCATGGCCGTATCAACCGACCTGAATCCCGGCTCCAGCCCGGTATTCAGCATGCTCCCAATCCTCAACATGGCCTGCCTGCGGTTCGGCCTGACCTGTGAAGAAGCCCTGGCCGGAGCCACCTTTTACGGGGCAGCCGCCTTAGGCCGGACGGAGCGCAAAGGGAGCCTGACACCGGGCAGGGATGCGGATTTTGTGATCTGGAATGTGGACACACCGGCGGATCTGTGTTACCTCTCCGGTATCACACCGTTGAAACAGGTGGTAATAGGCGGCCGGACTGTCTATCTCCCTGATTGAACGGCCGGGATCTTTCGTCCGCCACGTTCATCACCACGGACAAACCCCAGACCCTTAAAATCATGGTGTCCACCACCGGGCTGATGATCAGAAAAGATCCCATTAGACGCTTGCCTCATGAACAGTGACAATGCTATGATGACACCCAATATCAACAGATAAATTCAGACACCCTCATGGAGATACAACATGTGCGAATCCAATGTGTACTTGAAAGAAAACGGCGCTGAAAAACTGATCATGGAAAATGTGGCCGCCATCACCCCGGCCGGAGAAAACCGGTTCATTCTCAAAGGACTTCTGGGAGAACAGCAGGAAATATCCGGTATTATCGAAAATATCAACCTGATGGGACATAAAATCATTCTCAGACCGGCCTGATGTCCCGCTTCAGACAATATCTGGCTGCTGTCGCATCGGCCAGTCACCTGGGACATGACGTAAAATGGCTGTTTTATCCGGGGATGCTTCCGGACAGCCGGCGCAAATGGTGGGGGGATTTTGGAAACCGCCCCGCAGCCCATGAAGGCATTGATATCTGTTTTTACCGGCACCGGTCCGGACCGATTCTGTCTTTGCCGTCAGGAGCTCCGGTGCCGGCCTGGACGTCGGGTACCGTCATCAATGTGTGTGATGATTTTCTGGGCAGATCCCTGGTGGTGGAAACGGGGACCCATCCTTCAAATGATACGCGGATACTCGAGATATACGCCCACATCTCTGTTTCTGAAAAGATCACACCCGGCACACAAATACAAACCGGACAGATCATCGCCCGGATTGCCGATACCCATGCCGGAGGATCGGTACTGCCGCCCCACCTTCATTTATCCTGTATCGAGGTACCGGCCCGCATTCCCGGACACGAGCTGAACTGGTCTTTGTTTCCCCGGCGTGACAAAGTCAATGTGGTTCATCCGGTTTTTTTGTGATGACAACCAAAGAGCCAAAAGAAAATTTGAAAAAAAAAACAAATTGAACTATGATCACTCCAACCTGAATTTTTTACTATTGAAACATCTTTTGGAGACAATGAATGAAAACCATCAAATTCTTGATTTTGCTGATCATCATCGGACTGGTCGGACTGCTGGTTTACCAGAACGTCGATTACTTTACCACCGGTACCATGCTGACCCTGAACCTGAAATTCACCGGCTGGACCACTCCTGAGCTGCCCAACTGGGCCTTCTGGGGCCTTTGCCTGGGTCTGGGCCTGTTGATTACCGGAATCAAGGGATTGACCACCGCTTTCGGTCTGGGCAGACAAATCAAAAAAAGAGACGCGCAGATCGCAAAACTGACCGCTCACAACGCCGACCTGCAAGCCCGGCTGGATGTTTTTGTTCATGATCCTTACATCAAAAAAGGCCTGTCCGACACCCGCGAGGATATCTTGGAAAACACCCGTCAAGAAACTCAGGAAGCCCCCAATGAAACGCCCGTCAAGGAATAAAGAGAATCTTATCCCCCATCCATGAACGAATCCAGACAAACGCCCATGATGGTCCAGTACCTGGCCATCAAGGAAAAATATCCGGACACTGTCTTGTTCTACCGTATGGGGGATTTTTATGAAATGTTTTATGAGGACGCCGAGAAAGCCGCCGGTATCCTTGATATCGCTTTAACCTCCCGGAACAAGAATGACCCGTCCCCGGTCCCCATGTGCGGTGTGCCCTACCGGGCCGCAGACACCTATATCGCTAAACTCATCGAGCATGGATGCAAAGTGGCGGTGTGTGACCAGGTGGAAGATGCATCCGCGGCCAGGGGACTGGTGAAACGGGAAGTGGTCCGGGTCGTCACGCCGGGAATGATTCTGAATGAAACCCTGCTGGATCAGAGTGCCAACAATTTTCTGCTGGCCCTTTCCATGATCCGGGACCGGGCGGCCCTGGCCTGCCTGGATATCTCCACCGGAACCTTCACCACCTGTGAAATACAAAAAAAGGGGAGCGGCATTCCGGGTGCCCTCATCGACGAAGCCTTGAAACTGGACCCCAGAGAAGTTCTCATGCCCGAACATATGGAAAAGGACCCGGCATTCCGAACGGTTCGTCAGGCCCTGGCCGGCCGCCAGATCACCTATCTGCCGTCATCCATTTTTCAGGAATCCGATGCCCGGGAGTGTCTGACAAAAAAATTCAACACCGTCACGCTCAACGGGTTCGGCATCGACCACATGCCGGCCGCCATCAGTGCGGCCGGTGCTGTCACCGCCTATGTCCAGGACACGCAGATGCAGGACACCACCCATATTTATCAGATCTGCCCCTATGATCTGGCGCAGTATTTAAAACTGGACGACCGGTCCTGCCGGAACCTGGAACTGCTGGTCAACCTCCAGACCCGGGACAAAAAAGGCTCTCTGATTTCGATCCTTGACAAAACCGCCACCGCCATGGGCAGCCGCAAGGTCAAACACTGGCTCCGCCAGCCGCTGGTGAACCGAAAGGAAATCGAACTGCGCTTACAGGCGATTCAGCGGTTGGTGGACGCTCCCCACCTTCACAAAACCCTGACGGCCACACTCAAATCCGTGTATGATCTGGAACGGCTGGGCAGCAGGGTGTCCATGGGTCAGGGCAATGCCAGGGACCTGCTCGCACTGAAAAACTCTCTGGCCTGTCTGCCGGAATTGTTCACTGTCCTCGAGCGCCTGGAACATCCCTTACTCAACGGCAGCCGGATTGATGATCTGGATGCCACAATGACCCGGCTGGGCCGTCTGGCCGGTGTTATCGAAACCGCCATCCGGGAAGATGCCCCCCACACCCTCAATGAAGGCGGTTTGATCAATGACGGCTACAGCCCGGAACTCGATGAACTGGTATCCATCTCCAGAGATGGAAAATCCTGGATCGCCAGGGCCCAGGCCGAAGAAAAAGAAAAAACCGGGCTGTCTTCCCTGAAAATCAAATACAACAAAGTGTTCGGCTATTTTATCGAGATATCCAAAGCCCAGGCGGCCCAGGTACCAGACCATTATATCCGGAAACAGACCCTGGTCAATGCGGAACGCTTTATCACCGATGAGATGAAACAGGTGGAATCAAAAATCCTGTCAGCCCAGGATAAGCGCAGCGCCCTGGAATACGACATCTTTTGTTCCGTTCGGGATCAGGTGGTGGACAATGCCGTGATCATCTTGAAGATGGCGGATTTCATCGCCACGGTGGATGTACTTCAGGGCCTGGCCAGAACCGCGTCAGAAAACGGATATACCTGTCCAAATATTAATGATCAGGGGCGTATCACCATTACGGACGGCCGGCATCCGGTGGTGGAAAAGCTGATCACCGGAGAACGGTATGTGCCCAACTCCATTGACCTGGACAATGATCAAAACCAGATACTTTTGATCACCGGGCCCAACATGGCCGGAAAATCCACGGTCCTCAGGCAGGTGGCTTTGACGGTGATCATGGCCCAGATGGGATCGTTCGTACCGGCAGAAAAAGCCTCTCTGTGCCTGGTGGACCAGATCTTCACCCGGGTGGGCGCTCTGGACAACTTGAGTTCCGGCCAATCCACATTCATGGTGGAAATGGAGGAAACCGCCAACATTGTCAATAATGCCACACCCCGGTCTCTGGTGATTCTGGATGAAATCGGCCGGGGCACCTCCACCTATGACGGCATGAGTATTGCCTGGGCCGTGGCCCGGTATCTGCATGAACTGGCCGGAAAAGGGGTCAAAACCCTGTTTGCCACTCATTATCACGAACTGATCCAGCTGGCACAGACCCACCCGCGGATACAGAATTTTCACGTCGCAGTCAAAGAATTCAACGATAACATTGTATTTTTGCGGCAACTGGTCACCGGCGGCACCAACAAAAGCTACGGCATTCAGGTGGCCCGGCTGGCCGGGATTCCGCATGAGATTATCGAAGATGCCAAGCAGATCATGGGTTCAATCGAGCAACCCGCAGACGGGCCGTGGCCGGTCGAGCCGGTTTCCCGAAAACCGGGTTCCAGAAAACGAAAGAAAAAAAAAGGGTCTGATGGACAGCTCGAACTGTTCGACACCCGGGAAAACGACATACTGGGTATGCTCAAACAGGTGGATATTTCCAACATGACCCCGCTGGAGGGACTGAATTTTTTGCAAGAACTGAAACACAAGGCCGGGGTCTGATCCATGCTCACCCAGCCGGCGCACAGGATCCGGATATCCATTGAACTGACAAAAGTGATGATACTCTTGTTTCTGTTCTGTACGGGCTTTACCGGCACTGCCACGGCATCGGTTCCCAAGCAGGATTACCTGGCGGCGGACGCCGCGTTCAAGGCGCTTCGCCATTCTCCTGTCAAGCGCCAGAAAGTGTCGGAATGGCTGCACTGTATTCATCAGTACGAGGCCATATACAAAACCCATCCCCAAAGCGCCTGGGCCCCGGCCGGCATGTTCCGGGCAGCCGAACTGTACCTGCAGTTGTTCACCCTTTCCGATGACACGATTTTCAGAACCCGGGCCGTTGATCTGCTGGTGAGAATCCGGAACAAATACCCCTCTTCCGCCTATAATGACCGTGCCATATCCCGGCTCAAGGCCCTTTCGGAAAATCCGGATCCCGGGGCCCACGCGCCCCGGCACATCCGTTCCAAAAAAGCGGAAACCCAGAAAGGCTCTTTGACGCAATCTCCTGACACGTCGGGTTCCCCGGAACTATCGGATCAAAAAACAACTTCCATTGAGGCTGTCATGCAGGACCTTTCAATGGAAACAGCTGATAATACGGATGTCCAAGCCGATGACCTGATTGCTGAAAATGCCGGACAGGACGCTTATGTCACGGATCTGCGGTTCTGGTCCAATCCGGAATACACCCGCATTGTCATCAATGCGGATCAAAATCGATCCTTTTCCCATCATCTGCTGGAAAAAGACCCGGATCTGAACATCCCGTTTCAACGGCTGTATGTGGACATTCCACAGGCCCTTCTGGGAAAAGCGGTGCCCGAACACACCCCCATCAACGATGACCTGCTCAAACAGGCCCGGGCCGGCCAGTACCTGCCCCATACCGTGCGGGTGGTGGTGGATATCAAATCCTTTGAAAACTATAAAATATTTTCTCTGAAAGACCCTTTCAGAATTGTCATCGATGTCTGGGGCAAAGGCGCCGGGGACATAGCTCCGGGGCAGCCGCAACCGGTGACGGTGGAACCCGGAGAACCGGTGAAAACCAGTCCCATCACCACTGACAATCTCAAGTCTTCGGATATTGCCCGGCAACTGGCCCTGGGCGTACAGAAAATCGTCATCGATCCAGGCCACGGGGGCAGCGACCCGGGAGCGCCGGGATATATCAAAGGGATCTGGGAAAAGGACATTGTGCTGAAACTGGCTCACAATCTGGCGAAAAAACTCCGGGAACGGCTGCACTGCACCGTGATTCTCACCCGGGACAGCGATAAAAAACTGACCCTGGAAGAACGAACCGCCATGGCCAACACTCAGCGGGCGGATCTGTTTATTTCCCTGCACACCAACGCGGCCCGCAATAAAAACCTGGCCGGTATCGAAACTTACCTGCTGAACCTGGCGACCGATGAACAGGCCATTGCCGTGGCAGCCAGAGAAAACGCCACATCGAAAAAAAACATTTCCGATCTGGAATTTATTTTAAGCGATTTAATGAAGCATGCCAAAATCGGTGAATCCACCCGGCTGGCCAATGATGTTCATCAATTTCTGGTTCAGGAAATGAAACAAAAATATTCAAAAGTCCATGACCTGGGTGTCAAGCAAGCCCCGTTTTACGTCCTTCTGGGAGCGCGCATGCCTGCCATTCTCATTGAAACCTCATTCATATCCAACAAAATTGAATGTGAGCGGCTTCTGGATCCCGCCTACCAGGATGCCCTGTGTGATGCCATCGCCAACGGGGTCCAGAAATATGTGGATGCCACCAATCCCAGACAGTTATGACCCGTAATCTGATACACCAACCAACAGCGAAAAGGAGAAGATGACCATGTCGTTTGAAACCATTATTTTATCGAAAGAAAATAACATTGCCCTGATACAGTTTAACCGGCCCAAGGCCCTGAATGCCTTGAACAACGAATTGTTCGACGAGCTGGACCAGGCCCTGGACCAGGTGGCGGCAGATGGCCAAATCCGGGTGCTGGTTCTCACGGGTGCCGGAGAAAAGGCCTTTGTGGCGGGTGCGGACATTGTGGAACTGAGCCGCATGACCCCGCTTCAGGGCAAACAATTTTCCAGAAAAGGGCAAAAAGTGTTTTCAAAAATTGAAAATCTGCCCATCCCCGCCATTGCCGCGGTCAACGGGTATGCACTGGGCGGCGGTTCCGAAGCGGCTTTGGCCTGTGACTTTATCTATGCATCGGAAAAAGCCGTGTTCGGGTTGCCGGAAATCACCCTGGGGCTGATTCCGGGATTCGGGGGGACCCAGCGCCTGGCACGCCTGGTGGGAACCTGCCGGGCCCGGGAAATGGTGTTCACCGGCAAAAACATCACCGCGCAGCAGGCGTATGAATACGGCATGGTCAACCAGGTGTGTGCGCCGGATCAACTTATGGAAACCGTGATGAAAACCGCCGCACTTATCGCCTCCCGGGGCCGGGCATCGTTGCGGGCCGCCAAGGAAGTGATCCTCAACGGCAGCAATGTGGACCTGGAAACCGGATGCCGGATTGAAAATGATGCATTCGGCCTGACCATGTCCAGTGAAGACGCAAAAGAAGGCACCGCCGCATTTCTTGAAAAAAGAAAGCCCCAATTCAAAGGAACCCTTGACTAACCCGACCGGCATGATTCCGGCCGGGTTGACAGTAGGTTGCAAAAAGGAAAACCCCATGCCCATTTTTGATATTGATTTTGAAACCATGCCCAGAGAGGGCCTGGAAGCCATTCAGTTACGACGCCTGCAAAACACTGTTCAGCGGGTCTGCGCCACGGTCCCGTTTTATAAAAAACAGTTTGAAACCGCAGGTATCACCCCGAAAGACATCCGGTCTCTGGATGACCTGCAGCACATTCCTTTTACCACCAAACAGGATTTAAGGGATAACTATCCTTACAGCATGTTTGCCGTTCCCATGGAACAGGTGGTCAGAATTCACGCCTCTTCGGGTACCACCGGCAAACCCACGGTGGTGGGATATACCCGCCGGGATGTGGACACCTGGGCCGATCTCATGGCAAGAAGTCTTTCGGCGGCCGGTGCCGGCTCCGGGGACATCATCCACAACGCCTTTGGATATGGACTGTTCACCGGGGGCCTGGGCGCCCACTATGGGGCCGAGCGGCTGGGAGCCTCGGTCATTCCGGTTTCCGGCGGCAATACCCGGCGCCAGATCACCATTATGAAGGATTTCAAGCCCACGATTCTGTGCGGGACCCCGTCCTATATCCTTCATCTGGCAGAAGTGGCCGATGATATGGGCGTGAATTTCAAGGATCTGTTTTTCAAATCCGGGATTTTCGGGGCTGAACCCTGGACGGAAAACATGCGGCGTGAACTGGAATCCAAACTGCACCTCAAGGCGGTGGATATCTACGGCCTGAGCGAAATCATCGGCCCGGGCGTGTCCATTGAATGCACAGAAGAGCAAAACGGGCTTCACGTGTTCGAGGACCACTTCATTGTGGAGATCATCGATCCGGAAACCGGTCAGGTACTCCCGTATGGCGAGTCCGGAGAACTGGTGTTCACTTCTCTCACCAAGGAAGCGTTTCCAGTGATCCGGTACCGGACCCGGGACATTTCTTCGTTGAATCCGACCCCCTGCACCTGCGGCCGCACCTTTGTCCGCATGACCAAACCGGCCGGCCGGACCGATGACATGCTCATCATCCGGGGCGTCAACGTGTTTCCCTCCCAGATCGAAAGCGTGCTCATGGAAAAACAGACCACCCGCCCCCATTATCAGCTGGAAGTGGACCGGAAAGGAAACCTGGACACCCTGACGGTGAAAGTGGAAATCAACGACAGTGTTTTCAGCGACGACATCAAAAGCCTTCAGACCATGGAAAACAAAATCGCTACTGATATCAAGGAGACTTTGGGCGTCACCGCCAGAGTCATGCTGGTGGAACCCAAAACCATTCAGCGAAGCCAGGGAAAAGCCGTTCGGGTCATTGATAACCGTAACTTTTAAAAAAAGGAGACTGACATGCTTGCCGAACAGATATCCATATTCATAGAAAACAAGGAAGGTCGTCTGGCGGAAGTCACTGCCATTTTACGGGATGCGGATGTGAACATCCGGGCCCTGTCTCTGGCGGACACCACGGATTTCGGCGTGCTGCGCCTCATTGTAAACGACAATGAAAAAGCCGAACAGGCCCTTCGCAAGGAAGGATTCACCGTGGGAAGAACCAAGGTGCTGGCAGTGGAAGTGTCTGACGAACCCGGCGGGTTGAACAAGGTGCTGGATCCGCTGTGGATGCAGAATGTCAATGTGGAATACATGTATGCCTTTGCCAATCCCCAGTGCAAAAACGCCATCATGGTGTTCCGGTTCGATGACCATGACAAAGCACTTGAGATTTTCAAAAAACATCAGATCAAGGTGATCACAACCGAAGAGATTGCCAGGTTGTAGAATTCCGGCAGTTTTCCATATCCAAAATTTTTCATCCCCCCCGTTTTGGGGGTACGGCCCAAAAGGGCCTAAACCAAAAAGGTGCGGGAGCTCAAAAGCTTCCGCACCTTTTTGTCAGTTATCTTTTCTTAATTGCTTGTGTACGGCCTAATGTGCGCCGATCGCAGCAGTCGCAGCCTCTAGTGCCGGATGGGCATACATGAGGATCAGGGACACAACCAGTGCATAAATACACAGAGATTCGATCAGAGCCAGACCGATCAGCATGTTCACCTGAATTTTACCGGCTGCTTCCGGATTTCTGGAAATACCGCTCATGGCACCGTTCAAACCCAGGCCCTGTCCAATACCGCATCCGAATGCAGCAATACCGATTGCCAGACCTGCTGCCCATACACTACCTACAAGAAATTCCATTTTTGACTCCTCTTACCTTTAAGTTAAACAAACGTTACGTTATACCAAACGGGCTTCTTCCATTTCCCGCAAAACAACTTTTTTAATGTGCTTCTTCAATGGCACCGGCAATATACATGGTGGAGAGAAGAAAGAACACAAATGCCTGAACCAGGGCCACAAAAACCCCCATGGCCATCACCGGCAGGGGTGCCAGAAACATGCCGCCCAGCATCAAAAGAATCAGTACCACCAGTTCATGCCCCATCATGTTTCCAAACAAACGAAAGGTCAGAGACAGCACCCGGGCGGTATGGGCAATCAATTCAATGGGGAGGAACAGGGGAATCATCAGGGGTACCGGTCCCAAAAAATGTTTGATGTATTTGAACCTGTGATGCCAGATGCCCACCACATGGCTCCATCCCACCGCGATCAATGCCAGCGCCATGGTCGTGTTCACACTGGCGGTAGGCGGATACAGCGAGGGTACCAGCCCCATGAGGTTGCCCACCAGCACGAAAAGAAAAATAGTGATCAGCAGGGGATAGGATTTACGGCCTTCTTCTCCGGTGATACTGACCACGAATTCCTCCATGCCGGAAATCAACACCTCAAACACATTCTGTGCTGTTTCAGGCACCAGGGAAATGCTTTTACCCGCCAGCCAGCCGAAAACGATTAAAATGAGCATGGCCAGCCACATATAGGTCACATGCGGATGACTTGCCGCCCATTCTTCCAATCCAAACACTCCAAAAACCGATGTCAGTAATAAATAGGGATGTTCCACCTTATACCGCCTCCTTGAAATATAATCGTGTCACCACAAGCACTGTCACCAAAAACACGCTTGCAACCACCACCGAGAGTCCTGTCAGAAGCCCCAGTGGATGAACAATGTGATTCGATATCAGCAAAAAGATCAGGACAGCGCTGACAGCGAACCGGATGTAATACTTTATCAGGACGCGTCCGGTAAGGGATCGTCCTTTTTCCATGACCATCTCGGGTCGTATATCCTTTTCAATGGTACGCTTCAAAAGATGGAAATTGACCGCCACAATCAATCCGCCGGCCACAACCCCCAGATAAAAAGGGGTGGAGGTGGTCATCACCGTCACCATGGCAACAAGCACCAGCAGCAGCCAGTTGGATTTTGTGACCAGATCAACCACTTTTGTCAGATCCTGCATTAATAATTTTTCCCTTTTTTCCCGGCCCGGATGATATTGCTGAAACCGGCGACAATTCCTAAAAACAACCCCACAAACATCAGTACGGGATCGGTATCAAACTTTTTGTCCAGCCAGAGCCCCAGGCCCAGACCGATGAAAATCGACAACGCCACAGACATGCCAAGGCTGGCAAAATACCCTAATTCTCTGACGGTCTTACCGGTTTCTTTTTTCATCAGTATCTCTTCATTCAGGCCGCTTCCAGCTGTTCAAAGATCAATTTATCACTGAGCAATTATCATATGCGTTCAGCGAAGTCAACGTGAAAAAGTCACTGATCCGCCATTCTTTTCATGTATCATGTCAAACCGATGCCGCAGGCGAACCGGCCGGTTTTTCCAGCCTGCCGATAGGAAAAAAACCGATCCGGGCGGCACCGGGTGCATTCGGACATGTTAGAGATATGCTTCAAAACAAGCCCCTTTTCACGCAGCTGATCCACAGACAGTCTCCAGAAATCAAAATGATCCCGGTCCGGCCGTTTATACCGCCACAGCGGTTCGGGAATCTCTTTTCGATAATGGATGAACTGAGCGCAGCAAGGACCTAAGGATGGAGAAATGCCAGCCAGAATCTGCCGGGGATCACACCCGAATCTTTGGATCATGACGTCCACGCACCGCCCGATGATATTTTCGATACTCCCCCGCCAGCCGGAATGCACGTTGGCAATCACATTTTTGTTTGGATCCGCCAGCATCACGGCCTGACAGTCCGCCACCTGGATCACCAGGGTCACCTGTCTCAGATTGCTCACCACGGCATCCGCGGACAAACCGGTTCCGGATGCGGGATGATCCGGGGTCCAGAACAGATTTGGATCAATTTCACGATCTTTTTCCAGAACCAGAATCTCTGTGCCATGAACCTGATTCAAAAAGACCGCCCGGGGCAGCCCCAGCCAGGACAGAATTCGACGCCGGTTTTCCCTGACAGCCGATGGCTCATCTCCGGTGCTGAACCCCACATTCAGAGAGTCAAACGGCGGCCGGCTGACCCCGCCCCGGCGGGTAAACACCCCATGCACCAGATTCGGGCAATCAGAAAACCGGGAAAATGTTCTGACAGGCAAACAACCGCGCGTTTCTCTCCCTTGATCTTTTTCACAAACGCATCGGTATTGAGCCCCACAATCAGGACATTTCTCAATCTTGCTGGTAAATGGCGTCATCATCTTTTTTTGTACCCACAAACGGATTGAAAATCATTGTTGCAAAGCCGGTGCAACATGCTTACCATATCGATAGAAAACAGTTTCTGCAACCAGATTCTCATCGGGTTGCAGATTTAAGGGATCCATGTTAATTCTTGACTTTTTGAATGAATTTGAGTAACCAAATAAAATTAAGAAATATTCAAAAACTGCTTAATTAATCAATATAGAACATGTTTTTACAAAATTTAAAGAAGAAAAAATCAATATACACCTTTTAATATAATAATATGGGGAGACGTTTCATGGCCACATCTTTTTTGAAAGGCAAACACATTCTGGCGGTGGATGATGAAAAAGACATCATCGAAACCATTCAGGAGATTCTGGATACAGCCACCGTGGATTCTGCCACCGATTACGAAACCGCATCGGAAAAAATCTACCACACCCGGTATGATTTGGCTATTCTGGACATTATGGGAGTCAACGGCATCAAGCTGCTGGAAGAATGTGTCAAACGGGATATTCCAGCCATCATGCTCACCGCCAATGCCATGAACCCTCAAGCCCTGATGGAATCCATCAAAAAAGGGGCGCTGTCCTATCTGCCCAAAGAGCATTTAAGTGACCTGGACACATTGATTGAAGAATTCATGGATGCCAGAAATGAAGGCAAGCCCACCTGGAAGCTGCTGTTTGACAAACTGGGTGACCATTTCGACCTGAGGTTCGGCGACAACTGGAAAGATGAGAACCGGGCTTTCTGGGATGAATTTGAACAGCACTGGAGCGTGTCCAGAGGAATTCAGGAACGGCTGCGCCACAATCCCGACATCATGAGCAAAGGCATATAGCGTCCCCACGGGCATGGCCACGGGGAACGCTGCAATGAATGGTTTTATCGGTTAATTGTATCCAAACATCCGGGGCAGAAACAGCACGACCTGGGGGAAATATGTCAAAAAGAACAGAACACTGATCTGAATGATCAAAAACGGCCAGATGGCCCGGGATACATAAATAATATCCCGCTTGGCCAGAGAGCCGGTGATAAACAGACTCACCCCCATGGGCGGGGTGCAGTACCCGATGGCCAGGTTCACGGTCATGATCAGACCAAAATGCATGGGATCCACACCGAACGGCCCTAAAAGCGGCAAAAATACCGGTCCTAAGATCAATGTGGCTGAAATGATGTCCATGAACATGCCGATGATCAGCAGCAGAATGTTCATGGCCAGTAAAAACATGATCGGCGACTGGATGGTGGAGACCACCACTTCCGCCACCCGGTTGGGAATATTTTCAAACGTCAGATACCGGCCGAAACAGGTGGCAGATGCCACGATAAGCAGCAGAGTGGCAGATGTGACCGCAGAACTCACGGTCACATCCTTGATATCGTTAAAACTCATGGACCGGTAGATAAAATATTCCACAAACAGCGCATATACCGATGCCACCACGGCGGCCTCATTGGCAGTGAACATCCCGGAGAATATCCCGCCGAAAATGATGACAATGAGCATCAACGCCCAGAACCCTTCCTTGAAAATCGCCAGCAGCTCATTGAGTTTGGGCGCGGGCAGCCGTTTGATATCGGTTCTGTTCCGGTATTTGAGCCAGCTGTAGATGCACACACAGAAAATAATCAGCATCCCGGGGATAAACCCGGTGATGAACAATCCTTCCAGCGACACATTGCTGATCATGGAATAAAAGATCATGCTGATGCTGGGGGGAATGATCACGCCCAGGTTCGGGGAGGTGGTCATGAGTCCCAGGGTATATTTTTCATCATACCCGTTTCTCATCAGGGCCGGGATCATGAATCCGCCCAGGGCCACCACTGTGGCCACCGTGGAGCCGGAGATGGCACCGAACAGTCCGCATCCGATGACGCCGGCCATGCCCAGGCCCCCGGGCAGCCAGCTCACCAGGGCATTGGCCAGGTTGATCAGTTTTTCCACGGTTTTTCCCTTGCTCATGATATTGCCGCAAAGGATAAAAAACAGCACCACCACCAGAGAAAAGTTATCCAGACTTCTGAATAAGGTCTGGATCAACAGTCCCAGGGGCATGTCCAGAAAAAAAATCAACCCGATGGCAGCGGTGAAAAACAGACACAGAAAAACAGGTACATAGGTAAACATGCATCCCAAAAGAACACAGAGAATAATCAGATCACTTGTCTGCATGGAAAACGGCCCTTTTTATTTTGATGTAAAATCCTGAACCATCACCTGGATCGTCCTGAGAAACACCATCATGCCTGTCACAGGCATGACGGCGTAGACAATCACCAGGGGAATCTGCATGATGATGGTTTTCTGGTGGGTCAAAAGCTGGAGATGAGTCATTCTATATCCATAATAAATCATCATCCCGGCAAACACCAGCATCAGGATATTGGTATAAAAAGTCAGGCCTTTTTTGAGTTTGGGAAAAATCTGAACCACGGCGTCAATCCGGATCATGGCCCGCTGCTTGACCGCCACGCTGGCCCCCACGAACGTGGAGTAAATAATCACAATCCGCACCAGTTCTTCACTCCAGGCAAGGGTGTAATTGAATCCATACCGCAGCACCACATTGAAAAACAACGCGATCAACGCGGTGATCACAATAATGAAAAGGGTCCATTCTTCGAAATGACTGGCAGCTGTATCCAGTTTCTTCAGTATTTTCCCAAACATATATAACCGACTCCGGGCTCAATGATTGATAAATGAGTCGGGCCTGCTCAAAACAAACAGGCCCGCCCCGTCAAATATCCGATATTATTCGGTTAAAAAATCCTGCACTTCTTTTAAGAAATTGTCCGGTTTATAGGTATCGCCGGGATATACTCTGTTGATTTCTTCGGCATATTTTTCATAGGTGGCCTGGCTCTGGTCTTTGAGAATTTCTATATCCGCAGCAGGCAGCTGGATGAATTCCACCCCTTCCGCCTGGGCAGCCACTTTGTTCTCCTCTTCCCAGACAGCGGTTCTTTTCCGATTCTCAGCTGCGACATCATGTACCGTCTCAATAAAGGTCTGGCGCAAATCATCAGGCAGGCTGGCCAGCCAGGCCTTGTTGAAAATCCAGATAAACAGTCCCTGGGCATAGTTGATTTCGGTAAAATATTTGGCCACTTCAAATTTTTTGGTCAGGTAGCACACGGCCAGGGTGTGGTCCAGACCGGTGATGACGCCTTGTTTCAATGCCACCGGCACATCCGGCCAGGGCATGGACACCGGATTGAATCCCCAGTTTCGATAAGACAGCTGGTTCACGGCAGCCTCGGCAGTCCGGAATTTTATTTTTTTGGCATCTTCAATGGTTCTCACCGGTTCCGTGGTGGCCCAGCCATAGTGACCGTATCCGGTAATATCCAGACCTGTGATGCCCTGGTGGTCCATGGCATTTAAAAAATGACCGAACAATTTTTCATTGGAAATGAACTTGTCCAGTTTTTCATAGGAATCCACCAGAAACGGCAGGTTGACGATACCGAACCGGGGCCCTAAGTTGGTGGATGCAACCGAAGACACCCCCATGCCCTGGATGGCACCCATCTGCAGCATGTTGAGCACCTCCACTTCGCCGCCCAAAATGGAAAGGGGTTTGAAATCGATGTAGATCTGGCCGTTGGTGCGTTTCCACAACTCATCGCGCATTTCAAATCCGGCATAAGTCCCCACCAGGGCGGGTGTGGACACATTGGAAACAATGGCTTTGTACTTGGCCCCACTGGGATCGAAATCCGGTTTCCATTTGTCCAGCGACGAAGCGAACACTGTTCCGGAGCAAATGACCATCAAGACAGCTACCGTCAATGCCAGCAGTAAACTTGAAGATGTGCGAAATTTCATCATGTCTGTTCCTTTCCTAAAAAGTTTAAAATTATGATGTTATCAAAGCAGCGGGCCGTTACATCCTCACTGTTGGTAACCTGGGTCGGAACTTATGCCAGTTGTTTAAATGCCTCCTTACGGCCGGTATATTTCTGTCTGAGCTGGGGTTTCATCAGTTTTCCCGTGGGATTTCTAGGAACTTCGTCAAATATCACCTTCCGGGGCACCTTGTACAGCGACAGCTTGGTTTTGGCAAACTCGATCACATCCTCTTCAGTCATCTGCCGTCCCTCCTTGAGCTGAACCACGGCCATCACGATTTCCACCAGCCGGTCATCCGGATATCCGATACAGGCCACGTCATCGATATCCGGATGGTCCATAAGCGCATCCTCGATTTCCACAGGATAGATGTTTTCCCCGCCACTGGTGATCATGTCTTTCATGCGGTCCACAATATAAAAATACCCATCTTTGTCTCTTTTTAATAGATCTCCCGTGTAAAGCCAACCATTTTTTATGGTCTCTGCTGTTTTTTCAGGATTTGAATAATACTCGTACATCATGCGCGGCGTTCTGAAAACCAGTTCACCCACCTCGTTCGCAGGCAGTTCTTCGCCCAAAGGATCCACGATTTTGGCTTCCACACCAAAGGTTGGTTTGCCGATGGAACCGGGCTTGGTCAGGACATCTTCCGGATACAGGTTAAAAGTCCCGCCCCCGCCGCCTTCGGTGATACCGTAAATATTGGACACCTGGCAGGGCAGCTTTTCCACAAGCTCCTTCATGATATCGAACGGCACGGGCTGGGCCCCCACTTCCATGTATTTCCAGGAGGACAGATCATAATCAGACAGCGGAATCGTGCCCTTGTTCACGGCATTGAGAATGGCGATGGCAATGGGCACCACAAACAGGGTATCGGTGCAGCCTTCCGCGGCAATGGCTTCAATGATCCATTTGGGGTCCTTGAAATCCTTGATAATGGTGCCGGCCGCACCGGTGGCATAAAACGGGGCCCAAAGAAACAGGGTGCCCGAATGATACAGCGGCAGAAAAATCAGATAATTGTCATCTTTCTGCACAAAATAGGTCATACCGTTGCCCACGGCCGTGCTGTTCAGCGAATAATGGGTGTGGAGCACCGGCTTGGGCTTGCCCGTGGTACCGGAGGTGAACATCATGGCCAGACCGTGATCCCGTTCCACTTCCACCATGGCATCGTCCGTATTATCGTATTTCTGGATATCGGCATAATCGATCATATCCGACGGCGCGTCTTTGCCGACACAAATAAAATGCTTGATGGTGGTCAAGGTGTCCTGAATCGGTTGAACCACGCCCAGAAATTCCGACCCCAGAATAAACACGTCCGGGTTGCACACGCCTGCCGCATACTGGACATCCGGGCCTTCGAACCGGAAATTCAGCGGCACCACGACCGCCCCCAATCGGATGATGGCATAATAAGTGACCAGCCACTCCAGGGAATTGTTCTGGAGATGCATGACAAAATCCCCTTTTTTCACCCCCAGTTCTTTTGCCAGATAATTGGCGGTGCGGTTGATCTCATCATTGAATTCCTGCCAGGTAAAGGTGCGCCGGGTGCCCGCCCCGGGTGTTCTTTCGATAAGGCAAACCTTGTCAGGAATGTGTCTTGCATGGATTGAAGCATAACCTGAGTAGTTCAATGATCCCTCCTTAATGTTTCACGTTTTGTGTCATCATCTAAAAATTGACTTTGTCCAGCCCCTTGAGCCCTAAAATATCTCTGGCCTCATCCGAGGTGGCCGGAACCAGGCTCATCTCCTTTGCCACGTTTTTGACCATCTTGACCTGATCGGCGGATGCCTTGGCCATTACCCCTTTGCCCGCATATATGGAATCCTCCAGCCCGATCCGGACATTTTGAGCCCCCATGGCCATGGCCGTGGACGTGATGGGAATCTGATACCGGCCGCCGGCTGCCACGGACCAGGTAAAGTTCTCTTGTCCCAGTACCTCTTTGGCTTCGTCATGGATCAGCACCAGGTGCTTGACCGACGGGGTCATCCACCCCACCATGGGACCGAACACGAACTGCAGGTGCACCGGCAGCTTCACCAGGTTTTCTTCCATCAGCCATTTCACGTAAGACACATGGCCCAGTTCATAGATCTCGAATTCCGGTTTGGTGTCAATCTCCAGAAAGGTTTTGGCATAGATCAGGTCATCATTGAAAGTAGGACGGAAGGTCACGTTCTTGCACAGTTCCAGATAATCTTTTTCCCAGTCATGCTTGAATTCCTTGAACCGGCTGGCGATCTGGAAGATGCCGAAGTTGAAAGGAGCGGGATCGAACGAGCACATTTCCGGTTTGAGTTTCTTGATGGGAATCAGTTTTTCTTCTGTCGTCTGGTTCATCCCTCCCCCGGTGGTGGGCAAAAGGATCATGTTGCACCGGGATTTGATTTTGGAATGCACTTCAAGAAACAGGTCCGGATCAGACACCGGCAGCCCGTTTTCAGGGTTGCGCACATGAATGTGGGCAATGGCGGCACCGGCCTCCCAGGCCTTGACCGCATCCTCCACAATCTCATCCGGCGTGATGGGCAGGTAATCACTCATAGTGGGAATGTGAACCGAACCGGTAATTGCTGCGGTGATAATAATTTTATCCATACGCTGACTCCTTATGTTGTGAAATTTAAATTGGCTTGATTTCCTAAACTCTGTATTCTTCCTCCAGATCCAGCAGAAACATTTTCTTCTCCTTGACGTTATCGATGACAAAAGAGGATTTAATGATCTGAATTCCTTCTATCTGCGTGAGTTTCTTGTTCATGAACTCCCCGTAGGTCTTGATGTCTCTGGCCGCCACCTTGAGAATGAAATCATTGGCACCGGCAATCTGGTAACACTCAATCACCTCATCCAGAACCATGAACTTTTCCTTGATCGAGGCCACGGACGACAGGTTGCTCAAATTCAAACTGATGTTCACCATGGCGATGATGGAAAGTCCGATTTTTTCGGGATTCACCACCGCCGTAAAATGGGTGATCACCCCTGCCAGTTCCAGACGTTTGACCCGTTCCAGGGTGGCAGGGGCGGATATTCCCACAATTTTTGATAATTTTGAATTCGTTATTTTCCCATTTTCCTGAAGCGTGTTCAAGATTTTTTTATCAATTCGGTCCAATGCCATTCGGCTTTCTCCATTCAGGTTATAAAAGCAGATGGGTATATTTTTCCTGGATCAACGGCAACAGTTCTTTCAACGTATCATCCATTTTCCCCACGAGCATATCCATCTCATCATCGGTAATTTTCGTGGACAGAATGAACAACCCCCTGGGAATGTTGAAGATCTTTTTGTTGAGCAGCGACAGGTGCATCAGGGTGTGGAGTTCCTCTTCCGAATCCAGCACATCGGCGGCCCGCACCGTGGGCCGGTTCACGAAATGCAGGTTGAGCAGGGACCCGATCTGGTTGGACTGAATGTTCAACCCGTTGTCGGCAATACTTGCCAGCAGCTTTTTCTGGAACCGGTCTCCCTTGGCATTGATATCGGCGATGGTTTTTTCGTCATACTTGGTCATAGCGGCAAACCCGGCCTGCATCACAGTTTCATACCCGTTAAAGGTCCCCGAGTGATACAACGGTTTTTCCGTGTTTTCATGACAATAGATGTTCATGAACTCGGCTTTCCCCCCCAGCACTCCGATGGGCAGGCCCCCGCCCACCACCTTTCCCACAGTGGTCAGATCCGGCACCACCCCATACAGGTTCTGACATCCACCGATGTTCACCCGGAAGGAAAAAATCTCATCAAAGATCAGCAGCACCTCATGGGCCTGAGTGACTTCCCGGATCCTTTTGAGCAGCCCCTCTTTGGGCAAAACCACGCCGCCGGCCCCTAAAAACGGCTCCATAATCACCGCCGCCAGGGTCGAGGCGTTTTCCCTTACCGCCTTTTCAGCGGCATCCGGATCATTGAACGGCACCTCCATGATGTCTGCGGTCATGCCTGCCGGAATCCCGGCCGTGATCACGTTTTTCTTGGTGGAAGCGGCCACACAGTCATGGGTGCCGTGGAACCCGCCGGTCATCTTCAGGATCTTGTCCTTTCCGGTAATGGCCCGGGCCGTGCGCATGGCAAACATGGTGGCCTCGGTGCCGGAGTTGAGAAACCGCACCTTGTCAAACCCCGGCACCCGGTCGCACAGCAGTTTGGCCAGAAGATACTGACTGTCCGTGGGGGTGGAATACTGGGAACCCCGCTCGATGCCGGCGTGCACCGCCGCCACGACATCCGGATCCCCATGTCCGTGCACCAGCGCGCCATAGGCATTGGTGACATCCAGCAGTTCATGGCCCTCATGGGTGTACACATGGGCGCCTTTGCCGTAATCGATGTGCAGGGGCCAGGGTTTGAAATAGCTCAGGCTCCGGGTGGCCCCTCCCGGAATATAGTTGACCAGGCGCTGATGCCGCTCTCTGGAAGCCGGATAAGTGTCCCGGTACTCGTCAACGATCTTCGCTGCAACAGGATGCACTGACATAACTCCTCCCCCCTATTCTCTTATTCCTTTTTATGGACAATGAGCAGTTCCCCTAACGCATCTTCCACTTTTTTGACGAACTCACCGGATTCGATCCTTGCCTTGAGTTCCTCCATATCGTCAATATACACCTTGTCCTTACCCATATAGGCCAGGGTTTCCCGCACCGCATCATACATGATTTTTCCGGCCGGGCTCAGTTTTTCCGGTCCCCGCAGGTCCGCGGCCTGGGCTGCGCACAAGAGCTCGAACGACAGAATGTGGTTGGTGTTTTCAACGATTTTCCGGGCTTTTCGGCCCGCGATCAGGCCGAAGCTGACGATATCCTGGAAATCCGCCGTGGAGGTGATGGACTGAATGGAGGCCGGCACGGCCAGGGTCCGGTTTTCCGCCACCAGCGAGGTGGTCATGAACTGACCGCCCATCAGGCCCATGCGGACCCCGGTGTCTTCCTTGCACAGAAACGGCGGCAGGCCGGTGCTGTGGGCGGCATCCATGAACCGGTCGATGCGGCGGTCGGACACCACCCCGAGATTGACCATGGAAATCCCCAGGCAGTCCATGGCAAAGGAGATGGGCTGGCCGTGGAAATGGCCGTTGTGGATGAAGGTATCGAATTCAGTGAATATCAGTGGATTGTCATTGCTGGAATTCAACTCCCGCAGCAGCACTTCATGGGCCTGATTCACCGCTTCTTTGGTGGGGCCTACAAACTGGGGCGTACAGCGAATGGAATAGGCGTCTTCCACCGGGATGTCGGCCACGGAAATGCCTTCGTGTTTTTTGAGCACGGCCTGGAGCTTGAGAGACAGTTCCAGCTCATCGATGGCCAGCTCGGATCCGGTGAGAAGTTTGGTCAAGTTCATGGCCGTGGCATACTGGCCGGGATGGTATTTCTGTTCATGGACCCGGACATCGAACGGATTGATCCGGCCCATCAGGGTCTCGATGGCGAACGCGGCAATGATGTCCGAATTCTTCAACGTGTTGGTGGCCTCGGTGATCACGGTGCAGGCCAGCCCCACCATGGCGGAGGTCCCGTTGATCAACGACAGCCCTTCTTTGGCGTTCAGATGCATCAGTTTCACCCCGGCCGCGTCCATGGCCTGTTTGCCGGGCATTACCTGGCCTTTGTACCGGGCCTTCCACTCGCCGAATCCGACTGCGGCAATGCATCCCAACGGTCCCAGATCCCCGCTGGTACCCAGGGACCCTTTCCGGGGAACCAGCGGAAAAACCTGTTTGTTGATCATGTCCAGATAAATCTTGAGGTTTTCCTCCTTGATACCGGAATACCCTCGGCACAGAGAATTGGCCCGGGCGATCATGAAAATTCGCACCAGTTCGTCTTCAAACGGCTCGCCCACCTGAGTGGTGATGCTTCTCACCAGGTTTTTCTGAAAGTCGTTGTCCCGTTCCTTGGGCAGCAGATGGTCCACCAGCCCGCCGCAACTGGTGTTCACACCATAAATGCAGCGCTCCTCATTGGCCCAGGTGTCCACCAGCTTGCGGCATTCACGAATCTTGGGCCAGTTGTCCTCCTTGACCTCCACCGGCATGGACAGATCGTGGCCTGCCTGCATCAGCTCTTCGATAGTCAAGGTATACCCGTCCAGAATAAGGCGATTGTCTTTGATCGGCATAGCGTCCTCCTAAAAATCATATGGTTGGCTGTGATGGTTATCTTCAGGGAAATGTCATCCGGTTTCAGATTGACCCATATTCCTATTTTCCCTGAGTCAACCCTAACCAGAACCCGGTTTCCCTGTCAAGGAAAATTTTTAATTTTATAAGGAATTTTTTTGATTTAATGATAAATTATTCCAAATATTCATCTTGATATATCTAATTTTTAGCTTTTTTGTCACATATGCCTTATTTTTATAAAAACCATCTGGCTTTGAAAATCACAGAGAAAAGAAGCCCGCAAAGAATTACAAACCCAGGATACGCCGGTCAAGATACGACGGTCAGGTGCATTTCATGAAGACGTCGCTTCACAACAACATCTTCAAACCCGGTTTTTGATAACATTCATTTTTTGCAGTACGAAGAAAAAACGAATCGATGAACTATGGAATATAGTGCAAAAGCGCTTTCTGAAGCTGACCCAGACATCCGGAATAAAAATGATCGCATTCCGGAAGAATTTGAAATTTCGGCCTGATCCGCCATCGATCGATGTGGGTCTGGACCTGTTTCGGCGGGGCGATGTCATCGTTCTCCCCGGTGATGATCAGGCCGGTGAACAGCAGCGTGTCGATATCGTCAAAAGACATGAACGCCACCGGCGGCGAGATCATGATATGGTCGGTGATGTCGCTGCCGCCCGCCACCACCGACGCGTTGATTCGGGAGCCAAAGGAATATCCGGCCAGAAACAGGGTCTTGCATCCCCGGTCTTTCAGAAAATCCAAGGCTGTATTGACATCGCTTTGCTCGCCCTGGCCGTTGTCATACATGCCGGTGCTGCCGCCGGTGCCCCGGAAATTGAACCGCAGGGTGGTGAAACCTTTCCGGGAAAACGCCAGGGCCGTCTCGACCACCACCGGATTGTCCATGTCTCCCCCGTACAGCGGATGGGGATGGGTGATCACCACGCCCCGGTCGGCAGACCCTTCGGCAAGCATGCCCTGCAGCCGGATGGTCTGGTTCTGGATGATCACCGCATTTTCCATGAAAAATTCTCCTTGATCCAGCCGGTTTACGGCTGGCGGCTGTCAGGCTGCGCGGGGCAGCGGTTTTATTTTTTGGCGTTTTTCAAAGATGCCCGGATAAATGCCTTGAACAGGGGGTGGGGGTCCATGGGCCGGGACTTGAATTCCGGATGAAACTGACATCCCAGGTACCAGGGATGATCCGCCAGTTCAACGATTTCCACCAGCTCATGGTCCGGAGACATGCCGGAGATGATCAGCCCGGCTTTTTCCAGACGTTCCCTGTAAGCGTTGTTGAATTCATACCGGTGGCGGTGGCGCTCTGAAATGTTTTCCTGCTTGTAGGCATTGTAGGCAAACGTATCAGGAATCAGCCGGCAGGGATAGGCCCCCAGGCGCATGGTGCCGCCCTTGTCCGATGTTTCATCCCGCTTTTCCACCTGGCCGGTCTGCTGATCCACCCATTCTTTCATCAGATAGATGACCGGAAAAGGGGTGTCCGAATCAAATTCTTCGCCGTTGGCATCCTCCATGCCGGCCAGATGCCGGGCCACTTCGATCACGGCCATGTGCATGCCCAGACAGATCCCGAAATAGGGCACCTTGTTTTCCCGGGCATACCGGGCCGCCAGAATTTTACCTTCAATCCCTCTGGAACCGAAGCCGCCGGGCACCAGAATCCCGTCACTGCCGGACAGCACTTGCGTCACATTTTCTTCGGTCAGGGTCGTGGAATCCACAAACTGCAGATTGACTTTGGCTTCATTGGAAATTCCGCCATGGGTCAACGCCTCGTTCAGGCTCTTGTAGCTTTCCGTGAGATCCACATATTTGCCCACAATGGCAATGTTGACGCTGAACCGGGGATGTTTGAGCTTTTCAACCATCTCCCGCCATTCATCCAGTTGCGGGGATCTGGCCCAGATGTTGAGCTTTTTTAAAATCTTGGTACCCAGACCTTCCTTATTATATACCAGGGGCACTTCATAGATGCAGTCCACATCCTTGGCCGTGAACACGGCATCGGATTCCACATTGCAGAACAGCGCGATCTTGTCCTTGATATCCTGGGACAGGTAGTGCTCGGTTCTGCACAACAGGATATCCGGCTGGATCCCGATGCTGCGCAGTTCCTTGACACTGTGCTGGGTGGGCTTGGTCTTGACCTCACAGGCGGTCTTGATATAGGGCACCAGGGTCAGGTGGATATAGATGACATTGCCGGCCCCGGCATCCGCCTTGAACTGACGGATGGCCTCCAGAAACGGAAGCGATTCGATATCCCCGATGGTACCGCCGATCTCCACGATCACCACATCCACGTCATTGGACACCAGGCAGATGCTCTGCTTGATCTCATCGGTGATATGAGGAATCACCTGCACCGTGCCCCCCAGGTACTCCCCTTTGCGCTCCTTGGTGATCACCTGGTGATAGATTTTTCCAGTGGTGAAGTTGTTGTTTTTCCCCAGCCGGGCATGGGTGAACCGCTCATAATGCCCTAAATCCAGATCGGTTTCAGTCCCGTCATCCGTGACATAGACCTCTCCGTGCTGAAACGGGTTCATGGTGCCGGGATCCACGTTGATGTAAGGATCCAGCTTCTGAATGGTGACGGTCAATCCCCGGCTTTCCAGCAGCATCCCGATGGCGGCGGATGCCAGTCCTTTTCCCAGAGAGGACAATACCCCGCCGGTGACAAAAATATATTTGGTGTTTTCAGCCATAATCCTTATCCAAAAAGATGAGTCATGAAACAGGCGCCGGCGCCCAGCCTTTCCTCGATGCGGATCAGTTGATTGTACTTGGCCACCCGGTCGCTTCGAGACATGGAACCGGTCTTGATCTGACCGGCATTCACGCCGACCGCCAGATCCGCAATAAAGGTATCCTCGGTTTCTCCGGACCGATGGGATATCACGGTGGTATATCCGGAATCCTTGGCCATCTGGATGGTATCCAGGGTTTCGGTCACCGTGCCGATCTGGTTGAGTTTGATCAGAATGGCATTACCGATCCCGGCTTCGATCCCTTTTTTAAAAATATCCGGGTTGGTGACAAAAATATCATCCCCCACAATCTGAATCCGATCCCCCATGCGCTCGGTCATCCGTTCCCAGGCTTCCCAGTCTCCTTCAGCCAGGCCGTCTTCAATGGAAAACAGCGGATATTTTTCGATCAGCGTCTCATAATAATCCATCAGCTCGTCAGCGGACAGATCCCTGCCTTCGGACAGAAAATGATATTTTCCATCCTTGTAGAATTCAGACGCCGCAGCATCCAGTCCAATGCCGATATCCCTGCCCGGCCGGTATCCTGCGGCCTCGATGGCGGAAATAATATACTCGATGGCCTGCTCGTTGGACTTGAGGTCCGGGGCGAACCCCCCTTCATCTCCGACACCGACGTTCAGTTTGTTTTTCTTTAGAATGTTTTTCAGGTGATGAAAGGTTTCCGCGCCCATGCGCACGGCTTCCAGAAAGGAGGCCGCACCAAACGGCAGAATCATGAACTCTTGAATATCCAGGTTGTTGGCGGCATGAGCTCCTCCGTTGATGATGTTCATCATGGGCACCGGCAGGATCCGGGCATTGATGCCTCCCAGATGCTGATACAGGGGCAGGTCACAGGCCTGGGCCGCTGCCCTGGCCGCTGCCATGGAAACGCCTAAAATGGCATTGGCTCCCAGCCGGGACTTGTTTTCCGTGCCGTCGATATCCATCATGGTCCGGTCCAGCCCGGCCTGATCCATGGCATCATATCCGATGATCTCCGGGGCGATCACCTCGTTGACATTGGCCACGGCATTGAGCACGCCTTTGCCAAGGAACCGGTTGTCCATTTTGTCCCGCAGTTCCAGCGCCTCCCGGGTACCGGTGGAAGCCCCTGACGGCACCGCTGCCCTGCCTCTGGCACCACAGGCCAGCACCACATCCACCTCCACCGTGGGATTGCCCCTGGAGTCGATGATTTCCCTTGCCCTGACATCGATTAATTCCGTCATGTGTCCCCCTTCCCGAACCGATATATGTTTAACTGCGTTTGTGCCTTTACAGCAATCGCCTTTTAATACCAATTCCCTATTTGACATTCAAGCTCTAATCCAAATATTTTATCCGCTGAACCCCATGCAGAAAACCAGCCACTTTTTTTCTTTCAACGTTTAATCCAGAGGACCTGATTGATACAGGCTTTATCTTGACAAACCCTGATACCTCTTATAAGTAGAAAAGGTTGTTTAAAATGCAAGACATGTTTGTTTGACATGTTTAATTAACGGATAAAAAAAGGAGCTTTTATGAACATTTTATTTTTCGGACCCAACGGCAGCGGCAAAGGTACCCAGGGTGCCATTCTCAAGGATAAATTCAACATTGCCCACATCGAATCCGGCGCTATTTTCAGAGAAAATATCAAAGGGGGCACCGAACTGGGCAAACAGGCCAAAGCATACATTGACAGAGGCGATCTGGTACCCGATGAAATCACCATTCCCATGGTGCTGGACCGGCTCAAAAAAGACGACTGCAAGAACGGCTGGCTGCTGGACGGATTTCCCAGAAACAAGGTGCAGGCGGAAAAACTGCATGCCTCCCTGGAAGAAGCCGGCATGAAACTCGACATATATCATTGAAATGATCCTGGACCGGCAGGTGGCCAAAAACCGCATCATGGGCCGAAGGCTTTGTGAAAACGACAACAACCACCCCAACAACATTTTCATCGATGCCATCAAACCCGACGGAGACAAATGCCGTGTGTGCGGCGGTGCCCTGAGCGCCAGAGACGACGACCAGGACGAGGCCGCCATTGACAAGCGCCACTCCATTTACTATGACACCGATACCGGCACTCTGGCGGCGGCCTATTATTTCAAGAACCTGGCTGCCCAGGATGACAGTATCAAATATATCACCCTGACCGGTGAAGCGCCGCTCAACGAGGTTACCGAGGAACTGTTGTCCAAACTGTAATCAAGTTTTACTTGCATTCACTTTTGCGTTTTGTTATAAAGCCGGGATATGAATATTTTGTGTATTTAAATCCACCATGAAAGGGGCGATGTTTTTTGAAAGAAATTACTGTCACGGTGATTGACAACGATGTTGAAAAAGCGTTGAGAATTTTGAAGAAAAAAATTCAGAACGATGGACTCTTCAAACGGCTCAAAGTGAAAAAACATTTTGAAAAACCCTGTCAATACAGAAGACGTAAGATGCGTGAAGCCATGCGCAGGCAACGGATCGCAGCTTCCAAATCCCGCAGAAAACGCAGATAACCCATTTAAACCGATCCCGGCAGACTGTCATTTGAAACGGAATGCCGGGATTTTTATGTGCTCATTATGGCGGTAAGTTACCGGCAATGCCTTGAAAACATATACCAGCTGGGCCGGTTCGGCATCAAGCTGGAGCTGGAGACTATCCAGAACATCCTGGCACGACTCGGCCATCCGGAAAAAAAATACCCGTGTGTCCACGTGGCCGGCACCAACGGCAAGGGGTCTACGGCCACCTATATCGCCGCCATATTGCAGGCCGCCGGATTCAAGACCGGGATCTACACCTCCCCTCACCTGGTAAAATTCAACGAACGGATCTGCATCAACGGACAGATGATTTCTGACCCGGATGTGGTCGCCGCATATGAAGCTGTGAACGCGGCAGATACCGGCGACAGACACGCCACGTTCTTTGAAATTGCCACAGCCATGGCTTTTTTTCATTTTGCCAGGAAAAAAGTGGACTGGGCCGTGATCGAAACCGGCATGGGCGGGCGGTTTGACGCCACCAATATCATCGAACCATTGCTTGGCGTCATCACCAACCTGTCTATTGAGCATACCCAGTATCTGGGCACGACCATACCGGCCCTGGCAACGGAAAAAGGCGGAATCATCAAACCCGCAACCCCGATGGTCACCAGTGTTCACCAGCCGTCTGGAATCCGGATTCTCAAACAGATTGCAAAAGAAAAAAACGCACCTCTGTATCAATACAAACACGATTTTTTTGTCCGCAAAAATCCGGGCAGACCCACGGTCACTTACCGGGGCCTGAACCTGCGCATCCCCACCATCATCCCCCCGTTACCCGGAGATCATCAAAAGGAAAATCTGGGTATGGCCCTGGCTGCGTGTGAACTGATCTTTGATAAATACAAAGAAAACGATTCCCGGTATCACCTGACACCTGACCTTGTCAGGCAGGGACTGGCCGGGACCCGATGGCCCGGCCGCCTGGAAGTGATTCAGCAGAACCCCCTGGTCATCCTGGACGGGGCCCACAACCTGAAAGCATCCCAGGTCCTGGCCCGATATCTGTCCACCACCCTGGCCGACAGAAAACTGACCCTGGTTATCGGCATTCTGGATGACAAACCCTATGAGGCCATGCTCAAGAACCTGCTTTCGGTGGCCCACCGGGTGATCATCACCCGGGCCAAAATCGACCGAAGCCTGCCGACCGCGGTGCTGGCGGCGGCGGCAAAAAAAAATTTCACCGGACCCGTTCAGGTGATCGAAAAGGTATCTGAAGCTGTTTCTCATGCAATTTCAAGCACTTCTGATAAAGATGCTGTCTGCATTGCCGGCTCGTTATACGTTGCAGGAGAAGCCAAGGAAAAATTTGATCTGGATTTTTTTTGACAATCTGGTATATTCACTTTTGTTTTTTCAAGCGCCCGTAGTCCAGTGGATAAGACGTCAGCCTCCGAAGCTGAAAATCGCTGGTTCGATTCCAGCCGGGCGCACCATCCTTTTTCTTTAATGAAAACACCCCTTCACATAGCGTTGCTCTCTTACCGGAGCAATCCCCATTGCGGCGGTCAGGGGGTGTATATCCGGCATCTGAGCCGGGCCTTGTCCGATTTAGGGCACCGGGTCGAAGTCATTGCCGGCCCCCCGGATCCCCAGTTGAACGGCCATGCCGGGCTGACCATGCTCAAAACCCTGGATCTGTACAATCCCAACGCCCTGTTCCGCACCCCCAGCATAGAAGAACTGTCCGACCGGATCAACCTGATGGAATGGCTGGATGTGTCTGCCATGGGATATCCTGAACCCTGGACATTCGGCATGCGGGTGGTCCGCCATCTCAAGGGAAAAGAAACCCGGTATGATATCATCCATGACAACCAGAGCCTGTCTTATGGACTGCTGTCTTTGATGAAAAAAGTACCGGTCACCGCCACCATTCACCATCCCATGACCGTGGACCGCCGGCTGGCGGTCAAAGCCACAAAATCCTTTTACAAGAAACTCAAAGCACTGCGCTGGTATTCGTTCATCCATATGCAAAAAAAGGTGGCCCGGCAGCTGCCGAAAATTCTCACGGTATCCACAGTATCCAAACAAGATATTTCAAAAGAGTTCTCCATTCCGGAACACCGGTTTTCCGTCATTCCCAACGGCATCGATACCGCCAGTTTCCATCCTCTTGAGACGGTTAAAAAGATCAAGGGCCGGATCATTGTCACCAATTCTGCCGACACCCCGCTCAAAGGGCTGTATCACCTGCTGTATGCCGTTAAAAACATTGCCGGAAAACAGCGGATCTCTCTGGTGGTGGTCGGAACCCCCAAAAAAAACGGGGGAGTCGAACGGCTTGTGAAACATCTGGAATTAGGCCCATACATTGAATTTACCGGCCGCATCAGCCAGGAACGGTTTATCAGGGAATATGCCAGAGCCAGCATTGCCGTGGTACCCTCTCTGTATGAAGGGTTCGGCCTGCCTGTGGGGGAGGCCATGGCCTGCCGGATCCCGGTGATCTGCACCACGGGCGGGGCATTGCCGGAAGTGGCCGGAGATGCGGCAAAACTGGTGCCTCCGGGGGACAGTGCGGCCCTGGAAAAGGCCATCGTCGAACTGCTGGATGATCCGGCCGAGCAGGAAGCCCTGGCTCAAAAAGGCTACGACCGGGTCATGACCCATTTCACCTGGGAGGCCACGGCTCAAAGAACCGTTCAGGCATATCGGGAAATCATCCATGATCACCATTGATTTCAACCGGCTGAACATCAGGCCCGGCGACCGGATACTGGACATGGGATGCGGTGAAGGCCGACACATGGTCAAGGCCTGCCAGATAAAACAAACCGTGTGTATGGGTGCGGATTTTGTGTATGACAATCTGAAATCCACCCGAAACAAACTGATGTTTCATCAGGCATTGGATGACCTGTCCTGTACCCGGTTCGACCTTTCCTGCATGGATGTCACCCGCCTGCCCTTCAGAGACCAATGCTTTGATGCCGTCATCTGTTCCGAGGTGCTGGAACATATCCCAAACGATGATCAGGCCGTATCCGAACTCATCCGGATTCTCAAACCCGGGCGGATTCTGGCGGTCAGCGTGCCACGGTTTTATCCGGAAAAAATCTGCTGGTGTCTGTCCGATGACTATACCGCCGCGGATATGGGACATGTGAGAATCTACCGCAAAAAAGCGCTGATAAAAAAAATCACAGATCACCCCATGACATACCTGGCGTCCCATTTTGCCCACAGCATCCACACCCCGTACTGGTGGCTTAAATGCCTGACCGGTCCGGACCGGACCGATGTCCGCCTGGTGAATCTGTATCACCGCCTGCTGGTCTGGGATTTGATGAAACAACCTGCCGTCACCCGGTTTCTGGACCGGCTGCTTAATCCGGTTCTGGGAAAAAGCCTGGTAATGTATTTCAGAAAAAAATGATCACCCGATCAGATAGGTGCCGGTGCCGGTGGCAATGGCCTGGTGCCGGTCGTTGAACAGATCGATTCTGGCCACCACGATACGGGAGCCGGCCCGGATGATGTGACTGTTGCACACAAAGGCCGCGCCTTTTCCCGGCCGCAGATAATCCACCCGCATATCAATGGTGGCGGATGCAGTCAGCCGTTTGTACAGTTGCTCCGGAGAATCGGTTTCATGCAATCTGGCACAGGAAATGAGCGCGCTCAATCCCCCGGTCAGATCGATCACGGCCGCCGTAACCCCGCCGTGGAGAATCCCGGCCGCAGAATTACCGATCAGGTCCGGCTTCATGGGAAAGCAAACCGTTGCATCCCCCGTGTCATAATTTAGCAGATCGATGTCAATACCCAGTACTTTGTTGAATGGCAGCAACTCCAGGTAATAAGACCGGATCTGCTCCAGAGCGGCGATTGTCATGACATTTCCTTATATGACTGGTTTCTGCTGCAATACCCCCAGGGTCCGGGTCATGGGCAGTTCGATGTAATCTGCAGTCTGCCGGGCAATGTCATAGACCTGCCTGGGGGCCTGCCCGCCTTCAGCCGGATCCAGAAAAATATCATGAAAAACCAGAAATCCATCGGCCATGACATGGGGGGACCAGGTCAGAAAATCCTGGTATGCGGCATCAAACGAATGCCCGCCGTCAATGAACACCATGGCCAACGGGGTGCGCCACATTTTGCCGGCAACCGCGGATTCACAGACCAGGGGAACCACATAATCGGTCAGGCCGGCCGTTTCAATGGTTTGTAAAAAAAACGGCAACGTATTGATGCGGCCGGTGGTTTTATCATACAGATCCGGATCAAAATATTGTTCTCCGGGCTGCTGTTCTTCAGACCCGGTATGATGGTCAATGGAAAACAGGGTGGCGTTGTGCTTTCGGCACGCCCAGCCGATCACCGCAGTGGAAAGACCGCAATAGGAACCGATCTCCAGAATCGGGCCCTTGGCTCCGGCGGCCAGGGCCAGCTCATGGAGACGGACGGCTTCTTCATTTGCCATGAATCCCTTGACCCTGTGCAGAAAATCAAAATCCATCTTCATCATAATTTTTCACCAGAATTTCCCTGGGTTTGGTACCGATCTGAGGACCGATGATGCCTTCATGCTCCATCATTTCAATGAGTCGGGCGGCCCGGTTGTATCCGATGCGCAGCCGGCGCTGCACATAGGAAATGGATGCCTGACCGGACTGGGTGACCACGGCCACGGCTTCATCATATTTCTCGTCATATTCAGAATCATCAAATTCCCGGATTTCTTCTTCGCTATCGCCTTTGGTGACATTTTCATCATATTCCGGTTTGCGTTGATCTTTGAGAAACCCGGTCACTCTGGCGATCTCCTTTTCAGAAATATAGGCCCCCTGAATCCGCATGATCTTTCCGGTGCCGGGCGGGCAGAACAGCATGTCCCCGTTTCCCAGAAGACTCTCGGCCCCGCCCTGATCCATGATGATCCGTCCGTCGATCTTGGAGGACACCTGAAAAGAGATGCGGGTGGGAAAATTGGCCTTGATGGTGCCGGTGAGCACATCCGCGGACGGCCGCTGGGTGGCGATGATGATATGGATGCCGGCGGCCCTTGCCATCTGGGCCAACCTTGTCAGGGCGAACTCCACATCCTTGGAGGCCAACATCATCAGATCCGACAGCTCGTCCACAATCACCACGATATAGGGAAGCGGCGCCAGATCCGGCAGATCTGTTTCAATCTCCGATTCCGGACCGTCCGCCGGCCGTTGGGTCCGGGACCGTTGTTTTTCCTTTATCAAGTCATTGTACTGGGCCAGATTGCGAAGCCCGTTTTCCTCCAGCAGTTCATACCGGCGCTCCATCTCCTTCACGGCCCAGAAAAGGGCATTGGTGGCTTTTTTCATATCCGTGACCACCGGAGAGATCAGATGGGGGATCTCATTGTAGACAGACAGCTCGATGCGCTTGGGATCGATCATGATAAATTTGACCTCATCCGGGGTGGCCTTGTACAACAGACTGATGATCATGGCGTTGAGCCCCACGCTTTTACCGGTGCCGGTGGCGCCGGCAATGAGCAGATGGGGCATTTTGTCCATCTTGGTGACCACGGGCCGGCCCATGAGATCCTTGCCCAGTCCCAGGGTGAGCATGGAATCCGACTCGATGAAATCTTTGCATGCGACCATTTCCCGCAGGTTCACCATTTCCCGTTCATCATTGGGAATCTCGATGCCCACCACATCCCTTCCCGGGATCGGGGCCACAATCCGGATGCTCACCGCACTCAGCGCCAGGGCCAGATCATCGGAAAGGCCGGTGATTTTTGACAGCTTGATGCCCGGCGCCGGGCGGTATTCAAACGTGGTGATCACCGGTCCGGGCAGAATTTCCACCACCTCGCCTTTGACATTGAAGTCATTGAGTTTTGTTTCCAGAATCCGGGCTTTTTCCTGCAATTTATCCGTATCGATTTCCCGCCGGACCTTGACCTTTGCCTCCAGAAAATTCAGCGCCGGCAGCCGAAACACTTCCTGCTCCCGGATATCTTCCAACATCCGGTCCGATGCATATTCAGTCGTATCGATCTGAGGTGCCACAATGGTCGGCGCGAACATGTTTTCTGAATCCATATCGGCGCTGCTGTCATTGTCAGGAAAATTTTCCGATTCAAAGCCTTCGCCGGGCTGCGCAATCGGACCGGGTTCCGACTTTTTCCGGGAGGGAAACGGCAGGCTCTTGAGCAATGCCCTGGGCGCGTCAGTTTTAACCGGTTTGTTCAACCGTTCTGACCGACGCAATTTCCATTGTTCCACCCGCTGTTTCAGCGCGCATGACAAAGTGTTCAGATCCCGGTTGACCGCAGATGCAAGCGCCCCGGTTTTCCGGGAAATCATCCGGCCCAGGGTCACCATGGAAATACCGGTGGCGAAAATGACCCCGATGACGGCAAAAAATATCAGAACAATGATACATCCGGTGGTATTGGCATAGGTCAGTAGAAACCCGGCAAACGCAGTGCCGACCCATCCGCCGGCCGGCACCAGGGTGCCGAAAAGGGGATACACGTCCCTGAACAGAAAAAATCCAGCCCCGGTGGCGATCATCAGAATGATGCCGCCGGCAGGCGTCAGCCACATGACCCGGGAAGATTTTTCCTTGATATAAGACAGCGTGAGCAGCGACAGAATCACCGGCACCCAGAACGCCCCCACACCGAACAGAAAAACCAGAAAGCCGGCCACATGGGCCCCCACCAGACCGAACAGATTGTGAATGTCACCAGGTGCGGTCAAAATACCATTTCCGACGGCCGGATCATCCGCATGAAAAGAAAACAGGCTGACGGCAAATAAAATGACCAGAAACAGCAGCAGCAGGGAAAGCAGTTCTTTTTTCATACTTCGATGATGATGGGGACGATGAGGGGCTTGCGGTTGATGGTGTAGGAGAAATACTGTTTCAGCGCTTTCTTGAGGCGGGTGCGGATCTGTTCCACCCGGGACGCCATCCCGGCCTCGATTTCCTCCACAATTTCCAGAATGACACACTGGGCGTCATCCACCAGATGCCCGGTGGCGGAATCAAACACAAACCCTCTGGAAATCAGCTCCGGTCCGTACAGCACCACCCCGGTCTCCTCGTCAATGATCATGGTCACCACCACCAGGCCGCCTTCGGATAATTCCCGCCGATCCTTCAACACACTGCGGCCCACATCTCCGATCCCCTTGCCGTCCACCATGACCCGGCCGGTATGCACCTGGCCATGGATCCGTCCCCCTTCATGGTCAAAGACAATCACCTGGCCGTCTTCAGCCACCAGGACATGGTCTCTGGGTAGTCCCATTTTTTCCGCCAGCCGGGCATGGATCACCAGATGCCGGTATTCTCCGTGGATCGGAATAAAATAGTCGGGCTTGGTCAGCGTCAGCATGAGTTTGAGTTCTTCCTGGTGGGCGTGGCCCGAGGCATGGATCTCGGCGGCCTTGGAATAAAACACATCCGCGCCCCTGCGGTACAGTTTGTTGATGATACTGGCGATGGCTTTTTCATTGCCCGGGATATGTTTGGAAGACAAAATCACATTGTCCCCTTTTTTGATGCGGATGTGTTTGTGCACACCCGATGCCATCCGCACCAAGGCGGACATGGGTTCCCCCTGGCTGCCGGTGGTGATGATCAGCACCTTGTCGTCCGGCAGATGTTTGATCTGTTTGATGTCCACAATGGTATCCTGCGGACAGGAGACATGGCCCAGCTTGTCCGCCACCGCAATGATCTGTTCCATGGACCGGCCGTTGAACACCACTTTGCGCCCGTTTTTCACGGCAATGTCAATGACCTGCTGGATCCGGAACACATTGGAGGCGAACAAGGTCACGATCACCCGGCCCCCTGCCCCTGAAATCAATTTTTCCAGGTTCTTGGCCACTGCCTGTTCCGACATGGTATACCCTTCCACCTCCACGTTGGTGGAGTCGGAAAGCAATGCCAGCACCCCTTTTTCCCCGTATCGGGCAAAGGATGATAAATCCGTGTTTTTCAAGGGATCCGTGTTGTGGCTGATACGAAAATCCCCGGTATGAATCACCACCCCTTCCGGGGTCTGAATGGCCAGGCCCACGCCTTCGATGGTGGAATGACTTACCCGGATGAACTCGATCTCGAACGGATCCATGGTCAGAATCTCGCCGGGACCGACCAGGTTGAGATCCACACGGGTGTTGAGTTCGAATTCCACCAGTTTGCTCCTGACAATTCCCAGGGTAAAGGCCGTGCCATAGACCGGAATCCGGATCTCCTTCAACAGATAGGGCAGCGCCCCGATATGGTCTTCATGGGCATGGGTGATGATAATCCCGTGAATTTTTTTGCGGTTTTCCCGGATATAATCCATGGCGGGAATCACAATATCCACCCCCAGCATGTAATCTTCAGGAAACATCAGGCCGGCATCGATGATGAACATGGCATCGTCATATTCCACCACCATCATGTTCAGGCCGATTTCTCCGAGCCCGCCCAGCGGTATTATTTTAAGCATGTGACTTCCAGTATATTTTCAGATGCAAATGGCCAGCTTTTCAAGAACGGCATCAATCTGGTCGATCAACCAGTTCCGCTGTTTCTCTGTGGCGTAAGCCATGCAGTCGCATCGAATGTGTTTTTGGGTCCTGACCAGCAGCTCACAGGCCAGTAAATTCTGCTCCAGTTTCAGGGCAAACACGTGGGGCGCGCACTCCCGGTGATTTATCTGTACGGGGGTGAGCACGCTTTCATCTAAAGGCAGCCAGTAGATTCCCACGATTCCGGCCGCCGGCACATACTCATCCAGGTATGCCTTTAACCGGTCATGATCCTGGGGTCGCAGCCCGTCTATGACATATTGTTTCATAACTGTTTTAAATACCACAGATCCCTTGAAGGTTGCAATGGTTTATCCGGTCATCCGGGCAGGGAGAACCGTTTCGGTAGAGTGCCGCCCCTGGCGGGGTGTCCTGCTGCCGGACAGGAATCCCCGGAGTGGCTCCGACAGTCCGTCAGCAGGACACCCCGCCAGGGGCTCAGCTGTACAAATAATTTCCGCTCAAGCCGCTGCCGCCGGCCGGTGCAGGGCCAGAAAATTGCCGCCCACCACCAGAATGAGGCCGGTTATGGCGGAAAAACTCCAGACATAGCCTTCAAAAAAAGAGGAGATGATCAGCGCCACCACCGGCACCACCATGATGCTGTAAGAGGCCTTGTCCGCGCCCAGGGACCGGATCAAAGTCAGATAGCTTGTGAACGCGATAATGGAACCGAACACCGCCAGATACAGCAGAGAAGTCACATACGGCAGGGTCATGGAAAAATGAAAGTCTTTACCAAGAATCAGGGCCAGGATCGTCAGGGCCAGGGCACCGTATCCCATGCCGAAGGCATTGGCCTGGATCACCGGAATATTGTTTCTGGAATTCCTGGCGGACGTGATATTGCCCAAAGAGGCCAGCAGAACACTGGTAAACCCGAACGCCACACCCATCAGGTTTTTGTCCGTCAGATCAAAAGATTCGATCTCATGTATGAAAATCAGACCGATCCCCACGATCCCGACCACCGCGCCCAGAAGCATTTTCCGCTCCACAGGTGCGCCCAGAAAAAACGCCCCGTTGGCAATGTTCATGAACACGATAGAAGAAAACAGCACGGCCACCAGCCCGGAGGTGAGATAGACTTCCGCCACATAGACCAGCCAGTAATTCACGGAAAACAAAAGCAGTCCTAAAAGCCCCATGAACACATGATCCCGGAAAGAAAAGGTCAGGGTCAACCCCCGCAGTTTGCAGAAAACCAGCAGTAACACCGAGGAAAGGGCAAACCGGTACACCACCGATATCATGGGATCCACAGTGCCCAGCTGGAATTTGATACCGATCCAGGTGGATCCCCAGATGATCACGGTCACCACATACAGCAAGCTGTCTTTCACGGACATCGGTATTTACCTCCTGCAAGCCGGTTCCGACAGGCATTGATCCCTGTAGGTTTTCTCAACCGTTTTTCTAAGCGATTCCCAGCAACCTCTGAATCATAAACCAGAACAGGGGAATGAAAATAGCGGGCAGCATGTTTCCCACTTTGATCTTTTTTTCCCGGAGCATGTTCATGCCGATACCCAGAATCAACAGCCCCCCCACCCCGGACATCTGTGCGATCACCGCCGGCACCAGCAGGGGTTTGAGCACCGATGCCATCAAGGTGATGGCTCCCTGGTAAAGCAGCACCGGCACGGCGGAGAACATCACCCCCAGCCCCAGAGAAGAACTCAAAATAATGCTCACGATGCCGTCCAGGCAGGATTTGGCGAACAGGGTGGCATGATTGCCGGACAGGCCGCTTTCCAGCGATCCCACAATGGCCATGGAACCTACACAGTAGATCAGAGACGCCGTGACAAACCCCTGGGCGAAACCACCCGAGCCTTTGGAAACCTTTTTTTCCAGAAATTTTCCCAACCGCTCCAGCCGGTCTTCGATACCGACCCCTTCGCCCACAAGGGCGCCCAGCGCCAGAGAAATGATGATCACCAGCAGGTCATCGCTGACAATGGCGGTTTTCAGACCCACAAGTAGCACAGCCAGGCCCACGGCCTGCATCACGGTCTGATTGAAGCGGTCCGGAATCCCGTTCTTGAACAACAGCCCGACCATGCTGCCCGCGATGATAGCCAGGCAGTTGACAATGGTTCCCAGCATGGTGGTTATAAAAACCTTTCCCTGATATGGTCCACCCCGTTTCGAAACAGCCGAACACCAAGGGTCTCTTCTGGGTCAAACGATTGTCCCAGGCGCTTTTTCCGCTGTTTTTCCAGGGTCCAGTCCGGGTGGTTGGTGATATGGTTGTAGGCTTCCGGATGGGGCATGAGCCCGAAGATATTTCCGGTGGGATCACAGATACCGGCAATATCGAATTCCGATCCATTGGGGTTTAAGGGAAACATCCCGTTGGCAGGATTACCGGTACCATCGGCATACTGAAACACCACCTGATTTTTTGCCTGAAGAGATGTCACCACGTCAGGATCGGCAATGAATTTACCCTCCCCGTGGCGCACGGGAAAATCCGCCCGGTCAATGCCCTTTGTGAACACGCACGGACTTTCTGGGTTGGCGGCCAGGTGCACCCATTGATCCCTGAAATTGCCGCAGTCATTGTAGGTGATGGCCACGGATCGTTGGGTATAATCTTTGTTCAGGCCCGGCAGAAGACCCAGGTTCACCAGGGCCTGGAACCCGTTGCAGATGCCGATGATCAGTTTGCCCGCATCCACAAAGGAGAGCAGGTCGCCTCCGATATGGTTTTTGAGCTTCACCGCCTGGATCACCCCGGCCCCGTGATCGTCCCCCCAGGAGAACCCGCCACCGAAGGCCAGCACTTGAAAATCAGCCAGATTCACGGTGCCGTCCACCAGAGAATTGATATGGACACGATGGGGCTCCGCCCCGGCCAGTTCAAATGCCAGGGCGGTCTCATGGTCACAGTTCAGTCCGAAACCGGTCAGAATCAGTGCTTTCACCTGTGTCATATCATTTCTCCAAACAGTTGATTAAACGCGTTTTCCAGATCGGCGCAGGGCAGATCCACCATCGAATCCCTTCCTGTTCCCTTGATCTTCAGACGGTCGTGGGCATCGGTGACAGTTCCCACACACTTTACTGCCAGGCCTTTGCACAATTTTTCAAACACAGCCCCCTGAGCTTCGGGCACCGTCAAAATAAACCGTCCGGCAGATTCGGAAAAAAGCAGCATCTCGTCGGAAAGCGGTTCCGAGGCACACGGGGCTTGTGACAGATCGATCTCCAGGCCCAAACCGCCGGCCATGGTCAAAAGCGCCAGGTGAATTCCCAGCCCGCCTCGTCCGACAGCATGGCAGGATGCGGGCATCTCCAGATTCACCGCTTTTTCCACGGCCCGGTACAGCACCTTGTTGGCATCAAAATTCACCCTGGGCACATTCATCCCGGTCTGTCCGAACAGGTCATAATATTCCGATGCCCCCAGTTCATTTCCCGTGATGCCGGCCACATAGACCCGGTCTCCGGCTGCCTTGGGCGCCAGGGTCTGGCAGCACATCACATCGTTTACCACCGAGGTGGCGGAAAACTGCACGGTTTCCAGGGCCGACACCTTGATGCGTTCGCCGAACGCCCCTTCCAGGTGACCGTCCACATACATGGAATCCTTGCCCGACAACAGCGGGATCCCATAGGCCATGCAGGCATCCTTGAGGGCCCGGCAGGCCCGCACCAGCTGGGCCGCCTTGAATTTACCGTCCGGGTTGGTTTTTTTGTCATACCCGATATCGGGCCAGCAGAAATTGTCCACCCCGCCGATATGATCCATGGTGCCGCCCACGGCAATGAGCCGCCGTAACGCCTCGTCAATGGTGCAGGTCATCATGTGATAGGCATCGATCCTTGAATACCAGGGCAGAAGGGTCTGGGAAAACGCCAGTCCTTTTTTGCCGGTGAGCACCGGCCGGGTCACGGAGGCATCCGACGGAATGTTGTGGTTCACTCCCACCAGGGGTTTGATCACGGAACCGCCCTGGACCTCATGGTCATACTGCCGAATGATCCATTCCTTGGAACAGATATTGGGCCGGGCCAGCAATGTGGTCAACAGCTGGTTGAAATCCCTTGGACGTCGGATCACCGGCTCGCACAGGCCCCGGGCCTCGGGCGGCAGCCATACCGCATCAAATTCCCAGGCGGGAAACCCCTTGTCCAGAAGATCCATGTCCACATAGGCACAGGTTTTTCCCTGAAAGATAATGTGCAGCTTGCCGGTATCGGTATATTCGCCGATTACCGTGCTTTCAACGGCGTGCTGCCGGGACAGGGCCATGAAACGGTCCAGGTCTTTGGGATCGATGGCGATGGTCATACGCTCCTGGGATTCCGATACCCAGATTTCCCACATGTCCAGGCCCGGATACTTGAGGGGTACCTTGTCCAGATGCACGACACATCCGTTGGAAATCATGGCGGATTCTCCGATGGAAGAAGACAGCCCGCCCCCGCCGTTGTCGGTGATAAACCGGATCAGTCCTTCATCCCGGCATTCCAGGAGAAAATCATGCATTTTTTTCTGGGTATAGGGGTCTCCGATCTGGACATGGCCGGCCGGGGTGTTTTCCGAATAACTTTCCGACGAGGCCGTGACCCCGTGGATGCCGTCCTTGCCCACCCGGCCCCCGCTCATGATGATCAGATCGCCCGGCGAGGTTTTCTTTTCATGACTGGGCCGGCCAGCCACCTGTTGGGGCATGATACCCAACGCCGTCACAAACACCAGGCTTTTGCCCATATATCCGGGATCGAACAGGGTCTGGCCGAAGGTGGTGGGCACCCCGCTCTTGTTGCCCCCGTCTCTGACCCCCTCGATGATCCCGTCCAGGAGCCGTCTGGGATGCAGCGGCGGTTTCAACGGCCCGTCATACCGGACATCCCCCACACAGAACCCGAAGCTGCCCATGAACAGTTTGGAACCCAGACCCGTTCCCATGGGATCCCGGTACACCCCCACGATCCCGGTGATGGCCCCGCCGTAGGCTTCCATATTGGACGGCGAGTTATGTGTTTCTCCAGTGATCACATAGTTGTTGTCCGCATCGAAACGGCCGATGCCGGCATTGTCCCAGAGCACGGACACCACCCACTCCTTTTTCTCTTTCAACGCCAGGGTGGGTTCCTGAATATAGGTCTTGAACAATGACTGTTCAACCGCCTCTTCCCCGGTCAGGATATCTTTATACCTGAAAATACCTCTGAACGTATTATGATTACAATGGTCGCTTCTGGCCTGGGAAATATATTCCAGCTCTATATCCGTGGGGCCGGTCAACCCCATTTTCTTCCGCGCGGCCGTCACCCTGGGGTCCAGAAAATACTGCCGGATCACGGGAATATCCCTGGCATTCAATGCCAGGTTCCGTTGATCGCTGATCTGTGCCAGAGTCTGGTCGGAATCGATGTCAATGAAATCAAATTTGGGCGTATGATCCAGAATCACCCGGGCCGGTTTGACATCCACCCCTTTTTCACGGTGCCACTCGGCTCTTGAAAAAATTTTGAACTGCTGGATAATGGGGTTGGACAGCAGTTCTTTGGCCAGGGTCTCCATCTGGGACCGGGACAGGGCTTCTCCTGTCAGACAATACCGTTTCGAGGTGTAGATGCCTTCATCCGGGCCGAATGATTTTCCGAACAGGTCTTCGATGGCTTCCATGGCCGTGGCCCCCGGATTGTCCTTGACCCCGGGGCGGTACCCGATCCAGATACACCAGTGAAAATCAATATTTAAGGGGGACAACGAAGACACCTGTGTCACCGGGTTGGTGAAAATCTCATTCCGGACCCGTTCCAGTTCAGCGGTTTTCAGATCGGAATCAATGGTCAGCAAATGAACGGTTCTGCCCGACTGAATCTGAATCCCGAAATAGGATGCCGCTTTCTTAATGAGCGATGATGCTTCGGCATCCCGCAGGGAGGGTTTCAATGCAATTTCGATACAGGCAATCATGTTATCCACCATTGATAATTCTTAAAATGTCATTGTAAAAAACAAACACCATCAATACGACCAGAAGTGCGGCACCGAACTGGATCATCTTTTCTCTCCGTCTGTCGCTGACCTGTTTTCCGGTGACGGCTTCGATGCCGAAAAACACCAGATGCCCGCCGTCCAGCACCGGAATGGGAAACAGATTGATGATGCCTAAATTGACAGACAGCAGCGCGATAAACCACACAAAATTGACGGCGCCGGCTTTGGCCTGTTCCCCGGCCATCTGGGCGATCATGATGGGGCCTCCCAGATTGTCTGCGGAAATGCTGCCGGAGATCATCTTGCCCACCGACACAATGGTCAGCTTCACCAGACCAAACGTATCGGCAAGGGAGCGGCCCAGGGCCTGAAAGGGATTCAAGGATTCATGAAACACCTCCCCCGTGCCCCGGATACCAATGACATGCCGGTCCACGGTTTCGCCGAACACATTGGTGGCCTCCTGTTTTTCAGGAACCAGAGAAAACCGAAGGTTCCGCCCCTCCCGGCTCACACCCATGTCCAGGGACTGTCCGTTCGAGCTGCTGATGATCCGGGAAACATCTTCAAAAGACCGGATCTTCTGACCATCCACCACCGTGATCACATCCCCGGGCAAAAGTCCGGCCTGCTGGGCCGGGGAGTCATCCAGCACTTCTCCGATCACCGGCTTTGGCAGGTAGAGACCGGAAAACTGATACAGCACATAAAAAATGAAAATCGCCAGAAAAAAATTGAACGCCGGTCCGGCTGCGACAATCAGACTTTTCTGATACAACGGTTTGTTGGAAAATGCGATGTCTTGCTCTTCCGGAAGCAACGATTTACCCGGTTCTTCCCCCACCATTTTCACATATCCACCCAGAGGGATGGCTGAGATGCAGTATTCGGTCCGGCCTTTGACTTTTTTGAACATTTTGGGTCCGAATCCCAGGGAGAACACATCCACGCCTACCTTGAAAAACCGGGCCGCCAGAAAATGACCCAGTTCATGAATAAACACCAGAACACCGATAACAATAATGAATGCGACAACGGAATGACCCACGTGTACCTCTCTATTTAATAAGGGAGCCGGCTGTTTTTCTGGCCCATTGATCGGCCTTAATAATACCTGAAAGATCGGGATTGTCAATGCAGGTATGGGCACCCATGGTGGTGCCGACCAAAGTGAAGATCTCGGAAAACCGGATACGCCGGTCCAGAAATGCCTGAACCGCCACCTCGTTGGCCGCATTCATCACTGCGGGCATTGTTCCGCGGCATTCACAGGCTTTTCTGGCAAAGTCAAGAGATGGAAACCGCCGGGTATCCGGCGCATGGAACGTCAGGGACCGAATCTGTTCAAAATCCGGAAATGCCAGGCCCAGGTTCAGACGATCAGGAAAAGACAACGCAAAAGAGATGGCCTGTTTCATATCCGGCACCCCCATCTGGGCCATGACCGATCCGTCGGCAAATCCCACCATGGAATGAACAATGCTCTGGGGATGAATCAGCACCTGGATCGTTTCGGGAGGCATGCCGAACAAATGGACCGCTTCGATGAGTTCCAGCCCTTTGTTCATGAGCGTTGCCGAATCAATCGTGATTTTGTCCCCCATGGACCAGTTGGGATGATTCAAAGCATCTTCTCTGGTAATGTCGTCAAAATCAGTTCCAGGGGTGTTTCTGAAGGGTCCGCCCGATGCGGTGAGAAACAGCTGTGTCACATCTTTGGTTTCATTGCCCAGCATGCATTGAAACATGGCGGAATGTTCACTGTCCACCGGCAGCACGGCCACGTTTTTCTCTCTGGCCCTGGCCATGACAATGTCGCCGGCCATCACCAGGGTTTCCTTGTTGGCCAGGGCAATGTCTTTTCCGGCATCAATGGCTGCCAGGGCCGGTGCCAGTCCGGCGGCGCCCACCATGGCCAGCAAAACGGTATCCACCCCGTCCCAGGCAGCAGCAGCCTCATACCCGTCAGGTCCAAACAAAATACGAACGCCTGCACCCGGCCCTGTCATTTCAGCCAGCTGCCGGGCCTTGGCCTCATCCAGCACCGCCACCATTTCCGGCGAAAATTCCTTGATCTGACGGCACAGCTGCGGCAGGTTGTTGGCGGCGGTCAGCGCTTTGACCTGAAACCGGTCCGGGTGCATGCGCACAATGTCTAAAGCAGACGTGCCGATGGACCCGGTCGCGCCCAGAATGGAAAGATGTTTCATCAGCCCACCGCCAGCAGATAACCGTAAAGTACCGGGATGGCGAACAGCAGGCCGTCGATCCGGTCCAGCATACCGCCGTGGCCCGGCAGTATCCGGCCTGAATCCTTGACCAAAGATGCCCGTTTCAATGCGGATTCAAACAGATCTCCTGCCTGCCCGGCAACGGCAATGAGCAACGAACAAGGCAGCATTGTCAAGGCCAGAATGGGCGACTTGAAAAACACCAGAGATAAAACCAGCCCGACGGTCAAGGAGGCCGCAATACCGCCAACCGAGCCTTCGATGGTTTTCTTGGGGCTGATCCGGGGAGCCAGTTTTCTTTTTCCCATATATGTTCCGGTATAAAATGCGCCGGTGTCGTTCATGAAACAGACAATCAAAAGCCAGAAAACCCAGAGTACGCCCTGTTCCATATTTCGGACAAGCAACAAAAGCGACAGGGAAAGAGGAATATATACAACCCCCAGCATCTGCCTGGCTATGGTGGTGAACAGGTCATCCGATTCGGTAAACCGGAACAGGACAAGCAAGGCCAATAACCCCAGGTTCAAAAACAATACCAGAATCATTCCCGGCCAGGATCCAAAAGCGGCGGCGACCACCAGAAAAACACAGGTCAAAAAAGATGTCCCGGAAACCATCCAGGAAACAGTTGTGTCACCGGAGTGGAAAACAATACGCAGGTATTCCCGGTTGGCGGACATGGCCACAACAGATACCAGCCCGGCCAGAATCAGGGGAGTGCCTTTGATCAGAATCCAGATGATCAAAGGCGCCAGAATTATTGAGGTGATCCATCTCTTGGCATGCTGCATTCCACGTTACCGAAACGTCGGTCCCTTTTCTGGTAATGGGTTAGGATATCAATAAATTCCGATCTGGTAAAATCCGGCCACAGGGTGGGGGTGATGAAAAGCTCCGCATAGGCGGACTGCCAGAGCAAAAAATTGGACAGCCGAAATTCCCCCGAGGTCCGGATAACCAGGTCCGGATCCGGGATACCGGCCGTATACAGATGATCGGATATCACCTGATCACAGATCTCATCGACAGTCAATTCCCCGGTTTTCACTTTCCCGGCCAGAATCTTTACCGCATCCGTGATCTCCTGCCGGCTGCCGTAACTCAATGCCAGGTTCAGGGTCATCTGGGTGTTGCCGCCGGTGGCGTCCATGGTTTCTTTAGCCTCTTTCTGAACGTCTTCCGGCAGTTTTTCCAGCTGGCCCAGCACTTTCAGGCGGATGCCGCTGCTCTCCATTTCATCGCGCTCAGACGACAAAAATTTTTTTAACAACTGCATGAGCGCAGACACTTCCGATGCGGGTCTGGCCCAGTTTTCAGTAGAGAACGCGTACAGGGTCAAAAAAGGAATCGACAGTTCCCTGCAGGTTTTTACCAGGATTCTGACGCTTTCCGATCCTTTTTCATGACCCTTGACCCGGTTCAGCAACCGTTTTTTTGCCCACCGGCCATTGCCGTCCATAATCACTGCCACATGGACCGGCAGTCTGTCCGGATCCAGGCCGAGAGCATGGAGATCGTCAGATTTCAAGGATTTCCTTTTCTTTTTCGGCAAAGATATCATCCAGCCGCTGGATATACTCGTCGGTCAGTTCCTGGACCTGCTTCTGAGTCTTGAAGCTGTCATCTTCGGAAATCTCTCCCTCTTTTTGAAGCTCCTTGAGCATATCATTGGAATCGCGCCGGATATTCCGGATCGCCACCTTGTATTCTTCGCATATTTTGGAAACGTTTTTGGCGATGTCTTTTCTGCGTTCCTCGGTCAAAGGCGGTATGGAAATACGGATCAGTTTGCCGTCATTGGATGGTGTCAGCCCGAGATTGGCCTTGAGGATGGCTTTTTCCACCGAGTTGATCACGCTGATATCCCACGGTTTCACGGTTATCAACCGGCTCTCGGGTATGGATACCGTCGCCATCTGGGGTAATGGGGTCTGGGTGCCGTAATAATCCACTTTAACACTGTCCAGCATGGACTGGGATGCCCTGCCGGTACGAACCTTTGCCATTTCCTTGACAAAGGCTTTCTGTGTTTTTCCCATTCGGTCCCTGGTTTCTTCAATCACTTCATTGATCATATGAGGTTACCTTGATTTAGGGGTCGACAGATTATTTTATCCGGGTGCCGATATCCTGGCCGAGCACCGCCTTGAGAATGTTGTCTTCCTTGTGCAGATCAAACACCTGAAGGGGCAGGTCATGTTCCATGGCCAGAGAAATGGCGGTCATATCCATGACATGAAGCTGTTTTTCGATCACCCGCATATAGGACAGCTCATCAAACATCACTGCATTTTCATGAACCACCGGGTCTTTATCGTAGACCCCGTCCACCTGGGTGGCCTTGAACAAAATCTGTGCAAGGGTTTCATGGGCCCTGAGCACGGCGGCCGTATCAGTGGTAAAATACGGATTGCCCGTGCCGGCCGCAAAAATCACGACCCGGCCTTTTTCCAGATGACGGATGGCCTTTCTCCGGATAAACGGTTCAGCGATCTGGTCCATGCGGATGGCGGACTGAACCCGGGTGGGCACGCCAGATTTCTCAAGCGCGTCACACAATGCCAGAGAGTTGATCACCGTGGCCAGCATTCCCATGTTGTCTGCGGAACTTCTGTCCATGCCCGCGGAACTGCCGGCAACCCCTCTAAAAATGTTGCCGCCACCCACCACAACGCTGACCTCGACATTGAGACGGGCCACCTTGGCAATTTCCCCGGCCACATAATGAATCATCTCCGGGGTGATGCCAAAGCCCTGATTTCCCATCAGGGCCTCTCCGCTCAGCTTGATCAGAATCCGTTTGAACTCCGGGGTCATATCCAAGAGTTATTCTCCTATCTGGAAACGTGCGAACCGTCTGATCTGGATATTTTCACCGATCTTGCCGATGGTTTCCTTTAAAAACTCTTCAATGGTTTTCTGGGGGTCTTTGACATACGGCTGGCTCATGAGGCAGACTTCCTTGTAAAACTTTTCCACCTTGCCGTCCACGATCTTGTCAATGATGTTTTCCGGTTTGCCCTCTTCCAGCATCTGAGCCTTGAAAATTTCACGCTCTTTTTCCACCACGCTTTTATCCACATCGTCCGGAGTCAGCCCGGCTGGATTGGCAGCAGCGATATGCATGGCAATATTTTTGACAAACTCGACAAAGTCATCGGTTTTGGCCACAAAATCGGATTCACAGTTCACTTCCACCAGCACGCCTAATCTGGCACCGGTGTGGATATAGGAATGAATAATTCCCTCGGAAGTAGACCGTCCCGCCCGCTTGGCCGCCTTGGCCAGCCCTTTTTTGCGCAGCAGATCGATCGCCTTTTCCATATTGCCGTCGGCTTCTGCCAGCACCCGTTTGCAATCCATGATACCGGATCCGGTTGCCTCGCGCAGTTCCTTAACCATTGCTGCGGAAATATCAGCCATATTGTTTTGCTCCTATTAAATTGTCATTATTCAGTTTCAGTCGTTTCTTCCACCGGCTCAGCAGGTGCTGTCTTGCGTTTGATCTTTTCCACAACAGGGCCGTCCGTGCCGTCTGACAACACTTCGATGCCCACTTTCTGATCCCCTGTATCCGGATCTTCGGTTTTTTCGCCATCGGCCTGGGCCTGCATTTTTTCTTCATAGATCTGACGACCCTCGATACAGGCATCGGCAATGCGGGAGGTGAACAGCCGGATGGACCGGATGGCATCATCATTGCCCGGAATGACATAGTCGATATCATCGGGGTCACAGTTGGTATCCACCACCGCCACAATGGGAATGCCCAGCCGCTTTCCCTCTTTGACAGCAATGGATTCGTTTTTGGGATCGATAATGAAAATGGCCGACGGCAGCCGTTTCATATTGCTGATACCGCCGATGGCAAACTCCAGCCGTTCTTTTTCCTTGAGCATTTTGGACTGCTCTTTTTTCGGATAGTTCTCAAGGGTGCCGTCATTTTCAATGGAATTGAGAAAATGAAACCGGTTGATATTGTTTTTGATGGTCTGAAAGTTGGTGAGCATGCCGCCCAGCCACCGGTTTTCCACATAGAACATCTCCGCCCGGTTGGCTTCCTCGTAAATGGCTTCAGACGCCTGCTTCTTGGTTCCTACGAACAGAACATCCTTGCCGTCGGCAGCTATGCCCTTGATAAAATCATGGGCTTCCTTGAACAGTTTCACGGTCTGCTGAAGGTCGATAATATAAATTCCGTTTCTGGCCCCGAAGATATATTTTTTCATCTTGGGGTTCCAGCGTTTGGTCTGGTGTCCGAAATGAACACCGGCTTCCAGCAGTTCTCTAATGGTAATGTAGGCCATTGGTTCTCCAGATCAATCTAAATGGTTTTTAAAGTCCTTCATCCATTTCATTCCCGGGTATCAACTTTGTGAAAAGCAACCGATACCGGGTCCATGGATGTGTGTGTTAAACGCTTGTATTAAAAAATCCTACCGTATATATCAAAAAAACGAAAATTAATCAATTTTTTTTTTAAAATGTACGACCCGGTCCTGACCGGCCAGGTCCTGAATAAAATCAAGGGTGTCAAATTCCGGAAAATTCATTGCCAGAGCCGTCAATTCGGCTCTCTGATCAAACCCCATTTCCATCAGAAGATGCCCGCCGGGGACCAGGAACTCACCGGCACGGACAAGAATCTGACGGATACAGTCCAGACCGTCATCCCCGCCGTCAAGGGCCGCAATCGGCTCATGATCTCTGATCTCAGGCGCCAGCCCCGGTATGTGGCTGCGGGGAATATACGGCGGGTTGGAAACGATGACATCAAAAAACCGGCGGGGAGCCAGAGGATCAAACCAGGAACCATTAAAAAAATGGATCTTTCCGATTTCCTTTTCCCGATCGGCGTTTTCCCGGGCAATGTTCAAAGCGACTCGGGAAATATCGCCGGCAAAAAAAAGAGCGCCGGGATGGACTTTTGCCAGGGAGATGACAATCGCACCGGACCCCACCCCCAATTCCAGAATCTTTGCGGGTTTTTGAACATCTTCAGCCAGAACGGCCAGTGTCTTTTCTACAAGGGTTTCGGTGTCCGGCCGTGGGATAAGCACGCCCGGCCTCACCTGAAAACTGGATTCGAAAAAGCCTTTTTCACCGGTGATATAGGCGACCGGCTCCCGGTTTTTCCGCCGCTGGATCAATGTTTTGAACCGGGCCAGTTCCTGCTTTTCCAAAGGACGGTCATGCTGCAGATACAGATCCAGGCGCCGGATGCCCAGACAGAATCCCAGCAGAATTTCCGCAGTCAGTCTGGGACTGTCAATCCGGTGTCGGGCGAAATAGGATTCCGTCCAGGAGATCAGTTTGAATACGGTCCACTCCATTACGCAAAGATGCGGTTTTCCTGTAATGCCTGGGCCTGGTGAAAGGTCTTCAATTCATCGATGATGGCCTGGATGTCGCCTTCCATGATGCTGTCCAGTTTGTACAGGGTCAAACCGATCCGATGATCGGTCATTCGCCCCTGGGGGAAATTGTAGGTCCGGATACGGCCGCTTCTGTCTCCGGTGCCCACCTGGCCTTTGCGATCCGCAGCCCGCCTGGCTTCCTCTTCCCGCACTTTTGCGTCCAGAATACGGGATTTGAGCACATTCAGGGCCTTTGCCTTGTTCTTGTGCTGGGATTTTTCATCCTGGCAGGTGGCCACCACCCCGGTGGGGATATGGGTGACCCTGACAGCCGAATCCGTGGTGTTTACCGACTGCCCACCCGGACCGGACGCCCGGAACACATCCACTTTGATGTCCGCCGGATTGATTTCAATATCGATATCTTCGGCTTCGGGCAGTACCGCCACAGTCACTGCAGAGGTATGAATCCGGCCCTGGGTCTCGGTTTCCGGTACCCGCTGCACCCGGTGGGTGCCGCTTTCATACTTGAATGCGCCAAACGCGCCTTTGCCCTGAACCAGACAGACGATCTCCTTGAATCCGCCGGCACCGGAATCGTTTTTCTCAATAATGTCGATTTTCCAGTTTCTGGCTTCCGCATACCGGAAATACATTCTGAAAAGATCTCCGGCAAAAATACCGGCTTCTTCTCCGCCGGTCCCGGCCCGGATTTCCAGGATCACGTTTTTGTCATCTCTGGGATCTTTGGGCATGAGCAGCACATTGAGTTCTGATGTCAAAGTTTCCGCCTGTTTTTCCAGACTGGCGATCTCTTCTCTGGCCATACCACGCATGTCAGGGTCCGGGTCCTTTAACAATTCCCGGGCTTCTTCCAATTGAGCCCGCACCTGCTCATAGGTCCTGAAAACCGGGACAATCCGGTTGAGTTCCCCGTGCTCCTTGACATATTTCTGGTATTTGGTCTGGTCCCTGATCACCTCGGGATCACTCAGGAGGTGTTCCAGCTTGACATACCGTTCTTCAATGCCTTTTAATTTTTCAATCATTGCGCAAAAACCCAAAAGGGGTGCCTGCGACAGGCCCCCTTTTGCAAAACTTCACTGATTTTAAAATTATACCAGTTTGCTGGCATCAAAATTGGCATATTTTCTTTTAAACCGGTCAATACGGCCGGCAGAGTCCACCAGTTTCTGCTTTCCGGTAAAAAACGGATGGCACTGTGAACAAATTTCCACTTTGATATTTTCCCGGGTGGAACCCACTTCAAATGTGGCACCGCATGCACAGGTCGCGGTGGTATGGGCATATTTGGGATGGATTTCTTTTTTCATTTTTTCTGTCACTCCTTGCTGCAGCTGCCTTTGAATTCAGACAGCTGATTTATATCAATAAGATAGCTCATGAATTCATTAATTCAAGAAACTCTTTATTATCCTTTGTTCCCTGCATTTTTTCAAGTAAAAACTGCATACTGTCCACAGAATTTAAACTGGACAGCAGTTTTCTCAGGATCCAGACCCGATTCAATATCATGGGATCCAGAAGCAGCTCCTCTTTCCGGGTACCGGACCGGTTGATGTCAATGGCGGGGAACACACGTTTGTCCGCCAGTTTCCGGTCCAGGACCAGTTCCATGTTGCCGGTGCCCTTGAACTCCTCGAAAATCACCTCATCCATGCGGCTGCCGGTTTCCACCAGAGCCGTGGCAATGATGGTCAGACTGCCGCCGTCTTCGATGTTCCGGGCCGCCCCGAAAAACCGTTTGGGCCGGTCCAGGGCATTGGAATCCACACCACCGGACAGAATCTTTCCGGACGGGGGCATCACCGCATTGTAGGCCCTGGCCAGCCGGGTGATGGAGTCCAGGAGAATCACCACGTCATGGCCCTGCTCCACGATCCGCTTGGCTTTTTCAATCACCATCTCCGCCACCTGTACATGTCGTTCCGCCGGCTCGTCAAACGTGGAGCTGATGACCTCCGCATCCACGGACCGGGTCATGTCCGTGACCTCTTCGGGCCGCTCATCAATGAGCAGGATCATGGGCACGATGCTTTTATGGGCCTTGATCATGGAGTTGGCAATGTTCTGAAGCAGCATGGTCTTTCCGGCCTTGGGGGGGGAGACGATCAGCCCTCTCTGGCCAAAACCGATGGGAGACATCAGGTCGATAACCCGCATGGAATAGTTGTCGGATTCCGCTTCGAGATTCATCTTGCGTTCCGGATAAAGGGGCAGCAGGTTGTCGAATAAAATGGTTTCCGCAGCCACTTCCGGGCTCTGAAAATTGACGGCTTCCACCTTGAGAAGCGCAAAATACCGTTCTGAGTCCTTTGGCTGCCGGACCTGGCCGGAAATGGTATCCCCGGTTCTCAGATTAAACCGCCGGATCTGTGAGGGAGACACATAAATATCATCCGGACCGGGCAGGTAATTGTAACCGGGAGCCCGAAGAAAGCCGAACCCGTCCGGTAGAATCTCAAGGGTGCCTTCTCCATAAATCTGACCGCTTTTTTCAATATTGGCCTGCAGCAGTGCAAAAATTAATTCCTGTTTCTTCAGACCGCCGATCCCTTTGATATTGTTTTCCTTTGCAAGCCTGGTCAGCTCGCTGATCTTCATTTTATTGAGCTCTACAAGATTCATTCGCGCTCCCGAATTGTTGTTGTTTTTTTTTCCGGCATATTTTCAGTTTTTCATTTTTATGGCAAGAATCAGTGGATTTTGCTGGATGCCTTTGATGTCTGGACTTTTCAAATGAAGCAGGTATGAAACATTCAGACTGTGGGCTGGTATCTTTGGATAACAGATAATTAATAGTGCATTAATTTTTTATTGTCAAGAATTCTTTTAAACAACCGCCATACCGCCATATTGACTTGCCGGGTAAAAATATGGTACCGTCTCCCCCTGATTCATACAGATTGTTCCTGACAGGACCCGAACCATTGCGCCCTCAGCCATTGATCCTGTCTGCCTGTAACCCATGAAAACAATTCAAGAAAGGAAAAAATCTACCGTGGAAAGAACACTGTCCATTATCAAACCTGACGGGGTGGCCAAAAACATTATCGGCGAAGTGATCAAACGCTTTGAAACCGCGGGTATCAAAATCGCAGCAATGAAAATGCTCCAGCTGACCAAGTCTCAGGCCCAGGGATTTTATGCGGTCCACAAAGAGCGCCCGTTTTTCGGCAGCCTCACTGATTTCATGACCTCCGGTCCCATCGTGGTCATGGTGCTGGAAGGCGAAAACGTGATTGCCAGAAACCGCAAAATCATGGGGGCCACCAATTTCAAAGAAGCGGAAGAAGGCACCATCCGCCGCGAGTATGCCACCGATATTGAAAAAAACGTGGTCCACGGTTCTGATGCGCCGGAAACCGCGGCATTTGAAATCAGCTATTTTTTCAACAACCTGGAAATCCAGGCCCGATAACCTTCTTTTCGAACCAGGCACCGGCCTTTTTACCGGGCGGTGCCTGTGTCAGGGTACCAGCAAGGCAAACCCGGTCAATTCATAGAGAATCACCTCCCCATCTTCCAGACGGATCACAAAAACCCGTCCCGGATGGGCCTGAGAATATTTCATGGTCACAGTCCTTTTTTTCTCATCTAAACATTCATCTTCCCGGTGTGATATCCATCCAGATCCAGGCTCACAAATTTGAACCCCATGTCCTTGAGAGCCGCCGATATCCGGTTCCGGTCGGCCGCCATGGCCTCAATGTCCGCTGCATCGGTCTCGATGCGGGCCAGGTTTCCATGGCACCGCACCCGGACATGGGCAAATCCCAGAGACCGGATAAACTGTTCCGCCTGTTCAATGCGGCTCAAGGCCTGTTTTGTGATGGCATCAAAAAACGGTATGCGTGTGGCCAGACAGGACTGAGACGGCAGATTCCAGGTGGTCAGCCCCATCTGCCTGGCACAGGTACGGATCTGGTGTTTGGAAAACCCCGCATCCACCAGAGGGGCTGAAAATCCCAGTTCTCCGGCCGCTTTCAAGCCCGGCCGGTAATCGGTCAAATCATCCATGTTCACACCGTGCAGCACATGGGAGATCCCGGCCCGGTCCGCTGCTTTCCGTATCAGGGAAAATACCGTATTTTTACAATGATAACAGCGATCCGGTGAATTGGCCGTCACCTTTTCATGGGCCAGAATATCGGCTTCAAGCACCTGGTGCGCCACTTTGAGATCCACTGCCGTCTGCCGGGCCCTGTAAATCTCTTCTCGGGTCACAAATGCGGAATCCACCGTCACCGCCATCAACCGCTCAAGACCGGACCGGGCCGCCATTGCCAGCAGAAAAGCCGAGTCCACCCCGCCGGAAAATGCCACTGCCGCTGTCTTTAATTTTTTCAACCCGGTCTTGAGCACCCTTATTTTTTCATCACACATCTGGTTTGTCTGATCGCTCATGATTCATTCTTCCGATTTATGCCGGATCTCCAGAAAATCCTTGACACCCCGGGACCTATGTTGTAAAAACCCGGACATTCAATTCTGATGGGTGATCGTCCAATGGCAGGACAACGGACTCTGACTCCGTCAATCTAGGTTCGAATCCTAGTCACCCAGCCACCGACTTCAAAGGTTTCAGCTTCCGCTGAAACCTTTAATTTTTTCGTTCAACACGCATATACAGACATACCCCCCATCGTCTTGCATCATAGGGTTGTAACAGATGCTCACTCAAGGTCAAGCAGGAAATATTTTTTCTCGACATGATGGATTGGTATGGCACGATATGCTATGAAACCATAATTGACAACAAAGCCCGGCAGGAGAGCATTCCATGACAACCATTCTGGTCATCTATCATTCCCAGACCGGCAACACCCGGCTGATGGCAGACGCCGTAGTCAGAGGGATTGACTCGGTTGACAATGTCACTGCCATTCTCAAACCGGCACATCTCGCCACCCTGGAGGATCTTTTGACATGCAGCGGACTGGCCCTTGGCTCTCCGGAATATTTCGGGTACATGGCCGGTCAGATCAAGGATTTTTTTGACCGGACCTATTATCCGGCCCGACAGTCGAAAAAAATTTTCAAAAAACCGTATGTGGCTTTCATCAGCGCCGGCAATGACGGCACCGGGGCACTGGTCTCCATTGAACGGATTGCTCTGGGCTATCCCCTGAAAAAAGTATACGAACCGGTCGTGGCCAAAGAGCGTATCACCGATGAACTGCTGTTCATGTGCGAGGAACTGGGTATGACCATTGCCGCAGGATGTGACGCAGGAATCTACTGAACAAACAAGATTAATCATGAAAGACTCATGACGTAAAAGGAAACCGTATGACCCCTCTACTGGAAACTTTGTCCGCCCACCGGTCCATCCATGAGCAACTGAGCCAGGGCGGTCTGACGCTTTGAGATATCCTGGTTTTTCACGGCCATGGCCAGTGCCCTTCTGGTACCCACAAACACGGCCAGTTTTTTTGCCCGGGTGATTCCGGTATAGATCAGGTTGCGGAACAGCATCTTGAAGTGCTGGGTCATCACCGGGATGATCACGGCCTCGAATTCCGACCCCTGGGATTTATGAATGGTCACGGCATAGGCCAGGTCCAGTTCCAAAATATCTGCCTGGCGGTACTGCACCGGCGGTGTGCCGGGAGAAAACGCCACCGACAGTGTCAGATCGGCGGCATCGATCGCGGTGATGGTGCCGATATCACCGTTGAATACGTTCAATTCGTAGTTGTTTTTCCGATGGATGACCCGGTCCCCTTTTCTGAACACCCGCTGGCCCACGGTAATCTGGGCTTTTCCGGGTGCCGACGGATTGGCGGTCTCCTGAATCACCCGGTTCAGGTTCACCGTGCCCAGGGATCCTCGGGTCATGGGGGAAAGAATCTGGATTTCCGTTGCAGCCCCGTGATATCGGGGAACCCATTCCATGTAAAGTTTTTGGATCACATCCACGGCGGTCAGCCCATAATGCAGCGATGACCAGGGATGGACCTTTTTGAGCACCGCCAGCAGCTCCGCCACCCGGTTTTTTGCCGCCGCCACCTGTTCCAGGTTGACATGGGCGAATTTTTCAGGGATCTGGATCTCGGTGTCATAGGGGCGGACCGGTTCTCTGACCCGGAACTCGAACAAATCCGGATCATCCAGATCTTTGGCCACATCCTCTGTGTTCGTGTCTGTCAGTGCCTTGATCCGCTTGATAAACTGGAGCTGTTCAGCCGTTGCCTCATCTGAATCCAGAAACAGGCAGTCCGTTTTTTTGTGCCACACGGACGGGTCCTTGAACGGGGATGCGATCCAGGGCATGTCTCCGGCATTGATCTGGTGGGCATACCGGATGATCAGCGACTGGGCCGCCTGCCGGAAAATCTGTGTCAATCTGAAGCATGCCGACCGGCCGGATTCGATCAGGTCCTTGAGCACGTTGCCCGCCCCCACGGACGGCAGCTGGTCAAAATCTCCGATAAACACCACCTGGCAGCCTTCAGGGACGGCCCTAAGCAGCGAAGCGGTCAGGCTGATATCCAGCATGGAGCATTCATCCACCACCAGAAAATCGGTTTCCAGGGGGGTGTCTTCGTTTTTCTTGAATCTGCCGTTGGCCCACCCCAGCAGCCGGTGGATGGTTCTGGCTTCCCGGCCGATCACCTCGCCCATGCGCTGGGCGGCCCGGCCGGTAGGCGCCGCCAGCAGCACCCGCCGCTTCATGGCTTCCAGCAGCGCCACCAGCACCCTTGTGGCCGTGGTTTTGCCGCATCCCGGCCCGCCGGTGAGAATGGAAAACCCTTTTCCCGAAATCCCCTGAACCGCTTGTGCCTGCTCATTGCTCAACCGCAGCTGCCTGGACTTGGCAAACAGCTGTATCCACCGCTGAACCCGGGTCATATCCACATCAGAAGGATCGGTCATCCGTGCAATGCGCTGCGCCACATACTGTTCATCAAAATACAGGGACCTGGCGTAATAACAGGCCTGGACAGGTTCTTCCGGCACCGGGGCCAAAGTCCTCCGCATGAGCAGCTCGTCCGCTTCCATGGTTTCCAGCACAGTTTTCAGCCCCCGGGTCAGGTCCAGATCCAGCAGGTCTTCCACCTGTTCTTTGATCTGGGAAAAAAAGAGAAAACAATGGCCGAAATTTCTGGCCGCCGACAGCACATGGCGGATGCCCGCCACTACGCGCCGGGGACTGTCCGTTGCCAGGCCGATGCTCAAGGCCACCTTGTCCGCTGAAAAAAATCCGATGCCGTAAAAGTCATCGGCCAGGCAGTAGGGATCAGCCATGACCCTGGCAATGGCCTCATCACCATAGGCCTTGTAAATGCGCACTGAAAAAAGGGTGGAAATCCCATGAGACTGCAAAAACATCATCACATCCCGGATGGCCCGGTGCTCGGTCCAGGCGGCGGAGATCATCTCCAGTTTTTTTTCCGCAATGCCGGGTATTTCCACAAGGCGGTGGATCTGGTTTTCAAACACCTCCAGTGTCTGATCTTTGAAATATCTGACAATTTTCTTTGCGGTCTTGGGCCCCACCCCCTTGATGAGCCCGGACCCGATATATTTTTCCAAGGCTCCGGCTGAGGCGGGTTTTCGTTCTTCAGCCCGGGTGGCGGAAAACTGGCGGCCGTATTTGGGATGCACCTGCCAGGCCCCTTCAAAATACATGGTGGCGCCGGCAAACACTTTTGTCTGATGGACCAGCACGGTCTCCCGGCGATCCGGCGTGTCAAAGGGAAGCACCTGGAGGACGCACCAGCCATTGTCCGGATTGTGATAGGTTACCCGGTCCACCACCCCGGTCAACTGCTCCTGGATCATTGCCTGATTCGCCGGAATACCGGCGTGTCCGTCAGATGGCCCCTGCACCGCCGGGTATGAAAATCTGCGGTCTCCCATGCCGGTCAACATATCCCAAACCAAAAGAGAGGACAAGCCCTGACTTTTCTTCCTTGACAGGTTTTCCTGGTAAATGATACCTGTCAGTCTGACAGACCGGATCATACGTCAATTTCACCCATGAGGACAGACTTATGAAAACACCCCGGATGAAACAGAAAAATCTTGTGGCCCAGTGGGCTTTTGACTGCCGGCCGATCCTGGGCCGGCTCCACCTTTGGCTGGAAGATGTCCATATCGAGTGGCTTCGTGGCCAACCCACCGACGATCTGCTGGACAGCATTTCCTTCACCGACCAAAGAACCGAGAAGATGCTGGCCATGACCCTGGCGGTGACGGCTCTGGGGACACGGCTGTTCGGCCGTTACGGCCAGGGGGCCGGAGTGGACAAACAAGCGTTGAATTTCATCAAAAAAGATGCGGATGCCATTTCAGCCTATGCCATGAGCGAAAGCCTGTGGTACCTGACCCGGACCGTGCCGGAAAACCACGCCATCATGGTCTGTCTGGGAGAAGGCCTGATGCCCAAAGGGGGAGAGACCTCGGAAATGGGGGCCAACCCGCTGCTGGGTTTCGGCCGGATCTATGCCCGGCCCCAGGTGGCCAAATTTCTGGAGACCTGTGTGCACCGCCTGATCAATGATCCGGTCTATACCTGGGAGGATTTCAGAAAGACCATCGCCAGGGAGGACATCACCATCTGGGGCGCGGCCATCGATACCCTGGAAAACACCTCCCGGTTTGCCAGAGGCGAAGAAACCGGGCCGATGACCATCCTTCACCTGTTTGATCAGCCCCTGGCCATCTCCGATCAATACGAGGGATACATCGGCAATCTGGTGGTGCCCGGAAAAGTGGTGGAACAGGCGGCCGAAGATTCCATCCTCATCGATTTCTTCACCCCCCGGCACCTGGTGGTGAAGGCCATTCAAAAAACATATCCGGGCATCCAGCCCGGGCATATCCATGTATGGACCCTGAGGGGCGAACACCGGGTCAACCGGATCCGCCACATATGGGAACAGTGGCAGGCGGCCGGGGCCCATCTGGTGGACGATGACTGGACATTGCCTTCCGGCTGGAAACCCTTCACCGATGCCGGCACCTATGCCCCGACCCTGGTCGTCGGAGACTGGATGGACGAACAGAATGCCCGCCATCTGTTCATTGTGGACGGGTATGCCGCATCTGCCGAAGCGATCCAGGCGGCCAGCCTGGCCCCGATCCTGGATCTGACCGTATCCATGGCGGTCCTGTCCTCCCGGTTTCAGTTCCCGGCCCATCTGGATGCCGCCACCATGAAGCTGGATCCGGACAAAACCGATTTTCCGGACCGATTAAAGCAGCTGATCACTGAGCCGAATCTGGACGCAGATACCATCCAGGCATATCAGGACAGCATCCGGGCCGCGCTCAAAGCCGGTATTCCTCTGAAAACAAGGACCCTTTCCGCGGACGACCTGATCTCCGAGAAAAAATGGCACGCCCTGGCCGGTGCCGGATACATGCTGCCCGACCCCTACACCGGGGCCCCCGGGGTCACACAGATTGCCGACAACACCTATGAAGTGACGGTCCGTATCACCACGGACAGAGGAGACAAGCGCATCACCTTTGCCCTGCGGCTCGAGGAACCCTTTGAAGAGAGCAAACTGGTATTCAGCCCGCTGTTGAACCGGTTTCTCAAAGGTGAAGACTTTGAAAACCGGGCCGTGAAAATTTCCGATTCCGGGCGGATCCGCAATGAACTGCAAACCTTGTGTTCAGAAGCATTGAGCTATGTTCGGAACAAGATGATACTGGCGTTTGACAAAATTCCGCAAGCCACCATTTCCATTGAAGACCAGAAAAAACTAAGGCAGATACTGACCTGGTACAAAGAAAATCACCCCATCTGGTTCGACTGGCTGGAACTGAAATAATCGGCAACCAGACGGATTCAGGCGGGTCGTTCAGAAAAATGCACCGGGTTTCAGATCAGTTTGATGCGCTTGTCCTGCAAAGCCCGGCGGGTACTTTCAATGGCATGCTGTTTCACATTGGAAATATGGCGGGACAGCACTTCACAGGCCTGTGACAGATCTTTGCTTTCAATGGCCTCATACAGCTGAATATGTTCGTTGTCCACCCGGTCCATGGGCGTGACAAACAGAATGTTTCCCCGGTATTTGAGATACAGCAGGTCAAACAGGTATTTCAGGGTGTTGATACGAACCATGTTGCCTGACAGCTGGGCCAGTTTGAGATGAAACTCCATGTCCTTGAGCAGCCGTTCCTTAAGGTAGATATCCCGCACCGCAGCCAGATGACTGTCCAGGGCTTTTTTAAGCTGATTGAGCCCGCGTTTGCCGATCGTCCCGATGGTGGCGGACAGCAGGGATACCTCGATCAGCTCCCGGAACTCGTAAATTTCGGTGATCTCCGTCAAGCTGACGTTTTCAGTATAATATCCCCGATTGGGCTCATGGCGAACCAGACCCTGGAACTCCAGGTGCTTCAACGCCTGGATCACCGGGGTGGTGCTCATGTTCAGCCGATTTGCCAGATCTCCGTAGGAAATTTTCTGTCCCGGAATGATCTCGTTGTGGAAAAACATCTGGCGGATACCCATATAAGCCTCCCGGGTGAAATCCTCCTTGGTTTTTCCAGACCCTGTTTTTTTCTTCTGTGTCATGACCGTCATCCTTATATCAACACCCGGATAAAATCAATTAAAATTAAAAGAATAATACCTTGACATATTTTAGCGGACCCATTAAAATCCGTCAAATATTTAATCAAATATCTGATCAGATTTATATCGGACCGATCTGATCAATTTTTTGAAGGAGACCATTATGGCATTTGTATTCATGGAAGGCAACGAAGCCGTTGCCAGGGGGGCCATGGCCGCCGGCTGCAATTTTTTTGCCGGTTATCCCATCACCCCGGCCACCACCATATTCAACAATATGCTTCAGATGCTGCCACCCAAAGGCGGCACGTGCATCCAGGGAGAAGATGAAATCGCGTCCATGGGATACTGCATCGGCGCATCCATGGCCGGAAAAAAAGTGCTCACCGCCACCTCCGGACCGGGCATCAGCCTGTACAGTGAGCACATCTCCTTTGCCATCGGCAGCGAGATTCCCCTGGTGATCGCCAATGTGCAGCGACTGGGGCCTTCCACCGGGTCCGCCACCAGAGGCGCGGATTCGGACATTCAGTTCATGCGCTGGGGTTCCACCTCAGGCGCCCCCGTGATTGTCCTGGCGCCCAAAGATGCCAAAGACTGCATGGAACTGACCGTGCATGCGTTCAACTTTGCCGAGGAATTCCGGTGCCCGGTGTTTATCGCCTCCAACAAAGAGATCGGCATGACCAAGGAAAGCTTTGACATGGACGACCTGAATCTGCCGCCCCTGGTGGAACGGACCCCGTACACCGGGACCGGCCCCTATATCCCGTTTGCCGCAGATCCGGACAAAGCCCCGCCGTTTCTGCCCATCGGCGGCAAAACCCTGGTGCGCCAGACCTCTTCCACCCACGGTCCGGACGGATACATCACCATCGATCCCCAGACCATTGCCGACATGCAGCAGAGACTGCATACCAAACTGGGGGCTGCCATGGACCGCATCGCCCTGTATGAAGAGAACCTGGTGCCGGACACCGACACCCTGGTGATCTCTTATGGCATCACCTCCCGGGCTGTGACAGATGCGGCCACCGCGCTGGCGGCAAACGGCCGGCCGGTGTCCACCCTGTCTTTGAAAACCCTGTGGCCGGTACCCGAAGCCCTGCTGCTGGAAAAAGCGGCCCGGTTCAAACGGATCGTGGTGATTGAAATGAACCTGGGCCAGTATGTCAATGAAATCAGGCGCGTACTGTGCGGCAAACCCGTGGATTTTTACGGCCAGATGAACGGCATTCTGATTCCCCCTGCCAAGATTATGGAGGCCATTGAAAATGACTAGTTTTTTAAATACCAGCCGCCCCCCTGTATTCTGCCCGGGATGCACCCATGAACGCATCACCAAAAGCCTGGATGCGGCCCTGGTAAAAATGGACATGCCGGATCACAAGACCGTGATCGTGACCGATATCGGTTGTTCCGGGCTTTTTGACACCTTTTTCAATGTCCATGCCCTGCACGGGGTCCACGGCCGGGCACTGACCTATGCGGCCGGGCTGAAACTGGCGGATCCGTCCCTGAATGTCATCGTCACCATGGGAGACGGGGGCATGGGTATCGGCGGGGCCCATGTGCTGTCCGCCTGCCGGAAAAACCTGGACCTGACCCTGATCATTTTGAACAACTTCAACTTCGGCATGACCGGCGGGCAGTATTCCGCCACCACGCCCAGCGATGCGGTGGTGGGTTCGGAATTTCTCAACCAGGCGGAAATCCCCATGGATATCTGCGGTGTGATGGAAAGTGCCGGCGCCACCTATATTTCCCGGATCTCCGGACACGATGAAGGGCTTTCCGACGAACTGGTCTCAGCCATGCAGCACAAGGGGTTTTCCGTGGTGGAAACCCTGGGGCTTTGCACAGGACGTTATACCAAACGCAACCAGCTCACCCCCAAGGTGATCGATCAGATGATCGAACAAAGACCGTCCCCGGGCGGTGTGATCGAAAAAAACCAGCGGCCGGAATATGGAGAACGCTACCGGCAGCTGGCAAAGGAAAAAGGCCGGTTTCCGGAACCGTTTGAAGTCACAAAACAGTTTGACATGCCCGATGCCAGACGTCACGAGGTGGTGATCCTGGGATCGGCCGGCATGCGCATTGTCACTGCCGGGGACATGGTCTGTTTTGCCGGCATTTCCGGCGGGCTGAACGTGTCCATTAAAAACGACTACAATATCACCGTGCTCCGGGGCCAGTCTGTGTCCGAAATCCTTCTGTCCCCTGAAAAAATCGGGTACACCGGCATCGAATCCCCCACCGTGGTGCTGGCCTTGAGTGATGAAGGCGTGGCCAGAAGGCAGAAAATTTTTGCCGCCCTGTCCCCGGACACCTATGTGCTCAAGGAGGCCAGTGTGGCCATTCCCGACACACCGGCACAGGTGGAGGAGATCGACTTCAAGGCTTTGAAAATCAAAAAGACCGACTGGGCTTTGGCATCTCTGGCGGTTCTGGCCAAACATGAAATCGTGCTCAACAAAGATATGCTTGTATTTGCGTTGAAATCCCGGTTTAATGAAAAATTGTTCAACCTGTCCATGGAGACCGTGGACAAAATTATCTGATCCAAACAAACCACACCCGGGCACGGGAACCGGGAAAAACAGGGGCACCATGACCAGAATCAGTCAAAACGCTGAGACAGGATTCAATCAACCCGCTCCCCGGGTGCCCCTGCCCCTCCTGTTCCGGGTGTTTCTCCCTTTTGCCGGCGGGTATTTTCTGTCTTACCTTTTCCGGGTGGTCAATACGGTGATCGCCTCGGATCTGGCCGCAGATACCGGGGTGGACCCCGCCCAGCTGGGACTGCTCACCGCCACTTACCTGATCACTTTTGCCGCGTTTCAACTGCCGCTAGGCATTCTGCTGGACCGGTTCGGTCCCCGGGTGGTGGAAGCGGTGCTGCTGATGTTCGCGGCGGCCGGCGCCGTGGTTTTCGCTTTGTCCACCACCCTGGCCGGCCTGATCATCGGGCGGGCATTGATCGGCTTCGGGGTGTCGGCCTGTCTGATGGCGGCATTCAAATCCTATGTGATCTGGTTCCCCGGTCCCATGCTGCCCCGGATCAACGGCTTTCAGATGGCTGCCGGGGGACTGGGGGTCCTGGCGGCATTCATGCCGGTGGAACTGGCCCTGAGATTCACGGACTGGCGGGGGGTGTTCCTGGGCTTAAGCGTTCTGTGTGTCCTGATGGCGGTGACCGTGTTCACGGTAGTACCGGAATCAAAGCAAAAACCCGTACCGGAAAAGTTGTCCAGGCAGATTCAGGGAGTGTTCCAGGTATTCGGAAGCCTGACGTTCTGGCGGATCGCGCCATTGACCATGCTGTCCCAGGCCGGGTTCATGGCGGTTCAGGGATTGTGGGCCGGGCCCTGGCTGCGGGATGTGGCCGCCCTGGACCGGGCCGGAGCCGCTGCCTGCCTGTCCATCTCCGCCGTGGCCATGATCGCGGGGTTCATCGTTTTGGGATTTATCACGGAAACACTGGCCAAAAAAGGATTTTCGGTTTTGTATACGGCCGTGACCGGCATGACGGTATTTATCGGAGTGCTGGGAGCCATGGCCTTTGGTGCGCCGGTTTCGCCCCAGCTGATGATGGGATTGTTCGGTTTTTTCGGCACCGCCGGCATTCTGTCTTATACCGCATTGACCGTCAGCTTTCCCTCCCGCCTGTCCGGCCGGGTCACCACCGGCATCAACCTGCTGGTCTTTCTAGGTGGATTTGCTCTGCAATGGGCCATGGGCGCGGTAATCAACCAGTGGGATTCCCCATTGCCCGGCCGATACGATCCGGCCGGATACCAGGCTGCCCTCTTCATGGTACTGGTCCTTCAGTTACTGGGCCTGATATGGTTTTTCATATCACTGCCGTTTAAGACCGGGTTGTCAAATCAGGCAGATGAAGAATGATATACGCCTTTCCCCGGTCTGGATTCATCTGATTTTTCTCATTTCCGGATCATACAGCGGGGTCAGGGACACGGCTGCCGGATAGATTTTCCCGGCAATGTCAATCTCCCAGGTCCCGTTTTTCACATATGTTTCATCCACCGGTTCATCCGCCTCGATCATGAACAGCCCCACGGCCCCGCCCAGGGTGTGTCCGTAGGAACCGGACCTGACATACCCGATCGGCTTTGTGTTTCTGTAAATCACCTCGGCGTGGTATAGCAGGGGGGCAGGATCTTTGACCAGCACCTGGGCCAGCCGCCGCTTCAACGGCCCGGCCGCTTTTCTGGCGGCACACGCCTCCTTTCCGATGAAGTCGACCGGCTTGCTCAGCTGGACCGTGAAGCCAAGGCCGGCTTCGTAAGGGTCATCCGTGTTGTCCATGTCATGGCCGTAATCCCGGTATCCCTTTTCCAGGCGCAGACTGCCCAGGGCCTTTAACCCGGCATGGGTGAGGTCAAACGCCTTTCCCGCTTCCACGAGGATATCATACACATGCACGGCCTGTTCGGTCGGGATATACAGTTCATACCCCAGCTCTCCCACATAGGTGATACGCACGCAAAGAACCCGGCCATACCCGATGGCGATCTCCTGTGCCTGCCGGAAGGGAAAAGCGGCATCGGACAGGTTGGTGTCGGTCACTGACTGCAGCAGGTCCCTTGATCTGGGGCCCTGGATGTTCACCTGGGCCCAGGCCGAGGTCATGTCCGTGACAAAGGCATGGGCGTCTTCAGGTATGTGCCGTTGAATCCAGGTCAAGGCATGGCGGTGGATGGTATCGGTTACCACCACGAAAAACCGGTCCGAATCCAGCTTGGTGACGGTGAGGTCCGCCATCAGCCGGCCTTCGCTATTCAGGCAGGTGGTATAGGTGATCCGGCCGGCCGGGCCGTTCACCGCATTGGCGCAGATATAATCAAGCACCTTGCCGCTGTCCTTTCCCTGGACCAGGAATTTGGGCATGAACGACATGTCCATGAGCACCACGTTTTCCCGGGCGGCCCGGTGCTCCGCTTCCCAGCATGAAAACCAGGACTCCCGGCCCCAGGAATGCGTTTCAATCACCGCCTTGTGCCCGGCCGGGGCAAACCAGTCCGCTCCCTCCCAGCCGCTGACATCCCTGAAATATGCGCCCGTTGCTTTCAGCCGCTCATAAATGGCCGATGTCCTGGCCCCCCGGGCGGTTTTCATGGACTGGTACGGATAGTGGCACTGGTACACCATGCCCAGAGATTCCACGGTCCGGTGCCGCCGGTATTCCGGGTTGTTCTGAAAGGGTTGCAGCCGGGCCATGTTGAACCCGGTGATATCCACCTGGGGATTTCCGGTCATGATCCACCGGGCCATCATCTGCCCGAGACCCGGCCCCATGATGATGCCCACTGAATTCAGCCCGGCGGTCACAAAATAATTTTTCAGTTCCGGAGCTTCGCCGATGATGGCCTGCAGATCCGGGGTAAAGCTTTCCGGGCCGCAGAAAAACTTTTTCACCCCCAGTTCCATGGTCACCGGCACCCGGGACATCGCCTTTTCCAGAAACGGCCCCATGCGGTCCCAGTCGGGTTCGATCTCGCCGAATGTGAAACTGTCCGGTATCCGGCCGATTTTCCAGGGGGCACATACCGGTTCAAACAGCCCGATCATCAAGCCCCCGACTTCTTCCCTGTAATACCCGTGACAGGAAGGGTCTTCCAGCACCGGCATGTTCCCGGGGATGCCGTCCAGTTCCTCGGTGATCAGATAGTAATGCTCGGCCGCCTGGTTGGGGATGGTGATGTTGTCCACGGCTCCCAGCTGCCGGGCCCACATGCCGGCACAATTGATTACCTTTTCCGCGGCAATCTCGCCGTGAGCTGTTTTCACGCCGGCCACGGCCCCATTCTTTTTGATCAGCCCGGTCACCGCCACCTTTTCGATGATGGTCACCCCGAAATTCCTGGCGCCTCTGGCCAAAGACATGGTGGCGTCCACCGGATTGACCCGGCCGTCCTCTTTGACATAGAACCCGGCCAAAAGATCATCCACCCGTGCCAACGGAAAGAGGCCCTCGATCTCTTTTGGCGATATTTCATGGACATCCACGCCGCAGTACCGGTTGAAAGCCGCCACCCGGCGGTATTCCTCCAGCCGGTCCCGGTCGGCCGCCGCCTCGATGAATCCCACGGGCGCAAACCCGGTGGACAAACCGGTTTCCTCTTCCAGCCGGGCGTAAAGGTCCCGGCCGTAGCGCCGCATCTTTGTTGCGGTTTCCGACAAAGACCCGAAGGTCACCATCAGACCGGCCGCATGCCAGGTGGTACCGCTGGTCAATTCATCTTTTTCCAGCAGCACCACATCCCTGCATCCCATCTGCCCCAGGTGATAGGCAATAGAGCACCCGATAATTCCTCCGCCGATAATGACCACCCGGGCGTGTCCGGGCAGTGCAGGCTGTCGTTCTTTCATGTTGTTATCCTCATTGTCTTTATCACTTTTGAAAACATTCCCATTGCCTTGTCACCACACAGCTGGTAGATTTATATTTTTTTTTCAGACAGATCAACCCGATTTTAAGGAACAGATTGTTATGCTTGCAATTATCGGCGGTACCGGACTTTACCAGATACAAGGACTCGAAACCATTGAGATATTGCAGACCGATACCCCGTTCGGCCCCCCTTCCGCACCGATTGTAAAGGCCGCATACCGGAACACGGAACTGCTGTTTCTTCCCCGGCATGGCGACAACCATGACCGGCTGCCCCATGAAATCAATTATCCGGCCAATATTTTTGCGCTCAAAAAACACGGTGCGACCCGGATTATCAGTGTGTCTGCCACCGGCAGTCTTCAGGAAAATATCCATCCCGGCGATATTGTGCTTCCTTCCCAGTATTTTGACTGGACCAGAGGCAGACGTCAGTCCAGTTTTTTCGGCAACGGGCTGTCCGCTCATATCTCCACTGCCGAACCGGTGTGCCCCGGCCTGATCCGGTGGATTGCCGACCATACAGGAAAAATGAATCTGACGCTTCATACCGGCAAAACCTATGCCTGTGTGGAAGGCCCCCGTTTAGGCACCAAAGCGGAAAGCCATTTTCTGCGCCTGGCCGGATGCGACCTGGTGGGCATGACCAACGTGCCGGAGGCGTTTCTGGCAAAAGAAGCCCAGATCTGTTATGCCGCCATCTGTATCATCACCGATTATGACTGCTGGAAGGAAGATCCGTCTCACCACGCCAGCCTGGCATCTGTGCTGGCCCTTTACAGCCGGACCATTGAATCCGTCCAGGATCTGCTGCGGTCTTTGATGGCATCTGAACCGCCCCCGGCGGACTGCACCTGCCGGACTTCTTTAAAGGACGCGGTGATTACGCCGGATGACCAGGTTCCGGCATCTTTAAAAGACTTGCTGACAATTTTGCGCAAATAAGAAAACCAGGATTACCGGCTCTTGAAAACCGGAAACACAAACGGGGTGCGCCCTTTTTTCCGGCGGATCCAGTTCAAGGATGTCTGAATGGTTTTCAGCCGGATCAGAAACCGGATCACCTTTTTCTTGCCCGGGAAATCCATGACCACCAGTCCCAGAAACAGGGTTAAAAGTCCCTGGCCGGGGACGATCAGCATCACCAGGCCCAGGCAGATCAATATCGCTCCTGCCATATTTTTGGCTATCTGTATCTGTGGACGGAACAGTTTGGGTACGGTTTTTGGATTTTCAAACCCCATGAAATAATTTGACGGCAGCCAGCACACCAGCCGGGAGACGACCAGCAAACCAAAAACAAATCCCGCGACGGACACGACGGTCACCCATGCCAGCACCGACGGATGCTGCACAACCATTTCGATCACCTGATTCATGTCAAAATCATGCTTCCCTGAAAATATTGTGATCAGTCCATGGTAAAGCCCGGCATTTCCGCCAGGGTTTTGTAATCGGTGAGATCACACTGGATGGGTGTAATGGAAAGGCAGTTTTGGGAGACGGCATTGATATCCGTATCCGGTGTGCCGGGAACCGGATCCTGCCGGCTGTACCAGTAATAACTGCGTTGTCTGGGATCCTGCCGTCTTTCAAACCGAAAGGACAGGTTGTCAAGAGACTGGCGGGTGATCCTGACTCCCTGAATGTTTGAGAAAGCGATCCCCGGGGCATTCACATTCAGAAACGTGCCGGACGGCAATCCCTTTTCACCGATGGTTTCAAGCATATTCATCACAAACCGGGCCAGATTGTCATAATCCATGACCCGGTCCAGCTTGATGGAAGCGGCCAGACCGGGGATTCCGTTCAATGCGCCTTCTCTGGCCGCACCCACCGTGCCGGAATAGTTGATGTCAATGCCGATGTTGCTTCCCGGGTTGATCCCGGCAATCACCCAGTCCGGGGGCGCTTTGAAACACTCTGCCAGCCCGAGTTTCACACAGTCCACCGGCGTGCCGTCCACCGCATAGATGCGGCCCGGATGGCTGCTTTCAATCTGACGCATCCGCACGGGATGATGCAGGGTGATCCCATGACTGACCGCACTTCGTTCCCGGTCCGGCGCCACCATGACCACCCGGTGTTTCCGGCCCAGAATCCGAAACAACGACTGAATGCCCGGGGCCTGATATCCGTCATCATTGGTGAGAAGAATTTTCATAAATCAGGATGGCGGATCTTCCGGTAATAGGAGTCGGCCTGGTACACCGCAGCCAGGGGATTGTGTCCGGTGACCCGGTCCTTGACCGCCAGCACCGTGGTGGGCACTTTTGTATACTTGAAAAACAGGGAGTCATGGCCCACGCACAATCCCAGAAGAATATTGAAATCCACATTTTCATGGTTCAGCAGCATGGCCTGGAAAACGGGATTGCACATGGATTCATCGGTTCCCTTGAAGATTTTGTCTTCCTCTTCAATACCGATCAGGTCCTTGGATGTTCTGCCGGCTTTGCAGCACACCGACACCACCTCAAACCCATGGTCAGTGAAAATTTCTCCCACAGTGCGGGCTTCACCGGTCAATCCCAGGCAGAACGCCAGACCGATCCGCTGATATCCCATTTTTTTCGCAAATTCACAGGTTTCCACAATCCTCGTCTTGCACGGCTGCATCACATAGGGCTGCTGATCCCGGTTGGCGTAACAGTGGGCCTCCTGCACCGATGCCATATGTGAAAATTGATTGACATCCGATGTCTCATACGCCTGATTGGCCGCTTCCAGAATCGATGGATGAGAAACAGTGGGACACCCTTTCGGGCCTTTGCCCTGATCCGTAAAACAGATCTTCTGCGGCACGGAAATATCACAGGCCGCACATGAAGGCGGCAGAGATCGCTTTTTTCTGATGGGCCATGGTTTCCTCCCGGCATTTCAATGAATTTGGCACGCCCGGAGGGATTCGAACCCCCGACCCTTGGATTCGAAGTCCAATGCTCTATCCAGCTGAGCTACGGGCGCGCAAGGCAAAAACAAAACATGAATAGCACAGGTGCAAACGTTCCGCAAGATGCGTGTTGACATGATAAGAATCACTTTCGGAACACCTGATAGGTACCGTCCAGGCGGTTCCACATATCGGCCAGGCGACGGTCCAGATCCGTCACTGCCCGGTCGTAATCCTGCCGGGTCATTTTGTCCTGTTCAAGTCTGGTTTGAAGAATCAATATTTCATTATCATACCATTTGTCCGGGTCAAAATTGTATGTCATGGGGCGCCTGTTATTTCTGATTGCTCCGGTTACGGAATTGTTTATCGATAAAGGATTGTATAGCATGACCCAACAGGATTGACAACCGTGGAGATTGCCGATACGATCCGGGGAACACTCATGAAACCCAAGACAAAAAAATCATTGGTCCGGACCGTTTCACAATGGCTGGCCAAAGTGCTGTTGAAATTTGTTCTGGTCCTGATCAGCCTGACGCTGCTGCAGGTGGTGGCATTGAAATATGTCAACCCGCCTTTCACGATCAACATGGTATGGGAACGGCTTCGCCACGACTGGTTTGATGCCCCCTATGTGGTGCACGACTATGAATGGCAGGATCTGTCAAACATTTCACCTCATTTGCAGCAGGCGGTTTTGGCGGGGGAAGATCAGCGGTTTTTCACACATCAGGGATTTGATTTTCAGGAAATCAAAGTCGTGTTGACACAGATGATGGAAGGAAAACCGCCCAGAGGTGCCAGCACCATTACCATGCAGGCAGCCCGGTCTGTGTTTCTGCCGGCCACCCGCAACCCGGTGCGCAAACTGGGAGAAGCCTGGTATACGGTCATGATGGAACTGATATGGGACAAACACCGGATTCTGGAAATATATCTGAATACCGTGGACTGGGGCACCGGGATCGTGGGGGCCCAGGCCGGGGCGCGTCGCTATTTTGAAACAACCACGGCTGAACTGACCCGGAATCAGGCTGCCTGGATGGCAGCCGTTCTGCCCAGCCCGCACAAATGGTCTCCCACAGATCCGACCTCGTCCCTGGAAAAAAGACAGCAGCGGATTCTTGAAGACATGACACTCATGCCGTTTTTGAATGGTCATGACTTTGAACCGGAGGATAAAAGGGAGAACTGATGGGGTGAGTGACGGGACTTGAACCTTTGGCAATCGCTTAAAACCATTGATATCAGAGGGTTTTAAAATTCGGTGATCCACATCTGATCCACATTTTTCTTGAACCGAAGTAGCTGCTTAGCCCGAACATTTATGGATGGGTGTCAGCATTGAAAATTCCGATTATAAATTCAGAATTGATCATCTAAGATAAACAAACGCCAGGGTCAAATTCATATCCTTTGAACCTCTGATATCGGATGTGGGAAATATCGACTTAACCGGAATCGACCGAGTAATCGTTGGCGGAGAATCTGGGCCTGGCTCAAGACCTATCAAAAGAGAGTGGATACTAAATATCCAACAGCAATGCATCCGTAAAGACGTGGCATTCTTTTTCAAACAAAGGGGTGGAACCAACAAGAAAAAACCGGCAGGATGCTTAACGGAAAATTGTGGTAGCAAATGCCTAAAAAAAACGAACAGACTTTTGTTTTTGCCCCCGCGTGACATTATGCAACAGAAACGGTATATTCCAGATCCGCAGCCCTGAGCATGTCCTGAATGGCAAGTCTGACCCAGGTTTTTTCAGACATGCCGATTTTCCTTGCAATCTTTGCAGCCCTGTCAGGAGACGGTATCTTACGCCCCTTCTCAAGATCGCACAAACTGCTTGGAGCAATGCCCAGGAGCTTGGCAAATTCCTTCTGTGTCATTTCTTCACATTTCCTGTGGGACCACAGAGCCTTTCCAAAGGTCAGCGGACCATAATCCCGTTCAATTTCTTTCAAACCATATTTTTCTTTAATAGTCATGCTTGTTCACCTCGATCACTTCAATGACAATCTGGTCGTCATGTTCAACATAAATCGCCCGATAAGCTTTTGACAGTCGGATTGACCGCTGACCGGCTCTTTGGCCCTTAAGAGGTTCATCGTGGTATCCCGGGAGCTTTCTGGTTTCCATAATACCGTCATCTTCCACAGTGGCAATCCAGACGGTCAGCTTGTCTGTGATATGAGTCGGCACCTTTTTGATCTGTCTTTGGGCTTTTTTGTTCAATATGACCTTGCTCATATATTATATATACGCCTTAAAGGCGTATAATTCAATGGAAAATCATCCTTGATACTCAACGGTCCCATCCTGTAAGTATTTAATTATCCAAACGCGCCCTTGGCTCTCCGGAAACGGAGGACCGAATGGCAAGACAATTTAAAAAACCCGAAACCGGCCGTCCGGCTGCTTCGTGTTTTTTGTGTTCAGGCGCACCCTGCCCGCTCGATCCCAGACAAATCAACCGTGACGACTACTGCCACCGGTATTCCATCTGCACTGAAACAAAGAAAATCGATCCGGACCAGGCCGTGTGCCTGATCTGCAACAACTTTCTGCCAATCTTTCCCCAGGTGGACCCTCACCCTGTCCCCGGCAGAGGCCGGCACATGAGCGAGACCTGGCTGCTTTTTGAAGACGCAGGCCATGATGCGGTCAGGTGCACCCTGTATCCGCTGCCAAAGGACTATCCCCGGCCCGTGGATGCCTATATCGTGTTCGAGCATTCCGGTGATTTCACGATGGCCGCTCAAAAAGCGGTCCATGCCGTGTTCGACCTGGCCCGGAAACGAAACATCCCGGTTCAGCCGGTCAATGCCGGGTTCGACCTCTCCGGCAAGACCCGTCTGAACGCAGATATGGCCGGCCAGAGCGGGGGACTTTGCTTTGCCCTGGCCTTTGCAAAAAAACTGCTGAAGCTGGATCTGCCGTACCTGGCCGCCACCGGTATCCTCAGTTCCGACGGCCGCATCTCCGCTGTCAACGGTATTGAAGCCAAACTGCGTACCACCCTCACCCTCTTAAACGAAAACGACTTGATATTTTTCCCCGAAGACAACCAGAGTCAAATACCGGACAGTCTCATCACCCAGATAAAACAAAAAAACATCCGGCTGCACCCGGTCGCTACCCTGGATCAGGTCATGGATATTCTGACAGGGAAAACACCCCCCGGCCTCAAAAATACACGCCCTGAGCCTTATTTGAAAAAATCGCCACAAACCCGCTGGCGGCTGACTGTACTGATTATCATACTCATGGCAGCCTGTCTGTTTGCCGGATTTCAACTATTTGGGGGGAAACCGGTCCCTATAAAGATAACGGAAAGACCTGTCCCGGAATCCCATGAACCTCCCAACTCCAGGCAGAAAAAATTCCTCCGCCTGAAGCGGATCCTTCGAAAATCACAGCAACCCAAAATACAACAAAGAATCAATCTCCGGAAAAACCGATCATCGATCATAAAGGTTTTGATTAAACCACTTGTAAATGAAAGATGGATTGTTTTCCCTGCACCCAAAGAAAAGACACCGAAATTCATCCACCTGTTGCCCGAACATGCTGAGATGATCAAGAAAATACGAGGACCAAAAGGACCGCCGGATCTTTATTTTTTCCGGCATGTCAATAATATTTCCGGAGTCAAAGCCAGGGTACCGTTCGGGCAGAAAGAATTTCGGAAATGTTGGAATCAGGCATGAAAAAATTTAAACCTTGAGAGGGTATATTTAAACGGCGGACCAAACATTAAACCGTGACCGTCTTAGGAAAAGTATTGACCCCTGAACAAATCCAACGTGGTGTCACTGGACATGTTTCAGATGCATTTACCCGATAGTTGTTGTCAGACGTCACTGAAGGCTTGGAGGCGACCAGAAAAATGGAAAAAATAGAAGTTACTGATCCACATGTGATCCACATATCTGCGGGCCTCAGGCAAATTTCAGAGGCCACCAAGAAATTGTAAGTATCTGAAATTAAAGAAAATATTGATGGGGTGAGTGACGGGACTTGAACCCTTGGCAAACGCTCAAAACCCTTGATATTAGATGATCTTAAAAATCGGTGATCCACATCTGATCCACATTTAGGTTTATAATATGATTCCTAAACTGGGAGTTGAACCCGAGACCACCCTTCAGTATCAAAGATTTCAGTGGTGGTTGGCCAGCATCCAGGCCACATCTTTCTTGACCCGCAGAAGCTGCTTAGTCCCATTTCGAAATATCTTTTAAAGGCCGGCCATTAACATTTTTGGCACATTGTCAGTTTATCAAAAAGGGCCTTAGATATAACGGGCTCCAAATCATTCCCTAAGCCCCCTACCCTGCCCTTTACCATCAGGTAGACTATGAATATGGTTTAGAATTCAACCTAATGAAATCATATACCATAATTAAATGATGCCACTTGAATATGCATCTTTCCATCAAGCATTTCAATTTGTGCATCAACTATTTGAACATTGACATCAGGATACAGATTGATCTTTTGTTTAATAAGCTTTCTCAAATCATCCTCAACACCTTGATAAGTTTTTTTCTCCTGCCCTGGATTCATTTTTTGATAATTTTTCATATACGACTTAATCAAGCGGACCCTGCCTCTTTTATCCAGACATGCAATATTCCAGGCGCTTACTTGCGGCATGCAGATATTGTTGCATCTCTTGAATATCCTCACCCAAGGAAATAAAATCTCCCGCAAAGTCACTTACCATCTCAGAAATTTTTTTATTTTTTTGGAGTTCCATTTTCCCCCTCAGTTCATTCCTTTTTTTTCTTAAAAAAATGATCAAACAATTTATCAGCATCAATGAATTTCTGGCAATCGAAAGAATTCATCTTCAGTCTTCTCAAAACCCCTTTCAATAATTTTTTTGACATCGATGACGGAAATAAAATTTCAATTTTGAATCGGTCTGCACTGCTTCAGTTCTGCTCTGATTCAAACCCATCACCCTCAACAAAAAAATATTACAAAAGCATCGGTCGATTATTGACGATCCGAAAATCAGATTTAATTTAAAATTTGTACCATCTCTCCTACAATCTTACCAGATCATAAAACCACATCCTGCCATAACCGGATTGAATTTGTTTTGAATTTTCAATCTCCTGTCCAAAACGGTTAAAACCATTTCTGACAATCTGTATCAAGCCCGCCTATGCCGGAAAAAAACCGAACGTGTTCTAAATCTTTCTGGCAACACTTTGAAATCAATGAAAATTAACATCAGGAAATCAAAATGTACCCAATTCTTGTGACCATCAGCTTAATCTTAGTTTTTGGAAGCTCGGCCTTCATGTCAGTATCTGGGTTACTTTCAATTTTTTCAAGTAGCCCCACTGTCATCATTTCCATGGGGCTTGGAATGGAGATCGGGAAGATCCTTACAATTTCTCATCTTTACCGTAACTGGAAAAAATATGCTCTGCCGGTCCGTGGTTGGTATATCCTTATCATTTCAGTTCTGACAATGCTGACGTCTTTTGAAGTGATGGGCTTTTTGTCCAGATGTTATCAGGATGCAACTCAAGAACAACAGCTTATCCATTCAAAGATTGATGCCCTGAATCAGGAAGAGCTGGTTATAAAATTTCAGATTGAAACGATTGATCAAACGCTCAGTGGTTTGCCCGAAACATACGTATCCAAAAAAATCAATGAACGCAGAGAATCCGGCTATACCAGAATGCAGGACCGGCTTGTTGAAATCATCAAAGAAAAAGCTGAACTGAATGCAAAACTGATTTCGGACGGCCGGAATAAGAATCCAATATCTGGGATTGCATCATTATTTGGGATTATGGATTCAGATATCATTACCATCTTCATACCTCTGCTGGTCTTGATTCTTGAGCCGTTATTGATTGGTCTGACAATCGCTGCCAACTCAGCCTGGAATAATAGCAGCCAAAAACCGGAGCCTCAGAAATCCCCTCTTTCAGGAAAGAGGGATCTGACAAAAGAACTCCAACAGCTTCAGAAAGATTATGCTCTTACCGTAGAACAGATTGCCGAAATCACAAACCGGAAAAAATTGAAAACCTGTAAAGGGTGGATTGATGAAAGCATTCCTACTCCGCCACGGGCTTTGGCTGAGCTTCAGGCGTGGGTCGAAAAAGAGTATCCAAAAAAGCCTGATGGATGAATCCTTATACAAGTCCAAGAGACTGTCAAAATCATAATTTGAAAGATATGGTTGTGTTCATAAAGAATCAATGATATCGAGGCTATGGGGAGGTTTTAGGAAGTCAAGACTTGGTCCGGAATCTTATATATACCGGGATTACCCGGGCAAAGGAACTGGCTGTATTTGTTGGGACCCGACGTGCAATGGCAATGGCCGTTAAAAATCAAGATATCAGAAAAGACAAACAGCTTTGCAAGAACCATTAATAAACTGAAGCAAAGGAAATTCATGGGACTATCTCTACAAGATCAGCTTCTGAAAGCAGGAGTCGCTGATAAAAAACAGGCTAAAAAAGCCAAGCATGAAAAGCGGGTTAAGCAGAAGAAAAATAGGGACAAAAAAGTTGCCCCTGAAACAAATCAAGTTCAAAAAGAACAGGTGGCTCAGGCTCAACGCAGCCAGGAACTCAACCGTCAGATGAACCAGGAGAAAGAAAAACTGGAAAAATTGGCCCAGGTTAAACAGCTCATCGAACAGAACCGCCTGAACCTGGATAAATACGAGGAACCCTACTATTTTGCCGTTGGTAAAAAGATCAAAAAACTTTACGTTAATGAAGATATCACCAAAAAAATCGGCAACGGCCAATTGGCCATTGTTACGCTTAATGGTCTCTATGAAATAGTCCCGGCAAAAGTTGCACAGCAGATAATAGACCGCGACCCTGGCTTTCTGATAGTGCTCCATAAACCGGATGAAAAACAATAGAAAGTATACAAAATTTCGAAGCGGAGAACAGACATTTGAACAAACTGAAATTGATTCAGGCTCTCAAAGACAGATGTGACCTTACCAAAGACGAAGCCAATAAAGTTGTCAGAACCTTCTTTTCTGAAATGACTAATGCAATGATCAATGGTGATCGAATTGAAATAAGAGGATTTTGTTCCTTTTTTATCAAAGAATACAAGGGTTACACCGGTCGGAATCCGAAAACCGGTGAAAACGCATTTGTACCGCCGAAAAGACTCCCCTTTTTCAAATGTGGGAAGGATCTGAAGGACCGAGTTGATTACCGCTCCAAATTACAATGAGCGCCATCTTTAAAGTCACTGATGGAACCTGATGTGCGTAGGAAGCATTCATAGGGATAGAAAAAACACACCATGTTATTTCCCATATGAGATGGCCTTTCGTGGTATGGCGGGGTCAAGATGTCGTTATTTTTATAAATCATTTTGCTCCGGGGTGGCCCCGATTAAAGATTTTCCGAGTTGGTTTTGAATGTTTAACAACAACGGCCACCACTATCCAAAGTAATTAATCATATTTACAAACATCCACCCATTCTTTACAGTTTGAATACATTTCAAGCTCTTCAATGGTCAATTTTATTGAAGCATTCCGGTCACCGGCAGCCGGGATGACTTCTGTATGCTTTTTCAAAGACATATCCAGATAGACATCTATTGGGCTCTTCAGTCCGAAAGGACAAACGCCTCCAATGGCATGACCGGTATACTTTAGGGCCTCATCCTTACTGAGCATCTTGGCCTTTTTGAAAAAATGCCCCTTGTATTTTTTATTATCAATCTTTGCCTTACCAGCAACGACAATTAGGATGGGCTCCTCGTCAATTTTGAACGACAATGTCTTTCCTATTTGATCAGGATCGACTCCGTGTGCCTGTGCAGCCTCTTCAACGGTGGCGGTAGAATTTTCCAAAACCATAACACGGTGATCCATATTATATTCTGAAAAGTATTCAATAACAGCTTCTAATGACATTTTCTGACCTAATATTTATAATTTTTATGGTATCCGAAATCTTATAACACTGGGATATAGTTGATATCTAAGCTTGATACAAGGATAAAAAGGCACAAATGCATATCAAGAATAGAACATTTTCCAATGTCATCTTGCTACGGAAAGCAGAATTGTCCCTGATTTTTTCGAAATTCAATTTTGCCGGAGCAATGTCCAAATATTTCATGTATGCTATGGCCTGCAGCGCTGTCAATCATCAGTATGCCATTGTCTTGGTTCAGAAAAATTTAATGGTCCACCTGGTTTTCCATCTTTAAAATCGAGCATCTCAGATTTTTTTATGGCTGTGGTCTAACTCTGTCAAGAATAAAAAATGTTTGATGATGAGGTTTTTTACGTGCCGATATAAAATTTTATATATCCATGAAGCAGTCAAAATCACAATTTGAAAGATATGGTTGTGTTCTGAAAGAATCAATGATACCGATACTATGGTTGAAGTTTTGGAGAGTCACGATTAGGGCAAGAATCTTTGAGGTTTTAGTTTTTTAATATGGTCAAATATCATTCAAATATACAGGATAAACAGAACCACACATCAACTTGTTGGGCAACAGGATTATAGATGAGCGAAAAAAACCGACGTATCCTACCGCCTCTGATTCTATTAATTATCGGGTTGGCGCCTTGGTACTATGCTGTGAATGCATGGACAGCCTCTAGAGATTTAGTGGCTGGCACTAAGGCGGTTCAGGGTGTCGTTATTGGCTATGAATCCGGCTATGAGTCAGCACCGCGAAAGATCCCAGCGCTGCTGTACTACCCAGTTGTGGAGTTTGCGAGCCAACCTGGTCATACACAGCGCTTTACAAGCAAGGTTGGCGCAGGAGGAGAACTTTACGACGTTGGTGAAAGCGTATCTGTTCGCTACGATCCACTTGATCGTCGCTCACCAATCGTAGCTTCCTTCCTTCGGCTTTGGGCCAAGGCAACGCTGTTCGCCCTCGCTGGGCTGCCTTTTGTGCTGCTTGGAGGAGTTCGTTTGTTCATCGCGGTTTCAGCACGATCATGATAGTCGGGATAAACATTAATAGTTTGCTGCCCAACAAGACGCGTCACTGGATGCCCTCACTCCGCTCCGCTCCGGAGGAGGCCACCGGTGCGCTCTGCGTAACACCATTCCCTGCTCAAGGATGATTATCCAAAGCAACAGGATTCAAGCTTGAATTTTCTGAAGTATACCGGAACTATTCACAACCCTCCAGCCAGTTCATCAGACCACTCCCCTTGTCTCCATGATGACAACTGACTGAAACATTTTAGCCAGCATATTCACCAGCTCACCCAAGCAAATCCGAATATTGTCAATTTCATAAGGACCGTGTATCCTTCGAAAATGGACAATATCAAAAAAGCCATGCAATGTGTGATCAAAGATTCCACCGACCTGGATTCTATTTGCAGTGTGCTTGTAAATGCGGCAAAGAGAGATACCATCAACTATGATGCTGTTCAGACAGCTGCCGGCCCGTCAACCGCGGAAGTTTTGCTGGAAATGTGGGAATGGAAACTGCTCCTGCCGGTCCGGTCATCAAAATGTGGTGAGTGGGATTCCAGGATCATGGTGATACAACCAGGCGAGGTCTTTGAAATGCCCAATATTTCCCGGGCCCTGACTTCAAACGCTATTGAATCAGGAAAATGGGATACCATCTGGGCCATCCAGAACCTGTTCCAAAAAATGGGAGAACCAGACTGGGAGAAACTACCGACCTTAGTCCGGGAACTGAAAGACAGCTGTGTTCACAATGTGATTTCCGGAACGAGAATCGGATCTGCCTGTGGACACCATGGTCTCAGGCAAAAGACCGGAGCATTGATTGCCGTATTGAAGGGGGCCGGTATTATAAGCCCAAAATTGATGGCCATGGATCGAAACAGAATGCAGTCAGCTTCCCCGCTGTATGAATTCAATCCCTGCGTATATGGTGAGAACGAATGAAATATCAGGCCAGTGGAGATAACCCAGCAATAAACAAAAGATGCTTCTTAGATTTCTTGATGAATCATTTCCCGGAAGAAGATTCCCGGTTGCTGGTATATTTTTTTCAAAATCATGCAGATGCGGAGTGTTTTTCATATAAGGATTTACAGCTTCCACAGGAAGAAGCTCAAGAACTGTTAATGCTATGTTTTGACCAAAGGGTGATCCTGCCTGAAAAGACCCGAAAGGGGCCGGCATGGGAAGACAGGATACTCACTTTTGATGAGACGGCAGTTTTTCAGATTCCCCCGGTTGTCAGGCAAATTACCAGGATGGCTGGCAGCAGGGAAAGTCTCCAGACAAATTTTCTGCTGGCAAGCATCTTTGAGGAACTGCCTTCATCCGATATCAGCGATATGGCTCAGCTTCTGACAACAATCATGGCCAACAGTCGCAACCGGATGTTCGAAGCTGGCCTGCTGGACCTTTACCATAAACAAATCGATGCTCGGATCAGCCTTCATGATATGCTGGATCTGTTTGTGATATCCGGTGTCATGAGCCCTTGCCCTGCGCTTTCATTGAAAACCGGGCTGGCGTGGTATGAAATCAGCCCGGTGTGTTATTGGTGGCCGACATCAATGACATGAGACTTGTCCTAAAGGACTTTCAACAAGCCATCTTCTGTCATCTGAATCTTCTGATTTTTTTTCAGCTGAAAAACACAGTTTGAGATTTGCTTTGTAGAGAAGCCGGTTTCCTCCTGCAACGCTTTTCTTGATATACCCTCTTTGTTTTGTTTGATGATCTTCAAAACCGTGCCTCTCAATGTTTTTTTGGCTCTTGGTTTTCTTTTGGTGACCGGCCTGGTTTGTTTTGGTTTTGGCTCAAGGACTCTTTCGGTCGTTACAGACCAGTCAGATTTATCAAAGATTCCTTGCAGGCTTTTAATTCCCTTGGAGATCTCTCGAACAGTGTCCATGATAGCAGTGGCCAATTCCTTGTCAAATTCGATGGAGATGTCGACTTTCATTTTTTACCCCTTTGTCTACTTGGATATAAATTTGGATCACAAGTTATTATCAACAATATCCAAATAAATCAAGAAGGTAAAATTGTCTTATGATATGCGATGACACGACAGAATTTTGCTTTCGAAAGACACATTAACTTGTCAGTCAGGTGGCCATTGTCAGGTGGGTCTATCCTTTGCGTTGGGGTCAGGGCACCAAGGGCTGCGTCTAATCTGTCGATCAACCAGGACCGCCACGTTACTAATTTTTCATGCTTGACGATGATTGTCCGCTGCATGAGTTTTCTAAGGCTGAAAAAATTTATGATACCCATGGCGTTCAAAACCTGTTAATGTCGCTTAGCACAGAAAAGATGGGGCAGGAATGGTCGGGTTTGACAAATTGGGGTGATTAAATGATTAAAGACCCGTATAAAAATTTAGCAAAGCTCTATGATACATTTATTGAGCCATCTGTTGGTGTACTGAGAAAAATAATGTTTAAAATGTATCTCCCCAAAGAAGGGCTACGTGTGCTTGAAATCGGGTGTGGCACAGGGTCCAACCTAAGGCTTTATCAAAAATCGGGTTGTGAGGTTAATGGAATTGATCTATCTCCATCAATGGTTAAAGTTGCAACAAAAAAACTTGGAGAACAAGCGGATATAAAATTGGGTGATGCATCACAGATGCCTTATCCTGATAATCACTTTGATCTTGTGATTGCCATGTTAACTTTGCATGAAGTGCCTAAATCAATCCGGGCACCGATAATAAATGAAATGAGAAGGGTAATGAAACCAGATGGGCGATTATTGATTGTTGATTTTCATCCTGGCCCAATCCGTTTCCCCAAGGGTTGGTTGTATAAAATTATTATACTTTTTTTTGAAAGGATTGCTGGGCGAGAGCACTATAGAAATTATAGAGATTTCCTTGCGAACAAAGGTCTGTCACCACTGCTAAGAACAAATAATCTATCTATTGAAAAAAAGAAAATTGTTAGCGCCGGCAATTTAGCATTATTTTTACTGAAATCAAATTGATCATCATCAATATTTTTCAAGATCAGTGTCATACCCGGCTTTTCGCAGTGCCTTTAGAACTGATACAAAAGCGTTCCCATCCCTGTTGATTAATTGTACCTTGACATCAGTTTCTGCCTTTGCTTTTGTATTCATGTGTTCATCTCCTTTTTAGCGGTTAACGGGGGATAATGCGATCTTTGGCCCTGGGTGCTTTCACCACCTGGGGCCATTTCATTGAAAACCATCTGTATGAAAAGCGTCACTTTTCATGGGATCTGGCATGTCTGTCTATTCGTCGATCCGGGATTCCGTCCTTGTTCAGGTGATCCGCAAAAAGCATCTTATAAAACTTGGAGCGTTGACAAGCTTCATATAAACGCTGGTTCGTCATGCATGGCTTCTGAAAAAGAGGCAAGGGGGGCCCTTCCCCTGCGCAAATGGGATCGGGAGATCTGATCGGAGGGAAGGCCGGCCGGCAAACAAAGGGGCGGTTTTATAATAAAGAGGACACTTTTGGGAATAAAATGGCATCCAAAACTTTGAAATTTTGGAAATGTTGAGGATATATAAGATTTTAATCGTGCTTCGGGGTCATGCGCCAACAAGGCTCTGGAAGGGTTTTTGAATTGCTTAAAATACGAGCGGACTTGATTATTTGCCAAGTCCGCTCGCTGTCATTCGTTTGTCTTTTCGTAATCATTTGGAAATCGTCAACGTAACTTCATCCACCTTATTTTTATCAACATCTTCAGGGAACAAATAGGTTCGTTTTTTATCAAATCCCGAATACATATCCATCTGGTCCATGTAGTGTTTATCGGTCGTACCGTCTGCGGCAACAAATCCACTCTGTCCGGGAGGTGTCACTTCCCAGCCCAAAGGTTTCCCCTCTTTGAAAACGATCAAGTTATTTTCGGTGCCACGGTTCATCCCGGGTGTCAGTTTAGTTGCTTCCTCTTTCGAAGCCTGTGGGATCTGCATAAAATTTTCTGCCACAAATCCCATAGGTGCGGCAGGGATTCGCCAATCAGCCATGTCATTACCGTAAGTTTTTTCCAGTTCATGGACGGTAGCGGTAAGTGCTTTCAGCGTGACTGATTCAGGAGATTCTCCATTGAAAAAGTCAAATTTTTGATCGGCCGGTGCAAGCAGTGACTCTGCTATGGCCTTGGTTCCAATCTGAAGATTGAGCCCGCTGGTCATTGGTTTTTCCGGGGTGGGATATCCAGGGTTTGCGAAAAATGGAAACACCTTGTCCAAATCATCTGCCAGTGTCTCTTTGATCATATGTGAAAGAAAAGTACGAAAAATTGCAGTGCCCAGTTCATCATATTTTCCATCCTGATTATCATCCCTGCTTTGAAGATTCCATTCCTCCAAAACCTGTGTTGCGTTCTTAACACGTTCATCTGTTGCCATGGTTCCAGCCTTGGCTATGATCGGGATAAAATAACGGGCATTCACATCATAAAACGAAGAGTGCTCGATTAGATTCCAGAGTTCTTCCGGTTCCAATTTCGGACGGGCTTTTACGTAATCCATCAAAACTTCCACCCGATCCGCCTTGCTCCATGAATACCAGAACATATCCGGATTGAGGACACCGCCGTAAGCCGGCCGATTGTTCCAATTTATGATGAAGCCCTGTTTCGGGTTATACACTTTAGGATTTCTTTCAAATGGGAGGAAGCCTTTCCAATCCATGCTGCCATCACCCGTGGCAGGCAAACGGTTGTCATGAACCTCTTGACGATCCGGATATTTGCCTGTGAACGCATATCCAATATTACCATCTTTGTCTGCGTAGTACATGTTGATATTCAATGCGGATCGGGAGGCCTGCTCAATCCATTCTTCCCAGTTCTTTGCGCGTGTCGTATCCATCCAGCCAAGGAGGGTCTCCAATTCAAACCCTTCCCAGGATCTACGTTTACTCAGAGCCATGTTTTTCTCACGGTCCATATGAATGACGCCCCCGTAAACTGTCCAAAAAATATCTGTGTTCACAGGGCCTTCATCCTTCACCAGAATAGTCTCCGCTCTTTTTTCCATTTCTTTCCAGGCGCCATTGTATTTGTATTGAAGCGGATTTTCTGGATTCAGATTCAATTGGTAGATATCGATGATATCTCCTGCCCCCCAAGTGCTTCCCCAAGCGATGTCTCTGTTATATCCAAATAGAATAACTGGGTATCCATAAGGAGTATTACCAACCAAATCAAAACCGGCGCCGTGAAGCCCGATGGAATAGACATAACCGGGCACATAGTTTCCAAACTGAGGGCCGTTCATTAGTATTGCATCCGCGCCCCCAGCTTTGTCCTTTCCCAAGATAATGACATTGCTGAAGGCATGTTCTTTATAGATTTCCTTTGGTTCAGCCCAGTCTGGAAGACTCAATGATGATTGGTGCCAGGCATGATTTTTAAAATTCAGACCACTTGTTTGTTTTTCGGGCCAATCTTCTGCCGAAATGGTCGTAGGGGCACCTTCTACAACGCGGGGGATCAGTTGATCAAAAATTTCCATGGCTTTCTCATGACCGTGTTTTTCTTTCAAACCCATTAAAATTTTAAGGTTTTCCGGCTCGGTATTGAAATCTCCGAAGCGATTCAGCATAGAGCCTACAAACAACATGGCGACATCAAACGCATCCCAAGGTTGTGGATTAAAATTGAAATCGTTGTACTGTTTGGGAAGCAGCCCCGGATCTTTTTGGATCTCATCAAGCCAGGCATTAATACCTGCGGCATAACCTACAAACACATCCCTGTCATCTGGTGGCAGATTCGCCAGCTGATCACGAATGGATCCTGGCTGATAATTCGCACGGATTTTTTTATCAAAATCCACGTATTCCGAACCTAAAACCTCCGCCACACGTCCCTGCCCTGTATAACGAACCATGTCTATTTGAAAAAGCCGGTCACGGGCAATAGAATAACCATATCCATAAAATATGCCATAGACACTGTCAGCATAGACATGGGACACACCATAATCGTCTCGTTTGATGACAACCTGCTCATCCTTCGCCCAAGCACAAGACAACCACATGACACCAATCAACATGGTGAACACTAAAACAATCCCTTTTTTCATGGCAAGCCTCCTTGTTGTTTTGTTAACGGCATCAGCCGTTCAATTGAAAAATTGATAAACACTCAAGATACATTGGCCGGACAAAAATTACAGGTATGTACTCTATCCAGCGAATCAGAATCATAGTCAAGAGATGGAGAAGGTTTTTCAAAAATAACGGGATCATGAAATCGAAGCCTGATTCAATCTATTGCTAAGTAGCAATGAAAATCGTACTTGTCAACAATTGAAAATTTTCCTGTATTTTTTACCCTTGACTGAACACCCGGCATCTTTTGAAAAGATCTAATTGTTTTGCGTGGAAAAGGCAATGTTTTTGATCATGGTCCTAATCTTTGGTTCGCAGCCCCGTTATAAGGGGTAAAAATGAGGGCGATGGTGTTTAAAAGCTGTTCCCGCAAACAAATGGTGAAGATATTTGTCGCTCTGTAATTTTTCTGACGCAAATGTGAAACAGCACCACTCAGAAACATGGCAAGTCTCATACTAACCTAAAATGTATCAAAAAAATGTCTGAGGGGGGACTGGTGGGAGCTATATCAACCAAGTTTGGAAAAAAACCGAACTTTAAAATTATGTTTTTTTTCTGAGAGGGCTATACCCTTCCTTCTATCCCCCCCTTTGCATTGAAACTTTCATTTTCATGATCTGAAAAAAACATCCGCTTGGTTCAGACTGCATTTTAGAAATTTGTATTCCTCTGAGTTTGAATCAGGATGTAACCATTTTCTCGCTACTTTTAAAAAATCTTGACAGCATTTCCTTTTTTCGGCTGGACTTTCGGGGAAGATTGTGAAGTTTAATGTTGATTGGGTTTTTGCAGATATCGCTAATATTGTTGAGCTTTTTCAGAATCCATGATCGTTACAAAGATAGTTGAGTTTTGTAAACAAACAAAATGACAACATTGAATTTCATTTGTTTTTTTTCTGTGTACAAATAACATTCAGAAGTCCAAGATGAAAAGAATCACACATTAACTTATGCACCAATAAGGAGAACTCGATGATTTATAAATTAATTACAGCCATGGTGGTAGTTACATTGGCTGGTTGTGTAGCGATCACTTCGCCCTATCAATTAACGTTAGACGATTACATGATAGCTGCGCCTAAAGTAAGTTTGGGTATGTCAAAATCACAAGTTGTAGAAATATTACAACCTACCCAGGCACGCTTAAAAAATACTGATATTAAACAACCAGACATGTATAAAAAAGACGGCACTTTGGTTGAAATTCTCTATTTCAGAAGTGGCTGGCAACCTGATGGGCTTACTACTGATGATGAATTCACCCCGTACCTCTTTAATGATGGTGAGTTGGTAGCAGTTGGCTGGGCTATTCTTGGAGGACCCAAAACACAAGGACAAGCTGCTCCAGAAACTAATGTACACACAACCACGATAGTGCATCCAAGAGGAATAATTTACTGAAATTCACAACCCTTTGTGACAATCGAAGTGAGAAACTTTCCCATTGAAAACTATCGGATTGATCAACGACACCCCATCGTCGGGAAAAAATATTTGTCGTTGATCAAAATTCATATTATCCTCCAAAAATGTTTAATTTAAATTCAATTTTATTAAACAATTAATGGAAAATAGCTGTCAACAAATAACAAAGATGGAATAATGGGAGTTTAATTTATGGCTTATTTGACATATCGAATCCCTCCTGTGTCAGCGGATTAAACAGGCATCAATAGAGATGGGAAGCGGGTCTGGCCTCATTGTGCATCCAATGATCTGTAGGGCGATGATCGTCCCCATGAAAGAAGCAGTCTGGAGGCCATAACATAAAATAGACCATGAGACACCGAAAAAACATTGTACGTCTCAACGGCATTTGTTACTTGAAATCTCCCCTCCATAGTGTAATAACCCTATAAACAAAATACTATCGGGGTCTAATCGATTTGAAAAATGGGGGATTTTCATATTCATGTATCTTTCTGAAGTGCAACGAGCAGCGATCCGGGTCTGTCTTAATAAACAAGAAACAAAATCCCACAATGACAATTCAGAGAAAAACAAACGCCGTTGCTGTGATACTCTGGAAATGAGAATGATCTCTCAGCTTTTGTTCGATGCCAGGGATGGGCGAGAAGTTTTTACACCTTTTTAAACTTTTTAGCAGATATTGAAATGAAACAATTAAAAATTGAGTCTCTACAAAAAATACACAATCGAAATCTGGATATTTGCAGTTATATTGTCGATGATGAGCATCTATTGATCACGGGGCAATTAAAAGAAAAAAATTTAATAACTGTTTATGAACGAAATGGGGAACCAATCGAACCCAACATTTTCCATCATATGCAGATTCAACTCCTGGTCAAAACTTCAGAATTAAAAATAGTTGATCTACATGTAAAAATCCCTGGCGCTCCTCATGATGACCTGTGTAGGGAAATGGAGCATAGTCTTAATGACATAAAGGGGCTTGTCATTGCCCCGGGATTTACATCCAAAATAAAAAAGCTTGCTGGTGGTGTGAAAGGGTGTGTTCATCTGACAACACTGCTTTTATCTATGGCACCCGCAGCTCTTCAAGGGTATTGGATATTTGAATCTCGTAATGAAAAAAGAAACGAAGAATCAGCGTTCGAAATCGAAAAATATTTAATCGATACCTGCTGGGCGTGGCGTAAGGATGGTCCTTTGGTTAAAGATTTAAATGGCTGAGCCTGGAATTTATTTCAATGACATACAATTTTGATCCAGACAAATGGTACGATGATGAACTGTTCATGCTTAAATCAAAACTCAAGAATAGTGGAATTTCTGGGAGTGAATATGAACAGGCGGTTGAATCTCTTGACAAAAAACATGAAGAGATATGGAAGCGCCTGGATGGATACTATCAACTAAAATAAATACACAAAACTAATTAGCGTTAATCTACATTCTTTAAAGGTGATTATGGGACCGATCTCCAAAAAAGTTACTGCTGGACTGAAAAAAACAAAAAACAAGAAAATCATCAATTTTCAAGAATTCAAAGAGGCAAAAACACACGCCGAAAACCTTGATAAAACTATCATATCAGAAGAAGGATTGGGCAAGCATGATCCGCTCCATGCGATTTATATTTACGCTCAAAATAAGATTTCTGTCCTTGTTGAACAATTGTCTGAATTACCCGCTTTATCAAAACTGACAGATTCTTTTTTCAAAGCTGATGATATTTATCTGCCATCATACCCGCCAAAAAGCCCACACACGCAGTCTTATTTTTCATGCTGGGGATTCTTTGATCTTTGTGCAGGGATAAAAAAAGAATCCTTTGGAACAGTCATTCTTGATCTGTTGAAACATTTAAAAAGCGATCCAGGATTGATCAAAACTGTTGAATGTATGCAGAACTCCAGAATGGGAATTTTTATCCATAAAGGGAAATCAGATAGATATGTAATTTTAGAGGAACTGGTTACTGGCAGAGAAGTCAAAGCGATTGTACCAAGCGGTTATCATGGAAAAAGCAATGAGATATGGTATGTCCGGGTATTGCCGGAACCATTTCCAGAATTAAACTATGGATACTCTGTTGTTTTCACAACCCCATATATTTTAATTGACCTGAATGGTCATATTGGATCTTCAGCGAAACGAGCGGATTGGGAAGCGTTCTTTGATCGGAATTTAAAAACGACAGGGCAAAAAGTTTCTTCAGATCTTTCCTTGGTTTATTTATTGATAATTTTCAAAGATAAAAGACAAGTTGCGGTGGGGGTAGATGAAGATGGGCTTTACGCCATTACGGCTGCTTTAAAAATAGCCGGACAAAGGAACGACACTGTTTCAGATTCTTTGGTCTATGGAAACATTTCCCATGGTTTGTGATACCAGGAGGAACAACTATGCGAATATCTTGGAAAACGTTTTAAAGGTGTCAGACCTCATCCCCAAGATTAAAATTGTGACACATATTTGAAACTTTGAATAATAACAACCGTTAAAATTCCATAAGACCAACTATCGCCAGAATCTCTATAGGGTGGTATCGAATACTTTTGACCTGAGATAGCACTGATTATGGTGAAATTCAAACTCTACAAAAAAGAATAGGTTCGCGGTTAGCTCAAATCCGGATAATCTGT
>JAXHLJ010000019.1:0-170621 GCA_034522435.1 Desulfotignum sp.
TAAAATACTTTTCTTTTTTTTCTGATGACCATACTTACCAGAATGTCCTTGGGGTTTATAGCGTTCTTCTTGCCGATCTTTTTGAATCTGTGGCCGTTCAATGGCGGAACGTTCAATTATTTTGTCCAACTCACCGCGATCTAACCAAATACCACGACAGTTTGGACAATAATCAATTTCAATCCCCTGGCGATCGGTCATTACCAGATTTTCATCGTTGCATACGGGACACTTCATAATAATCTCCTCACAAATTCAGACAGCTCAATGATGTTAATAGTTTAGTCAATCATTCATTAAATTTTGATTATCAATAGTACCAGGTTTTGTGGTAAATTGGTATTTTAATTTTTTTTGCCTCAGAATAATCATGCAGTGGGATAATATCCGTGAGACGAAAAAAACGGGACTGCGGGCATCACCGACGGCTTGAAGCCTTTCTGTGGATGCCTTGGTCAACCGTTTGGTGCTGGTGATGCCTTAACTCCGAGAGGGCAAACCCAAGCAACAGCCAGAAGCCGCCGACAAGGAACCCCGCAGCAACATCACTGGCAAAGTGCAGGCCCAGCAACATTCGGCTGAAGCCGATCAGACTGATGAAAATAGCTGTCCAATAAATCATCTCGAAGCGCTGCCGCGTTGTCATAAGGTCCCTGGCAACAATATAGGCAATAAAACCATATACCGCCATTGCGCTCGTTGCATGGCCACTGGGAAACGATGGCGTAACGGCAGTAAGTTCCGCCACAAACTCCGGTCGTTGTCGTACCAGCACGTATTTCCCTGCATAAGTGGTGATTTGTGATCCGAGAATGGTCAGCCATAGCGGAGCAATCATGTGCCTGCGGCAGTGCGCCCAGAGCAGACCGGTGGTCACAAGCGCCACTGCTACCAGGGTGACTGATCCGCCAAGATCAGTGATCCAGATGAAAACGGTGATCATGCCATTTGTACGAATCGGGCCAATTAATTCATTAATCATCTCATCGAGGCGGACAAGTTCGTCTGCTTCCAACAGTTCCTCGATCATTCCCCCAAGCAGGGCGGCGAGGTAGAGCGAAGCAATTACAATGAGCGTCAAAGGAAGACCGCTAAACCGGGTTGGCGTCAGTCGTGCTTGCAATACCCTGGTTAATTCAGGGAAAAATGTCCTGATCCTCGAACCAATTACTGAAATGTCTTTTTGAACTTGGACTTGCTTGAGGACTGTCATCGACTTGCTGGAAAATCGAGAGATAAGGCGCAGTCCCCACCAAGCAACCACCCGGAGTACGATGATCATCGTGAGCATCACCAGCATGAATATCAACGTCCAGGTCATGCATTCCTTCGCTGAGGCTTACGGTGGCAAAGACCTAACCACACAACTGGTTGCCTTCTCTGGCTAACAAGTTTACGTATGGTTCCGTCTATCTTGAAAATTTGAAGATTATCTGACCACATAATCCAAGATTTATAATTTCAATTATGGCTGGTATCAAACCCGCTGCATAACTTGCCCTATCATTGATTCTCAGAAATCTCAATGATACCCAAGGTATCTGTAAAAATTCATTCAAAACTATATTTCACAATCACCCCTGGGAGACCAGGTTTTAAAATCTCAACCATCGTTTCGATAACATGAAACCTGCCAACATTCAATCATTTTGGAATTATATTGCAACAAACCTTTTCCGGACCCAGGCAAACACCAGGATGGTGTATTCCCGAATGGTGTGATGTACCAGGTTCTGTTCGGTGGGCGGGACCAGTTGTGATAGACTATTTCCATGTCCAGTGCGAAAATGGTGAGGCCAAATTCTGGATTGACCCGGTAAAAAAGATACTGAATGTGGAAGAACCAGGACCGGGATTTCATCCCCGCTCACCGCTTGCAGCCATCGACTAGTGCCGGGGGGTTCCTGCGGGTTGAATCCCATTCTGACGCGTTTGCTACATGGAGTTGGGCATGGCGAAGCGTCAAGAACGGCAAATTGTTTGAGGACACACCTGCCCGCAGTTTTTGCCGTTCAGCACAGCCATGCCCTACTCCATGTCAAACACGGCAGAGGGTGAGACCCACAGGGACCCCCCGGCACGGGTCTGATGACCAGGCAAAAAAAATCAGTTTTTCTTTGCCGAAAACTTTTCCTGGCCCGCGGAAAAAAAGGTGGCTTTGAGCCATTCGAAACCGAACTGCAGCAGTTCGACATCATCTTCCCGGATTTCAGCCACCCGCTCTTCCGGGATGTCATATCTTTCCAGAAACGAAGATTCAAACACGAATTTTCTGAATTTATCGATATTGTAACAGACCATGAAAAATATCTTTTTGCTTTCTTCAGACAGCTTCATGCTGGCGGGCAGCGATTTTTTCCGGACCATCAAATCCATCCACCCGTCATTGACCTCATCCCGAAGGTCGATGCCCTGGTCCCTCCGCCACTCGGCCACGGTCCATTCCTTGTCCTCCTCAAACCCCAGGCAGTGGGCCTCTTTGACGGTAAAAAAGAACTCATCCTTGTTTCCCTGTTCCCCGGAATAACTTAACGCCCCCACCCCGATGGGATAATACCGGCAGGTGGTGGGGCGGTCTTCATAAATCACGCATCCGTCCCTGTCCTCCACAAACGGGCAGGAGTTGCGGTCATCATCCAGCAGTTTGAGGGTCACCACGGGCATGTCCGCTTTTTCGAGGATCCGGGGCTCGGTAAATACCGCCAGAAACTCCTCGGAGCTCAAATCCAGCTTCCGGCACATGGTCAGAATATCATAAGGGGTGAGCATGATATCGATACCCCGGCAGCAGTCGGTGAAACACTTGACCCCTTTGTGACACCGGAATTTAAACCGGGTGTCGAGGCTCATCTGCCGAGGCGGAATTTCCGAAATTTTTTGGTCCTTGCTGTTCTGGTCGTTCATATATGGTATCCTTGGTATGTGAGTGGTTCAATAATATTGACAAAGTTTTGGATACTAAAAAAAAAACACAATAATGTCAAGCGGATACAATGGCTTCTTTCCGGGTTCAGCCCACCGGTGCAAGAAAAAATGCCAAAATCAATTTGACACGGCCCCAAATCCCCATTATGACAAAACAGGCAGACGAGCAGACAAAATCCTCAACCAGCAGACACCTGAAGGAGTCACCATGAAAATAAAAAAAGCGGTTTTTCCGGTAGCGGGACTGGGCACCCGGTTCATACCGGCCACCAAGGCCATGGCCAAAGAGATGCTTCCGGTCGTGGACAAACCACTGATCCAGTATGCCGTGGAGGAAGCGTTTCAGGCGGGTATCGAACAGATTGTATTTGTAACGGGGCGCGGAAAAAAGGCACTGGAAGATCATTTTGACCGCTCGTTTGAAATCGAGATCGCCCTGGAACAAAAGAAAAAACATGACCTGCTCAAGCAGATCCGGGAACTGGTGCCCCCCACCGGCACCATTATCTACACCCGCCAGCATGAACCTTTGGGCCTGGGGCACGCCATCTGGTGCGCCAGAGACATCGTGGGGGATGAACCTTTTGCCGTGCTGCTGGCCGATGACCTGATCCAGACCGACAAGCCGGTGCTGTCGGAGATGATCAAAAAATTCGACCGGCTCCGGGCATCCATGGCCGCGGTCATGGAAGTGCCCCATGACCAGACCGACAAATACGGTATCCTGGATGCCACCGAGGTGGAAGAAGATATCGTGCGCGTCAACGACATGGTGGAAAAACCCGCACCGGACCAGGCCCCGTCCAACCTGGCCATTATCGGCCGGTATATCCTCATGCCCAGAATCTTCGAGCTGCTGGGCGAAAAAAACAAAGGGGCCGGAAATGAAATTCAGCTCACCGATGCCATGAAATCCCTGCTCAAAGAACAGCCCATTTTCGGGTATAAATTCCATGGAAACCGGTTCGACTGCGGCGACAAAGTGGGGTTTCAGATGGCCAATCTGGCCTTTGCCCTGGAACGGCCGGACATGAAGGACCGGCTGGTGGAATTCATCAAATCGATCCGGATCGGATGCTGACCAAAGGGGTTACGTTCCGTCAGACCGGTCGTACAACGCCATCACCTTGCGGACATATTCCCGGGTCTCCTTGAACGGCGGAATCCGCCGGTATCTGTCCACGGCGCCGGGTCCGGCGTTGTAGGCGGCCAAAGCCAGCGGAATCTGCTGTTGATACCGCATCAGCAGCTGTTTGAGATACCGGGTACCGGCGGTGATGTTCTGAAACGGATCAAACGGATCGCTCACGGACAGGGCATTGAAATTGACCGGCATGATCTGCATCAGCCCCCGGGCCCCTTTGGGAGATACGGCCCGGGTATTGAAGGCCGATTCCACCCGGATCACGGCTTTGATCAAGGAAAAGGGCACGTTATGGCGGTCCGCGGCCCTGCGGATCAGGTCGTCATATGTATCCGGAGATACAAAACCACCGTCAAATTGATTAGTTTCCCGCATGTACAGCACATATTCCGGTGAAGACGGGGTGTTGGTGAAATGCACCACCCCGTTTTTGTCCACATACCGATAGATATCGCTGTGAACCGGGCCGGGAAGCATCAGCCAGATACATGCCCAGAAAAAAAATGCCGGCCGGACCATCAGAACAACTCCAGTTGAATGGGCTGTTTTTGGATTGGCGCGGTCCGGCGCTGCGCTTCTTGCTGAATCAAACGGGTTTCAATATCCTTGATAAACATCGATGGCTGCATGTCCCGGCAAACCCCGAACATCCGTCTCTTCCGGGCGTAAGTGAGACAGAGAAGATCCTTTGCCCGGGTCATGGCCACATAGAACAACCGGCGCTCCTCCGAAAGATTCTCACAGGGCAAACCGTTTCTGGCAAAGGGGATCATCCCCTGTTCGCAGCCTGTCACAAACACCACGGGAAACTCGAGCCCCTTGGCCGCATGCATGGTCAACAGAGACACTTTTTCCACCCCGCCGGCCAGAAAATCCGAATCCCGGTCCAGGGCCAGGCGGTCCATGAATTCCTCCGGATCATCAAATGCCCGGGCCAGGGCCTGAATGCGGGCATACGCGGCAGCTGCCACAGGGTCTCTGGACACGGCCTTTTCAATCTTCAAAAACCGGGTCAGGGCATCCAGCCATACATGGCCGGGTTTTTCCCGGACCGGTTCCCACACCGGCACCAGAATCCGTTCCGGCTGAATCCGCCCGGTTGCCGTCGACATTCTGGACTGTAAATGGGTGGACAGCCGGTCCACATCCCGGTCACCCGCCCGACGGGTCAGAAGGCGCAGACAGCTCAACAGCAATTGGATCTGAGCCCGGTCGAATCCGGCCTTTTTATCCGCTGTCTGAAAAGGAATGCCATGTTTTTGAAACACATCGGCAAACACCTCTCCCTGCCGCCGGGTGCGGTACAGCACCGCAAAATCGGAAAATCCACGGTCCGCATCCCGGCCTGACTCATCCTTCTGAATATTGATGGCATCCAGGGACATGCCCCCCATGGCGTGTTCGATCATTTTTCCCACGGCGACGGCTTCGGCGGTTTCCGTGGCGGATTCTTTGATAATCAATTTTTTTGTGCCGTTCACCTGCGAATAGATTTTCCGGGTGTTTCGACCCGGCCCGAATTTTGAGATCATCTGAAAGGATGCGTCTAAAATGGTCTGGGTGGACCGGTAATTTTTTGTGAGCACAATCTGTTCGCATCCGGGATAATCATCGGCAAACCGATGAAAAAACCGGTGATCCGATCCCCGGAACCCGTAAATGGACTGATCCGGGTCACCGATGACAAACAGCTGGCTGTGCCGGGCCAGTTCCCTGACCAGTTCATACTGCCCGACGTTCAAATCCTGATATTCATCCACAAACACATGAGTAAATCGGGACTGGACCCGGTTTCTGATTGTTTCCGACCGGGTGATCAGATGATAGAACCGCACAATCAGGTCCTCGAAATCCATGCCGCCTGCCGCCTGTAATTCCTTTTGATAAGCGGCATACACCTGTTTCAGCAGTCCAGGGTCCGGCCCGGCATCGGACAGATCATCTTCAGGTGCCAGCAACCGCTGCTTGCACAGACTGATCTGCAGGTCCATCTCATCGGCAGGCCGGGCCAGTCCGGTTGTCTTTCCCGTGACCCTGGCCAGCGCGTTCCGGATGCAGTCTATCCGGGCATCGTCTTCCAGAATCCTGCGGGTCAAAGAGTCATATTCCTTGAGCATGGTCAGACAAAACCCGTGAAATGTGGCGGCCGTCACCCGGTGACCTTTTCCGGGCGACACGCTTTGAATCCGCGCCTGAATCTCTTTTGCGGCCCGGTTGGTAAATGTCAGCGCCAGTATCCGGTCCGAAGACACCTGTTTTTCTTTCAACAGCCAGGCGATCCGGGCCGTCAGGGTCCGGGTCTTTCCCGTACCCGGGCCGGCGGTGATCAAAATAGCGGACGCCGTGGATGTTACAGCCCGATGCTGGGCGTCATTCAACCCCTCCAGAATGCCCGGATCGACTTGTTTTACGGGTCTGGATACAGACGCGGCCGGGCCGGACACGGTTGCCGCTGCTGTATGGCCGTCACTGTCATTTCCGGATGGCTCCTGAGCGGCCTGCAACGCATCGACCTGTTCAATGGGTGTTCCTTTCAGGGTCATTTTCAACTGCCGCTCCCCTTTGAACCGTGCCAGTTCATCCGGGGTAAACACCCGGACCTTGCCGTATTCCCCGTCATATCCCGGAGACACATGGACCCGGCCGGAACGCATCCGTTCCACGGCCTCGGCCAGCAGCGGCACCCCGGCCGACCGGATCCGGTCCCCGGCACACCGGGTGAGAATCTCCAGTTCCGGCCCCAGGGCCTGGACGGCTTTCTCATAATACCGGGTGACTTTCTTGGTTTTGGGACCCACCTGAAAAATGTCGGACAGAATATCTGCCAATGGGATGATGCTGGTGTATCCGTGCCGGTTTTCCGGCACATATCCGGAAGCACGGTCCGCCAGCTCCCGGACCCGGTGAAGCACTCCCAATGTCAGGGGCCGGCCGCAGGCCGGGCAGATCCCTTTCAGCCGGGCCGTCTCATCCGGATCCAGACTGACACCGCATTTCCGGTGACCGTCAAAATGATATTTTCCCTGATCCGGATACATATCCAGGGTCCCCTGATACCCTTGCAGATCCAGGGTTTCCAGGGACTGTCTCATGGCGAAATAATCCAGTTTTGTGCCGAACACACAGGCATTTCTGCCCAGGTATCCCGGAGAGTGCGCATCGGAATTGGACATGAGCCGGACATGATCCAGATCCGCCACCCGCCAGTTCATGGGCGGATCCGAAGACAGCCCGGTTTCCACGGCAAAAATATGGGGGGCCAGATCTCTAAAGCACTCTTTGATATGATCAAAACCCGATTTGGATCCGAACATGGAAAACCATGGTGTCCAGATGTGGGCCGGCACCAGAAATCCCTGATCATTGACCTCCAGCATGATTTCCAGCAGATCCCTGGCATCCAGTCCTAAAATGGGTCTGCCGTCGGAGGTGATATTGCCGATGGCATCCAGCCGGGCGTTAAATTTTTTAACACTGGCCAAATCCGGAAAATAGATGATATTATGATTTTTACGGACCCGGCCGGATTTTTTATAAATATTGGAAATCTCCACCTGGAGCATGAAGCGCACCGGATTTTTGCAGGAAACCGGCACTGTGGCGTCAATATCATCGGCAAATGATTTTTTCAACGCAAACAGACCGGGTTCCGCCGGTTCCAGTTTGGATTCCATTTCCGCTACCCAGGCGGGATGGGTGAAATCGCCGGTTCCCACAACGGAAATCCCTTTCACCTGAGCGGCCTGGTAGATATTTTCCAAATCCAGGTTCCGGGCCGTGGCCCGGGAAAATTTTGAATGAATGTGAAGATCTGCAAAAAAAGCCATGGTATGCTGCCTGACTATGATTCAAGGTTTATTTTTAAGTTATTTACATGATTTTAACTGAATTTGAAAGCCGGTTTTACGATAAACGCACCAGGAAATCCGACCCGCTGTCACCCATATCAAACCAAAGGAAACCCCATGACCGCCACGACCCACCATGCATTGATCCTTGCATCCAAAGACACGGTACAGATCGTTCATGATGCCCTGGATGACCTGTCGGAACTGTTTTTCATTCAGGCTGAAACCACCCAGGATGCCATGGCCCATATCGGTGCCCGATCCCTGGCATTTATCATCATGGATATGTCACTGCCCGGACTGGACCCCCAAACCATTGCCGCCGCACTGACCGGACTGCCCCATACCCGGATCCCTCCCCTGATGCTCGTCACAAAAGATTCCCGGCGGCCGGATCTGTACGATCAGGCCCCTCCGCTGCTGATCGATCATATGGCCAAACCCCTTGACCCCACCGTAATCAGGGCCAGATTATTGTTCTTTTCCGCTTTCTTCAGGCAACGCATCGCCATGGAACAAAGCATACAGGAACTGGAAAAAGTCTATGAGCGGTTCATGGAACAGCACCAGGCGGTCCTGGCCCAGACCGTGGCCCGAAAAGAGCTGCAGACATCCTTGTCCACATTTATCAACCAGTCCCGGCCTTTTTTGTCCAGGATCCAGGCCGGCACTTTTTTTCTAAACCAGGCACCGGATCTTCCAAAGCGCCTGCGCCAGGGTGTCAGCCGGATTCGAAACACCGGGAAACAGATGGCTAAAACCATCCAGAACCTGCAGCACTTCCAGAACCGGGAAACCGACTGGCCCGCACTTTTCAAGGATCGAAACGGTCACCCCCGTTCCGGCAGAATTCTGTTCGCCACCCCTTTTTCCGATGAATTCCAGATTGTCCGGCACCACCTGACCCATCGGATCAGAGCCACCCTGTTCCAGGCGGAATCCACGGACGAGGCCATGATGTCAGTGGCGGATACCCGGCCGGATCTCATTTTGATCAACCATCGGTTAAATGACGGGTCCGGACTCCACCTGCTGGAAAAACTGGTCCGCTTGGGCACCCGGGCTCCGGTGATTTTCGTCGTGAGCCGGAACCATACCGATGCCGGGGCCGCTGCCGTTGCCTCGGGTGCCCAGACTTTCCTCATTATAGAACACACCACGGGCATGGATCTGACCGATACGATTCAGCACTCCCTGGCACAGGCGAAAATGATTCACCAGGTCCAGGGTGCCATGAACCGCATCGAACTGATTTCCAGGAGAGACCAGTTGACCCTGCTGTTGAACCGCAGCGGATTCAACCAGACCCTGGCCGTGGAGATGGCCAAGGCCAGACGGTACCATCTGCCTCTTTCCATTTCACTGGCCGGCATAGACCATTTCAAGTCATTCCAAAACACCTATGGGCACAAAGCCGGAGACGATATTCTCACCGCCTGTGCGGCCCGGATTAAAGCTTTGATCAGAGACGAAGATGTGGTATGCCGGTTTGCCGCAGACAAATTTGCGGTGGTTCTTCCCAACACCGACGCGAACCGGGCCCGGATTCTGGCGGAACGCATCCGGCTGAACATGTTTGAACACCGCCTGCAGATCGGCACCCGGATGCTTCATCTCACCGTCAGTATCGGCACGGCCAGTTTTGATGAAACCCGGACACCGGAAGACACTTCGCCCACATTACCTGAGCTGGTCCAACAAGCCATCCATGCTCTGGAACGTTCCATACAGCGGGGAGGCAATCAGATCCAGTCATGACACCATCGGAAATCGCCAAAATCACAGACTGGGCCGCATCACAAACGCACATTCATACCCTGTTTCTGTCTGATACTACCCATGCTGAACAGACGGCATTCAAGGCGTTTGCATCCGAGCTGACCAGCACGGCCCCATGTATCCGGATCACCCCGTCGGACCGGCAGCGTCAGATTCCCACCTTGTTCATCAGTGACAATATCGAGTTCAGCGCCCTGCCCCTGGACAGAGAGCTGACACCGTTTCTGGAGGCCCTGGCGTTTCTGGCGGATCCGGTGCCGTTGCCGGAAGACACCCACACACTGCTGAAACAGATCTCCCGCCCCTGTCACCTGACCCTGTTCATTGCCGCACAATGCCCCCATTGTCCGGATATGGTCAGGCATCTGATTCCGCTGGCCGTTCACTCAAAAAACATTTTTATAAATATCATCGACGGGACCCTGTTTCCGGAAATTGCCCAGGAACACCGGGTGATGTCCGTGCCCTGCCTGATACTTGAAACAGATTTCAGATGGACCGGACAAGTCAATACCAAAGAGATTCTGACTCAGATGATTGAACAGGATCCCTCTCGCCTCAGCGCCGCCACGTTCCGGCAGATTCTGGAGCAGGGAGACGCCGACTGGATTTCTAGCCGGATGATTCAGGCAGATACCCTTTTCAAAGGATTCATGGATCTTCTCCTGCACCCGGAATGGTCCGTGCGGCTGGGCGCCATGGTGGTGGTGGAAAACCTGGCTGAGCAGGCCCCTCAACTGGCCGCCCGCTTAAGCCCGGTCCTGATACAGGCCTTTGCCGATTTGTCGGATATTTCCATTAAAGGGGATATTCTTTATGCACTGGGAGAGGTGGGGGATCAAAAGACCCGGGAGTGGATCGAAAAAAAAATGCCCGTCCTGACCCATCCGGACCTGAAGGATGCGGCGCAGGATGCTCTGTCTGCCATTGAGGACCGTGTGTAACTTCCTGTCAAATCCGGGCGGGTTGACATACTTTTTCATTTGGGGTATCTCCCTGTCATGGAAAATCTGATTCGTCAATTCAATCTGGCGCCTCATCCGGCCGATCTGGCAAAATTCAAGGCCCTTGACAGCGGGCTGGATTCATTTTTATAGCTTGAACACCCAAGGATTTAAAAAAAATGGCATCCCACGGCTCCCCCCTTTTTTTCGATGGTTTTCCGTTGCTGCGCACCTGTGTCGGTCCTGACGGCCGGTTCCGGGTGGGCAGACACCGGCCGGATTTTTCGGTGATCAACCTTCGGGAAAACGATTTCATTGCCCGCTTGGGCCAGCAGTCCGACGGCACCCCGGTCTGGAATCACGCCAATTTTCCGGAAACCGATGTCCGGGAACCGGCCGCGGACATGATCTATGAAATTCCCAATCCCCTGCCGTTCCGGGGGACCACGTTCATCAATTCCGCCTGGGCCGATCCCAGAGCCGGACGTCCGGAAAAGATACGGATTGCCGCTCCCTCCCCCTGTTCCCTGTTTGACGGCCTGGAGGCATTTCAACCCGACATGTCAAAAGACGACAAGATCCGGCTGTTGACGGCACTTCCCCATCCCTTGAAACTGGCCCTGGCCCAGGTGTCTTCGGACCCTCAAGAGCTGTGTGCACTGGCCCGACATGCCGGCACCCTGTTGTTCGAGCCCGGCAGGGACGTCCCCTGGGGCATGGGATTCACATCAGACCGGCAGGGAAAATTGAAGCCGGATATCCGGTTTCCGGATCTGTTCGACATTCTGGTCAACAATCCCCATCTGCCCGATGCTTACAAAACCGCCATGGTGCTGCGGCCCGGAATTCAGGGAACCAGCGAAATCGTTGGCGAATACACGGGTGGCCGCACCCATGTGTTTGAATACCTGCGCCGCAACTCCTATATTCCCTGGGGTCATTTTGCCGCCAACATGGCCCACGACCGCATCCGATACCGGGCCCGGGATCTGACCGTCGAAGATATCCGGGGGTTGCGCCATTTATACTACCAGCGGGTCTATTGCCGGGTGGCAAAACAGCTGCAGATTCCTTTGCCCAAACATCGGGCCGGACTGTCGGCCGAAGAGCTGGAAACCCTGAGACAGGCCATCACAAAAGCCATGGAAAACGGCGGTGGATCAGAACTGCGGTTCAACGGGGCGTTGTGGGGATGGAATTTCGGGTTCGGGTCTGCCGCCACCGGGCACCGGCTCCATGCCTCCCATCAGATGATTCACCAGCAGAACGCATTGATTCCCCGGCAGATGGAAGATGACAATGGGGTTTCGATGTCGTGCTTTGCCTGCGGTGACCTGGTATCCGACTTTATCCGGATTTTTGAAACCACCCATGACAGACCGTTTTTCGATGCATATATTGAAGCCATGAACAACAACCGCCGCACAGATACAAATGCAAGTAAAGAGGCTTCTTTGATCATCCATGAAGATGATCAGGTGATGCTGTTCGTTCCCAAGGCACAGGTGAACGAATGGGAACTGCAGGTCATGACCCGGTCCCGGGTCCCCCATGTGCTGGCAGCGGATACAGCGGTGAGAGAGGCCCTGGATCTGGCCATTTTAAAAGCGGTGCAGGCGCTGGAAAAACTGGGGGCACAGATGGTGACAGGCATCGAACTGTCCGCACGGTTTGATGACGCCTTGTCCAATCAGCACCTGATCTACAGTTTCATCCCCCGGCTGCCCTATGCGCCGCCCACGTTTTCCGAAGCCCAGCTGCGGTGGATCACCGGGGTGTATCCGGAAGATCTGGCACGGGCCTGCCGCGATATGCTCACTTGAAACAGTCCACAGGGAGGTGGCCGTGATTCTTCATGATTTCATGTATGAATGGGATGGAAAAAGCGCTGCCGGTAAAAAACCGATTTCATGGTGGCCCGGATGCTACCGGGTGAGAATCATCCGGCTGGGACAGGAAGATGACACGCTCAAGTACCTGTTTCCCGTCGCCGTGGTGTTCAAGCCCGTCAAAACCAAAGCGGTGATGAACACCTCTCTGGAAAACTACATCCACTATTTTGCTGAAGAGATCAGCCGGCAATACCAGTTGGAACCGGCCAAGGTGTTGTGGATCAAACTGGGGGACCCGGTGCGGGTGGCTCAGCTGAAACCGGAAAGAAAATTGTCGGGCGAGGCGCTTTATTCTGTTTCCTGGCGGCCGGTCCGGCCCAATGAAATGGCGGTTATCGAGCCGGACCTCAGCGATTTTTAGTTACACCACCCCCTGATCCATCATGGCTTCCGCCACTTTGACAAATCCGGCGATGTTGGCACCGTTCACATAATTTCCCGGTGTGCCGTATTCTTCAGACGCCGCCAGACACTCGCGATGGATGTGCTGCATGATCTTGCTGAGCCGTTCTTCCACTTCCTGGCTGTTCCACTTGATCCGCATGGCGTTCTGGGCCATTTCCAGACCGGAAACGGCCACCCCCCCGGCATTGGCCGCCTTGCCCGGGGCAAACAGGATTTTGTGGTCCAGGAAAATATCGATGCCTCCCAGGGTCGTGGGCATGTTGGCCCCTTCACAGACCACCTGGACCCCGTTGTTGATCATATTCTGAGCGTCAACCGCATTGATTTCGTTCTGGGTGGCTGAGGGGAACGCGCAATCCGCCTTGTGGTTCCACAAGGGGTTGTGATCTGCCGCCGGATTGAATTCCGTGTACACCGCTTCCGGATATTTCTCGGCATATTCCCGGATACGGCCTCTTTTCAAATTTTTGAGATACTTAAGATAGACCAGTTTGTCCGCATCGATCCCTTTTTCATCATAAATGTAACCGGTGGAGTCCGACATCGTGACCGCTCTGGCACCCAGGTGAAGGAGCTTTTCCGTGGTATACTGGGCCACGTTTCCGGACCCGGATACCAGACAGATCTTGTCTTTGAGGGTCTGGTTCCGGGTGACCAGCATCTCCTGGGCAAAATACACGGCTCCATATCCCGTGGCTTCGGGCCGGATCAGACTGCCGCCCCAGTTAAGGCTCTTGCCGGTAAGCATGCCGGTGAACTCGTTTTTCAACTTTTTGTACATGCCGAACATGTAGCCGATTTCCCGGCCCCCGACCCCGATATCCCCGGCCGGCACATCCCTGTCCGCCCCCAGGTGCCGGAATAGTTCCGACATGAAGCTCTGACAGAACCGCATCACCTCATTGTCGGATTTGCCTTTGGGATCGAAATCCGCGCCGCCTTTGGCCCCGCCCAGGGGCAGGGTGGTCAGGGCGTTCTTGAACACCTGTTCAAAAGCCAGAAACTTGAGAATAGACAGATTCACGGAGGGGTGAAACCGCAGCCCCCCTTTATAGGGACCGATGGCAGAATTCATTTCGACCCGGAACCCCCGGTTCACCTGGACCCGGCCCTGGTCGTCCACCCAGGGAACCCGGAATTGAATGATCCGCTCCGGTTCCACCATACGTTCCACAATACCGGCATGACGGTATTCAGGATTCCGGTCCAACACCAACTTCACCGATCCGACCACCTCGGTGACCGCCTGATGAAATTCCTTTTCATAAGGATCTCTGCCACTGATAATATCCATGATTGTCGTCATTTTGCTTCTCCTGTGTCCGTATTTTGTTTACACGTGATTCAACTGTTAATCTGCGGGTTCGAACAATGCCTTCATGGCCGGAACAAACGCTTTCCGGGTGGATGCCACATATGCTTCCCATTCACTGCCGTGTCGATAAAACGCCGTGGAAGCCAGTTTCTTGGTGACAATGGCATTGCGGTAGGCCCGCAGCTTTTCCGCATTCATGATGTTCAAAATCGCATCCCTGCCCAGGATTTTCACCAGCACGCCGGGAATATAGGCGGCCATCACCTCCCAGAAAAGGTCTTCATCCGCCAGAACCTCCTCCAGAGAATCAGCCACCATATTCTGAAATGCGAAAATCTGTTCACTGGTCTGTTCCGACAGCACGAACAACGGCGTATCCGGAGATTTTTCATGAATTTTGAGCAGCATGGCCGTCTCGTTGCTCGCATGGGTGCGCACCAGGTTCAGCATGTCCCGGATCAGGGCCCACCGGGTAGAGACATCCTCCAGAAGCCGTTTTTCATAATCGTCTTCAAACAGAAATGCGGTCAGCACTTCCGCCACCGCAGATGAAAACACGCCCCCTTTGTTGGCCGAAGAATCCTTGATTTGAAGAATGCCGGTCTTTTTGGCGATATACCGACGGGCCGAATCATCGAAAAACACATTGGCCCCTTCCGCAATGAACCGCAGTTCCCTGAACACAGAGGTGAACTCCCTGACGTTGCGCTGATTGATGGTGTCTTTAAACCCGCCGCAGGGAATGAAGGCCTGGATATCGGCCTGTTCGATGAATTTCCGGTTGACCGGATCCGTGATGAAATTGCGGTGGAACATGGCGCCGTCCGCCACAAGTGTACCGTCCGGCAACGCGATGTTCTTGCCTTTAAGCGGGACCCGGAATCCACTGACACTCAATTTTTCCTCCGGAAATGCCAAAGAATTGACCCGGGGATTGGTATGGCGCATGAACGCAATTTTCATCAGGGCCTCTTTGTCCAGCCCTTCCGGATCGAACAGAATGGATCCGCCGTCAATCACCAGGCAGATTTTCCCCCTGTAGCACTGAATTTCATTGCTGCCCAGATCCCCGTCCGGACCGCCGGTCATCATCAGGTTCAGATCTTCTTCTCTGGCATCGCTGTGGGCGATCAACGTCCGGAACGCCCCCATCACCGAGGTGGTGGTCATGCCGCTGGTTTCCACCTGTCCGCCGATTTCTTCATAAATCCGGTCCATTTCCGTGGTGGTGACAACGGAATCCCCGTTGATGAGCAGTTCCGTGCCCGACTTTCCATGCGGCACCAGCCCGAAAAGATCCTGATTTTTGAGCATGCCGTAGGTGTCGTGGGGGATACCGAAGCTCTTGCCTGTGGTGATGGTGCGCCAGTAGGCGTATCCCCGCTCCTTTGCCCGGAAGGCCACGGCGTCCATCAACGGGGCCGTGCCTTCATCCGGACCGAAAAACACCATCTCGGGCCGGCCGTAATAGTCTTTGACCCGGACATCGGTCAGCATCAGATCCATGATGCCTTCAGTATAGTCAAACAACGCGTCCATACTGTAATGGGCATAAATCGGATGGGGCACCACCACCCCTTTGGAACCGCTTTCACAGATATCCTTGTGTTTAAGGCGCTGGGCCTTGGGTCCCAGAGCATAGTTGAGAAGCACGGCATTGTCCAGTTCCATGGCATGGTTGGCCGGGGTCACCCGGATCAGGCGCAGGCCGCCTCTGGCAATGTCATCGGCCCGAAGATGGGTGCCTGTGGAATAATGCCCGTTGACAAAGAAAAGACCGTACACGAAATGTTTGAATACCAGGGGATCCAGCACCTGATTGGTCAGCCGGAAGGAAAACGACCGTTTTTCCGATTTGTAAAAATTGGTTTTCAAACAGCAGGACACCAGTTTGAACATAAATCTGAACACATCATACCCCAAAGGGTCGTCCATGAACCGCACCGCCAGCAGCTGATCAAATTCTTTTGCTTTCATTTCCAGCCGTTCCGCTGTCAAATCCCCGGGGCTTTCAGGATTGAATTTGGCATCAAACAGCTGGAACAAAAACCGGACCAGATCCGGATGGGCCATGGCGGTATCCAGAATCATGTTGGACACATAAGTGAACTTATTGGATTCATGAATCCGTGCGGAAAACGCTTCCTGATGATCCACGGAAGACAGGCTTTCCATGATTTCCCGGTCCGTTCGGGTGCCTTTTTCCTTGAAAATGAACAAATGGGCGAAATCCACGGCATTTGCGGCGAACAGCATCTCTTTGAAGCTGATGACGCCGTCCACGTAAGGCTGAGTAATCCGGCTGACGCGAAAACTCAAAAAGGCCTGCAGATCGGCAATCAACGGCGCTTCCTGATTCCTTGACAACTCGCCTGCCACATACAGAGAACAGATGGAAGTCGGTACCCGGGTTTCTGTAAAATACGGCTCCCAGTATGCCCGGGTAATGGTCAGGCCGTGATCGGCAAACAGCTTTCTCAACACCGGCAGCTGGGGTCGTTCAAAATCCGAATTGAACATAAACCGGATTTCACCGATATCCGACAGGTTGAACACTTCCACAAACGGCGTGACATGATCGCTGACCTGAGCCAAAAATTTTTCATACCGGTTCCGGGTCAACCGGGGGATGGCGGTGTAATCCTTATTCCGGTTGAACAGAAACCGGGATTCCGTAAAATCTGCGTCCGGATAATCCGTCACGGTTTCCGGCCGGTACACATAGGTGTAATATTCTTTTTCCGGGTTGTAGTAATATTCCCTCCGATGCCCGGCCAGCATTTTGTCCAGAACCCGTTCCATCCGGTCCCGGGTATCTGCCGTGGCAATCCGTATCCGCTGAACATTGCTGTCCTGGGTCAGATCAAAATCGATATCCGCCACCCAGGAATGGAGAACACCCTTGTCCCCCCTGAAATAAATGCCTTTGGCAATGGAGGCCAGAATGCTTTTTAATGATTCCTTGGTAATGGTTTCAAAAAAATAAGCAGGAAAACCCAGATCATTGAGAAGAATGCCGGCTGCCAGATTGATACAGTTGGCGGTGATCAGACCTTCCGACGACAGATCGATCACGGCCTCGTACAGCAGGCTGGGATTCAGGTTCACAAGTTGTGCCTTATCTATGATATGGGCCCCGGCAGAGGTGCCCGGGTCACCGCTGGTTGTAATATCCATTTAACTCTCCTGTCATTTGATGATAAACCGTTCCTACCGGTTTGCTAGTATACTCTTATTCACGCAGGGTCAACCCAAATCCGGTTTTTTCGTGAAACTTAAAAATATTCAAAGACACCGCGTGACTGATTTTCATTGCATTTTCTCGTATTGACTTCAGGAAAAAACAAGGATATTTTGCAGATTTTGAGTCTGTGTCCGGCGGTTTATACTGGCACTGCCGCAGATTATTTTAAATTGTTTTCCTGATTTATTGATTGACACCCGCACCCATGAGCACTGACATTCAACAGATTCCTTTAACGGAAACCATTTATTCGGTTCATCTGACGCATTTGCCGCTGATGCCGGCCATATTCTGCCGGTTGCTGATTTCAGCACTTGGTAAACAGTTTCGGCTTCCGGGTCCCGGCCCGGTGACAAAGGCACGGCTGCACCTGAACGGAGTGCTCCCGGATCGACAGCGCATTGACCGATACCGCCGGGTATGTGGATTTTCCCATGCGCCCTGTGACCCCATTGTTCCCCCGGGTTTTCTCCAGACCCTTTTCATCGGTCTGCTGGGACGTTACATCACGTCGGATTTTTTTCCCATCAATCCCATGGGACTGATTCAGACCGGCCAGCAGTTTGAATCCCGAAGCCCGGTCCGGATCAATGATTCACTGGATCTTTCCTGTACGCTTGAAGACATGACATTGACCGCCAAAGGCATCTTTACCCGGTTTCTTCTGGAAATATCTCGAGAAAACCGGGTGGTCTGGCAGGGAATTTCCACCTATCTGACCCGGACCCCCTCACCGGCAGACCATGCCGTAAAAACGGTTCAGGACCGGCCCCTGCCGATCCTTATGACGATTCACGTCCCTTCAGGTACGGGGCGAAAATATGCCCGGGTATCCGGGGATTACAACCCGCACCACCTGTCCGACGTCACGGCCCGCATCATCGGATTCAAACAGGCAATGGCCCACGGTATGTGGAGCCTGGCCCGGACCCTGGCCTGTCTGGAACGATCCATAAAATTTGCGTCCCCCTTTTTTGTGGAAGCGGCGTTCAAGCTGCCGGTATACATGCCCGCCACATTGCGTGTGGGAAGCAAAGAGGTGATTTCAGGTGGCGGTCGGCACCAGGTATTGTTCGATCTTCGGGATGCCGTCACCCGGCGGCCTCATCTCAAAGGCCGGGTCACACACCCGGGAAAGATGTCATAACCCGTGCTGGGATCGTTATTTGCTCTGGGGGCTGCTTTTTTCTGGGCCTGTGCCGTCATTTTATTCAAAAAAAGCGGGGAAACGTTTTCCCCCATTTCTTTGAACATCTACAAAAGCGTGGTGGGGCTTTTGCTGGTCAGCGCCACCATGCTGCTTTTGGGCATCCCGTTTTTTCCGCAACAACCCCTGAACACCTGGGTGCTGCTGTCTCTGTCCGGATTTCTGGGCATTACCCTGGCGGACCTGTTTTTCTTTATCGCCCTGAACCGGCTGGGCGCCGGCATGGCCGCCATTGTGGAATGCCTGTACCTGCCCAGTGTGTTGTTTTTTTCCTATCTGCTTCTGGATGAGCATTTGAGTGCCGGCGGGATTCTGGGGGGTCTGCTGGTACTGGGGGCGGTTCTGGTGGGCTCGATACAGAAAAAGGATTTGCCTCTGACATCGGATATTCCCGCCGTCTCCCGCCTGCCTGCCGTCATGGCCGGGGTCATGGCCATGATTTTTCTGGCGCTGGGCATTGTAATCATCAAGGAGATTCTCACCCATACCGATGTGTTCTGGGCGACCCTGGTGCGCCTGGCCGCCGCCATCGTCACGCTGGTGATTCTGGTGGCCTGTCACCCGGGAAGACAGCGCTTGCTTGCGGAACTCAGATGGTCCGGATCCTGGCTGGTGGCCCTGCCCGCATCCATCTGCGGCAATTACATCGCCCTGCTGCTGTGGGTGGCCGGCATGAAATACACCACCGCATCCCGGGCCGCCATCCTCAATCAGATGTCCACCATCTTCATTTTTATTCTGGCCGCCGTGTTTCTCAAAGAAAAAATCACGACCAACAAAGGGGTGGCCATCATGATGGCCATCTCCGGCGCACTGCTGACCATATTCGCCTGATGAATCCCAGGCCGGATTCATCACCTGGAAATGCCCCACATACCACCTGGTTTCAATCATGACATCCTGTCTGGTTACACATAAATGCTTGACTATTTCAATGGTTTTCGTCTAAATAAGCCCATAAAATTCATACATGCATTAAGGAGTTTCCATGACAAAAAAAAAAGTGGTTCTGGCGTATTCCGGCGGACTGGACACCTCGGTCATCCTGAAATGGCTGCTGGAACAGGGATATGAAGTATTCGCATACATGGCCAATATCGGCCAGCAGGAAGATTTTGAAGCGGCCCGCCAAAAAGCCCTGACAATCGGGGCCTCGGATGTGTTCATCGAAGACATGCGCAAGGAGTTTGTCACCGATTATATTTTCCCGGTGTTCAAGGCCAATGCTTTGTATGAAGGCCGGTATCTCCTGGGAACCGCCATTGCAAGACCTTTGATTGCCAAAAAACAGATCGAGATTGCAAACAGCGTCGGTGCCGCTTATGTGTCCCATGGTGCCACCGGCAAAGGCAACGACCAGGTCCGGTTCGAACTGTCCTATTTCGCACTGAACCCGAAAATCAAAATCATCTCCCCCTGGAAGAACAAGGACTTTCTGGCCGCGTTCAAAGGCCGGACCGATCTTCTGGCCTATGCGGAAAAATATGCCATTCCCACCAAACAGACCGCGTCCAAACCCTACAGCGAAGACGATAATCTGCTGCACATCTCCCATGAAGCCGGCATTCTGGAAGACCCGGCCCATGAATGCGATGAAAGTATCTACTCCCACACCACAGCCCCGGAAAACGCGCCGGACACCCCTGACCGAATCCGGATCCGATTCAAGGACGGTATCCCGGTAGAAGTGGAAAACCTGAGCGACGGTGCCTTGAAAACCGATCCCCTGGAACTGTTCGAATACCTCAACCGCCTGGGAAGTGAACACGGCATCGGCCGGCTGGACATGGTGGAGAACCGGTTTGTGGGAATCAAGTCCAGGGGGGTCTATGAAACCCCGGGGGGCACTATTCTCCATGCGGCCCACAAGGATATCGAAGGCGTGGCCATGGACCGCGAAGTGATGCGGCTGCGGGACATGCTGGCCGCCAAACTCGGAGAACTGGTGTACAACGGATTCTGGTTCAGCCCGGAGATGGAATTTATCATGGCGGCCATGGACAAAAGCCAGGAGCTGATCGACGGGGATGTGTTCCTCAAACTGTACAAAGGCACGGCCTATCCCGTAGCCCGCACCAGCCCGTCCTCCCTTTACAACCAGGACCTGTCCTCCATGGATATCGAAGGCGGGTACAACCAGGAAGATGCCGAAGGATTCATCCGCATCAATGCCATCCGGCTGATGGCCCACAGACGGATTGTAAATAAATGATCCGGCACCCGGTCGACACAGGCATGCCGTCCAGTCCCGGCCACGCCTTTTTGCATTTGATCTGCCGGCTGTTCTGTTGAATCAGATTCCCAGACGTTTTTTGATCCCTCTGAACTGATCATAGGTCAGACCCAGCTGGGCGGCCGCTTTTTTCTGATTGAACCGGTTCTGCCGCAGCGCATGCCTGACCCGAAAGGTTTCCAGTGCCTGAACCGCCGGTTTTAAAGGCAGAGCCATCAGATCCGCCACTGGCTGTTCATCCAGGATTTTCGGCACCGGACCCGTTTCAGGCAGGGACCGGACCGGTTCCCTGTTTTTTTTGTCTTGACCCTCCTGTGCAAAGGGATTGTCAAACGGATCAAAACAGATCTCATCGATCTTGTGGGTCTCGCTATGGTAGACCGCCCGTTCCACCACGTTTTTCAATTCCCGGACATTGCCCGGCCAAAGGTAGGTCATCAGGGCGTTTTCAGCCGCAGCTGTCAGTTCCGGCATCGGTTCCTGCCCCAGTTCAAACGCCATTCGGCCGGCAAAATGACGGGCCAGAATCAGAATATCCTCTTTGCGGCACCGCAAAGGCGGCACATGTATCACTTCGAAACACAGGCGGTCCAAAAGGTCCTGCTTGAAAGTGCCTTTTTTTGCCATGGCAGGCAGATCCGCGTTGGTGGCGGCCACGATGCGCACATCCACCTCGACCTGCCGGGAGGACCCCACCCGCTCGAATGTCCCGTATTCCACCACCCGCAGAATTTTTTCCTGGACCTCCATGGGAATGGTGCCGATCTCATCCAGAAACAGGGTGCCCCCGGCTGCCTGCTCAAACCGGCCGGCTGTGCGGGTGCCGGCCCCGGTAAACGCCCCTTTTTCATACCCGAACAGTTCCGATCCGATCAAAGTCGGGGTCAGGGCCGCGCAATTCAAAGTCACCAGCGGTTTTTGCCATCTTTTTGACAGATAATGGATCCGGGTGGCGGCCTGTTCCTTGCCGGTACCCCGCTCCCCGATGACCATGACCGGACGTTCCACCGGTGCCACCCGGGAAATCCGCTCCTGAAACGCAATAAACGCCTCAGATTGTCCAACGGCCTCATATGTGGTAATTTCAACCATAAAAAATAGATATTTACTGTTTTGGGGCTGATATTACCACTCTGCGGTTTTTTTGTCAAGCCAAATAACAATTTGGAATTACAGGAGATACTGCCGCAATTTGTCGTTGGCACGCTTTCTGCTCCATGTCTTGTCACATGCAGAATTTTATTGACCCAACACATGTTACCAATTAAAGGAGAGATATCATGGGAATTTTTACACGATTCAGAGACATTGTATCCGCCAACATCAATTCCATGCTGGACCGGGCCGAAGATCCGGAAAAACTGATCAAGCTGATGATCCGCGAAATGGAAGACACCCTGGTGGAACTCAAATCCGCCTGCGCCGGTACCATTGCCGACAAAAAAAAGGTATCCCGCCAGCTGGAGCAGCTCCAGGACAAGGAAGCGTTCTGGGATCAAAAATCAGCCCTGGCCGTGTCCAAAGGCCGGGATGATCTGGCCCGGCAGGCCCTGCTGGAAAAACGACGGTTCGCCCAGAGAGGTGAGGCCGTGGCACAGGAGCTGGCTGAGTTTCAGTCCATTGTGGCCCAGTATCAAGATGATATTCAGGAACTGGAAAACAAGCTCAAATCCGCCAGGGAAAAACAGCGCATGCTGGTGCAGCGGCACATCCGGGCCCAGCGCAAGAAACAGGCCCACGAGGAGATCCGGCGTATGGATTCCGCCCAGGTGGTGCAGAAATTCGATGAAATGGAATCCAATATCGAGCGCATGGAAGCGGAGGCGGATCTGGTAAATTACGGAAAAAAGTCCGGCCTGGAAGAAGCGTTTGAGGAACTGTCCGCCGACGATGATATCGAACGTCAGCTTCAGGAATTAAAATCCTCCCAAACCCGGCCCAAAAATGATAGAGTCAGCGACTGAATTTTCAACCCCGAAAGGAGATGATTGATAATGAATGGTTTGCTGATCCTGGCCATGATTATGGGAGGCATCATTCTGGTGGTGATCACCATCGGACTGATGGCCATTGCGGTCATCCGGGCCGTCAGAACCGGCGGCATCCGGAAAAAAGACCGCCAGACGTATGATGACGAGACCAAAATGATCCAGGACATCTACAATGGCCTGTCAAAAATGGAAAAACGGGTGGAAGCCCTGGAAACCATCCTGATCGAACGCAAACGAAAGGACGGATAATCAAATGAAATATCACTATAAACGCAGACATCACGCCGGTGGATTCGGACGGGGAAACAAACCCCGCCGCCGCTTTCGGGACCGGTTCGATGACATCACCGGGGATCGGCGTATCTTCCGCTCCCGAAGAGGCATCCTCTTAGGGGTGTGCCGGGGACTGGCCGATCATTTTGACCTGAGTGTCTTCTGGGTCCGGGTCGTCGTGCTGCTGATCTTTGTATTCACCGGGTTCTGGCCCATCGGGGTGATCTACATCATCGCCGGTCTGATCATGCGGCCGGCCCCGGTGGTACCGCTTCAAAACACGGACGACCAGGAGTTCTACGAGTCCTATACCACCTCCCGGGAGTCGGCCATCCAGCGTCTCAAACGCAAATTCGACACCATCGACCAGCGCATCCGGCGCATGGAGCACACGGTCACCTCACGGGATTTTGATCTGTAGCCGTCACCAGACGCCCAGCAGGGTCAGGCCGTCTTTGACCAGTATCAAAGCCAGCAGACACAGAACCGCGCCCAGCCCCCGCATGATCACCACATAGGCCCGGCCTTTGATGACGGCCTTAGACCGGGCCACCACCAGGGCCAGGACCACCTTGGATCCCACCAGAAGCACATAGAACCCGGCAATAAATGCCCCGGCCGCGGCCATGTTCACAGCCAGGGCCCGGTGCACCAGAGGCGCCCCCACCGTCATCCAGAACAGATAGGGGTGGGGGCTCAGCACATTCACCAGCACCGCCTCGAAACCGGCCATGGAGGACAAAATCCCCACCGACACCAGCACAATGGGCAGATCACTGATCAGCGGTGCCAGGGCCACCCGTCTCAGGGGTGCTTTGAAGTACTTGAACCCTGGTCATCGTCAACGCCTCCACCCGGTTCAAGGACGGCGGGGGAACTGGGCCTGGGGTTCCGGTCAGATCCGGAACTGAGTCTCGCCCTGTTTACACCCGGTTAATCCTGGTACTTGAAGGACAGACGGATGTTGGTTCGGAACTGGGCTGGTTTACCTTCCTCGATTTTGATATCCAGTTTCTTCACCTCGGCGATCCGCAGATCCCGCAGGGATCCGGATGCTTTGGCAATGGCCTTGTTGGCCGCATCTTCCCAGGAAGTGTTACTGGCCCCTACCAGATCGATGATTTTGTAGACACTGTCGCTCATGATGTTACCTCCTCTTTGATGGTGGAATTTAAAAGGAAACCGTTGGCGCGCAAGAAGAATAGCAGAGCTTAAACAACAGGACCGAATGAATTTCAACGCAGTTAGGGTAACTATATCCAGGAAAGACTCTGGATGTCAAAACATTTTTTTCGGCATCTGCCCGGCCGGGGGTGGTTATCCGAAAAGGGCCAGCACCAGCCAGGCGGCCCCTACCGCTCCCAGGACCGGCACGATGATGCCGCCTCTGAACAGGCCGTAAACCAGGGCGAACCCCATGCCTGTCAAGGCCGCCGCCGGGAGCTCCGGGGTGGCGGTCAGGACACCGGGGACGATCAGCGCGCCGATGGCGGCCACGGGAATGGCTTTTAAAAAGGCGTTCACCCGGTGGGGAATGCGCAGCCGGTTGAGCAGCAGAAACGGCATGAGCCGCGGCACATAGGTAACGGCGGCCATCCCGAAAATAAGAAATATCAGAGAATCATTCACAGACCCTCTCTTTTTTTTCCGGTGTGAGAAATGCGCCCACCAGCGCCACCACCAGGATACAGACAATAATGGACCACCCGGCAGGCAGCAGGTCCAGCCGGATCAGCACGGTGTTCAAGCCGGCCGACATCACCGCCAGAAAAACCGTCTGCCTGGACGCTTTAAGGGCTGGCAGCAGAATGGCCAGCAGCAGCGCGTAAAGGGCCACTCCCATACTCTGGGTCAGAATGTCGGGCAGAAACCCGCCCAGAACAAATCCGCACACCGTGCCGGACACCCACCCGGACCAGGCCGACAGTTCCAAAAAAAACACGAACCGGGGGGTCAGGGGTTTGTCATGGAACGACAGCACGGAAAACACTTCATCGGTCACCCCGAACGCCAGGAGAAAATAGGTTTTCCGGGCCAGACTTCTCAACCGCGTGGACAGATAGGCGCTCATGAGAAAATGCCGGAAATTGACCAGCAGGGTGGTCAGAATGATGCCCCCCGGACCCATACCGGTCATCAGCAGGTTCAACGCGATGAACTGGCTGGCCCCGGCAAACACCACCGCGGAAAACAAAAACGCCTCCACCAGGCTGGTGCCGCACCCTTTGGCCAGAATACCGAAGGCCACGGCCGCAGGAAAATACCCGATAAATATGGGAATACCGGCCTGCACCGCATGGCGGATCTCCATTTTTATCATACCGGGTGGTTCCGATGCCATGGTCATTTTACCGGTGTCTTTGGCAGCAACCCTGATCCCGGACCTTTCAAGTCTTTTTCCAGAAAGGTATTTACTGCGTTGTAATAGGTTTCAAACGAGGAAATGGTGTTATGGCCGGCCCCGTGAACCGGCACCAGTTGTTTGGGACAGGTCAGGCGCTCATACAGACGATGGGTATGCGCATAGGGAATCACTTCATCCTCCGGGGCCACCAGCACCAGGGTCGGGCTGACAATCTGATGGGCGAAGTCAATGATCCGGTGCCGGTCCTCCAGCACCAGATTCACCAGCCAGGCCGGATAATACGCCCCTGCCACCGCCTGGATGCTGTCAAAGGGACAGGTCAGAATCAGTTTGCCAAAATCTCGTTCCAGTGCCAGCCAGGCGGCCATGGAAGACCCCAGACTCCGTCCCCAGGCGACACACCGGGCCGGATCCAGCGCCAGCTGGTCCGCCATATGATCATAGATGGCCAGGGCGTCGGATTTGAGACGGTCTTCAGTGGGTGATCCGATGCTCTGACCGTATCCCCGGTAGTTGATCAGGACGGCATTGGCATTCAGGCGGGCGGAAAAATCCGCCAGGTTGCCGGACACCTCCTCGGCATTGCCCCCGAAATAAAACACCGTGGGCAGCCGGGTCAAATCTTTTTTCACCAGCCATCCATGAAGTATGGTTTTCTTTCCCACAGGAATTTGAATCGCTTCCGCTTCCGGGATCCGGGCGGTGATCTGTGCCAGGTATTCCGGATTTGCCTTCACCGGAAAATACAGCAGTTTTCTGGAAATCACATACCTTGTGAGCAGAAACACCAGTACGGCAATGACCACGATAACAGGAATTCTCATGTCGCCTCCATCCAGTATCCTTGTTTTGTGTGGGTAAAATATAACAGAACTCACAGGTTTGAAAGGAAAATCCGGGAATGCTTTTTGACCGGCTTGATTTGGCCTCACTTTTTTAGTAGTAGTGGAAGATCAAAACAACCGGAGGACTCGGCTGATCCGCTTCTTGCTCGGATCACAGCCGGTTTTGAACAAAGGAGAGACATGTGAATCTCATCTATCTGATCATTATTGCCGCCATCGGCGGCATTGCCGTGGCCCTTCAGGGGCAGCTCATGGGGAGCATCGACAAACAGGCAGGCACCCTGTACACCTGCTTCCCGGGAAAAAAGACAAGATATACGGCATCCGCATTTTTGACCTGGACGTGAAATGGCAGGTCACAGGAGAACTGGCTCAGGTACTGTCTCTGGATTCCATAAAATAACAAACAAAAGCGTTCAAGATGGTTTCAACTTAATCGTAAGGCTATCTTACGCCGGTATACTGCAAACTGCAACAGCGATGTCCTTTAGTCCAGATCCCAACCTTCCTCCACCCCGTGGCAGGATACAAAGGTGCTGTTGGACAATTCATTGAAGCGGGGAAATTCCTGACGACACCGATCCCGTGCATATACGCACCGGCCGTGGAAAACACAGCCTGACGGCAGGTTCACCGGCGTGGGCACCTCACCTTTGAGCCTGATATGCTTGGCTTTTTTCTCCCCGATCCTTGGGATGGCGGACAAAAGCGCCCGGGTATAGGGATGCCGGGGAGATTCGAACAAATCTTTTGCCGAAGCCAGTTCACACACCGTGCCCAGGTAGAGCACGGCCACCCGGGTGCTGATGTGGCGCACCACAGACAGGTCATGGGTGATGAACAGATAGGTCAGGTCATGTTTTTCCCGCAGGTCCATGAGCAGATTCAGAATCTGGGCCTGTATGGATACATCCAGAGCGGATACCGGCTCATCCGCCACAATGAAATTGGGATCCAGAATCAGGCCCCTGGCAATGGAGATGCGCTGGCGCTGGCCCCCGGAAAACTCATGGGGATACCGGGCAATCCAGGCCGGGTCCACGCCCACCTGTTCCATGACATAGGCCACCTTGTCAACGGCTTGTTGTGCCGTCATTTTGGGGTTGTGGAACCGCAGCGGTTCTTCCAGGGTCTGGCGCACGGTTTTTCTGGGATTCAACGATGCATAGGGGTCCTGGAAAATCATCTGCATTTTCCGGCGATAGGGCAGCCATTGTTCATGGGACAGGTGATCGATGCGCTGGCCGTCATAAAAGACCTTGCCGGAATTGGGCCGGTACAGCCCCAGGATCACCCGGGCCAGGGTGGATTTGCCGCATCCGCTTTCCCCCACCACACTCAGGGTTTCCCCTTTGTTGACAAACAAAGACACATTATTCACTGCCTTGACAGTGGTTTTTTCCAGGTGAATACCGCCCTTGAAGGCCAGTTGATCCAGAAAACCGCCGGAAATATCAAAATGTTTGTCCACGTTTTCTACCGTCAATAAAGGGGTCTGATGCGTTGTCATTGGTTTTATTACCATCCTATTTCATGTGACAGGCGGCCATAATGCCGTTTTGTTTTTCTTCAAAAACCGGGGTTTTTTTTGTGCAGATATCTGCTGCAAGTTCACACCTGGGATTAAAGGCACATCCCGGCGGAATATTGGTAAGGGTGGGCATCATGCCCGGAATCTGCTTGAGGTCCTTTCCCGGTTCAATGGTGCCGGGAATGGATCCGATAAGCCCTATGGTATAGGGATGCACCGGATGGTGGACCACGGTTTCCGTGGGCCCGTATTCAATAACCTTGCCGGCATACATCACCGCGATTTTCTCGGTCACCTGGGATACCACTCCTAAATCATGGGTAATGAGGATCAGCCCCATTCTATCGCGTTCGCACAATTCCTGGAGCAGATCCATGATCTCGGCCTGGATGGTGACATCCAGGGCGGTGGTGGGCTCATCTGCAATGATGATGGCCGGGTCCGCCAGAAGGGATATGGCAATGATGATCCGCTGGCGCATGCCCCCGGACAATTCATGGGGGTATTGGGACAACCGTTTTTCCGGAGACGGGATATATACTTTTTTGAGTTTGTCCAGGGAAACGGCCCGGGCCTGTGCTTTGGATATGTTTTGGTGGGCCTGCAGGGTCTCGATCATCTGGAACCCGATGGTATACACCGGATTCAATGTCATCATGGGATCCTGGAAAATCATGGAGATCCGGTTTCCCCTGATTTTGCGCATCTGGTCCAGGGAATAGGCGGATATCTCATTGCCTTCAAAATGGATGCTTCCCCTGGAAATAAATCCCGGCTTGGAGATGAGATTGATGATGGCAAACCCGGTGACCGATTTGCCGGCACCGCTCTCTCCCACCAGGCCCATGCGTTCTCCCCGATCCAGTGTAAAGCTGGCGCCGTCGATGGCTGTAATATCACCGGACCGCAGGGCAAATTTTACTTCCAGGTCCCGGACTTCTAAAAGATGAGGCATCTTAGCTGTTGTTATCCTTTGTATAATTTCGGGTTAAGTACATCCCGGAGCCAGTCCCCCAAAAGGTTGATCACCAGGACAAACAACACCAGCCACAACCCCGGCAGCACGGTGATCCACCAGGACCCGGAAAAGAAATATTCCTGTCCGGACCGGATAAGAGACCCCAGCGACGGCTTTGTCACCGGCATGCCAAGTCCCAAAAATGACAGGGCCGCCTCGCTCATGACCGCGTTGGCCACCTGGATGGTGGAAATCACCATCACCGAGGTCAGTGCATTGGGCAGAATATGGCGGAACATAATGATGCGCTGGGGCAGGCCGATGACCCTTGCCGCCTCCACATATTCCTTGTTTTTTTCCCCCATGACCGATGCCCGGATGGTCCTGGCGAACATGGGCCAGTTGGACAGACCGATGATAATGGTCAACAGGGGTATGGCCATCTGCTCGAAACTGCCGGCACCAAACACCACCTGGAAGATGGCGCTCATGAAAATGGCCACCATGAGATAGGGAAAGGAAAACTGGATATCTGCCAGGCGCATGAGAATGGCATCGGTTTTCCCCCCCAGATATCCTGCCATAAGCCCCAGGACAATGCCGATGGCCGCCTGGATGGCCACGGCCCCAAGCCCTATGATAATGGAGGTGCGCAGCCCGTAGAACATGGTGGACAGCATATCCCGGCCCTGGTTGTCCGTGCCCAGGGGAAATTCAATAGATCCCCCGTCCATCCACATGGGGGGAATTTCAGAATTCATGATATCGATATTGGCGGAATCATAGGGGTTCATGGGAGAGATCCAGGGAGCGGCAAAAGCGATAAACAAAAAGATCACCAGAACGACAAAGCTTGCCATGGCCACCAGGTCCCGCCGGAAACTGTATAAGAAATAGGACTCTTTAAACTGCTGTAATTTTGTTTTCATTTGGTTCCTGCTATCCTGACCGTGGGATTGATAAAGCCATAGAGAATATCCACAACCGTATTGACCACCACAAACAACGCGGCCACCACCACCAGATAGGCAATGAGCAGGGAGAGATCCGCCCGGTTCACCGCCTCTAAGAACATGAATCCCATGCCCGGCCACTGGAACACCAGTTCCGTGAGCAGGGTAAAGGCAAACATGATCCCGATCTGGACCCCGAACACCGTGATCACCGGGAGCAGGGTGTTCTTGAACGCATGAACCAGCCAGACCCGCCGGGGAGACAGCCCTTTGGCCCAGGCATATTTGATATATTCGGTTTCCAGCACCTCCATCATCTCAGAACGGATCAGGCGGATGAACAGGGGCAGCATGAGCGTGGACAAAGAAATACAGGGCAGAATCAGGTGCTTGAGCCCGTCAATTGTCAAAAGCCCGGTCATCCAGATGCCGTTGCCGAACAGATCCACGGTCTCCCCCCGGCCGTAGGAAGGCAGAATCCGCCAGTGCACCGCAAACAGATAAATCAGCAGGATAGCGGTCAGAAACACGGGCATGGACACCCCCAAAGTGGAAAAGCTCATGGTGAAGCGGGACAGCCAGCTGCGTGGCTTTAACGCACAATACACCCCCAGGGGCAAAGACAGCACCATGATGATCAACGAAGTTCCCAGCACCAGCTCGATGGTGGCCGGTGCATGTTCGACAATCACCTCAAGGTTGGGTTTGTTGTATAAAAACGACCGCCCCAGATCCCCTTGGGTCACGGCATTTTTGACAAACCGGCCATACTGGATCAGAAACGGATCATTCAGCCCCATTTTGTCGGCGATCTGCTGCCGCTCTTCCGGGGTGACCCGCTCTCCCACCAGGTCTCTGACCGGATCACCAAACTGTTTTTGTATGGCAAACACCACCAGGCTGATGACCAGCATGACCACCACGGCCTGGAGAATTCTACGGATGATAAATGCAAACATGGGATGAAATCTTTATCCAAAAAGGGTAACACTGCCGTCCCGAAAAATTGTTCCGGAACGGCAGTGACTGGTCAGGCCGCACACACAGCAGCCGTTTGGTTACAAAGCAGCCGAAACTGCTTATTCAATCACCAGGTCTCCGATATATGGAAAATTCTGGGAATTGATGACCGGTTGCGCGCGGACATTCTTTTTGACGCCATAGGAATGGTTCTGCCAGTGAAACGGCACAAAAGCGGCGTCATCATACAGGATCTGCTCAATCTCCTGAAGCATGGCCTTCCGTTTTTCCATATCGGTCTCCGACTGGGCCGCGATGGTCAGCTCATCCACTCTCGGGTTGCAGTACCCGCTGTTATACTGGCCGTATCCGGTTTCCGCATTGGGGCACATGGTCAAAAATTCGGAAAAGTTCCCGGAGTCTTCGGTGTCGGAATGCCACCCGATCATCATCATGTCCGCGGCCCTGGCATCGAATTCATTCCAGTACTGGGCCTTGGGCATGGTTTTCAGGTTCACCTTGATGCCGATCTTTCCCAGCATCTGGGCTGTGGCTTCAGCGATCTTGGCATCATTGACATACCGGTTGTTGGGGGCCATCATGCTGATTTCAAACCCGTTTTCATATCCGGCTTCTTTCATGAGGGCCTTGGCTTTTGCAAGGTCATAGCGGGGCGTAAGGGTTTCCTTATAGCCGAGATAGCCTTTGGGTCCCTGCTGGGCCGCCACCGTGGCCGTACCTTTCATGATCTGTTTGACGATACCTTCGTTGTTCACTGCATGGACAATGGCCTGGCGCACCCTGACATCCTTGAATGCCTCCACCCGGTTGGGGTTCATCTGAAAGGTGATGATCCGGCCGCCGTTGATGTTCACCAGTTTGACCTCGTCATCAGAATCGATTCTGGCAAAATCCTGGGGGGGCACAGGAGAGATCCAGTCCACGCCGCCGGACAGCAGGGCTGCCACCCGGGTGGCGTTTTCCTTGATGGGGCTCACGATGAATTCGGTGACATTGCCCGGGCTGTTTTTGTCCCAGTAGTCGGCAAACCGTTTCATTTCCAGCACCACGTTGTGCTGGCGCTTGGTCACAATAAACGGGCCGGTGCCGGAGGCGTTGTTCAAGGCAAAGGACTCACCGATTTTGACGATGGCATCCTTGGGCTGGCCGTCTTCATCGGTACCGGTGTAAAACTCGGAGTCCATGGCAAAGAAATAGGTGGCCATGTTGAGCACCAGGGGATATGCTTTTTTGGTTTTGACGTCCACGGTGTAGTCATCGACTATATAGCATCCGTCAAAGGGTTCCAGCAGGCCTTTGAAATCCACACTTTTTCTCATGCGGTCAAAGGACCATTTCACATCTTTGGCGGTAAAGGTGTTGCCGCTGTGAAACTTGACCCCTTTTCTCAGATGAAACCGCATGGTCAGTTCATCCAGCCGTTCCCAGCTGGTGGCCAGACGGGGTTCGAAATCCATGTCCTGGGTCCAGCGTACCAGCGGGTCAAACAACCAGTGGGACAACTGGAGCATGCCGCCGGAGAGCTGCACCTGGGGATCAAGGGATACGGGATCGGCATCCAGCCCCATCTTAAAGGTCTTTGCACCGGCAGAAGCGGCAAAAGACATCACCATAAAAATACTTAACACAGTCAATAGTAATTTTTTCATACTCATCCTCCAAATTAGTGTTAATCATCACTTATGAACGTCTGACACAGGTGTGCCAGGTCCGTTACATACACCGCAAAAGTCAACTAGTCAGGGGTACCAGAAAACGGTATTCCGGTCAAGCGATATCGTTATTTTGAAAATAATCATTGACACTGACAAAATTCCATGTAATGAATGAGTATTCATTTTATTTGAATCAGGTGTTTACTGCGCCACCGCCACGGGATCTTTTATGAAAACAAAGCACAACAATTTATTTTAATTTGATATTAACTATTTTGAACCAATCCTTTAACATGGGCGCTGCCGTTGGAATACTGAAAATTTTTAACTGAGCAACTGTTCAGTGCCTATAACAGGCATTCACATCAGGAGGATCATCGCATCATGACACAGGTAATTTCAGATCGCCGGGACATCGAATTTGTCCTGCATGAACAGCTCAATGCCCAATCGCTTTCCAAAATCCATGACGGATTTGCGGATTTCAACAAAAAAACCATTGATCTGGTGATTGCAGAAGCCAGAAACTTTGCAGTCAAGGAGCTGCTGCCGGCCAACAAGGAAGGGGATCAGGAAGGCTGTACCCTGGAAAACGGCAACGTGACCACGCCGGAAGCCTTCAAGCGGCTGTTTGAACTGTTCAACGAAGGTGAATGGCTGGCGGTCACCGAAGACCCCGAATGGGGCGGACAAGGGATGCCCAGAACCGTGGCATCGGCAGTGGTGGAATATTTCAACGGGGCCAATTATCCGTTCATGATGTACCCCGGCCTGACCCAGGGCGCCGGTCATCTGGTGGAACATTTCGGCACCAAAGAACAGAAAGACCTGTACCTGAAAAACATGTACACCGGCAAATGGTGCGGCACCATGCTGCTCACCGAACCCAACGCCGGGTCGGATGTCGGGGCTTTGACCACCAAGGCCACGCCCAACGACGACGGCACCTATTCGATTGTGGGAGAAAAAATTTTTATTTCCGGCGGGGACCACGATCTGGCAGAAAACATCATCCATCCGGTCCTGGCCCGCATCGAAGGCGCACCGGCCGGCACCAAAGGCATCTCATTGTTCCTGGTTCCCAAAATCCGGGTCAATGCCGACGGATCTTTGGGCGAATTCAACGATGTGGTGTGCACCGGCATCGAGCACAAGATGGGTATCCACGGCAATTCCACCTGTTCGCTCTCTCTGGGCTCCAAAGGCAACTGCATCGGCACGCTTCTGGGGGAAGAGAACAAAGGAATGAAAGCCATGTTCCTGATGATGAACGCGGCCCGGCTGCTGGTGGGATATCAGGGCTTTGCCTGTGCCACGGCTGCTTACATGTATGCACTGGACTATGCCAAAACCCGAATCCAGGGCAAGGCATTGACGGAAATCATGAACCCGGATGCCGAAGGGGTTCCTATCATTCAGCATCCGGACGTGCGGCGCCAGCTCATAAAAATGAAGGTCTATGTGGAAGGCATGCGTTCCCTGCTCTACTTTGTGCACTTTTGCTCGGATATGGCCAACCATGCGGCCACGGACAAAGAAAAAGCCAAATATCAGGGATTTGTGGAAATACTGACCCCCATTGCCAAAGGATATGTCACAGACAGGGCTTTTGAGATCTGCTCCCAGGGCATGCAGGTGTACGGCGGATACGGGTTCATCGAGGAATACCCCATGGCCCAGCTGCTCAGAGACTGCCGCATCACCCTGATCTACGAAGGTACCAACGGGATCCAGGCCATGGATCTGCTGGGCAGAAAACTGGGTCTCAACAAGGGCAAGCCCATCATGGAACTGTTCGGGGAAATGCAGAAAACCCTGGCCCAGGCCAAGGAGATCGAAAGCATCCAGGAATATGCCGTCAAAGTGGAGGAAGCGGTCAACAAGCTGGCGGAAGTCGCCATACACATGGGCCAGGCCGCCATGTCCGACAAAGTGCTGGCGGCATTTGCCAATGCCCATCCGTTCCAGGATGCGGCCGGAGACACGGTCATGGCCTGGATGCTGCTGTGGCGGGCCACCATCGCGGCCCAGAAACTGGAAAAAGCCAAGAAAAAAGATCAGCCCTTTTACCAGGGGGTCATCAAATCATTGGCGTTTTTCACCGAGACAGAGCTGCCCGTGACCATGGGACGGTTTGCCGCGTTGATGAACACCAGCGCTGCCGCCGTGGACATCGAGGAAACCATGTTTCCTTCATAACCTCTCAACTGTGACACTTTGCGCCGCCATCCGGCATTACCCGGGGGAAATTTTCTGCTTCCCCCGGGTTTTTTTATTTTTTTCTTGTACCCGTCCCCGGTTTTATGGTTCCATGTCGCAAATAAAATCCATTGCAACACACAACCTTCAGGGATGATGGTTATGGAGGACATTACGTCAGGATCTGGCCTGCTGAACATGAGCCGTATCAATTTTCTTTCCGTTCTGGATCATCTGGATGACGGCGTGATGATAGCCGATATCCACGGGGTCATTCAGTTCTACAATCAGTCCCAGGCCAGCATCGACGGTATTTCACCCGAAAACGCCATGGGTCTCAAAGTGACCGACATCTATGAGTTGAACAACCGAACCAGCATGATCATGCAGTGCGCCCGGCACCAGCGGGCCATCAAAAACCGGATTTTTTTCTACAAAACCGTGTCCGGAAAAATTGCCAATACCATTACCTCGGTATATCCTTTGTTTGATAACGACACCATTACCGGAGTGATCTGCTTTGTCAAAGACTATGAACAGCTGCGCCGGTCCATACCGGTACCCTCTGCATCCGAATGCCGGTCCACACTGGGAAACGGTACCCAGTACACCTTTGAAGATCTGATCGGCTCCAGCCCTGATTTTATCCGGGTCAAGGAAACCGCCCAGAAAGCGTCCGTATCTCCTTCCCCGATCATGATCCAGGGGGAAACCGGTACCGGCAAAGAACTGTTTGCTCAGGCCATCCATAATTTCAGCCCCAGGAACAAGCAAAAATATGTGGCGGTTAACTGTGCGGCCATCCCCCATTACCTGATGGAAGGCATGCTGTTCGGCACCACCCGGGGGGCGTTCACCGGGGCACTGGACAAACCCGGACTGTTTGAAACCGCCCACAAGGGCACGTTGTTTCTGGATGAACTGCTGGCCATGCCCATGGAGCTGCAGGCCAAACTGCTGCGGGTGATTCAGGAAAAACAGGTGCGCCGCCTGGGGTCGGTCAAGGAGATCCCGTTGGATGTTAAAATCATCAGTTCCGTCAGCCGGGACCCCCGGGTGGCCATCCGGGAAAACCGGCTGCGCACGGACCTGTACTACCGGCTCGGGGTGGTGATGGTCAAACTTCCGCCGCTGCGGGCACGGCTGGAAAGCATTGGAGAGCTGACCGCTCATTTTATCGAGAAATTCAACCAGCGCCTGGGGACGCATGTGCAGGAAATTTCTCCGGAAATCCGGAAGCTGTTTCAGATCTATCAGTGGCCCGGTAATATCCGGGAACTGGAACATCTCATCGAAGGGGCCATGAACCTGGCGGGACAGGAAAAAATTCTGGGCATGGATCCCTTCACCCCGGGACTGGACACCCTGGAGCCGATGGCAACCCCGGCCGATGAGAACCGTTTGGACGCTCAGCCATCAGAAAGCCCTCCCAACGGTCTTGTGATGACCACCCGGTCTCCCGGTCCGCCCGACCCTGCCCGGCCCCTGGCACAGATCCAGACAGACCAGGAACGGGACGCTGTGTCAGACGCCCTTGCCGCCTGCAATGGCAACGTGACCCGGGCTGCCCGACAGCTGGGTATCTCCAGACAGCTGCTCCATTACAAAATCAAAAAACACCGGCTGTGCCGGGCCGATTTTCTGCCCAGAGACTGAAAATATTTTTTCATAAGAAAACATTTTTTCATAAAACCCCTTCTTAAAGAAAATATTTTTTCACTTGCCGGCGGCAATCCTTTCCATCTTTCTGTGAAAAAAGACAAGCTATCGGCCCGTCTTATCAGGCGATCCAGACCGTATTCGAATCGGAATCTGACACAACGATTTTGGCACCAATCCTGCAAATACCAAGAAACAACGCAGTTGTTCAGGACACATGTGCCGGGCTGCCTGCATCCTTGTGTCAGGTTTCCGGCAATCCAGCAAACCCGTTTCGATTTCAGGAGACAGCCCATGACCCGTCCCACGGTTCCGATCCGACCCTTTGACCCTATCGTTTTCTGGGTATCCGCGGGCGTGACCGTCGCATTCGTGCTCGGATCCATTCTGGTTCCCGACAACATGGCATCCATGATCAATGCCGTGTTCACCTGGACCACCACCATATGGGCCTGGCTGTACCTGATCACGGTATTTTTTCTGGTGATGGGATGTTTTGTGCTCATGGGCCCCGGCTACGGGAACATGAAGCTGGGCCTGCCGGAAGACCGGCCGGAATTTTCCAATTTTTCCTGGTTCGCCATGCTGTTCGGATCTGCCATTGCCGCAGGCATCGTATTCTGGGGACCGGCCGAACCCGCCTACCATTACATGAGCCCGCCCCCCTATTTCGAAGGCGATCCCCTCACCCCGGCCGCCGGTGCCAACGCCATGACCTATTCGTTTTTCCACTGGGGATTGAGCGCCTGGTCCATCTTTGCCCTGCTCACCATTGCACTGGCCCATGCCAGTTTCACCCGGAACCTGCCGCTGAAGTTTTCTTCCGCGTTTTACTATGCCATCGGCGACCGGATTTACGGCTCCTGGGGAAAGGTGCTGGACATCTTTGCCGTGTTCGCCACCTTAGGGGGCCTTGCCACCACCACCGGGTTTGTGGCCCTTCAGCTGTCCGCCGGCCTCAAATACCAGTACGGCCTGGAACTGGGGCCGTCCAGCACCTATATCATCATCGGCGTGCTCACCGCCATTTTCACCCTGTCCGTATACACCGGGCTCCAGAAAGGGGTGAAACTGATCGGAGATGTCAACATGTGGGTGTTTGTGGGGGTGTGGTTTTTCGTGCTGGTGTTCGGCCCGACCATTTTTCTGGTGAATCTCACCGTCAACTCGCTGGGCCAGTACCTGCTGCACTTCATCCCCATGAGTCTGTTCACCGCACCCGGATACGATGGGAACTGGATCGGGTCCTGGACCGTGTTCTACTGGGCCTGGTGGATGAGCTGGGCACCGTTCGTGGCCGTATTCATCGCCCGGATCTCCAAGGGCAGAACCATCCGGGAGACCGTGGCCGCGGCCCTGATCCTGCCGTCTTTAGGCAATTTTCTGTGGTACGGCGTGGTGGGGGGTGCGGGCATCCATTTTGACGTCACCGGCACCCTGGAAGCCCACGGGGTGGAAAGCGCCATTTTCGCCATTGCCCAGAACCTTCCTTTGACCGGGCTTCTGGCTGTGGCCCTGATCTTTCTCATTGCCACGTTCTTTCTGACATCCGCCAATTCCGCCGCCATTTCTCTGGCCATGTTCGTGTCCGGACATGAAAACCCGGGCCGAAACCTGCGGGCCTTCTGGGGCGTGGCCCTGGGCGCCGTGGCAGCGGTGCTGGCCGGGTCCGGGAGCCTCAAAGCCATCCAGACCGCTTCCATCGCCACAGCATTCCCGCTGATGTTTCTGCTGCTGGTGGCCCTGGTCAGCCTGTTTAAAGGATTGAACCAGTATAAAAAAACCGACCGCGCATAACGCCATTATTAACCACAGGACACTTTAGTCCATAATAAGGAGGAAACATTATGTATGACCGCATGCAGGAACTGAGCCGGCAGGACATGGAAAGAATCCATGACGCTTCCATGGATCTGTTGAAGACCACCGGAGTGGCCTTCAATGACAAGGAAGCCCTTGAGATTTTCAAAGACAACGGATTCAAGGTGGAAGGGACCACCGTGTTTTTTGAGGAATCCGCCGTTCAAAAAGCCCTGGAAACCGCACCCAAACGGTTCACAGTCCATGCCAGAAACCCTGAAAAATCCGTTGAGATCGGTGAGGACGACTTTGTCTTTCTGCCCGGTTACGGGGCACCGTTCATCATGGATGCCAAAGGCGACGAACGCCAGGCCACCATGGAAGACTATGACAACTTCTGCAAACTGATCCAGACCTCCCCGTACATCGACATGAACGGCTGGATGATGGTGGAGCCCGCCGACATGCCCCACCAGACCGTTCACCTGGACCTGAACCTGTCCAATATGCTGTTGTGCGACAAACCGTTCATGGGCAGCCCGGTATCCAAAAAGGCGGCCCTGGAAGGGGTGGAAATGGCCCAGATCCTCTGGGGCGACAAGGGAAAGGTCATGGACAAGACCGTGTCTGTCTCTTTGATCAACTCCCTGTCTCCTTTGCAGTTCTCCGATGAAATGATCGGGTCGCTCATTGCGCTGGCCCAGAACAACCAGGCCTGTGTGGTGGCATCTTTGATCATGGCAGGGGGGTCGGGCCCGGTGACCCTGGGCGGGGTTCTGGCCCTTCAGAACGCGGAAATCCTGGCCGGCATCACCCTGGCCCAGCTGGTCCGGGCAGGCGCTCCGGTGATCTACGGCTCCACCTCGTCCGCCATGGACATGAAAACCGGGGCCCTGTCCATCGGGGCACCGGAACTGTCCAAAAATATCCACCTGGTGGCCCAGATGGCCCGGTTCTACAACCTGCCCTCCAGATCCGGGGGCGGACTCACCGACTCCCTTTGCACCGATGCCCAGGCCGGTGCGGAATCCGCCCTGGCGCTTTATACAGCCGCCACAAGCGGGATCAATTTCATTCTCCATGCCTGCGGCATCCTGGGATCCTACATTGCCATGAGCTTTGAAAAATTTCTGGTGGACGAAGAGCTATGCGGTATGATAAGAAACATGATCAAACCCGTAGCGGTGACAGACGAGGCCATTGATCTGGATATCATCAAACAGGTGGGCATCGGCGGCCAGTACCTGACGCACCCTAAAACCTTTAAACTGTGCCGGACTGAATTTTACATGCCTTCTCTGATGAGCCGGAAAAACAAGGATGCCTGGGCCAAGGCAGGGAAACAGCATATTTATCAGATTGCTGAAGACAAGGTGGCCCAGCGGCTGGCGGCCTATGAAAGGCCGGACATCGATCCGGATATTGAAAAACAATTGACCGATTTTGTTGAAAACCGCAAAAACCAATAAAGGAGAAAAAAAATGACTGATTTCAATGCGATTACCGAAGCCCTGGTGGCCTGTGACGAAGCCAAACTCGAAACCCTGGTGAAGGAAGCCCTGGACCAGAACGTATCGGCCAATGATATCCTGAACAAAGGGCTGATCGCCGGCATGGACATTGTGGGTGAAAAAATGGAAAGCGGGGACATGTTCATCCCGGAAGTGCTGATGGCGGCCCATGCCATGGCCAACTGTGTCATCATTCTCAAACCGCTGCTTGCGGAAGGCGAAGGATCTGCCGCCGCGTCCGTGATCATCGGCACGGTCAAAGGGGACCTGCACGACATCGGCAAGAACCTGGTGGCCATGATGCTGGAAAGCGCAGGCATGGAAGTGACCAACATCGGCGTGGATATCCCGCCTGAAGACTTTGTGTCCAAGATCAAGGAAACCAATGCCAAAATCGTCTGTCTGTCCGCACTGCTGACCACTACCATGCCCATGATGAAACAGACCATCGACGCCATTGTGGAAGCCGGCCTGCGGGATCAGGTGAAAATCCTGGTAGGCGGCGCCCCGGTGACCCAGTCATTCGCCGATGAGATCGGTGCGGACGGGTTCGCTCCGGATGCCGGTTCTGCCGCCAAGCTGGCCAAACGCCTTGCCGCATAAGGGATACGAATAAGGAGAGACCCATGTTTGAAGTAATCGGAGAACGCATCAACACCTCCAGAAAGCTGGTCCAGGCCGCTGTGGCGGAAAAAAACGCCCAGTACGTCATCGATGATGTCACCAAGCAGCAGGAAGCCGGGGCCGCGTTTATCGATGTGAATGCCGGTGCCCGCATCGGCCATGAAGAGGAAGACATGAAATGGCTGCTGGATACCATCCAGCCCATTGCCAAAGTGCCTCTGACCCTGGACAGCCCGGATCCGGCCATTCTGGAAATGGCATTCGCCATGGTGGAAAAAACCCCCATGATCAACTCCATCAGCCTGGAAAAGGAACGGTTCGACAACATGATGCCGTTCCTGACGGGCAAGGACTGCAAAGTGATCGCCCTGTGCATGGATGACGGCGGTATGCCCACCGGATCCGATGACATTGTGGCCCGGGCCGATTCCCTGGTGGCGGAACTCAACAAGATCGGCATCCCCACCGGCAACATCTATGTGGATCCCCTGGTACAGCCCATTTCCACGGACTCCACCAAAGGGGTGATGGTCCTGGATGCGGTACGGGCCATCAAAACCAAATACCCGGAGGTGCACATCACCGGCGGACTGTCCAACATTTCCTACGGCCTGCCCCAGCGCCACATCATCAACCGCACCTTTGTCACTCTGATGATGCTGGCAGGCATGGATTCCGCCATCATCGATCCGCTGGACAAAAAGATCATGGCCACCATCAAAACCACGGACATGCTGCTGGGGAATGACAACTACTGCATGAATTACCTGAAAGGGGTCCGGGCCGGGATAATTGAAAGTTAACCTGAACGCGTTTGCAGAATCTTCTGCACATTGGTTCATGATACCCGGTGCGGCCTTTCAACAGGCAGCACCGGGTTTTTCATTCAAAAGCGGTCCCGCCGGAACGATGCCCGGCACCAACCCAATCAGCAACTCGGAAGAGGCACCTAAAAGGGGGCACCATGGAAACATTTGACGTCATCGTGATCGGTACCGGCACCGCCGGACAAACTGCCGCATTTGACCTGGCTGCGGAAGGATATCGCGTGGCCATTGCGGAAAACAGTTCAGCGCCGGGCGGCGTATGTGCCCTGCGGGGCTGTCAGGCAAAAAAATGGTTCTATGAAACCATGGAGGTGGTGGCCCGCAGTCGCCATCTCACAGGAAAAGGCATTTTAGAACCGCCCCGGTTCAGCTGGGAACAGATTCAAAAAGAAAAAACCCGGTTTACCTCAAAAATTCCAGAAAACACCGTTTCCGGTCTCAAAGGCAGTGACATCAACTATCTGCCGGGGCAGGCACAATTTGTGGACCCCCGGACCCTGCAAATTGACGGCCAAAATTACCAATCCCGGTATATTGTTGTCGCTGCCGGCGCGATGCCGGCAAGTTTGCCCATTGACGGTGCCCAACATCTGATCACCAGTGATGATTTTCTGGAGCTTACAGCCTTGCCCCGGCGCATCGCGTTTATCGGCGGAGGGTTCATCTCCTTTGAGTTCGCCCATTTTGCGGCACGTTTAGGCGGCATGGCCGGACAGATTCATATTCTGGAAGCCGGGGAAAGGCCCCTGGGACCCTTTGACAAGGACATGGTGGGCCAGCTGGTCAAGGCCTCGGAACAGGACGGCATTCAGGTGCGAACCGGTGTATCGGTGACATCTGTGACCAGAAACGGCGATGAGTTCACGGTTCATTTCAAATCCGGCCCTTCTCTGGTGGTGGATCAGGTGGTGAACAGTGCCGGCCGAATTCCCAACATCGACCCTCTGTCTCTGGATACTGCCGGGATTGAATCATCCAGAAAAGGAATTGCCGTCAACCGGTCCATGCAGACCTCGATTCCGACTGTTTTTGCCATCGGCGACTGTGCCGACACCGTGATGCTCGCCCGGGTGGCGGACATGGAAGCCCATATGGCGGCCCGGTCCATCATGGCAATGGAAAACAAAAATGATCTGCCGGAAATGGATTACAGGGCCGTCCCTGCCGTGCTGTTCACCTATCCCCAGCTGGGAATGGTGGGCAAAACCGAAGAAACGCTTCAGCAGGAAAATACGGCATACTGGAAAAGTTTTGAAACCGGTGTGAACTGGCCCACCTACCGGCGAATTGGCATGAAACATGCGGGATACAAGCTTCTGACTGATAAAAACGGCCAAATTCTGGGCGCCCATTTTCTGGGAGATCAGACTACCGGAATGGTCAATGTATTCAAACAGGCAATGCTGGACCACACGCCGGTGAAAAAAATCCGGGAGGACCATATCATGGCCCCTTACCCCTCCCGGGAAAGCGACATTTTGTATATGCTGGATTCGCTGATGGATTGATACCGGCCACAGAACCTTCGGACGCATCTCAAAAAAGAAGCGCAGAAAAACAAAACTTGACTTTTTCTGCGCTTCGAATTGTCCAATCAGAGTAAAAAGGACTACTGTTTTTCCATGGGCTGGCCGCAACAGACCAATTCTCCGCCCCCGGCTTCTTTCACTTCCACGACATTGCCGCAAATTTCACATTTGTAAGTCTCTCCAACAGCTGGCATCATCAGCCTCCTTTTGTTTCAAAGTTATATTATTGACGGTCCCTGGTGAACATGCATCACACCAGAGAAGACATGCTATACAATTAACAGCCATTTGATCTTTGTCAACTTAAAAATGGCGGATCGGCCATCACTTTGCGCCGGCAAAAAATGTTTCCGGTTCCTTGCGAGCCCCGCAGGTCTGATTCAGTTTGACGGAAATATCCTTGAACGGGCCGTTCTTCATGATCCGTGCAGATTGAGGGCAGGCTTTGATACAGGCGCAGCAATGGATGCAGATATCATCCAGGGTTCTAAACCCGTCTTTTTCATCCACGGCATCCACCGGACATACCTGAACACAGGTGCCGCAGGCAACACAATCGTCTGTCACATCGATAAACGGCACCCCTTTGGCAACGGTGGGTTTTTTATAGGGAACGTTTCCCGGCACCATAAGATCATTTGCTGCCCTTGCCGGGCCGGCTGTTTCCAGAAGCCGGGCAATTTTTTCTCCAAATGTCCTGGCACATGCCAGATCGGCTTCATCCGGCCTGCCCGGGGCGATGGGAGCCGGTTGGGTGGAAAACGAATGTTCACCGATGAATGCCCCGGCAGCAATGGGGGTGCATCCGCACTGAACACTGATATCTTTCAACTCCAGCAATGCATCGTCATATTCCCGGTTGCCGTAAACCACCACCGGCACGGCGGGAATCTTTGACGCAGAAAGCCGTTTAAAACAATCTGCGGCCAGTTTCGGCACTCTGCCGCTGTAAACCGGCGCCCCGAAAACGATCAAGGACGCGTCCAGGTCCTGAGGGATCTTTTCTCTGGCTCCAGATAAGGTGATATCATAACTGTCCACCTCATACCCGGTACCCTTTGCGATGGCATCCAGCACGGTTTTCGTGGTGGCGGTGGGGCTGAAATATACCAGCGTGATCTTTTTATTGGTCATTGTTTTCATTTCTCTCCTGTTTAAAGAACCGTTTCTTCATCATATACATTGCAGATGCAGCACAAAAAGGTGGCGGGTTCGTCTGTCACGTTTTTCATGCCGTGGGGCTGCATGCTCGGTATATAAACGGCGGTTCCGGGCTTGCACACCACTTTTTTCTTGAGATCATCGGTTTTTTCATCAAATTCCCAGCACTCGAATTCACCGGACAGAATATACATGGTCTGGTGGTAAAAATGGTTGTGAATGGGAATCTGTCCCCCGGGCTGGATGGTGAAAAACCGCAGCCCGTATTCCGGAATCCCGTTTTCATCTTCCCCGTGCTGTGACAGCCAGCGGATGCTGGTGCCGATGACATCCAGCTGTTCACCTTTGTATGGGAACCGGTCGATCTGTTTTTCCTCGCACTTTGTCCAATGGATCACCTTCATGTCGTCATCTCCGTTTAAGTTATCACAGACGGTTTACCATGCCATATTGCCGTAAAAAATACCAGCCCCATAACACCCGTTTCCTGTTCATTCGGGAACAGGGCGAAGCGCTCAAAATTTCGGAATGATCACCTGTCTTCCCCTGGAAACAGGACTTGACAAGCCATGTAAATCATATAAGCTTTTACCGGTCCGATTAACTGACAAAGACAACCCGTGAAAAATGGAATCACCACTGAAAAAAAACTGGATCAAGGAGATTCACATCGGTCCCCGACAGATCCTGTTCGGGCTGGAGATGGACGATGTCCGCCTGACGGATCTGGTTCTGTCATGTATCGCCCGGCAGTGCATGACGGACGGGCAGGCCCGGCTGCATACTGTCATCGAAGAATTGACCACCGAAAACAAGCTCCAGGCATTTGACATTCTGCAGCTGATTTTCGGCTTTGTTCATGAGCTGAAAGTCGGCTTTTACCATCACAACCAGCCGATGACCGCTCCGGAAACCAAAAAAGCCCTGATAAACGATCCGGGCACAGACATCCGGATCATCCTGAACAAACAGGTTCCGGCAGCCCTGTTTCATGCTGTGCAGCAGGTGTTTCAATCCATGAATCCTCCCCTTGCGGAGAACAGCGATCAGCATGCCTTTGCATTTGCCGTGTTGAACCGGATCAGGCAATGGCACACGGACCTGCAAACCTGGTATGCCCGCTCCTTAACCGACGAATATCCGGGAGTTGGCCGCATCAGAGAACTGCTTGCCTTGACAGCCCTTCTGCTGGAAAACCAGACCGCCCACGCCCTGCTCACCAATTGTCATGCGCAGCGCGTTCCACTGGCGGCAGCTGCGCATGACATTCAAAAAATCACTGATTTCTACACAAAAGACCTGGCTTTCTGGGATCAGGTCAAACAGGCCCTGCCCGGGTTCCGGGAGAATCTGGGCGATATCGAAAAAAAACGGGATGTTGCAGCGGCATACCATGAGCTGACATATATCTTCACCGCTTCAGACCCATTTGATCGGATATCAAAAGCCCGGGAGCTTTTCAACACGGTGAACACCTGTCACCAGCAGATTGAAGCCCTGAAGCTGGAAGCGTGCCGGCAACAGGCCAGGGAACAAATTGACGGGGTGATCCGGAAACTGACCCCGCAACTGTCTGCCCACCCCATTGACCCGGACACACAAAACGCGATTTTACTGACCCTGCGCCGGACCCGGAAAAAAATATCCGGTCTCCCGGATATCGCTCAGGTGAATCAGGTGTGCCGGGACACCATTGATTTGACCCTGGACCAGGTGGCGGAACTGACCGGGATCGACCTGGATATCTGACAGCTAAGACCATTGATACCGGTGCTGTCGTCAAATGGTTACCGGTGAGGTCTTCAACCGGTTGCGGCAGCCGTGCTCCAGCCGTGGGTTTTGGCCAGCTTTTCAAACATCTGGACAATGCCGGCGGTCAGGCGGAACACCATGTCACTGCCGCCGTTGTCGGACGCGCTTTTGTCATAGAACAGGTGCAGATCCGAATCCAGGCCGTCATCGGGTTTCCAGTAACAGATCATCACGGGGACCAGGGGCAGCGGATACAGCACCATCGAGATATCGGACTGATACTGCTCTTCGATCTCTTTCCCATTGAAAATAAAGCCCAGGTCCTCGAACAGATCCGGATGGGTCTCTGCAATCTTTTTCAACGGCTCTTCCGTGCGCTTCACATACAGGCCGTTCAGTTCCCGGGCCCCGGTCAGCTCCCGGAAAGGCATCCACTGGCCGGTGACAGCCGTTCCTTTGCTTTCCAGCACATAGGTCAGCACCGGCCCGGTGATCCAGGGGTTGATATGCAGGTCCGATTTAAAGCGCCCTTGCTGATTTACGGAAAACGGTTTGCCGAATATGCGGAGGGTCAGCCAGGTCCCGTCAAACCGGCCGCCGGTTCTGCGGGCCGCATCTTCCAGATCGATCTCCTTGACCCGTTCCTGCATGGCTGCCAGTTCCCGTTCATAATCCGACTCCCCGGGCTTGAATCCTTTTCTGGGGGCTTTGCTGTACTTGGCAACCACCTGGGGGTCCAGGTGCGTACAGTCGGACAGATCTCTCTGCCCTAAAAAAACTTTTGACGCAAACGCCAGACAGGTGGGTTCATTGCAGTCTCTGCAGTTGGATTTATCCAGGAGTTTGAACACTTCCATGGCATTGGCAAACATATATCTACACCTCCGTTGGAACAGATTCAAAATCAATCATCATGTCATCTGTAATGGACAAAGGCCGCCTTTACAAAAACACGCCTTGGCCTTATACTATTAAAATATTAATGCCCGAATAAAAAATTTCAAGCGACAGGAGTTTTTCCAGTGAAACAGATACTGGTACTGGCCAGCACCAACAAAGGCAAAACAAGGGAAATACAGGATCTTTTAAAGGATTTTCCTCTGGATATCAAAAATCTGACCGACTTCGGACCCATTCCGCCGGTCATCGAGGACGGCGCCACCTTTGACGACAATGCCTACAAAAAGGCCGCGTTTACCGCCCGGATCCTGGGATACCCGGCCATGGCCGATGATTCCGGCCTGTGTGTCGAGGCACTGGACGGGGCGCCGGGGGTATGGTCCGCCCGGTATGCCGGAGACCATGCCACGGATGCCGAAAATGTGGCCAAACTGCTTGCGGATCTGGCACCTCATGACAACCGGAAAGCCGCTTTTGAATGCGTGATCTCTATTGCCGTTCCCACCGGCGCAGCCCTGACCTATGAAGGCCGGTGCGAAGGCATCATCACCAGAGAGCCGGCCGGTGACAACGGGTTTGGATATGATCCTTTGTTTTTTTATCCCGCCTTCGGCAAAACCTTTGCCCAGGTGCCCATGGAACAGAAAGCACAGGTGAGCCACCGGGGCATTGCCTTGAAACAGGTGGCCGAAGAGATGGACAAGATCCTGGAATGGATCGACATCAACATGCCCCGGTTTGAACAAGTGCCCTGCAAAGAATAAGGACGATACCGTCATGACATCTTTTGAAGTATTCAAAACCCTGGTCAAAGAAAACCGCTCCTGCCGCCGGTTTGACAACACGGTCGACATCAGCATGCCGGACCTGACCGATCTGGTGGATCTGGCCCGGCACTGTGCGTCCGCCGCCAACAACCAGCCATTGAAATACATTCTTTCCAACAGTGAGCAGACCAACCAGGCCATTTTTGACTGCCTGGGATGGGCCGCCTATCTGACCGACTGGCCCGGACCGGAACCATCCGAGCGGCCCACGGCCTATATCGTGATCACCGGAGACCATACCATCTCCGACAAGTTCTGGTGTGATCACGGAATCGCGGCCCAGACCCTTCTGCTGGGAGCCCGGGCCAAAGGCCTGGCCGGCTGCATGTTCGGGGCCATCAACATCAAGAAACTCAAAGCGGTTCTGGATATCCCGGAGCACCTGGAGGTCAAACTGGTGGTGGCCCTGGGAAAACCCGTGGAAAAAGCGGTGATCGATGATGTGGGACCGGACGGAAGTATCAAATATTTCCGGGATGAAAATCAGATCCACCATGTGCCCAAACGCTCCATGGATGATCTGGTTTTCAAAACAATGTCATGAACCTGTGCCCGGGACAACCGGCTCAAAGACGGTGACATGAAACTGCTGTTTGTCAACCCGGTATGCCTGGACCCCCGCGTCACGGATGAAGATGCCACGGTGGTGCCGATGGGCCTGTACTACCTGGCGTCCCAGGTGATGGATGCCGGGTTTGAGGCGGCCATTCTCAACCTGGCACAAGCGGATGTGACCGATCCGGATGCTGCATTCGCCGCAGTGATTGAATCCCAACAGCCGGATCTCATCGGATTTTCCGTGACCAACCCCACCCGGTTCTCCGCCATGTCCCTGGCCGGGACGGCAAGACAAATGCGGCCCAAAACCGTTATCGTGTTCGGCGGACCGGCCCCCACATTCATGGCGGATTATTTTTTTTCCTTCTGCCCGGCCCTGGATTTTATCATCACAGGCGAAGGCGAGCAGACCTGCCTGGCCCTGGTTCAAACCCTGGCCGAACAGGCCGGCAAAACGAATCAAAAAAACAATCCAACTGTCCGTCAGATTCCGGGGCTGGTGTTCCGGGACAGGAATACGATCAAACATACCGGGCCGGCGCCGCTGATCCAGGATCTGGACCAGCTGGGGCATCCGTCCAGATACTTTGCATTTGAGCACCTGGCCATGTCCCGGGGGTGCCCGGGGGCCTGCACCTTCTGTGGATCGCCGCTGTTCTGGGGTAGCCGGCGTGTCCGGTTTCATTCTCCGGAATGGTTCTTTGAAGAGATCCAGACCCTGGCCGGCAAGGGAATCTCCCATTTCTATATCAGCGATGACACCTTTACCATGGACCGGGACCGGGTCATGGCATTGTGCAAAAAACTGACCCGCGCCAACCTGAACATCACCTGGCACGCCATCTCCCGGGTGGACCGCGTGGACCCGCAGCTGCTGGCCATGATGCGCAAAGCCGGATGCATCCAGATCAGCTACGGGGTGGAATCCGGATCAGATGCCGTCAAAAAACGGCTGGGAAAGCCGGTTCCCAATTCCCTGGCGGTACAGGCTTTCCGACAGACCGCCGCTGCCGGCATGATCCCCCGGGCCTATTTCATCTATGGGTCCCCCGGTGAAACACAAGACACCATCCGGGAGAGCATTGATCTGTTGATGCAGCTTCAGCCGCTGGGCGCGGTGTTCTATATGCTGGTGACCTTTCCCGGGACCCGGCTGTACGAACTGGCAAAAAAAACCGGCCGGATCACCGATGACACCTGGCACCGTGAAATCGAAGCCCTGCCCTGGTTCGAAGTGGACGAACATCTGGATTTCGATCAGGTCAAAGCGTTCGGGGATGCGTTAAGATCCGCATTTTATGAGCACCTGCCTCAGTTTGCCGCAAATATCGAATTGGCCGATGATCCGTCACTGTCTCCGTTTCATGCGGATTTTCTCTCCCGGCTGGGCATGACTTTTTCCCACGGGGATTACAGCAGCGATGAACGAATCAAAGATCCGGATGAGACCGCCAGGGGACTGTTTGAAAGGGCCCTGTCAAATCACCCGGATCTCCGGGCCTTTCTGGGACTGGGCATGCTTTTGCTCAAACACAGGCGGTTTGAGCAGGCCACACAGATTCTGGATCAGGGTCTGGCCCATTTTCCCGGCAGCAGGGACCTTGTTCTGTGCAAAGGGATCTGCCTGATGAATCAGCACCGGTTCGCCGATGCCAGGGCCTGTCTCTCCCCTTTTGAACAACATCCGGATGTCCGGCATTACCTGGGCATCTGTCAAAACAAACTGGAAACAAACCCATGAATGACAAACGAACGATTCCCCCTGAAAACCCTCATCTGACCAACCGGCAGAACCGGGAACTCAAACTCAGAGACCAGCGCAGCCAGATTCTGAAAATGGATTCGGAAACCGCGCTGGATGCGCTGCTGGATGCCCCATCCCCCGCCACCCTGATCCAGTCCTTTCCGGATCAGGACCTGTATTTTCTCATGCACCGGATCGGGCCGTCGGATTTCATTCCTGTGCTGTCTCTGGCGGCATCCGAGCAGTGGGAGTATATTCTGGATATGGAAGCCTGGGACGGGGACCGGCTGGACACACGGATAATGACCCGGGCGTTTGATCTGATGTTCCAGGCAGACCCGGAACGGTTTTTGCGCTGGATCATCATGGAAAAACCCGATTATTTCGAATTTTACCTGTCCCGGCACATAGAGATCTTCATCCGGGAACATGATGAAGTTCCGCCGGACGATTTTGACGGCTACATGACCCTGGATGACAAATTCTATTTCCGGTTTCCTGAAGAAATGCAGGCGGATGATTCGGATGAGGACGTTGCAACTTCAGACGAGGATATGCCTTTGTCCGAAGAAGTTCAGGCCTCGGAACTGATCGATGCCATGGTCAGAAAACTGGCGGAAATGGATCTGTCCGTATTTCACGGCCTGATGCTGGAAACCCTGAATGTACTGCCCGCGGAAACCGAAGAGGAACAGTTTCGTCTTAAAACCATCCGTCTGGCGGAAAAAGGGTTTCTGCCGTTCCATGAAGCCATCGGCATTTACCAGCCCACGCCCCTCACCGCGCTACGCAAACGCCCGAAAACGCAAGTGTTCTCTTCAGACACCTTTGATCCGGACCTGCCGTTGCCCCCCCAGAGTTTTACCCAGTTTCTGGACGGGGAAAACCTGTTTGTCCACGCCCTGGCCCGGGTGCCTTCCCGTTTCATGATCACCCTGGAATCGGAGCTGGCAGCGCTCATCAACAAGGTGATCTCCGCAGACCGTATCAAGGTCCGGGACACGGAAACCCTGTCAAAAATCATCCGCAAAACATCGGCTTTTCTTAGCCTGGGACTGGAATCGATCCTTCAGGACAGGGTCAGCCTGGAAGCGGCCGCCGACCTGATCCAGACCTATTATCTGGAAGATCTTTTCCGCATCGGCTCCCGGGCCGGCATTCAGCTGAAAACCGCCGCGGGCAGCTGGTACAGCCACAGCTTTATTCAGCAGCAGAATCTGCCCTTGAGCTTTCTGGGAGAAACCTTTTTGGGCGTGATGGGCGGCCTGCTCCTGGACCGGCCCCTGTATTTTGACAATTACCAGACCGGTGAGCTGTACCGGCATTTTGCCTCGCTGACCGATATCCGGACCACCCGGAAGGCCATCGACCAGATCATGGGCATTGACGGCATGCTGGCCCGGCTGGCCCCGGACATCCCCTCCTTTAAAAAAGGGGTCCTCACTTACAAAAGCCTGATTCTCACCCTGTGGGCAAAGGACCGTCTTGAGTTGGCACCGGACCTGACCCCCATTGACACGGACCTGTTTAAACCGTTTTTCACCGAATTGTTCGCCAAGGATCCAAACTTTCCGACATCTGATACAGGTACCGATCAAACTGCCCCGGATTTAAAACAGGCCAAAGACATCCGATCGGAGGACCTGATTCTGTGGGCTTCCCAGGCCGCCGGCATGGAGCTGCCCCGTCCGGTCAAGGATCTGCTCAAGGATCTGATAAACGAAATCCGGGAGGAATACGCCGAAATTCATCCGGACCGCATTGACCCGCGATTCATGCCTCATTTTCTGCTGAAGCGCGCGTAAAAAATAGGGACAGGTGCGCTAAAATTCAGAATATAACAGGGGTCTTGAAATTTTACTTGCAATTATTTTGTTTTGTGATATGATGATTTTTTTTATGGCACACTCCGGTCGGTGCCTGGAGTATTGCGGTCGATGCCTTTTCTTAATTTACCCCAATCCTTTCCAATTTTACTATTTCAGCCTGGATCGGTTCTGCGCTGTGCAGACGGGCAATTAAGAGGAGAACCATTTATGTCGTTTCAAAATCTGGGGCTTTGCGCCCCTTTGCTCCGTGCCATTGAGGCACAGGGCCACACCATTCCCACACCCATTCAGGAAAAAGCCATTCCCGAAGTACTCAACGGATCTGATATCCTTGCCGGTGCCAAAACCGGTACCGGGAAAACCGCCGCGTTTGCCCTGCCTATTTTGCAGCAACTGGACCAGGATAAAACAGCCACCCGGCTTCCCAGGGCATTGATCCTGACCCCCACCCGGGAACTGGCCGCCCAGGTGGAAAATGATTTCAAGGCTTACGGCCGGTTTCTGTCGCTTCGCACGGCCGTGGTTTTCGGCGGAGTCAATATCAATCCGCAGATCAGGCAGTTCCAGAAAGGCGTGGACATCCTGGTGGCAACACCGGGACGACTCCTGGACCATCTGGGCAGAAAAACCCTGGATCTTTCCAGGGTCACCTGTCTGGTCCTGGATGAGGCGGACCGCATGCTGGACATGGGGTTTATCCATGACATCCGCAAGGTGATCAAATGCCTGCCGCCCAAACGGCAGAACATGCTGTTTTCCGCCACCTATACCCCGGAGATCCGGACCCTGGCGGACGGACTGCTGAAAAACCCGGCTCAGGTGGAAGTGTCTCCTGGCAATGCCGCCCCCCAGGCCATTGACCAGGAAGTCTACCAGGTGTCCCAGGACGGCAAACGGGATCTTTTGTCCGGTCTGATCCGGGACGGCAGCTGGCACCAGACCCTGGTATTCACCCGCACCAAACACCGGGCCAACAAGCTGACCAAACAACTGCTCAGCGACGGCATCACCGCGGCTGCCATTCACGGCAACAAAAGCCAGGCCGCCCGGACAAGGGCTCTGGCGGATTTCAAAAACGGGACGGTCCAGACCCTGGTGGCCACGGACATTGCGGCCCGGGGCCTGGATATCAAGCATCTGCCCCATGTGGTCAACTTTGATATGCCCCATGTGGCCGAAGACTATATTCACCGCATCGGCCGCACCGGCCGGGCCGGTGAAAGAGGCGAAGCCCTGTCTTTGGTCAGCGGTGACGAACAGGGACTTCTGGCCAATATCCAGCGTCTTCTCAAACGAAATCTGCCGGTCAGACAGACCCCGGTTACCGAAGCCCGGAAAACATCCCAGCCGGCGACTCCGGCCAGACCGGTTTCAACAGCGGCAACCCCCGGAAGATCGCCTCAAAAAACCCGCACCCAGGCTAAACCGGCTAAAATTAAACCGGATATGAACCGCCGGCCCAAAAACACCAGCTGGCTGCCCACCGGCCTCAAGCCCAAAAGACAGGCCGCGGCATGGTCAGCGGTATAATTCTGGTATTCGCAGACGGAGTCCCCGGCATCGGGGGCTCCGCCGGTCTGACGCGGAAAAAATCGAACTTTGCAAAAAAAATTTCATAATAAATTAAAATTATTATTTTAATCTCAATCAGTAACCGATCTGTAAGTTTCCATTCATTATAGTTTTTCAAAAGACAAAACCCTTTCATCATCAAAAAACCCGTATTTCTTGTTTAACGGTTATTTCAAGCCACCAGCAAAAAACGGAGGGGTGCCATGAATCATCCATTTTTCTGGCTGCGGATCAAAAAACTGACAAAAAAAATCATCGACCGTTTAAAAAAACAATCGTTGGAACAGAACCGCACGATCCTGGACGAAATCCAAAAAACCGGGAGGTACATTTGAAAAACCAAGATTGAACATTCATGCGAGCTATGAAAGGAGCCAAGGTAATGGAAAAATGCATATACTGTCATAAGGTGCGAAACGGCCCGGAGGCATGGCAACATTTTGTTGCAAATTATTATGAAGTTGAAATACGGCATGATGTCTGCCCCCAATGTGCCATTAACGGTTTTCCTAAATTTTACCGGGTGCATGAATCCCCGGCACTGAATCCTGTGAACGGGACATTGACCCAAAAATTTTTTGCTCGCTTTTCCAGAACAGCTGACCTGAAAACATTATCCAGCAGAATTTGCTGCTTGTAAAAATCACGGAAACCGGTTACCACTTAGATCGAATATGACTGCCGGGTATATGGATAACGATACTGGATATGTGATCGAGGAGCTGAAAATATTGTGATCGGGGCCATTGCAGGCGACATCATCGGATCCATTTATGAACACGATCCGATAAAAACCAAAAAATTCCCCCTGTTTGATGTGCAGTGCCGTTTTACAGACGATTCGGTTCTCACAGTGGCGATGGCTGATGCCATTCTTTCAGGCCGGTCCTATGAAACATCGGTCCGGGATATCGGGCGGCGCCATCCCCATGCCGGGTACGGCGGCAGCTTCATCCGCTGGCTGCTCTCAGACAATCCCCGGCCTTACAACAGCTGGGGAAACGGGGCCGCCATGCGGGTCAGCCCGGTGGGGTTCGCATTTTCCACGGAAAATGAAGTGCTGGCACAAGCTGAACAAACCGCCGTCATCACCCACGATCATCCGGAAGGCATCAAAGGGGCCCAGGCCACGGCCCTTGCCATATTTCTGGCCAGAACCGGCCATGACAAGGAAACCATCCGGCACCGGATCATGCAGGCGTTCGGGTATGATCTGAACCGTACCACCGATGAGATCCGGCCGGGGTATCGCTTTGACATCTCCTGCCAGGGCACCGTCCCCGAGGCCATCATCGCCTTTCTGGATGCCGACTCCTGGGAAGACACCATCCGCAACGCCGTTTCTTTGGGCGGCGACAGCGACACGCTGGCCTGCATCGCCGGCGGTATCGCCCAGGCGTTTTACACAGAAATCTCCCCGGACATACGCAACCGGGTGAAGCAGATCCTGACACCGGACCTGTGGGAGATCACAAAAGCTTTCTTGAACAAATACTGCTGATCCCCCCCCTTTTTCAGCCAAAACATCGCCGACGGATTTTTGACTTTTTTTTCCCCCCGGGAATGTGATAAGACATTCAAAGAAAAAATGAACCGTCACACATATCCTGGAGGCACATATGACACACAGTTCCGACAGTGTCCTGATTTTGGGGGGAGGGGTTGCCGGCATGGCCGCCGCCCAAACGCTGGGGGACAACAACGTTCAGGTCCATCTGGTTGAATCGGCCGATCACCTGGGGGGGCATGCCGCCTCCTGGGCCTGCATGGCCACCGATGAATGCCGGCAATGCGGGGCCTGTCTGGCCGATGACATGGCTCAAGACACCGGCGGTCACGCAAACATTTTTGTACATCTGAACACCACCCTGGACCGCCTGAAGAAAACCGACGCCGGGTTCGCCGCACAACTGACGTCCGGAGATACGGTACAGGCGGCCCGGATTATTCTGGCCACGGGTTTCACCCCGTTTGATCCATCTATCCTGTCCGGCCTCCAATTTGATCAGCACGACAAAGTCATCACCACGGCCCGGCTGAACCAGATGCTCAAAGAGGAAACCCTGACCGATTTTCTGGGCACATCCACCCGGCCCGAGATCGCCTTTATCCAGTGTGTCGGATCGAGAAACCGAACCCTGAACCGGGATTTCTGTTCCCAGGTCTGCTGTAAGATCTCCCTGCGGCATACGGACAAGCTGCTTCATGTGCTGCCGGATGCAGCCATCACCCTGTTTCACATGGACTTGCAGATCATCGGCAAGGAAACCCGGTGCCTGGCAGCGGATATGTCCACCCGGATCACCCTGGCCCAGGGCGTGCCCGCGGAAATCCTGACAGACCCGGACACGGATCGTTTGCGCATTGTTGTCGAAGACCCGGATTCCGGTGCCAGAATCGCCAGATCCTTTGATATGATCGTTTTGTCCGTGGGCATGTCTCCTTCTCCAGAACTATACCAGATGGCCTCCCTGCTGGATGTCCGTCCGAACCTTTGGGGATTTTTCAATACTTCGGATGCCTCTTTGTCCGACGGCATCCATGTGGCCGGCTGTGCCAAAGGTCCCAAAGATATCTTGAGCTCCCGGCAGGAAGGCCGGCTTGCCGGGGCATCGGTGCTAAAAGAACTGGGGCATGATCCTGCTGACAAAGTCAATGTCCTGGTGTGGGGAAACGGATCTGAGGCGGAAACGATTGCCCGGACCCTGGCGAAAAACGGCCATGCCACGGTCTGTTTCGGCCAGGGCACGACGGCAGAAGGGCTCACCTTCATGGATCCCGGCAGCATCCTGAGTGTGGATGGAACCGCCGGGCGGTTCACCGTCCGATACGAGCAGAAAAAGACCCTCAAAACCATGACATGCAGCGCCATCATTGCAGCCCCGGAACCGGAATACCCGACCATTGCCGGGCAGGGTGCCCTTGCCGATGCCATGGATCTGACCACTTTTTCCCGGACTCCGGCCGAGCAACTGCCGCAACATGCCGTCATTCTGCTAGATTATGCCGGCCCTGGAACCAAAGCCGGATCACGCCTGGCACTGGACACGGCCATGACCGCTCTAAACGCCGGCCGTCAGATCACAATGATCATGAACAAGATGCTGGTGCACGGTCCCTCCGGCCAACAGAGATACGATCAGGCCCGCAAGGCCGGAGTCCGGTTTCTCAGATACAACGCCCCGCAAGACATCCGGATCGAAAAAACAGACACCGGATTTTCCCTGACCCTGAATGAAACCACCCTGCCAGGCACGCCCGTCACACTGCACTGCGATCAACTGGTCATGCCGGTTTCGCCGGTGCCCGGCCCAACCATTGAAAACGCGGCCCGGCTGCTGAAGCAGGAACAGGACAGGGAAGGATTTATTCAATCCCCCAATGTCCGCCACCGCCTGACCCGAAGCCCCAGAAAAGGCATCTATTTTGCCGGTGCCGGTCATGATGAGGTGGATGATGCGGATTTGTCGGCGGAGTTGAACAGCATCATGGCGGATCTGGACTTTTCCGGTCCCGCTCAAAAGACCGGCGTGGAAATCAACCAGAAAAAATGTGCCCAGTGCCTGACCTGTCTGCGCATCTGCCCCCACCAGGCCATTGTGCTCAACGCAAAAGACCGGCCTGAAATCGTTCCGGAGGCCTGTTTCGAATGTCATTTGTGCGTGGTCAACTGCCCGGCCCTGGCCATCGAATCCACGGCATACGCTCCGGATCAGATGGAAAAACAGGTCGACAAAGGACAGGTCGTCATTCTGGCCTGTCAGCGCTCGGCCGCACTGGCGGCCGGACCGTTGACCCTGCCTGATCCGATCCGGTTGATATCGGTTCCCTGCGCCAATAGCGTCGGTGTGAACCTGATACTAAAGCTGCTGCTCGACGGCGCCGCCAAAGTGATTGTGGCAGGGTGCCATGACGGCAACTGCCGGTCCATGAACGGCGGCACCAGCGCACAGAAAGAAGTTTCCCAACTGCTGGCCCTGCCCGGGATCACCCCGGACAAAGTGACCTGGCATTCCGTGGCCGCCAATGAAACACGAAAATTCGCCCGCATGATTTCCGACACCCGGATGTCATAAAAAGGATATTTAGTTATGAAAACAGCCATCCTTGAAAAAAATACGGAACTGAACCGGCTTCTCAACCGTCTGGCCCAGGGGGACAATGCCGATGAATGTCTGACCTGCGGCATCTGCAACTCCCGGTGCACCTGGTTTGACCAGCCCGGCGGCCCCGTGCCCCGGCAGATCGTGCGCATGGCCGTGCTGGGACTGGAACAGGAACTGGTGGACAGTCAGATGCTCTGGGACTGTCTGATCTGCAACCGCTGCACCCAGGACTGTCCCATGGGCATTGACATGGACCAGGTGGTGACCCGGGCCAGAAGCCTGGCTGCGTCAAAAGAGCAGATTCCCGAAGATATCAGAAAAGGCATTCAGAACCGGCTGGAACTCGGAGATGTCAACGGGCTGACCAAAGAGGATTTTGTGGACACCGTGGAATGGATCGCTGAAGAGTTTGCCGATGACATGGAAGATCCGGAAGCGAAAATTCTCCATGATCAGCCCGATTGCAAATTCCTGTACCTGCCCAACCCCCGGGAGCTGGGCCTCAACCTGATGCATCTGACCGCCATGGCCAAACTGTTCTATGCCATGGGCGAAACCTGGACCCTGTCCTCTGATCACACCGATGTCACCAACTGGGGCTATTTTGTGGGAAATGACGATGTGGAAAAACAGATCGCCCGCCGGGTGGTGGAAACTGCTGAAGCCCTGAACATCGAGACCCTGGTGTTAAGTGAATGCGGGCATGCCTACCATGTGCTCAAATCCAGAATAGCGAAACTGCTGGGCAGAGACCCCGGGTTCAGCATCGTCAGCATCCCGGAGCTGTGCCTGGAATATGCGAACAAGGGGATTCTCACGTTTGATCCAACGGTCCATCCCTATGAAATCGCGTATCATGATCCCTGCAATATTGCCCGCAAATCCGGTGGATATGACGCGCCCCGGCAACTTCTGGCCATGTGCTGCAACGGGGTCAGGGAACTGGTTCCCAATCGGGAAAACGGCATTTGCTGCGGCGGCGGCGGTGGTATCCTCCAGGATTCCAACACCACGAAAAAACGCATGATCACGGGCAAACCCAAGGCGGATCAGATGCGGGCCACCGGTCTTGCGCACCTGGCCACGGCCTGCCTGTCCTGCCACCGCCAGCTCGGGGAACTGTCCACCCATTATGAACTGGGCATGAAAGTGGACACGGTGGCGGCCCTGGCATCCGAGTGTGTGATACTTTGAGGAACTAATTACTGATAGTGCCGTGAGAAACGGCATCACCCGGGTTGAGACGAACCACCCGGGTGATGCCCGATAAGAATGCGTTGCTTTAGACGGTTTCTGTTTCTTCGTTGTTTGCCCAGTCATGTTTCCGGTCACCGTCCACCGTGCCGTGGACTTTTTCCCTTTCCTCGGCAAAGTCGAATCCCGTCCAGATGCCGATGGAGTTGAGAATGGAATCCTGGGGGTGATACTGCCTGAAAATCTTGAAATAATAGGCAGCTTCCTTGCTGTTGATAACGGCTTTGGGATGCCTCGCCTTGATCTCTTTAAACTCTTCATCACTCATCTGGTTGGCAAGCCGTTCTCCAAGGTCTTCGCAACCGGCACCCTGGGTATACTGCACCTTGTACCGCCATAAAATGTCATCCGGCAGATATCCGGTATCCTGAAACGCTTCTCTGAGAATCCATTTTTCTATTTTGGCCCCGTTGTGCTCGCGAATTTTCAGTTCCGGGGGTATCTGCATCCCCAGTTTGATCATTTCCACATCCAGAAACGGCACCCGCAGCTCCAGGCTGAACAGCATACCCATGCGATCGGCCCGCTGCAGATTGATGTTGTGCAGGTTTTTGATGCACCGCCGGGCTTCCAGATTCAATTTGTCAAACGGATAATTCTTCATGTAATGATACCCGGTAAACACCTCGTCCGCCCCTTCACCGGTGAGCACCACGGTGCAGTGTTCGGCCGCGGCCTTGCAGGTAAAATAACAGGGCACGGCACACCGGACCAGAGAGGGGTCATAGGTTTCCAGTTTGTTGATGACCTCGGGCAATGCCTCATAATAGTCATCTTCTGTGAAAAGATACTCATGATGGGTGGAGCCGATATGTTTGGCTGCAATCCGGGCCGCCTTGACATCATCGCTGAGGTCTCCGTCCTGGTCCTTCATGCCCACCACATAGGTATGAAGATGGGGAATTTCATCCGCTGCAATGGCTGCCACCAGGCTGCTGTCCAGCCCCCCGCTTAAAAAAGATCCCACCGGAATTTCCGGGTCGGCCAGAAGCCGTTTTTTCACACATCTAATAAAGGTTTCCCGTATTGCCTTGGCAGCAGCGTCTTTTTGGGTCAACATGTGTTCTTGTACCGGCGGCACCTTGTAAAACTGAACAAAGCCTTCTGCCGGGGTATAATAGTAGCCGGCGGGAAACTCATGAACCTCTTCCACACCCGCAAGGCTCATGGCCCCCAGTTCGGATGTAAAATACAGTTTTTCGTCAATATACCCGTAATACAGGGGCTTGATCCCGACAGGATCCCGGGCCAGCAGAAAATTGTCTCCATCAAACAGGGCAAAGGCGAACATGCCGTCCAGCTTTTCAACGCAGGCCGGACCGTATTCCTGGTACAGGTGAAGAACGGTCTCCGTATCCGACTGGGTTTTAAACGCATATTTGGATGTCAACCCGGACCGCAGCGTTTTAAAATTGTAGATCTCACCATTGGCAACAATGCCCTTTTGACCGTCAGCGGTCAGAATGGGCTGATGGCCGGTGGCCACATCCACAATGGACAAACGGGTATGTCCCAGCGTAAAATTGTCGCCACTGTGAATTCCCCTGTCATTGGGTCCCCGGTGCGTCAGCGCATCCAGCATCTGATTGATTGTTTTTTCATCCTTGACTGCAAAACATCCTGCAATGCCACACATAACAAGTCCTTTTTCTGTGTATCGTTGATTTAATCGTCTGTAAAAATTTTTTCTATAAATATTTCTTACTGATATATTTCCTAAATGAAATATCTAAGACCATAATATAATGAACTGAATTCATATTGTCAAGGGCTTTTTGGATATTCTCACGGCCTGCCGGCTTACAAAGCATCTGTTTTTTAAGCCGCGGGCGTGATATAACCGCGGACAAAACAATTGATACCCATGCCCGGACCGGCCTGACACCCATCTGGGATACTCGGAAACCGATATCGAAGGCTGTGCCATCGTCATTTCAGATCTGGCAGTGGTTTACAAAGCCCAGGCCCGGCATGGGGACCGGCTCACATTCGAGATGGCCGCAAAAGAGTTCAACAAATACGGCTGTGATATCTTTTACCGGGTAACTTGTAAACCGGCCGACTCCCTGGTTCTGGAAGCCAAAACCGGGATCGTGTTTTTCAATTACCTTGAAAACAAAGTCACCCGGATGCCGGCGGCGTTTGCCGCAGCCGTCTCGTAACCACTTTGGCCTCGAACACCTCAAACAGCCATGGCATCTTCGGCCAGCACGGTTTGAAGCCGGGACAGCAGTTCATCGGCGTGCGGCTTAGAAAACACCGCCGGCGGCTTGATCTTGAGCACATTGTGCTCCCGGCCGTCCGTGCTCATGAGAATGCCCAGGTCCCGCATGCGGTTGGCCAGATACCCGGCCTGTTTTTCCAGAGGCTGACGGTATTCATCCACCAGTTCGAACCCCAGAAACAGGCCCTGACCCCGCACATCCCCGATAATGGGAAACTGTTTCTGCAAATCCCGCAGTCCGGATTTCAGATACTCGCCCGTATGCCGGGCATTGCCCTGCAGGTCTTCCTCTTTGATCACCCGCAGCACCTCCCGGCCGATGGCGCAGGACACGGGATTTCCGCCAAAGGTGTTGAAATACTCCATGCCGTTGGCAAACGCCTCGGCCACCTTTCGGGTGCACACCACCGCTGCCAGGGGATGCCCGTTGCCGATGGGCTTGCCGATGGTGACAATGTCGGGCACCACGCCATGCAGCTCAAATGCCCAGAACGCATGCCCCACCCGGCCGCATCCCACCTGCACCTCATCGGCGATGCACACACCCCCGGCCTTTCGCACCGCATCATACGCGGTTTTCAAATACCGGTCCGGCAGCTCGATCTGGCCGCCGCAGCTGATGATGCTCTCACAGATGAATCCGGCCACCCCGCGGCCGGCCTCATGGATCCGGTCGATCTGATCCTGAACATGGGCCGCATATTTTTTTCCGGTGTCCGCTCCCCGGTACAGGCCCCGGAAGGCATCGGGCAAAGGCACGATATGGGTATGGGGCGGGGCGCCTTTCCCTCCCTTGCCGTCGAACTTGTAGGAACTGATATCGATGCAGGCCCCGGTGTTGCCGTGATAACCGACTTCCACGGCGATCATGTCCCGCTGTCCGGTCACGGCCCTGGCCATGCGCAATGCCAGTTCATTGGCCTCACTGCCGGAGTTGACAAAATGGACCACGGACAAGGAATCGGGAAACGTGGCCAGCAGGGCTTTTGCAAACCGGTTGATGCTGTCATGCAGATACCGGGTATTGGTATTGAGCACGGCCATCTGGGCCTGTCCGGCTTTCACCACCCGGGGATGCTCATGGCCCACATGGGCCACGTTGTTCACAGTATCCAGAAAATGCCGGCCGGTTTCATCGATCAGAAACGCCCCGCTGCCCCGGACGATCTTGAGCGGGGTGTCATAGGACAGGCTCAGGCTTTTTCCCAGGTGCTGTCTGCGAAACGTCAGGACCTTGCCCGTATCCGAAGCCGGTTCCCGTTCCAGGGCAGGGTCTTTGAAAAACAGGTTGGGATCCGGGCAGATGCCCTGCCACACGGCCTTTTGTTCCGGAAAGACCACCCGGGGAACCCCACAGCCATGCCCCGGCAAATCCAGCATCACCTGGAAATGCAGGTGCGGGACCCGGTTTCCGGCCGCTGTCCGGGCGGCCACCTTGCCCACGAGGTCCCCTTTTTCAACGCTCCGGTCCTTTTCCAGCCGGCGCAGACATTCCGGATCCAGGCCGCCGGACAAGGGTATAGAACCGCATGCCGCCGGGGGTATGGTGTGCCAGGACCAGCGCGGCACTTCCGGCCGGGCCGTCATTGCCTTCCATTCGGGCCGCCACCACCCGTCCGTCAAAAAGGGCGTGGACCGGGGTGCCCGGTTTGGCCCACACATCCGTGCCCAGATGCAGGCTGCGGTAAATGGGACCGCTGTTGCCCTCGGCCCGGACGGCCCCCTGTGTTTCCATGCCGGCCTCGCAGGTTTTCAGAAACGGCTCGGCCCGGTATTCCAGGTATCCGCCTGCCGGCACCGCGCCCGCCGGCTGCCGGGAAAGCCAGCCCAGCTCAAAGGCCAGCCGGTCCGGATCCGTATAATCCTTTGCATGCCCCAGCCAGGTGCTTCCCACGCTCAAATCCACGGGAACCGGCACCGGAGTGATTTGGGAAGAGGGATCAATGTTGCCAATCAGGTCTGAAAACCGGAGGTCCTGTTTTCCGGCCCACGAAAGAAATTCCGATTCCCCGGGATGGGGTGTCATGCCGCACGCCTGCCTGAAACTGTAATGGGCCAGATGTTCATCCACGGCCCGCCACTTTGTCAACAGATCCCAGGCCGGTGTTTCACTGATCAGAAGATAGGCGTTTTCAGGCTCTTTGACCCGGTTGAGGGCCGACCGGGTCACACTGATCACCAGGCGCATGGCCACCAGGGTATAAAGCAGGGCCAATTCCGGTTCCTGGAGGGAAAATGCCGCGTGATACCCCTGGACCACGCATTGGGCCGCCGCCAGCGGATCGGGTTTTCCCATGACCGCATAAGCCACGGTCACTGCCAGATCGTTGAGGGTCTGGGTGTACACCGCATCCCCGTAATCGATAATGGCCGACACTTCCGGATGAACCGGATCTTGGGTCACCACCACGTTGTTATCGTTGGCATCGTTGTGCACCACACTTTTGCGCAGATCCTGATAAGCGGGTTGAATCCGTGTGAACCGGTGATGGAAAAAATCGATGATCTCCCGCTGTTCTCCGGAAAACAGGTCCAGGTGGTCCCGGGTCCAGTCGGCCTGGGCCAGATCCCACACCAGGTCCCGGTGGGCCAGGTCATGATCGAACCCCTGCAATGCCTTTGTCACCTGTCCCGCCTGCCGGCCCAGGCTCATGAGCAGCTGGTCCGTGACAGGATTGACATCCGACCACATCCGGCCGTCGATCCAGGTCAACAACCTGACCAGGCGGGGGTTTCCCGCATCATCCACAATCCGGGAGAGGGGTTTGCCGTCCACGGCTGGAACCGTTTCCGGACACATTACGGGCACATGGGAGACGGTCACATAATCCAGCAGGGCCTGCTGAAACTCGATATAGCCGGAAGACACATCCGGCCGGCTGATCTTGAGCACATAACGCTTTGCGCCGTCCGTAATTTTGAAGTTGAAATCCAGCTCCCCTGGAAGCGGCACAATATCCCCTGACAGCTGATACAGCTGCCGGGCGATCTCTGCTGCCTGGTCAGGGGTGATATTTATGGAAGAATAGGATAAATTCATGGGGTCTGCCTTGCTGCCAGATTGATTTATTCGGCCATGGCCGGTTCTGCCGGAACTGCATATCAACCAGATACGGCCCGGTTTGTCAATGGCTTTTGTTCAGGCCACCATCCACACCACCACCCCCACCAGCAGGCAGGCAATAATCCCCAGCGGAATGGTGTAGCGAAGGATTTCCCCTTCTCTGCCCACCGCACCGACCATGGCGGTGGCCAGGGCTATCTTGAAAGGCGAGGAGATGGAGCCCACTGAACACCCCACAGCCAGAGCCCCGGCCAGCCAGGAGGCGGAAGTTCCCAGAAGCGCGGCCGCTTCCACCTGGAGCTGGCCGAACAGCATCAGGGATGCCACGCCGTATCCGGTCAGAAAGGTTCCCACCCAGCCCAGCAGCGGCACAAACACCGGATACCATCCGCCGGTGAACTGCACCAGGCCCTGGGAGATGATCCAGGGTATGCTGCGGGCCGTGTCCAGATCGGCAAATCCCGGTCCATACCCGGTATAGGAGATCACCTGGCCCATGGCACCGAACAGGGCCATAGCGGCAAAGGCCGGCCAGCTTCGCGCCAGGCTGCCGGCGATCACGGCGGAAACGCGCTTTTTGGAAATCCGGTGCAGCACCGCTGTCAGAAAAAAGGCGGCAAACAGATACAGATAGGCGGAAAAAAGCGGCCGGAACGTAATGGTATGCACCGGAATCACCTGGACCTGGAACACGGTTCGGTCAAAGGTCAACTCCCGTAACATGGAAATGGAATTCACTGAAAACAGGCACACAATCAAAAAGACAAACGGCGCCAGGTCTCTGAGAATACCGGTCGGCAATCCCATCCGGCCCGGACCGCACCAGACGATCACGCCCATCACAATGACCCCGGCCAGGGCCCCGGACACCGGCAGCGCCCCCATCCAGACAATCGCCAGCCCGGAAAAACCCAGCAGCAGCCCCACCCCCAGGGCCGGGACGAATCCGCGGCGTTCTCCCGGTCTTTTTTCCAGAAACAGGGGCGTGGACAAAGCCATGGCCATGACGGCGGGAATGGAGATCCAGGCGGCGGCCATACCCAGATCCCTGATCGGAAGACCTGTGACCAGAGACAGGACCGTGATGATGATACCCGCCATTTCCAGGGACATGAGCCCGGCATACCCGATGGTGGACAATGCCGCGGCCCCGGTGGCGGACACGCCGGCTGTTCTCAGCATCGGCGCCACCACCGGTTCGGCGATCACCCCGGTGCCTTCCATGAAATTGCCCACCCCGAAGGTGATGAGCAGGTTCCGGCCCAGACCGTCACCCGCCCCCTGCCGGAACCAGGCCATGATCCGCCCCAGAGAACCGGCTTCGGTCAACAGGGCGGAAAACAGAATCCCGCCCAGAATCACCAGCATCAGCGGCAGGGTGGTGAACACCCCGTCCAGGGCCGACATCATCCCCACAGTCAGGGGCGTGTCAAAAAACCCCCTTGCCAGCATCAGGGCCCAGACAAGCCCCCAGACGGACAGTGCCAGGGCCGACTGTCGGAAAACAATGGCCAGCGCGGTCAGCAGCAGAACCGGTGTCCAGCTCAGAACGAACAGCCCGGTCATCATCTATTCCCGGTGTCTGAACCGCCGACGGACCGGACCTGGATCTCTCCTTCAAACACCCGCCGGGCCGGGCCGGTTTTGAACAGATGCCCGGTTGTTTTGTCCCAGACAATGGACAGGTCCCCGCCATCGAGCATCACGGTGGCACGGTTGCCGGTGCGGCCGGTGACATGGGCCGCCGTCAGGGCCGCACAGGCCCCGGTGCCGCAGGCCAGGGTCATGCCGGCCCCCCGTTCCCACACCTTCATTTTCAATGTCTGATCATCCATCACCTGGATAAACTCCACATTGGTTTTGGCCGGAAACCGGGAGTGAATTTCAATGGCCCGCCCCTGCCCGGCCACATCCACTTCAGACAGATCCTCCACAAACACCACGGCATGAGGGTTGCCCATACCCACGGCGGTCAGGGTCACTGTCGTGCCGTCTTCCATCTCAACAGGTTCCTCGATGGCGGTATCTTTGTCACAGATAAACGGCACCTTTTGGCAGGACAATGCCGGCGGTCCCATATCCACCGTCACCGAGGTCACCCGGCCGGATGCATCCACCATCACTTCGGGGATGACCGTACCGGCATCGGTCTGGACCCGGATCTGTTTTTTACCGATGATTTTTTTCTCATACAGGTATCTGGCAAAACAGCGCATGCCGTTGCCGCACATGTCGGCCCGGGACCCGTCTGAATTGTAAATCACAAACCGGATGTCGTGGTCTTTTGAGTGTTTCGCCAGGATAATGCCGTCCCCGCCGATGCCGAAATGCCGGTCGCACAGCTTCCGGCTCAGCTCCGGATACGGCATGGCCGATTCAATGATCCCTTCCCGGTCATCCATGACAATGAAATCATTGCCGATCCCTTCCATTTTTGAAAACCGGATCTGTGTCATCTTCCCCCATCCTTCCGTGGATGGGGGTCAGGCCTGCTTTACAATAAAGCAGGCCTGACCCCGTATTAGTTCAACGTCTTTAGAATCGTATCGCCCAGGGCTTGTTTCTGCCAGTTGCGCAGCAGGTTCATGGCATCCAGGTCCGCACGGGTGGCCGGATTTTCCTGGGCCAGGGCCGTGAGGGTGGCGTTGTTGATCAGAAACCCCGGTTCCATGCCCACAGATTCGCTTTGTTTTTCCCGCATGGCTTTCAGGGCCTTGATGCGGGCCATCACTTCCGGGGTTTTTCTGGGCATCACGGTTCTGGGATAGGCGGGCAGGTCTTTGTGGGGCAATGCCATGGCCTGCTCGATGGCCTGTTTGCACTGTTGCCCGTACATCTGGGCCTGACGTTTGCTGAGCATTTTCTTTTCCACCATTTCCCCGGGAGATTTGGGCCGGCCGGTGGCCATGGCCAGCAGCGACTGAGTGGACATCACCTTGAACAGGGGCACATCTTTTTTCTCGGCCAGATCCATGCGCAGGATCAGCAGGTTTTCCAGCACCGCCAGGCTCCGGTTGTCCAGTTTGCCCGCGCCTTTGACTTTTTTGAAATACGGAGGCGCATGATTGTTCTCATACCGCACGTTTGCCTGGGCCTCGAACTCTTCTTCGGCCCAGTGCAGACGCCCCATGGCATTGAGCCGGTCCACCAGTTTTGCATGCAAAGCGATCAGGTGATCCACATCTCCCACGGAATAGGCCACCATGTCCGGTTCAAAAGGACGTCTGGACCAGTCTTTTTTCTGAAATTTCTTGTCCACATTCAGATCGAAGAATGTCTTGAGCAAGGCAGCCAGACCCCGTTCCCGGATATTGAGAAACCGGCAGGCGATCTCGGTGTCAAACAGGTTGTTAATCCGGGCGCCCATTTCCCGGTCCAGGCTTCTCACATCAAAATCCGCGCCATGGAACACCTTGATTATATCCGGATTTTCCAGCACCTTCACAAACGGGGAAAAATCATCGATGGTAAATGGATCCACCAGAAACGCTTCGTCATTGGTGGCGATTTGAATCAGGCAGATCTTTTCCTTGAAGGAATGCATGGAATCCGCCTCCAGATCCACCCCGATAATGCGATATTGTGACATCCGGGCACAGGCGTGTTCCAGATCCGCGTCAGATTCGATAAAAGTAAACGGCAGCATCTTTTCCCTTGGCATCTTTTCCCTTGATTGTTGAGGGTTCTTTATTTAAAATCTTTATCTTTATATCCAAAACCTATTAAATACAATGGAAAATCAAGATGATTACCATAACATTTCCAGACAACAGTATAAAGCAGTTTGAAGATATTCCCACGGGCATGGATGTGGCAAAAAGCATTTCCGAAGGATTTGCCAGAAATTGCGTGGCCATGAAAATCAACGATCAGTTCCTGGATCTGAGCCGTCCCATCCAGTCCGATGCAGCCATCGAGTTCATCACGGTGAACGATGACCATGCCCTGGAGGTTTTGCGCCATTCCGCGGCCCATGTCATGGCCGAAGCCGTGCTGAATCTGTATCCGGAGGCCAAACTCACCATCGGTCCGGTGGTGGAGGACGGGTTTTACTATGACATTGACATGCCCCCGATTTCAGAAGATGACCTGAGCAAAATCGAAGCGGAGATTCAAAAGATCATCAAGGCCAAAAACACGTTTGAGCGCAAGGTGGTGTCAAAGGATGAGGCCCTGGATATTTTCCGGGACAACCCGTTCAAATGCGAACTGATCAACGAGCTTTCCGACCAGGAAATTTCCCTGTACCAGAACGGGGCGTTCATCGACCTGTGCCGGGGGCCCCACATCCCCCACACCGGCATGATCAAGGGCATCAAGCTGATGAAAATTTCCGGGGCCTACTGGCGGGCCGACCCGTCCAGAGAACAGCTCCAGCGCCTGTACGGCACCGCGTTTTTCGACAAAAAGAAACTCAACCAGTACCTGCATTTGATCGAAGAGGCCAAAAAACGGGACCACCGCAAGGTAGGGACCCGGCTGGACCTGTACTCCTTTCATGACGAAGCCCCGGGCATGGCGTTTTTTCACGCCAAAGGCATGGACATGTGGAACGCGCTTCTGGATTACTGGCGGCAAACCCACCGGGCCGCCGGATACGTGGAAACCAAGACCCCGGTCATTCTCAACCGCAAGCTGTGGGAAAAAAGCGGCCACTGGGACAATTACCGGGAAAACATGTACACCTGCCTCATCGATGACGAGGAATACGCCATCAAACCCATGAACTGCCCCGGCGGCATGATCCTGTTCAAGACCCGGTCCTACTCCTACCGGGACCTGCCCCTGCGGGCCGGAGAGGTGGGGCTGGTGCACCGCCACGAGCTGTCCGGGGCCCTGTCCGGCCTGTTTCGGGTCCGGTCTTTTCACCAGGATGACGCCCATATCTTCATGACCCCGGATCAGATTGAAAGCGAAGTTTTAGGCGTATTGCGCCTGTCGGAACAGATCTATCAGAAATTCGGGCTGACCTTTCACCTGGAGCTGTCCACCCGGCCGGAAAAATCCATCGGCACGGATGCCCAGTGGGAACAGGCCACGGCCGGCCTGGAAAAAGCCCTGAAAACATACGGACAGGACTATATCATCAACGAGGGGGACGGCGCGTTTTACGGCCCCAAAATCGACATCCACATCAAAGATGCCCTGGGCAGAACCTGGCAGTGCGGCACTGTGCAGCTGGACATGGCCCTGCCCGAACGGTTCGATCTCACCTACAAGGGACAGGACAACGACAAACACCGGCCCATCATGATCCACCGGGTGATCTACGGCTCCATGGAGCGGTTTTTCGGCATTCTGGTGGAACATTTTGCCGGCAAATTCCCGCTGTGGCTGGCCCCGGTCCAGGCGGTGGTCCTGCCCATCACCCAGGACCTGGCCGATCATGCCGACAGCGTGAAAAAAGACCTGGAGGCCGCCGGGATCCGGTGCGAGGTGGATCACCGCAACGAAACATTGAAAAAGAAAATCCGGGAAGCCCAGATCAATTATGTACCCCTGATCCTCACCATCGGTGAAAAGGAAAAAGAGACCGGCACCCTGTCGGTCCGGACCCTGGACGGCAAGGTGAAAATGGGGCTTTCCATGGCGGATTTCACAACCCCGGTGCAGCGTCATATCAAGGAACGAACCCTGGATGACATTGTTTTATAGCCATGACCCGGGCCGGGCGGAATCTGTCCCCTCCCCGGTTCTGCCGCTGCACCGCACCCTGTTTTCACAGGTGCCTGCCACCCGCATCGAAGTGGACCTGGACGCGGTGGCCGGAAACACGCACCTGCTCAAACAGGCCTGCGGCCCGGAGACCTCCCTGATGGCGGTGGTCAAAGCCAATGCATACGGACACGGGGCGGTGCATACGGCCCGTACCGTTCTTTCCCACGGGGCAGACTGGCTCGGGGTGGCCCGCATGGCCGAGGCGGTCCAGCTCCGGACTGCCGGGATCCAGGCACCCATACTGGTGTTTGGCGCCACTTTGCCGGCCCGGGCAGCGGCCGCCGCCCAACACGGCATCCGCATCACCCTCATCAGCCCGGATGACGCCAGGGCGGTCGATGCCGCCGCCGGAAACGCCGGCACCCATGTCACAGCCCACATCAAGATCGACACCGGCATGGGCCGCCTGGGCCTGTGCCCCGGCCTGGATATGGAACAGGTCCTGTCGGACATCACTGCCATGATGCACCTGGAACACCTCACGGTGGAGGGCATCTACACCCATTTTGCCAATGCCGATGCCAGAGACCACACCCATGCCCGGCACCAGCTGGATCTTTTTTCACAACTGCTGGATCGCCTGGATGCAGACAATTGCCTGCCAAAAATCGTTCATGCCGCCAACAGTGCCGCCACCCTGACACTGCCCGAAAGCCATTTCACCCTGGTGCGGCCCGGTCTGGCCCTGTACGGGATGTGCCCCGGCCCTGGGGTGAACGGCACCCGACTCACCCCGGCCATGTCCATTATCTCCGAAATCACCCAGGTCAAGCAGGTGCCAAAAGGATTTGCCGTGTCTTACGGCAGCACCCATGTCACGGACCGGCCCACCGCGATCGCCACGGTGCCGGTGGGATATGCGGACGGGTATTCCCGGCGACTGTCCGACACGGCCCACATGCTGGTCAAAGGGCAGCGGGCAAAAGTGGCGGGCCGGGTGTGCATGGACTTTACCATGATCGATGTGGGCCATATCCCGGATGTCCGGGCCGGAGATGAGGTGGTGGTCCTGGGAACCCGGGGAAACCAGACCGTGTCCGCTGATGAACTGGCAGATCTCTCAGGCACCATCAATTACGAGATCACCGCCGGACTCACCGCCCGGATGCCTGTCTGTTTCCGGAAAAAAGCGCCCACCCCATGACCCCGGATTTTGACTGGCATACCGGCACCTGGGAATCGGGCCGGACCCAAGAGCGGATTCAGGTCTGCATTGCCGGGGACTGGGCCCCGATCCGGAATTTTGCCCCGCTCATGGCAACGGATCCGGGTGCCGTATACGGGGACCTTTTGGACCCCATCCGGCAGGCAGACCTGAAAATCTTCAATCTGGAAGCCCCGTTCACCCGGACCGGGGAGTTTACCGTGAAAAGCGGGGCATCGTTCAAGGCCGATCCCGGCCATGCGGCAGCCCTGAAAGTGGCGGGGGTGGATGCCGTCACCCTGGCCAACAACCATATCTGGGACTGCGGACACACCGGGTTTGAGCACACCCTGGAGACCCTGTCCTGCCACCGGATCCGCTGGACCGGTGCCGGACGGAACCTGGCCGTGGCCGCCACGCCCCTGATCCTGGAAAAAAACCACCTGAAAATCGGGATCCTCAACTTCAGTGAAGGCGAAGACCTGACCGCGGCCACAGCCCAGACCCCCGGGGTCATGGGATGGGATCCGGCCCTGATGGCGGCCCAGGTGAAAGCCCTGGCCGGCTCCGTGGACCTGGTGGTGGTCATCGCCCATGGCGGCATCGAGTATGTACCGTTCCCGCCCCCCTATATGACCGAGGCGTTTCAGGCCCTGGCAGACGCCGGGGCCGATCTTGTGGTAGGCCACCACCCCCATGTCCCCCAGGGGCTCCAGGTTCACAAGAACACCCCGATCTTTTACAGCCTGGGCAATTTTGTGTTTTTCCAGCCCACGGACCTGCTGTTCCGGAAGCTGGGATATGTTCTGTTCGCCGATCTGGACAACCAGGGCCTGGCCGCCCTGAAAATGCTGCCCTATCAGATCCATGAACAGGGCCTTGCCACCCTGAACCAGACCCGGGCCCGGGATTTTTTCTCCGCTTTCAGGCAGGTGTCCCGGCCCCTGGAAACCCCCTGGGGCCGGGAACAGGCCTGGCAGGCATTGACCCGGTATTACGGCACGCAAATGCTGATGCCGGAGCTGACCGGCATTGTGGACACACTGCACACGGATCCGCCCAAAGGCGCGGCCATGCTCAGAAACCGGCTCACCACGCTTCAGCACACAAAACTTCTCAAAGACACCTTGACCCGGATGATGGACGACCATATCGAAACCCTGCTTTCCCGGGACGAAGCCCGGTGCCGGGACCTGATTCACACCTGGATGACCCGGACCGTTGATTCATGACCCAATCCCCGTTTTCACCCGCCCATACCATCGTGGTCACCGACTCCGGCCTGGGCGGGCTGTCCGTGTATGCGGCCATCGCCGCAGGGCTGTCCCAAACAGATGTGCCCGGATCCGGCATCCATCTGATCTATGTCAATGCCTGGCCGGAAACAGACAAAGGATACAACCATTATCCGGACATGACCCGCAAGGCTGCCGTGTTTGACCAGGCTTTGGCCGCCATGGCGGCGCTGAACCCGGATGCCCTGGTCATTGCCTGCAACACCCTGTCGGTCATCTATCCGTGCACTGAATTTTCTAAAACCACCCGGATGCCGGTGCATGACATCATCGACCAGGGCGTGCGCCTGGCAGCCGATACCATGAACCGGAACCCGGAAACCGGGGTGATCCTGTTCGGCACCCCCACCACGGCCGACTCACAAATTCATGCCCGGCGCCTGATCGGTCAGGGCATGGCCCCGGACCGAATCATCACCCAGGGATGTACCGGTCTGGCCGGCATCATTGAAAGAAACCCGTTTGATCCGGAAATCAACAATCGGATTCAGGACAATGTGGACCAGGCCATGGCAAAAGGGGCAAATCGATTTCAACAGATCGCCGCGGCCCTGTGCTGCACCCATTTCGGATACTGCCGGGATCAGTTTGCATCCGCCATCACCCGGCACACCGGTACCGCCCCCAAAATTCTGGATCCCAATCAGGACCTGGCCGCAAAGGTGGTGACGGCAACCCAGAACACGCTTTCGGCAACGCCGGTCCACGACCGTCCGATAACCAAAAAACCCACAAGCCGGACTTCTTCCATGAATTTACAGATTCTGTCACGGGTTCTTTGGGAGCCTGAACGGATCCAGGCCTATGCCACCCTGTTTGAATCCCCTGCCCCCCGGGTGGCAGAGGCGTTGAAAAATTATCAATACCATCCGGATCTGTTTCACATACCGGAACCTGGAGACCCATCAACATGACGACCATTGTGCTGCTCACCGGACCGGCCGGGGACGCCCAGGGCTGGGGAAACCTGTCCGTCACCCAAAGCCTGTGCCGGGCCATCCGGGACATCGGATTTGACAGCCGGGTCTGCTTTGTCTCCACCATGTCCGAGTTTGACTCCGCCATGCAGGCAGGCGATTTTGACATGGTGTGGAGCGCGCTGTATCATATCTCGGAAAACAGCGATTTCATCGGAAAAAATACCGGACAGTGGGTGGCGGATTATTTCGATGCCCATGCCATCCCCTATATCGGTCCGGACAGCACCACCATGAAACACCTCATCGACAAGACACAGACCCATGGAATTCTGGCATCCCGGGGCATTGCCGTGCCGTTTCACATGGAAGTGGCCCCGGAAACACCGCTGCCGGACATCCGGTTTCCCGCGTTTGTCAAACCCAGCAGCGAATCCCGGTCCGTGGGCATCAGTGATGATTCCGTGGTCCACGACCGCAAGCAACTGGCCCGGCAGGTGGCCCACATCCATGACACCTATGATCAGCCCGCCCTGGTGGAGGAATACCTGCCCGGGGATGAATACACCGTGCTCATGCTGGGCAACGACCGGCTTCAGACATTTCTGCCCGGCCGGGTGACCGTGGACCCGGCCCTGCTGGGCAGATACCCGATCTTGAGAAGTGATCTAAGGGGCATCGGCGTCACAAAGATCAGCCCGGCCGGTGATATGGCCGAACCGGCCATGGCCCTCTGCAAACTGGCCACCGATGCCTTGAACTGTATGGACCATGTCAGAGTGGACATGCGCCAGGATGCCGCAGGAAGGTTGAAAATCATCGAAGCCAACGGCATTCCCGGGCTCAAGCCGGTGAAAAGCTGGAGCCCCCAGCTCTTTTCCCTGTACCATGCCACCGGCCAGGGACCGGAAAAAGACTATCAGGCCCTGATCCGGACCATTGTCGCTTCCGCTGTGGAACGATACGGTCTGACATGACGACATAAAGACTTGATGAGCACCAAACTCGATTCAATGGGAAAAATCAAAAAATGTTTGACAAATTCGTTTTTTTTGTGCTATATTTTTTGGGTTTTTTGGCGACGTAGCTCAGTTGGTCAGAGCATGCGGCTCATATCCGCAGAGTCCGGGGTTCAAGTCCCTGCGTCGCTACCAGATAATACAATGCCCCTCTTTAAATTTTAAAGAGGGGCTTTTCTATTTTAAGGTTTTTCAAAAAATTTTGGTACCATTCAGATCTACTTGATAGACCGAAGCGTATAATTACTTGTTCGCTTTCAAAATTGACATCATGACATCATGACGCTATAATGTCGTTAAACATGAAATGGAGGTAAGTATTTATGGCGTCTTTATCAAAAAGGTCAACTGTTTATCTTGATCCGGCGATCCATCAAGCTTTAAGAATTAAATCCATTGAAACATCACGATCAATGTCGGATCTTATTAATGAAGCTTTGAAAAATTCTTTAACAGAGGATCTTGAAGATTTGGCAGCGTTTGAGGAGAGGGCCGATGAGCCTTTAATCAGTTACGAGCAAATGATCAAGAGGCTTAAAAAAGATGGCCGGATATAGGATTTTTTTTAAAATCTCTGTCTGGAAGGATCTAAAATCGATACCAGATAAAGATTTAACGAAAATTCTTGCATGTATTGAAAGTCTTCAATCTAATCCCCGACAACCCATTTGTAAAAAACTCAGCGGCCAGGAAAAATATCGTTTACGGTATGGTCATTATCGTATAATTTATTCTATCCAAGATAAAGAACTGACAGTTTGGATTGTTAAAATCGGCCATCGAAAAGATGTATACGATTGAAAAAGCAAACAGGTTTGTCCTGAACGAAACCTGACTTGACAGTGGTCAGACCGCCTTGCCGGGGCTGGACTCCCGGATCTCCCTTTCATGAAGCCCCATCAGGTACAGCAGCCCGTCCAGGCCGGTGGTGGAAATAGCGCTGGCCGCTTTTTTTCTCACCACGGGTTTGGCGTTGAACGCCACACCTAAACCGGCGATGGAGATCATGGGCAGGTCGTTGGCCCCGTCTCCCACGGCAATGGTCTGTTCGATGGACAGGTTCTCTTTCTGGGCGATTTCCCGCAGCAGCGCCGCTTTTTTTTCGCCGTCCACGATCTCTCCTTTGACCCGGCCGGTGACCACGCCGTTTTCCATGTCCAGTTCATTGGCGTACATGTAGTCGAATCCCAGTTTTTCCTTGAGATATTCCCCCACAAAGGTGAATCCGCCGGACAGAATCCCCAGTTTGTAGCCCAGGCGTTTGAGGGTGGCGGTGACCAGTTCCGCGCCTTCGGTCAAAGGCAGGGTCTGGAGGATGTGATCCAGATCGGCCCTTGTCAGTCCCTTGAGCAGAGCCACCCGCTGCCGGAAGCTTTCCTTGAAATCCATTTCCCCCTGCATGGCGGATCGGGTGATCGCCTCGGCCCGGAGGCCGGCCCCGGCCATGCCTGCCAGTTCCACGATCACCTCGGACTGGATCAGGGTGGAATCCATGTCAAACACCACCAGTTTGCGGTTTTTCTGGTAGATATTGTCCACATGAAAGGAGATATCCACGCCGGTTTCCCGGGAGATGTCCATGAACTGAGCCCGCATGCTGCCGATACAATTCGGGGTGCCGGACACGGAAAACTGAATGCTGGCCCGGGGCTGGGACGGAGGATACTGAAGCGAAATCCGGCCGGTGAGCCGGGTGATGGAATCGATATTCAGGCCGTGCCTGGCGCACACCGATGCCACGGCCGCAATCTGCCGGGCACTGACGGCCCTTCCCAGTATGGTGATGATCCGGCGCTGTTTTCCCTTGGCATTGACCCAGGTTTCATAACCATCCGGGTCCACCGGCTTGATATCCACCTTCAATCCCAGCTTGTATCCTTCGAACAGCATATCCTTGAACACGGCGGAAAAATCCTGTTTACAGGGGATCGCCGCCAGGATCCCCAGGGAAATATGCTCGTGAATGACCGACTGGCCGATATCCAGAACACGGACATCATACCGGCCCAGAATACCGGCAAAACAGGCGTTCAGCCCGCGGCGGTCCCGTCCGGTGATGTTGATGAGAACAATATCTTCCATGGATGCTTTCCTTTCAGTCCATGTCCAGTACCATCTGACGCAGTGTTTCCCGGTCATTCAGGTCCGGATCATCCAGCACCTGTTCAAACAGCCGCTGTTTGATGCGGCCCACTTCCGGTCCCGGCCCCAGGTGCCGGAGGGCCATGATATCCTTTCCCGAAATCGCCAGATCATCCGGGTGAAACGCGGTCTGCCGTGCCATTTCCCGACGCACCTTTTCAACCCGGAGCCGGATGTCCGCCAGGGTATAGGGGGATTTGGCCAGGTTGGCTTTTTTGTCTGCGATGCGCATTCTCATGAAATCCTCAAAACTCAAATGGTACTGCGCCAGCATGGCCAAAAGGCGCCTGATCGATTTGGGACGGGTTTTTTCAGCCAGCGGCCGCATATGACACCGGACCAGGGCCAGGATATAGTCTTTTTCCTGAACGGAAAACCGCAGCCGGTCCAGATCCGCCGTCACTGCATCGACACGGGTTTCATGGCCGTGAAACGTGATCCGCCCTTCCTTGATCCCCTGGGCATCCACCTTGCCGGCATCATGCAGATACCCGGCCAGCCGGAGCAGCGGCTGCCTGGCCGGCAGGGCATCCCCCACCAGCAGACAGTGCTCGAAAACGGTTTCCCCGTGAAACGGGCCGCCATCCAGACCGTAACACCAGTCCAGGCTGGGCAGAATGCCGGCCAGCAGACCGGTGTCATGCAGGCAGTGAAAAAAAACCGAAGGGCTCGGCAGGGCCATGGCCTTGATCAGTTCGTTCCGGATGCGCTCCCCCGGAATCTTGCCGGCCAGGGAACCGGCATGCTGCCGGATCGCTTTTTGGGCCTGTTCCGACAATCTTGCGGACAGCAGGGCTGAAAACCGGCATCCCCGGATCATGCGCACCGGATCTTCCATGATCCGGGAGACCGGATCTCCTGTAAACCGGATGATCCGGTTCTCCAGGTCTGACCGGCCGTTGAACGGATCGATCAACCGGTGGTCCAATGGGTCGTATGCCATGGCATTGACGGTGAAATCCCGCATGGCCAGGTCATCTTCAGGAAACCGGCCGGATGGGGTGCGGCAGGGGGCCACCTCGATATCATTGACCAGACAGACGGGAAACGTGTTCCCCACAATCCGGACATGCTGATCCGCAAACAGGGTTTTCAGGGTGTCGACAGTCGCATCGGCCAGGATATCCACATCCCCGGGCTGCCGGTCCCGGCACATGTCCCGCACGGCACCCCCTACCACGAACGCGGCAATGTCTTTGTCATGCAGGCGATGCAGCAGATCCAGTACCGGTTCGGGTATGCTGGATGTCATCATTCTCCCCAGCCGGGCATCAGGGTCTGGGCCACGCCCAGATGATCCAGGATCCGTGCCACCACGGTATCCACCAGCGTATCCAGGGTGTCGGGAAAGCTGTAAAACGAGGGGCTTGCCGGCAGGATCACGGCCCCGGCCCGGGTCAGACGGACCATGTTTTCCAGATGAATCAGGTTCATGGGGGTTTCCCTGGGCACCAGAATCACGGGGCGCCGCTCCTTGAGCGTGACATCACAGGCCCGGGTGATCAGGTTGTCGGCATACCCGGCTGCCGCGCCGGCCAGGGTTTTCATGGAACAGGGCACCACCACCATGCCGTCATGACGAAACGATCCCGAGGCCGGCGGGGCCGCAATCTGATCCTGGGAAAATACGGACAGGTTTTCCAGATGTTCGGCCTGGACCCCGTATGCCTTTAAAAACCGGGAAAACCCGATTTCCGGATCATATCCCATTTCATGGGCCAGCACTTTGACGCCGGCATTCGACAAGACGGCTGCCACTGTCATCTGCTGCTCAAGCAACGCCTTGATCAGGCGCACACCGTAAACCACACCGGAAGCACCGGTAACGGCCACCACAAACGTCCGGGATCCGGTCATGCAGTCCCCCTGAAAACGGTTTGAATTAAAATACCGGCAAATAAAAGAACCGACACCGCGGAATTGACATGAAAAAACGCCACATCGATGCGCGACAGATCATCCGGCCTGACCAGGCGGTGTTCGAAAACGATCAACACAGCGATCACCGCCCAGAAAACAAGGAAGACAGCATGCATGGCAAAATAGACATACACCCCCAGCAGGAACGCCAGAAACAACCCGTGAAACAGGGTGGACACCTGCATGGCCCGCTCCGGCCCCAGGCGCACCGGCAAAGAGAACAACCCCTGTTCCCGGTCAAACTCGATATCCTGGCAGGCGTAAAGGATATCGAACCCGGCGATATAGAACCAGAGCGCGGCCGCCAGCATGGCAATGCCCCAGTTGAGGGTCCCGGTCAGCGCCACCCAGGCCCCCACCGGTGCCAGGGAGATGACGAATCCCAGCACCAGATGACAGTATGCGGTGAACCGTTTGGTAAAGGAATAGAAAAACAGCAGTCCCAGCACCGGAAACGACAGCCCGAAACACAACGGCGACAACAGGGCCGCGGCCCCCACAAACAGCATCGATGACACGCCCACAAAGATCAGGGCCTGGGGCCGGGTCAACACCCCGCTGGGAATTTCCCGGACAGCCGTCCGGGGGTTTTTTTTGTCAATGTCCGCATCCACGATCCGGTTGAACCCCATGGCCGCGGACCTTGCCCCCACCATGGCCGCCAGAATCAGAAACAGCTCCCACACGGACGGTACACGGGTCTGCCAGGCCAGCACCACGGCGGACAACGCAAACGGCAACGCGAATACGGTATGGGAAAATTTGATCATTTTCCCGTAATCCAGTATTTTTCTTTTCAACATACCTGCCAACGCTTTCAATAGATACCGGAAATCCTTGTCCCGCATCCGGGACAGATACCGTTTTCCGTCATGTGGTTGCGGGTTGCATATCCCTGCCGCTCCACCACAAGGGCATCACAGTCCGGGCAATGGGTGTGCTGATGAGAAGAGCCGGGCAGGTTGCCCACATACACGTAATGCAGGCCGGCGTGTTTACCGATCTGCCAGGCCGCCTCCATCGTAGCTGCCGGGGTGGGTTCCCGGTCCGTCATCTGATGGGTGGGATGAAACCGGGACACATGCCAGGGGGTGTCGCATCCCAGTTCATCTGCGATAAACCGGGCCAGGGCTGTCAGTTCCTCGGGATGGTCATTGAGCCCCGGAATCACCAGTGTGGTCACCTCCACCCACACCCCCGCCTGTTTCAGGCGCTTCAGGTTTTCCTTCACCGGGGTCAGCCGGGCATTGCAGTACGTCCGGTAAAATGCATCGTCAAACGCCTTGAGATCCACATTGGCGGCATCCAGGTAAGGTGTGACCTGATACACCAGATCCGGACTCATGTACCCGTTGGTGACAAACACGTTGAACAGGCCTTTGTTCCTTGCCAGCCGGGCCGTGTCAAAGGCCAGTTCGAAAAAAATCGACGGTTCGGTGTAGGTGTAGGCGATGCTCTGGCACCCGGCGGCCACGGCATTGTCCACGATCTGTTCCGGGGACATGGTGCGGCCCGCAATCCGGGTGTCTGAATCACGGGGAATCTGGGCGATATCCGCATTCTGGCAGAACCGGCAGGTGAAATTGCAGCCCACGGTGGCAATGGAATAGGATCGGGAACCGGGTTTCAGGTGATAAATGGGTTTCTTTTCAATGGGATCCACCCCATGGGCAATAATTTTGCCGTAATTCAGGGCCATGAGCCGGCCGTCCTGATTTTCCCTGACCCCGCACTTTCCGCGGCGGCCCGGCTCCAGCACACAGAACTGGCTGCACGTCCGGCACCGGACCCGGCTGTTTTCCTGTTTGTCGTAGAGATACGCTTCCATGTCAATCTCCGGCCCGGGCCCGGGAAGAGGTGGCCAGCCCGGTGGCACGGTTCTGTATGCTGTGTTTCTTGACCTTCAGGGGCAGCGGCCGGACCCTGAACTTTGGCACCGGTTTGATGCGCATGCCGATGAATGTACCAAAAATGGATTTCTGGACCCAGCGGTTGTTTTCAACGGCAGACACGACCCGCCCCCGGATAAAGGGAAACTGGGCCGTGGTCCGCCAGTAGACCGGCACATCGCCCAATATACTGAACAGCATCTTTTTGAGTTCCCAGATGCTGAAAAACTGGGTATTTGAATAGATGCTCGGAATTACAAAACTTTTGCACCGGCGGCAGAGATTCACGGGGGCATGCCGGTTCAACACACCGATCACCACCCGTTCCCGGGCCACCCGGCAGGCTTCTTCAATGGCTTTGGCCGGGCGGTCCGTGAATTCCAGGCTGGTGAAAAACAAGGCCGTATCAAAGGCATTGTCCTCGAACGGCAGATCTTCGGCCGGGCACCGGTGCAGGTCCACCCGGCTGCCTAAGCGCTCATGGGCCACATCCAGCATGTATGAGGAAGGGTCCACGCCGGTCAGGCTCAGTCCCCGGTCCAGCAGGGGCAAAAGACTCATGCCGGTGCCGCAGCCGATGTCCAGAAGCCGCTCACCGGATCGAAGATCCATCAGATCCAGAATCAGTTTGATTTCAAGATCAAAACAATACCGGTTCCCCGGCTGGGAAAACCAGGCATCATAATGGGTCGCTTCCTGGAAATCAAACACGTATCCCATGTGGTTACGCCTTCACTTTGAGGACCTTATCCATGAGATCGTTCACCGCCAGCACGGCCGGAGAATCATCAGGCAGCTCCAGCATGGAACGCCGTTCCATGTCAAACTCCAGCAGGTTGTCATCCTGGGGAATGGTGCACAGAAGCGGCACACCGATCTGTTCCACTTCATCCAGGAACGCCTGGTTCAGCTGTTTCGGTGCCCGGTTGACGATCAGCCCTTTTTCCCGGATATCCAGCTTGAGATCATCGAGCAGTCCGTTGATCCGTCCCACGGCCCGAAGTCCGCGCAAGGCGTAGTCCGTGACCATGAGCAGCATATCCACCTTTCCGGAGGTCCGGCGGCTCAAATGTTCCATACCGGCCTCATTGTCCACCACCATGTATTTGTAATTGGTTTCCAGCTCATCGGCAAACCGGTTCAAAATATTGTTGACCATGCAGTAACACCCCTGGCCTTCCTGGCGGCCCATGACCAGAAGATCGAATTTATTGTTTTCGATCAGCACCTGATTCATGAGCATTTCCAGATACAGCACCTTGTCCATACCGGACGGGACCCCCTGGGGGTCTCTCATGAAATCCTCCCGGATATCGCCCACGGTTTTTTCAATGGTCATCCCTAAGGTTTCCCCCAGGTTGCTGTTGGGGTCCGCATCGATGGCCAGCAACGGATCCGTGATATGCCGGGTGAAATATCTGACAACCAGCGCAGAAACCGTGGTCTTTCCCACGCCTCCCTTACCGGCCATGGCTATGACAGTACTCATAAACACTCCTGTATTTCAATATTGATCATTCATAAAAAATTCAACTATACCATGATAACGGAAATAAGATAACGCAATCCGGGAAAAAAGCAACCAGCGCAGAAAAATGGAACCGGGAACCGGTTATTTTTTTGGGTTGCGATACCAGTCGGAATCCCCGTAAAGCGCGTCCATGCAGCCGGGGCAGATACTGTGGGTAAAGGTCACTTCGGAATGGGTTTCAAAATATGTTTCCACCTGTTTCCAGAAACCCTGGTCATCCCGGATTTTCTTGCACCGGGAACAGATGGGCAGAAGCCCCCGCAGGACCTTGATCTCGACATGGGTCTTGACACGGGCCAGCAGTTCTTCGGATCTGAACGGTTTGGTCACGTAATCCACCCCGCCGACCTCAAACCCCTTGACCACATCATCGGTTTCCGTTTTGGCGGTCAGAAAAATCACCGGAATATGGCGGGTGGAAAAATTCGCCTTGATTTTTTCACACACCCTGAACCCGTCCATTTCAGGCATCATGATGTCCAGCAGAATCAGGTCGGGGTCATTTTTGAGCATAAAATTCAGCGCCTGCTGCCCGCTCTGGGCCATGGCCACTTCAAACCCGTTGCTGGAGAGCAGTTTTCCCAGAAACTGAAGGTTTTTGGGGTTGTCATCCACCGCCAGAATCAATCGTTTTGTTTGTGTCATCACTGGTTCTCTCCCGGCGAATAAAGAATCCGCCCCAGTTCACGGAATGTAAAGTACGGATCATCATTTTTCAGATAGGGAAGAGCGATTTTTTTGCGGCGCAGCATATCCCTTGAGATGGCGCCCATCACCAGCTCTTCTTCATATTTGACCGCCTTGTAGATGGCGTGACCATAGGGGTTGATGATTTCACTGCCGCCCCAGAAATGATAGGTCTTTCTCAATTCAGGCAGCCGGAACGCATCCGGAAAACCGGTTTCCCCGTTTTTCGCAGGTTCGCACCGGATCGCTTCCGGGCCTTCTTCTCCCACCCGGTTGACGCAGATATTGTAAATACCGAAAATCCGGGAATAAAACCGGTTGATGATCTCCCAGCTTTCAATATTGCTGAATTCATCGGCCATGGACCCTTCCGATGAATTGAACAAGGTGAGAAACATGTCGGCTTTCTGGGTAATGCCCAGATAGGGCAACGACGGATGCCACAGATCATTGCAGATGAACACCGCGATGTTCAGGCCCATGAGCCGGAACACCCGGACATGCTTGCCCGAAGAAAAGAATTTTTTTTCTTCAAACACCCCGTAATTGGGAAGGTTCAATTTTCGATAGGCAAACAGAAGCTCACCGTCCACGGCCACAAGCGCTGAATTGTAAAAATTCATGGACCGGGATTCTTCGATGAACCCCACCACCGCGGCCGTGCCCCTGGTGGCGGCGACAATGCGGCGGATATGGGGGGAATCCATGGTCAATGCCGCTTCATGATACCCCAGTCCCACGAAATATCCGGTCAGGGCCAGTTCCGGAAAGACAATGAGGTCCGCCCCCTTTTCCTTGCACACGTTGATCTTGTCGATGGTGTCTTCGACATTGGCGGTTACATCCATCAACTTCGGCTGGGTCTGACACATGGCGATTTTCATTTGTCACATCCTTGATACAACGTATGACACCGTCAGGCCCAAAATTTTTGGACCTGACGGTGTTCAGTTCAAACAATGTTCACTTACGATCTCAACATCAGCACCCCTGACAGGAACCGGAGTCGCATCCCCCGGGTCCGCAGTCTTGCGTGTCCGGTGTCAGCCCGGTTTCCTTTATGGTGATATCAAAGGTCAGTGTCTCACCGGCCAGCATATGGTTGATATCCATTTTTACGTTTTCATCGGTGATCTCGGTCACGGTAGCCGGTACCGGCCGTCCCTGGGGATCCTGAAGCTGAAGGACCAGTCCTTCGCTCAACGGGATCTCCTCAGGAATCTGTTCTTTGGGAATGTTCACTAACGCATCTTCATGGCGGTGACCATACCCTTGATCCGGCGGTACTTCCACGGTTTTGGATTCACCCGGCTTCATTCCCACAACGGCATTGTCAAATCCCTGGATCAGCATACCCGATCCCACGGTGAACTTGAGGGGCTCTTTGCCGTCAGATGAATCAAAGACCGTGCCGTCCTGTTTTTTTCCCGTGTAATCCACTGAAATGGTGTCACCTGCCTTGATGGTATCAGTCATTGTAAAAAATCCTTTCAGGGCGTATCGATCTGCCCCGGTCGCCGGCCTTGTTTCCTTGAATGCCAAGGCCGGTCATTCACATTATTTCCCTGGTCCTCTGACCGGAAAAACGAATCTGAAAATAACATAAAGCGTCTATATCAATTGTCCAATAATTTTGCTGATTTTTTCTTTTCCGCAAACCGGATTCTGACTCGGCCGGCTAAAAAGACAGGACATCTCCGGAGCCGGGAATGACCGCATCATACCCGTTTTTCTTTAAATGGTCGGCAAACGCCTTGCTCTGAGACTCTTCCCCATGGACGACGGCGATCTTGCCGATCTCCAGATTGGACTGGGTGATCAGCCGGTCCAGTTCGTGCTTGTCCGCATGGGCGCTGAACCCTTCGATTTTTTCCACCCGGGCCGCCAGGGGGTAGGCTTTTCCCAGAATCTTGACATCGGGAACCGGTGCTCCGGGTTCTTCAGCCGCCTGGGCACCCAGTTCCTCGATCCGCCGGCCCAGGGTATGCTGGGCCATGTATCCCACGATCAGAATCGTATTTTTCGGGTTATGGATCTTATACCGCAAATGGTGGAGTATTCGACCTGCTTCACACATGCCGGCCGCGGAAATCACCACATGCGGGGTTTCATCCCGGGTCAGCCGCATGGATTCCTCGACAGTCTGAACAAACCGGATTTTATCAAAATAAAACGGGTTCAGTCCTTTTTCCAGAAACGCGGTATGGGTTTCCTTGTCATAGGTTTCCGGATGCTCCCCAAACACCCGGGTCAGATTGGAGGCCAACGGGCTGTCCACATAGATGGGCAGCCGGGGCACCTGCCCGGATTCATACAGCTTGTGGAACACATAGACCAGTTCCTGGGTTCTGCCGTAGGCAAAGGCAGGGATGATCAATGATCCCCCCCGCTCAAGGGTATCGAGCAGCACTTTTTTCAGACTGGTCTCCAGATCCGCCACCGGGCCATGCTCCCGGTTGCCATATGTGCTTTCCATGATCATCAGATCGATCTTTGTGTCTTCTTCGTCAAATGTCAGGGTCGGATTCTTGAGGATTGGTTTGTCAAACCGTCCCACATCACCGGTGTACAGAATTTTGCGGATACGGCCGTTGTCCTTGACCGTGAACACGGAAAAAGCCGATCCCAGAATATGACCGGCCACATAAAATTTGACGGTGGTATCCCGGCCGATGGGAATTTCATGGTTGTAGGGATACCCGTCGATATAAGACAAAGCCTGGTTTGCCTGTTCCTGGGTATACAGAGGCACGATGGTGTCAAGGCCGTACTGGTTCTGGAGCCTGGCAATGGCATCCGTATCCAGATCGTAAGGGGTTTTTTTCAGCAGCCGCTTGACTTCTGATTTTTCCTTGTTGGTCAGCTGCTGATTCTTCTTTTTCTGCTCTTCCTGGTAAAGAAAGGTCCGCAACGACTTGTAATTGAGGTACTGGGCATCGTTTTCCTGGATGTGCCCGCTGTCTAAAAGCATGTATGACAGCGCATTCTGGGTGGGCCGGGTGGTGATGATCCGGCCGGAAAACCCGGCCTTGGTCAGCATGGGAATCCGGCCGGAATGATCGATATGGGCATGGGAGAGCACCATATTGGTAATCTTTGCCGGATCCACCGGAAAATACCGGTTTTTTTCATTGCTTTCCTTGCGCCGTCCCTGGAACATGCCGCAATCCATCATTATCTGATCCCGACCGGTATTCAACACATGCATGGAACCGGTCACTTCACCGGCCCCGCCCAGAAATTGACATTCCATATTTGCCTCGCTTCTTTTTTTGGTTGTCTGTTTCAAATCTGACCCGCCCGGATCAGGCCGTTGGATTTGTCCGCCCGGCGCTTATCTTACTGAAACACTTTCTTGAGCAGATCGGTGGTGCGCTTGACCGGATCCTTTCGGATGGCCGCCTCTTCAACAGCCATGTAATGAAAAATCCCGTCCATGCCCTTGTTCACCACATGGTCGGTGAGATTTGCCTTCACATCCGGCACAAACGGCAGGTCTGCATATTTTCCCATCATGCGGTCATAGGACTGCACCGCACCCACCTCGGACAGACTGTCATCCACCACCGGCCTCATGGCTTTTGCCAGGTCCGGGGACATGGTTTTTTTGAAATACTGAGTGGCCGCATCCTCGGGCCCGTTCAGAATGCCCCGGGCATCTTCAAAGGTCATCTGGGAGATGGCGTTCAAAAACAACTCCCGGGCCCTGGGCGTTGCCGCCTCGGCCGCCCGGTTCAATTTCAGTTCCAGATCGTCGGCAAAAGATCCCATGCCTACCTTGTCCAGCGCGCTTTTCACGGTGGCCAGTTTTTCCGGCAAGGGAATCCGTATCTGGGGGTCCGCGTAAAACCCGTCGGTCTGTCCCAGCTGCTGCACCACATGTTCAGATCCCACGGTCAATGCCTCCTTGAGGCCGGCAATCACATCCGAGTTGGGCAGATTCGCGCCCAGGGCGCTGGTTCCCTCACCCCCGGTGTCCAGCGATTTCAGGGTATCCGTTCCTTTCTGCAGCCAGTTGGTGGCGGCGGAGGCGTCAATGGCCGTCCCGAACATCACCAAAAAAACCAATGTCATTCGAACGACTTTCATGATTCATTCTCCTGCTGAAGTTGTTACAGTGATGCCAGCGCCGCATCATAATCCGGCTCGTGGGTGATATCATCCACCAGCTGGGCATGCACCACCTGATTGTTTTCATCCAGCACCAGCACGGCCCGGGCCGTCAGGCCTTTCAAGGGACCGTCCGTAATGAGGACCCCTGCGTTTTCTGCAAATGCTTTGTCCCGGAACAGGGATGCGGACACCACGTTCTCGATGCCTTCGGCCCCGCAGAACCGTTTGTGGGCAAACGGCAGATCATAGGACAGACAGATCACCTGGGTGTTTTCCAGGCCTGCGGCCTTTTCGTTGAATTTGCGCACCGATGTGGCACACACTTCCGTGTCGATGCTGGGAAAAATGTTGAGGACTTTGCGTTTGCCTGTAAAATTATCCAGTGAAATTTCAGACAGGTCCTGGGCGACTGCGGTAAAACCGGGGGCTGCCGCACCCTTGACCGGAAAGTTACCTGCCAGAGAAACCGGATTGCCGGACAGTTTGGTTGAAGCCATGATCGTTCTCCTTTTTGTTGAAGGGTTTCAGACAATGTAATACGGTCTGACCGATTTTCAATGTGCCGTCGGGTTTTTACCCGGTCTTCAGAATACCGGCCCCTGCTTGTCAGGCCGGTTTCATGGAAAGAGAAATCCGTTTCTGGGTTTTGTCCACCTCCAGAACACGGACCTGAACCGGCTGATGCACGGTAACGACCTCATTGGGATCCTTGACGAACCGGTCCGCCATCTGACTGATGTGCACCAGGCCGTCCCGGTGCACCCCGATATCCACAAACGCGCCGAATGCCGTGACATTGGTCACGATGCCGGGCAGTATCATGCCGGGATTCAGATCTTCGATGGTCTGGACGGTTGAATCAAACGCCACGGTTTGAAACGATTTGCGGGGATCCCGGCCCGGCAGCCTGAGTTCCGCCAGAATATCCGTGAGTGTGGGCAGACCGGTTTGACCGGTGATGTAGTCTTTGGGCTCGATTTTTTTCACCCGGTCCGGATTTCCCACCAGATCCCCGGGTGCACAGCCCTGGTCTTTTGCCATCTGTTCCACGATGGGATAGGATTCCGGGTGAATGCCCGACATGTCCAGCGGGTTTTTCCCATTGCGGATCCGCAGAAACCCGGCGGCCTGTTCAAAGGCTTTGGGCCCCAGGCGGGGAACCTTTAAAAATGCCTGCCGGGTGGTAAACGGTCCGTTTTCCTGCCGGAACCGCACCAGGTTGGCGGCAATGGTGTCATTCAACCCGGCCACCCGGGCCAGCAGCTCCCGGGACGCGGTGTTGGCTTCCACCCCCACCTGGTTGACACAGATCTGGACCGTGTCGTCCAAGGCCTGACGCAGCAGTTTCTGGTCCACATCATGCTGATACTGGCCCACCCCGATGGATTTGGGATCGATTTTCACCAGTTCGGCCAGCGGATCCATCAAGCGCCGGCCGATGGACACGGCTCCGCGCACCGTGATGTCATGATCCGGAAATTCCTGTCTGGCAGCGTCTGACGCTGAATACACCGATGCGCCGCTTTCATCCACCATCACCCTCTTGACATGCGCAGGCAGGCCCAGTTCCCGGACAAAGGCCAGGGTTTCTCTGCCGGCCGTGCCGTTGCCCACGGCCACGGCCTCGATCCGGTATCGATCCACCAGACCCGTCAGGGTCCGGGCGGCCTGGTCCCGTTTGGCATCCCCGGAATGGGGAAAGATCACGCCGTGATGACACAGGTCTGCCGTGGCATCCAGACACACGATCTTGCACCCGGTTCTGAATCCCGGATCGATGGCCAGGACCGGTTGTTCACCCAGAGGCGGCGCCAGGAGAAGGTCTTTGAGGTTTCTGGTAAACACCTGGATAGCCTGATGATCCGCGCTGGTTTTCAGCGTCTGAAGACATTCTTTTTCCAGGGATTTGCTCAACAGCCGGGTGTACCCATCCTGAATTGCGGCCGTTACCTGGTCCCGGCAGGGGGATGGTTGTTTTTTCAGATAAAATGAGCCCATGGTCCGGACCGCTGTTTCGGGGTCGATCTTCACATGCAGCGTGAGCATGCCTTCTGAAGTCCCTCTGAGCATAGCCAGAATCCGGTGGGACGGGGCCTTGAACGCGGGTTCCTGCCAGTCGAAATAATCGGAAAATTTGGCGCCGGCCTGTTCCTGTCCTTTTTTGACCCGGGTCTGAATCTTTCCCTGTTTCATGTACAGGCGCCGCACCGCTTCTCTGACGTCAGGGTCTTCATTCACGGTCTCGGCAATGATGTCTCCGGCACCGGCCAGGGCCTGGTCAACGGTTTCCACGCCTTTTTCAGGATCCACAAACCGCTGCGCCGCCTTGGAGAGATCCATCTGCGGAGACTGAGCCAGCAGCAGATCCGCCAGCGGTGCCAGCCCCTGTTCCCTGGCCACTGTGGCCCGGGTTCTGCGCCGGGGCCGGAATTTTTCATACAGATCTTCCAGGGTGGTCAGGGTGGCGGCACCCTGAATCGCTCGTTCCAGCTCCGGTGTCAGCAGGTCCCGTTCGGACAAAGATTTGAGAATGGCGGTCTTCCGGGCGTCCAGCGCGGCCAGGGTCTGTTGCAGGTCCCGGATCCGGGTGATGGCGACCTCATCTATAGACCCGGTCTGTTCTTTTCTGTACCGGGCGATAAACGGAATGGTGGCCCCCTGGTCCAGCAGATGCAGTACCGCTGCCACCTGTTTTTCAGGTACCTGGATATCCTGACTGATGCGGGTAATAACTGTCATGATGGTCTAGTAACCGAGGGCTTTAGCAAAGTCAAGATTGAAAAACCGCACCGCATTCCGCCAGGTGATCTGTTCCAGATCGGAACCTGACAGGCCGGCATTCACCAGCCACTTGAGTTCCCGGTCCCAGGCATACGGAATGTTGGGAAAATCCGAACCGTACATGACCCGGTCTACAGGAAACGCCCGAAGATCCGGGCGGGCAGCGGCGGGAAAATAATCGGTGAGCACCATGGCCGTATCCAGCCACAGATTGTCGTGGGCGGTCATCAGAGACGGGTATGCAGACACCTCGTCAAACCCCAGGTGGGGCACACAGAATTTCAAATCCGGGAACCGGGTAAGGAGCTTATCGACCTTGTCGGCCCGGCACAGGTCATGGGGATCGCACCGGTACTCATCGCTTTTGGGTTCCCGGCCGGCATGCACCACCATGGGTTTGCCATGATCCGAACACACGGCACAGATCTCATCCATCCCCGGACCGTCCAGATCAAAGCACTGGACATGAACATGCAGTTTGACCCCGCCCAGTCCCTGATCAAAGGCTTCAACCAGCATCTCCGCCGCACCCGCCTCGCCTGGAAACACCGTGGCCATCCCGGTCACCTGTCCGGGAAACTGCCGGCACAACCCGGCCATATACGCATTCAGCTTCCGGGCGATACCGGGTTTGTGCGCATACTGCAAAGCCACCACATGGGAAACCCCTCTGTCCAGCAGAAACCGGATCAGGTTTTCACTGGAATCCCGGTACCGGATCCGCCAGGCATGGGCATCGAACCAGTTCCGCACCGCCTGAAAAGTGCTGTCCGGAAACACGTGCACATGGGCGTCGATCGCACAGGAGATGCCGGAAGGCAGGCAGTCTCCTTCGGGGTCACTGTAATGGGGAAGATCCGGGGTCAGCATTCAGTGAGTATCTCCGCAAAAAATAATCATGATGAATATCTGTCGGCATAGTGCCGCCCCTGGCGGGGGTACCTTGCTGCCGGTCTGGAATCCTCGGGGGCTCCGACAGCCCGGCAGCAAGGTACCCCCACCAGGGGCTCCGCTGTTCAAAAGATGACCGATCCGGAATTCCACCTCCTGTCACCGCTGTCATCGGCGACTAGTGCCGGGGGGTGCCTGTGGGTCGAATCCCATTCTGACGTGTTTGCTACAGGGAGTTGGGCATGCGAAGCGTCAAGAACGGCAAACTGTCTGAGGACATACCTGCCCGCAGTTTTTGCCGTTCAGCGAAGCATGCCCTTACTCCCTGTCAAACACGGCAGAGGGTGAGACCCACAGGCACCCCCCGGCACGGGTCTTCTGATCCGCCGATACCGGCAGGCAGGCAGGCAGACAGACATGCATGGAATTTTGAACACGGTCACGCCAGCAACCGCACCAACAGAATCCGGAACCCGATACCGATGAGCACCAGCCCGCCGACGATCTCCATGCGCTTACCCAGCATCGCCCCCAGATGCCGGCCGATACGTATGGCCAGCAGGGACATGCCCGCGGTGACCACACCGATCACGATACTCGGGTACCAGATGGCCACCCCCAGCATGGCAAAACTCAAACCCACGGCCAGGGCATCGATGCTCACGGCAATGCTCAGCATCACCATGGTCATGCCCCGGGAGGGATCTTTGCCATGGGATTCCGCGGAAGGATCCATCCCGGATATCACCATACGGCCGCCCACCACCATGAGCAGGAGAAACGCCACCCAGTGACTGACCGCCTGGATGAACACCAGCAGTCCCAGACCCAGAAACCAGCCGATCACCGGAAACAGAAACTGGAACAGTCCGAAATGAAAGGACAGCCGGAACACGGCCCTTGCATTGCCGGCATATCCGGCGGCCGAGGCGGCCAGACTCACGGCAGCCGCATCCATGCCCAGGCCCAGGGCGATCAGAAAAATGTCCGCGGCTCCCACGAAATTCCTTTTCTTGAGTCATCCACCGGCAAACGGCTCATCGATTTACAGACTGATCACTGCGGCATCACAGGACATGTTGATGAATTCCGCGGCCGACGCCATGCGCGCCCCTTCGATAAGGTCCGCCTCCTTGATCTGACGGGCAGCGGCGCAGGGGGTACACACCAGAATCGGCACCTCGTGAGCCTGGAGATAGGCCAGAAGGTCATCGGCCACATCCCCGGTGGCGGCTCTCACATGGGTGATGATGCCCTGTTTGGCCAGATACACCCCTTCGTCCAGTAAAAACAGGGTCGTGTTTTTCCCTTCCTTGTGCGCGATGGTGGCCAGGTGAATGGCCCGGGTTGCCCGATTGGTATCGTTGGTTCCACACGACAGTGCAATTACCACATTGTTTGTCATTGGATGCTCCTTTTCTTTCGGTTCATGCGGCTTGTGGAGAATACCGAAGCGGCATACGTTTGTCCATTATTTTACAGCGTATGGGACACCCGGGCCATTTCCACCACCGGCAAGGGGCCTAACGGCTCTCCGGGAAGCAGGTTCAACACTTTCTGAGGCATGCCCCGGTACAGCAGCCGGACCTGAATTTCCGATTCCTTTTCCAGCGTTTGATCCAGGGTGATCACCTCTCTGGCCTGTCCTTTGGCCGGGATCCGGTTGTCACGAAGTGTCTCCCTGGCTTTGGACAGATTGAGGACCGGATTGCCCTTGCCGTCCCCGAACACGGTTCTGTAAATCAATGAGTTGTCCGGCAGCTCCTTTTTTTCATCCAGGATGCCGGTTTCAAAAATCCGGTTCCCGGCCTTATCCTGGACAATGACTTCCAGCCACATCTGGCGCATGTCCGCCAGACCCGTGGGCAGGGAATGACCGGCCCCGGTGTTGGAAACAATGATCCCCAGCTGCTTTTTGTCCAGATTCGACAGATCCAGATCCAGCTCCGCCGCATGCTGGAGACGCGCCTGCGCCATGTCCGCTTTTTGAGAATCACCAAAAGAGGCCGGCACACCGGAATTGCCCCCCACAAAATAATGGGTGAAAATATGGGGCCTTTCCATGCTGTAGTCTGCGGCAGCGCCCGGGTTTTCAGGCCGTTCCGTGCTGCCGGTGGCGGGCACGCCCGGCCGCTGGTACATATGGCATCCCTGGCAGTTGATGCGTTTTTCCGGGTCATCCGAATTATACGGGCTGTTTTTCCATTCCGTGTAGGTGGTTTCCAGATCCGTGCCAAAGGTCACATGCTTGACATCATGACAGGTGCCGCAGAACTCCGCACTGTCATGCAGGGCCGAATAGGCCGCCTCGTGAAAATCGGGTTCGGCATCGTCAAACGGCCCGTGTTTGATGCCGGGATCGTCCTCACCATATCCAGGTTCCAGCACCAGCCCGTTGTTGTACATTTTCTCGACATCCACCACTGAATGGCAGTAATCACACTGAATGCCATGGGTGGCGATCTCCGGGGTCTGTGACAGGTCATCGGACAGTTTTTCCGGAAATCCCGTGATCACGCCGACCGGGGTATGGCATTTTACACAGGATTCGGCCTCGTCGATCTCGCCCTGATCCGTGAGACCCTGGCGCAGAAACGATGCCACCCGGGTATATACCGGGTCCTTGTGGGACAGGTTGTGCATGGAATTGGACCATTGCTCGAAAATTTCATAATGACATCCGGCACAGGTGTCCGGATCGATGAACCGTTCCAGTTCAAACTGCTGCGGGGACTGATCGGACAGACAAACAGACCCCCAGCCCAAAACCATCAGAAAGACAGCCAGAATCGCCATCTTGAAAATGTTGCCGCGTCTGCGCATTTTTTTGTTCATGATGCTTCTCCTCATTTTACCAGTACACGGGGAAATTGTTTGATCTCACCTTCCCGGGTTAGAATCATCCAGTCGCCGTTTTCTTCCCGGGCCGCCACCAGGCAGTCCACATCAGTACCGTCGATCAGGGTGATTGTGCAGGCACCGGATTCATCCGGTGTGTCCACCCGGTCAAACCGCCTGTCTTGAGCCATGCTCTTGAATTGTTCCGTTCCTTTTTCAATGGCGACAATCCGGTCATATGCGCCTTGATCCAGACGTTTGATCTCCCGGCGCAGATCCTTGATCTCCTGTTTTTTGACGGCAATGGTCTGCATCACCTGTTCCAGGTCATCCTTTCGGTCAGAAGGGATGGTCACAAGGATCTGTTTGTGCAGTTCCATGTCGGTTTCAATATACGAAATCTTTTTTAACAGATTTTCCACATGAGGGTGCATGCCGTTCCTTTTCAGTCAGATGGTTTGTTCTTTCCGGCCCCCGGCCGGTCATTCTTCCTGGCTCAGGACGGACAGAAATTCCCTTCCCGGGCCGCTTTTTCATTGCCCTGAATAATCCATTCCATCAAGCGCTTCAACAGATTTTTTTTCTTTTGTTTTTTTGTCATGAGGATTTTACCTTGTAAATGAGCAGCAGATGTCCTTTGTCTATTTCTTTGCACGTGTCAAATTCAAAAGTCAAGTCCAGCGGCATATCGAACAGAGACAATCCCTGTCCGAAAACTATGGGCACCAGGGTCAGATGAATCTGGGTAATGAGACCTTGTTTTGCAAACAGGGAATTGATGACCGATCCGCCGACCAGGGCGGCCCGGTCAAACCCCTGCCGTCTGAGGTCCGCCAGTATCTGTTCTGGTGCCTGGTCCGTGAACACCAGAGACGGGGCATCACTTTTCCGGGTGGTGTCCCTTGTCATGACAATGTTTTTTCTTCCGGGCAAAGGATGTCCGATGGTGTCAAAGGTTTTGGATCCCATGATCACCACCCCGGCGTTCCGGGTGATCTTCACAAAATACTGCTTGTCTTTTTTTCCGGTCCAGTCGACCAGCTCGGCATGGGTTCTGGCGATTTTTCCGTCCAGGGTCATGGCCATGAGCAGGATCACTTCCATGGGGGGTTCCATGATATCAGTCCGTGTCCGTATCCGGCCAGGGACGCCTTGTCTCTTCCACCAGGTAACAGAACCGGCCCCAGGAAAGTTCTTTGCCCGACAGGGGACAGCGCAGCGTCACCTTGTGCTCGGTCACGTTGATCACTTCCCAGTCTCCGGACCGGGGGGAATTCTCGATACGGATTTTCTGTCCGACTTTGAACGGATAGCCTTTAAACACGGTGACGTCTTCCAGCATAAAAATACCTTCCCTTGTCTATTGGGTTTTAAACGGCCGGGTCATGGTGGACGGATCCACCAGCTGCCGGAACGCTTCTTTTGTCAGATACCCCAGATCGCAGGCGGCCTGCTCCAGGGTAATCCCTTCGGCATGGGCTTTTTTGGCGATGACGGCGGCCTTGTCATATCCGAATTCCGGGGCCAGGGCCGTGACCAGCATCAAGGAGTTCTCCAGATGGGTCTGGATGGTTTTGTGATTGGGCAAAAGTCCCCGGATACAGTTTCTGGTGAACGATTCCGCCGCATCCCCCAGCAGGCGGGCCGACTGCAGGAAATTGTAGATGATCACCGGCTTGAACACATTGAGCTCGAAATGACCGGATGACCCGGCCACCGCCAGGGTCACATCATTGCCCATGACCTGGGCACACACCATGGTGAGGGCTTCGGCCTGGGTCGGATTCACTTTGCCGGGCATGATGGAGGAACCCGGTTCATTGGCCGGCAGCTGAAGTTCGCCGATCCCGCACCGGGGACCGGACCCCAGCATCCGGATGTCATTGGCGATCTTCATGAGGCTGACGGCCACGGTTTTAAGGGCCCCGTGGCCGGCCACCAGATCGTCATGGGCCGCCAGGGCCGCAAATTTATTGGGGGCCGGAACAAACGGGTGCCCTGTGAATTCAGACAGTTTCTTTGCCACGTTCACATCAAACCCGTCCGGGGAATTCAGGCCGGTGCCCAGCACGGTGCCTCCGATCGCCACCTTTGCCAGCAAAGGCAGATGATCCGTCAAAACCCGGATATCCTGATCCACCATGGCCGCATATCCGGAAAATTCCTGGCCCAGGGTCAACGGTACCGCATCCATGAAATGGGTCCGGCCGATTTTGACAATGTCTTGCCACTCCCGGCTTTTTTGGTCCAGTTCCCGGTGAAGGGCTGTCAGGGCCGGAATCGTTTTCTCCACCAGACCGGTATAGGCCGCCATGTGCATGGCCGTGGGAAACGCGTCATTGGAGGACTGGGACTTGTTGACATCATCATTGGGATGCAGCCTCTGCCCGGACAGTTCCCGGGCCCGGCCGGCAATGACCTCGTTGACGTTCATGTTGGTCTGAGTCCCGGACCCGGTCTGCCACACCTTTAACGGAAAATGGCCGTCCAGGTCCCCGTTGATGATTTCATCGCACACCTGAACGATGGGCTGCGCCTTTGAATCCGGCAACAGCCCGAAATCCCTGTTCACCAGGGCCGCCGCTTTTTTCAGGTGACCGAATGCCCGGATCACCGGAACGGGCATGGTTTCATCGCCGATATTGAAATTTTGCAAAGACCGCTGGGTCTGGGCCCCCCAATACATATTTTCCGGGACATGGATCTCTCCCATGAAGTCTTTTTCAGCACGTGCCGCCATCATGCCTCCTCTTTTTTCATGTCGGTCCATCCGGCGTCGGACCGGATGGCATCGGACCGCAGCCGTCCCTGGATATACAGGGCCAGTGCCGCCACGGCCTGATCACACACCTGAAACACCGGGACCCCTTTTGCCATCAGCGCATCCCGCAGCGGATCATACAGCCGTCCCCCGTCCACCACCGTGACAACCGGGGTCCGGGTCCGGGCAACCAGGTCTGCCATCAGGTGACGGATACTGTCGTCCTGATGCATGTCAAACCCGGGTTCATCGGACACATCCAGGGTTTTCATGGCCGGTGACATCGGATCCAGACTCAGGATCACGGCATCCACATTGGGATCGTCCGCCAGGATCTCGCAGATTCTCGCATGGGCATGATCATCCGCCGCCGGATTGATGTCCAGGGGATTGGACAGGGTCACCAGGCCGGACAGGCCTTTGCCTTCCAGCACCTGGGCCACCGCCTGCCAGGTGGATTCCCGGCATTGGGCCAGTTCCAGGGAAAAATCATCGGACTGGATGGCATCCGCCATGCCCACGGCCTCGAATCCGGCGCCGCTGACAAGGGCCAGGCGGTTGCCCTGGATGACTTTTTGGTTCAGGGTTTCCGCCAGGAGCATCAGGTCCTGGAATTCGGTAAAGCTGCGGGCCACAATGGCCCCGGCCTGGGACACGGTGCTTTCGCACACCATGTAGTCTCCGGCCAGAGAAGCGGTGTGGCTGCCCGTGGCCGCCTTGCCCTCCGGGGTCCGGCCGGCTTTGTAGAACACCACATCCTTGCCGGCCAGCACCGCCTGCCTGACCGCCCGGCAGAACGCCAGGCCGTCCAGGTCATTGAACCCTTCCGCATACACGGCAATCACATCCACCTGGTCCGAATCCTTGAAATACGCCACCATATCCCCCAGTGTCAGATCGGTCTGGTTGCCCATGGAAATCATATACGCCGGTGACAGAAACGGACTCTGGTGGGTCCGGTGAAGCATGAACGCCCCGCTCTGGCTGATCAGGGCGGATCGGTGAAACGGATTTCCCCGGACCTTGGGCAGTTTCTCCTCCGGTATGAACCAGGTGTCGTACTGCCCGGGTTTCGAGATCACCCCCATGCAGTTGGCGCCCAGAAACACCGGGCCCCCGTCTTCTTTTGTGTGGGCTTCATGAATCCGGGCAACCACCTGACGGGCCCGTTCCCGGCTGTCTTCGGTCTCTCCCATGCCGCCGGGGATCAGCATGACCGAACGGGCCGCATCCCTCTGGATGATCTCCTCCACCAGATCCGGTACCTGGGACGCCCCCACCGCCACAATCAGCAGATCCAGTTTCGGGGTCCGGTCTTTTTCCAGACCGGCAAGTCCGTCCAGGCACCGGACCCCGTCAATTTCCCTGGCGCCTTTTTTAAACACCACGACCCGGTGTTTATCAAATCCCTCCGCCAGGATGTTGTCCAGAATAATCCGGCCGAAATTCTTCCGGGTGGCGGACACGCCGACAATACCGATGGATACGGGATGCAGCAGGTGCTCGATTCTGGATACAGGCCGGGTGCCGGGCTGTTTTTCGGCAAGGGAAAACCGGCACAGCCCGTCTAAAGGCACCATGAGATAGTCGGTGAACGCAAAGGGATTGATTTCCAGTTCATCGATAATAAACGGGGCATCCGGATTGGCCCGGGAATAAAAATTGCCGATACGGACAAAGGATTCAAAACATTCCATGATCTGCTCGTCGGTGACGATCCGCCGCTGACCCCTTGTCAGACCGGCCAGTTTGCGGTAGGAAATGGTCTGGCGGAAAATCTGAAAAAACCCGGGGCCGTCTTCCATGGCCGTGGACGCCGCCACAATGGCCTGGCCTTTTCGGAACCGGCTGGCATACAGCTCCGTGTCGGTACCGCCCAGGCCCGCACTGATGACCGGGCCGAACTCCCGGGTATGTCGCAGTCCCACAATGAGTTCATTGCCGAATGCCTGGGAATCCGGCGGCATGTACTGGACCAGGAGCACCCCTTTGATATCCCTGGCCACGGCCGTGATCAGGGCATCGCCCTTCAATCCCCGGTAAGGTTCCGGCATGTCTTTATCCGGGATCCGGGCCGCGTAATCTTCAGGTACTTCGTAAAACATGCGCCGGACCGTGGATCGGATTCTGCCGGCATCTTTTTTTACAATTCTCACCCCGCCCACTTCGGTTTTGTGGACAATGGCCGGAGACACGATTTTGAGTACGCTTCGGGTACCGGGAAATGCGGTCAATGCATCATCGCTGTATCGGGTTCCCCGGGTCAGCAGCCGGCATTGCGGCGGGGTTTCCGCACCGGAACAGGCCAGCAGCTGATACACCTCGTACTCGTAAAGAAACCGGCGGCCCTCGTTCAGGGCGGACTCAAACAACCGGGTGATGCGGTCAAAATCAATGGGGATATCCATAGGGCGTGCTCCCGACACACAAATAAGGGGTGAACCGATTCAAAAACATACCACCCGGACCTGTGGTCTGTCAATGAAGATGGGACCCATCCCGGCTTCTGTACCGGATGGCACAGACCGCCCCAAGCACGATAAACCCCACCGTGAAAAACAGCGGAAACCAGAAAAACGTATCCACAAACACCTGGTTTTCCACCATTTCAGGAGACAGGCCTGCCGCAGCATCCACCCCGGTTTTTTCCAATTTCAGCACCAGGGCGTAGGCCACCCCCAACAGCCCGTAGGAAACATTGTAGGACAACCCCTTGAAGCTCAACACCGTGGCCCGCTGTCTGGAATCGGTTTCCCGGTTGATGTAGAAGCTGACAAAAAATCCGGTCAGATTCATGGCGGCAAAGGTCACCAGGGCGGGCACGATACCCACCCAGTGCCAGAACCCGTTCATGGCGGCAAGCCCTGCAACCGCAAGGCCCGCGGTGATCAAAAGGGCTGCCTTCGGAGAATGATTCTCCGCGATCTGCCGGGCGATTTTCGGTACCACCACCCCCAGCAGCGCCACCACCGATCCCATGACACCGAAAAGGGACTCCGGAATGCCGATCATCCGGTAATACTGGCTGGACAGGGTGATGACCATGCGGATGGTGCCGTCCAGAAGCATGCCGAACAGCATGACCCACAAAACAAACGGGGTTTTCATGATCCATACCCCGGCTTTCAGGGTCACGGCCAGGGTCTTTTTCACGGACTGGTCCGAGGACTCTGCTGCCGCCTGTTCCGGCTCGGTCATCTTCAAGGTGCTGATAAATGCCAGGAGTGCCAGGATAAAGGTCAGATACAAAGGAAACCGCATGGTCACCTCCTGGGTCAGCGTGACACCCAGGCCCACCCAGTCCGCCACAAGGCCCATGAGATGGGGATCATACACCACGGCCCCGGTGGTCATGGCGATCACGAACCCGATGGCCTGGTAGCGCATCAGCACCTCCAGGACCCGGCCCCACTGATCGGCCATGCCCGCCTCGTGCAGGCTGTCATAGGCCAGGGCTTCGTCCGCGCCGCTGGCCGCCGCCTCGGCCAGGCCGCTGAGCACCCGGTTCACCAGGAACACGGAAAAGATCAGCAACGGATCGATCCGGGGCATGAAACTGATGATGCCGATTTCAATGATCATCACCCCGGCGGCAAAATTGAGCAGCCGTTTTCTGCCGATGATATCGGCCACCGCACCGGACGGCACCTCCGCCAGAACAATGGTGGCGGCCCATACCGCGTTGAGAACCGAAAACTGGGCCACGGTCAGACCGAAATCCAGAAACAGAATGGTAAACACCGGATAGTAGAACCGGGAGTTGAAAAACACCCGGAAAGCGATAAACCATCGGATATTGGGAATGTCAAACGGGGTTTTTGGTCCGTCAGCCATGGGTACCTTTCATTTTTCTATGAATTCATGATTCAAGATTGTTCATTTACCACAGTAGTGCCATCAAGTCACGGATCAATCAACATTCCGGTATAAACCCAGATATGCAAAACAATTCAGCACTTGATGAAACGATTATCCCGGGCTATGATGCCATGTATCATGAAACGTTTATTTTTCACTACATCCCTGTGCATGATATGTCTCATTTTTCTATGCACCGCTCCCATTGCCCGGGCAAAAGAATACACCCTCCAGGGTCGTACCATGGGCACCTTTTACACGGTCAAACTGATTTCTTCCAAAAAACAGTCCATGGACCTGTGGCAGGAAAAAATCGATTCCCGTCTGGCACAGGTCAATGCCGGACTGTCCATGTATGATCCGGACAGTGATCTGTCCCGGTTCAACCGGGCAGAAACCGGCCGGCCGTTCCGGCTGTCCCATGATTTCGCCCGGGTCATGGATACGGCCCAAAAGGTGTTCACACTGTCGGACGGGGCCTGGGACGGCACGGTCAAGCCCCTGGTGGACCTGTGGGGGTTCGGCACCCGGCAACCCGAGGACACCCTGCCGGATCCGGCCGCCGTCGCAGGCGCCCTGGCCCTGACTGGATTTCAGCACCTGGTGTTTGAAAACAACCATCTGAAAAAAACAAAACCGGGCATCACCCTGGATCTGGGATCCATTGCCAAGGGATACGGCGTGGATGCCGTCGCCCGGGTATTGACCCAGGCCGGAATTGACGACTTTCTGGTGGAGATCGGCGGCGAACTTTACGGGTCAGGACGCAACCGCCATAAAAAACCCTGGTCCGTGGGCATCACCCATCCGCTGAAAACCAAATCCGATGCCGGCCTTTACAAGGTCGTCAATCTGGAGGACCGGGCCGTTGCCACCAGCGGGGATTACCGCAACTTTTTTGAGGTTCAGGGAAAGATCTATTCCCACATCATCGATCCGAAAACCGGCTTTCCCGTGGACAACCAGGTGATCAGCGCATCGGTCATTGCAGCCACCTGTACGTTTGCCGATGCCCTTGCCACGGCCCTTATGGTAATGGCCCCGGAGGACAGCCTGGCCCTGGTGGACGGTCTGGAAGATGTGGAATGCCTGATCATCCGGAAAACCCCGGCCGGTTTTACGGAATTCGCTTCCCGGGATTTTTACACCTTTGTCCAGCCTTAGCCCGCATTGCGAATGAACCGCTCCGGTCAATCCGCTTTTTCGGACTGGAATTTCTTTCCCTGAAAGGTGTCCCGCTTTGCCAACGTCTGCTGAATCAGGTTAAAGGTTTCCCGGTACCGGCCGGCCCATGCCGGGGCCCGCAGCTCACTGCCGTGGGGATCGCCCGTGATCCGCTGAATCACCATCTGTTCGGGCAGCAACTCCAGGAAATCACACACGGTTTCCACATATTCCGGCTGTGTCATGGGCCGATAGTCTCCCGCCAGAAACAGCCGGTCCAGCGGCGTGTCTTTGATCACATACAGCAGGTGGATCTTGACTCCGTGAATACCGGATCCGGCCAGATACCGGGCCGTGTCCAGCATCATGTCCCGGGTTTCTCCGGGCAGCCCCAGGATCACATGGGCGCAGATCCGGATACCCCTTCCCCGGGTCATTGGCCACGGCGTTTTCAAAATCTTTCAGCGTATGCCCCCGGTTGATAAACGCCAGGGTGGTGTCATGAACCGACTGAAGCCCGTATTCCAGCCACACCAGATACTTTTGCGCATAGGACCCGATCAGGTCCAGCTTGTGTTCATCCACACAGTCCGGCCGGGTACCCACGGCCATGCCCACCACGCCCTCGCAGGAAAACGCCGCATCATACATCTCCCGCATATTTTCAACCGAGGTGTAGGTATTGGTAAACGACTGAAAATAAGCCAGAAATTTTTTGGCTTTGTATTTTTTCATCATGGGAATCTTGCCGGCCTCGATCTGCTCCCTGATGCCCATGCCCCTGCCAAAGGCCCCGGTACCGGACCCTTTGGCATTGCAGTAGATACAGCCTTCGTTCGACAGACTCCCGTCCCGGTTGGGACAGGTCAGCCCGGCATCCACGGCAATCTTCTGAACCCGCTCGCCGAACAGGCCTCTCAGATAGCTGTTATAGTCGGTGTACCGCTTTGATCGATCCATGATCAAGATCCTGTCGCTTGGAATTTTTAACTGTTTGAATAATTATCATTGAGTAGAAAAAATGGTAACGTTAATTCAGCCGCGCAATTTTTGTGTTGGCTGTAATTTTTTGTTGTACTATTTTTACAAGTTATTCAATTTTAGAGTGTTTTCCCCGGTTGCACCTGAAACACAAACATCTGAGATTGTCCATATCATCAGAACCACCCTTTGAAACAGGAATAATATGGTCAATCTCAAGGTTGGCTTCTCTGCCACTATCGCCACATAAAACACATTGAAATTGGTCGCGCCTCAAGATATCGTATCTTTTAGAACTTGTTATTGAGTCACGGGCATAGTTCTTTTCTCCAGTATTGTTAACGCCATACTCTTCATGGTTAAGTGACAAAATGCCCCACAATTCCAATTGTTCTATTTGGTCTTAACGTCTAAATCGTCAATATCATCCTTCTCAATTAATTCCTTCAAGTCTTCTTTGGTAATTCCTAATATTGCCCTATAAGACAATTTATCAAAATTGGTTCAGTACAACGCTCAGAATCAGCAGCACAAAAAGCAAAAAAAATGAAATTTCCACAAAATTCCACCAGATTTTTGTGTCTGCGGAATTCTGCTGTTATCCGAAAAATAAACTCAAGCCGCCTCAATACGCTTTAATTTGCTTGTATCAATGGACTGCTTTGCTTTCCAGAGATCGTATTGAAGTTGAAGCTTGAGCCAGCCTTCGGGTGACCTGCCAAACACTTTTGATAATCTCAATGCCATTTCAGGGCTGATTCCCGCCCTTCCATTTAATAATGCCGATAAAGTTTTTCTGGAAACGCCAAGCGCTCTTGCTGCTTCCGTGACATTGGTATTAAGCGCTTCCACACAAAATTCTCTTATGATTTCGCCAGGATGAGGCGGATTATACATATTCATTTTCCCTCCTGATTCGAATAATCGCTTGAGACCTTCATGGTTGAATTTTTGAATCATGAAATATAAGTGTAACCAGATACGTTTCAGGTGTCAAATGGAATTTCTGATGGAATTGGGATAACGACAATTGTATATTTTTGTTCCGGCAAAACCGCTCCAGGATATCGGCCTGCAAAGCCGAGCCCCCGGAGGTGACTGGCTGACGGACTGTCGGAGCCCCCAAGGATTCCAGGCCGGCAGCCAGTCACCTCCGGGGGCGGCACTCTGGAAAAAAACCGGTCGGATCTGGCCGGGGTCACGGAGATGCATTACAAGGCAGCAGCCCTGCCCGGACGCTGCCTGATTCCCGGCCGGAGGGCATGTCGGCAAAAAGCACTTGCATTCCCGGACCATCGCGGGGTATGAAAGGACCGGCTGTGGTAGACAAAGGCATGAAAATGCCGGAAAACCCAAACAATGAGGAGTATCATGAAAACCTTTCGAAAAGAACTGTGGTTCAATGTCCCGTCCCGGCGGGCGTTCATCAATATCACCCCGGATGTGCAGCAGTGCATCGACGAGAGCGGGATCAGGGAGGGACTGGTCCTTGTGAACGCCATGCACATCACCGCCTCGGTGTTCATCAACGATGACGAGCCCGGACTGCACCATGATTATGACAAGTGGCTGGAAAAACTGGCCCCCCATGAACCGGTGTCCGGCTACCGGCACAATGTGGGGGAAGACAATGCCGATGCCCACATGAAGCGACAGATCATGGGCCGGGAAAGCGTGATCGCCGTCACAGACGGAAAACTGGATTTCGGCACCTGGGAACGGATTTTCTACGGGGAGTTTGACGGCAGAAGGAAAAAACGGGTCCTGGTCAAGATCATCGGGGAATAACCTTGGCCTTCCCCATGAACTCATCTTTATATGTGATTTTCCCTTTCATCCTTCAGTTCAATTAATACACTTTGTATGCGATAAATGAACTATAATATGAATTATAACATACATAATATATCTTGATTGTGTGATAAAGTATATGCTATATGTAATTATTCATTTAAATTTTGAATAACAGCACTCGGGACATAGCATGAGGGCATTGAAAGGCATCGGAAAAACAGACCGGGAGAGAATTGCGGCAATTCTGCGGGGCACCCGGGGCACCATTTCTGTCGGAGACGTTTCAAGAATTCTTTCGGTGGAGCCTGGGGATGCTGCCAAGATGTTGTCAAGATGGACCCAGAAGGGCTGGATGTCCCGGATAGCCCGGGGACTTTATGTGCCGGTCCCCCTGGAATCCCCAACTCTGGATATGCCCCTGGAAGACCCCTGGCTGGTGGGGGTGCGTCTCTATTCCCCCTGCTATATCGGCGGCTGGAGTGCCGCAGAATATATGGATCTCACCGAGCAGATTTTTTCAACCATCATGATTATGACGACCCGGAAACCCAGGGACAGGAACCCTGTGATCAAGGGGCAGCCCTTTTTAATAAGAACGGTTCCGGAAAATAGCCTGTTCGGGTTGATACCGGTGTGGCAGGGGCGGGTCAAAGTCATGGTCTCGGATCCTGCCAGGACTCTTCTTGATATGCTGGTGGATCCGAAACTGGGTGGGGGGATACGGTCTGTCAAGGATATGCTGGAAAAACTGTTGAAAAAAAATGCCCGATCCCTGGAACAATTAATTGACTATGCCGATCAACTGGGAAACGGATCTGTTTTCAAACGGCTGGGGTTTCTCCTTGAGATAGTGGCAGCAGAAGAAACGAATGCACTGGATGCATGTCGCAAAAAAATGACCACAGGGAATGCCAAGCTGGATCCCAGCCTGGACAATGATCGGCTGATAACCCGGTGGCGGCTCTTTGTGCCGGAAAACTGGAAACAAATGGTGGCCAATGATCGATAAAATAGAACTCATGGCTTTTTCAAAGCAATTTGGACTCAGGGCTTCTGTGGTTGAAAAGGATTATGTGCTGGGTTGGGTTCTGGCCGGGATTTTCCATCACAAAGAAATCGGGGATGCCTGGGTATTCAAAGGGGGCACCTGTCTGAAAAAATGCTACATCGACACATACAGGTTTTCTGGAAGACCTTGACTTTACCCTCATAAAGGGCGCGATCCTTGACCAGGATCTGCTGACACAGTGGTTTGAACAAATCAGTGAGTGGGTTTATTACGAATCCGGTATTGAACTTCCCAAGGCATTGATCCGGTTTGATGTATATAAAAATCATCGGGGCGGGTTGTCTGCCCAGGGCAAAATCGGCTATAAAGGCCCTTTGCGGCCGGGAGGGGATCTTCCCCGGATAAAACTGGATCTGACCCTGGATGAAATTCTAGTCATGCCGCCTGTGATAAAAGCGGTGGATCATCCCTATTCAGACCTCCCGGATCAAGGGATTCAGATTAATGCCTATGCGTTTGAAGAGGTTTTTGCAGAAAAGATACGAGCCCTGGCAGAGCGGGAGAGACCGCGAGATCTCTATGACGTGGTCTGCCTGTACCAGCAATACGGCAAGGACGTTGATCCCGATTGCATTGCCAGAGTGCTGAGAAAAAAATGTGTGTTTAAGGGGATTGATTTTCCGACAATGGAAAATCTTAAAAACAGGATTGAACATCAAGAACTGGAAGCAGAATGGGGAAATATGCTGGCTCACCAGATGGCAAAATTACCTGAATTCGATTATTTCTGGAAAGAGATTGAAACGGTTATGACGTGGCTGAACAGGAATTAAGTCCTGTCCCCATCACCTTATCTTGGATAGCGTCATCTGGAAGCCCTCGGAGAATGTCGGCCTGCCGCAAACTATCTTTAACTTCATCAATCGTTTCGCCCTGTCCATTAGCACCAGGCACTTCCGGACAAATCGCCCAGAATCCACCTTCGGGTGCTGCTTCAATTATGGCCGTAAATTCTGCCTTCATCATAATTTCCTATTTTTTGTTTGTGACTCAAGCTGCCTTAATACGCTTTAAATTGCTAATGTCAGAGGTGGATCATACATATTCATTTTTCCTCCTGATCCGAATAATCGCTTGAGACCGACTTGGCACAGCTACCCTTGATAATATCAGGTTTTAGATTGTAAAGGTATCCTTTGTAACTTTTACGGTCTCATCTTTCAGTGCGAGTTCTTCCGGGGATGGAAGAACATCGGGAATAACCTTGACCTTCCCCATGGGCTCATCCGTATATTTGATTTTCCCTTTCATATATTCTTTTTCCTTTCCGCCAATATCTGGAAGCTCGGGAACATCGGCGAAGCTCCTGGATGGTGACAACGGGCACTCTCATCGCCGGTTGATCCTTGCCAGAACGTCTTCTGCCGGGGAGGCTGTGAGCAACCCTTTGTCGTATGCATCGATCCTGGATTCAACCTCTTCTGTCCAGGCAGCATCGATATGATTGTCCTCAGAGACATCGAAACTCTGGAAGAGGCGTTGAATCAACTCAGCCCTCTCAATGGGCGGCAGGGATAGCGCATCATTGAGCACTCTCTCGGTTATAGCTGTCATATGGTCCACCTCACCGTTTTTTTGATTCTTTTTAAGTATAGCCGACAACACACAGCTTCGCAACCTGGATTTGTGATGGGATTGGGATAACGATACTTATATATCTTGACAGTACCGTTTTTACCAGAAAATGACTCACGCGACAAGCCGTAATCCTTCCGCTCTATCCAGATCTATTCTTTCGATGATGAATTTCTTGAAGATTGAATCTTGAGATGAATCTGAGAGAAATTCGGGAAAGGTCTGGCGCAATGCGATTGCAGTGACAAGCTCAGATGGCGCGAAATCGGTTCGAATGGTTCTGAACCAAGAGCCGAAGGAAGAGAAGACCAGTTGGGGGAAAGAAGTGGAGATGTACTGGAGCAAACCCTGAGCGATCAATCCGGTTTGAACGAACCTGTGGTATGCGTCCATCTTCCGCTGCACCGCTTTTCGATACGCCTCAGACTTTTTATGAATATACTGATTGCCGGAATATCGTTTTATCGGTTTCATAGGTTTCATCCAGAAATGATAGGCATAGGCACCGATGGTTCTGACAGCCTGCTTGAATGAAACTTCTATCTTGAATCTGAGTCCGTACAACCGTATGATTTCAAGTGGCTGAAGCGTCAAATCCGTGGCCATCAGGATACATTTGCCCCTGTTGGGATGAAGAACCACCACGAACCGAACCGTTGTTCCGGCTGCTCGCCAGATAAGATCGAGAGATAGATACCGGATTTGCCTGTTACTTTCACCATAAACAGGGCTCGGGGCCACAAGCATCGCTTCCGGGTTCTTGAACAGTTCGACGAGCTTGATTTTTTCCCCATAAACTCTTTTCCTCCCGGGGCCAGTTTTATTGTCTGTGGCTGGATAATACGCCACAGCGTTGTTTTTGACCCGGGTGATCAAATGATTCCCATTTTTCAAAAGCTTCTTCACGGTTTTTCCGCTGGCGTAATATGCATCGGCAATGAAATAAAACGGTAGATCAAGCCCTATGGATTCAATGAGGATTATCATCTTGTCCAGCAATGTCCGCTTGTCCCGATTCGAAACGACCACCCCTTCGTGGATTCTGCTGACAAGCGGGACGGAAAACACCGATTTCAACGCGCCCACAAGAATGCCGACTGCCTGGAACGAATGTCCCATAATAAAAGAAGGTTTCGAGTTTGATTCAGATTCTTGATGAAGTCCTTTGACTCCCGGCATTTTTCTGCCTTCTTTGGGGATCTTGATCCCGTCTCCGACAATGAGAAGCCTGCCATTTACGCTGAGGACATCAGGGAAAATTTTTAGCACGGTTTTCGTCCAAATCCGTGTAAGTTTGCCCAGGTGAAGGCCGTTTCCATGAAAGAAGTCGAGTATCCGGTCATAGCAGAATAGTTTAAGCCCCAATGCGCGCACGATGCTGGTGACACCCAAAAGATCAACCCTCAAGGTCATTCCGGCCAGGCAGACGGTGAACCAAAGAAAGGTCCGGGTCCGGGAACAGGCGGGTCTCAGGAAAGAAACTGCGTTGAACCAATAACCCCATAGTTTCATAGCATCCTCCGTATCAAAAGTCTGTTGACAAATTGGTATAGCATATATATGCTATATATATGACAACAAACAAGCTAAAGCAACTGAAAAATGAGATCCACAGGATAAAAAAAGAACTGTCAGGCTTGGGTCCGATGCGCCCGGGAACTCTTTCCATGCAATACAAGGTGCCTGCTGAAAAAAAAGGGCCTTACTTTCAATTGAGCTACACCCATAAAATGAAGAGCCGGACTGAGTATGTCAGGCGGGAATGGGTTGATGAGATCCGTGGACAGATTGAGGTTTACAAAAGATTCAGGAAACTGATAGAAGAATGGATAGATCTGTCCATTGAATATTCTCAACTGAGAATGAAGCAGACCAAGGAGGCGAAAAAAGAGAAAAATGAAAAAGTCATCAACCCAGCCAGGTGGTTTCTTGGAGGATTTTTTGGAATGGATGGGCTCCCCGGAAGGTGCCGAATCAATGGATGCCTTGGATTACGTCTTCAATGCATTAGACGGCGCTATCGTCGATCCAGTCAAAAGAAGGATTCATTGGCAGAATGGCGAAAGCCTGAGCATCGATCAAAGTGTCGATCGAATTGGTAAGGACTCTGGCCTTGACCGGCAGTCGATACTGAGTCATCTTATCGGCTGGCTTCAGATGGAATATATACCGGAAGGACTCAACGAGAAACAAATGGAATTGTTTGAAAATCAAATCGAGAGTTGGGTGGAAGAATATGAAAACGATCTCCCACCGGCGACGGGTTCTTGAGCACGGATATCATGTCAAGAACTGGGTCTCTCAAGTTATATATCTTTGTGCCGGCAAAACCGCTCCAGGATATCGGCTTGCTCAGCGGAGCCCCCGGAGGGGAATAACCCTGCCAGGATCCTCCTTGATATGCTGGTAAATAAATACAATTTTTAGAAAACTCCACCTGCATGCCGCCCCTTACGTATTTTCAGGGAATCAGTTAATCATTGACATTAAAAATGTTACCCTGTTAATGTACGAATTAACCAATTGGCAGTAAAATTGAAAAGGAAATATATCATGTAGTTCTTGCAAAGCATCTGTGTTTTTGTAAAGTTTATTCAGGAGCAGGAGATGGAGGAAATAGACCTTAGAGGATTGAACATTGCCATTATGGGCGGCAGTTATCCTTGTAAAGAATTACTGCAGCTTCTTTTAAGTGACAGCCTGAAAGAATTTGACTGCAAAATTCTGGCAGTGGCGGATTCTTTCAGCAGGGTCAAAGGCATTACATATGCCAAAGCCCATAACCTGTTCACGACCCATGTCTACGCTGACCTTTTTAAAATTGAAAACCTCGACCTGATCCTTAAAATATCCCAGGATCATAAAGTCGCCGCCATTATCGAAAAGGCCCGCCCATTGAAAACCAGGTTGGTGAATATCGACCATTCCCGGGCCATGGCGCTGATCAGCCGGTTGAAAGTTGAACAAGAAAAGAGTAAAATTCAGAAGGATATCAAACAGGGCAGAATAAATCAGGACAACCTTGAAAAGGTTTTTGAACAGTTCTCAGACCGCATGGCCCAGATCGCCGAGGAAAGAATAAGCCATTTTCAGAATGAAAGAGAAGACCTGATTACCATCGAAAACGAGCTGCACCAGATGATTCATGGCAGCATGATTCCAACCTTCATCATTAACAAAGACCATATCATCACCCACTGGAACCGGGCATGTGAAGAGCTGACCGGAATTAAATCCTATGAACTGGTGGGAACAGACAAGCAATGGAGTGCGTTCAGATCATCTAAAAGACCGACAATGGCGGATGTCATAGTCGGCGAGATGCCCGAAGAAGAGGTGAACCGATATTATGGCGACAAGTGGAAAAAATCAATTCTGATTAAAGAGGCATATGAAGCAGAAGAATTTTTCCCCCATTTGGGTAAGAATGGCAAATGGATATTCTTTACTGCGGCTCCCATCAAATCGGAAGAAGGCAAGGTTATCGGGGCTGTTGAAACATTAAGGGACAAGACCCAGGAAAAAAAAGACCAGGAAGAAATCAAGGCCCGGGATGAAAAGCTCGCCCATTTATATGATCAGTACCGTATTCTTTTCAATAATAACCCCAACCCGATTTTCATTGTCGACAGTCATACCCTGGAGATCCTGGATGTAAACAACAGCGTGGAGGATGATTACGGCTATTTACGGGAAGAGATGATCGGCAACCCTTTTTTTGATGTGATGAATGCCATGAGCATTGATGCTTCCTTCAGTCCGGAAATGGTCACGCTGTTTAAAGAAAAATCAAAAGCGGCTCAGCCCCACCACCGTATGCCATGGAAGGAAATTACCTTCAGGACAAAAACCGGAAATCATATTCCTGTCAGATATTCCACAAGCTTCCACCATAAAAAAAACAAACTGGTCGGATGTGCATTTTTCTTCCATGATCTGACGGAAATCAAGCAGCTTGAAAAAGAACTGGTCCAGTCCGAGAGGCAGGCGGCAATCGGCCAGACCATCAGCGGCCTTGCCCATTATATCAAAAATATTCTGATCGGTCTCAAGGGCGGCAGCTACGTCGTGGATATCGGACTGAAAAGAAAGAATATCAAAAAAATTGAAGATGGATGGCAAACCATTAAAAACAATATTGACAGAACATCCAATCTTGTCCAGAATCTGCTGACCTTTTCAAAGGAAAGAAAGCCTGAGTATAAAGCCTGCTGTCCGAATGAGGTGGTCCAGGATGTGGTCAACCTCCTGGAAGGGCATGCAGAGAAACAAAAAATAAAGATAATCCAGAATCTGGACAAGCGAATCGGAGAAATCAGAATGGATCCGGTAACGATTCACCGTTCTTTGTTGAACCTGATTTCGAATTCAATCGATGCCTGCCTGGAAGTCGAAGACCCGGACAGGTCATTGCAGATCCACTTAAAAACATTCATTGAAAATGAAAATTTGCTCTGTATTGAAGTGCAGGATAATGGGGACGGCATGAAAGAAGAAGACAAAGCCAACATGTTCAAGCCGTTTTACAGTACCAAGGGAGACAAGGGGACCGGCCTCGGGCTGCTTGTCACCGGAAAGCTGATAGAAGAGCACAACGGCACCATTCAGGTGTCATCCACCCTTGGAGAAGGGACCACTTTTACGATCCGTCTGCCGTTTGAACAATACTGATCGTTTGGTATCGTGAACCGCGCATTATAATATTTGCTGTGAATACGTATCCCAGGTGTCCCGGGGCAGCCTGCCGGTATGGCGTTTGCGTCCGGGCCTGCCGTCGATTGCGCATGCGGACAGGTCTGCCTGCTCAAGAGGACTGCGGCCGGGATTGGGAAAATTGCCCCTGTCACCGGCAGTGGCACCGATTCTCTGCAATTGGTTCAGGCAATCGGGGTGACGTAACAGGGCCAGCGTTTCCGCCGGTTCCAGCCATGATTCCAGCTGCTTGATGCTCTCAGCGTGTTGCAGTTTCCATTCGGCGATTATTCTGGACGAATCAAAGTTTTGTTTCTCCCCCCGGGTGTCAGGCAGCTGAGACAGATGCCATTCAAACAGGTGCGGATCATTGATCAGCCGGGTTAAACCGCCTGTTTTCCTCGGTTTCGGCATCTCAGCCAGATTCTGCTTTAATTGAACCAGAACCTGAGCCGGGTCTTTTTCTTCAGGGGCCCGCAGCAATCCGGTCATTTTCAGCCATTTTGTCCGCCTGGTCCCACCGCTGAGCCATGACAGGGGGATCGACAGGATCAACCCGGCCGACACCGGCAGCAGCCAGAAAAAGAGCGCTTTGCTCAGCAGCAGCGAGAGCACGGCAAGGGCTGTGCCAAAAAGCGTGTGACCGGCATGGTGGCGCGCCACCGGTTTCCAGCCCAGTGACCCGTCCTCCCGTGACTGGGGCAGCCAGCCGCTGTCTTTTCCCCTCAATATGGAAAAAACCACGCCGAACTGGGATACCATCAGAATCGGGGCGTATAACCCTGACACCACCATTTCCAGCAGGGTGCTCAGCGTCAGCAGGACCGGCCCGCCGAATCGAAGGCATCGGCGAACGTGAACCATGGCGGCAAACCAGCCGAACACTTTCGGTGCCAGCACAATGGCCATTGACACGACAAACAACCGCAAAGCCCTTTCCGAATCAAATACCGGCCAGGCGGGAAACAGGGATGGATTGGCAAAATACTCCGGACGGACAAACGCCGCCTGAACGGCTATGGCAAGCCCCACAAGAATCAGCGACAACCAGAAAACAGCGCTCAGGTAGGACATGATCCCTGAAAACAGATGCAGCCGGGTGGGCAGCACAAACCCTTTTGCAAACAGAAAACGCGTATGCTGCAAATTGCCCTGGCACCATCTGCGGTCCCGGACCAGCACATCGATGAGCGATGGTGGAGCCTGTTCAAATGACGCCGGGATATCGGTATCAAACCGCACGCCCCAGCCGGCCCGGCGAAGCAGGGCCGCTTCAATAAAGTCGTGACTTAACACATGGCCCCCGAACGGGGGGTTGCCGGACAGAATCGGAAGGTGGCAGGATTGGGCAAACGCCTGGGTGCGGATGATGGCGTTGTGCCCCCAGAAATTGGATGACACCCCGTGCCAGCAGGACAACCCCGCCGCATAGACCGGTCCGAAGCAGTGATTGGCAAACTGCTGCAGCCGACCGTAAAGGGTGTCGGCAAACACAAGGGTCGGCAGGGTCTGAATCAGCCCCACCCCCGGGGATGCCGCCAGACGGCGGGACAGTGTCACCACGGAATCCGCACTCATGACGCTGTCGGCATCCAGCACGATCATGGCTCCGTAATCACCGCCCCAGCGTTGAACCCAGTCGCCGATATTGCCTGCCTTTCGTTCTTTGTTTTGATGACGGCGGCGGTAATAAACCGGGCATCCCTGTTCGTTTGAATCCACCAGATCCATGAAGGTCTGTTCCTCGGCAATCCAGGCATCGGCCCGGTTGGTGTCGCTGAGAATAAAAAACGCATACCTGCCCGGGGCTCTGGCCGTCAGATCAGACCGCATGGCCTCGATCGCGGCCCGGACGCGAACCGGCTCTTCATTGTAAACCGGCAGCAGGATCGCGGTTTTAAAGGACGGCTCCATTTCACGCTCTTTGATCAAACGCGGCTTGAGAAGGACCAGAAAGCCCAGCAACGCCTGTGAAAACGCAAAAGCGATCCAGATGAAATTGATGCTGAACAGAATCAGAAACACCCACTGCAAGGCGGTGACGGTGTTGGTGGTCAGAACCCCGACCATTTCCCTGATACCGTAAACCGTCAGGATTGCCGTCACACTCAGCACAAAAAGCCGGGAAAGGAGCGTGGAAACGCTTTGGAAAAAGGTCTGCGGACTGCTTTGGAGTTTAACCCCTTTCTCAGAAACCCTGCGGCGGGGCATGAAAACAGGAGATTCCTCAGGCAGGGCGGGGTTGCCATGGTATTGATTTGTCACGTTCCGGTTCATAACGGCCACTCCCGGGAGATAAGCCGGTAAAGCCAGGTCATGCCGATGGGTTGACCGTTTTTCCTGAGCTGGACCCGCAGTTCCGCCACATCGGCGTTTTGGAGATCAAATGTGATAAACACCCTTGCACCGCCGATATGGGGATTGGGTTCAATGCGTGACTCTAATACAGCGCCCGCACTGATCCCTGCATCGATGTCGATACCATTGATCTCATCTGCGTTCAACGGGCTGTAATCGATGACGATTTCGTTTTTTTTATCGGCAAACAGCTTCTGGCCACCCGCCGTGCGGACAACGCGCAGTTTTCCCATTTTTTTCGGCATGGTGTCGGGCCAGGAAAGCCGGTATGAATACGCAAACGGCTGGTCTTTTTTCAGGCCGGCCTCCGGTTTCCAATAGGCCACGATATTGTCGTTGGCCTCAGAATCCGACGGAATCTCAAACAGCGCAACATGCCCCCTGCCCCAGTCACCCTGCGGCTCGATCCATGCCGACGGCCGAAGATGATATTTCGCTTCCAGGTCCTGATAATACTCAAACTGCCGGTGCCGCTGAATCAGACCGAATCCTTTCGGGTTCTCTCCCAAAAAGGCGCTTGCCTGCAGGCTGCGGGGGTTATTGAGCGGCCGCCATATTTTTTCTCCATTGCCGTTTTCCATGAGCAGGCCTTCAGAGTCATGCACGGCAGGACGGTAGTCCGGGGTATCGGACCGGTCTGTTCCGCCGTGCTTAAACATCGAGGTCAACGGTGCCAAACCGACATTCTCGACATCCTGCCTCGGGAAAAGGATGACATCGACATCCATCCAGGTGGAAGCCCCGGGGTAAATACCAAACCGGTACGCTCCTGTGACGCTTTTACTGTCGAGCAGCGCATGGACGACAATCGCATCCTGATGCTTTGACGGCCGTTCAATCCAGAAACGCTTGAACAGAGGAAATTCTTCACCTTTCGGTCCTGCCACATCGATGGCAAGCCCGCGTGCGGACAACCCGTACACCTGCCCTCTGGATATCCCGCGGAAATAACTTGCCCCCTGAAAAACGGCAAACTCATCATCATAGTCCGGGCGGTTAATGGGGTAATGCAGACGAAACCCGGCATATTTGCCGATTTCCGCCAGAAGTCGACCGATGGATTCATTCGGTACATTGAACGACGATTCAGACAGTGCCACCGGAATCAATTGACCATTTTCGACAACATCGATGTCAATCAGCTCTTTGTAGAGAAACCCGGGCGCAAACAGTTGGATGGAAAACTGCGTGGGCGTGCTCCCCCAGACTGCTGCGTCTTTTTGAAAATTGATCCTGCGGTAAGTGGAGTAGTCGATTTCCATCAACCCGTCAGGAATGGTTTGCGGCGCAACAAAAGGGGTTTGAGAGAGTTTCTCCGCAATCTCCACCACAGTATCGTGGGAAAACGGCTTTTCCTCGGCATTTGAAACGATTTCACCCGCAACGGCGCCCTGTATCCATGACAGGAACAAACACCATAAAACAAGCCAGGCCAGACGGTTTACGGAAAATCGACGGCCAGCCCTTCGACCGGCTTGTGAATCGCAACCCATTGTTAAAGATTCCTTATTGAGAATTCTTGAGATAATTTGATAAAGGTTTTATCTGTGTTTTGTTTTGGAAACTGATTACATTATCACACAAAGTGGCATTCGTCAATTTGGAAACAGCGGAATAAAAATTTCCTATGAAGAAGCGGGCGATATCCCATATTTCTTGAGTTTTTCATACAGTGTGCTGCGGCTGATCCCCAGGCTGGCGGCAGCCGCCGTCTTGTTCCATCCGCACTGGTCCAGCACCTGACAGATGGTATCCTTTTCCGTGTTCTGCAGGACCCGCGTCTGCGGTTCCGGGGGCGGTGCCGCTGACTGCAGGAAGTGGGCCGGCAGATCCCTTGGGAAAATACGGTCGGATTTGGCCAGGGTCACCGCGTATTCCACCGTGTTTTCCAACTCCCGGATATTGCCGGGCCAGTCATATTCCACCAGGACACGCAGGGTTTCCGGATCCATGGCATCGATGTTCTTGTGCTGCTCAGCCGCAAATTTTTCCAGAAAATAGTTGGCCAGCAGCGGCACGTCGTTTTTGCGCTCCCGCAACGCCGGCAGGTTGATGGGAATCACGTTCAGCCGATAAAACAGGTCCTCCCTGAAATTGCCCTGTTTCACCTCGTCCAGAAGGTTTCTGTTGGTGGCCGCCACAATACGGATATTGACCTTGATGGAACGGGTGCCGCCGATGCGTTCGATCTTCTGGCTCTGCAGCACCCGCAGCAGCATGGTCTGGGCGGACATGGAAATCTCGCCGATCTCATCCAGAAACACGGTGCCGCCGCCGGCCTGCTCGAATTTTCCGATTTTCCGGTCCACTGCCCCGGTAAACGCCCCTTTTTCATGGCCGAACAGCTCGCTTTCCAAAAGGGTGGCCGGATAGGCCGCGCAGTTGATCACCACAAAGGGATGCCCGGCCCTCGGGCTTTCCTCGTGCAGGGCCCTGGCCACCATCTCCTTGCCGGTGCCGCTTTCCCCCTGGATCAGCACGGTGGCATCCGTAGGGGCCACATCCTGGATCAGTTTATAGATCACCTGAATTTTGGGATCCCTGCCCACCATGCCCCGGTATCCGGAAACCTGTTCGGTCCGGGTTCTGAGTCCCTGGATCTGTTTTTCAAGTTCCAGCGCCCGGAACACCGCACCCGAAGCCTGCTCCAGAATCAAACGGATCACCTCCATTTCTGTTTTCACGCAGGTGCAGTCATCCGGGCAGGAGACGAGCATGGCCCCCAGCACCTGGTGATGGTGATAAAAGGGAAACACCGCCATCCGGGAACTGTCCCCCATCTCATCGGGCAGTTTGAGATCGCGAATGTCCACCGGAGACAAGAAAAAAGGGAACCCGCTGCGGGAAACTGTTTCATGAAAAACATCAAAGGTGTCTTCATCCAGCGGGATCAATTTCTTTGCCACCGCCAGGTACACCTTTTTCTGGTCATGGGCCAGTATGATCAGAAAAAGATTCTGACAGGCCACAATATCGTTGAACGTAGACAACAGAAAATCGGTGATCCGCTTGAGATCCGGTAAGGCCGCAATCTTTCGGGAGACGGAAAAGGTGGTCAGCATCTGGCGGTGGATCCGGTCCAGGTGCCGGTTTTTTTCCGCCAGTTTTTCATTGGTCTGCCGCAATTGCACGGTGTGGCCGGCAATGCGGTCCAGCATCCCGTTGTAGGCCCCCACCAGCTGGTTCACCTCTTCAGGGCCGTTCAACTCCAGACGCTGGTCCAGATTTTCTTCATTCACGGTGTTGACCGTGTCGGTGAGCTGCATGAGCGGATGCAGCAGACGCGAGACGATCAGATGGCTGAAAAAGAGCAGGGCCGCCAGAATACCGCCGGTGATCAGGGTCATTCTGACTCTCAGCTGCCGGATTTTTTCCCGGTGCGGGGCTTCGGATATGCCTAAGCGCAGCACCCCGGCCTTTCCTTCCAGGATGGGCCACTGGATATCCATGAACCGTTCCCGGTTTTCCGACATCAGCTTCTCCATGTTCCGGTCGGTTGTATTGGCCTTTATCAGGTTTGCGGGCACCCCTTCGGCAAAGGTGTGGACCAGCACCTGCCGATCCCTGTTCAGTACAAACAGATACAACAGGGCCGGCTCGCTGTCCAGCTGATCATCCAGCATTTTCTGCACCGCCACCAGATCGTTGATCAGGATCTTGTCCGCCGCATCCATGGCCAGCCGGGCCGCAATGTTCTCCGCCCGGACCCTGACCCCGGACAGCAGGGTGCCGCTGTAATTTCTGATCACGATCTGGGAAACCAAAAGGCCGGTGACGATCACCAACAGTGACACCGCTGAAAACAACCATGTCCGAAGACTGTTCACCAGGGGTTTTCTAAACAAACCATGTGCCATGGCTTCTCTCATTGGGTCCGGACCAATGCCTGGTGCATGGCTTGAATGGGCTGGTACCATTCAGGCCGGGGCGTAACGAACCGGTCGATCATCAGGCCGTCCAGAATCTGTTTTCCCGAATCTGTGGTGTGCATGGACAGCACCACATCCTGAATCTGCATTTTAAGCCCGGCATCCAGAAACGCGGCCGCCACCAGGGGCGGGCTGCCGTATTTGTCCGATTTTTTGATCACCCGGGTTTTTCCGGTGAAAAACGGGTCGTTGGCCTGGTAGTATTCCCATTTATGCCCGTCCACCGCAGCCCCGTCCACCAGTCCCCTGGCCACGGCGAGAATGGAGTTGTCATGGCTGTAAGTGTATGTGATGCGGTCAAAAAAATCGGTGGGTTGCCAGCCTGCCTCCACCAGCCAGAACCCGGGTACCAGGGCGCCGGTATTGGAATCCGGGTCGGTGAATGCAAACACCTTTCCTTTCAGGTCCGCCAGCGACTGATATGAGGATGTCTCATGAACAATCAGATAAGACTGGTAATAGGGCTCTCCCCGGACAACCGGGGTGGCCAGGCCTTCAAAGCCGTAAGTGGCCCGGGCATTGGCATAGGGACCGGAACAGACAAAGGCCAGATCGATCATCTCCCGGGGAAACAGCTCATTGACCTCGGCATAGGTTTTGCGCTGCAACAGGTCGATCTCATGACCGGTACGCTCACCGATGTAATCGAGCAGGGCCTCGTAATATACCAGGGTCTGCCTTGGAGAGATCATGGCAGCCACAGCCACCCGCAGCTTCGGAGTGCTGGAGGCGGTCTGATCAGGCATGCCGGACATCCGGGTTTCGTCCGGCACGGCATCACTTAAATTGACGGGTTGATAGGTGTCATTTTCACACCCGGTCCCGGCCGCCATTATCAGAACGATCCATAGTCCCAAAAGGACGGATAAACGGAAACTTTTTTTGTAATTCGTGTATTCCATGTTCCCCCCTCCAGAAATGATGACACCCGGCCGGATCTGTCTGCAAAACGGCCAACCCTTCAATGAAATAACCCTTGTCTGTCCGGATATTGTATGAACATATTTCATTTGATAACAGCTGGTTAAAAAATTGTCAACACACACTGTCCGGAATCCGGACAATTTTTTCCTGGTTTTTTGTTAACACACCCGGAAAAAAGGGTTGTCACCAAACTGGCATGAAAGTTGCTGGTCTAAAAATTGCCCGGTTGCCGTCAACACAGACGGCAGCTGATATGAATTGTACCCGTCCGACAGGGGGATGATGGAACACCAGAAATGATGACCCAACAAAACCTAAAAACCGTAATCCTTATCAGCCGTGAATCGGATGAACTCCATGAAATTCGCCGGACACTGGCAGAAAACGGGTATGCCGCCCATCTCGTGGAAAACATGGCAATGCTGGATCAGTCCCTGGCAAAAATAACCGCAAACTGCGTCATTCTGGATCTGGATGCCCTGGATATCGACAATCCGACCATTCGGAAGCTGACTCTCCAGTATCCCCATATCTATTTTTTGTGTATGTCAAAAAACCGGTTTCACCCGGAACTCAAGGATGCCATCTGCTACCATATTTACGCCTGCCTGACCAAACCGTTGGATTATGATGAACTGCTCTACTGGCTGCGGTGCATTGAGAACGATAACCCATAAACCTTATCACGCGGAGGGAAAATGAAAACCAACCGATCGACTCCCCTGATGTCTGAATATCTGAAAGACAACGGGATCACCCGGCGCTCCTTTCTCAAGGCCACGGCCGCCACCGGGGCTGCCGTATCCCTGGGCACGGGCGTACTGCCCAAGATGAAGGCCCTGGCCGCCGCATCCGGCGGCACAGATGCGGAACCGGGGCAGTGGCTGCCCGCTACCTGCCAGGGATGCACCTCCTGGTGTTCCAAACAGGTCTATGTCGTAGACGGCCGGGCCGTGAAAATCCGGGGCAACCCCCACTCCAAGGTCAACCTGGGGGCGGGCTGTGTAAGGTCCCACATGGCGCTGCAGCAGCTGTATGACCCGGACCGCATCAAAACCCCCATGAAGCGGACCAACCCCAAAAAAGGCAGAGACCAGGACCCAAAATTCGTTCCCATCTCCTGGGACGAGGCCCTGGACACCATTGCCGACAAAATCATGGATCTGCGGGACAACGACGAAACCCACAAATACATGCTCATGCGGGGCCGGTACTCCTATATGCGGGATGTGCTGTACGACCGCATGACCAAGATCATCGGGTCTCCCAACAACATCTCCCACAGCGCCATCTGCGCGGAGGCGGAAAAATTCGGTCCTTATTACACGGAGGGATACTGGGGCTACCGGCAGTATGACGTGCTCAAAGCCCATTACATCCTGCTGTGGGGAGCGGATCCACTGGCGGCCAACCGCCAGGTCTCCTATTACACCAAGGTGTGGGGGGATGTGGTGAGCCGGGCCACGGTGGCCATTGTGGAACCCAGGCTGTCCGCATCAGCGGGCAAGGCGGATGAATGGCTGCCCATCAAACCCGGAAATGACGGGGCTCTTGCCGTGGCAATTGCCCATATCCTGCTGGCCAAAGGCCTGTGGTACAAACCCTTTGTGGGGGATTTCACGGACGGGGTCAACCGGTTTATCCCCGGCGAAACCGTCGATGAAACACTCTTTGAAGAAATTTACACCCATGGCGTGGTCAAATGGTGGAACCTTGAACTCAAGGACAAGACAGCGGAATGGGCTGCTCCCATCACCGGCCTGACTGTGGACCAGATCCAGCGGGTGGCCGAAGGGTATGGAAACGCAGCCCCCCATGCCATTTCCTGGGTGGGCGGCGGTCCCTGCATGCAGGTGCGGGGCGGATACAACAGCATGGCCTGCCATGCCCTCAACGGGCTGGTGGGCGCCGTGGACAACGTGGGCGGCACTTTGGCCAGCAACAAGGAATACACCGGCAAATTTCCCGGCCCGGACGATTTTCTGGATGACATCGCCAAAAAAGGCAAAAGCCATGAAAAAATCGATCAGCGGGGACGGCTGCACCTGCCGTCTCTCAAATCCGGCAAATCCGGGGGCGGGGTGGTCACCAACAATGCGGCCGACGGGATTCTGAATGAAGATCCCAATGAGATCAAGGTGGCCATCGGGTATATGAACAATTTTTCTTTTTCAGCCCCCCAGCCGGAGCGGTGGGAACGGGCCCTGGCCAAAATTCCCTTTCTGGTGCATATCACCACCAATGCCTCGGAATTTTCCTGGTTTTCCGATATTCTTTTGCCCGACACCCATTACATGTTTGAAAAATGGGGATATGTCAAATCCATCGGCAACGGGTACCGGCATGTCACCCTGATGCAGCCCATCGTCAAAAACATCTGGGATTACAAGATCGATGAAACCGAAATCCCCTGGCTCATCGCCCGGAAACTGGCGGACAGAGGATTTGACAATCTGCTGCGCCACTACCAGACCTACAAGGATCCGGAAACCGGCAAAACACCAGCCAATGAAAAGGAATTTGCCCTGTATTCTCTCAAGCTGGTAACCCAAAACCTGTGGGATCCGGCTCAGTACAAAGGCGGTGATAAATTCAGCGGATGGGAGGAATTTACAAAAATCGGTGTCTGGAATTCCGATCCCTACCCGTTCCGCAAACGCTGGGGCAAGATGAAAACCAAAACCGGGATGTTCGAGTTCTACAGTCAGACGCTTAAGGAAGCGCTGGAATCCCACGCCGGCAACCACAACGCAAGCGTTGACCAGGTCATGGAAGCCACCCATTACCTGGCCCGGGGAGAGACCGCGTTTGTTCCCCATTATGAGGAACCCTTTATCCTCGGAGATGAAAAAGAGTATCCCTTCATCCACGTGGACCACAAATCCCGGCTCAACCGGGAGGGACGGTCTGCCAACAGCCCATGGTATTATGATTTCAAAGACCTGGATCCCGGCGAAAATATCTGGGATGACGTGGCCAAAATCAATCCCCTGGATGCCCGAAAACTGGGCCTTCAGGATGGAGATCCCATCAAAATAACCTCGCCTACCGGCAGCCTGCTCTGCAATGCCAAACTCTGGGAAGGGACCCGTCCCGGCACCGTGGCCAAATGCTTTGGTCAGGGCCACTGGGCATACGGCCGCCTGGCTTCCAAAGTATTCGGCAAAGAAGCCCGGGGCGGCAACAACAATGATATCATTCCGGCACAGTATGAGGCATTGAGCGGCGCCTCTGCATACTACGGGGTCACCCGGGTAAAAATTGAAAAAGTATAAGGAGGAAAGAAAATGCCAAGATATGCCATGGTCATAGACCGGCAGCGCTGTGTGGGCTGCGGTGCATGCAGTATTGCATGCAGAACGGAAAACAATGTGTCAGAAGGCGTGTACTGGTCCCACAAGATCACGGAAACATCGGGTGTGTTTCCCAATGTCCGGTTTCATTATCTGCCCACCCTGTGCAACCACTGCACCGATGCCCCCTGTGTGAGGGGATGCCCCACAAGGGCCATGCATAAAATAGAAAACGGTATTACCATGCATGACCCCAAAAAATGTATCGGGTGCCGGTATTGCATGATCAACTGCCCCTATGGCGTCATTTATTTCAACTGGAAAGACTCTCACCAGTTTTGGAAAAACAAAGAAGAATTAATACCGGCCTGCACCTCCTCACCGGCGGAAGAGGTGCAGGCCGTGGACGGCAAGGGAACCCCGTATTACAATCCCCAGCAAAATTCCACCACACCGGATGTGCGGCCCAAAGGGGTGGTGGAAAAATGTACTTTCTGCGAACACCGGGTCCGGGCCGGATCTCTGCCCTACTGTGTGGAGGCCTGTCCGGCTGATGCCCGGATTTTCGGGGATCTCAATGATCCCGAAAGTACGGTCAATCAGCTGCTGGGAAAATTTAAACCCTATCCGTTTGAAAGAGGCCCTGGGAACTGATCCGGCCATGTCTTTTACATCAGAGACTTCACTGCGGCCAATTACCCGAAAACGAAAGGAGCTGTATAATGAAATCAAAACTCTTAACGCGTATGCCCTGTGCTGGGCCTGATCGGCATGGCTTTCGCTGGGTCTGTGGACCGCGTTCAAGGCTATATGACCGTGGGATATCACCTGTTCAATGCCAATAACCGATGTCCTGGTGTGGACCCTGCCGTTGTCCACCTATATCTTTCTAGCCCTGCACCAGCGCCGGCCTGGCCTTTGTGTCCTCCATACCCTGGTTGTCTTAGGCGTTCATCGCTTCGACATCTATTGCCAAAGCGCACTGGTTTTTCTGGAAATCGCCGTGCTGGCTGGCGGTCCTTTGTCTGCCTTATCCTGGCACATCGGATCGCCCTTGAAAATCGTTCTATATTTTGCTTTCGCCCAATCTGAGTCCTCTCCGCATGTGGTGGCTGGCGATGTATCTACCAGTGTGTAGCTGGTGGTGCTTTGCGGCGCATTCTGGCGGATGCCAGGGACACGGCAAAGCCGCTTGAGCAGGACGCTGGGCGATGTATCATTCTGGTGATCAGCCATCGTGGCCACATCGACCATCCTGGGCTGGCTCATGGGCATGACCGAATGCCCGGCCAGCATTGAACGCCTCGTTCTTTTCCGTGTACTTTCCCTGATGACCGCGATTCGGTTCCGGCATTGCCGTGCTGCTTTTGTTCAGCATTGTGTATGAACGCATTGCCGGCAGGATGGTGCCGGACAATGCCGCAGATCTGTACAATGAACTGGCCCGGATCATGGGTATTATCGCCGGGGTGGTATTGATTCTTTTTGTGTGGCGGACCATCATCGGCGGCATATCCTCCACATCCGACGACCTGCGGGCTTTCAGGCACATGATCGGTTCCCTCCCCTATCACATAGAACTGTGGCTGGGCCTGGCCGCTTCCTACCCTGATGGTCATGCCGGTGCATTCCGATACGGCGGACATTTTCCGGCAGGATGGTTATTGCATCAGCTTTCTGATGCTGGCAGGCATGCTGGCCGGCCGCACATGGAAATCCGTGCTTTCCGGCGAGAGCCGTCCCCTGGGCCCAGATGGCGGAAGGCCGTGTCCTGAATTTGTCAGCTACATGCCTTCTGCATGTATGAGATATTTGGTGAGCCCTGTGCCGGATTTTCCGTGATGCTGCTGGTCTACACCACTGGGGGACCGGTACCTGAAGCTCCAGGCAAGCCCTGAACATTGAATGTAAAACAACGAGGACAACTTGATTTATGGATATGCACTCCATTATATCCCGGGAAACCGCCAGACAACAGACCTACCAAAACCCTGGCTGAGCTGCTGGCAGCATGCCCGACAACGAACATGCGGGCTCTTCTGGATACGCTGGCTCTGACAGCCTGGACCGCACTGGAATTCAAAGGCAGGCGCCCCATGGTAGAACAGATGCAGGCATGAACTGGATCGCAATCGGATGACGCACTTGCTGCTGAGCGTTGAATTCACCCGGCTGTTTCATCGGGCCTTACAGCCTGCCCTGTCCTCCCTACGGATCTGTTTATATGGAAAAAAACCGTGCCAAGTTATGGGAGGATTCAACTGTGGATGCCAGGAAAAGATACCAGGATCTGCGGGTGTGGACCTTGCCAAAAATTTCAAGGAAGTGCCCGACCATATCAGTGTGGAACTTGAATTCATGTTTCTGCAGGTTTATAAGGAAATAGAATATTTCCAGGCTGATGAACCCGGGCTGGTGCAGCAGATGCTGCTGCACCAGCAGTCATTTCTCCTGGATCATTTACACAGGTGGATACCTGAATTTGCCCATGGTGTGGACAAGCATGCCGGTATTGCGTTTTACCGCCTCCTTGCAGAGGCCACCCGGATATTTATTGAAGAAGAGTGCCAGTACCTGGAAAAAATTCTGGTGCCGGTTGCCCAGTGATCATGGCAATTGCCCAAAGGTAAAAGGATACCCATGGACCCGTTTGCATCTTTGCTTGAAAAATCAGCCGCAGCCCACGGCCATCTGTGCCCGGGCCAGGTGGTGGGGGTGAGAATGGCCCTGCTGGGCTGCCGGCTCATCGGGCTCGATGACCCGAGATCCAGAGACCAGATCAAAAAACTGCTGGTATATGTGGAAATGGACCGGTGCACCGCCGATGCCGTGGCCCATGTCACCGGCGTGAAACTGGGCAGACGAAGCCTGAAGTTCATGGATTACGGGATCATGGCCGCCACCTTTGTCAACCTGGAAACCGACCGGGCTTTCCGGATCATCTCCACGGAAGAATCCCGGGACCTGTGCGGGATCTATGCCCCGGAAATGGAAGAAAAATCCAAACAGCAGATCCGCGCCTACAAGCGGATGCCCGACAGCGTCCTGTTCCGGGTGCAGAAGGTGCATGTGCCGATCCGGGAGGTGGACCTGCCCGGACCCACCAGACAGAAAATCACATGCACCCGTTGCGGGCAGGTGGTGCAGGGACGGCCGGCAGATGGAACAAAACGGTCAGCTGCTGTGCAAACCTTGTGCCGGCAACGCCTATTTTTCCCATGCCAGGGAAGTCACCTGGCAGGACATGAACTGGTCGCCGAAGAACGAAGAAACCCTTGCAGATGAGGCCCTGGACAAATGATGCCGGGAATCGACACAATTCATCACCATATGGTAAACCAGAACAGGAAGGAGCAGCCGTGTTAAAAAAAATATCTGTCACCGATGCCGTGGGCAAGACCCTCAGTCATGACATTACGGAAATACGGCCGGGTGAATTCAAGGGCGCGGCTTTCAGAAAAGGCCATACCGTGTGTGATGAAGACATCTGCCATTTGCAGAAACTGGGGAAAAACCATTTATATCTCATCGATCTTGAAAAAGATGAAATCCATGAGAACCAGGCTGCGGCCATATTGGCCCGGGGCCTGGCCGGAAAAGGCATTGCCTGGGAAAATGATCCCAAAGAGGGCAAGATCTGTCTGTATGCGGACACCGACGGCCTGCTGACGGTGGACGCGGCAGCCCTGGCCGCGTTCAATATGGTGGATGAGGTGATGTGCGCCAGTCTGCACTCCCATACCCTGGTCAAAAAAGGGCGGCAGGTGGCAGCGACCCGGGCCGTCCCCCTGGTGATGAAAAGAGCACCTGTTGAAAGGGCCGCAGCCATTGCACAGAAAAACGGGGGCATTCTCAGCGTCGTTCCCCTCACCCCCGGAAAACCGGCATCGTCATCACGGGAGATGAGGTATTCTCCGGCCTGATACAAGACAAATTCGCCCCGATACTGCAAAAAAAAATCATTGACCTGGGTTCCACGGTTTCCGGCATTGCGTTTGCCCCGGATGATGAAACCCAGATCCAGGCGGCCATTAAAAACCATCTGTCCGGCGGATGTGATCTGATTCTGCTAAGCGGCGGCATGAGTGTGGATCCGGATGATGTCACCCGCAAGGGCATCCAAAAGGCCGGTGTCACAGAAATGCATTACGGGGCCGCAGCCCTGCCGGGCGCCATGTTCATGGTGGCCTATATCGGTGACACACCGCTCATCGGGGTGCCTGCCTGCGGCCTTCACCACCGGGTCACCGTGCTGGATCTGGTGCTGCCCCGGATACTGGCCGGAGAGCATATCGGCAAAAAAGAGCTTGCATTTTTGGGCCATGGCGGATTATGCATGGACTGTCCGGAATGCGTCCACCCCCTTTGCCCGTTCGGCAAAGGCATGTGATTGTATGTTACTTGTAAATTCTTATGAGAGGTTCCCATGTATCTGCCAGAAATCTACCAGAAATTTTCAGCAACATTCCCTGAAGTATTTACCATTTACCAGGATCTTGGCAAACATATCCGGGATGCCGGTCCTCTGGACGCAAAGACCCAGGACCTGATCAGGCTGGGTATTGCCATCGGCGGCAATTCCAAGGGCGGGGTGATGTCCCATACCCGCAAAGCCATTGAAAGCGGTGCCACCAAAGAAGAGGTCCGGCACGCCGTGCTGCTGGCCATGCCCACCACCGGATTCCCCAACATGGTGGCCGCGTTCGGCTGGGTGGAATCGGTGCTGGAAAAAAACTGAACAGGACCGGCCACCATGCGGGTCTGATGCCCTGAATTCAGAATGAAATATCAGATACCAGTATTGCGGAATATCACCCCGTGCAGAACAATGGATACCCCTTCTGCTTTGGCGATCTCTCTTATGTGTCCCAAAATCCGCCAGGTTTTTGGGATCAGAGTGAATGCCCTTGTTGGACGTCGTCTTTCAGTGATTTACATATGGCATCATTAACCCACACATTGAGGCTTTTTCCAGTTTTACGGGCTTCTATAGTAACTTTCTTATGTAGTTCGGGTTCAACGCGCACAACGAATTTACCCGAGAAAGGTTTTTCCGGGTTCTCCCCCCGCTTTGCACAAAAATCCAAATAATCATCAACGGAGTCCTGAAAGGCCCGCTTAATTTCTTTTACGGTTTCTCCTTCAAACGTAATAACATCTCTTAAATTGACAACTTCACCATGAAAGACATTGGCATCATCATCAAATTCGACTTTTGCATAATACCCTTTATATTCCATCATAATTGCACCCCCGATTCTATTAAAAATCTCCGAATAGACTTTATAGTTCCTTTATTCGTTACTCGTTCAGGATGGGGGCGGTGAAAAACGGCTCGAATATCATTGAGCGCAACTCGAACTCGAGATCCTCTGCCTTCGGTTATTTCAGCCCCCAGTGCTACAAACAATCCTTCAATATCTTTCCACAAAATGTCTGAGCGTTCCGGCTTTTCAAATATCTTTTGTAAAATCGATCGTTGTTTTTTATTCATGATTCTATAGTATCACAATTTAGTATCATGTCAAGAAATAATGTGGCTGATTATGCACCAAACAAATAGGTCACTGGCGCGACGAAGGAGAGTCCAGTCCACCTGCTCGTCATACTTCAATTGGCGTTAAAAAAAGCCTCATCGATTTCTTTCACTTCATAAATGTCCCGGATTTGCACTCCGACATTATGAGTAATCATCAATTCGGCCAATTTAACCCCGTCTATCAAGATGATTCTATGATGTGCCTCGTGGACTTTCTTGACTGCAGAATTGTCAAACTCCGACGTGGTCACGAAAACACCGTTTGTGGTGTAAATTGGTTATGCAGGAACTTCGCAATAGGTCGAGTAAGAATGCGATACAGGGATTCTTTCTCCATCCTGACGCATGCCGTCGAGATGGAATTGAATTGCATCCCGCATGGCCTGCTCAACCTCATCTCGGGTCTTGCCGGTTGCGACACATCCGGGAAGATCCGGAGAAAACGCCGAGTATCCCGTTTTGGTTTGTTCAACAATGACAAGATACTTGTTCATTTCAACCCCGCTTGTTCGAGGATACTATTGAGTGTGCCGGGAGCGAGATCATCGGCAAGTTGACCAGCGATGGTGACACGACCAGTCTTGGATGTATGCTTATACTGGCGATGACTGCCGCGCATGGCCACCAAATACCAACCATCCTTTTCGATCACTTTGATCGCTTCCCGAACCTTCATTCTGAAATATTATCAAATTGTATAAAAATGTTCAACTCCTGCATAACGATTAATTATCGAGTTAAAATTTGATCGTCTCAAATACAGCTGAGCCCCTCCGGGGGCCGCACTCCGGGGAGTTTGACGGCCTGAGAAAAAACGGGTTCTGGTCAAAATCATCGGGGAATAAGCCGCAGGGTCCATATGCCGTAATCCCCCATGAACACCTTTAATTGATCCTCGTTTTGTGCCGCCTTTGCCAGCAGCCCGGTCTCTATGTAAAGGTCAACGTCCTTGACCGAAAAACACTGATAGGTATTTTCATCAAACGGTTTGCCGATCCGACCGATCGGCCCTTGAAACCCGTGTCATCACCCGAAAGCGGACTCGCCGGGAAATATCGTCAAAACACCGGTCCGTTCGGCGATAAACGCTGCCCGGTCATCGGACAGCCGCAGGGTTTTATATATATCCGGTATTGTTTCTTCCATGTAAACGGCTCCTTTTTTTCACATCGGTTTTTTAACCCGCCCGTCCATATCGATGGCAGGATCAGGGTTTATTAAAAAATGGGTTGACCAAGGTTTTATATATCTATATATTCCATTTTTATGATATATAGTCAAGAATAAACCCTGCACCGTTCCAAAAGGAGTTTTTAAATGAAAAAATGGCTTTTCCTGCTGATGCTGGTGTTATTGTGGCACCCGCCTTTGTTTGCAGACACATCCATGTCCACCCAGGGCAATCCCAGAATCATTATTCCAGAACCCAGCTTTCAATTCGATCCGGCCATCGAGGGGGATGTGATCATCCATGAGTTCACCATCCGCAATACCGGAACCGCGCCTTTGGAAATCCTCAAGATTCAATCGGGCTGAGGGTGCACCGCAGCCACCAGTGACCGGCTGATTCTTCCGGGGGAAGAAGGAAAAATAAAAGCGACATTTACATCACAGGGGTATGGCGGCCGGATGGTCAAGGAAGTGGTGAAGATCCATACCAACGATCCCGACAAAAAGGTAGTGACCGTGTCTATGTCCGGAGAAGTCCGGCTGGTGGCCCGCCTCACACCGCAAATGATCAGTTTGAGAGGCAAACCCGGTGACACGATTTCCGCCGAGATGAAGATCGTTCCGGCGGCGTTTCCGGATTTCAACATCACAGACGCGACGGCAAAAAACGGCCGTGACATCGATTTCACCATTGAAAAACAGGGCACCCCGCCGGACAGCTATTTTGTGTTGACGGTCCACAACCGGAAAAGTATGGCAGGCAGGTACTTTGACATCATCGAACTGAAAACCGACCTTGATCCCCAAAGGACCATCAAAATCCGGGTGGCCGGGTATATCCAGCCCTGAAAACAGATGGGCACGACCGGGATTTCAAACAGCAGGCAAACCGCCTGCTGTTTTTTTATGAACATGTCTGCAATTTTTTATTCCGCCTGTTGACAAACCGGTCATGCAATTATATATTCCAATTTAACGATATATCAGGAGATCGTACCATGGAAAATACTTGCGGATGCAACCAGCCGGATATCATGCTTCTGGCCTGTTCAGGAGGCACCTGTGAAGGTCAGCTTGCCAACCGTGCCGCATGGGAACTGACAAAAGAAGGGCTTGGCCGGATGTTCTGCCTGACCGGTATCGGGGCCCATGTCAGCGGGTTTATGCAGTCGGCGAAAGATGTGGCTCAAGTGGTGGTCATTGACGGATGTGACACCGCCTGCGCCAGAATTCTGCTGGAAAATGCCGGCGTTGCCGTTACCAGGCATGTGATCGTCACCCGGCTGGATGTCAAAAAACCGGACAGCGTTCACCTGGATCCCGATGATGTGGCTGCGGTCAAGCATGCGGTCCGATTGGCCTGTAAACTGCCGGTCAAAAAGGTGTTTGATTCTCCCAGCCCCCTGTCTCCGGGAGACCGGGCCAAATCCAGGCAGCTGGGAGGCAAGTGCTGCTGATTTGCCGCCATCCTGAGCGACTACAACAAATGAAGAAAGTGTATTCGCTTAACACTTAAAACTTAACACTTAACACTTTCCTATAAACAGGAACCCACCATGAAAGAGTTTATCAGAGTGATGAAAGCCCTGTCTGATCCGGCAAGGGTCAGGATCATGAAAATGCTTCAGCACAAAACCATGTGCGTGTGTGAAATCCAGACCGCCCTGGACAAAGCCCAATCCACCACCAGCAAACACCTCAAGATCCTGGAAGATGCCGGCCTGATCACCTATCAGAAAAACGGGCTGTGGGTGAACTATCAACTCGCGGACGGCACCCGGAGCCCCTATGCCGCCAGCCTGCTGGGGAATCTGCGGCACTGGCTGGAAAATGATCCGGAGATCAGAGAGATGGTCACCCAGCTGCCGGTCATTGACCGCAACGTGATCCTGAACCGGAACTGATTTGTTTCAATTCAATCTATTTTTCAGATGATACGATATAAAGGAGTCTATCAATGAAAGAAAAAACCAAACTGCTCATTCTTGTAGGATTGTTTCTCATGGCCTATTTCATCCCCTGGGCCGATCCGGTAATCCGGCAGTCCGGGCTGGAAGCATTCATGATGCTCCAGGAATATGCCAGGGAACATGTGCTCACCTGCCTGATTCCGGCGTTTTTCATTGCCGGTGCCATTGCCGTGTTCGTGTCCCAGGCATCGGTGCTCAAATATTTCGGCAACCAGGCCAAGAAAATTTTGTCCTATTCCGTGGCATCGGTGTCCGGCACCATCCTGGCGGTGTGTTCCTGCACGGTACTGCCGCTGTTTGCCGGCATCTACGCCCGGGGGCGGGCATCGGCCCGGCCACCGCATTTTGTATTCCGGTCCGGCCATCAATGTTTTGGCCATTAGCATGACCGCCAAAATCTTAGGCTGGCAGCTGGGCCTTGCCAGGGCCATTGGTGCCGTTGTTTTTGCGGTCATTACGGGCCTGTTGATGTCGGTGATCTTCAGAAAAGATGACCTGGCCAGAACCGGGGGCCAGATCCATGTGCCGGATGAAGATGACACGGGCCGCACCCTTTTCCAGGACAGCATCTATATTCTGACCATGGTGCTCATCCTTATTTTTGCCGCCTTTGCCAAACCGGCCCCGGATGCTACCGGGCTCTGGCCGGCCATCTTTGCCGCCAAATGGTATATCACCATCTTTCTTCTGATCGCTCTGGGCTGGATGCTCAAGGCCTGGTTCACCAAAGATGAGCGCGTGTCCTGGATCGACTCCACCTGGGGATTCACGAAACAGATCTTTCCCCTGCTGTTAGGCGGTGTGATCGTGGCGGGATTTCTGCTGGGCCGGCCCGGGCATTCGGCATTGATCCCCGAGCAGTACATCCAGACCCTGCTGGGGGGTAACTCCCTGTGGGCCAACCTGTTCGCTTCAGTGGCGGGCGCGTTCATGTACTTTGCCACCCTGACCGAGGTCCCCATCCTTCAGGGGCTTTTGGGCGCCGGCATGGGCAAGGGCCCTGCTTTGGCCCTGCTGCTGGCCGGACCGGCCCTGTCACTGCCCAACATGCTGGTGGTCGGCGGGGTCATGGGTGCCAAGAAAACCTTTGTCTTCTGTTCCATCATCGTTGTAATGTCCACCATCGCCGGCATGATCTATGGTACTTTTTTCGTATAATGTAAAACCTGAAACATATCATTTAAAAGGAGTCACATCATGGAAATCAAAATACTGGGCCCTGGATGCCCCAAATGCAAACAAACCAGCCAGATTGTCGCCGAAGCCCTGTCTGAAACCGGGGTGGAAGCAACCGTGGAAAAAGTCACCGGTGTCATGGATATCGCCGGGTACGGGGTCTTCGGCACCCCGGCCGTGGTCATTGACGGGGATGTTAAATGCGTGGGCAAAATTCCCAAAAAAGAGGATGTCAAATCCTGGCTGACCAAATAGGCAGAAAGATCATGGGCCGGCTGGATATTTCACGGCCGGCCCGCAGCAAAATCGAAAACCAAGAGGAGAAACCACCATGGCGGAAAACTGTTGTGCCTCACAAGGCAATATCATGATCCTGGCCTGCTCGGGCGGATCCAATGTGGGACAGCTGTCCAACCAGGCAGCCATTGAGCTGACCCGGGAAGGGGTCGGCAAAATATTCTGCCTGGCCGGCATCGGCGGCAATCTGAGCGGATTTGTCCAGTCTGCAAAAGATATCGACCAGATGGTCACCATTGACGGCTGCAAAGTGGGATGTGCCAAAGCCATCCTGGAACAGGCCGGGGTCCCGTTAAAAGACTATGTGGTGATCACCGACCTGGGCATTGAAAAAGACAAAAACTTCAGCCTGAAGGCCGAAGAGATCGCCCGGGTGAAATCCGCGGTGCTGGATGCCTGCGGCACCGGTGCGCCGGCGGCGGCTGCCGGTCAGGCACCCAAGACCATCGGATGCTGCGGATAAGAATTAAACCCCATAATATGTAATTTAAGGATATGCCCCTGATGACCCGAACCATCTGTACGAAACAATGGCACATCACCACACTGGCAGGACTGTTTATAGGACTGGCGGTTTTTTTGGCAGTGCCCTGGACCGCCCATGCAAAAACAGTGCAGGACCTTTATCCCCTGCTGTCGGACCGGTTTATCAAATCCGCGGACCTGATCGCTTCAGAAGATGACCTGATCCTGAAAACCGACACCGGCATCCTGCTGACCCAAACCCGGATGAAAAAAACCCTGGATCAGCATGATCCCAAATTGAAGGACCAGTTGGAAAACAACCTGATTTTTCTTGCGGAACAGGAGATTCTCACCCTGATTCTGGAAGAGGAGGTGAAGAAAAGCGGCATGGCAGACGGTAACGCCGTGACCCAGGAACAGATTGCCGCGTTTTTGCAGTCCAAAGTGGAAGATCAAACCGTATCCGACAAAGAGGCCAAAACCTTTTATGATGAAAACAAGGAGATGGTCGGGGGCATGCCCTTTGATCAGGTGGAAGACAGCATCAAACAGTTTCTGCTGGAAAACAAACGGCAGACTGCGGTCCGGACGCTTATCCACGATCTGGGACAACAGCACCGGATCCGCATCAATGAAACATGGATGGATGCCCAGTACAAAAGAATGACCGACAATCCCGTGGACAAGGCCCGGCTGTCCGGAAAACCCACCATGGTGGAGTTCGGTGCCACAGGATGCGTCCCCTGTGACATGATGCAGCCCATCCTGGACAAGCTGGAGAAAAAATTTCCCGACACCCTGAACATCGTGTTCATCCATGTGCATGAACACCAGGTGCTATCCGGCCGGTACGGCATCCAGTCCATCCCGGTCCAGGCATTTTTCGATGCCGACGGACAGGAGGTGTTCCGGCACACGGGATTTTATCCGGAAACAGATGTGATGAAACAGCTGAAAAAAATGGGGGTTGAGTAGTGAAACAGATCCGCATTCTCATTCTGGTCGGCTTTGCTTTGATTGCCGTATTCACTCTGGTGAACACCCAGTTCAAAAAAAGTCCTGCAACATCAGATCGAACCACTGATACCGCAGACTATGAGGTTCGTACCCAGTTCAACGACCTGCCGGTAAAGGGCAAAGTCACCATGATCGATCTGGGGGCCACCGAATGTGTGCCCTGCAAGATGATGGCCCCGATTCTGAAAAAGCTGGAAGCCGCCTACCGGGACCGGGCCGTGATCGCATTCATCGATGTATGGAAGCACCGGGACCAGGCCCCCAGATTCGGGATTCGGGCCATTCCCACCCAGGTTTTTTTTGATACTGACGGAAAGGAAGTATACCGCCACCAGGGCTTCATGAGTGAAAATGCCATCGTGGAACAATTGACCAAAATGGGGGTTGAAAAACCCGCCCTCTAGATGTGACATAGATTTAGACAAGGAGCTTTTGATGCTTGATTCCCTTTTTCTGACCGTCAACCAGTGGATGACCGGCGGTATCATGGTCGCTGCTGTGGGATCTTTTTTGTGGGGCATGATCAGCGTGCTGTTCAGTCCCTGCCACCTGGCTTCCATCCCGCTCATCGTGGGGTATGTGGGGGGCCAGGAAAAAATGGTACACCCGCGCCAGGCCGGTGTCTATTCCGCGCTTTTCACTTTCGGCCTGTTTATCACCATCGCACTCATCGGCATCATCTGTGCCCTGCTGGGCCGGATGCTGGGGGATGTGGGCAGCTACTGGCAGATACTGGTGGGCGCTGTTCTGGTATGGGTGGCCCTGGGCATGCTCGGGGTTGAAAAATGTTCGCTGTCAGGTGGCCCCATGCACCGGCTGAAACTCAAAGGCATGACCGGGGCCTTTGTGCTGGGACTGGCCTACGGGGTGTTGTCCGGCTCCTGCACCTTCGGGTTCATCGCCCCCATCCTGGCGCTGATCACCATTCAGGAAAAAGTGATGACCGGCATCACCCTCATCATCCTGTTCGGCATCGGCCACTGCCTGCCCATCGTGATTGCAGGCAGTTCCACGGCCCTGGTGAAAAAACTGCTGGAAAGCACCACCTGGAGCGGAGCCGGAATGTGGTTCAGAAAACTGGCCGGCGTCACTATCATGCTGCTGGGCCTGTATTTCATTGCCAATCCTTTTTTCCCGGCCCTGCAAACGATATAAGGAGGTATGACATGCTGTTGAAAACCTATTCCCTGGAAATTTTCAAATCCAAATGCCAGGCCGATGCCCTGGGCGTGCACTGCTTTGCCCACCTGGATCAGGATGTGACAGAGGCCCTTCCCTATCTGAACGCAGTGCTGGGCGGGTTCGAGTACCTGAATGATCCGCCGGCCGTGACCTTTAAAACCCATGGCAAACTCATCACGGTGCACGGCAACAAAATTGCGGTAAACGCCCTGAAGGATGAAGCCGAAGCCGATAAAATCGTCACCTGGCTGAAAAACGAAATCAACGCAGCCTGGGAAAAAAAAGAGGAGATCGAGCCCTGCTATACCGGGATGCCCCGCCCCGGGGTCATGGAGATCCTCAAGCTGCTGCCCAGAACCAATTGCAGAGAATGCGGCCAGCCCACCTGCCTGGTGTTTGCCACAAAAGTGGCGGAAGGCGCCAAAGGCCCTGATGACTGTCCGCCCCTTGATGCGGATCAGCACCGGCGCCTTGCCGACTATATGGGCCGGTTCAACCTGGAACTTTAGGAGCCCCCATGGCACCCACACTTGTATGGCACCATATCGGAAACACAGCCCGTCAGACCCTTTTCATCATACTGATTTCCATGGTACTTGGCGCGGCCGTCAACCTCATCCGGCCGGACAGCATCCCTTTTATCGACTCCTGGTCCATGGCGGAAAAACTGGCCACAGAAGATGGTGAGACCCTGGCCATTCCGCTGGAAGAAGCCGCCACCCTGTTTGCAGACAATGCCGCGGTTTTCCTGGATGCCCGGACACCTGCCGAATATGATCAGGGACACATCCAGGGTGCCGTCAACCTGCCCTGGAACGACGTGGATAATTATTTTGAAACCGTCATCATGACCCTGGACCCGGAAGCCATGCACATCACTTACTGCGACGGGGAAGCCTGCCCGTTGAGCCATGACCTGGCCGCGCTCCTCAAGGACCTGGGGTTTACCCGTGTCAAGGTGCTGGTCAACGGCTGGACCCTGTGGAAGGAACACCAGCTGCCCACAAACATCCCATCATCCTGATCTTTCGGAGGTCCCATGCCGCAAAAAAAGTTATCTCATGATGTCATATTCACCATAGGGTATCATTTCACCCGGCTGGTCATGGCCGGTGTGTTCATCTATGCCAGCATCGACAAAATCATCCATCCGGACCTGTTTGCAGAAGCCGTGTATAACTACCAGGTCCTGCCCGGGTATCTCGTGAACCTGACCGCCCTGATACTGCCATGGCTGGAACTGACCCTGGGCACCTGTCTGCTGATCAACCGATGGATGGCCGGGGCATCGGCCCTGGCAGCCATGTTGATGGCTTTGTTTGTGGGAATGATCATATTCAACCTGGCCCGGGGCCTGGACATCAGTTGCGGATGTTTTTCCGCGGCCCCGGATGAAGACCCCATCACCGCGCTGACCCTCGTGCGGGATCTATCGTTCCTGATCCTGTCACTGGGACTGACCTGGTTGGTGTATGTCAAACACACCCGCCGCCGCACGCCTGGTTACCCCATGTCCTGACAGACCAAGCCGGAACACCGGTTGCGGTTACGTTCCGTCAATTGGATACTTTGTATCCAGATGGATCAATGCGTCCGGGTAATATGTATACAAAAAAAAGGGTCCGGCCGAAAGCCATTTTGTCGGATGTCAGAAAGATATCATTTGGTTTTAGATAGTTAAAAAACAACGTTTCATATTGGCACCATTACTGCTTAATCGATGCATAAATATTTTATGACACCAAACCGGGGAATGACCATGCTGCAAGTTTATATCAGAAAAAAAATTGTGCGGGCTGCATTATCCATGGGTATCACTGCCGCTGCCATGGGACTGTCCGGTTGTGGTCTCGCCCAGCCCACCGACCCGTATGCACCGGTCTCTTCTGTCCAGACCATTGGATCGGGTTTTCGAGAAACCGTCCGGCCTTCACCGCAAACGCAGTCCCGCCAAACAGCGATTCAGGGGCCATTGACCATCGCAATGGCCATTGAGACCGCCCTGGCCAACAATCCTGAAATCGCTGCAGTAAAATGGGAGGCAGCAACGGCACAGGCCCGGTATGATGCGGCCCGGGCCGCCCAATGGCCTGACGTGCGGGCGGAAACCGGGTGGCAGCATTCTCTGAATGACCAGCGGCTGATCCCGGCCCGGTACATTGGAGAACCGGGTATTTTTGACCCGGATATTGTCCGAGGAGATCTGGTGTTACGGATGCCGCTGTTCACAGGCGGACGGATATCCAGTGAGATCCGTGCGGCAGAACTGCTCCGCCTGGCCGAAGAAAAAAGGCTGGCCCGTTCCGGAGAAGCGCTTGTTTTCAACGTGTGCAGTACCTTTTACGCCATCTTGAGCCAGCAGGAAGTGATCCGGTCCCTGGCCTTTTCCGTAAAAACCATGGAAGAACACCACAAACAGGTGTCCCAGCTGCTGGCAGCCCAGAAGGCGGCCCGGGTGGACCTGCTGCGCACGGAAGTGCGGCTGGCCGATCTCCGGCAGGCCCTGCTGCAGGCACAAAACATTTTGGCGGCCCAAAAACGGCTGCTGGTGAATATGATGGGGGTGGATGACCCGGCAGATACCCTGACCCTCAAAGGGGAAACAGTGATACCTTCCAGCCTCACAGCAGATCCCCCGCAATTGGTGGCCATCGCCTTAAAGCAGCGCAGCGATTACCTGGCGGCCCGAACCCGGCTGGAAGCGCAGGCCAGGCGGGTGGATGCGGCCAGAGCCGAGTACTGGCCGGCGGTATCCCTGACGGCCGGCTATGGTGTCCGCATGGCCGGATCGGGGGAGGATGAAGATGTGGGTACCGCCGGACTGGGGTTATCTGTCCCGCTGTTTGACGGAAACCGCATTGCCGCCCGGATCCGCCAGGAACGGACCGCCCTGGCAGCAGGGCAGGAACGGCTGCGCAAACTGGAACTTGAGATTAAAAAAGATGTGGAAACCGCGGTGCTGGACATCAATTCCAGCTCTCAGCGGGTAAATGCCGTGCAGCAGGCGGTTGAACAGGCCAGAGAAAGCCTGCGCATCGAACGCTTGAAATATGAGTTGAACAGCGGGTCTCTGACCGATGTGCTGGATGCGCAGTCAGCTCTGCTGCAATCGGAAACCAATTACGCCCGGGCTGTGGCAGACTCGCATACTGCTGCGGCAAAACTGCGGCTTGCAACAGGAGAAACATGTAATGAAAAAGAATAAACTCATTTTGGCACTGGGGCTGCTGGTCCTGATCGGCTTAGGGATCACCCAGTTGTATTTCCCGGGTCCGGCACTGGTGGCATCAACCGAAACACCAACAGCCGCTGAAACAAAAACCATTGCATCTGAACCGCCTGCGGCTGCGGATAAACCCGTTCAGCCCCTGCCGCAGGTGTCCGTGGAAACCGTCACGCCCGGGGTTTTTTCCAAAACCATCACCCTCTCCGGCGCGGTGGCCCCCACAAAAACCGCCCGGCTGGCATCCCCGGGAGAAGGCCCGGTGGAATCATGTATCGTCCAAAACTGCATGGTCCGGGAAGGAGACCGGGTTGAAAAAGACCAGGTCCTGCTGCAAATCAGCCGGGACAAAGCAGCCTGGGCCCAGTTGACAGCGGCTGAGCAATTGTTGAATGAACAGGCCTCCGACCTGGACCGGATCACCCGGCTGGTTGAGGGTGGTGCGATTCCGGGCGCCCAGCTGGATGCGGCAAAGTCAAAGTACGAAAATGCCAAAGCCCAGGTGGCCAAAGCCATGGAAAGTGCCCAGGATTATCGGATCACCGCCCCCTGGAGCGGTATTGTTTCCAGGGTGTTTGTAACGGAAGGAGATTACGTGGCACCCCGCACCCCCTTGATCGAAATTTTCGATCCTGCCAGCCTGGTGGTGCAATTTTCCGTGCCGGAAACCGTGTCTACCCAGATGCACAAAAACATGGACGTGCAGATACAACTGGATGCCCATCCCGGCAAGATGTTCCAGGGAACGGTGAGCCGGGTCTATCCAGGGCTGGATGAGCAGACCCGGACCCGCACCGTGGAAGCGGTCCTGGCGGAGCCCGTGGACCTGCTGCCGGGCATGTTCGCCCGGATTCAGGCGACCCTGATCCATATTCCCGATGCCGTCACCGTCCCGGCTTTCTGCCTGATTCAGGATCCGGCCGGAGGGGTTTGGGCATTTGTCGTGGAAGACGGCAAAGCAATACGGCGCAGTCTTACCACCGGCCTGGAGGTGGACGGCCGGGTGCAGATCCTTTCCGGACTCGCTCCCGGTGACCAGCTCATCATTGCCGGCCAGGAAAAACTCAAAGACCAGGCCCTGGTCAAAGTGACGTCCAACGGGAAGACGGATCTGCCGTCATGAAAATCACCGAATACACGGTCAAAAAGCGGCTGGCCACCAGCGCCATCACCCTGGCCCTGCTGGTACTGGGCCTGTACGGCATGTTGCGTCTGCCGGTCAATTTTCTGCCGGACATGACCTACCCCATGATCAAGCTCAACATCTTCTGGAGCGGGGCAACGCCCGAGGAGATCGAGCGCAGCCTGGCCGACCCCATCGAGCGTCAGATGATGACGGTGGACGGCCTGGATTATCTGGAGTCCTCTTCCATCGAGGGCATGTACAGCCTGATCGCCAATTTCGGCTATGGCAGAGATATTGATGTGGCTTACCAGGATGCCACGGCAGCCCTGGCACGGGTGGCACGCAAACTGCCCGGGATATCGACCCGCCTGTTATTTTCAAGGCAGACCCGTCCCAGATTCCTATTTTGCAGCTCACGGTCCGGTCCGATACCCGGGACCTGGTGCAGCTGCGCACCTGGACGGATGAATGGCTCCAGGACCAGATGCTGGCGGTTCCCGGTGTGGCCGGCACCGAAATCATCGGCGGCCTGGTCCGTGAAATCCGGGTGTACCTCAATCCCCGGGCCCTGGAAAAATACGGTCTCACCGTCAGCAGTGTGCTCAACCGCCTGAAAGAAGAAAACATCGAACAATTCGGGGGCCGGGTCACGGTGGGTCCACAGGAAATCATCGCCCGTACCATGGGAGAATTTTCCTCTCTGGAAGATATCCGCAATCTGGTTCTGTTGCGCAACGGCACCCAACGGGTGACATTGCGGGATGTGGCACAAGTGGCCGATGCCCACCGGGAGGCCCGGGTCATCACCCGGCTGGACCGGCAGCCCGCAGTCAAGGTGAGCATTCTCAAACAGGCGGATGCCAATACCGTGGCCGTGGCCCGGGCGGTTGAACAGCGCCTGGCGGAACTGAGGTCCGGCCTGCCCCAAGGAATCACCCTGGGCATGGTGGAAAACCAGGGAATTTATGTCACCGATGCCTTGAACGGGGTGCAGACCGCCGCCATCGAGGCAGGGGTCCTGGTCATTCTGATCGTGTGGATATTCCTGGGTTCCTGGCGCCAGGTGGCGGTGATCATCATGGCCCTGCCCCTGATCCTGATCATGAATTTCGCCCTGATGCAGATGGCCGGGTTTTCCCTCAACATCTTTTCTCTGGGCGGACTGGTGATCGCCATCGGGGTCCTGGTGGACAACTCCATTTTGGTGGTTGAAGCCATCTCCCGACGACGGGAAGAGCATCCTGAAGCCCCCATCAACGATCTGGTGATTGCCGCCACATCCGATATCGGACCGGCGGTAGTGGCCGCGACCCTGGCTTTTCTGGCCCTGTTCGTACCGTTTCTGCTGGTTCCCGGACTGGTCAGCCTGCTGTTCAGGGAACTGATCCTGGTCATTGCAGGGATTGTACTGATCAGCCTGATCACGGCCATCAGTATCACCCCCATGCTGACCGCCGTCTTTATGGGCCGGTCCGCCAAAAAAACAACCAAAAGCCGGTTTGAACGCTTCATGGACCGTATCACTTCGGCCTACCGGCGGATGCTGGGATGGGCATTGCGGATTCGGTACGCCGTCATTGTCCTGTTTCTGGCCATTCTGGTGGCCGGCGGGTATGCCGCCACCCGCCTGGGAAGTGAATTTCTACCCCAGATGGACGACGGGCGGATCATGGTCAAGGTCAAGCTGCCCACCGGCGCGGCAGTAGCGGAAACCGACCGGATCCTGCGTGAAATCGAAGCCCGGATCGGTGATGACCCGCGCATTCAGAGCCTGTTCGCCATGGCCGGGGGCCGGGCCGTGGGAACAATTACCTTTGAGATTGCCAATGAAGGGGAACTCAACCTGCAGTTGCTGCCCAGGGATGACCGGGATATCAGCACGGCTGAATTCCTCCGGCAGCTGCGACCTGTGGTGGCACAGGTGCCGGCCCCCGGCGCCAAGGTGAGCGTGTTCCAGGCCAAGGTCAAGGGCATGCGCAAAATGGGGGACGCTGATATCGAAGTCAAGGTGCAGGGAGATGACCTGGCCCGGTTGTTCGACCTGGCCGGCGGTATCGCACAGACCATGACACAATTGAACCAGTTTACCAATGTCTATGTAGCCATGGACCTGTCCAAGCCGGAGATGCAGGTCACGGTAGACCGGGTCCGGGCTGCGGAAATGGGGGTTTCTGTTTCCGAAGTGGCAGACACCTTGAGAACGCTGGTGACCGGCAGCGTTCCCACCCGCCTGCGGGAAGAAGACAATGATTATGACATCCGGGTGATGGTACCGGAATCGCGCATCCAAAACCGCACGGATCTGGAAAACCTGCTCATTCCCTCTGAACAGGGCGAGTTCGTCCGCTTAGGGGATATAGCCGCCGTCAAACCGGCCACAGGACCCGTGGAAATCGTCCGGGAAGACCAGGTCAAAATGGTGATTGTCCGGGGGGATGCCGCCGGTGTCAGTGTGGGCGAGGCCTTGTCAGAGCTCAGGCAGGCCATGGCACAGAAAACGATTCCCCCCGGCTTTCGAATTACCTATGGGGGACAGGCCCAAATGATGGCGGATATGACCCGGGATGTGGTGCTTATTCTGGCCTTTGCCCTGTTTTTTTCTTTCATCGTACTGGCGGTTCAATTCAACAGCCTGAAACTGCCCTCCCTTATTCTGGGCAGCATGCCCTTTTGCCTGACCGGGTCGGCCGGCCTGCTGCTGGCCACCAACAGCCCGCTGGGGGCCACGGTGATCATCGGCATTCTGGTGGTCCTGGCGGCGGCGGTCAATGCCGGTGTACTGTTATTCACCTATGCGCGCGGTTTGCAGGATACCGGGGGGCTGTCGGTCAAAGAAGCGATTCTCACGGCGGCCGAGCTGCGGCTGCGGCCCATTGTCATGGTGTCCACCGCCATTCTGTTCGGGCTGGTTCCCCTGGCCCTGGCCCTGGAAGCCGGAGGTGACATGCTGCAGCCCATGGCCATCGCCGCCATCGGCGGACTGCTCATGGAAATGGTGGTGGCACTTTTTCTGATGCCCTGCCTGTATTTTGTATTCACACAACAAAAGGAGGAAACCCATGAACCTGAAACCGGTCCAAATTGACCTGGAAATTGAGGATGTGCAAAAAGTGCTTACCATCTCTCTGGATGAAGACAAAAACGCAGCTCTGAATTTTATCCGCCACCGGCTGATGAAAAAAGTGGAAAAATCACTCCGGAAACGCTGAATGCCGGTATTCGAGGTCGGGTACGGCCCTTCACAGACATCGGATTTTTCATAAAAAACAACCCTACACAACATAACGGAGCGTCACCATGGTATTGAACCTGACGGAACAGGAATTTTTACAGATGAAAGCCGCGGTACTGGATGCAGACGGCAAAGAAGCCTTGCGCCTTCTCAAGGCATTCATCAAACAGATCGAACAGCAACAGAATGCCGGGATGAAATCCCATCTGGGCGGATGAAAAAGGACATTACCTGATGAAAAAAGCCACTTCGTTGACAGCATTGATATCATTTTTGCTGTTGGTGCTGAACAGCATCGTGTTGTACATTGCTCCCCATGGCCGCATCGCTTACTGGGCAGATTGGCGGTTCTGGGGGTTGACCAAAACGGAATGGAGTAATCAACATGTCATTATAGGGCTCTTGTTTCTTTTAGCGATCTTTCTGCATACGTACTATAATTGGAAACCGATTGTCGCTTATTTGAAAAACAAGGCACGGAAGATCAGAATATTCACCCGTGCATTCAATGTCGCCCTGCTGCTCGTTGTTGTTTGCACCATAGGTGCTTATGTCGAGATGGTACCCTTTCGATGGGTGCTGACCTTCAGTGATTCCATCAAAACAGCAACCGCCCGGGAATATGGTGATCCACCATATGGGCGTGCCGAGCTTTCAAGTCTGAAAAGCTTTGCTTCCAAGATGGGTATCGATCTTGCCGACAGCTTGACACGATTACAAAACGCAGGCATTCAGGTAGAAGATGACCAGCAGACCCTGCTGGATATTGCAAAGCAGAACAGCACCTCCCCGCAACAATTATTTATCCAAATGACACCCGAGGATAAACCAGTCGAGATAAAAACCATGCCGGAAGCGCCTGAAAAAGGGTTTGGAAATCTTCGCCTGAAGGACGTTTGTGATAAATACGGGTTGAATTTATCTGCTGTATTACAAAAATTGGCCGGTGATGGTATAACGACAGCACCGGATACCACCATAAAGCAAATTGCCGAAGAAAATGATATTACCACTGTGGATGTGTTCACCGCCATACGAAACACCACTTTGGTCAAAAGATAGAGGTATTTATAGGAATGGATTCAAATTTCGACAACCTGATGCTGGAAATCTTCAAAAAATGTGCCGGCCGTTCCGGATGCGAGGTGTGCCGGGAACACATGGAAGAGGACTGCCTGTTTTTTCCTGAAATGTACCGCCTGCACGACCTGGCGCAGGAGACCGGCAGTCTGCCGGATGAAAAAGATCTGGCTTCCCTGGTGGATCTGTGCACCCTGTGCGGGCTGTGCCCGTGCCAGGATATCCGGGTGCTGGTGCTCAAAGCCAAGGCTGCCCGGGCACAGGCCAAAAAAATCCCGCTGTCCGCAAAACTTTTGTCGGATGCCCAGCAGGCCGGCCGCTGGGGAACGGCATTTTCCGCTGTCGTAAATCCTTTGAACCGGCTGAAACCTGTCACAGCAATGGCCAAAAAAATCCTGGATATCCATCCGGAAAGATCTTTGCCCGCCTTTCCTGAAGAAAATTTTTTTGTGTGGGCAAAAAAAAAGGGATTGACCGCGCCTGTGAAACGTACCGGACAGGATGCTTCCAGGGTCGCCTATTTTGCCGGATGCAGTGCCGGATATCTGTTTCCTGCAGTGGCCAAAGCGGCTGTGGGCCTGCTGGAACAAAACGGAATTCAGGTGTTTGTCCCTTCCCAGCACTGCTGCGGCATGCCCCTGATCATGGAAGGAAACCAGCCGGAAGCAACAAAACGGATCCAGGCCAACCTGGAAAGCCTTGGTGCCTGTATGCAGGAGGGGTATGACATTGTCTGCTCCTGTCCTACCTGCGGATATTTTTTTAAAAAACTGCTTCTGGAAACCGCGTATTATTCAGATGCCTTTCAAAAACAGTCAGGGGCCGATGCAACGGTCATGAAGGTGCCTTCCGGATCCAAAGATCAACCATTTACCACCGTTCCCAAAAGTATTTACCAAAACATACTCAAAGATAACGGGTATTTTTCCGGTATCGACCCTTTACAGCGCATTACTCTGTCATTGAAAGTCAAAGATATGGGGGAATATTTGCTGTCGCTTCAGAACAGCGGGAAAGCGGCTGTGGGCTTACGGAATCCGGAACAACCCCTGGCCTATTTTGCCCCCTGCCACCAGCGGGAACAAGGCATCGGGCAGCCCTATTACCAGTTGATCAGCGCACTGCCCGGTGCAGATATCAAACATGCGGGCACGGATATGCAATGCTGTGGCATGGGGGGCCATCTGGGTTTCAAAACCGATTTTCATGACCATTCCCTTGCCATCGGCGGCCCCCTGTTTGACCGGCTGGCCGCCGCCGCATCGGACCGGACCATTATCACCGACTGCCTGTCCTGCCGCATGCAGCTGCAGCATCAGTTTTCCCGGCAGGTGTTTCATCCGCTCGAACTGCTGATCGCCGTCTGATGGACAGACACCGGCGGCACACCGGCAATGGTACAATAAGGAGGCCCCATGATTTTTTTCCACAAACTGCAGCAGTATCTGCATTACTGGTTTGCACTGGTCATTTTGACCGCGCTGCCCCTGGGATATTATTTCCCCGGTATATCAAAATCCGAAACAGCCATTCCCTGGCTGCTGTTTGTCATGCTGTATCCCATGATGATCAATCTGCGGATAGAAGATGTTTTAAAAGCCTTTTCAAACTTCCGGCTGGTCATGATCTGCCTGGTGGTCAATTTTTTCATTTCCCCGGTCCTGGGCGCCATCTGGGCCTATTTTCTGTTTCATAACGCAGACCCCTACCTGGCCCTGGGCTTTATTCTCAAGGTCACGGTACCTTGCAGCGGCATGGTGGCGGCATGGACCGGATATGCCAAAGGGCGGGTGGAATCGGCCCTGGTGCTGGTGGCCACCAGCTTTGTTCTGGCAGTTTTTATGGTACCCGTTATGATGTGGCTTCTGGCGGACACCTATGTTCAGGTGCATCCGTTCATGCTCTTCAACAAGATGCTGATCATTGTGGTGGCCCCCCTTGCCGCCGGATTGATCACCCGCAGACTCATCGTTAAAAAAGTGGGGCCCAAAACATACAAAGAAAAAATCGCCCCGGTTTTTCCCGGCATTTCCACCTGCGGTGTGCTGCCCATGATTTTCATCATCATCGCCTCCCAGGCGGATTTCATCCTTGCCAACTGGCTCTGGGCACTGCTGGTGATCCTGGGAATCGGTACCCTTTATCCCATCATCGCTTTGATCAGCCTGTTTTTTGCAAAATCCGCGGATATGGATTACGGTGACACCATGGCCATCATCTTCAGCAGCACCGCCAAAAACCATGCCATTACCATCGGCCTTGCCACGACGGCGTTCGGCGGTTCTCTGGCCGTATTCCCGGCGGCCGTGGCCCCCATCATCCAGATGCCCATCATGCTGATCATTCTCAAATTATCAGGCAGGATCAAACAAACCATTGACGGCCGGAGCAGCCGGCCCCGGTCCACCGGAGCATCTGACGACAAAAAGGACGCTTCCCATGGATAAATTCAAACCGGTTTTTCTTGTTATCATGACAGTCATGCTCTTTCCCGGGCAAAGCCAGGCCGTTACGATTGGTGAACTTCTGGATATGGCAGCACGGCAACCAGGCTATGAGGTCAGCGCATTATCCGTTCAGGAAAGCGAGCTGCAAAAGCAGCGGACTACGGCAGCCCTGTTCCCCAAACTGGGGATATTCGGTCGTTTTGAAAGCTATAATTCACCAACCAATCTGCGGCCCATGGCACCCACCGAGATCAATGTCCAGAGCGGGGAGGCCATTCCGTTTTCCCGCAACATCCTGCGGTACGGGTTGAGTATCGATGTCCCCGTGTATGTGCACGAGTTGTATGTGCTGCGTCAAAAAGCGCTGCTGTTACAGCAGAAAGCGGAAACAGAACGGCAATTGGATCTGGTCGGCCGGCAGGCTGCCATTGTTTCACTCAACAGTGCACTGACCTATCTCCAGAGTCTTGAAGCAGCTGTTGATGCACGGCACGCATCCCTGGTCAAAACCCTTGAAGATATGACGCTCAAGGTAAAAATCGGCAGATCTTCTGAATCCGAACTGGTGAAAATTCAAAAATCACTCAACGATCTTGACCAGCAACGCAATGAACTGATGATCAAACAGCTGGACACCCTTCGTGAAATTCACTCGCTGACGGGTTTCAATCTGACCGGACCGGTGCCCATGGCACTTGCCCAAAAACCTCGAAAGACATCCTTTCTGCCGGTGGCCGCTGCCCAGCGCAATGCCGATGCCGCCCGAAAAGAAGTGGCGCGCCGGCGCGCCGCCCGCTTTCCCACATTATCCGTCACCGGTTTTCTCTCCGGAAACGAAGGGGAAGCCTATAATACCGGCAGCCGGATCTATCGGAGTTACAATGAAATTGCCCTGGTATTGAAATTCCCCCTCTTCGACCCCACACTGGGCACGGATGAGGCCATTGCCCGTGTGCAGCTTGAAAAAGCGCAAAAAAAACTGGAACAAACCCAACTGGACATGACGGCCCTGGCTGATACGCTGGACCGTGAAATACCGATTCTTGAAACATCCATCGACCTTGCCGAACAATCGATATCTGACAGCCGGACTCTGCTGGAAGTGGCCCGGGTCGCCCTTCGTACGGGCCGTATGACCCTGGAGGATTATCTGCGCTATGAAAGCGATGTACTGACCGCCCAATCAATGCTGTATCAGGCGCACCAGCAATGGTGGCAGGTTTTGTCCCGGCAGGCGGCGCTGTATGGAACCGATCTTAAAGGAGTGATTAAATGAAAAAGCTCATCACCTTGATTATCATTGCCGCCATCATCGTTGCTGGAACGCTTCTGCTCCAGAAACGGAAAACCGACCTTGCCAAAGCCTCACCCGCACCGATCCTACCTGCTGTTGTAGCGGCCAGGGAGCTGACCCCCCGGCAGGTCATCCTGACGCTGCCGGCCATGGGCACTGTGGCCTCGGATATGTCTGCGGTCCTTTCCACCCGGATCAGCGGACAGGTGATCGAGGTATTAAAACAGGAAGGCGATCCCGTCAAAAAAGGGGAAATACTGGCCCGAATCGATGCCGCAGATCTGGAAGCCAAAAAACAGGGCTTGCGGCTTCAGCGCCAGGGCATTGCCTTTCAGGTCAACGCTCAAAAAGCTGAGATCGATGCCCTGGAGACCGCCTTGAAAAGCGAGCAGGAAGCCCATGCCCGGACCAAAGAACTGTTGGATATCAAAGGGGCTTCCCCCGAACAGTACAGCCGGGAACAGGCTGAAATCGCAAAACTTTCGGCCGGCCTCACTGGGGCCCGCAATCAAATCGATACCTTTCAAAAGAACATGGAAGCACTGGATGCCTCCATGCGGGAGATCGAATCGCTGATCGATTATGCCACGCTCAAGGCACCCATCCAGGGCACGGTCAGCCGGATCCTGGTACGGCCCGGCGATCTGGCCACCCCGGGCAGACCCCTGTTGCAGATTGCATCCAAAACCGGGCTTTACCTGAATCTTTCCCTGCCGGGTTCGATTCAGGCCGACGAGGTCATGCTCCAGGGCGTGACACTGCCGCTCACCTCCAGAGATCAAACCGGTGACACCGGACTGGTCCAATATGTGGCCCCGCTTCCCCAGAATGCCGGGCTGGTCGAAGGACAGTTTGTCAATGTGAGCGTGGTGGTCTATAAAGGGGAGAACGTGCTTTTGCCCATCGATACATTGCTGACCATGAACGGATCTTCATCCGTCTTTGTCTTAGATGATGAAGGCAGGGCGCAACGAATGAACATCACGATCAAGGCCCGGGGTGTAGAAGGGGTGATCATCGATGAAGACCTGGCCGGGCGTAACGTGATCGTGGCCAAACCGGATATCCTGCTGCGGGTGGCCGCCGGTGTTCCTGTAATCGAAACCCAATTGTAGGAGAACCGGTCATGTTCGATTTTTTTCATAAACGTCCTTATCTGTTGTACAGTCTGATAACCGGTTTTTTTGTCATGGGCGTCTACGGGTTGATCATGATGCCCAAGAACCTGTTTCCGGACAGTGACCGGCCGACCATCATTGTGGTGAGCCAGGTGCCCGGTGCCACACCCAATGTGGCCGCTGCCACGGTGTCCAAGCCCATCGAGGAGGAGATTTCTTCCCTGTCGCTCATCCGCCAGGTCAGTTCCGTCAACATTGCCGGCATGTCCATTGTCACGGCTGAATTCGAATATGACAAGGGGCTGGAGCCGGCGGCCGTTGATGTCAACAACGCCATCAACAAGGTCCGGGGAAAACTGCCCGATACGGTCAACCCGTCCATCTACACGGCCGGGTCCCATGTGCTGCCGGTGGATGTGTTTGCCCTGTCCCCGGCCGGTGGCGGCCTGACCTTAGATGATGTGCGCAAGCTGGCTGAAAGTGATATCAAGCCCGCCCTGCTGCGCGATCCGCAGGTGGGAAATGTGGAAATTTTCGGCGGGTACCAGAGTGCGATCAGCATTAATGTGGATCCGTTCAAGGCCAAGGCTGCAGGGCTGAGCCTGGATACCCTTGCTGCAACAGTGCGGGCTCTGGACCGGGATGTGCCCATCGGCTTCAGCAAGGATGCGGATTCCTTCTACACCATCACCATTTATGGTGAAAAAGTCCGTGTCGATGAACTGCGCATGCTGCCGGTTGCACCCAATGTGCGCTTAGAAGACATTGCAGAGGTGAAGTGGGAACACCAGAAACGATTTTCAGGATACCAGGGCAACGGCAGCCCCGCCATTGCCCTGGCAATCCAGCGGGCCCCGGGCGGATCGGTGCTTTCCACCAGCAAGGCGGGCCGGGCGATAGTGGAAAACCTCACACGGCGTTATCCCAACATTCAGTTCGAACTGGCCGATACCCAGCGTACCCTCATAGAAACCGCCAACGCCAATATGCTTGAAGCCCTGCGTGACGCGATTATTTTCACCCTGCTGGTCATCCTGTTTTTTCTGGGCAACCTGCGGGCCGTAACTGCGGCCCTGGTTTCCATTCCCATGACATTCTTCGCCACCCTGGCCATCATCTGGATGGGCGGCGGAGAAATGAACATGGTGGTATACACCGCCATCATCCTGGCGCTGGGGATGCTGGTGGATGACGCAGTGGTGGTACTGGAAAACATTGAACGACACCTGGTGGAACTGAACCAGGATTTGAATACGGCCATCATTACCGGTACCAAAGAGGTCATCGCACCGGTTTTCGCCGGCACGTTTGCCACGGGCGTGATCCTTTTTCCCCTGATGTTTGCCGGTGATTTTCCCCAGCAGATCTACCGGCCCCTGGTTTCCACCCTGATCATCGCCCTGGCGGTCTCCTATTTTATGTCGATCACCTTCATCCCTGCCATTTCTTTTTTCCTGTATCGCAAGGGCGTTACCAAAACAAGGTTCGAACAGGTCCTTGAAAAAATTTACCAGAAAAGCTTCGGGCGCCTGGTTACACCCTACCTGGGGATTCTGCGGTTTTCCGCCGGCGGCCGATCCGGATGGCGAAAGTTCCTGTTGACCGCAGGGGTGGTGGTGTTGCTGGTCGTCAGCGTCAAGAACATCATGCCGGTCATCGGCCAGGACCTGATGCCGCCCATGGATACCGGTATTATCAAGGCCCGGGTCAAATTTTCCGCCAATGAAACCGTGGATGTTGCCCAAAGCCGCATGGCACCTTTTCTGAACTGGCTGCATGACCAGCCGGAAGTACTGATGAGCTCGGTGAGTTTTGGGTCCGAGCCCGGCGTCCTCTCTCTGGGATCAGGGGCATTACCTGCCGAGGCAACCATGACCATCAACTGTGTTGACCGGTTTCAGCGGGATAAGGATATCTGGCAGATCGAAGGCGAAATCCGCTCCCGCCTGTCCCGGCTGCGCAATGTCAAATCCGTGGATGTCTTTGATTTCGGGGCCACCCCCATGTCAAGCATCAAAGCCCCTGTCAACGTGCGGTTGCTGGCCGAAGATTACCACCTGCTGCCGCCGGCTGCACAGCAGGCGGCCGATGCCCTCGGCAAGGTCAAGGGCATCACCTCCATCAGCACCAGTTGGGACAACGACTTTACGGAAGCCCGCCTGAACATTGACACCAATCGTGCCCTGGCATACGGCCTGACCCCGATTCAGATCGCGGCCCAGCTTCCCTTGTCCGGCATTCCGGTGGCGGTCAGCGCCAATCTGGTATCCATGCAGAACCAGTTCGTACGGCTTTATTTCAACCGGCCTTTTGACGGCAATCCGGATCAGCTGCGCCTGATCCCCATCCAGACCCCCAAAGGACCGGTCCCTCTGGAGACCCTGGCCCACATCGATTATCGTCTTACCGCCAACAAGATCGAACGGAACCAGATGCTTTATTCTCTGGACGTATCCGGTTACCGTGACCGGCGCACGATTTCCAGATTGACTGCTGAAGCCAACGCCGCCCTGGGCCAGAAAATGTTCAAAGGGGTTGAGGTCCGCCAGGAAGGTGACATCAAGCAGATGAAGGACTCTTCGGGGCGGATGCTCAAATCCATGGGCATCGGCATTGTACTGCTGTTCATGTCACTGGTGGCGATCTATCGATCCCTGCGGCTGGCTGTCATTATGATGCTGGTGCTGCCCCTGGCCATGATCGGGGCATCCTGGGGCATGCTGGTATTTGACAAGCCAAGCTGCATGCCCAGTATGATGGGCATTCTTTTGCTTTTTGGCATCATCATCAAAAACTCGATTCTGCTCATCGATTTTTACCAGGAATTTCGAAAAAAAGAGGTGTCTCCTTTTGAAGCGGCCATGGAAAGCGTGAAAACGCGTTTTCGACCGGTGTTCATGACCGCTTTCGGCACCATCGCCGGTATGATCCCCATCGCCTTTGAATGGGCGGTGGGGCTGGAACGGCTCTCGCCTCTGGCCGACGTGGCTGTGGGCGGGCTTTTGATCGGGACGGTGCTGACCCTGATCTATATACCCATGTTTGCATACAGTGTGGAAAAAAAATAATGACAAAAAATGACATCCAGAAAAAACGGACAACGGTTTTCAGCGCGGACGCAGCCGGGTACAGCCGGCTCATGTGCCGGGATGAGATCACCACGGTGATCACCCTGACCCGACACCGAGAAATCATGACAGATCTGGTTGAGGCCCATCAGGGCCGGGTGGTGGATGCTGTCGGGGATAACCTTATGGCTGAATTCCACTGTGCCGCGGATGCGGTGACCTGTGCCCTGGCTGTGCAGCAAAAACTGCATGATGAGAATACCAATCAGCCCGAGGACAGGCAGATGTGGTTCCGAATCGGCATCAACTACGGTGACGTGATTGCCGCTGGAAAAAGAATCTACGGCACCGGCGTCAACATTTCGGCCCGGCTGGAATCGATGGCGGATCCCGGGGGAATCTGTATTTCCCGCGAAGTGCTGGAACGTGTGAAACCCCGAATGCCTTTGCAGGTGGAATCCATGGGGCAATACCGCATGAAAAACATGTGCAGACCGATTGACCTGTACCGGATTGTTCCCACACATCAGGAAGATCCTGAGACGAAAACTGAAATACAACATAGTCACTATAAGGAAGATTAATACCATGAGTTCTCACACAGAATCGACCCCTCATCAAACCGGCCACACCGGCGAGTGTTCCGGCCATCACCACACAATCGACGTGCAGGAAACCAGTGGCACACGGCTGCTGATCACCCTTGTGTTGAATCTGATCATTCCGATTGTTCAGATCATTGCCGGTATTTTTGCACACAGCATGGCCCTGATCTCGGATGCCACCCATAATTTCAGCGACTTCACAGCCATTCTGATCTCATATATCGCTTTTCGTATCGGCAAAAAAGGGGCCACCGCCCGGCAGACCTTCGGGTATCGCCGGGCCGAAATAATGGCTGCCCTGTTGAATGTGACCATACTGGCAGGTGCCTGTATTTTCATTTTATACGGTGCGCTGCAAAGGTTTTTGTCTCCTGAAATCGTATCGGGCCACATCGTTATATGGGCGGCCATGGTGGGGATCATCGGAAACGGTTTTTCCGCCTGGCTGCTGCATCAGGATGCCAAACACAACCTGAATATCAAAGGGGCGTTTCTGCATATGCTGGGGGATTTTCTGACATCCGTGGCAGTACTGATTTCCGGGCTTGTGATGATCTTTAAACCCTGGTACTGGCTGGACCCGCTGTTGTCCATTTTCATTGCCGTGTTTATTTTAAAAAACTGCTGGACCATTCTCAAATCCTCGACCGCCATTTTAATGAATGCAACCCCCGACAATATCGATCTAAACGATGTCCGTTCCCATCTTTTACAGATGGACGAGATAAAAAATGTCCATTACATGCATGCATGGCCCCTGGGATCCTCCGGTGTTTCCTTTTCCTGCCACATCGTTGTCGCGGACCAGCCAATCAGTGAAACACAACCGTTGTCTGAACGGATTCAGCACACCCTGTTTCACCAATACGGCATTGACCACCCGGTACTGCAGTTTGAAACAGAATCCTGCGGCAACGGCACCCTTTTGTGTGACATGTTCACAAATTCGATACCAGACAAGGGTTGATACCAACATGAAGAGGTTATTTTTATGAACATCCTATACATTTCCGGAAGTCCCAGAAAAAAGAGCAATACCGATGGCCTGCTGAAAGAAACGTTGTCGGTTACAGGCGGCGAGTTCATCAAGATCACCGATTATCGGGTGGATCCGTGCCGGTCCTGCTGGAGCTGCCTGAAATCGGGAGAATGCGTCCTGGATGACGATATGACCCGAAAGATTATCCCCATGCTGCTGAAGGCCGATATAATGGTGCTGGGCACCCCGGTCTATTTCAATAATGTCTCCGCCCAGCTCAAGGCATTTATGGACCGCACCTGGTGCATCAAGGGAAAGCTGAGGAATAAAATTGGCGGTGCCGTTGTGGTGGGAAGAAGGGACGGTGCCGAAGGCGCCATTACAGCGATTCATGCCCTCTTCCTCAAGCACGAAATGATTCCGGCCAACAGGGGGGTTCACGGAAGGGCCTATGCAGCGGGTGAAATCGTTCATGATCCCGAGGCATTAGCGTCCGCCGGGAAGCTGGGAAAGCGGCTCATGGAACTGGGTGCCTGGCTGGTCATGTAACGGGAATTTATTGACGCAATTCAACAAAAGGTCAATTTGTCTGCAACATGACGCTCCTTTGCGGCTATGGCAGACAGGCCGATGATTCTGACATGGGCATGCCCGGCACCATTGTACCGGACCTGCCCATGGATAACAATCTATGTTCCATACAGATGTTTTCACCCAGCCTATGAATCCCTTTTTATGACAAGGACCGGTTGCCTGGCGTGTCGGATGATATGGTCCGACACCGACCCCAGCAGCACAGAACTCAGATTGCTTCTTCCGTGGGATCCGAGAATAATGATCGAAACATCCTCTTTTTCAGCCACGTCCAATATTTTAGAATAAGGGTCTCCTCTTTCCACCATCGTTTTTGTGTCAAAGCCGGCCTCTTTTAATTCGGTTTCAATGGTCTTTATTTGTTCGTTAGCCTCCTCTGTGAGTCTTTGATAGGTCTGTTCCCTGAATTCTTCAGCATCCATTCCAACCCAGGCTGCGCCTTCCGAAAAACGTTCCAATTTATTTTCGTTAATGATACGCATAATGATGACTTGCTCAGCGCCAGCAGGATTCAACTGCTTGATATATGCCAGCGCCTTTTTGGAAACGTCGGAAAAATCTGTTGGGTAAAGTATCTTTTTAAACATGCATTCCTCCCTTTTGGTTGAAATTCAGAACGTATTATTGAAAATTTTTCATTTTTGGCCTTAAATCGGTAAATTCAACCACGCGAACACCCCGCACATCTTCAGCCCCATGTAGAACATGACGGCGATAAACAACCATTTGAGCTGTTTGGCAGGCAGCAGATGGGCGGTGTTGGCGCCGACCACTGCCCAGGGGATGCTCACGCCGGCCAGGATGATCCACTGGTACCAGTTGAGATAGCCTGTGGAATACGGCGGCAGTCCTTGAACACCTATTCCGTTGATGGCGTAGGAAAGTGCGCCGCCGACAGCCGTGAAAATCATCAGGGCCGTTGAGGTACCCACTGCCTGGTGCATTTTGAATTTGAGGAAAAAGACCATGATGGGGATCATCAACACCCCGCCGCCGATCCCGATGATGCCGGAGACAATGCCCAGGGGGATACCCCAGAGGATGAAGGCAGTCAGGCTGTCGCTGGGTTGCTCATCGATCTTGGGCGGCCTGGCCGTGAGCATGCGGATGCCTCCGATAATTACTGCGATGCCAAAGGCCGTGGTCAGTACCTTACCCGACAGGTGCGAGGCAATAAAGGCCCCGCCAAAGGCCCCTATGGCACCTGCGATGCCGAAGGTGACCCCGGCTTTCCACAGTACGGCTTTCTTTTTGTGATGGGCCATGGCCCCGCTGAAGGCGGTAGGCAGCACGACCAGCAGATTGGTACCAAAGGCGATACGGATGGCGATGGTAGGGTCCACCCCGATGGACTTGAGCGCCCAGAACTGGACCGGGACCATGATGAAGCACCCGCCAACCCCCAGCAGCCCCGAGGCGAACCCGACACCGATTCCTGTAATCAATAAAGCAATAACTTGTGCAGCTTGCATTTCCATTTTGAACGACCTCCTTATTTTGATTGATTATCTGTACATGTAAAACGCTATTTCAGCTGGTTTCATCAAACGATCGAAAACACAGATTTTTTCTCCGAATATCCGGGAGTTTTTTTGTGAGCACTTTTATATCCGCATCATCTTCCAGCCAAAACCTCATGTTTCCCAACACCGCTGAAACATAAGGACACCTTGGCAAAGCAGCTATGCGGTAGTATGACCAAAGCCCTTTTTTACGTCGATCCAGCAATCCAACCGAAGTCAAAATGCTGAGATGCTTGGATACGCTGGCTTGAGAGATTTCAAGGACAGCCTGCAGTTCGCAGACACACAGTTCCCCGTGCTGCAGCAGTTTCATGATTTTTACACGGTTGGAATTTCTCAATGCCCTGGTCACACCTAAAAATTCTTTCATTGCCATATTTCACCTGCTCCTGTCAGTCGGGTCTGATGGCGGGTTTTCCGAAACCGCCATTTTAAGAATCAGTTCTTCCGCATTGCCTTTCTGGTTGTCCACCACCTGTATTCCGTTTTCCAACATTATCTGCTTGTGAAGCCGTTGAATCCCGCCGCAAACAAGCCTGTCCACGCCGGATGACGAAAGCCGCCGGGCCAGTTGTGCCGGATCATTTGTCCCGGCATCGATCACTTCCTTTTTGACAATTCGTCCGGCCTGCGTGACTGCGGACAGGATCTGACCGGATGCCCCGAAATGCGGCGATACCCGGGTTCCGAACAGCGGAACAGCTATTTTCATTTTGATTCCTCCTTTCCCGGCACGTCCATCAATCGGATCCGCCGACATCACAGTTTTCAAAAAACGGTGCAATGGTCACAAAGCGCCGCAGCGTATCCTTGTGAAGTGCAATAGGAATGCCAGGGGTGTCACATGCTGACAGGAAAGAAAATATTTACTGAAATACCAAGGAGTTAAATTAATTTGAGAGGGATTTTATATCTGATGGGGAAAGTAAAAATGGTTTCAAATGATGAAACCGTTTCATATCATGTTCCATCTTCTGCACCATCGATGCCGTATTTCTTCATTTTGCGCCAGAGGGTGGTGCGGCTGACTCCCATGGCCCGGGCGGCTTTGGGGCGGCTGTCAGGATATTGCTGCAGCAAAGCGCGGATTTTTTCGGCTTCCTCCTGTTCGGCTCCGGATAAGGCGGACTGCGACCGGTCAACGCCTTGCGGCAGATCTCCGGGAAGATGCTCCAGGCAGATATCCGGCCCCTTGCAGGTGATGAAAGCAAACTCGATGATATTTTCCAGCTCGCGCACGTTGCCGGGAAACGGATAATCCATCAGAAAGGCGAGTGCATCCCGGCTCAGTCCCTGCACATTACGGTCTTTGCGCAGATTGAACTGACGGATGAAATGGTCTGCCAGCAGCGGGATATCCTGTTTTCTCTCCCTCAGGGGCGGCAGACTGATTTTGACCACATTGAGTCGATAGTAGAGATCCTCGCGGAAATTGCCCTCCTGCACCAGCCGGGACAACTCGGTGTTGCCCGCAGCCACGATACGGACATCCAACACACTGCTGCGGTTGCTCCCCAGCGGCGTAATGCGGCCGTCCTGCAGCACGCGCAACAGATCCGCCTGGAAATTAAGGGAGGTGCTGGAAATTTCATCCAAAAACAAGGTGCCGCCGTCGGCCGCCTGGAACCGCCCCGGCTTGTTCATCGTGGCACCGGTGAACGCGCCTTTGCAATACCCGAAAAGCTCCGATTCCAGCAGGCTGTCCGGCAGGGCTGCGCAGTTCAGGGCGACAAACGGCCCCTTTTTCCGGCGGCTGAGTTGATGGATAGCCCTGGCAATGAGTTCTTTGCCGGAACCGGTCGGGCCTTCGATGATGACCGTGCTGTCGCTTTCGGCAATATCGGGGAGAAACGACAGGATTTTGGTTATCCTGGGATGCCGCCCGATGATGTCTTCCGGCATGAAGCAATTGTCGGCTCTTCTTCTCAACGCTTCAAGTTCCGAAACATCCCTGAATGTCTCGACGGCGCCGATGATATCACCGGTCTCGTCTTTCAGGATGGCAGTGCTGAGCCGGATCGGTTTCGCATCACCGTTTTTGCTGATGATGCGGGCCGGCAGGTTGATTTGTGATTTTTCAAGGGAGAAAGTTTGATCCAGGGCGCAGTCTTTTTCACAAATATCGGCCCTGAAAATGTCAAAGCAGTATTGACCGACAGCTTCCTGCCGGTTAAATCCCGTGATGATCTCTGCAGAGTGGTTGAAAGAGGTGATGCGCTTTTCGGAATCAATGGTGAACACGCCATCACTGATGCTTTCCAGAATTTTACAGCAAGGTGAACTAACCAAAGATCCGATATCACAAAAAATGGATTTCATATCCGTTTTTTAGCTCACATGATCTGGGAAAGCAAGGTCAAAAAAGTATGTCCATAAAAAATAGTTGACAGCGTCAATCTTTTTGGTTATTTTCACAGAAAAAAGCGATCCAAACCGTTGGCAGTTATTATAACAGAAAAGGAAATCACCATGTCCGGAGCCGTTATTTCAGACATCAGCCGGTGTTTAATCGAGATCGCCTGGCATCTGGGGCCCAAAGGGATAAACGGTGAATGCTGTGAAAACCTCACGATGCCTGAATTCATTGCTTTGGACAAAATTTTTACCACCCCGAACTGTCCGGTTCAGGATGTCGGATATTCCCTGAAATTTACCAAAAGCGGGGCCACGCGCATTGTCAACCGCCTTGAAAAAAAAGGATATGTAAACAAAATCAGATCCATGGATGATGCCCGGGTCTGCTGTGTCAAACTCACGAAAAAAGGGCTGCGGGTGCTTGAATCCACGGATGCCCGCTACCTGAAACAATTTGAAGATATGATAGCAGGGATGCCCGAACAGTCTGTTTCCCATGTGATCCAGGTCATTTTCGCCATGGCGAAATCCCTGAAAAACGGAGTGCCGATTGTTTAGATGCACGTTACCACTCAAAAAATGGAGACATCTGATGAATCAATTCACCACCACTTTGCAATATTTTGTTGTGATCACCGCTGAGCTGACCCTTCTTTTTCTGGGCATCAGCACCCTTGTCGCACTGATGCTGGCATATATTCCCCAGGAGAAACTCAGACAGTGGCTGTCCCGGCGCGGGGTATGGGGCAATTTTCTGGGGACGGTTGTCGGATCTCTGACCCCTTTCTGCGCCTGTTCCACCATTCCCATGACACTGGGCATGCTCAATGCCGGTGCACCCTTCGGACCGGTCATGTCGTTTGTGATTGCCTCGCCATTGCTCAATCCCATCATTATCAGCATGATATGGGTTCTCATGGGATTTGAAGCCTGCCTGCTGTATTTCACCGTCACCTTTGCAGGGTCGATGCTGTTTGGCATCTTTCTGGAAAAAGCGGGCGGAGCGAACCATGTGAAAAATGTCCGGATTAAACAAGCGTGCTGCAGTGGTCCTGTGGATCATCAAAACCTGCCGCCGGCCACATTCATGGAAAAATTAAAAGCGGCATTCATCTCCGCATGGGGTGATTTCAGGGGCGTTCTGATGTATCTTCTCATCGGTGTCGGTATCGGGGCCGTCATTTACGGGTACATCCCGCAGGAATTTGTCATACGCGTGGCCGGTCCCGACAACCCGTTTGCCATCCCGATTGCCGCCGTTATCGGGGTTCCCCTGTACATCAGGGCGGAAACAGCCATCCCCATCGGCCTGGCATTATCCCAGAAAGGAATGAGTATGGGGGCGGTAATCGCCTTGATCATCGGTGGTGCGGGCATGGCCATTCCCGAAATGGCCATGCTGGCCAGTATTTTTAAAAAACGGCTGGTTGCGGCAATGGTTGCCGTCATCTGGACCACTGCCGTTGTGGGCGGCTATGCTTTCAGTACCATTTTTTAACCATTGATCAGCACCCATTTTTTTATGCAACCTTTATACAAGGAGGAAAAGACCCATGAAAGAGCAATCCAAACCCGGTTTCTGGAAAAAATTATTTGGACCCAAATCAGGCTGCTGCAATATCCAGGTGGAGGAAAACAGTGCGGCAGACTCCGCCGATGAACAGACCGATACATTTCCATCCGGCTGTTGTGCTTCCCGGACAACCCCGCAGGATACAGGCAGGAAAAAAGACACCCAAAACTGAAGACAGACGGCAGTGCCGAAGGAGGATAGGATGACAACGATTTCACAAATCAAAGTGGGCAAACATCAAAGCGGCATCGTTGATCTGGATGTTGCTTTGAGAGAAACAGCCAAAGCCGGCAAAAATTTATCCGATCAGCAGATCGCCGCCATGCTGGTGGAAAAAATTTCCAAAAAAACTATATTCCACCGAATGCCACACAAGAGCATGAAGTGGCGCTGCTCAGGGAATACAAAAAACATATCGGAGAGCCGGTTCAAGAAGAGCCGCTGGAATGTGTAGAAATCAAAATCCTGGGAACCGGCTGTGCCAACTGCGAACGGCTGGAACAGGAACTGATGTCTTTGATCTCTGAAACCGGGGTCCAGGCGGATATCGAACATGTCCGGGATCTCAAGGAGATCAGCCGGTATGGGGTCATGGGATTTCCCGCTCTGGTCATCAACCGCAAAGTGAAAGCCGTGGGGTCCGTCCCCCCAGATCCCGGATCGAAGAATTGATCCGGGAGGCGGAAACTGAGATTCAGCAAAACAAAGCGTGATACCGGCATTTCACTGATGCCAGGCTACTCAGCCGCACAGCCTGAATATTTCGCAATGTCTAAAAACACAGGAAAAAGAGGATGGAGATTTCAGCAGAACTGGTTAAAGAAACACTTACTTTTTTCGCTTTTACCATGGCGGAGCTGGCAATACTTTTTATCGGCATCAGTTTTTTGGTGGGGGTGATCAATGAATTTCTGCCCCAGGAAAAGGTAAAACGCCTGCTCTCCGGCAGAGGCGGCAGAGGGTATATCATCGGGTCGTTGCTTGGCGGGCTGACGCCCTTTTGCAGCTGTTCGACCATCCCGGTAACCGTGGGACTGCTGCGGGCCCGGGCAGGATTCGGGCCGACCATGGCATTTTTGTTCACCTCCCCGCTGGTCAACCCGATCATCATCCCGCTCTTTTTCACCCTTCTCGGTGCTGAAGTGACCGCCATATACGCTTTGGTCGCCATCGCGCTTGCCATTACCATCAGCTATTTTCTGGAAAAGGCGGGTTTTTCTGCATACATCAAAGAGGAAGTGATTGCCGACTCCCCTTCTCCTGGTACAGCTGCCCGGGCTGCAAGCGACACCAAAGGCTGCTGTTCAAAAGCCCCGCAGCCGCTGCAGACAATAATCCCCATGCAGCAGACCCTGCAATGCTGTTCAACCGGCGACCCGTCACAGATACCAGCCAGTGCTTCCGGCGGTGACAACGGTACGCTTGTTCTGCCGACAGCTGAAAACAATATGACCGGACAACCAAACCGATGGAAACGCATCCTCGACGACGCGGTCACGCAATTTCGCAGGTTGATGCCTTTTATCATCCTGGGTGTCGCCATCGGATCGATTATCCACGGATTTCTTCCCGCAGACATGGTTGTACAGCTTGCCGGTGCCGACAATCCTTTTGCAGTTCCTGTTTCCGCACTCGTTGGCATACCGCTGTACCTTCGTGCCAGCACCATGGTCCCGATCGCGGCCAGTCTCATGGCCAAGGGCATGAGCACCGGCGCGGTCATCGCTCTGATCATAGGCGGCGCAGGCGCCAGCCTGCCGGAGGTGGCAATGCTCAAAGGTATTTTCAAGACCCCGCTGCTGGCAGCATTTCTCGCTTCCGTAATGGTTATGGCAGTCTCGGCCGGATTTCTGGTGAATCTCATCATCGGATGATCATGCCCTGGAACCGGCCCTCATCAGCCTGTCAACGGTGCTTCTTTTTTTCTCTATTGACCGACACTTGAAGGATCGCATAATATTCGTAATAATACCCATGCCCTGACGGAAACAACAAATCATGAAATAATGTGGTCATCTTTACCTTATGAGACAGGATAAGAGAAAACCATGACACTGCAGGACGTTTGCCGCTGCGAATCCAGGCATTGCCGCCGTCTATTTGTTCGGATCAGCAGCTACCGGAAAAATGACCCCTGGGAAAAATATACCCAGGATGTTCAGGATCAGGGCGCTTGTGGAAAAATGGATCAAGGACCATCCTGATTCGTAGCAGACAGGTTTCAACGATTTTTGCAAAACCGGGCCGATTCGCTATGCTGGCAGCAAATCCTTTGCCCATTCCGGTAAGGGATCTGTTTTTGCTTCATAATTTCCAGACCGCATCACAATGATTTGTTTGAATGGTATCGCCTGTGAGGAATTATCCAGGATTCTGGCTTCATCCACTATAGAAAGAGCTGTTTTTATGTGTTGCATACTTCTGGGTATCCGGGAGTAAATCTTTTCTATCGGGACGCTGTGCCCTCCCTCTGAGATGCGCTGTTTCACTCTGGCTTGATTCAAACTTGCGTCAAACAGATGAATATAAACAAGGATGATCGTATAACCATTGACTTTTGCCCGGGCAAGAAAATCAATTTTTGATTCATGAGAAAAAACCGTCTCAAAACAGAACGATATCCCCTGCAAGATCAAGTTTTCTCTGATTTCAGCAGCCAGGGTTGCCGCATCATAGCTTACCTCTTCCGGATTCAGGGAATTCAGGTCTTTGGCTATCAAATCTGCGTTCACAAACGTGATGCCGTATTCGGCAAGGTACAGATTGTAAAATGTAGATTTGCCTGCACCATTCCCGCCTGCCAACACCCAAAGTTGTCTTGGATTTGCCATTAGAGCGCCGTAAATTCACCGTGTTCAAATGAACCCGCCTGTCTTTCTCCAGTGACGGAATCCACTCGATCAAGGTACCCAGGATGTGCAGCGCTTGCCTCATAATATATTCTGGCGGATGTTACATCTTTGGCAGGAATCCCTTTGGCCCTGTCATTTTCGAGTGTATTGAAAACAACATCTGAATCAATGGAAATTGATTGAACCGATGGGGTTGTTTCTACTGTAATCATTTTTATGCCCTGGGATACGGCAAACGCATCTGCCATGTTTAATTTGGAAGAAACCGCTTTGCCTAATTTTGCCCAGTACTCAAGTTGTTTGGTCTTTGATCTGTTCTGGATTCTGGCCTCACGCTCCGCCTGTAACACAAGGTCCTGGTCAATTCTCAAAGAGACAGTGGTCATCATAACCTCCTGTTGTCGATGCTATCCAGCATCATAATGATGCATATTGCTACATTTATACTGCTGATTTCAGGTTATGTCAATGAAACCTAAGTCTTTTTTTATCATGCACTTGACACATAGCGGCATCCACAGGATAAGGGGATTGCACTGAAAACGGAAGAGTGGTTGAACCGGACCATAACCGGCAAAACCTGTATAAAGCCCTGTCGGGAAATGGTGCTCCCAAATTTGATACTGTCGTAAAAGTACTTCAGGCGTTTGGTTTGAAACTGAACCTGGAGATCCGGTGTCTGAAAGAAAACCGGATTCCCGTGTTTCACTTTTCAGAGCTGTTGTCTCTGGCCCTGGAAGGCAAGTTTTCCAGGGCCTGGCTAAAGCGCCACCTGATCGATCCGGTCCCGCTGCTGGAAGAAAAACAGCTGATCAATGATCTGGTGCCGGCAAAAAATCAGATGCAATCCTTGTGCATCGTACACTTCTCGATGTCGATCAAAGATGATCCGTGACAGCTCATGCAATTTTCCTTGCCCTGGGTGAACGGTTCTTCACAGTCAAGGTGACATCCCATGCAGTTCTCCACGCTGGAATGAGGTTTGTGCTCCGCAACAAACGCACCTGTATCCGCCCAGGCATTCAATATTTCCACGGCTTTTTTCGCTGTATCGCCGGCCACCCCTGCGCACCTGAGCTTTTTTTCCTTGGAACCGGCTGTAACCGGGGGATTGGCTGCATTGATCCACTTGGTCACGGAGATATGACAAAGGGTGGAACCGACGGCAACCTTGTGCAGGTTAAACCCGTGGGGCTGATACTCGGGGAAAGGGTGATGGATGTACCAGGCCATCAACTCGTCAATCATCTGCCCCCTGATTTTTTTATCCGCGACAACACCGCTGATCAGGGCGACAGGAGCCACCAGGGCGCCGCAAACAGTTCCCCAGTGCTGGATGCCGCCGCTGAAACCGATAAACATGGCTGGAGGAATGATATTATAGGGAGAACCGACCGCTTCTGCCATATAGCCGAAAAGACCTTCGGCTGTTCCGATCCCTCAGCCTCCCCTGGAATAGCCCTCATAGGCCATTTTCATGGCCTTTTCAGGATCCAGCTTTTCATAGGGCAGGGTCCCGGGGGCGGTCTGAGTGGTGGCGACGGCCGTTTTTTTCAACACCAGGCCTGTCGTTCCCATTACAGCCAAACCAGCCACCGAAATGCCGGCCCCACGCAAAAAATTTCTCCGGGTTACTTCACCTGCTTTGTGCTGTAACCCCTGGGCCGATTTTTCTTTGGTAATTTCATTTCTGGATGTGATCTTTCCCATAATGCCTCCTGTTTCTGATGGATTGGTTAATGGCCTTGGATAAAATTCAGAACATTGGTCATCCAGATAAAATGGATCAGCCAAAAAGGTCAAATCAATAATACTAATGACTAAATAAGGCCATTTTAGAAACTTATGAGGCAGTAAATAATATTCATGGGAGAATTTTTTAAAAGTTGCGATCAACTCTTGGGTGGCGACTGATAAATTGTTTTGATTACGGTAGGATAGATAAAACGTCATTTTCGGTCGTCCTTCCTGCAAACGGATCACCGAAAAAACCCCATCATCAATTTCTTTTTGAATCATAAATTCCGGCAGGATTGAAATACCGTAGCCTTTTTTCACCAGATTCAGGATGGCTTGATTGCTGTCGGATTCACTGATCATTGAAAATTCCTTCAGGTGAATGCTGTTTTGGATCAAAAAGTTTTCAAATGCAACCCGGCAGCCGGAATCTTTTTCACGCAAAATCAACCTGGCATTCAGCAGCTGCTTCAAATTTGTAATTTTTCTGTTTGACAGTTTTATGGCGCCGGTTTGAAATATCACCAGGGCGGCATCAAACAGTTTGACTTTTTGCAGAGCTCGGTTTTTAGGTGCCTGGCCCGTAATACCGATATCAAAATCACCCGTCATCAAGCCGTTGAATATCTGCTCGCATTTTGTAACCGACAGCGATACGGATGTATCAGGGTAGGCTTCCTGGAACGCAGCCAATCCAACCGGCATGAGATGTTCACCCCCAATACAACAGGCCCCGATTTTCAGTTTATTTTGCAGGAAAGGGCTGTGTGCCCACATGTCGTTCACTGTTTCCTGCTGAAGCATAACAAATTTTCTGGCATGCTTTTGCAGGGTTTCTCCCGCAGCTGTCAACCGGATGGAACCGGATGAGTTCCGGATAAAAAGCGGTGTTTGGAACAGCTGCTCGATATTTTGGATTTGAAGACTTACCGCGGGTTGTGAAAGAAATAACGCTTCAGCAGTCGCTGTAAAACTTTTGCAGTCAGCGACTGTCAAGAAAACACGCAAAGAAAATAAATTGAGATCCATGTTGCAGCCTTTTGTTTGTGTCTGGTAGTAACATAGAATTTTTCAACATTCAACCATATTCATAGGCGCCTTTGCCACCGGGGCGGAATGCATGTTCATCTTCAGGACGGCCTCAGATAGATGAATACCGTGGTTCCCTTGCCTTTGGCACTTTTCACCCGTATTTCGCCTCTCCCAGGCTTTCCACCAGGCGGTGCACGATGGAAAGGCCCAGACCGGTGCCGTCCGCGGTCGGTGGTGAAATCGGGTGGAGCATATCGGCCACTACTGTTCATCCATACCGCAGCCGTCATCGGCCACCCGGATCTCCAGGTCTTGTCCGGGCGCCACATCAATCACCGTGACCGTAGGATACCGCCCTCTTGCATGGCTGCCAGGCTGTTCATGTACAGATTGAGTAAAATCTTTGCACGCGGTCCGGGTCTGTGTTAAACCGGGAACCGGGAGGATTGGATATCCTTTTTTGCCGTGATGGATTTTTTCTCCAGATCATGGGCCACAGGTTTCGGGAATGGGAAATCATATCCCGGATCTCCACTTCTTTTTTTTCCACTGCCATGGGCTTGGCAAACTCCAGAAGCTGGGTGATGGACCGGTTGATCCGTTCCACTTCCTGTACCATGATCCGGGCAGTTTCACTGTCATCGGGATGACCGGCATACCTTTTTCCAAAATAGGTGGCCAACCCCTTGATGGAGCTTAACGGATTTCTGATTTCATGGGCCACCCCGCCCGCCAGTTTGCCGATGGCCGCCAGGTGCCGGGAGGTTTCCACCTCTTGTTTCAATTTTTCAGAAAGTGCCCTGGCACTGATCAGCCGGTCTTTGGTGCTACGATAGGCCTGAAATGTCGTCAGGATCAGTACACCGGCACACCCTAAAACAAAAAGCAGAATTCCCGGCCGATCGCTTCCCGGACCAGGCCGGCCTGGGCTTGTCTGGCCTGGACCATGGAAAGCCCTGCAATGATAACCGCATCTTCGGATCTGGAAAATTCCATCAAATCCAGTGGCCGCGACAACAATGGTTTTTCAGGTTCCAGGTTCCCTCCATGCATGCCGTGCACGGACATGGGCCTTCCATTTAACCGGGTCATCCCGCTTCTCAGGGGGGCAAACCACTTGAAAACTTCAAAAATCTGTTCTGAATTCTCAGAACGGATCCGGTAACCGGCAACTGAATATTTATCTGTCTGTGCCGGAAAATCAGGGAGAAATTCCCGGTTCCGGCCCACCCGGGATGGGTCACTATGGGCCAGAACCGTTCCCTGGTCAGTGACGATCATGATATAGGCGACATCCGGCTGCAATGCGGTTTCCTGGAGCATGGCCTGTATCCTGCGCTGCCCCCATCCCATGGTCAGCATACCGGTGCGGGTGCCGGCTTCGAAAGTCTGGATCAGGGAAATTCCCTTGATCACCAGTTGGTCTTTTATATGGGTTTTGACAGTTTCCATTCGATCCAGGGTCATGAAAGCAAAAATCGGGGTCATTACCAGAAACACGCCGATCACGATAAATGGTGAAATCATGGCTGCAAGCGGTCTGGCTAATTTTCGTTCCATGATTTTCCCCCCTGTGGTTGTCAGTAATCAGAACCATTCGGCCGGTTGCCTATGGTCGGCATATTATTAATGGAAGCAAAAAATGAACCAGGGTACCCTGTATCACCCCTGTTTCCTTTCATACACTGGACTGGCGCATCGGACAAGGCAGGGCTATGCCGGAGAGGCCCTTTGAAAAACCGGGTAATATCTATACAGATGGATACCTTGAGTGGATACAAAAGAAGCAGTTTCCCGGTAAAGCGTGATTGTTTTTTTGCCTGGACTTATAAAATATATCTCATGATTTCAATAAGATATGATTTTATTCTGTTTATGGCACATCCTTTGCTATATCCATTACCAGACAGTCGGGAAGAAAGGGGTTGTATCGTTTCCCCATCATCCGACGTAATCTTAACATATGCACAAAGGAGACTGTATTATGAAAAAGACCGCTGTATTGATCACCACATTGCTGGCCATCAGTTTTATGACCACTGCCGCGTTTGCCTGGGGACCCGGTCACGGCTCAGGGAGCTATGGCCTGAACCCTGACCGGCAAGGTGCATGGACGGACCTGTCGAAAGCCCAACAGGAGGAACTGACCGCCCTGCGCCAGAAATTTATCGATGAAACCTATCCCATGCGCACAGAAATCATGCAGAAAACAAGCGAAACAAGAATGCTCATGGCAACATCCAATCCGGACAAGGCCACATTGATGCGCCTGGCCGATGAAACAGCCGCACTGGAAAAACAGGTTCAGGAGAAACAGATCGATTTCATGCTGGCAGCCAAAAAAACAGCCCCGGAGCTGCGCTTTGGCATGGGCAGCAGCCAGAGATCCGGCAACCGCTGCCAAAACTATGGCAATGCAAATCCCGGACAGTCAGATAATTATCAGGCCAGGCGCTCTGGGCAAAGGTATCATCAATAAGTTGCAGGTATCACCAACAACCTGATCAACCCCCCGGGGAACGCTTACACCAAAGTGTTTCCCGGGGTTTTCCATTGGGCTTTTACCAGAAACACCATGCCTGCCACCACAAAAAAGATGCTCAACATCTGGCCGGTATTCAGCCAGAATGCCCCTGGGTAGGCTGCCTGGGGAGTTTTGACAAATTCAACCAGTATCCGTCTGAACACCGTTACACCGAAAAATCCCGGAGGGTTTCATGGGCGCCTTTATGCAATTCATGCCAGAACTCAAAAGCGGCTTCGTGCGTTTGCAAAGGCGAGGTTGACCTGGAGTCCAGGGATTCGATTGAAATGGCGGATATTTCCGGTAACAAGTTCCAGATCATGGTCTATGGCTGTCGCCGCAATCTGAATGTCCGCATCAGGAAGTATCATACCTGTGTCCTCGAGATGGGCGCGAATGCTGCCGAAAACCTTTGCAATGCTGATGTCGTAAGATAGAACGGTGACGGCGGGCAGAACCCGCTGCTCGATGTTTGCGATGTGTCGATCCCGGTTCCGGGAACGATAGGCCCCTTTGTATAATTCGCCTATCACAACAGCACTCGTGAATTGCTCTTCCCGGGCAACTCGCATGATCCATTTCACATAGGCTGTTGCGGGGTGTGGGCGGAGAAGCTCCGAGATTGCATCCGTGTCAAAGAGGAATGCCATAGGCAGTGTCAGAGATCTTGGGTGTTTCGTTGTCCCTGCCGAGGGGAGTCGTCAAGTATTGCGGCCAGTTCTTCACTATTTTCCCAACCGCCTGCGATACTTGCGAGCCCTTTTTCCGGACCTGCTTTTCTCAAGCGTTTCAGGTGTTCGAGATCATCAGGACTAACAAGCGCTGCGACCAATTTCCCGTGCCTGGTGATAAGGACTTCGGTGCCCGCTTCGACTTTGCGGATGCATTCTGAGAAGGTCGCTTTGGCCTCAGCCACGGATATGTTGTTTTCCATAAGGTGTCTCCTTTATTTGACCATTATGACCATTATGACCAGAATGTCAAGGATTGCGCTGCAAATTCACATAAAAAATCACTGGCACGGACCTTACGCCTAAAGAACCGCACTGCACAGTTTGGCATGAGCAGCGCGGCCCGGGGCCGGTCCAAAAGATATTTTGAACGTTATTTGCCTCTGAAGGCTTTCACCAGAAACACCATGCCTGCCACCACAAAAGGGATGCTCAGCATCTGGCCGGTATTCAGCCAGAATGCCGCTGGATAGGCTGCCTGTGGAGTTTTGACAAATTCAACCAGTATCCGTGACACAAACACCAGCACCAGAAAAGTGCCGAATATCGCACCGTTTCTGGTGTCTTTCTTCCTGCTTTTGTAAACAGACAGCAAGATGAAAAATATCAGAAAATAGGCCAGGGCCTCGTACAACTGGGCGGGATGTCTGGGAAGGGCATCTACCCTCTGGAAGATCACGGCCCAGGGAACTGATGCCGGGAACCCCACAATCTCGGAGTTGAAAAAATTGCCAAGCCGGATGAAAACCCCTGCCAGACAGGCAGGTATGGCAATACGGTCCAGCAGCCACAGATAGGATTCCCCTGTTTTCACTGTATACAGGTACAGACTGATCAACACCCCGATGCCTCCGCCGTGACTGGCCAGTCCCCCCTCCCAGACAGCCAGGATTTTCAATGGATTTCCCAGATAATAAGATGGATCGTAAAACAGGCAGTGTCCGAGCCTGGCACCGATGATGGTTCCGGCTATCAGATAGATCGATAAAAGATCCAGGTTCTGGCGCGGCATTTTTTCCCGGGTATACATCCATTGCATGAGATGATATCCCAGGATGAACGCCAGGGCAAACAGCAACCCGTACCATCGCGGCTGCAGGGGGCCGATGGCGAATATGACGGGATCAACATTCCAGGTAAAATAGTTCATAATTGATGATCATATCCTTGACACAATTTTCACTGTGAACACCGTTACATCGGAAACTCCCGGAGGGTTTCATGGGCGCCTTTGTGCATCTCATACCAGAACTCAAACGCAGCCTGGTGCTTGTCTTTGTCAAACAGATCCAGCCAGTGGTCCAGGTCCGGATCATCGAGTTTGTCCACCGTTTTTTTGTTTTTCAAAAAGGTGTGAACCAGATCGATATTTCGTTCCGATTCCCAGAAAACCGAGGCATTCCGGCTGGTGATGCGGCTGGCGGTCAGCCGTATGGATGCCAGAAACCGGTCTTTCAACCCGTAGATTTTTTCAATGACATCGGGCATGAGCTCTTCGGCCCAGGCCCGGTGGAACCGGCACATGCCCAGATTGTCCAGCATCAGTTCATGCAGCATGCGAAGGGCGTTTTCCCTGCCCAGTGTCCGGGGGGCCAGAAAATTCTGCCCATAGTGCATGTAGTATTTGCCCATGATGGCCATGGGCGCCAGCACCCCCGGGGTCCAGTACTGGTTGGGGACCATCCAGCCCTGGCGGGCGAATGCGTTGTGAACGAAACAGTCCATGACGGGTTTGCCTTTTTCTTTTGCCAGGCCCCGGGCCAGTTTTCTGGCCCCCTTTTCCAAAGGAATCTTCCCCTCGGGCCGGACCATTTCATCCAGCAGAAGGATACCCAGTTCGGCATTGTGCAGGGAATCTTTCTTCACATCGAAATTTCGAAGGTCCCAGTTCGGCCGGTCTGACGCGCCGATTTCTTCAGGCGCCATCAATCCCTGCTCCAGGCAGTCCATGAGCCAGGCCAGAACCCCGCCCGCAGCGATGCCGTCAAACCCCAGCATATCGGCATGACCGGCCAGCTTTTCTGCGGCCCGCTGATCAAAGATGCCGCACAACGGCCCCATGGCCTGATAGGGTTCATAGTCTTTCTTGTACGGCCCGTTCATCTTCTTGCACACGGCCGCACAGGGTTCACCGCAGGTTTTCTGCTGTTTTTTCTGGATCGTCTCCTCGTTGAACTGTTTCAGGTAATGGTCGAGGATGAACCGCTGATGCAGTTCTCTGCGCTGGCGGTCACTCCAGTACAGGGTGCGGTAGTTGAATGCCAGGATATTGCCGGACATGGTGGCATAGTTCACCCCGAAGGTGCCGCCGGTTTCAACGCTTGGATCATACCGGTATTTGGTGGTGGCCTCGATATCCTTGGCTGCCATGCGCTGGTTGTATTTGTCTTCAAACCATTGATCCGCCACGTTGCGTTCACGGAAATCTTCGTCCACAAAGGTCCCGCCGTAGATAATTCCCACAATCCCGTGCTCCTGGAAAAGCTTGGACCCGAACCCGCCCCGGCCGGCCCAGGTATCCACCGGGGTCAATTTTCCTTTGCGGACCGGGGCCGATGCGATGGCCCCGAAATCGGTGTACCGGGCGGCAGGCCCTGTTGCCAGGACCCTGGGATCGTTCTCATACCGGCCGGAAAACCGGTCCATGGCCGCTTCCATCACCCCATAGACCCCGCCCCGGCCCTTTTCCCAGATCTTGCCGGGTGATACCGGCACCAGTTCCACTTCGATCTCCTCTCCGTGATTCCGGTTGAGATACAGCAGAGACGGCCGATCGGCTTTGCCCAGAATGACCAATTGGTTGATCCCCAGGTTGTCGAACACCAGGGCGGCCCCGCCCATGGATGACACATAAAACCCGTGCCAGCAGGGAGATATGCCGCAGAAAATCATCCGGTTCGATCCCGGGAATATGGATCCGGCCAGAAGACCGCCGCCGATGGTCAGGCTGTTGTGCTTGAAACTCATGTGAATGCCCAAGTCCACGGGTCCGAAAAAATCCCCCACCGGATACCGTTTGAGACGGTAGAATCCGCTGGACGCATCCAGCATCAGCACCTTGAGAACCACTTGCCTGACTGTCATATTTCCCCCTTGTTTCTGTTGATCATAGGACAATGCCTGCAAATTTCACAATACCATAAAAAATGAACAGTTTGGCCCTATATTCAATATAGCAGGATTTCACCTGTCCGGACAGCCATACCCCCCTAATCCACCAGATCCAGTATCTCTTCAATGGCCTGCGACAGCCCGATACGTCATCGGACCGGGCAATGACGGCAGATCCCCACTGTCAATTCTTCCAGTGCCCGGGTCTTCAACACCGGCAGGAGATTGTCCCGGGTGAGCCCGCCCCCGGCACTGACCTTCAATCCCGCTTTCACCACCTGATCCGCTGCCGCATATATCCGTTCAATTTCCTGTCTTTCTCCCGGCTGACCTGGGCATTGGCATAGTCTGCCGTGTGGATCTGGATAAAATCCGCGCCGCAGTGCTTCACCGATTCTCGATGGTGACGCATCCGGTGCCGCCAAAACCGATACCGGGATGCCGTCCCGGTGAAACAGCCGGACCGCCTCCGCGATCTTATGCCCGGCAGTTTTGAGATCACTCCAGCCGGCTCTGTCCATTTTTTCAGGGGCCAGAATCACCTTCTCAGGCCGGACCTGTCTGGCAGCCTCAATATCCGTTTCCTCATAGCGGAATCCGGAGGTTGACGGGAATCTGGACCGCGGCCCGGATGTCCGTATTTCCCGGGTATCCATCAAGGGCACGGTCTCCACCTGACTGCAACACAAT
>JAXHLJ010000020.1:0-281291 GCA_034522435.1 Desulfotignum sp.
GCCATAACACCTCGTTTCCGGGTCAGGGTTTCTCGGGGGCACATCACACAGTGCGCATTGCAGTGGTTTGTGTTTTCGATCATGATGACTGCGGGCAATGGAAAATTGCGCCGAAAGTAGAGATGAAAGGGCAGGGAGGTCCTGGCCAGTGACAACAATCCCCGGGTTATTTTGTCCCGTGCATTCAATATCATGTCGTCTCTTCACCCAATGTGGTGATCATGATGCCGAGAACGAACACCACGGCGGCAAAAGCACCGATAATCACGGCACATTTCAAGGCAGCCATATGGTCCACGGATACCATGGATGCCCGAAGTCCCTCGTTCACATAATACAGCGGCAGAATCTTTGCAAACGTCTGCAGAAATTCCGGCATCATTTCGACAGGAAAGAATGTCCCGGAAAGAAACATCATCGGAAACATCAGGGCGTCTGCAGCGGCAGAGGCACTTTCAGCTTCTTTGGCAACACGGGTGAGAATCATCCCGAGTCCGACGAATGCAAATACGTCAAGGGCGACAAACACCGGAAGCCAGGCATTTATCTCAAGACTGACGTCGAACACGGCATAGCTCACCACCAGCATCACCACCGTGGAGAAAACGGCAAGGATGTACTGGTACAACACGTTTGACAGGATCCAGTCAACACGGGTGATGGGGGTGGTGAAAAGCTTTCTGATCACGCCTTTCTGCAAAAGTTCGGCATTGACGTTCACCGTACCGAACAGGCTTGCCGTCATCACTGCCATGGCGATGATCCCCGGAACAAAGAACTCGATGAATCGGTATTTTTTTTTGAGTATCGATACCGGTTCCGATACAATGAACGGCGGTTTGCCGGACATTTCCTGGTTTATTTTGGCCAGCACGATGTCCAGGACCCCTAATTTGGTCGTCACCCCGAAGGCGCCGGGATCGTACAGCTTGGTAAGGCTGATGGGTGTGCCCGATTCGCCGGACCCCATTTTCTGCATGAGGGTCGTTTCAAAGTCTTTGGGAATAATGACAATCAGGTTGCGGTTGTTGTCTTTGGCATATTGCGCAGCATCGGCATCAGGGGGGACCCGGGTGATATTGAATCTTTCGCTGAGATCGATGGTGTTCACCAGTTGTTCGGATGACGGTGTCTGGTCAAGATCCTGAATGCTCAATTCAAAGATTTCATTGTCCCTTTCCATGAAAATGGTGCCGAATACGAGTATCAGAATGACCGGGAAGGCAATCCGGAAAAATACCACCGTTTTCTCTCTGTAAAAGCTTTTGATGCTCACAATGATGTTTGCCAAAATGATATTTGGATGGATGACGCGCAGGTTCATTGTGCCTCCTTTAGACCGGCGGCGCCTTTCCCGGGCGGTTGGTCGGTCAGTTTCAGGAAGACCTCTTCCAGATTGGGCTTGCGGACATCGATGCCTGCAAATGAAGCACCGCCATCCTTGAGGGTGTTGAGCAGCCTGCGGATATCATCCGTGTGCGCCATCCGGACCGTTATGTTTCCGTGGCGGTCATGGACCGGCGCAAACCCCATTTTCCTGACGATTTCAAAAACCTTTTCATCCACGGATTTCAGCATGACGGCCAGGTAATCGGCATTGGTTTCCATGAGTTCCCCGGGAGAGCCCATGGCCGTGATCCTGCCTTTTGCGATGATGGCAGCCGTGTCTGCAAGCACCTCTGCTTCTTCCATATAGTGGGTGGTGAGGAACACGGTTTTTCCCTTTTTTTTAAGGTCCAGCAGAACATCCCACACCTCCCGCCGTGCCCGGGGGTCGAGTCCGGTTGTCGGCTCATCAAGGAACACCACCTCCGGGTCATTCACAAGCGCAACCGCTATTCCCAGGCGCTGTTTCAACCCGCCGGATAGGTTCTTATACTGTACTTTGACCTTGTCTTTGAGATTCACAAGCGCGATCAGCCCTTCGATATCGGCGTTTTTGCGGCCAAAAAGCCGGGAATAATACTGCAAGGTCTCTTTGACCGTTATCCGGTCAAAGGAACTGAACCCCTGCGGAAGAACGCCGATGCGGGGGATGATGTCATACTTTTGCCTGGTGACGTCCATTCCAAGAAGGGTGACTCTGCCGGACGTGGGCATACGGATGGTATTGATGATCTCGACGGTGGTGGTCTTGCCTGCCCCGTTGGGGCCCAGCAGAGCAAAAACCTCACCCCTCCTGACGGTAAAGGATATGTTATCAACCGCCACAAGCCCCTTGTAACGCTTGGTCAGGTTATTGACTTCAATGGCATATTCACTGTTTTGCGTCATTCATCTTCCCTCATTGAGATTGCCGATGCAGCAAGGCAATGGAAAGCCACATTTTCCCATGGGAAAACGAACGTACCTGCAAGGACCGGCCCCCGGCCATGGGAAATCGCCTGGCCGCCTTTTTTGATAACCTTACCGGAAAATCATATACGCCGTTTTCTTCTGCCGTTCCCTGTGTGGCCTCTCCCGAAGCCCCGCCTGTTGACGGACCAACGATCATTTGCAGCGGGTCAACCAGATGAAAGCCACATCCCAGGGCCTTTGCAACGGCTTCTTTAATAGACCAGAGCAGGGCTGCCCCCTTTTTCACATCGTTGCCTGAAAGTGCCAGGGCATGCATCAGTTCCCGGGGGTGAAACACCCGATAAAAGGGGTATTTGCCTTGAAATTCATGGTGTTGTGCGACATCAATGCCGATATCACAATCATCTTCACAAAGAGCGGCCCAGACGTTTTTGCCGCTCTCACAAAAAGAGATTGCCGGACCTTGATGACCCCCCACCAGTAGTTGCGGCCTGCCAAGAGTGCCCCGGATGATTTTAACAACCTGAATGGGAAAAGCATCCGGGTTATCAGATGGTTTGTGCATCCAAAGCGCATGCTTCACAGCCTTAGCATGATCCCGCAGTTTGCAAATCAAATGATGTTTTTGTGCCGGGCTTTGGTCGGCCCATGGCCCGCAGGGCAGCGAAGTATAGAAGGCAGTCCCTTTTCCATGAGAAAAATTCACCGTTTGAACGGTTACTTTCTGACGGTCTTTTGTCATATCCGCGCTCTTTTTTTTATCTGCACTCTTTTTGATCCCTTCGGCATCAGTCCAAAATCCATTTCATCTGCAATCCGAAAATCTGCATCAGGGTTTCGCCCTGGTCATCAAGCCCTCTGGTGTCCCAGGTGAGCACTTCATCATCCTGGGCCCGCAATCTGGCTTCCAGCGTTATCTTTTCCCCTACCCGGACTTTTCTGAAACACCGCATTTCTCCGATCTCCAGGGGAATCATGGATCGGGGCTCTGATGGGTCAGTTACCGCAATGTGACAGCACACCAACTGCAAAAGCGCCTCAAAAAGGTAGGGGGAGTATTGGTATTTTACGTTCTCAAGATTTGCAAAGTCACATGTCGCAGGATAGATCGTCCGGCCCCGTATGACACCCGGACCCGTACCGTCAAGAAATTCTATCACCCGGTACCGGCCGCCCAGACCACTGCGGTCTTTGTACCATTTCAGCACTTTTTTACGATTCATCGGTTTTGTCCGCAGTTCGTCCGGCCGGATGGGAAAATCCAGGAACCCCTGCTTGAGCGATTCTCCTCCGCCGTCCAGGATCACCTGGCCGTTGCATTGCAGGGCAAAGTGTTCCATCAATCTCCCGGCCGGGGAGATCTCCTGTGCCGACAGGGAGGTGTCGCACAATACCTCCTGAAGGCTGTTGCCGGCCCTGCGGCAAACAATTCTGGCAGGACGCGGAACCCCCGGCCGGCATTCGATCATGTCCATGAGCCGAACCTTGCGAACACCCCTCACCCGAAGGTGCGGATACAGGATCCGGGCGGCTTCCATGAAGGTCTCCAGAACCATGGTGGCGGAAACGATGGGATGTTTGATGAACTTGAAAGGCCTGTGATCCGTGATCCAGAGATCTTTTTCCAGGGAGAAGGATCGATGGGCTTCCAGTTTTTCCTGACAAAGGTCCAGGGATAGGATTTTTTCTATCATGGGAAAGTCCCCTGGCGTAAAGGACATGAGGCCGGAATCCAGCTCTTCACCAAAAGAAGGACGGGTTCTGTCATTGCGCAATACCGTGTTCACGGACGGCAGTTTTTTCATGAACATGACCCAATTGTCTTTGGCCGGGGCGACAAAGAGTTCCCTGCAGAAAAGCCCTGCAAGCTCATTCACATGAATATATGCGACTCCCTTTTGCTCCAGCAATGCCCGGATTTCCGGATCATCCGCCATGCCCGCCCCCTCGACAGGGGGAAGCATCAAGGCCTTGAAAAGAATGGTGCTGTTCTCCCGGCTCAGGTGTCTGAGCAGGGCGGACATCATCCGGTTGGCGGCAACGTAATTTGCCTGTCCCGGATTTCCCTGGATTGCGGCGGCCGAAGAAAGGCCCGCAAAAAATGTCAAACCGGCATTTTTGGCAAATGAGAACAGATTCCAGGCCCCTGAGAATTTGACATCCAAGACCATGGAAAAATCATCCAGGGTCATGCGGCTTAAGGGGCCGTCCCTGAGGACACCGGCGCTGTGGATGATCCCGTCGATTTTGCCGTAACGGTGAATCACCTCTCCCAGGACGGCCTGAACCGCTTCAGGGTCGGTCACATCACAGGTATGATATGTCGCTTCAATCCCACAAGCGTGTAAATCCGCCAGGGTCTGAAGAATTTCCGATGCCCTGGAATCCATTGTGACCGCGTCGGAAGATGATTGTCCGGCAGGCGGTTTGGCCGGATCAGCTCCCGGATCAATTCCCGGATCAAGAATCGTTCTCCCCAGCAAGACCAGGCGGGGCATGAACGGGGCAAGGCAACGGGCCAAATGGGAGCTGATCCCGGTTGCACCCCCGGATATGACGATAACATCTTGGGGGGTTAGATTCAGACCTGATGAACCCCTGAAAACAGATGGAGCGAAAAGTCCCTCTGAAGTGATGATCTTCCCATCCCGATGCATCATTTCCACCACGGCACATGCTCTGTCCAGGGCATTGTGCAAGGCTTTTTGAAGATCCGTATCTGTATCGATTTCCAGTGTGCGGAACTGGACGGACGGGTATTCCCGGGCAGCGCTTAAAAATAGTCCGAGCATCCCTTCCACCACTAACTGAACAGGCGTTTCAATATCCCTGGCCGAATGAATCAGCACGATGAATTTTTTAGCCGAAGAGGCAAGAAACGTTTTCAAAAGCAGAAAAAATCCCTTGAGAAGCTGGGAAACATCCGTCATGGTATCCAATTTTACCGGTCCTCCCCGGCCAAGGGTGATGACCATCCCGGAAACAGAAAACAGATCGGCAATTTGTTCGACAGCCCGCAAGGCCCCATCTTGGGTTCGGATGTCATGACCCGGTTTGCCGGGATCTATACTTTCCTGAAGAAATCCCATTGGAAACGGGATAACCTTGTAATCCTTACTGAGGATGTCCCCGGCCTGTCCGGCAATTTTGTCATCCCCGTCCGGTGAGAGAAAAACAACGGCGTCGCCGGGATTCAATTCCATGGGAACAGATCTCTTTGCCTCCGAAGACGTCTGTGACGCGATGGTTGCGTGCGCAAATACCAGCCGGTTCAAACTTGCCTCATCCTTTGAGGATGTCAGACATTTATCCTGCATGGGGTTTTGTTCAAGAGCCTCAGCCGCCGGATGCGGGCTGTTGTCTTTCTGCCCGGCAGTCAGCCTGGAAATCCCGTTGGCAATGTCCTTCACGGTCCGGACATCGATAAAATCCTCCAATTCGATGGTGATCTTGAATTGGCGTTCTGCCGCGTCCATAATGATGGGCAGGCGGCTGGATCGAATGGAGAGGTCTGATCGAAGATCCATGTCGGGCTGGATCTCGTCCCTGTTGAACCCTGTCGCATCCATGATGATTTGAATCAGTCTCTCCATGAGATCGTCGCTCTCAGGCGGGTCAACAGATCCGGGAACGACCCCTGAAGATTTTGCAGCCTTTCCGAATGCAGGGGAAAAAACATCCTTTGGAATTTCTTCTTCCATAAGATAACCCCGGTCAGAGAGCCGGGTAAGTGCTGCCTTGAAGGTTGCGCCCTCTGAGGAGCGAAGACAGGTCTGGATACATGTTGATCCGGGAAGGGTGTCTGCGATGAGATTGCTCAACACCTCACCCGGCCCCACTTCCACAAAAACCCTTGTTCCGCAGGTATCCCAAAGGGTTTTGACATTATCCATCCAATGGACGGTGGATTCCAGGTGGGCCATGAGGATTTTTTTGATCTCATCCGGGTCTGACGGATACGGCATCCGGGTCGTGTTGGAAATCACCGGAATCTGTGGAGAATGAAATTCAATGGCGGCAATGTATGCGGCAAGTTCATCATGGATGACCTTCATGGCAGGAGAGTGAAAGGCCATGCTGACGCGCAAAAGAGTGGTCCGATGCCCCATCTCCTTTAATTTTTTGCCGATATCTTTGATGGCGCCTGTACTGCCGCTTAAAACAACCTGAAAGGGTGAATTGATATTGCCGATGTGGACATCATGGTAATCTTTGATCATTTTTTTCAACAGATCCAGGGGTGCGTCCGTGGCGGCCATGACACCGGGATCGATATTGGCGGCAGCCGCCTTATCCATGCACAGGGCCCGCTTGTTTACGATGCCAAACCCGTCCTCAAAGGAATAGACACCGGCCATGCACAAGGCGGTCAATTCGCCCAGACTGTGGCCGGCCATGGCTTTCGGCCGGATGCCAAGGCGGGTGAGATACCGGGCCATGGCATTTTCCATGGCAAACATGGCAGGCTGCTGCCACCGGGTCTTCTGGAGGTTTTTTTCCTGATCATGGAACATCAGGTGAAGCAGATCAAAGTCTGCAACGGCAGCAGCCCGGTCCATCCACTCTTTGATGACGGGAAAAGACGCATAGAGTTCTTTTCCCATTCCGCCATATTGTGCCCCCTGTCCGGGAAATACAAGGGCAAGGGGGGGAACCTTCAGATTCTGATACGGCGATACCTTTGATACCTCCGGCATCTTTTGCGTTCCGGGTGAGACCATGACCGTATCTGTTTCATCCATGGCCTGTTCCACCTGCACCACATAATTGGAACCGCCAAAACCAAACGCGTTGACTTCAAGTCTCCTGGGCTCGCCCGTGCGGTTCTTCCAATCCAGCGGTTCCGGGGAGATGATCAGCCCTGATTTTTCCAGATTGATTTGCGGGTCCGGATGCCTGTAATTGAGGGTGGGCGGAAAGATCCCCGCTTTCATGGCAGTAACGCCTCGAATGAGACCGCTGATACCAGAAGCGCCCAACGTGTGACCGATCTGGGATTTAAATGCAGTGAGCACGGTGCGCCTGGAGGAAGTGAAAAACGTTTTCAGGGCACGAACCTCTTCCAGATCTCCCTGCCGGGTGCTGGTGGCATGGCATTCCACCAGGTCCACGGCATCGGGCCCATAGGATGTCCCCTGGAAAGAGGCGCGAATGGCCATCTGCTGGGAACCACTGGAAGACTCCACCATTCCCAGATGGTTGTTGCTGGCCCCCATGCCGGTCACAAATGCATGAACAAGGGCCCCTCTTGCCCGGGCCACGCTTTCCCGCTCAATAACAATCATTGCCCCGCCTTCGCCAAGAACCATGCCGTCTCTTCGGGCATCAAACGGGCAGGATGTTTCATGGTCCGGTCTTTCCCGTCCGGACAGCCCGTAAAGTGCGTCCAGGGCGGAAAATTCCAGGAAATGCAAATGGCTGAGCGTATCCTCGCCCCCCCCGACAACGGCTGCATCTATGATACCGTTTTGGATCATCTGGATGGCGCTGTGAAGTGCCACCAGCGAAGTCGCACAGGCTGCGGACACGGCATGGCTGGGCCCCATGAACCCGTACTGTTTACAGATGAAACCGGCTGCTGCACAGTTGAGCCGGCCTAAAAGCGTGGTGTCGTCCGGGGCCATGCGGCCGGATTTTATTTCCTGTTCGATGGCCTTGTGTTGATCCGGTGTGAGGTCAACAGCCTTTTTGATGCCGGCCAGGATGTCGTGAACATATGCCCGGATAATGATATCGGGAAGCGTACCTGCAGCTTCTCCCGAGTTCTGGGAGATGAGGACGGCGATCCTCTCCCGCGGGATATCTGATGTCAGAATGCCGGATGCCCGGATGGCCCTGTCCGCAAGCCACATGGAAATCCGTGTGGCCTCGGTCATGCTCCTGAAATCATGGGGAGAAATCCCCAGTTCAGTGCGGTCGATGGGAAAATTGAGAAAAGCACCCACCCTGCAATAGGTTTTGTCCGGCATATGGGGCCGGGGGTCATAATAAAGCGCATGGTCCCACCGTGACGGCGGAACCTGCGTGATACCGCTCTTCATGTCCAGACTGGCAGCCCAGACTTCTTCCGGGCTCTTTCCCAGGGTATTCACGATGCCCATGCCGGTGATGGCAATCCTTTCACGAATTTCCTGGTCGGGGGAGACTCGCTTCAGATTCGTTTTGATCGCAGAAGACGGCATTTTCAATGGTGTTTCCATGGGATTTACAACCGGCTGAGGCATAAAAAGCGCACCTTTGGCCAGTTCACGGTGAAAAGACGCAAGCGTATCGATGTCACGGATGAGCCCGGCACATGCCCCGCTCATGAATTGTCCGCGTTCCAGACAGGTTTTTTCATCCAGAAGTGTCTCTCCGGGTCTGTCCATACCCCTTGCCGCAATAAAGAGGCTTCCGGCTGCCATTTTTTCCATTCTCTCCCTGAAAGAGGTCTCGTCCCGGTGTCCGGCGGCAAATTCCCTTTCCAGGGATAAAACAGCTTCCATTCTCGGGGTCCTCAAGGACCGTACCCGAAGCCCGGTGTTCCGGCCGGAAACAACGGTTCCCGCGAAAGGTGATTTCAGGATCATCTGCTGATAAAGCGGGGCCAGGGCGCCTGTTTCAACAATCTCCCGGGTGGCCAGATAGGCGGTACCCATCTGGATGGCGTCCGCGCCTAGCATGGCCGCCATGAACGCGGTTTCCCGGTTATAAATTCCCCCGGCAAGAATCACCCGGCAGTTTTTGAACAGGGATGGGCTGCGTCGTTTCAGATCCAGCACCATCTGGGCAAGGGTAAGTGTGCTATGCGGCCCCACATGGCCGCCGGCTTCATACCCCTCGCAGATCACATACCGGACGCCCGCTTTTAAGGCGAGTGTCAACAGGGCCTCATCCGGAGCGATATACATGACATCGATGCCGCATGCCATCAATTCTTTTATGGCCGAAAGATCACCGCCTGCGATCACTGCAAACCGGGGTTTATGCTTTTTTATCCAGGCCAGGTGCAGTCCCCTGAAAGGGTTTTCCGCCAGAGCGACCACATTCACGGCATAAGGACGCTCCCCCATGATGTCCGGCAAATGGCCAAGCTTCTGGTCAAGCATCTTAGCGTCCATCAGGCCAAGGGCGATGGTGGGCAATCCCCCGGCATCAGCAACCTGCAGGGCAAACTCCGGGACATCCGTGATCCAGGACATGGCGCCCTGGATAAAGGGGTACAGGGTGCCCATCTCTCTGGCCACAGGGCTGTCCAGAAAGCAGGTCTTTTTTTCTTCAGCCAGGCGGCATAAATGATGAATTTCGTCCATGAACGCGTTTCACCGCTTCCCCGGTACCGGCCCCGAAACGGTCAGTAAACGTCCCGGCAAAAGCAGCTTCCACACCCAGCAAAATAATCTCGTCCCGGCTGAAACGGCTCTCCAGAGGGTGAACCGCTCCGGCATTCACCTGGTTTGCAAAGGAGCGGCGGTTTTCCGCGGTGACGGCCGCACCGCAGAGCGATTGTTCCAATGCTTTGATTTTTTTGAATGCAAGGGAATTTCCTTTGTTGAACAGACGGCAGGGAACCTGCACATCCAGGCCCACCAGATCGGTGGAATCCGGACGGAGATGGCGGAGCCGCCCTCGTTGGGAATCATCAACAGCAACCTTGTCCGTCAGCCAATGGACACTTTCAAAAACAATCCCTGCGGCCCCGGTCGACAAGAAGGCCGCTGCTGCTTCAGGGATAAAGACGCCTCCCCAGATGAGAATATCAAAAGGCGTTGAAGAGGATCTTTGCATTTCTTTGGCCATGGAATAGAGCGCCATGGTCGTTTCATGGCTCACGAATCCTGCGGCTTCACACCCTTTCAGGACGATGCGCCCGATGCCCGAACCATCCTTGACCATCTTTGCCACAAGATCGGTGTCCCCGGTGATGGGAAAGCAACGGTAATTTTTTGCAAATTCTTTCAACCGCTGTAAAAAAAGGGATGTATCTTTTTGGCAATAGCCGAAGGGGTGCTCTACCCAGATGTTGTGGATCCCTGTTTCCTTTAATATCCGCTCTATCGACGGATCCATAAAAGCGTGGGCGCAAATTTTGACATCCCTGACAAGATTCTCAGGATCGGTTTGCCGCAACCAGGCACACAGATCGTCAATTTTTTCCATCATGGAAAAATCAAAGACCGCGCTGCTTTTTGTTCGCTGAGCCACCTGAATCACCGCCGGGGTGATTTCTTCAGGCCGCCAGACAAAACCGATGATGGAATTTTGGTACACAACCGACATGTTTACATCCTCTGCTTCAAAGCCATTCGTTTGGTTTTATGATAAAGATTTTCTGAATATGCGGTACTTTTTGTATTTTTTTGCACCGGCTTCCTCTATCAATGTATTGACTGCCTCGTTGTCCTCCAGTGTCCAGCCCATTTCCATATACCGGTATTTCTCTTTTTTCCTCACAATCTCATAGATATGGTGAAAGGCCAGCATGGGGAATCCCAATTGCCGGTATTTTTCTTTGATGCCAATCATAAACAACCGCAATCCGATGATTTCCTTTTTGTACAAAAAATACTTTAACAACCCCAGCAGACCGACCCGCCCGTTAAGGCGTTTCAGCAACGGGTTAATATCGGGAAAAACCAGGCAGAAGGCTGCGGGTTCATCCTCATAATAGATGAAAAACCCCATGTCCGGATCTACAATTTCCATGATGTTCTTCCCGATATCCTGCATCTCATTCTTACTCAAGGGAGCGAACCCCCAGTTGTCGGACCATGCATCATTATATATCTGCCGGATCAGAACAAATTCGGCGTCTGCATCCTTTGGGCGAAAGTGCCTGATGTGAACCCCTTTTTTTTGGCGATTTTGCCGGCAAGCCGATCCATCCATCCGGGAAGCTTGTAATTGCTGTCTATAAGAAAAGCCAGCAGGTCTTTTTCTTTGCAGTAGCCGCACGATTCGATCAGCCTTGCATAATACGGCGGGTTGTAGGTCATCATCAAGGACGGCGGATAATCGAACCCCTCGATGAGCAAGCCTGCTTCGTGATTGGTAGACGGGTTGAGCGGGCCTCTTATAAAGGTCATCCCCTTGTTCTGGGCCCACGTTTCCACGGAAGAAAACAGGGCTGCCGCAGCCTGTGGATCATCCGCACATTCAAAAAATCCCCAGATGCCCATTTTTTCGTTATGGAACTGGTTATAACGGCCATCGATTATGCCGGCAATCCTGCCCACCGTCTCTTTGTCCCCGTCGTGCCAGAAAAAGAATGCGCTCGGAAAATTCCCAGAAAGGGTGCTTGAGGGGATCCAGCATCCGACGGACCTCTTTCTTGAGAGGAGGAACCCATTTGGGATATGCGACATAGATCTTCCAGGGCAGTTCAATGAAGTCTTTTAATTCAGATCCCCTTTCCACGGTAATGATTTCAATGCCGGCCATGACCATACTCCTCAACAAAAAAAGAAATGCCATCCAATGCCCATCACAACATTTGACAATAATTCTTATAGACTCACTATGACCAAGAATATTCACTTTATGTGCCAGGATTCCCATACCCTGCACAACGTGATCTATCACCCTTATATCTATGGAGAATCAGCAAAAAGGGATCTGCTGGAACCCATTAAGAAGCTTATAAAGCTTATAAAAATTAGGTCATATATGACCAAGGGCTGAATATGACCTTATTTCCTGTTTTTCAATGCCGTTGATATCGCATTCTTTACGGCCTGACACCCCTGACGGTCAACAGGATGCCGATTATAAACCGGAAACAAAAGTCCCGGCACGTTAATTGAATATTAGTCTGTAAACGGATCCATCACGCGGAACATCATCCGTGAACCCAAAAACCCAACTATATTAAGGAGAACTATCATGAAATCTTTCAGTTTTCAATTCTTTACGATCCTGGTCATCGCTTTTGTGCTGTCGGGGTGTTATGCCCAAAAGGAGGTTCAGACCCTCCCCGCATTTACCCTGACCCCATTCAGCGCAGACGAGTATGAGTCATCCATTGATAATTTTGTCATTGTCCTGGATGCATCCAGTTCTATGGGTAAGCCATACATGGAAAATAAAAAATTTGATATGGCCACCCAAATTGTCAGCCGCATAAATCAGACCCTGCCGGAACTGGGCCAGAACGGTGCGCTCCGGTCCTTTGGTCACAGCCCTGCAATTTCCGACAAAAACACGGTTCTTTTTTACGGCATGGAGGAATATTCCACAAATGCCCTGGGTGAAAATTTAAAAAAGATATCTGAAGCAGGTGGTACAAGCGCCATGCATAGGGCGATTACCGCCTCCGGGCAGGAGGAACTGAATGCTGTTTCCGGTAATACTGCGGTGATTATCATCAGTGACGGTCAGCCGGAAAACAGTTTAGAATCCCCCATTACCCTGAAAGCAGCCCAGGCTCTGAAGGATCAACTGGGATCGGGGCTTTGTTATTATCCCATTCTTGTGGGTGATGATGAAAAAGGGGCTGTGCTCATGGATGACATCGTTCGTATCAGCAAGTGCGGCTTTGTCTCCAACGCCGATGACCTGTTGACGGACGCAGGCATGGCCAGTTTTGTCGAAGATATTTTTCTGACCAAAAAATCCAAGGATCCGGTCGCCCCGGCCCCAATTGTGTTGAAAGGGACAAATGCCGAGGGTATCTGGGTGGTGGATGAGGCCTATTTTGATTTTGATAAATCCGTGGTCAAACCAGAGGCCTTTGATTATCTTGATCAGATTGCAGACGTTTTGAAAACCCATCCCCAGATTAATGTCAAAGTTCAAGGTCATACCGACAGTATCGGCAGCAAAGCATACAATGATGCGCTGTCTATCAGACGGGCCCAGTCCGTGAAGAAGTATCTGATGATCAAAGGGATTCAAGAAGCGCGTCTGAGCGTTGAAGGATTCGGATTCTCCAAACCGGTGGCACCTAACGATACTGCCGAAGGACGGGCCCTGAACCGGCGTGTTGAACTCCATCCAATGAATTTATAAAACAAAGGTGTCATTATGAATAAGATCGGTTTTATCAGACAATTGGTGGTTGTATTGTTCCTGGCTGTCTTCATGGCAGGGTGTGCGGGAACACAGACACGGGAAAGCACGGGTGAATATCTGGATGACTCCGTCATAACCGCCAAGGTTAAGGCAGAAATAATGAAGGATCCGATGCTGAAGGTTTTCCAGATCAATGTGGAGACGTTCAAGGGAGAAGTACAGCTGAGCGGTTTTGTGGATTCCGTCGAAGCCTCTGCCAGGGCGGTGCAAATCACCCGAAGGGTGAAAGGGGTTACATCGGTTAAGAACAGTATGGTTGTAAAATAAGCCGGACCATCCCGATATCGTCCATCATTGGTGCAGTTGCTCTGGTGTGGGCGGTATCGGGCTTCTGGTCATGGGAAGAAAAAACATCTGAAAAAGGAGATTATCATGCTTTGGACTATATTTGTAATTCTATTGATTTTGTGGGCGATGGGATTGTTGACCGGCTTCACGATGGGCGGCGTTATTCATGCCCTGCTGGTGGTCGCTATCATTGTGATACTGATCCAGGTGATTCAAGGACGAAGACGGGTGTAACCCGTCGGGCATTTTCCGGACAAAGCGCGCTATTAAAAAAAGAGATTGGCATGAAAAAGGTTGAACTTATGGAAACATGGCTTTTGGTATGTTTTACTGTCGCGGGGGTTGCTGCGCTGTGAGGTTGCCGGCGCATAAAACCAAAATCGTCTGCACCATAGGCCCGGCCTCCCGATCGGAGGCAGTGTTGGAGCAATTAATGCTCCAGGGGATGAATGTGGCGCGGCTCAACTTTGCCCATGGAACCATGCAGGGGCACAGGGAGGATATCCGCCGTATACGCGCCGTGGCGGCAAGGACAGAGCGGTTTTGTCTGATCATGGTGGATCTTCCCGGTCCCAAAATACGCATCGGCAAACTCATGAAAGAACCGCTGCTGCTGGAAAAAGGCAATGAGGTTATATTGACCGTGCAAAATTCTGTGGGAACGGCCGATCAGATACCTGTCGAGTATAAGAGATTGCCGGAGAGCGTGAATCCCGGCAGTCTGATTTTCCTTAACGACGGATTCATACAGCTTCAGGTGGAGAAGGTTTCCGGAGATAAGGTCTTTTGTCGGACGATTATCGGCGGCCCGCTTCTTTCCTACAAGGGATTGAACCTTCCCGGGGTAAAGATATTCGCTGATGCGGTGTCGGAAAAAGACCTCGAATTTGTCGCCTTTGCCCTGCAGGAAGGGGTGGATGCCTTCGGGGTTTCATTTGCAGAGTCAGCCGATGACATACGCAAGGTAAAGGCCTTTGCAAAAAAACACGGGCAATCCGCGTATGTGGTTGCCAAAATCGAGCGGGCCGAGGCCATTGCCAATTTTGATGAAATTGTCACCGCTGCAGATGCCATCATGATTGCACGCGGCGACCTGGGGGTTCAGATCCCTATAGAGGATGTGCCTGTCGTTCAGAAAAAACTGATCAACAAGGCGAATCTTCTGGGCCGGCCCGTGATAACAGCGACCCAAATGTTGTTGTCCATGACGGATAATATCCGGCCGACCCGTGCCGAGGTGTCTGATGTGGCCAATGCGATTTTTGACGGGACAGACGCGGTGATGCTGTCCGAAGAGACGGCCATCGGGCGGCATCCTGTGGAAGCGGTTGAAATGCTGGCTAAAATAGCAACATCCGCCGAGCAAGAACGTAAAGCTGTCCAGGCCCTGGCCGATTTGCCCGCATATTTCAGGACGGGGGCGGGTTCAGACAGTTTCCGTGTCGAGGACGTCTTTTCCCTCAATACCGTTGAATCCGCCAATGCGATACATGTGCGCTATATCCTGGCCCACACGCAAAGCAAGGGCGCCGCGTGTTTCATCTCCAGATTCAAGCCGGACTGCTGGATACTTTCCTTTAGCGGTGATGTAAAAGCGAATAACTTTTCGGCCCTGTCTTACGGGGTTTATCCAGTCTTCCTTGAGAATAAAACAAATGCCTTTTCCGATATGGCGATCCGCTTTCTGGTCAAAGCCGGGATGGTAGAAAAAGACGAGAAAATGATTTTGATAGAAGATGAATCCCATGACGCCATGCCGGAAACCTTGTTGATGAAAATCTTTAATGTCTGAACAAGGGGGCCGGAAGATTCAGGAAAAACGCGGCCTGGTCAAGAAGACACTATGTGAATAAAACGAGGAAAATATGATGAAAGATACGCAGCCGGACTCAGAATTTAATTTAATGATTGAAAAAGCCATACATAAAAATATCATCACCCGGCATGACTTTCAGAAAATAATGACATTGACCGGCCAAGACCTTGAGATTGAAGTTCATGAAAAACAACTGCTCTCCCACCTTCAGGGTTTGATGGAAAAAGGATTATGATGCAAGGCATCAAAGAATAACCCAAATCGATAGCATTGCAAGAACAACCGATAAGGCGGATTTATAACGAGATGGGAATTTCCAATGGATAGCGTTCGCTATCAATCAGTAGCGGCAAGACAAGCGGTTTAAACCCCACTCATGGTGGCCGCAGGACCGGTCAGCAGGATTTTATCGACGGCGTATTGCAGCAGTGCCCTCAATACAGCAAAAAGGCCACATACGACCAAAGGCTGAATATGACCTGATTTTTGGTTTTTTCAATGCCATTGATATTGAATCCTTTACGGCCTGAAACCCCTGCCGGTTAACAGGATAGCGATTATAAACCAGATACGGAAGGTCCGGCACGTTAATTGAATTATATCCGTTGTCTGGAGGAAAGAAAGGAATTAAGGAAAAAAACGATGACCCAATACAATCTGAACCGTATTTTTAGACCGCGACATGTTGCGGTGGTGGGCGCCAGCGAAAAAGCGGGCTCCATCGGCAACGCACTCATGAAAAATCTTGTGGACGGCCGGTTTTCCGGAACCGTGCTGCCGGTCAATCCCAAGTATCAAAGTATCCACGGGCATGCATGCTACAAATCGGTTTCCGCGCTGGAGACGGGTGTGGACCTGGCAATTATCGCCACACCGATGCAGGGCGTACCCGATATTGTCGGCGAATGCGTCCAAAAAAAAGTCGGCGGCGCCGTCATCATTTCGGCGGGAGGCAGGGAGGTCGGTGAGCAGGGCCGAAAGATTGAGGAAAAGATTCAGGGCATCGCTCATGACGGCGGGCTTCGTATCGTGGGACCGAACTGCATAGGCATTATTCGTCCCGGGGTGAACCTGAATGCCAGCTTTGCCTCCGAGATGCCAAATGCCGGAAATATGGCCTTTGTGTCCCAGAGCGGTGCCATCTGCACATCGATTCTCGATATGGCTTTGAAGGAGCACATCGGCTTCAGCCATTTTGTCAGCATCGGCTCCATGCTGGATGTCGATTTCGGAGACATGATCGATTTTTTAGGCAATGATTCTTCGGCCAAAAGTATTCTATTGTACATCGAAAGCCTGACCAATTTCCGGAAATTCATGAGCGCCGCGCGGTCCGTGTCCCGGATCAAACCCATCATCGTTCTCAAATCCGGCAGAAGCCCGGCCGGTGCAAGGGCCGCCGCTTCCCACACGGGCGCCATGGCCGGAGAGGATGCGGTCTATGATGCGGCCTTCAAGCGCGCCGGCATCGTACGTGTGAACACCATCGAAGAACTTTTCGACTGCGCGGAACTGATGGCCAAGCAGCCGCGGCCGCGCGGCCCGAGGTTGGCGATCCTCACCAATGGCGGCGGACCGGGCGTGATGGCCGCAGACACCCTTGCCCGGCTTGGTCAGGAGCCCGAACCCCTTGACCCGAAAACGTTGCAGGCCTTTGATGCCTTTCTGCCTGACTTCTGGAGCCGGGGCAACCCCATAGACATCCTCGGCGACGCCTCTGCGGAACGGTTCGACCGGGCCCTGGCGGTCTGCTTCAACTCGAAAAACCTGGACGGGGTGCTGGTCATTCTTGCCCCCCAGGCCCTTACCGATCCCCTTTCTGTAGCCAAGACGCTGGCTGCCGCGATCCAGGAACGAATGTTCCCGGTATTTGCCTGCTGGATGGGCGGCAAACGTATCGCCGAGGCTGTGGACGTATTGAATGCTGCGGGAATTCCGACCTATGACACGCCGGAACGGGCGGTCCGGGCTTTTCTGTATATGGTCGCATATGCCAGGAATCTCGAAATGCTGTTGGAAGTTCCGGCGAAAATAGCCGGGAACATGGCGTTTGATCAGGAAAAAGCCTGCCGGCTGATCGCTGGTGCGCCGAATCAGGGCTTCATGTCGGAATCGGATGCCAGTGAAATCCTTGCGGCCTACGGCCTGCCCATGATCCAGACAAAAACTGCAAAGAACGAGGCGCAGGCCATGCAGGTCGCCCGGGAACTGGGATACCCGGTGGTCATGAAGCTTCATTCACCGGACATCACCCATAAAACCGATGCCGGCGGCGTGCAAATCGACCTGCGCAGCGATGCGGATGTCGGGGCGGCCTACCGCCAGATTTTGGCGTCAGCCCGGCAATACAACGCCGATGCCCGGATTGAGGGCGTGATCCTTCAGCCCTATTTTTCGAACCCGGACTATGAAATTCTGCTGGGTGCCAAGCGAGACTCCAATTTCGGCCCGGTCATTGTGTTCGGCATGGGCGGCATTTACACGGAAGTGTTGAAAGACCGGTCCCTGGGGCTTCCTCCCATGAACCGGTTGCTGGCCCGGCGGATGATGCAGGAAACCAAGGCATATTCCCTGTTGCAAGGATACCGCAACCGCCCCGCGGCAGACATGGAGCGCCTCGAAGAAATGATCATCCGGCTCTCGCAGCTGTTGATCGATTTCCCCGACATCGCTGAACTGGACATGAATCCCGTTCTGATCAAGGATGGTAAACCTGTGGCAGTGGATGCCCGCATCCTGGTTTCACAGCTTGCGGCGCCATCCTCTTTGCATCTGGTGATCAGCCCGTATCCGGAAGAGGATGAATCCCATATGATCGACAGCGACGGGCGCCGCATTTTTGTCCGGCCCGTCAAACCCGAGGACGCACCCCTTTTCACGGCATTTTTCAAGACGCTTTCACCCACGTCGATTTACTATCGGTTTTTCGGTGTTTTAAAAGAGCTGAATCCCGAGATGCTGGCGCGGTTCACCCAGATCGATTATGACCGGGAGATTGCGCTGGTGGCGATCGATGAGGAGTCGGAAATCGACAACATGCTGGGGGTTGCCCGAATTATCGGCGATGCAGATAGCAAGACGGGTGAATTCGCTGTTCTGGTGGGTGATGCCTGGCATGGCAAAGGCATCGGAAGCAATCTGTTGGAAAAATGTCTTTCAATCGCTGAAAAACAAGGTTTTGAATCAGTGCACGGTATCGTGCTGAATGAGAATCAGAGCATGCTCTCGCTGGGAAAGAAGCTGGGGTTTGAGATCAAAAGAAATCTTGATTCCGGCGACAATGAACTGGTGATCCATTTTCAGGGCTTGATGGGAAAAAGATTATGATACAAAAAATCAAAAAACAACGCTCTGTGGCCTATTTTTCCATGGAGATAGGAATTGACGAAAGAATATACACCTACAGCGGTGGTTTGGGGGTTCTGGCCGGAGACACGATCCGTTCGGCAGCGGACCTCAGGGTGCCGATGGTGGCGGTCACGCTTCTCTACCGCAAGGGGTATTTCCGGCAGCGGCTGGAAGCCGACGGATGGCAGCAAGAGGAGATTGCCTCCTGGGCGGTTGAGGAGCTGCTTGAAGAGGAGTTACCGCGAACCCGGGTCCTGGTGGAAGGAAGGATCGTTCATCTGCGGGCCTGGCGGTATGATGTCAAGGGAGTGGACGGGTATACGGTGCCAATTTTCTTTCTGGACACCGACCTTCCCGAAAACTCCGAGTGGGACCGGGGTCTGACGCAAACGCTTTACGGCGGGGATGATCATTACCGGATTTCCCAGGAGGTGATTCTGGGGATCGGTGGCGTCAGAATGCTCCGCGCGTTAGGCTATAAACACATCAGCCCTTTCCATCTCAACGAAGGGCATGCGGCCTTTCTGACCCTGGAACTTATGGATGAGGCCGCCAAAAGGGCCGGAAGGGAAGCGGTCGTTCAGGAAGACGTGGAATCGGTGCGGAACCAATGCGTTTTTACCACGCATACCCCAGTTCCGGCAGGACATGACCGGTTTCCTTTGGCGCTTGCGCGCAAGGTGCTCGGAGATCGGGATGATTTTTTTGGACTGGCGGGCGTTCTGTACGAAGGGAACACCCTGAACATGACCTATCTGGCCCTGGGGATGAGCCGCTATGTCAACGGGGTGGCCCAAAAGCACGGTGAGGTGTCAAGACTTATGTTCGCCGGCTATGCCATCGATGCCATCACCAACGGGGTACATGCGTCGACATGGGTTGCCGGGCCTTTCCAGGATCTTTTCGACCGCTATATTCCTTTCTGGCGCCAGGACAACTTCAGCCTGCGCTATGCTTTGAGTATTCCCAGAGAGAAGCTGTGGGACGCTCACATGCAGTGCAAAAAGCACCTGATGGATTTCACCAATCGCAAGACGGATGCAGCCATGGATGAAAATACGCTAACCATCGGCTTTGCCCGGCGTGCTTCCACCTACAAGCGGGGAGATCTTATTTTTCAGGATATAGAAAGGCTCAAACGGATATCCGGTCACGTCGGCAAGATCCAGATAATCTTTGCCGGCAAGGCCCATCCCCAAGACAATAAGGGAAAGGAAGTCATCAAACGGATTTTTAAGGCCGGACAGGAACTGCAACACGACATCAAGGTGGCGTATCTTGAAAACTACAATATGACCCTGGGGGCCATGATCACATCCGGGGTTGATATATGGCTCAACACGCCCGAACCGCCCATGGAGGCTTCGGGAACCAGCGGGATGAAGGCGGCCTTGAACGGTGTGCCCAACTTGAGCGTACTGGACGGCTGGTGGATCGAAGGGCACATCGAGGGGCTGACCGGCTGGTCCATCGGTGCCGCAACCCTGGGAAAAGGAGAGAATCGGGATCACTCGCTGGATGCCCCGTCGTTATACGACAAGCTGGAGCATGCAATTGTTCCCCTGTTCTATAACGATCGGCACAGCTTTATGGACATAATGGCTTATTCCATTGCCATCAACGGGTCTTTTTTCAATACCCAGAGGATGGCGCAGGAGTATGTGCTGAATGCCTATTTCACCCGCTGAAAAGATATATCCCGGGGCCAACGCCATCCTTCAGAAGATGGATGCAGCCAGGGGCGGGAAGCTGTCAAAAACAATTGCAAAAGTAATCAATAAGGTAAATGAACGGCTTGAGACCCTTTATATTTAAAATTAACCAAAAGACAGGAGAAAAGTAAAATGAAAAAATCAATGTACGGTTTGGCAGTTTTGGCCGCTGTGGCCGCTATGGTGTTCATCACGGTCCCGCTCTTTGCAACTGAGACGGATGACCGCATCGAATCATCAGCTAAAACGACCTATGTGTTCAGGACCCACCTCAAAGATGATAATATTGACATAAAGTCAAAAGACGGAGTTGTCACCTTGACCGGGACAGTTCTGGATGCATCCCATAAAACATTGGCAGAAGAAACCGTTGCAGGTCTGCCCGGCGTTAAGGGTGTGGACAACCAGCTGGAAGAAAAAGGTGAAAACCGCCCTGCTGAAAAATCAGATGCATGGCTCATTACCAAAGTAAAAACCACGCTTTTGTTTCACAGGAATGTGAGCGGTATCGGAACCGAGGTTCTCGCCGACAACGGCACCGTCACTTTGCGTGGGGAGGCATCCAGTGTTGCTCAAAAGGACCTCACCACCGAATATGTCATGGATGTTGACGGTGTTGAAACGGTAAACAATGAAATGACCGTATCTGATGCCGCCGCAGAAAAAACGGATGACAAAACAATGGCCAAAAAAACGGATGCCGTGATCGAAGCCATTGATGATGCATCCATTACCGCCCTGGTCAAAACATCCCTGCTCTATCATCGATCGACCAGTGGATTAAACACCAAAGTCGAGACCAAAGACGGGGTGGTCACCCTGACAGGTATCGCCAAAACCGAGGCTGCTAAGGATCTGGCCGGCAAATATGCAAATGATGTCAACGGCGTAACAAGTGTCAACAACAACATGACCGTTGAGTAAGTTTAATTCAGATGGAAAAAAAGGAGAATGAACCATGAAAGTCTTATTCATGCTGTTCGTCGGCCTCTTAGTGTGCACCCCAATGGGGGCGTCTGCTGATTACAGCGACGGATTGCATCAGTACCTTCGCGGGCAATACAGCAATGCACTCAATGAATTTACGCCCCTGGCCAATGAAGGAAACCCTGAGGCCCAATACATTCTTGGCAGTATGTACGCCCAGGGAAAAGGCGTGCTGCAGGACTATGCCCAGGCGCATGCCTGGTTCAATCTTGCAGCTTCGCAGGGTCATGGCAAAGCGGCTCTCTATCGTGATGAGATTGCACAGAAAATGACTTCCAACCAGGTAGCCAGGGCCCAACAACTGGCAATTCAACTGCGGTCTGAAACAAGAACGGGAGAAACGAAAAGAATCGATAAAAAACTTATTGTCTCCATCCAAAAACATCTGCAGGACTTGGGCTACTATTCCGGGGCCATTGATGGATTGACGGGCCGGAATACAAGCAGGAGTATTCGTCAATTTCAAAGAGATGCCAATCTCCCGCAAACGGGTCAGCCGTCCCATGCCCTGTTGGAAAAGCTGGAGGATACCGTTACCCGGCAAACAGAGCAAAGAGAATTGCCGCAAGCTTCCCGGGGACCCTGGACAACGGTTTTGCTTGAGGATGCGTTTACTGATGGAGATTTCAGCACAAACCCAAGATGGACACCTGTTTCAGGCAACTTTTGGGTAGATTCGAATTATTTTTTACGTTCTGAAAGAACTGTTCCCAACACTACGCAATCCGATCAACAAGATAGTACCGAGAAAAAGATAGCAGATATATTTGGGCAAGTGGTCAAAGAGATGATGAATCAACAACAGGGTACACAGGCCTCAGACCTCTCAGAAATTTATATTCAACAAAAAATTGATAATGCTTTTGCAATTGAAGCCACAATGATAATGCTGTCAAATCAAATTGGACAAAGCTTCGAGTTCAGAATGTATCACGATCAATACCGGAATTCAGGATATGTTGTCAAATTCTTACATGAAAAGGAACAATCCATGGCTTTAATCCGCTTTGATCAATCAGGATCTTCAGTTATAGATATGACACGACAGGGGAGAATATTCCGTCAAAATGCGTCTCAATCTCTCTCTTGGATGCGATATGCAGATGGCGAAATGAAGGTGATGATAGGGGAAGAGGAGATTCTGAATACAAGAGACAACATGTTCAAGGCATTTGACGGTATTTCGTTTATCAATGAAGGTGGGGACTATGCTGTAGACAGTATCCGTGTTTTGGGCTCTCATAGATAAACACCAACAGCCGGGCCTGTACCAAAACATCAGCGCAGATAAACAAAAACCCAGATCCATCTGTTCGCTGGCGATAACGGACAGCCCATTGATGGATTTGCGCATGTCCGTTGCACCTGAAGCCAGGTTAAGTCTTTACATCAGCTACTGTCAATTATGGGGGAAAATCGATGCAGGAGCCACATGTCCTGACCGCTGAGAATGTTTTGCAACATCATGCAACGGTTGCCGGGCAGGGATTATCAACCGCCGAGGCCGCACAGCGGCTCAATACCCACGGTCCCAATGAACTTGCTGAAAAGGGCAAAAAAAATGCCTGGCGCATTCTGCTGGCCCAGGTAAAAGAGGTGATGATCCTTATTCTGCTGGCAGCCGTGTTCATTTCAGCGGCGCTTCAGGAATATATCGACGCCATCGTTATTTTTATCATTGTCGTGCTGAACACCATTCTCGGATTCTGGCAGGAATTCAAAGCTGAAAATGCAATGGCGGCGCTTAAAAAAATGACCGTACCAAACGTGAGGGTGTTGCGTGACGGTACGGAGCAGCAGATTTCTGCAAAAGATCTGGTTCCCGGTGATATCCTGTTGATAGAATCCGGAAATGTCGTGCCGGCCGACGCCCGTCTGATAGAAGCCGTAAACCTCAAGGTGCAGGAAGCCGCCCTGACCGGTGAATCGGAATCGGTGGATAAACATTCCCGCACGCTTGAAGGGGGAGATCATGCCCTGGCTGACCGGAAAAACATGATCTATATGGGTACGGTGGTTACCTATGGACGCGGGCATGCCGTGGTGACAAGCACCGGCATGCAGACGGAACTGGGAAAAATTGCCACGCTTCTGCATGGGGTGGAAGACGAGCAAACCCCTTTGCAGCGTCGGTTGGCCAAGCTGGGCAGATCTCTGGCCATGGCTGCCGTGGTGTTGATTTTTGTGGTGGCCGGTTTGATGTATATGCAGGGTGCTGGATGGAAGATGATGTTTATGACCGCCATCAGCATGGCAGTGGCCGCCATTCCCGAAGGTCTGCCGGCTGTGGTCACCATCGCTCTGGCTCTTGGCGCACAGCAGATGCTGAAGAAAAATGCGCTGATCCGGCAGCTTGCCGCTGTTGAAACCCTGGGCAGCGTGACGGTGATCTGTTCGGATAAAACAGGCACATTAACCCAGAACAAAATGACCGTGACCCAACTGGAGCTGCCGGATCGCAGGATTACACTTGCCGATGCCGTTGCCGGACACAAAGAGGATATTGATCTTTCTTTACTGCTGCTGACGGGTGCGCTGTGCAACGATGCGGTTATAAACGAAAGCGCCCGGCAGGAAATTTTAGGTGATCCTACCGAAGGCGCACTGGTGCTTGCCGCCCGTCAGGCAGGACTGGTTCAGACCGATCTTAAAACACTGTTGCCGCGCGTGCGTGAATTGCCCTTTGACTCGGAACGTAAACGCATGTCCACGGTTCATGCCATGCCCTCTTCTTTTGGTAAGACGTCTCCTGATTTCATTTTTGCTTTAACCGAACAGGAGGGACATACCGGCCATATCCTGTTGACCAAAGGAGCAGCAGACGGATTGATCGATGGTTGCCGCCGCATCCTGATAAACGGTAAGATCGAGCTTTTAGATGATAACCGGAAAAATGCAATTTTGGCTGAAAATACCGCCATGGCTAAAAACGGTATTCGGGTGCTCGGGCTGGCGTATCGGTTCATCGATGACGATGAACTGGACCGGCCGGAACGGTATGAACAAAACCTTATTTATCTGGGTCTGGCCGGAATGATCGATCCGGTACGTCCTGAAGCGGTGGAGGCGGTGCGGCTTTGTAAACAGGCAGGCATCCGTCCGGTTATGATTACCGGAGACCATCCGCTGACCGCTGTCGCCATCGCCGGACAATTGGGTCTAACCGACACAGACACCTTCCTGACAGGTCAGGATCTGGAAAAGATGACCGACGAAGAGCTGAATCTTCGCATTCCGGAGATCTCGGTATTTGCCCGGGTCTCGCCAAGTCATAAAATGATTATCATCGATGTGCTGCAAAAACAGCATGAGATCGTTTCCATGACCGGTGACGGCGTAAATGATGCGCCGGCCCTGAAATCAGCCGATATCGGTGTGGCAATGGGGATTACCGGTACCGACGTAAGCAAAGAAGCTTCCGATATGGTGCTTCTGGACGATAATTTTGCCACCATTGTTGCAGCTGTTAAAGAAGGGCGCCGTATCTATGATAATATCCGTAAATTTGTCAAATATATTCTCACGGGTAACACGGGAGAAATCGTTGTGATGCTTACCGGGCCGCTGCTCGGAATGCCTCTTCCGTTGCTTCCTATTCAGATTTTATGGATCAACCTGGTGACCGATGGCATACCTGCCATCGCCCTTGGATATGAAGAAGCCGAGCAGAAAATTATGGATCGCCCGCCACTTGATCCGAAAGAGGGGATCTTTGCACGCGGCCTGGGATGGCAGATTATCATTATGGGGGTGATCGTAGGCCTGATTTCAGTGGCAGCCGGATACTGGTTCTGGAATGACGGAACAGGCTCGCAATCCTGGCAGACCATGGTTTTTACCATGTTGACTTTCTGCCAGATGGCTTATGCGCTGTGCGTTCGCAAACAGCATCAATCGCTGTTTTCCTATTCCTGGTTCAGCAATCCCATGCTTTTACTCGCTGTAGGTGTTACGTTGATCTTGCAGCTGATTATCATCTATGTTCCTTTTTTCAACCTGGTTTTCCGCACGTTTCCTCTGCGATGGGAAGAGCTTGCCGTTTGTGCCGGCGGCGCTGCGGCAATAATATTTATAACCGAGTTTAAAAAGCTGTTTCTGCGCAAAAAGCAGGATTTTATTACAGCATGAAGAATCTGTTTTTAGAGTGGAGGCTCATCCAGGTTAAACTTATTTTTTAAGCCACATTATTCAAGGAGGCCGCCATAAAAAAGATTCTACGCCAGCGCTGTTGGTATGTGTGTCTTATTGCCTGTGCCGTTTTTTTTCCGGCCCGTGCATGGTCCATAAACCCCTCTGAACTTCAAACCCTTCAGTTGTTTTATGAAAATGATCTGTTCGGCGGCACGGATGAGTTCTATACCAATGCCTTCCAGATGACCTGGCTTTCAAAGGATCTGGGCCGGTATGAAGATGATGACCGCCTTCCGAAATGGTTGATTCCGTATCATGTTCCTGTTTCAGGCGGATGCCTGGGCGACCCATTCTTTGATCCTTTCCCGGTCCTTCTCAGCCATGGAAGTGATGTGCAGCCGGGCGTGATGCCCATCCCGGGCCGGTTCGGAATCGATGCACTTGGCATAGATATCGTCAAAGCAGTGGGCTTCCAGGCAGAAGTCGAAATTGAGCTTGACGTCGGTCAGCGGTTCGATGGGGGCCGTGGTCTGGATGAGAATCTGACTGTCGTCCAGGGCAAGGGAAGTGCCGGATATCGGGATCAGGGCCAGTTTTTTGTCTTTGATGGTCCAGCATTGAACCGGAATCTGGATTTCCAGCAGCGGGCCCGGGGCGGCGGTCTGATCCAGGCGGATGGTTTTTTCGTCCATGTCAATGCCCAGGACCGAATAAAAAACCAGGGGTTTTTTCATGCCTTTCATCATCATGGTTTTGGGAGAGTTTGCCTGAACCTGTGCCTGAACCGCCCGATAGGTGGATTCACCGATCAGCACCTGTCCGCCGATGCTGTTGGATTCGATCCGGGCGGCCCGGTTGACTGTTTCTCCCACAATCCCGTATTTCATTCTCAGATCCGATCCGATATTGCCCACAATCACACTGCCGGTGTTGATGCCAATGCCCATTTCCAGAGCGGGATACCCGTCATCCACGAGTTCCGTGTTAAGACGGGCCAAACGGTTCTGCATTTCTATGGCACACGCGACAGCCCGCTGGGGATCGTTATCATGGGGGTCCGGCGCACCGAATACGGCCAAAATCGCATCACCGATGATTTCATCGATCATGCCGTCATAGGCCAGGATAATGGCGGACATCTGCTTCAGATACCGGTTGAGCAGCTGAACCATCTCTTCAGGATCACGGGACTCCGAAAGCGTGGTAAATCCCCGTAGATCCGCCATGAGCACGGTGACGGTCTTGCGGGTGCCTCCGATCTGCCGGCCTTTGGAGGAGGAGAGAATTTCTTCCACCACTTTTTTGGAAAGATAGCGGCCGAATGTGTCTTTGATAAAGTTGACCAGCTGGAGCCGCTGGTCTGACACGCGGATGATGCGTTCAAGCATGTTCGCCCGGGTGGATACAATGGCTTTGAGTTCATCAGGGGAATCTGCCGGCAGATCGATGGTGTCGGATCTGGAAAAGTCTTTTTCGATCTGTCTGTTGGCATGGGCGATCAGTTCCAGCGGATTGATGATTTTTTTGGTGAGAAAGTGCTTCAGACTCACCACCATGAAAACGACGATAATCCCCACCAGCACCATGATCCGTATGGCATACCAGAACAGTTCCATGGGGCCGGCCCCTTCGGCCAGCCACCGGTAGCCCAGGGAATACACCAGAAGCACCGCCTCGATGAACAGAATCCGCCAGAAAACACCCATTATCAGGACTTCCCGGACCCCGGTGCTTTTTTTACCTTTATTCAGCATAATCGCCTATCCCCGTTATAAGTTGTGCACCCGTTCCATGATCGTATAAGTGGCAGATAAAAAAGGCAAGTATTCTATTCCCTCCGGAGTCACTCGTCCAGGTGACAGGCCCTTCCCTTGAGGTTGAAAAAGAACTTGAGACCCTTTTGCACGGTAGGGGAAAAAATCTTGGGGGACAGATAGGTGCCGGCCACCCGTTTGTTGATTTCACCGATGGTGGGATAGGGATGGATGGCAGCCGCTATGGTGGACAATTTCACGCTGCCGTTGAATGCCGCCACCCATTCACTGATCAGGTTTCCGGCGCCGGGCCCCAGGATCTGCACCCCGATGGGCTTTTCCTTTTCATTCAGCAGCAGTTTGATTTTACCGTCAATCGCCCCTTCCGCCAGGGCCCGATCATTGTCTTTAAAGGATTCGGTTATTACCCGGCAGTGTATTCCGGCTTTTTTTGCCGCGGTTTCATTCATGCCGATGCTGGCCAGTTCCGGATCGGTATAGGTGACCCATGGCAGCCAGGTGTAGTCAACCTTCCTGGGAAGGCGGAACACGGCATTGCTGATGACGATTCCCCCTTCATATCCTGCGGCATGGGTGAACTGGAATCCGCCGTTCACATCCCCTGCTGCATAAATATGGTTGTGGCTGGTGCGCAGCCGGCTGTCCACCTGGATGCCGGACCGCTCCACTGTGATGCCGATATCGGACAGGCCCAGTCCTTTGGTATTGGGGGATCTGCCCATGCCCACCAGAATGGCATCTGCTGTTACCCGGTGTGTGTCACCGGCGGTATCCTTGACCGTCACCTGCCGGCCATGCGGCAGATCCTGTACCTGCTCAATGGATGCTTCCAGGACAAACCGCACCCCTTCATCCGCCAGCACCTGCATCACACCGTCTGCCATGTCTTTGTCCTCTTTGCCCAGGATCTGGGAGGCGCGGTCGATAACGGTCACCTTTGTGCCGAACCGGTTGAAGGCCTGGGCCATTTCAATGCCGATGGGGCCGGCACCCAGGATGATCATGGATCCGGGCAGGGTGTCCATGTAAAAAATTTCCTTGTTGGTCAGGTGCGGGGTATCGGCCAGGCCGGGAATGGGGGGCACCACCGGAGAAGAGCCCGTGGCAATGACCCATTTGGCGGCGGAAATGGTGTTGCCGTTCAGTGTCACTGCATGTTCATCCACAAACCGGGGCTGTCCGAACACCACTTTGGCCCCCAGGCTGCAGAATCGCTCTTGAGAATCATGTTTCTGGATGGTATCCACCACCGACCTGATGCGATCAGCCACCTGCCTGAAATCCACCGGCGGCAGATCCACCTGCGGCAGTCCGAATGCCGGCGCATGTTTCATCTGGTGATACACATGGGCGGATTTGATCAGGGTTTTGCTGGGCACACACCCATAGTGGAGGCAGTCACCGCCCAGTCTGTCTTCCTGTTCGATCAATATGGTTTTCGCCCCCAGCTGGGCCGCCCCGGATGCGGTTGTCAGTCCGGCTGCTCCGCCGCCGATAATCCCGATATCATATTCATACTGGCTCATGATCAGTTCCTTTTCTTTTTCGGTTGATAAACGCCACCCCTTTTTTGGCCAGGAGTGGAAAAATGCCCAGCAGGGCAAAAGACAGCAGCAGTCCCGGGGACAGGATGCCTTTGAGCGAATCGATCTGTGCCAGCTGGGTGCCGGCGTTGACATACACCAGGGTGCCCGGCAGCATCCCCAGCTGGCTGACCAAATAAAACCGGATGGTTGTAATGGGTGTCAGGCCCATGACCAGATTGATGATGAAAAAGGGAAACACCGGTACCAGCCGCAGGGTGAACAGATAAAAAGCACCTTCTTTTTCAATGCCCTGGTTGATGGCGCGCAGTTTATCTTTGAACCGTTCCTGGACCCAGTCTTTCAACAAAAACCGGGACACCAGAAATGCCAGGGTGGCGCCGATGGTGCTGGCAAAGGAGATCACCACCGTTCCGGTCACAAGCCCCAGCAGTGCGCCCCCGGCCAGGGTCATGACGGCGGCCCCGGGCAAAGACAGGGCTGTAACCACGATATAAGTGAGCATATAGGCCCCGATGGTCAGGAGCATGTGGCGGGCATAAATATCCATCAGCCATTCCTGACGGGCTTTCAGATACGCCAGAGACAAAAACTGCCCCAGGTCAAACACGAAAAAAAGTATCACCAGCCCGATGACCGCCCCTGCCATAACCCATCTGATTAACGGTGTTTTCATAAAAATGCTCCATAATTTTTTTCATCTATACACTTGTTAATTTGGTCGGGCCGGGGGACAAGACCTTACACAATGGATGGTCAGAACCGCAGCCGGGTCAGTTTGTTTTTGTAGAGGGAAAAGGCATGGGTTTCCAGGGCCATCATGGTCTGGGTGCCGAAAAATTTTGTAAGGCTGTACTGGCACAAAAACAGGCTGCCCGGACCCAGGCGGGTGTTGGTACTTTCTTCAAGGGTCCTGAGATTTTCTTCAGACCATTTTTTGTGTGCTGTCCAGGACATGTCACCGACGAGCCGGAACCTGCCCCGGGCCGATGCAGCTGCATGGGAGATATATTCCGCCATCTCCAAAGGGGTCTGTTTGCCGCTGCCGTGTATCAGCCGGTTTTGACGGATCAGTTCCGCCACATCCAGGCCATCATGTTCCATGCTGGAAAGAAGCTGTTCTCTGTGATGCTGCGGGGATACCACCATAACGGTTTCCTGGTTTTCGATTCCCTGGCGCAAAAACAATGCCTGGACGTCCAGGGCTTCGGATACATCTGCGTACAGATGGGCCATATGGGTGCCGTCCGGCACATCCAGGCCGCCAAATCCCAGCGCCACCTGGCGGGCAGGGATGTCGGAGGCTTTTTTCTCTGTCCCGAGGGTGGGGGTTTTGCCTTCAACAAACTGCTGGATATCAGAGGGATAAAACCGTCTTTCCCGCTTTTTCCCAATACGAAAACAGGCAAGCAAACCGGCGTTGGTCCACCTGCGCACCGTCATTTCAGAGACATTGAGCAGTTCAGCCGTCTGCCGGACATTCAACAATTTTTCCATGTTTTCTCCCTGTTACCGTCCACTGCCTGTTCCCCCTGCACCGTCCGTGTCATGCCTGGTCCAGAGGGACCAGCAGCATGTCCCCGGTCATTTTCAGAGACTTTTCATTTGAAGTGCTGCATTTTTCCTTCACCGCCTTGAGTATGGCACCGGCAGCGGTCTTCTGCCAGAACCAGCGGGTAAAGGCGGCATCATCCGGTAATACCATATCCGGCCGGAACATGACAGATTCAAAATAGGCCGCCTTGAGGTCCTGGGCGGCAAACCGCAGGGCTACAGAAGGTGCGGACATATTTTCTTCAAGTGTCAGAGGGTTGCCGGACAGAAAATCGGAAAACACCTGCAATGCCGCATCCGGAGAAAAATAGATCACCGCTGAATATCCCCGCTTTTCAAGGCCGATATCATACCAGGAACGAAATTCTGCCATCTCCTGTCTGAAAGCGGCCAGCAGTTTTTCCGTTTCGGTTTCATGGGTCACTGGACCGGCAAAACTGACCGGGCAGGCCGGCAGATCCGGAGAATCTTCGGAGGTGTCTGTTTTTTCGGGGACATCATGGGGAAAATCTTCCAGAACCGGGCCTTTTGGCGCTTCCAGAAGCGCCAGGGCCGCCTGGATCACCTGCAGCTGAAAGTCGGGATTTCCGGGAACCCCCAGGGGACGGCCCAGGGCAAAAGGTACCCAAAGGGCCCTGGGTGGCTGGATGATCCGGGTATGTTCTTTAATCAGGCTGATCTGTGTGGTGGGGATGCCCCTGGTTTCCAGATAATGTGCCAGCGCGCCCACGGCGCGGGTGCAGAACGGTCAGACCGGCACCAGCAGTGCCGCATCCACCTGATCGCCTGTGAGCAGCCCGGCCAGCTTTTGGGCCGCAGTTTCCATGACCGCCGGATCGGCAGCACCCATGAATGAATAGTGAAATTCTGCCACAGATCCGATGGTACTGTCATAGGCCAGTTCACGGATCCGGTCCAGGGGAAACACCACATTCCAGTCCTGCTGGAAACCGGTGCGGTCGAAATTGGTTGAAATATGGGTCATCACCAGGTCTTTTGCGGTGCAGGTGTGGGAAATCACCCGAAAGTCGCCGGTCATGCCTTCAAAGGGACGGTCATCCCGCCGATGCAGACCAGCGGTTGAAATAATGGCCACCCGGCGCCGGGAAAGGGGTGGTCCGGACACCCAGGGACGGGTGTCGAATGTGGGGCAGGGTAGATCTGCCAGGTGAGAGCGCATGGGTTCGGGCATGGTATCCAGTCGTGCCATGTCAGGTTTCTCCTTCTTAATTTTAATTGACATTCATATACATTAATATACAATTGACGAAAAGCAACCCTTTATTTTATGATCATCTGTCAACATGGACCATCTTATTACCATTTCGAGAATACATACATGCCTGCTGATGAAGCCAGTACATTAAGCCCGCCATCCACCTGGGTGGACACCTATGGTGATTACCTGTACGGATTTGCATATTACCGGGTTCAGGACGAGGAACTGGCCCGGGAACTGGTACAGGACACCCTGCTGGCTGCTCTGCAGGCCAGGGACCGATTTGCCGGCAGGGGATCGGAAAAAACCTGGCTTACCGGGATTCTGAAGCACAAAATAAGCGATTCTCTGCGCAGAAAATACCGGGATGCCGTGTTTGAAGACCAGGATCTGGATGAACGGAAAATGCATGACAGTTTTGATCATAACGGCAGATGGAAAACCGGTCCGGCACAATGGGCATCCAACCCGGAACGTCTGCTTGAACAAAAAGCGTTTTTGGATATCATCAGAAAATGTCTTCAAGAACTGCCGGAACGACCCGCCCATGCCCTGTCTTTGCGGGAACTGGAAGGAGAAAGCACCCAGGCCATCTGTAAGGTTCTGAATGTCACTGCGACAAACTGCTGGGTGATCCTTCACAGGGCCCGGTTTCTCATGCGAAAATGCATTGAAACCAAATGGCTGCAATAACGGACGGGGTACAACCATGATAAACCACTGGACATTCAGGTGCAAAGATGTGTCGGAGTTGATCTCCCGGTCCATGGATGAAAACCTGCCGATGCGGATCAGAATGGGTATCCGGTTTCATTTGATGATGTGCAGCCTTTGCCGGAACTACAAAAAACAGCTCTGGATAATCCACAAGGCGGTTGAAAAACTGGACCGCATGGAAAGCTCCCAAGACAGATCCATGCGCCTGCCGGACCAGGTCCGAAAAAAATTACAAGATCTTTTCAAGGACCATGAATAAAGGGCATGCTCTGACAAGGACAACAAAGCATGGCATGAGAGAACGATTCAGAAGATTGTGCCTTCATATAAAAACGGGGTAAGATTTTTCCAGCACCTCAGACAAATCGTAATAGTTGAGAGGCATTTTTTTATTCACTTTTTACACAAAGGAGTTATCATGGTCAAAAAATTCGCAGGAATCACAGGAATCAGTCTACTTTGTCTGGCAGTATTCATGGTCATATCGGCACTTGCGAAAATGCCGGGACCGGATCCCAAAGCACTCTGGGAGCATATCACCACCACCTCTCCCTATACCCAGTGGCAGTTCTGGGATGATCACCAGGGGATGCTGCCAGGGGATGAACCCCATGGATCGTTTCACAAAGTATACGTCAACGACATCGCTTATGCCTCAGATTCAATTCCCATGAAGAACGGGTCCATCGTGGTGAAAGAAAATTACAATGACAAGAAAAAGCTGATGGCCCTCACCGTAATGTATAAGGTGGACGGATATAATCCGGAAGCCGGAGACTGGTTCTGGGTCAAATATTCCCCCAAAGGAAAAGCCAAACCCTACGGCAAGCCCAAAGGGTGCATCTCCTGCCACAGTGCCAATCCAGATTCAGACTATGTTTTTGTGCATGAATTCAAGTAATTTTTTTACGGTTTTAGCAATGGCCCTGCCGGTTTTTTGAAATTTTCCGGCAGGGCCGGTTTTATCGTACTTTCCGCTGTCATGGCACAAAGCCCCGGTCGCCTGACACCCGGATTTTTTCTGTTTTCAACACATGCCGGGAAAAAACAGCAGGGCGTTGAATGTCTGATTCCGGTCAGAGGCTGCTACTTTTTTTTGACCGCAGAAAAGTTGCAGCTTGGGCGGAAACAATCCGGTTGCATCCTGCTGTCACGGATGACCCTGGCCGTTGGCCTAAAAAGTTACACTTGAAAATCTCATCCTAATAGGATATACATAGGATATACATAAGGAGACGTCGGATGCTTGCAAAAATACAAAAATGGGGAAACAGCCAGGGGCTTCGTCTTGCAAAGAATCTGCTTGCAGATGCGCAGCTAAATATTGGCGATGAGGTTGATATCAAGGTAAAAGACGGCATTATGCTTGTTACACCTGCTAATAGGATTCGTGGCCGGCACAATCTTAAGAAGCTTGTATCGCGTATTCCTGAAAATTATCAAGCCGGTGAAATTGACTGGGGAGAACCAGTTGGCAGGGAGGTCTGGTAAATGGCGACCTATATCCCCAAGCAGGGGGATATCATTGCAATTACATTTGACCCGCAATCAGGACATGAGCAAAAAGGCAGACGTCCTGCTTTTGTTGTAAGCAAGGACTTATTTAACCGAAGTACAGGTATGGTCATCGTTTGTCCAATTACAAACACTGATCGCGGGTTCCCCTTTCACATACCTCTTCCGGATGACAGTAATTTGACAGGCTTCATTATGGTCGAACAAGTCAAATCTGTCGACTTTCGGTCCCGACGCGCTAAGCGTATAGAACAAAGTAAAGATCTCCTGCTGTCAGAAGTGCTTTCCATTTTAGATGCCTGTATCTATTGACAGGCCAACCAGAAAAAAAAACAGATCCAAAAAGCCGGGGCGATGATCAAGCCCCTGGTACCAGGATAGATGTTGCCTTCCTGTAATGTGCCACAGAAGCCCGCCCGGTCATGGAAGCCTGTTAGCGCTTCGCCGCACAAAAGAGCCCATGACTTTCCGGGCCTCAGGCTGCCACCTTTTCAAGGCGATCAATTAATTGGTAACAGTAATGGCTAACAGCTAAGCGCAATCTCAATTATATGCCTCATATCCGGCCAGATGATACAGATTCCGGGTGCTGACCGCCCGATCACCACCGGCAGCATGATTTTTTTCCAGTGCTGCAATGCAGCGGTCAAGATCATTTATGAGATAATACAGGGATGCGATCATGAATTGTTTGTCTGATTCAGTCAGGCCGTAAAACCGTGACTGATAGTTTTTTGTCAGCTCATGTCTGACCAATTCCCAGCCCTCTGAAAACGTATAATCAGTGTTATAGCGGTGGTTTGATCCGTGGTAATATTTTTTGGAAAACCCATTGAACCGGTAATACAGCCGCCGGTTATAATTTTTCCAGGAAGGTGTATTCCTGTAATGTTTTCTTTTGTGATGCCTGTATTGTTTGTGTTTTGGATAACTGCGGTCATATCGGGGATGATGGCCTTTGCGGTCATTGTAGCCATGGCCGCTGCCGTATGGGTCATAGTGCCGCTGCTGACTGTTCCACGCATTTGCAGAACCTGATACCCAGAAAAATACCAGTGCCAGAACAATTGCTATATAAGGATGAAGTGTTTTCATTTTAATGCCTCCTGCTTTGGGTTGCCTTTATCTGTTTTGTCGGAAAAATCTGTTTACACTTACATGGACACTGATTATTCTGTAAGGGTATGTCGACCTGCCCCGACTGATCATGCAACCGATCAATTGAAACCACAGGGGGAAATCATGAAAGAAAAACAGATTTGGTTTTACAGTGACGGCTTGAAACTGCAGGGTACATTTTATTATCCGGATGCAGGTCAAGCAGATGAAACCAAACCGGATATCGTGATCTGTTCCGGTTTCATGGGGTTGAACAATATCCATCCGGCCCGGTTTGCCAGGGCTTTAACGGAAAAGGGATATGCCTGTTTCGGGTTTGACTACCGCGGGTTTGCCCAAAGTGAGGGGACCCCGGGAAAAGTCCTGCTCGAAGAGCAGATCCGTGATATTGAAAACGCCGCGATCTTTGTCTCCATGCAAAAGAAAAATCCAGACAAAAAAACGGTGTTGATCGGCTGGGGAATGGGTGCGGGCCTGGTATTGGAGGCAGCGTATGCTGTACCGGATCTGGCGGGAATGATCAGTATCAATGGATTTTATAATGGTTTCCGGTTTTTTAAAGCGTACCGGTCTGAAGCGGAATATAAAAAATTCATGGCCTGGCTGCTGCAGCAGCGCTTTGAAGAGGTCAAAACCGGAAAAAGTGTCCGTGTTGATCCCTTCAAAATCTATCCTTTGGATACGGTGACACGCGGTTATGTGGATGAGGTCCTGTTCAAGACAGACGGATTCGGCGGTGCTGTCGACATCGGGTTTGCTTATTCGCTGCTGCGCTATAACCCTGAAGGACAGCTTGAACAGCAGGTGCCTGATGTGCCGCTTCTGGTTGTGCACGGGGAAGACAACCGGCTTCATCCGCTTTCAGAAGCAAAGTCCCTTTACCAGAAATACCCCGGGGATAAAACCCTGCACATCATCCCCCGTGCAGGCCACACAGAATGGATGTGTGATGACTGCAAACCGTTTCAAAAACTGATTGCCACGTTACTGACATGGCTTGAATCAAAGGTGGCGACATGAAAAATGTGTATGACATACATATCCACGCATCTCCCAGTATATTTGAAAGATGGGGGGATGCACAACAGACGGCAGCTGCCTGTCAAAAAGCCGGGTATGCCGGCATTGTCTTAAAGGCGCATCACGGCAGTACCGTGGAGATTGCCAATATTGTGAACCAGCAGTGTGATATGGATGTGTTCGGCGGTGTGGTGCTCAATTATTTTGTCGGCGGTCTGAATCCCTATGCCGTGGATGCGTGCTGTGCACTGGGGGGGAAGATCGTATGGCTGCCCACCATCCATGCAGATGCACACAAGCCGCTGGGGCGGTTTGATTTCCAGGAGCCGTCCACAACAAGATTCCCGGAAAAAGGCATCCGGATTCTGTCGAAAAATGGTCTGGCAGATGCCATGTACGAGATTCTTGACATCCTTGACGGAAAAAATGTGGTGCTGGCAACGGGACATGTGTCGGCGCAAGAGGCCATCGCTCTTGTGCGGGAGGTGAAACAGCGGCGGTACGATATCCGGGTGCTCATCAATCATGTGCTTTTTTATACGCCGGATATGGATGAAAACGATATTGAAACCCTGAAAGATCCCGGGGTCTGGTTCGAGATTTCCCATCTTACGCAGAAAATTCATGCCGCATCCATGGACCGGCTGATCCAAATGATCGAACGCCATCCGGACGCAAACTGGGTCATGGTCAGTGATGCCGGTCAAAAGGGGAATCCGCCGCCGCAGGCGCTGGAGCAGTTCAGGGATCAGCTCACATCCCGGCACATCAGCGATCAGACCATTGAAAAGATGATGATCCATAACCCGCGCAGACTGCTGTATTGAACAACGTCCCTGTTATCTCATATGAATCTTTTTCAATAACTTTGCTGTTGATATAAGGTTATAATATGTTATTATGTGATATGAAAGCAATCATATAGAAGAATAGAGCCAGGAAGCAGCTGAAAAGAATCCCGAAAAATTACCGGGTTAAGATTCTTGAAGAAGTTTCCAGGCTGAAGATGTTTCCTGAATGCGATGAGCTTGATATCAAGGACCTGACCAATCACCAATATGGATTTAGACTGCGCATCGCTCGATACAGGGTCTTTTTCGACAACTGGGACACTCTCAAAATCATTGAAATTCAAGAGGTGAAAAAACGCGATGATCGAACATACTGACACACAAATCATTGAATATGGCGGAAAACCGGCCTTTGCCGTGATCCCGTGGGAAAAATACCAGCACCTCATCCACAATCAGATGGACCCGGACGAAGCGGAAATTGAATTTCCTCACGAAGTGGTGGCGGCAAACGTGATGGGAGACAGCCTGATCAAGGCCTGGCGGGAATACCTGGGACTCACCCAGGAAGAGCTGGCCGCCAAAGCCGGCATCAGACAGCCGGCCCTGGCCCGCCTGGAAAAACCGGGCGCCAATCCCAGGGCTGCCACGCTGAAAAAACTGGCAGTTGCCATGGGCATCCTGGTGGAACAGCTCCGAGATTGAACATAAAAAAGGCGGGTAAACTTTTGGTTACCCCTTTCATGACACCGTTGTTCCGGCACATCAGTGGTCGAACCATTGAAAAGATGGTGATCCATAACCCGCGCAGACTGCTGTATTGAACAACGCCTGTTATCTCATATATCTCATACGTCCAGGTCCATATGCTCGGTGATGGGCGCGGTGTTGAACAGGGTATTGGGATTCAGGATATCTTCGGGATCAAACAGATCTTTGATTTTGCGCAAGTATGTGAAGCTGTCACCCAGCTCCATTTCAAGGTAGATGGAACGTGACCGCCCGGCATTATGTTCGCCCACCAGTGTGCCCCCGTATTGGTGAAGTAGCTGAAACGTCTGCCGTGACACCGTGTCGATCTGGTCTGTAATCTCTTTTTTAGCGGGATCAAACAGCGGCCGGGCATGCAGGCTGCCGAAACCGATATGGCCGAATATGCAGATGTCATGATGCAGCCGGCGCATCAGCCGGTTCAGATCCCGGACGACCGGCACAAAATCTTTCACATGAATCGCCACATCATCGATGATGGATGGAACGATCCAGCCTTTTTTCCGGGCAAAGGCCCTGAGTTTGGGCAGAATAAGGCGGCGCTCTTCCCATATACGCTCTTCTTCCGGACTGTTCACCGGCACCGGCATCAGCGATTCCGGTTTGGATTTCTCCAGAATTTTTTGCCCTTTTTCCACCTGTTCTTCAGATTCGTCAAATTCAATCAGCAATGCGCCTGCAATATCTTTGTGCCGGTTGTGGAGCAGTTTTCCCTGTATCCGCGCCAGGGTATTGCCGTCGATATATTCCACCGCAGCCGGATGCAGTTCATTGATCCGGTTCAGGGCATCCCCGATCTCTTCCATCGTGGAAAAAAATGCCGCATAGGTCATCCGGGACTTGCGTATCGGAATGGGTGACAGCCGGATCTCCGTGACAACCCCCAGCGTGCCGATGCTGCCGACCATCAGATGGGCCGCGATATCCCCGGGATCGTTGTACCGGGACAATGCCGGCACATTGTATCCGCCGGCAATGAGCGGCCTGTTCTCGAAAAGCTTGCGGCTTTTATCATCGGACAGATATTGTTCCCGGATGCGCATCAAGCCTGTTTCAAGATAATCCGGCAGTTTTTTACGGGTATCCACAATCTCCCCCCGGGCGGTGATGAATTTCAAAGAGGTGACAAACGCATCGATGGTTCCGTAGCGTGCGGTCCGGGGACCGGTTGCCCGGGTACCGATGTTGCCGCCCAGTGCACACCAGGAGCTGCTGGACGGGATCGCGGGCAGCATCAGGCCCTTTTTATGGATCTCTTTGAGGAAATCTTCCAGGACCACCCCGGGTTGGGCAATTATTTTGCGGTCCAGTTGTTTGATTTTGTTCATCAATGGTTTGAAATCAATAATAATTCCCGGACCGATACCAGCACCGCTGAGACCGCTGCCGCCGGACCGGCAGGTAATGCTGGTGCCGGATTTCCGGGCATATTCCAGAATACGGACCACATCGGTTTCATTGGCAGGCGCTGCCACCATCTGCGGCTGGATTCGATAAGAGCTGGCATCTTTGCTGAATTTTTTCCGGGTGGCGTCATCCGTATACACCATTCCCTGAATGGTCGGTTTATCTGATTCCATATGGTTACGCTCCTTCCATCATAAGATGTTCCAGCAATGCATCCTATCCTTTGTGTGTAAGATAAGCAAAGGCTTTGCTGTATTTCACCATGCGGCAGATGATTTTTCCCTGACTTGTCATCCGAATGGGACCGTACCGCGGCCGAAGATCACCTGAACAATGAGACCTGGACATTCTTACCAGGATCAAGGTCAGGCAGCGGGGAGAGCACCTGGACACCTTCAGGCCCCTGACGTAAAGCTGATTCGAAAATAGAGGCCTACATCATTTTGGGAGTGATTAACCGGACTGTGGGAAAATAGGTGCGGTATCTTGACGGATCGCGGGTGAGTAAGTCCATCTTCAGGACAGCGGCTTGTGCCCCGATATAAAAGTCAGGCAAAGGAGATCGTTTCGCGCCTTTGTTTTTTCGATATGACAAAAAAGCCTTCCCCGCCAGAAACAACGCTTCTTTCGGAATTTCAAGCAGGTGGAATCCAGCCTGGTGCAGGGCGGATTCCAGCGCTTCTATTGTTTGAAAACCGATGGATACCTCAGCGTATATAATTGGATTAATCCATAATTTTGTCATGGAACTGAATTCCAGCAGTTTGGATTCCGACCAATCTGCCCAATTGGGATCATCAAGAAAAACGTCCAGAATAATATTGGAATCAACCAGAATGCCGCCCATCAATCCTTCCTTGTCAAGGCCATTATTTCATCGGTTGCCATTCTGACAGTTGCCACACCCCTGAGTTTTCGAAATGGATTATTTCGATTTTCCGGATCTTTCTTTTTTACAATATAGACTCGGTCTTTTTCCTCAACAAACGCGATTTCCGTGGCAGGAAGAATTCCCAGTTTTTCACGGATATGCCGGGGGATCGTGACCTGCCCTTTTGTCGTCACACGCATGGTCCACCTCCAGTAGGTTGTAATACTTGTATTAGTATTACTTTTCCGGAACATTGTCAAGACACAACGATCTTTTTTTGGGGCTGTTTTATCGATTATCCGTTTATAATTTTTTTATAATTTCAGTTCCTGCACAAGGCTGAAAGCTCTTTTAAGACAAATTCAGGACAATGAGTTTTTCCCGGGTCATCTCTTTTATGGAATATCCAATACCCCCTGTGCCCAGTCCGGAATGCTCAGCACCGCCAAACGGCATCCAGTCAACCCGGAATGCCGTGTGATCATTGACCATCACCTCATCCGCAATGGCCTGCTGGACAAACACCCGCTGGACGGACACACAGACCTGCCCGGCATGGTAATAGCCGCCTTTTAAAAGTGCGGGAATCATTTTGTCCAGGTCTGCATCTTTTTCAACAATTACCGGGGCCGCGCCCCCGTGTTCCAGAGCGCAGTGGACGCCGGGTGCGACCATGGCGCGCAGCCGCCACCCCACTTTTCCCGACCCGATAAAGGTTAAAAAAGAGATTCTTTTGTCAGATACCAGTTTTTCCGCATCTTCCCGGGTAGTGATCAATGCCTGGCAATAGGCTTTGGGCAGACCGGCCTTGTACAGAAGGTCAATGAAATGCAGGCAGGACAAGGGGGTGGTGCTGGCAGGCTTGATGATCACAGGGCAGCCGGCGGCAATGGCAGGTATCACCTGGTGGACGATTAGATTAACCGGTTTTTATACAGCATTCCGGAAACACCGAAAGTAAGTTCCCTGCCATCGACACTGCGGGAGTAGACCACTCCGGCATAGGCAAGCGGTCACCAGCTGACCAGAATTGGTTTGTCTCCGTAGTGCTCATTGACCAGTTCATGCAAAGAAAGGATGCGCAAAGGATAGGCCCTTGCGATTCCGTTGATGTAAACACCCATCACCATGTCTTCATTATCCATGGACGAGGATTCTTCTGCCGTCTGAAGGCATCACCGTGCAAATGTCGAAATCCTTGATATCAAAGCAGACCGAATCTCATAGAGCGGTAGGGGGTTCGCCTGCACAAAAGATCCCGGGATCTGGTTCGAGGACAGTCTTGTGTTATGGTCGTTTTTCGCGATTACCTGAGAACGTCAACGGAATACCGGCTGAACCTGCTGTCATGAGTGACAACAGGAAGACGGTGTAAAATGGCAGTCGCAATAATCATTCTGTCGGCCGGGTCTTTGTGAATAAGCGGCAGAGAGGCTGAGAATAATGCGGTTTTCCCGGTTATCGGTATTTCAACAAGATCGTGGATTGAAAGGACGTTGCTATACCATTTTTCTGCATCCATGGGCAGTTCGAGCTTTTTTGTTGCGGCTTTGCATCCGACTTCCAATGCGGTTGCTGCACTTACATAGACAATATCGGCTTTTTCAATTAATTTCAATGTGTCTTCTGAAATCCTGCCGCCTCCGTTTACAAGCCAGATCAAACCACAGGTGTCAAGCATTATTGCAGGCATTCAAAGTCTCCGCTCATATCATCGTCAAAAAGTTCCCCGTTTATACCAACATGCAGATCAAGAGAGCCTTTTAACCGGTTTTTAGCCTTATGTGCGACTATCTCAGCAACTGGCTTTCCATTACGGCATATCAGATAGGATGTATTTTTTGTTTCAATATCAGATATCAGTTTGGAAAGTTTGTTTTTGGCATCAAAAATATTTATCACTTCCATTCAATCCCTCTCTTTGATCAGCTGTTTATATGAAAGAATATTGAAGAACCCGGCGGATTCTTTCATGCTTTGTTATTGTGCCCGCCAGGGCATGGATGTTATTTGGTATTATTAAAGGTTAGCTTAGCTGGCTTAACCATGATTGTCAACTTATTTTTCTATCAAGAGCTGGGGTCAGCTCACATCCCGGCGCATCAGCTTATTCAAATCCTGGACGACCGGTACAAAATTTCTGACATGAATCGCCACATCACCGATGATGGATGGTACAAGAAATATGCAAACGCGATAACGGCGGCTGCCAAATAGATGCCGGAAAGCTGTATCACCGTGTTTCCCGGTCCCAGCCACAGCATCCCCGTCACTGTCCCGGCTGCCAGTAAAGCCCCCAGCACCAAATTTAGAAACATCGGTTTTTTCATAAGATAATCCCTCCTGTCGTAAAACTACCGGATTCCGGCCATCAACAAAGAGATTGCCGGCAGTTCCGGCTTCTAACTGTATCAGTCAGATGAGGGGCGTGAAACTTACAGATACAACTTGATTTTATGGATAAACAGCACGAAGGTAACGAAAGGATTCAGACGAATTGATATGTTTTAAAATCAGGGAAACAGCAGTTCAGCGATGTGGCACACGGTGATGTCCCGGCCCTGTTGCGCGGCCCCGCCCTGCAGCTGAAGCACGCATCCCGGGCATTCAGTCACCAGCAGATCGGCCCCGGTGTCGGTCACGTCATCCAGTTTCCGGGTGAGAATTTCTCTGGATACCGCCGGAAAGGTGGTGGAAAAACTGCCGCCGAATCCGCAGCAGGTTTCCTCTTCGGCAGTGGGAACATACCGGTTTCCGGATTTTTCAATGAGATCGCGCGGCGCCTGGTGAACATCCATGCCCCGGCACAGGTGGCACGGGGAATGAAACGCCGTATTTCTGCCGGGCCCGGGGACAGGGTCAAGGCCCACGATATCGTTCATGAACACGGAAAACGGCACCACTTTTTTCGCAAAGGCCGCGGCTTTTTCTGGGGCATAGTCCTTGACCAGTTTCGGCACCCCGTGGGTCAGATGGGAGGCGCAGGACGCGCACAAAGTGACGATATAATCCACATCATCGTAATTGTTGCCGTTCACGGCCATGGCATCCAGGTTCTGAAGGGCCACATCTCTGGCGGCCGCGGTTTCACCCATGCTGACCGCAGGCAGACCGCAGCAGGACTGACCCATGGGAAACATCACGTTGATCCCGTGCCGGGCAAATCCCTTCATGGCGGCTTCCAGGTGCCGGGGATACACAAAATCCTGAACACACCCGGAAAACAGGGCAATCGTGAACCGCGGGTTTTTGACCGGCTGGTTCAGTGCGGCAAACCGGTCCCGGAACGGCACACGGGCGATGGCCGGCAGGCGCCGGAAGTTGTGGTCCGAAGAAAAGATCATGGGCAGGTGGCGCAGAAAACCGGCATCTGACGGCTGGCGGGACCCACTGCCGGGGGCGGTCCGTGTCTGATCCGATCGGTCCACGACCGGCTGCTGGGCCAGGTACGCGGTGCGCAGGAGCCGGTGAAACAGTTTGCGGTTTTTGAGTACCTTTGCCAGCATCAGACTTTGCAGGGGATGCCCGGTTTCATCCTGGATTCGTGCATGGATCAGCTTGATCAGATGGGGCAGATCGATGCCGCCGGCGCATACCGTTTTGCAGGCCCCGCAGTTGGTGCAGTTTTTCACCAGGTTTTTCGCGTTTTCCAGGCCGTGAAAAAAATAGGTGGTGATCAGGCCGATAGCGCCGATATAGATGTGACCCATCTGGTGGCCGCCCACCATGCGGTACACCGGGCACACATTGGCGCAGGCCCCGCACCGCACACACTGGAGCACCTGAGAGAAATCCGGGTCTGCAGCAATCCGGCTGCGGCCGTTGTCCAGAAACACGATATGCATCTCCCGTTTTCCAGACGGGGATGTGGTGCATTCCGAAGGGCCGGTGATCCAGGTGACATACGAGGTGATGGCCTGACCGGTGGCATTTTTCGGCAGGATCCGGTTGATGGTCAATGCATCGGTAATGGTGGGCAGGAGCTTGTCGATGCCGATCAGGGCTACATGCACCCTTGGCAGGGTGGTGACCAGCCTGGCATTGCCTTCGTTGGTGGCGATGCCGATGGTGCCGGTGTCTGACACTGCATAGTTGGCACCGGTGATGCCCATGTCCGCTTGAACAAATTTTTCCCGCAACTCTTTTCTGGCTACTTTGACCAGGCGGTCAATTTCTGCATCCTGGTCGGTCCCCGTCACATCGGAAAACAGGTCCGCCACCTGAAACCGGGACAGGTGGATGGCCGGCATCACCATGTGGGAAGGGCCTTCCTTTCTCAGCTGCACGATCCATTCCCCGAGATCGGTTTCGGTCACCTCCAGGCCGCTGGTTTCCAGCCATCGGTTCAGATGGATCTCTTCGGCGGTCATGGATTTGGATTTGACGATTTTTTTGGAACCGGTTTTTTGAGCGATCTGTTCAATGATGCGGTTGGCATCTTCCGCTTTCTCAGCCACATGCACATGGATACCATGGGCTTGAGCGTTTGCCGTAAATTGCTTTAAAAGGGCCGCATTGTTCCGGATGGCACCGGCCTTGGCATCCGCCACTTGTTGAATCAGGGCTTCCACATCCATACCGGCAAAGGCGTTCTGTCTCGAGGTGCGGTAGGCCACGGCAAATTTGTCCATGGCCTGGCGCAGAAACCGGTTGTCCAGGGCGGTGTCCAGCCGGTGTTTATAGGATCTGAAAGTTTCCGTTTTGGCCATGGGTTTACTCCTCTTCCACCAGGATGATATGCAGTTCCAGAGGCCCATGCACCCCGATGGCCAGGACCCGCTCGATATCCGCCGTCCGGCTGGCACCGGTGATAAAGGCGGTATATGACCCGGTCCGGGCCGTCATGGCCGTCAATTCCCTGACCATGGCGTCCGCAGTGGGCCGGATATCCGACACGTTCAGGACAGCCACATGCACCTCGCACAGCATGGTGGCCAGCCGGGTCTCCTCGCTGTCGGAAGTCATGACCAGGGTGCCGGTTTCGGCGATGCCGTAATCCGCCCAGGTCACCCCCATGTCGATACCGCCGGGATAGTCCCGCATCCCGTTCTTTAGCAGATGGATGTTACCGGCAGTGTCACAGGCCTGTGACAGATACTGAAGGTCCGCCGTCCCCAGATTCGGGGCCGCCATTACCCGGGCAGGGGCTTCTTTGGCCCCGGCAGGCGACAGCCGGGTATTTGACATCTGGGGCGTCATCGGAGCTCTGCCCTGCAGCAGGCTTACGGCCCGGTCAAACGCCTCAGCCCGGGATACCGCCTGATACACCAGGGCCGATACCAGGGTCGCTTTTTGTGAAAACAGGGCGGCCAAATCGTTCATATCAGAAAAAATTCCTTTGAATTGATTATTCACTCGCCTGTCTCCAGATATTGCCCGAGATGGTTTGTTTGCCTCCTTTCCCGGATCGGTCTTAAAGGTATTCCGGTAAGTCCAAAATGGTCATTTTATTGTTTTATGCTGCTGGCCTTCTTGGTAGCACCAATACTAAAATCCATATGAACCGCTTTGTCAAGAAAAAATCTGATATACAAAGTTATGTTATGAAAAAACAGGTGTTTATGTTTTTTTAATGGTTGCGGGCCAATAGCGGCGTTACCATGAAATAATCATTTGAGCAACACCGGAAATTTACAAGATGATAGATTGGTAGTACCATAAAATAAAAGAGGTGCCTATGATCCCCCGGCCCATCCAGGATGCGCTCCAGAAAATTGTGGGGCCCCAACATCTGCTCACGCAGAAAGAAGACATGCTCACCTATTCCTATGACGCCGCAGTGCTGGATCCGGTGATGCCCTCCGCTGCCGTCATCCCTGAAAACACGGCCCAGCTCGGCGAAATTATCGCCCTGTGCCATGAAAACACGATTCCCATCACGGTCAGAGGATCCGGCACCAACCTGTCCGGCGGCACCATTCGCCAGTCAACCGGGATCGTGATTCTCACCGGCCGGATGAATAAGATTATTGAAATCAACGAAGCAGACATGTATGCCGTGGTGGAACCCGGCGTTGTGACAGCCACCCTGGCGGCTGAAGTGGAAAAACTGGGGCTGTTTTATCCGCCGGATCCAGGCAGTATGGCGGTTTCCACCATCGGCGGCAATGTGGCGGAAAATGCAGGGGGCCTGCGGGGACTCAAATACGGGGTGACCAAGGATTATGTCATGGGACTGCGGTTTTTTGACAGCCAGGGCAATTACATCAAAACCGGATCCAGAACCGTGAAATGCGCCACCGGGTACAATATTACCGGCCTGATGGTGGGCTCTGAAGGCACCCTGGGAGTTCTGGACCAGGTGATTCTCAAACTCATCCCGGCCCCGAAGGCCAGGCAGGCCATGGTGGCGGTGTATGACACCATTGAACAGGCCTCGGAAACCGTGGCCGGCATCATTTCCGCGCGCATTGTGCCGGCCACCCTGGAAATTCTGGACAATTTCACCATCCGGGCCGTGGAAGATTTTTCAAAGGCGGGACTTCCCACGGATGCGGCAGCCCTGCTGCTCATCGAGGTGGACGGACACCCGGTGGTGGTGGCCGAAGAAGCGGAACAGGTAAAGGACTTGTGCCTGAAAATGGGGGCACGGACCATTGACCAGGCAAAAGATGATGCCCAGCGGGATAAAATCTGGGCGGCCCGGCGATCCGCCCTGTCCGCCCTGGCCCAGCTCAAGCCGACCCTGGTGCTGGAGGATGCCACGGTTCCCAGAAGCAAGATTCCGGACATGGTAAGGGCGCTTCAGGAGATTGCCAAAAAATACCGGATCGACATCGGTACCTTCGGCCATGCCGGGGACGGCAATCTGCACCCCACCATCCTCACGGACCGCAGAAACAAGGAAGAGTTTCATCGGGTGGAACAGGCCATTGAAGAGATCTTTGATAAAGCGCTGGCCATGGGCGGCACCCTGTCCGGAGAGCATGGCACCGGTATTGCCAAAGCCCCGTTTCTGGAAAAAGAGGCCGGGTATTCCTCCATTTTGTTTTCCCGTCAGCTGCGGGCTGCGCTGGACCCCCGCAATATTTTAAACCCTGGCAAAATTACGGGAGTCTAACCCATAATGGCGGACATGAACGAACTGGCAAACCTGGTAAAGGAACTGGAAGACCAACTGGTGACCTGCACTCGCTGCGGCATGTGCCAGTCGGTGTGTCCATTGTTCGAACGAGACCCGGAAGGAAGCAGATGTGGCCCGGGGTAAACTGGCCCTGCTTACCGGACTCATGGATAATATTTTCACGGATCCGAACGGGGTGAACGAACGACTGAACCAGTGTCTGCTGTGCGGGTCCTGTGCAGCCAACTGTCCTTCCGGGGTCAATGTGGTGGAAATTTTCATCAAGGCCCGGGCCATCCTGGCGGAATACAAAGGCCTGTCGCCTGCCAAAAAACTGATCTTCAGAAACCTGCTGGCCCACCCGGGACGGTTCGACACCCTGGTGGACTGGGCCGGCCGGTTCCAGGGGCTTTTTACCAAACCGGATACCAACGCCCAGGGCACTTCCTGCGCCCGCCTGGTCTCACCGTTGTTGTCTCACCGGCACTTCATGCCCCTGAGCACCACCCCGTTTCACAAAACCCTTCCTGAAAAAGGATTGACAACAACCGGTTCCGGACCCCGGGTCGCGATCTTCACCGGGTGCCTGATACGACAAAATTTTTCCCAATGTGGCCCATGCGTCCCTGAAGGTTCTCTCCCATCACGGCGTGCGTGTGACGATTCCTTCAGACCAGGGGTGCTGCGGCATACCATCTTTGGCATCCGGTGACCGGGACAGCTTTACCCGGCTGGTGGACCACAACCTGGCGTTGTTTGAAAAACAACCATTTGATGTGCTTGTGACCGCCTGTGCCACCTGTACCTCCACCATTAAAAAACTCTGGCCTTCGGTGTACAAAAATCCGTCCTCCGGCATGCAGAAAAAATTGACGGCCCTGTCTGGAAAAAACCATGGATATCAACCAGTTTCTGGTGGATCAGGTGGGGATCGAGCCGCTTGAAGGCCTTTTTGAAGATTCAGAAAAGAGATCGTGACCTATCATGATCCCTGTCATCTGAAAAAATCACTGGGGGTGGCAGACCAGCCCCGGCAGGTCATCCGTGCCGCCGGCTGCCGGCTGAAGGAAATGACCGGATCAGACAAATGCTGCGGCATGGGCGGCAGTTTCAATATTTACCATTATGACCTGTCCAGCAGCATCGGCACTCTTAAAGAAAAAAATATCGAGGCCACCGGCTGTACAACCGTGTCCACCGGGTGTCCGGCCTGCATGATGCAGATATCGGATATGCTGGGAAAAGCCGGATCTCCTGTGAAAGTCCGGCATCCCATGGAGCTTTACGCCAGTGCACTGGACAAAAAAACTTGATAAACCACCCGCAATAGTGGATGATCAATGGTCTGAATCTTCAATACATAACGCCGGAAAGGTCTGTAAAATAAGATTACTGACCATACCCATCAAGCCCATAAAGCCCAAGCGTATTTCAGATCAGGTTTTTGATCAGATCCGGGAACTCATCTACAGGGGAACACTCAAGCCCGGGGAAAAATTGATGACGGAGCGGGAACTGGCCGAGGCCATGAATGTGTCCCGCACCACCATCAGGGATGCGTATCCAGCGCCTGGTCACCATGGGCCTGATCACCCAGAAGCAGGGACAGGGAACTTTTGTCAAACCCATGGAGGCGGTACAGGAAAATCCCCTGGCAAAAGCCATGGAATCCCAGTCCGCCTCCCTTGTGGACCTTCTTGAAGTGCGGCTGGGTCTGGAATGCAATGCCGCCGCCCTGGCGGCCCAGCGGGCGGATGAAACCGATATCACCGCTCTGGAGCAAAGCATCGATGAAATGCAGCATGAAGTGACGTTCCGGACGGCTGGGCACAGAAGCAGATACCGCTTTTCACATGGCCATTGCCTATGCCGCCAAAAATCCGCTGCACATCCTGATCATGCGCAATTTTTATGACTATCTTTTCCATGGTATCCGGGAAAATTTGACCAGTCTGTACGAAGACCCTGAAAACATTCAGAAGATTTTGACTCAGCACCGGGCCATTCTAAATGCCATCACCTCCCGGGATCCTGACAAAGCCTATACTTCCATGAACACCCATATCGCCTTTGTCCGGGATTTTTTTAAAAGCAAAAAAATGTAAGCGGTTTCTATGGTGTCAATGCGCGATCTGGTTTTGGCTGCACAAGCCGGCAAACCACGCGCCAGCACCTGCCCCGCCTCCGGCGTATCGGTCACCTGCGCTTGCACCCGGTCCGGATCTTTGCCCAGGGCCTGGATCACCGGCGACATGTTGCGGATGTACCCGCTCATGATGTCACTGGTGCATTCCGGATGAAACTGCACCCCCCAGGCAGCAAGGCCCAGGCGGAAGGCGTGATGGGGTTCATGGGTGTTTTTTGCCAGATGGCACTGCCCCGGGGGGCAGGGTCAGCACGGTCTGGGAATGGCAGGTATGGGCGTTGAACACCGGGGGCAGTCCCTGGAGCAGGGGATCTGACAGGGCATCAGGGGTCAGGGAGATGGGTGTGGTGCCGATCTCCAGGCCGCCGGGATGAAAATCCACCTTGCCGCCCATGGCCTTTGCCAGGAGCTGATGACCGTAGCAGATCCCCAGGACCGGTATTCCGGCCGTCACCACCGGGACCAGCCAGGCCGCCACCGCAAGACTCCAGTCCAGGTTCTGGGTAACCATGGCATGGGAGCCGGCGATCACACGCCCCGCTGAAGGTGCCGGGTTCCGGCAGCGGCTCGAATGCCGGGGCGTTGACCACCGGGACCTGGTCCTGCTCCCACGCCCAGGCCCTGTCGGATCCAGTCTTCAAAATCACCGAATGACCCGATCAAGGTGGGCAAAGGTTTCCCCGGTCTTTACAATCAGAATGGTTGGTTGCTGTCATGATGCTAACCGGCCACCTCTCCTAAAATAAGATCTTCAATGGCATCCAGGACTCCCAGGTGCCGGCAGATGTGAAACTGCCGCGTCGGATCTTGTTGACGGGCGGTTTCAACAGCCAGGGGGATATCTGTCTGCACATGGCTGCCCGCGGAAATAAAAAAAGGAAAGATCACCATCTCGTCCACCCCGCTTTTTACCAGCTTCCGGATTACTGTTTCCAGCGATGGATCGCAGAACTGCAAAAACGCATGCACCACCTGGTGAATGTCATTTGAATCATCGGTTTTGACCTTGTTGTCCAGTTTTTGCGCCAGGGCCGCCACCTCTGGGGCAGATGCTTTCTGACGGCTGCCATGGGCCGCCACGATCAATGCTTTCAAATCAAACTCCTGTCTGTTGGCTGAGTATGGTTTAATTTTTATGTGTTATGGGAACAAACCCGCTGTCCGTAATGATTTTTCTGGCCGTGCCACTGTGTAGATAGGTCAGAAACGATTTGATGGTTTTTGACATGCGGATCGCCATTGACATACAGAAAAAGGGTCCGTTCCAGGGTCGTTCCATCGTCATTGCCGGTGTTCCTTAGCGCTTTGACTGCGTAATGAGGATACGCCTGGCTGATCTGGGTGCCGATGGCGTATCGGTTTACAGCCACGGCCCGCCAGAACGCCGCTGTTGGAAAATGCCCGGATGTGACCGGGTGCGGGAGAGGCATCATTCAAAAACCATCTTTTCCCACATCCGGCATGTTCCTGAACATTTTTGTCTCAATACGATTTGGATTTTAGCGTCTGTCCAGCCGAATGGCTTCCAGGTAGATATCTGTCCGGAAAAAATATGTTTGAGGTACTGTGATGGATAACCCAAGAAAAACGGGATTGGCCGTCTGCGCAATGGGAAACATTCTGCCCCGGCAGACCGGAAATGCTTTCAGAGAGACACCGTGCTCTTCGGCTTCCCGGATAAGCGCTGCTCGAAGCTTCGGAACAGAAGCGGCAGGCATGTCACATTCGTTTAGCATCAATGCCTGTATCCCGGCCAGAGAACCAATGGGTTCAATAATGATCTGTTTGTGCTCCGGCTTCTGATAATCGGCTGCCAGCCTTTCCAGCATGGGTGCCATGGTGGTGGAGCCTTTAATGACTATCTGTTCCATGGGCGGAGATGTACAGCCAGACAATTGCAGGCAGCAGGCAGCAAACAGCAGGCCGATCATATGTTTGGACCAGGATTTCATAATACCTCTCTTTCCTAATCTGACTTGAAAACAGGCCAATAATTTGTTTTATGGCACAAATCGAATAGCACAGAGGTATTTAAAAGACAAGATTGAAAAAGAACGGTTTTTATGAGCAGTTCGGCAAATATTGCGTCTGAATAGTATGGGATATTATGATGAGTTGCCGGCCCGTTATCGACACTTATTCAAATCTAACCAAGGTCCAATAAGAAGCTATTGATTGCCGGGTATTCTGCCGCGATCATCGCTGTTTGGAAAACGCAAACACATACCAAAACCCATTGAATAATCCGGGCATGACACCCGGTATGGAAAATCAGGATTATGACCGAATTATTTGCGCGGCCCATCGTAATGTCCATCATTGCCGTGATCATCATCGTTCTTGTCGGTAAAATGTGTAATATCATCAGTTATACCCTGATGAAGGAGCGTATTATTTCGCAGCACCGGTGGGACCTGAACATCTGCTGCGGCAAAACCGATGCAGGTGGCATCAATGCAGATATCATCAGACATGCCCAAATCCCCAATTTTGTGCTGATCAAAGATATTTACAATCTGCCTTTTGCAGACAAACAATTCAAAAGGGTGCTCTGTTCCCATACCATGGAACATGTGGAGCGGCCTGAAGCGTTTTTCAGTGAATTGAGCCGGGTCGGCGAGACAGTTACCATTATTGTTCCGCCTCTATGGGATTTTTTTGCTGCATTCAATTTTTTAGAACATAAATGGATTTTTCTAACGTTACGCAAAGCCCATCATTGTCTTCCCGGACATTTTCCCCTGCCGTTAGCAGACCATATCCATAAATGTATCGGTCAGCGGTTCAAGGCATGACCCATCACAAGAAAACCCATCCAAAAATATTGCCCGAAAAAAACAGGCGACAGGAAATCAACCCGATGACAGGTTTATCTGTGTTCAAGACGCTGGCATGCCTGGCGAAAAACCGGGTGCCCGGCCAGCTGGTGATCCAGATCACCAGCCAGTGCAATGCCAACTGGCCCCAGTGCGGTATGCGGAAAACCGCGGATATCCGCCGCACCCGTTTGAAGACCGATGACATCCGGCAGATCCTGGATGCGGCCGGAGAAAAGGGGGTCCAGGCGGTTTCATTTACAGGAGGCGAGCCGTTGCTGTACCTGGATCGGATAACCGATTTGATCACCCATGCCGGCCGGGCCGGCATCCGCGCGGCTTGCACGGTTTACGCCCACAGGCCCAAAGACCTGCTAAAGAAAATCGACCCGTATGGTGTTGCTGAGCTGAAAAATATGGATTCAGGCACAATACCAATCCGCCAAAGTCAGCGCCCTGATACGTCCGAATTCCTTGATATTGTGGGTCACCAGATTGGTATCAATAATATACAATTTTATAGACTCTCACGTTCGGAATCTTCACCCTCGGCTGAACGGATTTCAGACAGTGACGGAAAATCCTCTCTCCAGGAACCTGCCAAATTCAAGATATCCTGAGACCATTCCGTTGAAATTTTTTCCTTGATGAGATCTGCCACCCACTTACTCACAGATATTTGGTTTGCCCTGGCAGCGCGTTTCATTTTATTTTCAATCTCTTTGTCCAGATATATGGTTACCTGACCCATATGATAACCTCCATACGACCTTACGTCCAATTTTATAGGGGAGGATCACAAATCACGTGATCGAATTCACGTCCCCTCCCCCCTTTTTTTTTCAAGGCGTAGTGCAAGCACCCAAAGGTACCATTTTAATGAAAGGCGCTTTGGATCGTCTTTGAAAAGGATAAATTAAGGCCTCTCACAGATTTTTCCAACGGGAAATAAACGTCTTCCAACGATAACCTGGAACTTTCAATTGTTAAAAGCAGATTATGTTCATCAAAATCTACTTTTGCTTCCGGATCATCAAGTAAACCTTCAAGGTTTTCACAGGGAGACGGTTAAGTCTTTCTGTTAGTATTGGTTGTAATTCCTGGCAAACGGATTACGGATTCTTTGATCGTGAATTCGTGATTCATAACAGCCCTCCAATTTTTTGAAGAACGTATTTGCATAAAAAATGGAACTTGTCAATACCGAGTTCGAAGGATCTCTTAAGTACAGGCACGACCCCGAACTTAAAACCTGAGAAATCGGGCTATGCCGAATCCACCGGCAAAGCCGATGACCAGGGCCAGGGCAATTTTAACCACAGGGAGCACCTGTTTGTCGTGGATGGCTCTGTCACACCGGATGTCCGGTTTTCCGGGCAGATCGATCTGAAAGAAAGCCTGGGATCCGACACCCTGTACCATATCCAGTACGGCCCCAGCAAACAGCCGCTGATCATCCGGAGCGGAAAACACGCCGGCCTGTCTCCGGGAGACCGGGTGGACCTGGGATTTTTATGGGAACATTGTCATTTTTTTGACCCGGACACCGGGAAACGCATCGCAGTGTCCATTTAATTTCATGCAATACCCAGAAAAACCGGAAGCAACCGTTCTATGGATATCATGTGACGGTCTTCAATTCGTCCGAATACAGGGCCTGTTTTTTTTCTCGGGATGGTCGTTATTTTGTCTATCATGATGTCAGATACCGACTGCAGACCGTTTTCAGATGACGGTTCGATGCGGATCCTGAAAAGCGGGGTTTCCCGCAGGGTGGAGGAGACAGGAAGAACGACGACGGATGGATGTTCTTCAAAAAGATCAGATTGTATGATCACTGCCGGTCTTGGTTTTCCGTAAGCGCCCGGCACGATAACGGAAATCAGATCTCCCCGGATCATGCTGTCCAGCCGTCTGATTCCGAAACGGTTTCGATCCAGTCCATCACTTCCAGTTCATGGGGATCATTGGCGATCGCTCTGGACTGACGGCGGCATTCTTCGGCAAACCCTTTGCGCCGGGTGTCCGGAACCCAGATCTGCAATGGCCTGAGGCCCATGGCACGCAATGCTTGCCGGTGCTTTTGTACCCTTTTTGCGACACTCATGTTTACCCTCCTGATCCTGTTGTTCAACATTGTTACATGTAACATATGAAAAGAATGAAGTCAATTGAAATTCATGAACTGTCATTATCGTTTTGCAGCTGTTTTGTAGATGGCGCCACGGTCCCGTCTGCCTATGGCAATCACGACGATGACGATTTCATTTTTCCTGACTTCATACACCAGCCGCCGGTATCCAGCGTTTCGCAGGGGGAGTCCGGTGGTGCCGGCGGCTGTGTTCTATCCGGACCGGTCCATGGCCTGGGTGGGGGATGATACCTTTATATGCCATTTTATGACCGTTTTCAGTCGGCCTTGTATCCCGGCATCGCTTTATGTGGGTTCACCCATGACAGATAGGGAGCCACACTGGCAACGGCAGTGATGACGGCCCACAGGAAAATGGTTTCAGACTGCCTGGCCTTTTCCGTCAATGACTTTTCCGTCAATGAATTGATCAGCCGGGCCATTCCCATCACATAGAACGGAACCGTCACCACATCCACAAAAAAGAAAATATAGGGGTTGATGCCGTATGCCTGCATGATGGAAAATCCCAGAGACAGTTTCAATATATCATATCCCCACAGGATCACCATGGCCCGAAAGCAATTTTTTCGACTGATCATCCGGCAGTCAGGCCGGCCATGGCCGGCGTCAGCCGGGTATTGTTCCGATTTCTGACCGGGGTGACCATCGCGGTGGAGGTCACTGATTCATTCAATTCCTCGTTTGCCCCGTAAATATCACGCACTACTGACGGGGTGAGCTTTTCCGGCAGATCATCAAACACGATCCGGCCCTCCAGCATGCCGATCACCCGGTCACAATAGGTTCTTGCCGTATCCAGGGTATGCAGGTTGCAGATCACGGTCAGGTTGTCCCGGTCCCGGATTTCCCGCAGAGAGTTCATGACTTTTTCCGCGCTCAAGGGATCCAGAGAAGCGATGGGTTCATCCGCCAGCACCATTTTGGGTGTCTGCATCAGGGCCCGGGCAATGGCCACCCGCTGCTGCTGGCCCCCGGACAGGGTCTCGGCCCGCTGCAGGGCCTGGTCCGCAATTCCCAGCCGGTCCAGGGCGGCCAGGGCTTCCTCCACCATGTGCCGGCCAAAGACACAGAACAGGCTCTTTATGGTGCTGTGGCCGTTCAGCCGGCCCATCAGCACATTGGTCACCACGTTCAGCCGGGGCACCAGGTTGAACTGCTGGAAAATCATGGCGCAGTCCCTTTGCCACCGCCGTTTTTCTCTGCCGGTAAGCGCCAGTATTTCCCGGTCATTGATCCGGATGGATCCTTGGGTGGCATCGGTGAGCCGGTTGATCATGCGCAGCATGGTGGATTTGCCGGCCCCGGACGGTCCGATCACGCCCACCATCTGGGGCTGGTCAATGGAAAAGGAAACAGCATCCACGGCGGTTATTTTTCCGAATGTCTTGGTCAGTTCTGCTATTTTCATGGTATCCTCAATGGGTTTTAGTGATCATATGCCGGACCGGCCGTGGATCAGGCGGCTGCGCAATTTGGCGGAAACCGTGTCCATGACCATGACCAGGGAAATGGTCAGCAGGATGAGATAAGATACATTTTCCCAGTGGCGCTGGGTGTTCATGGCTTCCACCAGCATCAGGCCGATGCCGCCGGCACCCAGGGCACCGATGATGGTGGCGGACCGGACATTGGCTTCCAGGTAATACAGGGTCTGGGAAACAAACACCGGAATGATCTGGGGAATGACACCGAACCGGTAAAACTGCAAGCGGTTGGCCCCGGTGGCATGGACCCCTTCCATCTGTTTTTTGTTCACCCCTTCCAGGGCCTCGGAAAAGAGCTTGCCCAGAGACCCGGTGTCGGTAAAGGCAATGGCCAGGGCCCCGGTCAGGGGCCCCAGTCCAAAGGACCGGATAAAGATCAGAGACCAGATGAGCATGTCAATACCCCGTAAAAAGTCGAACAGCCGGCGGACGGCAAACCGCAGGGCCTGGGACGGTGTGAAGTTGGCCGCTGCCAGTATCGCCAGGGGCAGTCCCACCAGGGCTGCGGTGATAGTGCCCAGTACCGCCATTAGAAAAGTTTCCAGCAGGGCGATAAATACCTGTTTGTGCTGCCAGCCCGGATTGTTCCAGAAGGTGGTGGCCATCAGGCGCCAGTTGGGCATGTCAGGATCGAGCCGCTGGTCTGAAAATGCCAGGGAAAACAGCTGCCCCGGAGAATACACGGCAAGTTCCGATCGGAAAGGAAAGAAAAAATTCTCCCAGCCCATAAAATACCGGTGTACCTCGATCCGTGCCCTGGACACCTGGACCCGCCGCCCGATGGTGGGCCGGGCATCAAATTTGGCCGGTGTGGCCCGAAGCCATTCCGGCGGGTCCACGCCTTCGGGCAGGATTGTCTCGATGCCTGTATCTGTTATCCGGACATGAATTGGGCCTAAGTCCGGTATCTGAAAGATCACATGGGTACCGGATATATCCACCCGGTATCCTTCGGCCAGATCCACCCGGGTGAGGTCATCGGACACGGTCACCCATCCGGGGGGTGTTTCATAGGTGGCGGTGCGCTCGCCTTCCACTGCAATAGAAAGGCCGCCGGCACCTCTGATGGTTTTGGTGACATGGACCTTGTGGGCCACGGCATCGGTGGCCAGCAGAACCGCCCGCTGGGGCTTGGATCGGCTGAGCAGATCCCAGACATCAAAAGAGATGAAGGTGTACAGCAGATACAGGATTGTCAGCCCGGTCCCTGCCATGACCAGCAGGCTGTTCCGGCGGATTCTGGAAAACACGGTCAAAGATCCGGTGACCGGGGCCGGCGGCTGTATGGCCAGGATGGATGATGTCATGGGGGTTCCTTTCTATTCTGAATCCCTGCCGGTCACCAGGCGCCGGCGGATAAAAGAGGACAACTGGTCGATAACAAAAATGGACAGAATCAGCAGCATGAACAGGGCTGCGGTCTCATCGCCGGCGCCTTTGCCCCAGCCGATGGTGCGCCGCAGTTCCATGCCGATGCCCCCGGCCCCCACAAACCCCAAAATAGCCGATGCCCGCACATTGATTTCAAACCGCAGCATAAAATAGCTCAGATAGTTGGGCAATACCTGGGGGAGGACCCCGTACCGCATGCGCTGCAGCCAGGTGGCTCCGCAGGATGCCAGCCCTTCCACAGGATCTGCATCGGCATTTTCATTTACCTCTGAAAACAATTTTCCCAGGGCCCCGGCCGTATGAAACGCCACCGCGATCATGGCCGGCACCGGGCTGGACCCCAGGATAAAAATCAGAAACAGGGCGAGGATCAGTTCCGGAAACGCCCGCATGATATCCATGATCCGCCGGACAATGGTAATTACCACCGGGGGGTTGACCCCCAGGTTGGCGGATCCCAGAAATGCCAGCACCACGGCCAAAGCACCGCCCGTGATGGAGGCGGCCCCGGCAATGTTCAAGGTTTCCACCAGGGCCGGCACAAACCGGCCCATGACCAGAAAAAATGAAAACCCGGCAGCCCAGGCCTCTTTGACAATCTCGGACGGATAGTCGAAAAACTGCTGCATTCCGGTGAGAAATCCGCCGGAATTCAGGTCATTTGCCAGGCCGTAACCGGAGATCAGGACTGCTGCAACGAGAACAATGCATGCCATGGAATAGAGGCGGCGCCGTTTTTCCATGGCCATGATTTCCGTCTGGATGATGTGCAGAGACATGCCGGAATCCTTTGGTGCTGGTCTTTTTGGGATAAAAAACAGTGGTGGCTGATGAACCCATCAGCCACCATGGTTGATGTTGACAAAAGGGGGTTGCTTAATTGGACTTGGCTTTTCTGGCCTCGATGATGCTCAGGTAGGCATCATGGTCCACCGGTGCAATGCCCTTGACCTCACCGGCCATGAACCCGTAGGCGCATTCCATGTCCATGGAGGGCATGCTGGCCAGCAGACCGGTGACTTTGAGTTTCACTTTTTCCGGCAGGGCCTTGCGCAGAACAATGGGGCCTTCGGGAATCAGTTTGGACCGCCAGATCTCTTTGATCTGGGTCATGTCCACCAGGCCGGCATCGGCCGCTTTTCGCAACGCGCCGCTGTTGTAGCCGTCCACCCATTCTCCCAGGCCGTCCGCCCAGGTCACGCCGGCATCGATATCCCCGTTGAACACCGCCACAATGGTCTGCTCGTGGCCGCCCACAAATACCACATCTTTAAAATATTCACCGGGTTTCATGGAATACCCGGACTGGGGGATCTCGATGGAGGGGATCAGATACCCGGAGGTGGAGTTGGGGTCTCCGAATCCGAACACTTTGCCTTTCATGTCATCCAGGCTTTCAATACCGGAATCCACCCGGGCGAACCCCACTGAATAATATCCGAAAGATCCGTCATTGTTGATTTTTACCAGTACCGGTTCCACGATGTCCGGGTTGGTCATAAAGACCTTGGCATAGGCCGAGGCACCCAGCCAGGCCATGTCCAGGTTGCCGCCCAGAAGCCCTTCAATCACCCCGTTGTAATCGGCCGGGGCATAAATTTTGGTGGGAACCCCCAGGAGTGCTTCAATCTGTGCCCGCACACATTCATTGGACCGCAGCCGGTCCGAGGCGTTTTCACCGCCCAGAATACCGATGCGGAATTCCGTGATGGTGTCTTCGGCCATGGAAGAGGTGGTAAATGCCATCATGACAGCCATGGCGATGAAAATCGATGTGATCCATTTTTTCATTACGTGTCTCCTTGTGATTTGGTTGTTGTATTCGTTGTCATTTGAACGATCACTGACATTGACGATCATCAAACCATTTGCATGTTTATTCCCTGTTAGCCTGAAGTTATGTTTTGGTTTAAAAAACAAAAACCGGTCCTTACCAAAAACCAATACAATTCACACACGATGTTATTGAGCCCCTGATAATGTGCGGCAAAACCCGGCACGGAGGATATAAAAATCATGAGATCGAGAAAGGAGCGTGAATGACATGTCAGATTCCGGACAGTTTCAGCAGCAGATACAACAGACTTTCCAGCAGCGCCTGGACCGGCATCGGCAAAAAGCCCCGGAAACAGAGTGCCTTCGAATGGACCTGCACTGCCATGACTGCAATTCCGATGTCACAGACGAGCTTCTGGGCAGAATTCTGCGGTTTCCGGAAACATGGCTTCAGACCGGTGACCTGGTTAACTGCCTCAAGGAACACCGGTGCGATGTGATCACCATTACCAATCACAACAATGCCAGGTCCTGCTGGGAGTTGATGGAAACCGGCAGAGATATTTTGCCGGGCGGGGAATTCACCTGCTGTTTCAAGAAATTCGACACGCACCTGCATGTGCTGGCCTATGGATTCACCCCGGCACAGGAGGAGACCCTCAACCGGTTGAGAAACGATCTGCCGGACTTTCTCACCTATGCGGCGGCGCATGATATCCCCACGGTTCTGCCCCATCCTTTATATGTCGATGCCGGGGCCGACGGTCCGGATCCGGTCATGTACGAGCACCTGGCCCTGATGTTCGACCGGTTCGAGGTACTCAACGGCCAGCGGGATGTCTGGCAGAACCTGTTGACCTGGGAGTGGCTGGACAGCCTGACTGAAGAGCGGATCGATCTCTGGCAGAAAAAACACGGCATCCAGGCAAAGAATTTCTGCAGATTTGTCTACGACAAGCAGGTCACGGGGGGGTCTGACGACCACATGGGCCTGTTTGCCGGTACCTGCGGCACTGCCCTGCATGTGCCGGATCTGGAGAAAAAAAGAAAGCAAACCCCGCTGTCCCTGCTGGCACTGGAAGCCATCCGGAGCGGTGCCATGCATCCCTATGGCCAGGTGTTTTTTCATGAAAAACTCAATATCGCGTTTATGGATTACCTGTCCCAGATCGCCCTGCACATGAAGGAACCCGGGCTGTTCAGGATGTTTCTCCATAAAGGATCCCTTCGGGAAAAGCTGATCTGTCTGGGGTTCAGCAATGCCATGCAGGAGCTTCGTCGCCACCGGTTCACCCTGTTTTTCTTCAGATCGTTTCATGAGGCCCTGCACGGCAGACGGCCCGGCCTGATCAGCCGGTTCAAGGTGACCCCGGATTTCCGTCCCTTGATCCGGACCATCGATGAGATCGCCCGGGCCAAACATCGGGATCGGGAACAGTACATGGATCTGTTGAAAACCGGGTCTTCCCGGATGTTTTCCTGCCTGAATCAGATCATTGCAAGGCGGATCGCCTCCCGGGCCGGTCAAATGGAGAATCTGGACATGATCCGGAACCAGAATCCGGCGGATCTGATCCAACAGCTCGAAATTCCATCCCATGTCAGGGCCCTGTTTGAAGAGGATTCAGACCCGGCACTGGACCACGGTTCCCGGATCAATCTGTCCGATTTTTTCGATGCCCTGACGTTCCCCGTGCTGGCCTGGGGGGTCATTGCCGGGGCATCTTTGCTCTCCACCCGTGTGTTGATGGGTCAAAGGGCCTTTGTCAACGGATTCGCCCGGTCTTTAGGAAGGCATGTCCATCCCCGGCGGGTCCTGTGGCTGACCGACACTTTAGGTGACAATAACGGGGTGTCCGCTTCCCTGTCCAGAAAATTGTCCTATATCCAGGAAAGAGATTTGCCCATCGATTTTCTGGTCTGTCATGACCGGATCCGGGAAGCCCCTCATTTAAAAGTGGTACCGCCGGTGGGAAGTTTCACTTTTCCCGGTTATCCGGAACAGGTGTTTCACGTTCCGGACCTGCTGGCCGTCCAGTCCCTGTTCATCCAGGGAGGGTATGACCGGATCATGTGTTCCACCGAGCTGCTGATGGGCCTGGTGGCCCTGTTTCTCAAACAGTCCATGGCCGTGCCCGTGTATTTTTTCATGCACACGGACTGGCTGACATTTTTCCGGCACACCATGGAACTGCCGCCCCCGGTGATGGACCGGATCCGCCGGATGCTCAGGGCGTTTTATCATCAGTTTGACGGGATTTTCGCATTGAACCGGGATCACCGGGACTGGCTCACCGGGCCGGCCATTGCCTATGATGGCTCCCGGGTTCACAACACGGCCCACTGGGTGGATGAGAGGTTCCGCCCTTTGCCCGGCAACCGGCGGGCGGTTTTCGGGGAACGGATTTCAGAAACCGATATCGTTGTTTTGTATGCCGGGCGGCTGAGTGAGGAAAAAGGGGTGTTTGACCTGCCCGAAATCATGGACCGTCTGGATCGGTCCGGGGTGAAGGTCCGGCTGGTGATCGCCGGCACGGGCCCTGCGGAGGACCGGTTGAAAGCCCTGCTGCCGGATGCGTTGTTTCTGGGGTGGGTGGCGCGGACCGATATGCCGGCCCTGTATTCCCGGACGGACATGCTGGTGCTGCCGTCCCGGTTCGACACCTTCGGCAATGTGATTCTGGAGGCCATGAGCTGCGGGGCCGCAGTGGCCGCTTATGCGGAAAAAGGCCCCCTGGAAATCATTCAGACCCGGGAAAACGGTATCCTGGCCAAAGATCCAGCCGGACTTGCGGATGGCATCGCCCGGTTTGCCAGGGATGAAACCTTACGTCACGCCTTGAAAAAGAACAGCCTGCGGCGGGCCAAAGCGTTTTCCAGAGAAACCATTTTCGAGGCATTGTTAACCGATCTGGGCCTGACCGATCACCTGTCAGCGCCGCTGCCAAAGACGGAAACCATGAAAGCCGCCATCGGATATTAAAACCGCCGGTTGTCATGTTTTTTTTCAATGCCCTCAAGGGCTTTGATGGACAGGGTGGCCCAGGGCTGCACTTCCAGTCGCCGTAAATCTATCGGTTCACCCGTGAGTTCGCAATAGCCGAATTCGCCGTTTTCAATTCGTTCCAATGCTTTTTCAACCTGTGTGATGAGGTCGTCACATCGTCGTGAATAGCGGATTTCATTTTCGATGCTGCCCATCAGAATACTTTGATCCACCATATCCGCATGCTTCACTTTCAGGCTGCGGATTTTGTTTTTGATGTCAGATCGTTTCCGGATCAGCTCCGCGTATTTGTCCAGTAATTTTTCCCTGAACCCGCTCAGTTTGTCATTATCCAGAAACGGGGTGAATGACGGCAGTAACCTGTTCATGTCAGACTCCTGATAAAAAATTGGTGTTTCTTTGTCCTTGCCTTGTATGTAATCCAACACTGTTATGCCGGTATTATCCTGGCATTAAAAATCGATTAAATCCGTGTTTTTTCCACATGAAATAAAATGCTGGATCCGGTGACCACGCTTCTTCCGGTGTGGAGAAAGGCGGCGGCCCAGATCCCCTGGACAAATAGAATCATCCAGGGATTCCAGAGAGTGGAAACCGCCTCATGGAGCCGGGGCAGGGGCAGGCGGGTGTCCACGGGCAGTAAAAGAGCCATGGCACCGGCACACCCGAGGGTGACCAGGGCCATGACCTGGTAGGCGGAGATGGCCATACCGCCTCTGAAATCCGCCCGGAAAAATTCGGAAACAAACCGCCATATCTGGGTGACGGCCAGGGTGATCAGAAAGGCGGTGCGATACAATCCGTTCAAGAACAGGATGGTGCCTGCCAGCCCGGTACCGGTATACAGGGCAGCCGTGATGATCTGCACGGGCAGCACCTTTTGCCCGTCATACCCGGAAGCATAGGTGATTTTTTTCAAAGGGCCGGTAAATACAAGATAAAACCGGGAAAACAGAACTTGAATGATTGGAGGACACTGGTCCAGAGGTTTGCCATAGCAGCACCCGAAACTGATGCAGGCCAGGCGGCCCAGCCCTTCGCCGAAGGCATAGGCAATGGATACCGCAGACAGCAGCACCAGGGGATGTAACGGATTTGCCATGACCGGTTCAAAAATCCGGTTGATGAGCAACACCAGAGGAGGGGAAACCAGGATACCCACAAACACGGCCCCGCCCACGGTGAGCGTGCCTTTTTTCTTTTCCACCACCCGGGCGATGATCCGCGAAGCCGGCAGGCAGACTGCCAGGACGGCGGTAATGAAAATACACAGGCCGGGCAAAGATATACGGGCCGCAGTGGTCAATATCAAAAAAACAACCACGGCAAAGGTGTAGGCATTGGCACACAAAACACCATAGTAGGTCAGATTGAGTCCCTGCCAGCCCTGTCCTTTTTTGCGCCGGGGCAGCACGGCCATTATCTGCCATTGTTCCCGGGGCAGGTGTCGAAATCCCCACCACAAAGACCCCGCTGCCAACATGCCCATGCCAATGATAAAAATGAGTTCTGTCATCAGACCGCCTTTCCGATGGTTTCTCTGACGTTCACGTCCGTTTCCACCAGAGGTTCGCCAAAATGGGTTGAAAACCGGGACTTCACATTGTACCGCCGGGTGTTTGCCAGCAGATCCGGACTGAACCGGAGCCGGTTTTTTTCAAACAGCAGGACCACGGTGGAACTGCCGGGCCGGAACAGGCTTTTGGGCTGTCCTTTTTGGATGAACATGCCCGGCTGCACAGCCCGGACCGGGTCATATTGGTCCGGGCTGTAACACTGAACGATCCGGCCGATCATCAGGGCCACAATCTCCACCATGGCCACCAGTCCAACACCCGTGCCGTTTGCCGCATCCGTGTCGATGATCGTCACCACCCGCCGGTTTTTGGAAAACGGGGAGACCGACCGCACCACGGCGCCGGGATTGCAGGAATGGTAACATCCGTTGATTTCATAAACATCCAGTACCTTTCCCGACACGGGAACATGATTGTAGTGATACTTGTCCGGTGTCAGGCGAAAAATGGCATAATCCCCGTCCAGGAAGGTGTCTTGCCACCGGTCTATACCGATCAGTTCGTCATACTGGAAAAATTTTTCCTTGATGCACAGATGCCGGGTGTCTGCAAAGGAACCGGGCAGAATTCGGGCATCGGCCGGCGAAACCACGGCCCCGGGATCATCGGTCATAGGACGGCATTCCCAGAACCGGATTTGGCGTTCAAAAAACCGGCGATAGGTATTGAGTTGCGTCACCGGGCCGAAGATTTCTCGAAAAGGGATCCCCCTGCGGTGTAAAAACCGGGCCGGATCCGGAATATGGTTGTTCAAAGGCAGGTCAAAGCAAAGAAATCCCAGCAGGGTCGAAACCCTGTCAGATACCAGAAGATTGAACATAGCCGGGGCGTTTTCCCGGACCGTGGCGTACAGGAATGCAATGGTCTGATCCGCCACAAGGGTTTCCGTTTGGACCCGGCCCGTGTGCCGGTCAATATACTGGTGCGTTTCCGGGCTCATTCAACACCTGAGATGGTGGTTAACGGGATGCTGCATGGGCGGCCTCCATGTTGACATACAGCATGATCAGAAACAGCAGTTTCTTGATCGGTTCCAGGGGCAGATCATTTGCCATTAAAGGGCCTTTCACCTGTTTGAGAAAATGATCCAGGTCCGTATCCGGGAGAATGGTGCCGATGATATCTCTGAATACCGGTTCTCTGAAACCGGCCCACAGATCCATGCCCGTAAATTCGCTGATCAGGGTTTTGAAGCCTTCGGCCATATGCTGTTTGCGGAGCGTCTCCTGGTAATATTGTTCTGCCTCCCGGTTGAACACCTCTCCGGGATAGTTCATGGGATCCGGTTTTTTTTGAGACGTCAGAATGCCTTTGACCAGCCGACCGCATGCGGAACGGGTGTCCGGGGAATGAATCCGGCTCTGCAGATCGGCTATGGCTGCATGCAGTTTGAGATCATCGATCAGGGCGTTGCCGTCTTTTTTCAGCGTGTTGACCAGGGCCTGTTTGTAATCTTTTATTTTAATTCGGGTATATCCCGGATACCGCCGGCTTTTCCGGGTATGGGAAATCCGGGACACAATGTGTTTCAGAAACAGGTTTCGGGTATCGGTTTTCACATAACAGGTGGGCAGGTTCACGGCGGCACAGAAAAACATCTGGCGCCGCTCGCTTTCCACCCCCGGGGTGTCGGGAATCATGGCATGGGTCACCTCACCGTTGAGAATGTATTTGTAGGCCAGTGCCGTGATCAGGGTCTGCATGTCGGCGGCGTTCCCCATGTCTGCCAGAACGTGTTCAAAAATGCTGTAATACCGGTGTTCGAACCCACTGTACCCCATGCGGGAAAATTCCCTGAGACGAATCAGCTGGTACAGGGGCATGCGGGTATCGAAAATGCCCATCTGGGCCAGGTCGCTGCCCAGCCGGGTCGTGTTCCCGGGATTGCCGTCCAGGCCGGGACTCTGGTCGGTGCTCATCAGGGAAACCAGGTAATCCACCAGCCGGAAATCCGGGATAAAATCCCCTTTCAGGAAGAATGTCCTGCTGATGAACCGGTCCAGCCAGACCGGACCGAAAGGAGTGACCGGACGGCCCAGCATCCGGTTGGCCGCCTTTTTTTTCCAGCGCCGCCAGAGCATGCGCAGATGGGTGTAATCCAGCTCATGGGGAAGAAATCCCAGGATTTTTTCCGGGTGAAAATCTTCAAAGTTGAGGCGATAGGGTGAGGCGCTGTAAGTGCCGGGAAACAGGCAGAGAAAATGTTCCGCGATTTTGATGACCAAATCCCCCAGGTGTTTTTCATGCAGCGCCGTAAACCCTGATCCCGGATCGGACAGAAGCTGCGCCAGTTTTCTGGAACCGATGCTGATATGGGTTCCGTTGTTGGCCAAACTGATGTTGGAGCTGTTGGGAAGGATCACCAGGTTGGATTGAATGATGCCGGCTTCCTTGAGTTTGGCGATTCCGTTGATCTGGCTTCGGGACAGTACCTCGTGGCACAGATTCATATAGGCATGTTTTTCCTCGCCGCGGTTCCAGCCCGACAGACAGGGACTCATGAACAAGTAGCGGTAAAACGCATCAGACAGGCATTCATTGAGCCGGTGCTGCATCACCGGCGGGGAGGCGGAAAAAAACACCCGCACCTGCTGTCCGGTATCCTTCAGCCCCAGTTTTTTTTCCGCATACAGAACCAGCAACTGGGTGAACAGAAACCGGATCAACGTTTCCGTGGCAAGGGTCCGGCCGATACCCCGGGACCCGACCCCGGACCGCACCGGATGAAAGGAAAAAATTTCAGGAGACGTGTTGTCATTGAGAAAATGGGACAGCATTTTTTCGCCGGTTTGTTTGATTCGCGGATGGATCAGGGGCGCCGAACCGATCACATCGGCCAAAGAGAGCTTGAGCAGGTATGAAACCGGGATGCGGATCATGGGTTCACCGGCCTGAAGGAACCGGAACTGACCGGCATCGGACCGGGGGCCTGCCGCCGGAGATGCTTTGTCCGCCAGTAGATCCGAGGTAAAGACCTCCCGGGCGTAAGCATTGAGCGATTTTTCCGGGAACCGGACCCAGGAATTTTCCCAGACGTCGTTTTTCTGCTCCAGATACCGTTCCAGGGCGGTGACTGTTTTCCGGGAGGTGTCCCCTGATGCGGCCCTGCGGACCATGTTCTTGAAAAAATTGGCGGATTCAATGGTGATGGGCAGATCCACATCCTCACGCTTTCCCATGACCACGGCCTGGAATTCATTTTCCGCGCCCGCCGTGACATCCCGGAAAGAAAACGGCAGGGATTGAACAAAGGTTTCCATGGACCCGGGCCTGATTTCCAGGGCATGGTGCAGAAACGTCAGATCGATTCGGGAACTGGAAGCGTTTGCCGGTATGGTTTTGTTTGTCGTTGTAGCCTGTGCGGCGGACATGGCGGATTCGATCCTCCCTGAAGATTCGGTTTTCGACTGTCAGGGGGATTATCCGCCCCAAGTGTTGGGAATGAATTACCTGGATAATAGAATTGTGTTTCACTCAGTATTTTTCGATGAATGTCTCCACATCGTAAAGGTCCCTGAACCCCTGCTCCAGCTTTTCCCGGGGCCAGTCCCAGAAACGTATCTCCAAAAGCCGGGCGATGATTCTTTCTGGAAACCGTTTTTTGATGGGTTTAGCCGGAGACCCGACCGCGATTTCATAAGGACCCACCGGCCGGTTCCGGGTGACCACGGATCCGGCCGCCACCACAGCGCCGTCGGCGATCTTTGCCCCGGGCATCACATAGACCCCGTGCCCCAGCCACACATCATGCCCGATGGTCACGGCATCCTGTTTGCGCCATTCAAAGAACGCGTTATCATCCTGGTCGGCAAACCCGTACTGCCGGCACCGGTAGGTGCAGTGGCTCTGGGTGACCCGCTGATACGGATGGTTGCCCGGATTGATCACACAGTGGGAGGCGATGGAGGAGAATTTGCCGATATCGCACCAGATGGCATGGACGCTGGTGGACAGATAAGAATAATCCCCCAGGCAGATCTCATTGCAGAAGCACCCGGCATCCACTTCGGTGTATTCTCCAAACCGGCTGTAGAGAACAGTTGATGATTCATGGATCAGCGGGCGGGAAAACAGTTTTTTTTCCGCAGGTTCATTGTTGGCGGCCAGATGGGTGATTTCGTGCATGGCTGCGATCCTTTATGTGGTTTCATTTACAGGGTGCCTTTGCCTTGGCAATATCCGGCATTTGTGTTGGGATGGGGTTACCGGAATATTATGATTGTATTCGGATCCTGGCTGAGCGGAAAAAAAATAGAAGGATGCCTATAAAACCACATTATGGCACAAGTTCAAATACCACGCGTAACGCATGGTTGATTTCTTCTCCAGGGTGGACATATCCACCAGACCCCGAACCCGGCTGAAATCATCCGCATTTACCAGCACCCGGGATCAGGCCGGAGTTTCATAAAATCGTTTGGAGACAGGATATCGATATCAATATATTTTTTTATGCTCCGAAGGTGTTTGTCTCCGGAAATGATGATCTTACAGTCAAGCGCTACAGCACATTCAATGAATTTATTGTCATCCGGATCATCTTCAACAATGTCAAGGTCAGGTGTTTTCGCAGTGAAAATGGAATGGAACCCCTCGGCAAATAATTGTGTCAGGGTTTGTATCTCATTTTTATCTTTCAGGCCAAGCCGGTTAAGTACTTCGATATATTCTTCAATGATTGGTTGGGAAACGCACAGGGTAATCGATCCTGTTTTCCAGCAGTCAATTATCTGTCTTGGAATACCCCCGAAGAAGGAGGAAATAAACACATTGGTATCAATGACCACCTTACGCATTTTTTGACCGCACATGTTTTATCGTTTTTTCGATGTCTGATTCAGAAATATTGTTTTGCGCCAGGTTTTGACCGATTTTTTCCCACAGGTTGTCGATACAGGTACTCGCATCTCTTTCTTTAATGTATTTCTCTAACAGTTCACGCACGAGTTCACTTAAATTTTTCCCCTCGGCTTTGGCCAGCTGACTGACTTTATTTTTCAAGTTTGATTCGAGCCGAATGATCATTTGCGTTGCCATGGTTACGCCCTCCTTCATATATTGTCTATATAAGTTATACAATATATCCGGGTCTGTCAACCGGGAAGATGCCGTGGCCTCCTGGGGTCCGTGCGGATGTCTGCCGTGCATCCCGGATGTTCCAAAAGCTGATGGCTTTCAAATTGCCTGTCGGGCCGGCCTCCATGTGCCGGTTTCCGAAAGCCGGGGTACCCTGGGTCCTCCGGATTACGCTGACGCGCGCTTTGTGCTGGATGCAACAGAACATGCCATTGCCATTGAACTGAATTAGGATGGTCTGAACAAAGTGGCAATCCCGGCGGCGCCATATACGGCTATGACCGGAACCTGCCCCACCTGGAATCCCGGACCCCGGTCAAAGGGCTCTACCTGGCCAGTGCCTGGTCCCACGGCGGGGGCTATACCCCGGTGATGATGGGCGGCAGGCAGACAGCCCAGCAGGTGATCAAGGATTTCAGGGGCGCTGGATGGCTGACAGGATCTCGTTGAATCTGCCAGCCATCCATGCACACAGTAATCATCACCTTGTCTCGGTGGCCGTCAGCATTTTGATGCGGTCTTTTGCCGCCTGGACCACTTTTTCATTTTCGTCTTTTTCGATCATCTGTTCCAGAAGATCAACATCTTCACACTTGTTGACGAATTTCATTCTGACTTTAGGATTTGAATGTACATACTTGGGGACAAAAAAATCTGAGAAACCCATAATACCTCCTGTGTTTGGTTATTATCACAGGAGTTCAGATGCTTTTTTTACATTCTTTGGTTCTATGGTCTTTGAACCCATGGCCTGGCCCTGGTTGCCGCTGTCCGCTTGAACGCCCGGTGGAAGATTTTCCTGCATCCGCAATGTCAATCGTCTGGTCTTGTTTTTTCTGTCACAGCCCTGTCGGTTATCAGTCTCAGTATCGGTACACCTGATACTCCTGACATACTTAAATATTGCCATGAAACAATGTTGACATCAAGATTAAAATTGTTTTTTTGCTATCTGCGCAATTATTTCCGGTACCGCATCCAGCCTGCGGCAAGATTTTTTTTCTGTTATAGATCGTTATGTTCAGCCAGTGAATAATACCCCCAGACTCACGGTGGTGATTCAATCAATTGCCGCCACATTGTCAATTGCTGGCTCCTCTTTTTTTTCTGAGATGATCAATGTCAGGCCTAATGTGTCCAGCAGTTTGTTCAAACTCGAAAGGTTTGGATTTCCTTTTTGAGAAAGCATTCGATACATTGTTTCACGGTTCAGGTTCGCTTCTTTTGCTGCCTGAGCCATACCCTTTGCCTTTGTTACATCCCGAAGTGCCATCATGAACAATTCCTGGGAATCTTCTTTCAAGGCTTCATTCAGATACTCAGAAGCATACACCGGATCCCGCAGCCGCTGCATAAGCCCATTTTTATAATCTGTGGTTGCCACTATTTTTCTCCTTTATGCTTTTTCCAGTATGTGATGGCCTTTTGGATATCTTTTTTTTGAGATTTTTTTTCGCCACCGCAAAGCAAGAGAATGATTTTTTCATCTTCAATTCCATAATAAATGCGGTATCCAGGGCCAAAATGGATTCTTAGTTCATGCACACCCTGTCCAACAGGTTTTGTGTCTCCGAAGTTTCCAAGACGAAGCCTGGCGATCCTGATATCAATTTTTGCCTGAATCTGGATATTCTTAAGGTTGTCAACCCAGTTTCTGAAAGGGTTTTTTCCGTTTTTGGTGATGAATTCTTTTACAATTTTTTCGGTAATATCCATTAATGACAAAAAGAAGCCTTTAAGCTACTTTTTGTCAAGGATTATAATTGCAGTTGAATTGAAAAGTGATTGTCAGCAATCAGTCAGGCCAAAGTAATCGGCGATCTGTTTCTTGATATCATCCCTGATTTTTCGAAGCTTTGCCAGCTTTTCCTCATGGGTGCCGGTCAGTTTTTCCGGGTCTGGAAAGGGCCAGTTTTCGCGTTTCTGAATGCCCGGATAAATGGGGCAGTTTTCATCGGTTTCCTTGTCACACACCGTGACCACGTGGGTGAACAGCTCTCCGGCTTTGAAGAGGTCAAATGCGGATTTGGGGGTGTGTCCGGACATATCGATCCCCAGTTCCTGCATCACTGTCACCACCAGCGGGTTGACCGCTTCAGACGGATGGAGTCCCGCACTTTTGACGGTAAATTCGGCGCCGCCCATTTTTGCCAGCAGGGCCTCGGCCATCTGGCTTCTGCCGCTGTTGTGACCGCAGATAAACAACACTTTTTTCATAGTACCTCCATGAGTGTAAAAAACCGGGATCCTGAACCGGAAATGTCCGATGGATCCATTGTCATTGTTGAGTCCGGCAGGCTGCCACCAGGGCGGACAGGTTGTCCAGAGAGGTTCGGGTGTCGGACAGATACCGGCTGCGCAGTTCCATGATCAACAACCCGTCATAGCCCGGCAGCAGGATATTCAGGATGGCCTGGATGGGGATCTTTCCAAATCCCACGGGCATGTGGGAATCGCCTTTGCCAAAGGGCAGCTGATGGGTCTGCTGTTTTTCCCAGTGGTGCACCACGCCGCCGAAATTGTCATGCACATGGGTGTGAACCACCAGGTCCTGAATCTGTTTCACAGCTTCCACGGGATCGAACTGATAGAATCGGGATGCCATGAACAGGTGGCCGAAATCCAGGTTGATTTTCACGTTGTCCCGGTTGACCCGCCGGATCTGTTCCTGGAGGGGTTCCAGGCGTTCCGCATAAGTGTAGGGGCTCTGGCTCAGGTAGGGCCGGGCGTTTTCCAGGGCGATGAGGATATCCGGATAGTGTCCGGCGATCTCCTGAAGGCGCCGGGCTTCGTTTTCCAGCATCCGGGTCTGTTCGGATGCGGTCAGGGACCGGGCCGGGGTCACGTTGAAGTCTTCTTCCGGAATGAACCGGCCGCTGTGCACCACCACCACGCTGGCGTGAATCTGCCGGGCAAACTCCAGGGAGGCCAGGAGCACGGCTCTGTGCAGGCCCGGGTCCCGGGTGTCCATCAGGTTCACGGGATTGGGGCAGTGTATGGAGTAACAAAAATCAAAGTGGGAAAGCAGGGTCATCACCTGCCTTGTTCTGTCCGGATTCAGGGTGCCGTTCAAAATGGCATCCAGCCCGTGAACCGGCAGTTCCACGGCGTTGAGGCCGATGGTGTGGTAGGTTTGTAAATCCTGTTCCAGCCGGTCGAGTGATCCGTCGATGCGGACCGGGTCGATACTTGCGCCGATCATGTTCATGCCACTGCCTCATGGAGTTGGGTGTTGAAAACGGTGCGGCCCTTCACCAGGCTGTGGGTGATATGGGCCCAGGTATGGGAATCATCCACAATGATGATATCGGCATCCGCGCCGGGAGTCAATCGGCCGGGCCGATCCGGAGACAACAGATAATCCCCGGGTCCGGCCGTCACCTGTCTGAGGGCCGATGCCGGGCATCCGGTGTATTTTTTTGCCAGGAACGCGGCCTGGAGAAGGGATTCCGGGTAATAATCGGAAACCAGTCCCGTGCACAGGTGTTGTCCGAGCACATCCGAGGCTTTGAGACTGCCGCTGGTGGACCGGTTCCGCACCAGGTTGGGCGCGCCCATGAATATATTCAATCCCAGAGCACCCGCCTTTCGGGCCGCTTCCAGGGTGATGGGAAATTCACAGGCCCCGATGCCCAGGGTCTGGATCAAATGGATCTTTTCGATGGTGTCGTCATCATGGCTGAGCATGGGAATGCCGGCGTTGCCCACGGTGTGTGCCAGGGCATTCACCATTTCCCAGTCCCGGGCGTTGCGGGCCTGTTTCTGTCTGGCTTTTTCGATGATCTGGTGTTCCGGCACCTGGTGTTCGCTGGTCAGATACCCGACATAGGAAGCCATGGATTTGAACTGGCCCTGGCCCGGGGTATGGTCCATGACGGAGAGCAGGTCCACCAGCCCCTGTTCCACCAGGCGGGTCACGATGGCAAAACCGTGTTCAGATCCCACTTCATACCGGATATGGACCTTGTGTTTCACCAGGGCCTGGGGGGAATCGTTGAACGCCTTGATGGTGCGTACGCAGTGTTCCGCTTCTGCCGGGGACCGCAGCCCCAGTTCATTGTCGTCGAAACTCACGGCATGGCAGAAGGTGGTGATGCCGCAGGCCGCAGCCTGGCGGTCCAGGTTCAGGATAGCGAAATCGATGTCGAAAAACACGCCTTTGCGTTTCTCGATGCTTCGCTCCAGGCTGTCGGAATGCAGGTCCACCAGGCCGGGCATGATGAGCCGGCCCTGGACGTCGATCACTGTTGCGTTGATCATATGGATGGTGTCGGCAAAGACGGCGGTGATTTTTTGGTTTTCAATCAATACCGTTCCCCGGGGCGACAGAGAAACCCCGTCAAACAAGGGGCCGCCCAGTATCAGTTTTTTTGTGGTCATGATGGTAAAGTCTCCTGACGGGTATGGGGTGACAGGTCGATCACCTGGTCGGCAAAGGCGCGGTGATCCGCGGGGTCGTGAAACACCCCGATGACACAGGTGTTGTTGTCCAGGGCTTCCTGGATCAGTTGGATCACGGTTTTCCGGTTTTTCAGATCCAGGGATGCGGTGGGTTCATCCAGCAGCAGAATGGGGTATGGGGCGATGAATCCCCGGGCCAGGTTGATGCGCTGCTGTTCCCCGCCGGAAAAGGTGGTGGCGGACAGATGCCACATGGTGGACGGGATATGAAGCTGTTCCAGCAGTGTCCGGCCTTTTTCTGCGGCCTGGTCCGGGGGCACGCCCCTGGCCAGCAGCGGTTCAATGATCGTGTCCAGGGCCGATACTCTGGGAACCACCCGCAGAAACTGGCTCACATACCCGATGGTGTGCCGGCGGAGGGCGTAGATCAATGCCGGTGCCGCCCCGGCAATATCCACCTGACGGCCCTGGTGCGTCACCCATATGTGGCCGGATTCGGTTTTATACGTGCCGTAAATCATGCGCAGCAGGGTGGATTTTCCGGATCCGGACGGGCCGGACAAAATCGCGGCGGTTCCCGGATAAAACGTATAAGAAAAATCGTTGAACACCGTCATTCGGGTGCCCTGCTGGTGATGAAACAGAAAGTCCTTTTTTATCTGTGCCAGGTTCAGTATCCAGGATGGGGGGGCAGGAGATTGAGGCATGGTGTCATCTTTCATGGTTTGAGCACCGACGACACCAGCAGCTGGGTATAAGGCGCCCGGGGGTCGTCCAGAATCTGGTCGCTGAGCCCGGATTCCACGATCTCCCCCTGTTTCATCACATACAGCCGGTGACACAGCAGCCGGGCCACGGCCAGGTCATGGGTGACCAGGATCATGGACAGGTTCAAACTGAACACCAGTTTGCGCAATACATCGATGAGCCGGGCCTGGACCGATACATCCAGACCGGAAGTGGGTTCGTCCATGAGCAGGATCTCAGGGGCGTTCACCAGGTTGGCCGCAATCTGGAGCCGCTGCTGCATGCCCCCGGAAAAAGTGGACGGCAGGTCATCGATGCGATCGGGATCGATCTCCACTTTTTCAAGCCACATCAATGCGGCGTCACGGATTTTTCCATAATGCCGGGTGCCGGCGGCCATGAGTTTTTCCCCGATATTGCCCCCTGCGCTGATATGCATTTTCAGTCCCTGGGCCGCATGCTGGGTCACATACCCGGTCCTTGTCCGGATGATTTGGCGCATCCGGGCTTCATCGCACCGGCACAGGTCCACCATCCCGGACGGGGTGTTGAACCACACCGACCCGTTGGACGGCCGGAGCCGCCCGGCAATACAGTTGAGGAGCGTGGACTTGCCGGACCCGGATTCCCCCACCACGCCGATCACCTCGCCGGGGCAGACCTCGAAACTGATGTCATGGCACCCCATGTGCCGGCCGAAAAATTTGCACAGGTGGGCCACTGTCATCAGGGGCGGGGGACTGAGGTTCGCTACAGGGGTCATGGCTGAGTATTCCCCGCGTTTTTTTTGCAGAATTCCGTGTCGGAACAGACCAGGACCCGGGTCCCGTTGTCATCGGTGATGATTTCATCCAGAAAGCTTTTTGTGGACCCGCAGACCGCACAGGCCCCGTCCCATTGTTCCAGTTCAAAGGGATGGTCCTCAAAATCCAGGCTCACCACATCCGTGTATGGGGGGACGGCATAGATGCGCTTTTCCCGGCCCGCGCCGAACAGGTGAACGGCCGGAGACCGGTGCAGTTTGGGGTTGTCGTACTTGGGGATGGGAGAGGGACTCATGAGATACCGGTGGTGGACCCGCACGGGATAGTCAAAGGCCGTGGCGATGCGGCCGAACCGGGCGATATCTTCATACAGCTTGACATGCATGCTGCCGTATTCTTCGAATCCATGCATCTTCAGGGTCTGGGGCCGTTTGGGCTCGATGAACTGCAACGGTTCGGGTATCGGCACCTGGAACACCATGATCTGTCCCTGTTTCAACGGGGTTTCCGGTATCCGGTGCCGGGTCTGGATGATGGTGGCGGTTTCCGTGTCTTCGGTGATGGCGATTCCCGCGGTTTTCTGAAAGAAATGTTTGATGCTGATGGCGTTGACCGTGTCATCGGAACCCTGGTCGATCACTTTGAGCCGGTCGTCCGGACCGATCACGGACGCGGTCAGCTGAATCCCGCCCGTGCCCCATCCGTAGGGCAGCGGCATTTCCCGACCCCCGAAAGGCACCTGGAACCCGGGGATGGCCAGGGCCTTTAAAATGGATCGGCGGATCATTTTTTTGGACTGTTCATCCAGGTAGGCGAAGTTGTACGATAAAGGCATCAGCGATCTCCTTTGCCCGGCGACGGATGGGTGCCGCAGTTGCGGATGAACACCAGTTCTGACTGAAAATCAACGTAATGGGGCAGTTTCAGGTGCTGGACAAACCCGGAGGATTCCACGCTGTCGCAGTGAGACAGAATGAACTCCGGGTCCTGAGCCGGGTATGCCGCTTTGCCGGCGGCGGCATCCGCGGTTTCGCTTGAAGCGGAAAGCGATCGGTCCAGCAGGGACATGGACATGGCTTTGCGTTCATTCTGCCCGAACACCAGCCCATATCCGGTATCAAATCCCGCGGCTTTGCTGTCCGCATCATCCTGCCGGCTGACCATGACACATTCCGTGAGCCGGATGCGGCCGATCCGGATCTCGAATCCCAGTTCCGGCGGGGTGAAACAGACCGTGGCATATCCCACCTTGAGTTCTCCTAAAAACGGATGCCGGTCCAGGCCGAAACCCCGCTGCAGGGAGTAGGCCGATCCCAGCAGGAATCCCTCGTCCCCCCGGGCCAGGGCCTGAAGCCGCAGGGGTCTGGACACGGGAAATGTCAGGGGCTGACGGGTCAGGTCTTCCCCGGTTTCACTGGATGGGACAGATGGGTCATCAGGAATCAATCCCTGTTTTTTCAGAATATCCATGACCCGGGGCAGTTTGTCCGGCAACGGAGGAATGGTCTGATCGGGGCTTTGCCGGGACGGGTCTCCTGAAGTGGCGGGTGCTGCGCCGGTTTCGATCAGCCGGTGGGTATAATCATAGGTCGGGCCTAAAATCTGACCCCCCGGGATATCCTTGTAGATGCCGGACACCCGCCGGAAAGCCGTCATTTCCGTGGTGTCCACCGCCCGGCTGGTGCCGAACCGTTTCAGGGTGGTGCGGAAGGCCCGCACCAGAAACACCGCTTCCGTCAGATCTCCCTGGGCCTGCTGAATGGCCATGGCGGCGGCGGTTTCATCGTATAAAGACCCTTCCGCCATGACCCGGTCCACCCCCAGTCCCAGCTGATGTTTGATCTGATCCGGTGAAATTTCAGGTACCCGGGTGTCCCCCCGGCGTTTTTTCGCCACCAGCCGCTGGGAGTGTTTGACCGCTTTTTCGCCGCCTTTGACCGCCACATACATCAGGAGATCTCCGTCTGGGTGGTTCGAGGCAGGCCGGCAAACCGGTCTTTATGGACAAAAATCATGTCAATGCCCGTGGGAAACGCCTGATTGATCCGGGTTCTTTTTTTCCAGAAATTTCGGTCAATGCCCGGGAGATTCAGGCGGGTTTGTTTTTCGATGCCGGGGCCGCTGAGCCGCAGGTTTCCGTTTTCAGCCATGTCCTGTGCCTGAATGATCAGGGTGGTGGACCGGTCGGGAGAGGTCACCGTGCCCGGATTGAACCGTTCCGGCGCCATGGGCTGGGTGGTGTCGGTGATCAATGCGAACACGGCCTGAGACGGATCAACGGTGACCGGCGCGCCCGTGTGAAACGTCAGCCATCGGACCCCGGAAGCGTCCGTTGGCAGATCCGTCCAGAAAGGGGTTTCAAAATCCATGAGGGTGAGCAACAGGGCACCGGCGCAAGGGTGGATCCGGTCCGGGCAGGACATCGTGATTCCCATGCCCGTGATGGTGCCAGGGTACGCCATGGCGTTCAGCAGGCGCCGGAATACGGCCTGGCTGTCAAACACTTCGGAATCCAGTCCTTTCATCAGCGAGGTCATGGATATCATTCTCCGCGGGTCAGGGTGAAAAATTCAACCGTGGTGTCGGACACTTCTTCGGCCAGGGCCTGGCGCCGCTGCTCGTCTTTGGTCTCCAGCGTCCGGATCAGGGTGGTCATCAGCCGGTCATGAAATGCCGGTATCTGGAGCAGGGCGTCAAACAGGGCCGCCAGGCGGGCGTGGTCGTGATCACTGCCCGGGATCATGGCATAGCCCTGTATCCGTTCATTGACCTGGACCATGCACCGGGTCACGGTCATCTCTCCGATGCAGAAAGACTGGCCCGTGCCGTCCGCCTTGCCCTGAACCATGACCATGCCGGTTTCCGGCTGGATCAGAAAGCTGCTGTCAAACGGCGTTTCCAGGCGGTCGTATTCCATTTTGAGGTCCTGAATATCCGCATCCGCCAGCCGCTGCATCCATTGTTGTCTGGAAGTCTGTTTCATGAACGCCATATTAGCGGTTTTTTTGTGAGAAAATGATTAACCGGATGTTAAACTCGGGTTAAATTGGGAAAACAGGTTTTACAAACCAGGGGAAAGCTCTTGATTTCGGGTGGATGGATCTTATAATTTAGTGGTAAATACCGTTGCTTCAAACCCGATTTTTCACGAGGAGACCCATGGGAAACCATATCAAGACCGTTTTTCTGCTGACCGCAATGACCGGACTGTTTCTGGTGCTGGGCTATGCCCTGGGCGGACAGACCGGCATGGTGATCGCCCTGATCATCGCCTTGGCCATGAACTTTTTTTCCTACTGGCAGTCCCATACCATTGTGCTCAAAATGTACCGGGCCCAGCCCCTGGACCGGTCCCAGGCACCGGGGCTGCATGATACTGTGGCAAGACTGGCACAGCGGGCCGGCCTTCCCATGCCCAAGCTTTACGTGATTCCCGAGGATGCCCCCAATGCCTTTGCCACGGGCAGGGATCCGGAACACGGGGTGGTGGCGGTGACCGAAGGGCTGCTGCGCCTGATGAATCAGGAGGAGCTGGAAGGGGTGCTGGCCCATGAACTGGGCCATATCAAAAATCGGGATATCCTGATCTCAACCATTGTGGCGACCCTGGCCGGCGCCATTATGTTTGTGGCGTCCATGGCCCGGTTTTCCGCTATTTTCGGTGGCAGAGACAACCAGGGGGGCGGTCCCGGAATCGTTGGGGTCATTATCATGTCCATGCTGGCGCCGCTGGCGGCCATGGTGATACAGATGGCCGTGTCCCGGTCCAGGGAATACCTGGCTGATGCTACCGCGGCCCAGGTCACGGGCCGGCCCGGTGGCCTGGCTTCAGCCCTGGCCAAACTGGGGGATTATACCCGCCGGGGCGCTGTGGTGAATGCCAATCCTGCCACGGCCCACATGTTCATTGTCAATCCCCTGTCCGGCCGGCAGTTTGCCGGCCTGTTCTCCACCCACCCGCCTCTCGAGGAGCGGATCAGACGGTTGACCGGTGCCAGACCATCCGACGATGCCGGATCCGACGATTCAAAGAAACAAAAATCCACCATGACCGAACAGAGCCGGAAGTTCTGGGATTCTTTGTCTTGAAAAAGGGCCGGGAACACCTCTTGTCATCGGGAAAATACATCGGTGCCCATGTCAGTATCAGCGGGGGAGTTGAAACTGCACCGGCCCGGGCAGCCGGCATCGGTGCCCGGGCTTTTGCCATGTTCACCAGAAACCAGCGGCGCTGGTCATCCCCGCCCCTGAAGGAACAGAACATTTTCGGATTCAGGCAACAGTGCCGGCACCTCGGATTTGACCCCGAAGTTATTCTTCCCCATGACAGTTATCTGATCAATCTGGGACATCCGGACCCGGCCGGCCTGAAAAAATCACGGACCGCTTTTTGCGAAGAGATGGCACGGTGTGAACAGCTGGGTCTGAAATACCTGAATTTTCATCCGGGCAGCCACCTGAAAAAACGCTCACCGGAACGGTGTCTGGACCGGATTGCACAGTCCATCGATCTGGCCCTGGAGAAAACAACCGGAGTGACTGCAGTGATCGAAAACACCGCCGGTCAGGGCACCAACCTGGGATACCGGTTCGAACACCTGGCCCGGATCATTGACAATGTGTCCGGCAAAACCCGGGTGGGGGTCTGCCTGGACACCTGTCACCTGCACGGGGCCGGCTACGATATCCGCACCCATGCCGCATTTGAGAACACCATGGATGAGTTTGACAGAATCGTGGGTCTTGACTTTCTCAAAGCCCTGCACCTGAACGATTCCAAAAAGGATTTGAACAGCCGGGTGGACCGGCACGAGAGCATCGGCAAGGGCAAACTGGGCCTGATCCCGTTTGAATTCATCATGAACGATGCCCGGTTCGATAACATGCCCCTGGTCCTGGAAACCCCGGATGATTCTCTGTGGGAAACGGAAATCCGGTTGCTGTATGATCTAATTCGATAACGACGTACCCGCCGAAACATTGCCCGGCACCAAACTCACAAAAATTTTTCCATCACATCAAATCAGGACTGGCATCCGGGGTGAAAAGCGGATATAAAAAAAGTTTAATCAATTTTTAGTTTTTGCGGAGGAAAAAGACAATGAAAAAAACAGGACTGGTGGGATGGCGGGGCATGGTGGGGTCTGTGCTCATGGAACGAATGAGGGCACAAAATGATTTTGAAAAGATCATCCCGGTTTTTTTCACCACCTCCCAGGCCGGAGAGAAAGCACCGGATGTGGGAAAGGCTGCTCCGGCCCTGATCGATGCCCATGACCTTGCCGCGCTCATGGAAATGGATATCATCATCTCCTGCCAGGGGGGGAGCTATACCGAAGCCGTGCGGCCCAAACTGGCCCAAAACGGGTGGAAAGGGTTCTGGATCGATGCGGCCTCCACCCTGCGGATGGCCGATGACAGCATCATCGTCCTGGATCCTGTCAACCGGAAAGTGATCGATGACGCCCTGAACCGGGGCATAAAGAATTATATCGGCGGCAACTGTACCGTCTCTCTAATGCTTATGGCCCTGGGCGGACTGTTTGAAAACGATCTGGTGGAGTGGCTCACTTCCATGACCTATCAGGCCGCCTCGGGTGCGGGTGCCAAAAATATGACCGAACTGGTGGCCCAGATGCGGGCCATTGGAGATCAGGCAGGACCTATACTGGACGACCCGGCCTCCGCCATCCTGGATCTGGACCGAAAGGTCACGGACACCCTGCGCTCGGATGCATTTCCCACAGCCAGCTGGGGGGTGCCCCTGGGGGCCAGCCTGATCCCCTGGATCGACCGGGCCATGGAGAACGGCCAGACCAGAGAAGAGTGGAAAGGGTTTGTGGAAACCAACAAGATTCTGGGCCGGTCGGCCCGTCCCGTACCCATTGACGGCCAGTGCGTCAGAATCGGCGCCATGCGGTGCCACAGCCAGGCATTCACCATCAAGCTCAAAAAAGATGTGTCCCTGGCGGATATCGAAGTCATGCTGGCATCCAACAACGACTGGGTCAAAGTGATTCCCAACACCAAGGATCAGACCGTTACCGATCTGACCCCGGCGGCGGTGACCGGTACCCTGACCGTGCCCGTGGGCCGGATCCGAAAGATGACGCTGGGCAGCGACTATCTCACCGCGTTTTCCGTGGGGGATCAGTTGCTCTGGGGCGCGGCCGAGCCGTTGCGCCGGATGCTCAATATTATTTTATAAGAAACAATGGACGGTAATAGGCGTATGCAGGACGTGACTTTTTTGCAGGAATTATAAAAAGGTCACGTCCTGGCACCGGTTTTGAGGCACAGCATCAGGACAAAGGCGATGGCCGCAATCAGTATCAGAGCGGAAAACGCAAAGGCATAATTCAAATACCGGTCGAACAAAAGCCCTGTGACAAAAGGCCCCAGCGCCCCGCCTGTGGTGCCGAAGCACACCACGATCCCGAACAGACCGCCGTGGGACCGGATGCCGAACAGTTCCGCCACAATGGGGGAGATGGCCGTGAAAAATCCGCCGTGGGCAATACCGTAAACAGTGGCGAATGCATAGAGCTCCCACAGGGTATCGGCCCGGGTCAGCCAAAACAGTGCAAGCAGAAGCAGGATAAAGCTCAAGATCATGATGCGTTTGCTGCCGGTGCGGTCGATGAGCAGGCCGCCTGCGAACCGCCCGGCCATGGACACGGCCCCGATGGTGGCCAGGACTCCGGCGGCCCGGTGCGGGGGGATGCCCATGTCCCGGGCATAAGGGACGATATGCAGCATGATGCTCATCAGGCAGAACACCAGCAGCAGATTGGACAGGCACAGCAGCCACAGTCTGGGGGATTTCAGGGCCAGGGAATAGTCGATGCCTGCTGTCTGGACCGGCCGGATCACCGTGCCTGAAACAGGGGCAACCGGAACGGCCGTCCCGGTCTGACCGGCGTCGTATATGTCCGGATCCCGGTACATGAACTGGGCAATGGCCATGAGCAGGGCAAAGGCGGCAAACCCCAGGATGATGAAGGCGGTCTGATATCCAAAGGCGGCAATGAAAACACTGGCCAGGATCGGGATGAAGAACTGGCCGGCACCGGTCCCCACTTTCACGATGCCCGTCATTTTTCCCCGGTTTCCGGAAAACCACCGGGCAATGGTGGTCAGGGCGATGACATCCACGGCAGACAACCCCACCCCGAATACCAGGCCGAACACCAGGTACAGCTGGAGCAATGTACCGACCTGGGACATCAGGGCGAATCCCAGGCCCAGGAATACGGCGGCAATGCTCATGAGCAGTCTGGGACCCATGCGGTCGTTGAGCCGGCCCACCATCATGCCGAACAGCCCGGTGATGAAAAACGCGGCCGACGATGCCCCGGCAATGGCGGCCCGGGACCAGTCAAACGCCTCCATCAGGGGAGTGAAAAACACACCAAAGGAGATATAGGTGCCCACGCCGACGGCCTGGATACTGAAGCAGGCCGCCGTGATGATATGGCCGTAGCTGTCCCGGTTTCTGGCGGCGCGCGGTACGGTCATGCCGGAATTGCTTTTGTGATCACCCGGTCCGGCCGGCCGGTAAGCGTGGCATGGATCATTCGTTCCATGAAAATGGGATCACCGGACGCGGTTTTCGGAGCCTTGTCCTTGATGGACAGGGTCACGGTCCGGCAGGAGGTGCCGGCGGCCCGCCCCAGGTCCCGGACCTTTTGCACCAGGGTATCCCTGGCAAAGGTGTCGGCCGCCTCAAAGTCTTTGAACTGGCGGGTGCCGGCAATGCCTTCCACCATGAACCCGCCCTGTTGGCCCGGGGTGATGCGGATCTGGCGGTGGACCATTACATCCGAGGTGATGGCACCGATGGCATTGGCCACGTCTGCATCCGGGGGAAGGATTGCCTCGGCCCCCAGGGCCAGGGCCGCATCCGGCAGGAAAAAACCGATGGGAGCCCCGATGCCGATCACCGGCCGCTTCAGTTCGATGCGCACCTGATAATCCGGGCTGCCGCCGGCCATCAGGTTGTCGATCAATGCCTGGCACACCGGGCAGGCAGTCAGTCCGTCCGGATCGATTTCATCATCCAGCTGCCGCTTGAGCAGTTCCAGGGTCAGGCCCCGGATCCCTTTGTCCATGAGCATCTGGATCATTTTTTCCAGGTCCATGCCGGCCAGCCAGGCCATGAATCCGGCGTATGCCTGAGCCGCATCCCGGTCCCACCGGGTGAATTTTTCTTCGACATGCAGCAGGTCGGTGAAGGTCAGGCCGCACCGCTGGATGGCGAACCGTTCCTCCAGCCGGGCCAGGGGCAGGCCCGCATCCGTGAGGACCCCGGTTTTTGCGATCAGTTCTTCAATGGAAAAGGGCCGCCGGGTCACCAGGGACAGCACCTGTTCCTCCATGGGGGAGAGACGTGACAGGTTCACGGATCCGGTGGCGGTGATGACCTGCATTTTTTTCGTGGCGGTGGTGAACCGGTTCAGGTTCTGTTTCACATACGCCAGGGCCGCGTCGGTACCGGCGCGGTTGGCGGCCAGCCATGCCATGGGGGCCACCCGGCCCGGCCCGATGGAAAATTCCCCTTTTTCAAACAGAATCCGGCTGTCACCGCCCAGTCCGGTGGTGCGGATGTCCAGGGCCTGGACATGGGTCCGGCGGCCCCCGACCCGGGAGCCTTTTTCATTGAGACGGACCAGATTGTTTTTCAACGCGGCCGTGTCCGTGGTGGTGCCGCCCATGTCCACCACCAGGGCATCGGTTTTGCCGGTGAGATGCCGGGCCCCGGCCACGGATGCGGCCGGACCCGACAAAATGGTTTCCACGGGCCGTTTTTTGGCCATGGCCGCATCCATCAGGGTCCCGTCCCCTTTGACCACCACGATGGGGGCCGTGATATCGAATCGTTCCAGCACCTGTTCCAGGTCGGACAGCAGGTGTTTGAGCCGGGGAATGATCCGGGCGTTGAGCATGGCGGTGACGGCCCGGGTCTCAAAATTCAGTGTATCGGACAGTTCATGGCCGCAGGTGACAAACAGGCCGGTATGGTCGGACAGCACCTGTTTGACCGCCAGTTCGTGGGCCGGGTTCACCGCACCGGCATATCCGGACACGGCAAAGGCGGTGACGCCGTGACGGCGCATCATGTCATCGGCGATCTGGCGGACCTGGTTCGGGTCCACCGGGATTTTTTCCCGGCCGGCGATATCCAGTTTGCCTCTGATCACGGCTTTGGGGGAATAGGCAATGGTGTGTTCATCCAGGCCCGGGGGCGGCATCAAGAGCATGCCCACGGTCTGGCCTTCGTTTTCCACGATGGCGTTGGTGGCCAGGGTGGTGGACAGGGCCACCAGCTCCACGGAAGCCAGCGGATCCGGGTCAAGCTGGGCGAGTGCATTTTCGATGCCGATGGTGAAATCCCATTTGGTGGTCAGGGCCTTGGCTTTGCAGGCGGTGGCGCGGTTCTCCAGGTCATATACCACGGCATCGGTGTAGGTGCCCCCGGCATCGATGCCCAGGCCGGTATGGATTTTCAGGCCGGTATCCGTGTCGGGCCGGTCGGGTGCCACCACCACAGTTTTGTCCCGGCCTTCAACATCCGTTTCAGGATGCCAGGCCGGACTGGCGGACAGCGTAAATGTCACCGGATCAAAGACGATGGTGTGGCCGGCAGGCACCACCAGAATCCCGGGAGTGGATTCGGTGATGGTCAGCATCTGGCGGATCAGACCCTGGTCTCCCTTGATTCGTTCAAACCGCCACCCGTATTCATCGGCCATCTCCTTTAGCCATTTTCTCATACCTGGCAGCCTGGCCGGACCGGGTTTCGATGAACGCGGCCCGCTGATAGTTTTTCTGCCAGGAGTTGAGAAACGCAAACGTGTGGTCGGCGGTTTTTTGCCCGTGGGATTTTTTCACATCCTCATACACCAGCTGGCGGTCTCCGAACCAGGCCCGGCCACGGCGGCGGGACACGGGCTCTGCTTTTTCCTCGCACCATCCGGCAGACAGGTAATAGGTGCCGGGAAATCGTTTGAACTGTTCCCGGTAGGCGGCATCGCCCCCTAAAAACAAAGAAATGCAGTCATGCACCTTGGGGATCACCAGGGGCACGTTCCCGGCGGTCAGCCCCACCGTGCCTTTGCCGCACACCCCGTACCCGATAATGATCCGGTCCGCGTCTCCCTGGCGGTCAATTTGGTCGATCGCCTCCTGGACCTGTGTGTTGAGCTTGTGGGGATTTTCATGCAGCCCGGCTTCCAGAAATTTGTATTCCAGTGTCAGGCCCAGTTCCCGGGCCACCTCTTTGATATCTCGGGCCAGCACCGCACAGGCGATGACATATGTTTTTTTCTTCACAATGGTTTCCTTTGATTGCTCGTTCATACAACCCTGTTAAAATAGGCTTGTCGCCGGCATGGTGTCAATTGTTTTTAACGAGGGAGTCGTTCAGGGTCGTTCGTCGGTTTTCGTGTTCGTGCCTTAGCCCCACGGCACTGGCGGGTGAAAGCAGAAGTGAACAGCCACCACCCTTTTGTAAAGCGGTAGCCCCGGGTGGGGTATCTCACTGCCGGACTGTCGAAGCCCCCAGGGATTCCAGGCCGGCAGTGAGATACCCCACCCGGGGCGGACTGATGCCACAGACGTTTAGTGGCTCCCGCCGGGGCATAGGTGTTATTTCAGAAAGGTATCCCCTTTTTCAAAATCCCCTTCCGCAAACCGGGTGTACCGAAGCGGATTGTCTTTGTTCGCCATTTTCCCGGTGACCAGGTCCGCCACCCGTTTGCCCGCTCCGGGAGACAGCATGACCCCGGCCCAGTACCCGCAGTTGAGATAAAATCCCTCCACTTTCTCCGGACGGGCCGATCAACGGCTTGTCATCCGGGGTGTACACATACTGACCGGCGGATACATTGACATCTTCGGCCTTCAGGTTGTCGGACACCTTTTCCAGGAACGGGTTGAGCCGGGAGACCCGATGGATCGATTCGGCGGCAAAATCCCAATCCGTGGGCAGTTCGTCCGAAGGCGGGGATTCGGGTTCATCCGGATCCACCCAGGCGCACAACAGCCCGCCGGCTTCCGGGCGCCAGTATGCGTGGTTCACCAGGTCCACGGTAAAAGGGGCGAACCGCGGCAGGTCCGGGTGATTGGTTTTGATGTAAGCTTTCTGGCGCCGGACCGTGCGAAGGGGCATGTCCAGGCCCGCCATTTTGCCGATGACCCCGGCATACGGGCCGGCGCAGTTCACCACCACCCGGGTGGCGATGATGCCTTTATCGGTTTCCACGGCACACACGCCTTTGCTGTCGGTCTGGATGCCGGTTACTTCGGTTTTCATGTAAAACTGTGCATCCGCAGCCCCTTTGGCGAATCCATAGGTGGCTTCATGGGTGGACAGCCATCCGTCCCGTTCATTGAAGGTGGCCCCTGTTGCTTCAGGCGCCAGAAACGGAAACCGCTTGTGCAGATCTGCTTTGCCGATGTATTCCGCCCCGGTCACGCCGTTGGCATGGAACCGGTCCACCGCTTTTTTCAGGTCCGGCAGCTGGGCGTCATCATCGGTGACAAACAGGTACCCCCGCTGGGTCACATGAATATCGATGTGGGACAGGCCCACGACCTCTTTAAAATTTTCAAACATTTCCACGCTGGTCAGGGCCAGGTCGGCCATGGGTTTTTCCGTAAACTGGGTTCTGAAACATTCGGCGCTGGCAGATGTGGTAAGGCTGGACAGGGCATCCCGCTTTTCCACCAGAATGGTGTTCATGCCGGCCTTGGACAGCCAGAACGCAGTGGCCGCGCCCACGATGCCGCCGCCGATGACCACGGCATCAGCGGTAATGGTATTGAACGGTTTTGGGATGATGATATCGCTCATGATGGCTTCCTTTTCAAAATTGTTTGTCAGGGGGTGTCGGCAAAGAGGAAATCTCCCGGTTATTTGGTGCGGATTTTTTCCATGTATCTGTCCAGGTCTTTTTTGATGCCCGGATCCATGTCCGGGGCCTGGAAGCCGGCCAGCAGTTCCTTGTATTTGGCATTGGCCTGCTGTTCCATGGACAGGCTGCCTTTGGCGGTCCAGGCATCGAAATTGCGGCGTTCCTCCATCATGGGGGCATACAGCTCGGATCTGAAATATTGAAACGTGTGTCGCTGGGTGAGATATTCGCCGCCGGGTCCCACCTGGTCGATGACATCGATGGCCAGTTTTTCCGGGATGATCTCTTCCCCTTTTTTGATGCGGCGGCACATGCCCATCATTTCCGCATCGATCATGAATTTTTCATAGGAAGCCGTCATGTAGCCTTCCAGGATACCTGCGGCATGCAGCACAAAATTGATGCCGGAAAGGCACGCCATCTGAAGACTCATCATGGACTCGAACCCGGCCTGGGAATCCACCATTTTGGCATCGGTCAGGGCCCCGCCCCCCCGGGAAGGCAGGTCGTAGAACCGGCCCATCTGGGCCGTGGCCGCCGTGTTCACGGCCATCTCCGGTGCACCGATGCTCAAGGTGCCGTAATGCATGGCCGCGGCGGAGGAGGAGCCGGCAAAGATCACGGGCGCGCCTTCTCTCACCAGCTGGGCCAGACAGATGCCGGCCAGCACTTCCGCGTTCTGGACCACCAGGGTGCCTTCCATGGTCACCGGGGTGGTGGCGCCGGCAATGGACAGAGAAGAGATCAGCTGGGGCATGGCCGCCTCGGCATAGGCAATGATGCCGGCACACATCTTGTCATCGAATCCTAAGGGGGTCAGGGTGGTGAGAATGGAGACAAAGGGCGGTTTTTTGGCCATCTCTTCTCTGGAGCCGAACACCATGGATGCCATATCCAGGGTCTGTATCGCATCCGGTCCGTTTGTGCCGGCCCCCATGAACGGTTTGTCCGACAGGGTCATGGCCGCATAGATCCGCTCCGCGTTTCTGAATTCCACCGGGATATCGTTGGGCTCCACCATCATGCCGCCGGTGATGTCAAAATACGGAATGGCACAGGCCAGTTTGGCAAAGTTTTTGAAATCCTCCAGGGTGCCGGGCCGGCGGCCGTGGTCCAGGCAGTTGACAAACGGAGAGCCGTAACAGGGCATGAACGCGATGTTGTCCCCGCCGATCTCCACGTTGTTTTCCGGATTTCTGGCGTGCAGGGTGAACCGGGACGGGGCTTTTCTGATCTGTTCCTCCACAAAGTTTTGGGTGAGAAAAACCCGGACCCCGTCCACTTTGCAGCCGGCTTTTTTAAACAGGTCCAGGGCCGGTTCATACTTGAAGTTCATGCCGGTTTTTTCCAGCACAGTCATGGAAGCGGCGTGAATCTGTTCGGTTTCCTGAGAAGAAAAATATTCAAAAAAACCCATGAGATATCCTTTGCAATTGATGATTGGCGGTAAACATACTGAAATTCGATTCAAGAAATAAGCAGGTTTTGTGCCAGAAAAGACGGATTCGTGAACGGTCTTTGCGAATACCCAGGATAAAAAGGAAGCTTCTTATTTAAAAAAGCAGGCAATAACTCAAAATGGTCCCCCGTATTTGCAAAGAAGATGGAAAAACATAAAATTTTTTTTATATTCCTTGTTTTTTTTTGAAAAATCATGCATGTCTCAGGGATAAAAGGCAAAGAACATCAATCCATACAACAGATTTTGATTTTTTTGAAAAAAGAGATATGGAACGGATCAGTTTTGAAGATATCGATATTTACAGTGTGTTATCCGCCATGCATGAGGGCGTGGTGATCGCCGATATCAGCGGAAAGGTGATATTTTTCAATCAGATCCAGGGCCAGATCGATGATATCTCACCCACGGATGCCGTTGGAAAAAATCTTCTGGATATTTATCAGTTGACGCCCGAAACCAGCCCCATCATGCGCTGTCTGGCCAGCGGCGATCCGGTCATCAACGAGACCATGGTATACCGCACCTGCCTGGGCCGGGTGTGCAATATTCTGTCCAATGCATTCCCTTTGTACAAAAGCGGTAAATTGATCGGGGCCATCACTTTTTCAAAGGAATATCAGCTGCTTGAACAGGTGATAATGTCCCGAACCACCTCTGGACCGCCAAAGGAAAAAACATCTTCAAACGGCACCCGGTTTTCCTTCAAGGACATTATTGCCTCGGATCCACAGATGCGTTCGGCCATCCGCATGGCCAGAATGTCGGCCCCCTCTCCCTCACCCATCATGATTTCCGGGGAAACCGGCACCGGTAAAGAGCTGTTCGCCCAGTCCATCCACAACCACAGCCCCAGAAACAAACGCCTTTTTATTCCGGTCAATTGTGCCGCTATTCCGGAAAATCTGCTGGAAGGAATATTGTTCGGCACTTCCAGAGGGTCTTTTACCGGTGCCATCGATAAACCCGGATTGTTTGAACAGGCCAACGGCGGCACCATTTTTCTGGACGAACTGGATGCCATGCCGTTGACGCTTCAGGCCAAACTGCTCCGGGTCATTCAGGAAAAAAAGGTCAGAAAGCTGGGGTCTCTCAAGGAAATCGATCTGGATGTCAAAATTTTGTCCTCCGTGGGACACCCGCCCCTGAAGATTGTTCAGAGCGGTTCCCTTCGCATGGATCTTTTCTACCGCATGGGGGTGGTTTCCATCATGCTGCCGCCGTTGCGGGACAGAAAAGGTGATTTGGAAACACTGGTGCAGCATTTTATCTACAAATGCAACCAGGCGCTGGGGGAAAAAGTGGAAACCATATCCTCGGAGGTCGTTGATCTGTTTGCCGGGTATCGATGGCCGGGCAATGTGAGAGAACTGGAGCACATTATTGAAGCGGCCATGAATATGGTGGGCGGCACCCGGGTCATTCATCTGTCCCATCTGCCGCCCCATATTTTCAGCTTCGCAGGAAAAGATACGCTGAAACGGCGCCTGATCGATCAGGATTGTCCGCCGGAATCCGGCCATAATCTGATGGAAACCCAGAAGTCCCATGAACAGCTGATGATTTTGAACGCGCTGACCCGATCCCGGGGAAATGCCGCCAGAGCGGCCCGGTCTCTCGGCATCTCTCCCCAGTCATTTCATTATAAGATGAAAAAATTCGGCATCGATCGAAAAGCGTTTGTGGCGTAAAAACAGGCGCAAAAGTGTTAAAATAATTTACTGTAAAAAGAAAAATTTTTTAATATTTTGACAGGTAACCTTTATTAATTGCCATTGGTCGTCTGAGGCGGCCGAAGGTTTTTTTAAAAAATCTATTAAAATATCATGTGAAATATCAAGGAATCTTAAATTTTACAGGGCAATAAAAAGGCATTCCCATGAAATGTCGCGGATGAGTGGTACATAAACTGCATGCACATATATCAGTTTGGTGGGTATGCGAAAAATCGCAAACAAAAACCTTAATTTTTTTGGAGGAGATCTGTATGGGCACGAAAAGAGTTCTGAATGTTGTCGCAAGTTTTATGGCGGTGTTGTTTTTAGCAGTAGGGGTGGCATCTGCTGCTGACAAAGTACTGCCGGTAGGGGTGCTGGGTCCGTTTACAGGACCGTCCGCCCAGAATGGAAAGGAGTTTAAAGCGTCTGTGGAAATGGCAATGGAAGCCATTGATTACACCGTGGGGGATTACAAGATTGAAGTGGTGTGGGTGGATTCCCAGTCAGACCCTGCAAGGGCGGCAAGTGCCTATGCTGAAGCGGTTGAAGGCAAAGGTATTCAGGCCGGCGTGCTCAACTGGCATTCCTCTGTCGCGGTTTCGGTGATGGATGTGGCGGCCCAGTACAAGGTACCCCATATGTTTGGTTTCGGCGCCTCTGAGGTGGTGAATGAAAAATGGCAGGCTGATCCGGAAAAATACTCTTACTGGGGCGGCAAAGGATGGCCCGTGCCTGCAAAGCTTGAAGGCAACTACATCGAATGCATCAATGATGTCATTGCCGCCGGCACCTGGAAACCCAAAAAGAAACTGGCTGCCATTTACGGCGAAGATACCGACTGGGGCCGCAGTGCCGGCGGGGCTTACAAGGATGCATTGCTGGCCAGTGGCTGGGAAATTTATTCGGAAGAATATTTCCCCATCACCCAGACCGATTTTTACCCCCTTCTTTCAAAATTCAAAAGCGCCGGCGTAGAGCTGCTTGCCGGTACATCCACAGCGGCTCCTTCTTTGACCGCGTTTGTGAAACAACATGCGGAAGTGGGCAACAAAGGGGTTCTGATCGCATCCGGCCTGGGATGGATTGGCGACTGGTATAAAATGACCGGTCCGGGTTCTGATTATGTGCTGGACTCCATTCCCCAGCTGAACACAGCCGAAGCCCGGCAATGGGCAAAAGACGTGCAGGCCAAATACGGGTTCAACCCCAGCCCGTCCTCGGGCGGACTTTCCTATGACGGCATCCGGATGTTCATCAAGATTCTGGAAAGAACCAATGAACTGCATGGCAAGCTGGACAAGGAAACCATTCATAAAACCATGGTGGACGAAGTCAACACCGGCAAACTCACCTATGGCAAAGAAGACGGTGCCATCATCATGAATGAATACAAATACACCCCGGAAACCATGCCGGATATGGTGGTGGGTCCGGATGCCTACTTTTTTCCCATCCTTCAGTACAAGAAAGGGAAAGGATACATCATCTTTCCTGAAGACTGGAAACAGAAAGACTTTGAAAAAAAATAAGATGATATGAGCCTGGAACAGAGGATTGAAAAATATTTTTCAATCCTCTGTTTGGTTAACGCCATGTAAAAAGGAAAATAGAGACGTGATTGTATTGGAAACCCAGAACCTGACCAAAAAATTTGGCGGACTGACAGCCGTGAATGCCGTCTCCATGACAATCAACCAGGGAGATATCGTCGGGCTGATCGGACCCAACGGGGCCGGAAAAACCACCCTCATCAATGCGATCTCAGGGTTGAATCCGCCCACCTCGGGAACGGTTGAAATGTTCGGCAAGGAGACCACCGGACTCACGCCTGAAAAAATGTGCCACCTGGGGTTGTCCCGCACGTTTCAGATTCCCAGCCCGTTTCCCAAAATGACCGCCATTGAGAGTGTGAAAACTGCCACCATATTCGGCAATACCGCCGGAAAAGTGACGGACCCGGTGGCCCATTCCAGAAAAATGCTCGAATTTGTGGAATTTCCCATGCAGGAAACCGTTGTGGCGGAACAGTTGAACACGGTACAGCTCAAGCGTCTGGATCTGGCCAGGGCTTTGGCATCCAGTCCAAAACTCCTGTTCATGGATGAACTGGCATCCGGGCTGAGCGAAGGTGAACTCAAGGATATCATGAGAATTATCGATAAAATCAGCAAAAAAGGGATCTCCATTCTCATGATCGAGCATATCATGCAGCTGATTATGGCGGTCTGCAACCGGCTTCTGTGCATTCAGTTCGGCACCAAGATTGCCGAAGGGCCTACCCAGGAAGTGGCCAATGACCCAAAAGTGACTAAAGCCTATCTGGGCGAATAAGGCAGACAAACAATTGTAACACAATTATCAATGGAGACCTTATGCTGTTAGAAGTCAAAAACCTGAATGCCGGGTACGGATACTTGCAGATTTTGCGGAATGTCTCTTTGCAGATTGACAAAGGAGAATATGTCGCCATCGTCGGGCCCAACGGTGCCGGGAAAAGTACCACCATGAAAACCATTGCCGGACTGATTTCCCCCATGAGCGGCAGTGTGGTTTTCAATGGAGAGGATATCACAGGGCTGTCAGGTTCGGCTGTGGCAAAAAAAGGTATCTCCTTTGTATCCGAAGAGATGAACCTGTTTGTCAACATGACGGTGCAGGAAAACCTTTACATGGGGGCATACACCATTAAAGAGAAACACCTGCAGAATGAACGTCTGGATTTCGTATTCGAGCTGTTTCCCCGCCTGGCGGAAAGAAGAAAACAGCTGGCCGGCACCATGTCCGGGGGAGAGCGTAAAATGCTGGCCATCGGCCGGGGCATGATGTCCAACCCGTCTCTCATGCTGGTGGATGAACCCTCTTTCGGGCTGGCACCCCAGCTGACCACCAGTGTGTTTGCCTCTTTGGATGTGTTGATCAAAAACGGGGTGACCATTTTGCTGGTGGAGCAGAATGTGACCAAAACGCTGGCCATTACAGGCCGCGGCTATGTTCTTGAAAACGGTAAAGTCGGTTTGGAAGGCAGCAGTGCGGACCTGGCGGAAGACAGTTATGTGAAAAAGGTGTTCCTGGGTGTTTAATCAGATTTTGGAGAAATAGATTCATGTCAAAACATAATATGTCAGATACACTGACCTGGTTGAAATCAGCCCCGGGTTTGTCCATTGTCATCAGTATTGTGGTGGCGGTTGCGGCCACGATCGACGCCGGCCCCTATTTAATGGTGAACATGGTTGTTACCGGCGGAATGCTGGCCCTGGTGGCTACCGGCCTGACCCTGATGCTGGGGGTATTGAACATTCCCATGTTCGCCCACGGGGAGTATTTTATGATCGGCTCCCTCACTGCTTACTACATATTCACCCCCATCAGTGAATTCATTCTTGAACACCCGGACTCCTGGCTGGTGACATTCGGTCCTTTCATTGCCATTATCGGCGCGCTTATCGGCGGTGCAATTGCCGGTGTCATTTCTGAAAAACTGATTTTCGGTCCGTTGCGCCGCCGCTCAACAGACAACTGGGTCATGAACTCTTTTCTGCTGACTGTGGGCGTGAGTGTCCTGCTCGTCAACCTTCACCAGCTGATATTCGGGGCGGATTTTAAAGGTATTGTGGGATACTGGCAGGGCATGCCCATATCCATAGCAGGGGCGTATATTTCACTGGACCGGGCTTTGGCGTTTATCATATCCGCCGTGATCGTGGCCCTGTTTTATCTGTTCATGACCTACACCCGCACGGGCATGGCCATCCGGGCCGTGTCCCAGGATATTACCGGGGCCGAGATCGTGGGCATTGACATTGAAAAAATAGTGATGCTCACCATATCTTTGGCCTGTGCTCTGGCAGCGGTGGCAGGCGGCAGCTTGTTATTCATGTATCCATCCTATCCCACAGTGGGGCTGGAACCCCTGTATATGGCATGGTTTGTGGTCATTCTTTCGGGCCTGGGAAATATTCTGGGGGCGGTGGCCGGTGCTTTTATGGTGGCCCTGCTCAAGGTCATCACCATGGAATATGTGGGGGCCGGCTGGGATTTTGTCGTGCCATCGGCATTGATCATGCTCATTCTGATTTTTAAACCCAGCGGGATCTTCGGATCTGACGTCCGCGGCGTCCTTGATAAATAGGCACGAGATACATAGGAGACAGTATGGATACGACAACAAATGATCTGAACATGAATCTCTTTGACAGGGTGCTTGACAAGCTGTGCCTGACACCCATCGGACTGGCCGGCCTGATCCTGCTGCTGATATTGCCGTTTATTCCACCGTTCAACCAGGAATACATGCTCCGGTGGCTGATCTATTGCGGGTTTGTGGCGGCCATGAGTGTGGGGTTTGATTTTACGGCCGGATATATCAATATCGTCAATTTCGGGTACATGGCAGTGGCCGGCACCGGCGGGTACACCTCCGCCCTGCTGGTGATCAATGCCGGGCTGTCTCCCTGGATCGCCATGCTGGCCGGCGGGGTGTCATCCGCCATCCTGGGGTTGATCATCGGTATGATTTCATTGCGGCTGCGGGGCATTTTTGCTGCCTGTCTGTCCTGGTTTTTTGGCCTGGCCGTCATGGGGCTGGCCACCAAGATGGTCTGGCTGACCCGGGGACCTTTAGGGCTTCGGACCCCGCGCCTGTTTGAGACGGAATCCAATTTCCCGTTTTATTTTTTGATCATCATTCTGGTGTATCTTACCTACCTGATATGCAAATGGGTAGTAAGAACCAAGATGGGACTGGCATTCCAGGCCATTGCCCAGAACATGGATGCCGCCAGGACATCCGGAATCAATCCGGTATTCTACCGGGTGTTCAATTTCACCATGTCCTGTGCCATCGCAGGCGTTCTGGGCGGATTTTACGCCCATTTCTACGGTATTCTGACCCCGGATATGATGCATACCTCCAAGACGGTGGAGATCCTGGCGGTGGCCTATATCGGGGGGCGGGGCAGTCTGTGGGGTGGTGCCGTGGTGGCCTTCCCCTTTATTTTTCTCATGGAGATCGTCCGGTCCACCCTGTCCCATCTGCCCGGGTTGAACCTGGTGATCTACGCCCTGGTGCTGATCCTGGTGATGATATATTACCCGGGCGGATTTTCCTATTTTTATGACACCCATATCCGGCAGCCCAAAAATCGGGTGTTGCGATATTTTTTAAACGGTAGAGAAGCAAAAGCTTAGTGTACCAAAAAACAAAGGAGAGTGAACAACGATGAAAACCAATGCAAGAGCGGTCGTGATCGGTGGCGGCGCCATCGGCGTATCCGTGGCGTATCACCTGGCAAAATATGGATGGAAAGATGATGTGGTGCTCCTGGAAAAACATGAGCTGACCTCCGGCTCCACCTGGATGGCGGCAGGGAATGTCTCCTTTTTTCATGGCAACTATTACGGCACCCAGGTGAACAAAAAAAGCATCGAGATTTACAAGGAACTGGAAAAAGAAACCGGTCAGCCCGTTGGATGGCATACCACCGGCTCCATCCGGACAGCGGACAATCCGGGCCGGATGGATGAGCTGGGATATGCCTATTCCATGAACCGTTGCCTGGGCCTGGATGTGTCCTATATCACCCCGGAAGAGATCGGGAAAATGCACCCCTTCATCCAGACGGAAGGGCTGCTGGGCGGCCTGTACTGGCCCGATGACGGGGATGTGGACCCCAACTCCCTGACCCAGGCCATGGCCAAGGGGGCCCGGAAACTCGGGGTGGAGTTCAACCTGCACACCATGGTTAGCGGCATTTATCAGAAATCCAGCGGCGAATGGGTGGTGGAAACCGATAAAGGTGACATCACCTGTGAAAAGGTGGTGAACGCCGCCGGCCTGTGGGCTCCGGAAGTGGCCCGGATGGTGGGCCTGGAGATTCCCTCTATTTCCATTGCACACACCCATATCCTGTATGAATCGATCCAGGAAATTGCGGACCGGGATACCTACCTCCCTCTGATGCGTGATCCGGACAAATCCATTTACCTGCGCCAGGAAATGGATTCTTTGATACTGGGCCTGTATGAAGCCAACGGCCAGCAGTGGTACAAGAATGGTGTGCCCTGGGATTATGCCCAGGAAGAGATCAACCCGGATTTAGACAACATTTCCGATTGTATCGAAGGGGGTATCGAACGGTTCCCCATCCTCGGAGAAACCGGTTTCAAACACATCACCGCAGGTCCCATCACCTATACCCCCAACGCCGAACCCCTGGTGGGTCCGGCCGCACCCCTGAAAAACTTTTACAATGCCTGCGGCTACAGCTTCGGCATCACCCAGGCAGGCGGCATCGGCCATTACCTGGCCGGGTGGATGATGAACGGAGAACCTGAGATCGACCTGTGGCCCATGGATTCCCGGCGGTACGGGTCCTATGCCAACTGGGCGTATAATACCGAAAAGATTGCAGATACCTATCCCAGGCTGTATTCCATCATCTATCCCAATGAGTTCCGGGACGCGGCCCGTCCCAACCGCACCTCCCCCATCTATGAATACCAGAAGCAGGCCAATGCCGTGTTCGGGGACTACTACGGCTGGGAATGCCCCAACTATTTTCCGCCCAAAGGGGAAGACGGGTATGAAGATCCCACCTGGAGACGGTCCAATGCCTTCAAGCACGTGGGCGCGGAATGTAAACACGTCATGGAAAAAGTGGGTATCATCGATCTGACCCGGTTTGCCAAGACAAAAATATCCGGACCCGGCGCCAAAGCCTGGCTCAATCACATGACCTGCCAGAAGGTGCCGGAAAAAGACGGCCGCATTGCCTTGAGCCCCATGCTGGACCACAAGGGCAACTTCAAGACCGACATGACCGTGAGCCGTGTCAATGAAAACGAGTTTTTCTGCGTGACTGCGTCTGTGGGTAAAAAACACGACCAGCACTGGATGCTGGAAAATCTGCCTGAAGATGGATCCGTGTGCATGGAAGACATCACCTACCAGATGGGATGCCTTGTTCTGGTCGGTCCCAATTCCAGAGACGTGCTGGCCAAGGTGGCCTATGACGATGTGTCCAATGACGTCTTCAAGTTCGGCACCTCCCGGGAGATTTACGTGGGCCGGACCAAATGCCGGGTCAACCGCATGAACTATGTGGGGGAACTGGGATTTGAAATCTTTCATCCCATCGCGCACCAGATCACCCTGTACCAGGATCTCATGAACGCGGGCGCGGAGTTTGACATCCGGCTCATCGGCATGTATGCCATGGATTCCATGCGTCTGGAAAAAGGCTATCTGGCCTGGAAGAGCGAGATGAACGTGCATCACACCCCGCTGGAAACCAATGTGGCCTGGACCGTGAAGATGGACAAAGAGTTCATCGGCAAAAAAGGCCTGGAAAAACAGAAAGCAGAAGGGATTGCCCAGAAACTGGTCTGCATGGTGGTGGATGTCAAAGACTCGGATCCGTTTGGATACAACCCGATTTTTGCAGGGGATGAACGGATCGGTATGACCTCTTCGGGCGGCTACGGCCACCGGGTGGAAAAAAGTATTGCTTTCGGGTATGTAAAACCGGAATTTGCCAAAGAAGGGACCCAGCTGGAAGTGGAGATCCTGGGCCGCAAGCGCAGTGCCACAGTTTCTGCCATGCCGTTGTATGATCCCAAAAACGAAAAAATGAAAAGTTGATAATCGATTGGTTGAGGTTAAACTATGAAAATTTGTGTGTGTGTAAAACATGTGCCGGACACGGCCGCTACCATTAGAATCGAAGGAGACGCCGGATTCAAGGATTCGGAAATCAAGTTCGTGGCCAGTCCCTATGATGAATACGGTATTGAAGAGGCGGTCAAGCTGGTGGAGAAAAACGGTGGAGAAGTGGTGATCGTCACCGTGGGAAAACCCGGGGCAGATGCCACCATCCGATCCGCCCTGGCCATGGGCGCGGAACGGGGGATCCTGGTGACCACGGACAGCCAGTTCCTGGATGCAACGCTGACGGCCAAAGCCCTGAAAGCGGCCATGGAAAAAGATGGCATGCCGGATATCATTTTCACGGGCAAGGGATCCGTGGATACGGAAACCTTTCAGACTCAGTACCGCCTGGCCGGATACCTCGGGATGCCCGTGGTCAATGACGTCAGCAAACTGACGGTGGACGGCGGCAAAGCCGTGGCTGAACTGGAAGTGGGCGGCGGTGACAAACAGGTGATCGAAATGAATCTGCCGTGCGTGATCGGGGCCACCAAAGGGTTGAACGAACCCAGATATCCCAAGTTTCCGGACATCATGAAAGCCAAGAAAAAGAAAATCGAGCAGATGACCCTGGCGGACCTGGGAATCGATGGTGCCGCCGGTGCCGTGATCCTGGAAAAACTGGAGCCGGTGCCGGAAAGATCAGGTGCAAAAATGATCGAAGGGTCTGTGGAAGACCAGGTCACTGAACTGATCCGGATTCTCAAAGAAGATGAAAAGGTTTTATAACATAAGGAGAGTGTTGTTATGGCCAGGACTGGCATATTGATAGAAACTGAAAACAACGCGGTTAAAGATACTTCGCTGGGAGTGATGACGGCTGCAAAAGGCCAGGAAATCATTGCTTTGGTTACCGATGCCGACCCGGCAGGTCTCAAGGATAAACTGGCGGAATTCGGGGCCGCAAAAATTGTGAAACTGGCTGCATCCGGCGGGGATATCACCGCCAGCCCGGACCTGATGGCCGAAGCCCTGGCTGCCGCTGTCAAGGAGTTTGACCTGACCGCGCTGCTGGGCACGGCATCTGTTGCAGGCAAGGATCTGTTCGCACGGCTGGCCGCGCTCATGGACCTGCCCCTGGTGTCCGACTGTGTGGCGCTGGATCTGGGGGCAAAAACCGCCAGAAAATCCCATTTTTCCGGCAAAACCTTTGCCACCCTCAAGGTGGATGCAACGGTGCTGCTGGCCACGGTGCGGCCCAATGCCATCGAGGCGGAACCGGCCCCGGCCGCCGGAGAAATTGCGGATTTCACCGCGGATGTGACCGATCCCGGAAAACTGGTGATCAAAGAGGTGAAAAAAGGCGATGCAGGCAAGATCGATCTCACCGAGGCCCCGATCATCATCACCGGGGGCCGGGCCATCAAGGCGGCGGAGAACTATAAGATGCTCGATGACTGCGCCGCCAAGGTCGGTGCGGCCGTGGGTGCTTCCAGGGCCGCGGTGGACGCGGGGTATGCGCCCCATTCCATGCAGGTGGGCCAGACCGGAAAAACCGTATCTCCGAAGCTGTATATCGCCTGCGGGGTATCCGGTGCGGTGCAGCATTTCGCCGGCATGAAAACCTCCAAGGTGATCGTGGCCATTAACGAGGACAAGGACGCCCCGATTTTTGCCAAATGTGACTACGGCATTGTGGGGGACATCTTTGAGGTGGTCCCTGTGCTGACCGAAAAGCTATGACCTGAAACGTGAATGCCGGAATCTTGCTGAAAGATTCCGGCATTTTTTTTAACCGATAACTGTTAGAAAAAGAAGGTCATCATGAAACTGCTTGTTGCCTATGACAAAAACACATCGACTTCCAAAGTGCTGGACAAGGCGTTGAAACGGGCCAAAGAATCCAGTGCCTATGTGTATCTGGTCAGAACCTGTGACTCGGATATGAAAGAACGGGAGGTTCGGGAGCTCGAGCACCGCCTCAATGAAATCCGGGAGGAAGTATTCAAGAAACACGGTATTGACAGCGAAGTCCATATTCTGATAAGGGGTTTGTCACCGGGAGAGGATATTGTCCAGTATGCCTATGAAAAGGATGTGGATGAGATCATTATTGGAATCAAAAAACGGTCCAAGGTGGAAAAGATGGTGTTCGGATCCACGGCTCAGTATGTCATTTTAGAGGCCCATTGTCCGGTATTGACCGTAAAATGAATAACCTGTAATCAACAATTGTGCGAATTTTGAGAATGGTGTCGTTTGATTAACCATATAAAGAGAAGGGAGCTATTTTTATTATTTTGACCTTATGGGATCCGGTAGAAGCCAAAAAGGTGTTTGGCGGTACCAAATCATGGACCATAGGAAATTTTGACTTATTTTAAGGAGGATTTAACCTTGGAGAATAATAGTAAAAGTAGTGCAAAAATGACTTTTTGGATTGCACTTATAGTAATGATTCCATTTGTACTTTTTGGCGGTTTGGCACCCGAAGCATTCGGGAAAGCTGCGGATGTAGTATTCAAATACATGAAGGAAGCATGGGGCTGGAGTTTTATCATGGGCGCCAGCATTTTCCTTTTCCTGACTGTGTTTTTACTGCTCAGCCCTGTAGGTCAAATCAGGCTGGGTGGAGATGATGAAAAACCGGTATACTCCAATATGGCCTGGTTCGCTATGCTTTTTAGCTGCGGTATGGGTATTGGTCTGCTTTTCTGGGGGGTTTCCGAACCGATGTGGCACTATATGTGGCCGCCTCACGGTGAAGCAAAAACGGCTGCGACTGTGCACCTGGCCATGCAGTACTCTTTCTTCCACTGGGGGTTTCATCCCTGGGCAATTTATGCTGTAGTTGCCGCTTCCCTTGCTTACTTTTCTTATCGTAAGGGATTACCGATGCTGCTGAGTTCCTGCCTTGAGCCGATCCTCGGCCGTAAGGGTGTTGAGGGCCCCTGGGGGATGCTGGTGAATGTAATCGGTGTTTTTGCCACCTTGTTTGGCCTGGCTACTTCTCTGGGTCTTGGCGCTCTGCAGATTGGCGGCGGCCTGGAAGAGTTATTCGGCTTTACAAGTGGCCCGGCTTTGTGGGTGACCATCGTTATAGTAGCTACGCTTGCAGCGATTATCTCCACATCAACTGGTATTGACCGCGGTATTAAGTATCTCAGCCAGATCAATATTGTAGTTGCTGTGTTGTTAATGCTGCTGGTATTTATTGTCGGTCCAACAGTGTTCATTCTTAAACTGTTAACCCAGGCTACCGGTGATTACCTGCAGAACATTATCCAGATGTCCTTTGGTCTTGATGCTGCAGGCGCCGGCACAGAAGGCTGGTATAATGCCTGGACCGTTTTTTACTGGGCATGGTGGATCGCCTGGGCTCCCTTTGTCGGGACTTTTATTGCCCGTGTATCACGCGGACGCACCATCCGTAACTTTATTGTCGGGGTTATGCTTGTCCCGGTGGCAGTAAGTATGGTCTGGTTTGCTGTCTTTGGCGGTTCTGCCCTGCACGAGACTTTTATTAACGGTAATGACGCAATTATGACAGCTGTCAATAAAGATTCTGCCTTGGGTTTCTTTGCGGCACTGCAGGGATTCCCGTTATCAGGCCTGCTGGTTTTTGTGGCGATGTTCTCGGTTGCGGTATTTTTCATTACCTCCTCCGACTCGGGAACCTATGTTAACGGCATGTTAACCTCTGGTGGTAACCCTAATCCGCCGCTGTATCTGCGTATAACCTGGGGTTCTTTACAGGGTGCTATCGCCGCAATTCTGCTTTTCACAGGCGGCCTTAAAGCCCTGCAAACAGCTTCGGTTGTCGGTGGTTTCCCCTTCATGATTATCATGCTCCTGATGTTATACTGCCTGATGAAATCCCTCTTTGCAGAAATGCGTGAAGGGACGCTGCCTTTAGAGAAGCAGCGGATCAAGGATGCCCTGGAAGAAATTAAGTCTGGTAAATAATACCAGCATACAAATAAATATAGTGCGTAAAAGGCCGCCCTTTCGGGGGCGGTCTTCTATTCTGGTGTGCCAGGCATGGCGCGCAGCGCCTGACTGGCGCTATCCGGATAATCCGGATGACTTGGAGGTGAAAGTCCTCATTTGATAAGGGGTCTGACACCGGGAGAGGACATTGTCCGGTATTGACCGTAAAATAAATAACCGGGAATCAATAATTGTGCGGATCTTGAGAATGTTGTCGTTTGATTAACCATATAAAGAGAAGGGAGTTGTTTTTATGAAAGACAGGTTTGATACTGATTATCAAGTCGGTCAGGACAATGTGAAAAAATGGGGGATGGATGTCCATCCTGTTTTTTTTGTCGTGGCTTCCCTGGTCGTCGTTTTTATTGTTTTAACCTTGTGGAATCCGACAGGGGCAAAAGCCGTGTTTGACGGTTCCAAATCATGGACCATAGAAAATTTTGACTGGTTTTTCATGATTTCAGGAAACGTCTTTGTTTTGTATTGTCTGGCTTTGATTATACTGCCCCACGGGAAAATCCGGCTGGGCGGGCAGGACTGTAAACCTGAATTTAACCGCTCTTCCTGGTTTGCCATGCTGTTTGCCGCCGGCATGGGCATCGGCCTGATGTTCTGGAGCGTGGCAGAACCGGTGGCCTATTACACGGACTGGTGGGGCACACCTTTGAATACCGCCCCCAATACTCCGGAAGCTGCCAGGGCTGCCATGGGAGGCACCATGTTTCACTGGGGATTGCATCCCTGGGCCATTTACGCGGTGACTGCGCTGGCCCTGGGTTTCTGTACCTTTAACAAGGGCCTGCCCCTGACCATCCGCTCCACCTTTTTTCCCATACTCGGGGAAAAAACCTGGGGTCTGGCCGGTCACATCATCGATATCATCGCAGTGATCGCCACCATATTCGGGCTGGCCACCTCCCTGGGATTCGGTGCCCAGCAGGCCGCATCGGGCCTGCATTTTCTGTTCGGCTTTGAAAACACCCTTGGCCTGCAGCTGATCATCATCGCCGTGGTCACCGGTGTGGCGCTTTTTTCCGTGTACAGAGGGCTTCACGGCGGGGTCAAGCTGTTGAGTAACATCAATATGGTCATGGCAATTATTCTGCTGTTTTTTGTCATGGTGGCAGGTTCTTTTCTGCATTTTTTCACCGGGTTGTTCACCACCACCACCGCCTATGCAGAATGGATTTTTCCCTTGAGCAACTGGATCGACCGGCCTGATGAAAAATTCTACAAAGGCTGGACCGTATTCTACTGGGCCTGGTGGATTTCCTGGGCACCCTTTGTGGGGATGTTTATTGCCCGTATCTCCAAGGGCCGCACCATCCGTGAATTTATGGCAGCCGTGCTCCTGGTGCCAACCGTGGTGACCATTGTCTGGATGACGGCATTCGGCGGAAACGCCCTGTTGCAGATCCAGAACGGGGTTGGTCAGCTGGCGGAAAAAGGTTTGACTGACGTCTCTCTGGCCATGTTCCAGATGCTGGAAAACCTGCCGTTGACCGGCATTACGTCCTTTCTGGGGATCTGTCTGGTGCTGGTTTTCTTTGTCACTTCATCCGACTCCGGCTCCCTGGTGGTGGATTCCATTACCGCCGGCGGGAAAATGGATGCCCCGCGGTTTCAGCGGATGTTCTGGGCCACCCTGCAGGGGTTCATTGCCGCCTGTCTGCTGGTGGGCGGCGGGGCCGACGCCCTGGGCGCCATCCAGGCGGTGGCAATCACCGTGGGCCTGCCCTTTACCATGGTCATGATCGTCATGATGATCAGCCTGTACCTGGGGCTGCAGGACGATTACAGGAAAATGAAGCTCTGATCTGTTTTACTATTTGAAATTGAAAAAGAAAGAACAGCCCCTGTCCGGCATTTGTCAGACAGGGGCTTTTTTGTTTTTCAATCAGCCGTATGTTGCCGTGTTTTCGGTTCGGTCGGGTTCTGATGCAACCGCTGGTGCAGGGCTGCCTTGGCCAGAAAGTGGGCGCTCACCGGGGCGGTGATGAACAAAAACAATGTGATCAGCACCTCGTGAAAACTGATGCCCGGCCCGTGGAAAGAAAAATAGATGGCAGAGGCGATGGCCATGCTCCCTACCCCCAGGGTCGTGGATTTGGTGGGGCCGTGGAGCCGGGAAAAAAAGTCGGGCAGGCGATAGGAGCCAATGGAGCCGGCCATGGCGAAAAACGCCCCCACCACCAGAAAAAACGACACCAGCAGTTCAATAAAAAATATCATCTATACGTCCTTTTGTGTTTCCTGTTATTCAAGAATATCCCCGCGCATGAGAAATTTGCTGGTGGCAACGGTGCCGATGAATCCCATGACCGCAATGATCAGGGCCGCCTCAAAATAGACGGCGGAACGAAAATACACACCCGTCAGGATAAACATGGCAATGGCATCGATATACATGGTGTCCAGGGCCAGTATCCGGTCCAGAAGGGTGGGGCCTTTGAGCAAACGGTACAGGTTCAGCAGCTGGGCCGCCGTCAGCAGGGCAAAGGCGACGGGGATGGCGATACTCAGCATGAAAATATCTCCTTTAAAGGGGCTTCATAACGGGTTTTAATGGTCTGAATAGCAAGTGCTTCATCGGCCACATCCAGACCGTGGACAATCAGGGTCTGCCGGTCATCACTCACTTCCGCGGACACGGTGCCGGGTGTCAGGGATATCACGCTGGCCAGGATGGTGATCACCATGGGGTCCTGTGTGTCCAAAGGGATTTCAAGGAACCGGGGCCGCAGCCGGGAGATGTCCGGCTGAAGAAACAGGCGCACCACCGTGATATTGGCGACAATCACATCGGTCAAAAAGGTGATGCAGAAAAACCGGAACAGCAGAAACGGTTTTGCAATCTTCGGCCGTTCCGGCCAGAACCGGTTGGTGAACCAGGGAATGGCAATGCCCAGCAGCGTGCCCAGCAGCAGATGACCAAAAGTGATGGTATTGACCAGAAGCAGCCAGATAATGACCAGCACCAGGGTCATCAATGGATGGGGCAGCCACCGGTTTCCAGGGATGGGGGATTTTCGGTATGCAGGCATTATTCACCTCCGGAAGAAAGCAGCAGCGGAAGGGACCGGTCCGGTCCCAGTACTGCCTCGATATAGTGCACCGGGTTGATGACATGGTCGGCGGCGGCAAAGGCAAATTCCGTGATCATTCCGCCGAAAATGACCAGCAGCGGACTGATGACCAGCAGGACCGCAGCCGGGAACACATCTGCCGGCGCATGGACAGGGACAGGGGCATGTGCGGTTTTTCGGGCGGTCTCCGTGTCATCCGCCGGCAGCAGTTTCCAGAAGATAACGCTGCCGGTCCGTCCCAGGGCAATCAGGGTCAAAAGCCCCCCTCCCAGCACCAGTCCCCAGATCCATGGGGCTCCGGCACTGTCTTTGACTGTCGTGAGCATCATCACCTTGGCGACAAATCCGCTCAACGGCGGCAGGCCGCCAATGGCCACGGCAGCCGTCAGAAACAGCAGTCCCAGCAGGGTGGGCTGTCCCACCGGCCGGTCCGGGACCAGACCGGTGCCGGCATCGGGCCGCTGCCGTCCGATCAGGTCTGCCACCAGAAACATGGCTGCGGTCATGAACGTGGTATGGGGCAGGTAAACAATGGCGGCGGCAATGGCCTCTCTTTGAAACGTGCCGATGACAGCCAGCAGCGTGCCCACGGACATGATGACCAGATATGCGGTGATCCGCCGCAGGTCCCGGCTGCCTGCCACACCGGCGGCCCCGGCCGCCAGGGTGATCAGGGCAGCAGGCAGAAGCCAGGTGTTGAGCAGGCCGGCCCCGACCCCGGCAAAATTACTGAAAATCAGGCAGTACACCCGCAGAATCACATACACCCCCACCTTGGTCATGATGGCAAACAAAGCCGCCACCGGGGCACTGGTAAATCCGTAGGCATCCGGCAGCCAGAAGCACAGGGGCAGCAGGGCCGCTTTCAAGGCAAACACGGCAAACAGAATCAGGCCGGCCGCCTGGAGCAGGGCCGCGTTTTCAGCCGGGGCCTGGGCCATGCGCACTGCCAGGTCCGCCATGTTGAGGGTCCCTAAAACGGCATAAAGGATACCCACCCCCACCAGAAAAATGCTGGAGCCCACCAGGTTGAGCATGACATAATGCATGCCGGCCCGGGTCCGGAGGCCCCCGCCGCCATGCAGCACAAGTCCGTAGGAGGACAGCAGCATGATTTCGAAAAAAACAAACAGGTTGAAGATGTCACCGGTGAGAAAGGCCCCGTTGATCCCCAGCAGCTGGAATTGAAACAGGGCGTGAAAGTTTTTTCCCTGCCGGTCGGTTCCCCTTGCCGCATACGCCAGGCATATCAGGGCCAGCAGAGCGGTAATACACAGCATCATGGCGCTGAGCCGGTCCAGAACCATTACAATGCCGAAGGGGGTGGGCCAGTCCCCCAGCACATAGGTCTGAATGGGGCCATCCACACTTTGAAACAGCAGGATAATCGTAATGACCAGGACCGCCAGGCAGGAAAAAAGTCCCAGGATGCGGCGCCGGGCAATGGGCTGGTTGGTGTTCAGAATAATCATGGTCCCCATGAACAGGGGCAGCAGCAGCGGGCCGACAATCAGATGATTGATCATGAGGGGGGATTCTCCTTGTGTCCGTCCACATGATCGGTGTCAAGTTCACCTAAAGCACGCAAAGACAATACCACCACAAACGCGATCATGGCAAACCCGATGACAATGGCGGTCAACACCAGGGCCTGGGGCAGCGGATCTGCGTATTGGGTCTGACTGCCGGAAATAATGTCGGGCAGGTTGGTGTGCAGGCGGCCGGTGAGAAACAAAAACAGGTTGACGGCATACCCCATCAGGGTCAGGCCCAGAATCACGGGAAAGGTGCGCGCCCGCAGCACCAGATAGACCCCGCAGGCGATCATGACCCCGAAACATGCCGATACCAGCCATTCCATCAATGGGTCTCCTTTTCCAGATTTTCCTCCACAAGGACTGAGGTGGATACCGTCCGGGCGTCCTCGGAATTGATGGACCCCAGTTTGACCAGCATCAGCATCACCGATCCCACCACCACCAGAAATACGCCCATATCAAAGGCCATGGCGCTGGCAATTTCAAATTTGCCGATCAGCGGCAGCTTGAAATATTCATAGGTGCTGGTGAGAAACGGATAATTGAGGGCCCAGCTGGTCAGGCCGGTGCCCAGGGCCAGGATCAGCCCCAGGGCCATGATCACGTGGTTGTCAAAATGAAACCGGGGGCGGGTCCAGACAATGCCGCTGGCAATGTACTGCAGGGTCAGCACCGTGGCGGTGATCAGTCCGGCGATGAATCCGCCGCCGGGGTCGTTGTGGCCCCGCAGGAAAATATAGGCGGAAAACAGCAGGGCCAGGGGCAGCAGGGGCCGGGTGATATTGACCAGGATCATGGGAAACCGGTCTTTGGTCCAGGGACGGCCCATCTCATCGGTGTCAGGGGCGTGGCGTTCAAATCCATGCAGGAGCGCGTAAATGATCAAACCGGCGATGGCCAGTACCGTGATCTCCCCCATGGTATCAAATCCCCTGAAATCCACCAGAATCACGTTCACCACATTGGTGCCCCCGCCGCCGGGTACGCTGTATGCCAGAAAGAAATCAGATATGGTGTCATAGGGACGGGTGAGGATGGCCATGGCCAGGGCCGCCGCACCGCCGCCGGCCAGCACAGCCAGGAGGCCGTCCCGCCGCCGTCTGGCTTTGGAGGATTCCTTTGGCGTGGTGGGGGGCAGCAGGTGCAGGGCCATCATCAGCAGGATAATGGTCACCACCTCCACCGAGATCTGGGTGAGCGCCAGGTCTGGTGCGGAAAACCGGGTGAACGCCAGGGCCACCACCAGGCCCACCGTGCTCAGCATGATGATGGACAGAATCCGGTTCCGGTGGGTCTTGACCGTTGCCACGGCCCCGATGATCAGAATCAGTCCCATGATCAGTGTGACCGGATCCAGGGGGGTTGCGGCAACCGTTCCCAGAAGCGGGGTTTTGGAAACGGCAAACGGGATGGCTCCCAGGACCAGGGTGGCAGAGATGAATACAAACAGGTAACGCTGCAATGATCCGTTTTCCAGAAACCGGATGACGTGGTTTCCAGCCTGAACCATCCTGGAAACCAGGGATTCAAACAGGGTTTTGCCGTCCAGGTATCGGGAACACCACACATGGGCATCAAACAGTCTGTGCCGGTACCGGTAAAACACCGCGCCCCCTGCCAGGGCGACCATGCTCAAGACCAGGGCCATGTTGAATCCATGCCAGACAGCCATGTGAAAAGCCGGCATGTCCGGACCCAGGATGGCACCGGCCCCGGCATGGACCAGAGGACCGGCAAAAAAAGCGGGAAAAATCCCCACCAGGACACACACGGCCATGAGAAACGCCGGTGACAACGTCATGCCCACGGGCGGTTCATGGGGGGACCGGGGCAGGTCTTGTGCCGGCTTTCCCCAGAACACGCCAACCAGCATGCGGATGGAATAGGCCACGGCAAACACGGCGGCCAGGACCGCACCAACAGGCAGAATCCAGGACCAGGCCCCTGTCAGGCCGGGGGCAAGGGTTTCTGCCAAAAACATCTCCTTGCTCAAAAATCCGTTGAACAGGGGCACCCCTGCCATGCCGCCGCACCCGATGAGGGTCAGGACAGCCGTCACCGGCATGGCCTTTTTCAGCCCGGACAACCGCTGGATATCCCGGGTCCCGGTTTCATGGTCAATGATGCCGGCCAGCAGGAACAGCCCGGCCTTAAAAGCGGCATGGTTGAAAATATGGAACACGGCGGCAACCACCGCCATGGGGGTGCCGATGCCCAGCAGCAAAGTGATCAGCCCCAGGTGGCTCACCGTGGAATAGGCCAGCAACCCCTTGAGGTCGTCCTTGAACATGGCCATGTAAGCGGCGAACACCAGGGTGATCAGGCCGGTGGTCGTGACAATGGTGAACCACAGTGTGCTGCCCCCCAGCACCGGCACCATCAGGGCCAGCAGAAACACCCCGGCCTTGACCATGGTGGCGGAATGCAGAAAAGCGCTCACCGGCGTGGGGGCGGCCATGGCATGGGGCAGCCAGAACTGGAAGGGAAACTGGGCCGATTTGGTAAACGCCCCGGCCAGAATCAGGATCAGGGTGACGGGATACAGGGGGTGGGCATGGACGGTCTCTTTGGCCGCCAGAACAGCGGTCAGCTCGAAGCTGCCGGCAATGTGGCCCAGCAGGATGAATCCGGCCAGCATGGCAAATCCGCCCCCGCCGGTGATCACCAAAGCCATGAACGCGCCCTGGCGGGCATCGGCCCGATGGCGCCAGAATCCGATGAGCAGAAACGAACTGATACTGGTCAACTCCCAGAACACCATCAGCAGGAGCAGGTTTTCCGACAGCACGATGCCCAGCATGGAGCCCATGAAAAAAAGCAGGTAGGTATAGAACCGGCCCATGGGGTCTTCTTTGGCAATGTAATAGCGGGCGTACAAAACAATGAGCAGCCCGATGCCCAGTACCAGCAGGGCGAACAGAAATCCGAACCCGCTGACCCGGAAGGCAAAGCTAAGCCCTATGGCCGGAATCCAGTCCCGGGTATAGACAGGCATGTCTCCCGTGAATACCTGAGGGACCTGAAGCAGAAGCAGGATAAGGGATATAGCGGCGATAAGGCCGGCGGAAACGGCGTTGAGGTTGCGGTTGTGAAATATACAGGGGATAAAAGCGCCCAATAGGGGGAGCAAAGGAATAAGTGCAAGGGTCATGGTGAATGATTGTGATCCTGTCGGTTTTGGAAAATCATTTCATAGTAACCAAATATAATCAGTCGCTGGTAAAGCGAAATCCAGATATCATCAATGCCTGATATCTATAAAAGAAGCGGAAGGATTAGTCAACATCAAAACGAAAGGCGTTTTTTGAAAGCAGCCTGGAGAGCCCGGGTTGTCGGGCCGGGCGAGCCGTCTCCCACCGGCCGGCCGTCCAGGGTGACAATGGGGGTGACTTCCAGGGTGGTACCGGTCACCATCAGTTCCGATGCCAAATGAATGCGGGTGTTATATATGGGAGATTCCGCCGTCCGGATGCCCAGATCCCGGCAGAGATTCAGCACGGTTTCCCGGGTGATGCCGCCCAGAATATAGTTGGACAAAGGTGCCGTGATCACGGTGTTGTCAAACACGGCCATGAAATTGGAGTGGGTCCCTTCCATCAATACCCCGTCACGCACGAAAATCGCTTCATCTGCGTTGTTTTCAATGGCCTGCTGGTTGGCCAGCACGTTGGCGGTCAATCCGGTGGTTTTCATGTCACACCTTGCCCATCGGATATCCGGTACCGTGATGGCCTGAATACCGGTTTTTCTCCGGCGTTCCCTGGCATCCGGGTCAAACGGGGTGACACACACATAAATGGTGGGATCCGGGGCGGGTGTGGGAAAGGGATGATTTCGCGGGGCACATCCCCGGGTCACATGGATATAGACCAGGGCATCCCGGGATTCCAGATCATTTTGGCGGATCAGGTCCCGGACCACGGGGATCAGACAGGAAAAATCCGTGCAGGAAAGCGCCAGATGCCCGGCCCCGTGATTCAGTCGCCGGATATGCGCATCCGGTCTGAACAGGTGGCCGGGATAATGCCGAATTACTTCATACAGACTGTCGCTGAACAGAAATCCCCGGTCATCCACAGGGATGCAGATATCCTTCTTGGGCATGAACCGCCCGTTGAAATATGCAATCATGAGCCCCCTTTTAAGTCGCTTATTTGATTTGCAGTTCAGGTTCGTGCCGGGCATTGCTCCGGTTATAGAACCAGGTACCGGTTTCTGTCAACAACGGGGTTGCCTTTTTGCCGCCATTTGCCTGCCGGGCCACAGCGCGTGAAAATGGTGCACCGGACCGTGACCGTGGCCGATGGAAAAATCTGCCCCGGCAGCCAAAGCCCCGGTGATATAGGTTTTGGCATGTTCCACTGCCGCCGGCATGTTCATGCCTTTGGCCAGACCGGCACAGACGGCCGAGGACAGTGTGCATCCGGTGCCGTGGGAATTGGGGGTCGGCACCCGGTTGCCGGGCAGTTCCTGTATTTGCCCCGTGGCTGCGGAATACAGCAGGTCAAGACTGCTGTCATCTGAGAGGTGTCCGCCTTTGAGCAGGACATGGGGGCATCCCAGATCTGCCAGGTCCCGGGCCGCCTGATCCATGTCCGCCCGGGTGGAGATGGTCCGGCCCAGCAGCACCGACGCTTCCGGCAGGTTCGGGGTGATGATGTCCGCCAGGGGAATCAGGGTTTGCTTCAATGCGGCCACGGCATCGTCCTGAAGCAGCTTGTCCCCGCTTTTGGCCACCATGACCGGATCCAGCACCAGGTTGCAAACCTGCCACTTTTTCAGGTGCCGGGCCACGGTGTGGATCACCTCCGGGGAATGCAGCATCCCGATCTTGACGGCATCCGTGCCGATATCCGACAGCACCGCGTCGATCTGCTGTCCGATGAAATCCGGAGGAACCGGAAAAATTCCGGTCACTTCCCTGGTGTTCTGGGCCGTGAGAGCCGTGATGACCGACATGCCGAAACACCCCAGCGCAGAAAATGTTTTGAGGTCCGCCTGGATCCCGGCACCGCCGCCGCTGTCGGATCCGGCAATGGTCAGGGCCCGGTGATAGGTTTTCATGAATGGGTCTCCTTGTCTGCGGGTGAATCCAGTGCTGAATTCACACATTGTACCAGATTCCGGGCTGCTGTAAACGGGTTATCCGCTGAACAGATGGCCGATACCACAGCCACGGCATCGGCCCCGGCCTCGATGATATCTGCTGCATTGGCTTCATTCAATCCGCCGATGGCCACCAGGGCATGTCTGGAATACGCCCGGATTTCTGCCAGCCCGTCCAGCCCCCAGGGGGACCCGGTGTCGGTTTTGGTGGGGGTGGTAAAAATGGGGCTTACCCCTAAGTAATCTACATCCAGGTCCCGGGCTGCTGCCACATCTTCCCAGGTTTCCACGGACAGCCCGATGACCGCATCCGGTCCCAGTAACCGCCGGGCCGTACCATACGGCATATCGGTCTGGCCCAGGTGAACCCCGTCGGCCCCGGCGGCCAGCGCAATGTCCACCCGGTCGTTGATGATCAGGGGGATGCCCGCGGATGCCAGAATCGGCTTCAGGGCCAGGGCCAGGTCCAGAAACTCCCGGGTGGATGCGGTTTTTTCCCGCAGCTGCACACAGGCGATGCCCGCCCGGACCGCTTGGGCCACAATCGATGTCAAAGACCTGCCCAGGCACAGAGGCCGGTCCGTGACCAGATAAACACCTTTCATGGGATTAGGCCTTGAACCGCTGCTGAATATCAGATCCGGATATCCGGTACAGGGCATCCAGAAATCGTACCTGAAAACTGCCCGGGCCTTCTGCCGTTTCACCGGCCATTTCACCGGCGATTCCCATGACCGCCATGGCGTGGGCCGCTGCCTGAACCGGATCCGGGTTGACTGCGGCAAACGCGCCGCAAAGGGCCGATGCCGTGCATCCCAGGCCGGTGACCCGGGGCATCATGGCATGGCCGTTTTCAATGCGGATGACCGCATCGGAATGAACGATAAAATCCGTCTCTCCGCTGATGCACACCGTGCTGCCGTGGGCCCGGTGCAATGCCCTGGCCGTATCCAGGGCCTGATCCGCCGTACTGGCACTGTCCACCCCCCTGGTGACGGCGCCCGGATCGCCCAGGGCCAGGATTTCCGATCCATTGCCCCGGATGATGGCAGGCCTGAACCGGTGAATCAGTTCTTTTGCCGTGTCTGTGCGGTAGGCCGTGGCTCCGGCCCCCACCGGGTCCAGAACCATGGGAATGCCCTTGTTCTCCGCGGCCTGTGCCGCCTTGATCATGGCGGCAATCCAGGGATCGCTCAAGGTGCCGATGTTGATCACCAGGGCCCCGGCAATGCCGCACATATCCGCCACTTCGTTTTCCGCATGGGCCATCACCGGGGAGGCGCCCAGGGCCAGCAGGGCGTTGGCCGTGTTGTTCATGACCACGAAATTGGTGATGTTGTGCACCAGCGGCGAGGTCTTTCGAATGGCCTGCACATCGGTTAATATGGTTTCATGGGTGATTGTCATAGGTCCTCCTTGCGGGTTTCGGGTCAGGCTTCGCTTATTGTCGTTATTGCACCAATAACGACAATAAGCAAAGCCTGATCCCATTTTATTGAAGCAGTTCTGCCGCGTTCACCCGGGTGTTTATGAGCCCGTGGGTCAGGGCGAAATCGGCAAACGCCTGCCATTTGTCCGGATCATGGCCCAGGGTCTTTGCAAAATAAGGCCGGGTCAGGGCAAAGGCATCGGTCTCCATCTGTTTGTCCGCCTGGGGCACGGCGTTCAGATACAATGCCAGGGATTGTTCCGGATAGTGTGCCACATGCACAAACGCCTGTTCCATGGCGGCAGCAAAGCCTTTGATCGCGGCTTGCTTTTTTTTCAGAACCGCGGGACTGCTGACGAAGATCAGTTCCTCGTAATCCGGGATCCCCCATTTTTCCAGTTCAAAAAACCCGGCCTTGTATCCGTGCTGTGCCATGCCCACGGTTTCATAGGTCTTGAACGGCCCCATGACCGCATCCACTTTTCCGGAAACCAGGGCCGGCAGAATGGTGAATCCCACATTCACCGGGGTATAATTTTCGATCTGGTTGATGGATGCAAACGCGTCCAGCAGGACATCCATGAGTCCGGGCACGGTATACCCGATTTTTTTTCCGGACAGATCCGTGGGGTGGTCAATGCCCGTGTCCGCCAGAAACAGGAGCGTGGTCAACGGATGCCGGACCAGCGGGGCCACCACCTTCAGGGCCAGCCCCTGGTCGGCGGCGATGATGGTCTGGGGCTGGTAGGACACGGCCAGATCCACGTTGCCGGTGGCGGCCAGTTTCAGGGCATCCGCGGTCTCAGACGGGGAAATGATCTCCACGGCAATGCCCTGCTCTTTGAAATATCCGTTTTCCCGGGCCACATAGATGGGCAGATGGTCCACATTGGGGAACCAGTCCAGCATCAGGCGAAGTTTCTGCCGGTCCGGATCTGTTATGGTCTTGGTCTGATCCGCCGGTGCGTGAGACACCGTCATCAGGGTCAAACACAGACAAACAAGGCCGAAAAAAAATGATTTCATGATAATTGTTCCTTTTTTTCAAGATTTCCAGGTAATGATTTTTTTTTCAAGCAGTCCCACCAGCGTCCACAGAATCAATCCCATGGCTGCCAGCCACAGGATGGCGGCAAACACCAGCGGGGTCTGGAGCCTGGCATTGGACTGGATCATGAGAAACCCCAGCCCCTGCTGGGCCCCCACCCATTCGCCGATCACCGCCCCGATGGTGGCCACGGACACCCCCACCCGCAGCCCTGCGAAAAACTGGGGCAAAGCCCAGGGCCAGTACAGCAGCGTCAGGGTTTTGAAAAATGAAGCGCCCATGAGGGTGAACAGGGTCCGGTATTCCGGATCACAGGATTTCAGGCCCTGAAGCAGGCTCACGGTGATGGGAAAAAAGATGATGATCCAGGCCATGAACACCTTGGAGGCCATGCCGTATCCCAGCCAGATCACCAGCAGCGGGGCCAGGGCGAACACCGGGATGGCCTGGGATGCCACCAGAAACGGGGACAGGGCCTTTTCCACCATGGGTTTTGCAAACATGGCCACGGCCAGGGGAATGGCCGTCACCAGTGCCAGGAAGATGCCCAGGCAGATCTCAGCACCGGTGACGGCGGCATGGGGCAAAATCTGCGGGGCCTGGACCACGGCGGTCTCCAGAATCCGGGACGGGGGCGGCAGAATAAACACCGGGACCGCCCATATTTTCACGGCCCCTTCCCATCCTGCCAAAATCAGGCCGATCAGTCCCAGGGCAATCATACCGGTCCGGGTCATGCCGCCTCTCCTTTGACCAGATGTGCCAGAATGTCGGCTTTGGTGTGCAGCAGATGCGGATCATCAAACGCCCGGGGTTTGGGAAGGTCCAGTTTGATATGCCGGGAGATGCCCATGGGCATCGGGCTCAGCACAAAAATGTCATCCGCCAGCAGCAGGGCTTCGTCCACATCATGGGTGATCATGAGAATGGTTTTGGCAAATTCGGTCTGAAGCAGCAGCAGCAGATGCTGCAGCCGCTGCCGGGTGATGGCGTCCAGGGCCGACAACGGCTCGTCCAGCAGGATCAGGTCCCGGTCGAACATCAGGGTCCGCACCAGGGCGCACCGCTGGCGCATGCCGCCGGATACCTGGTCGGGCCGGTGGGATTCGTATCCTTTCAGCCCCAGGCGAAAAAACAATTCCCCTGCCCGGTCCCGTGCCGCCGCCATGTTTCGGCCCCGGGTCCTTGCCGGCAGCAGCGCGTTGTCCATCAGGGAAAACCAGGGCAGCAGCAGGTCTTTCTGGTGCATATAGGCGCACAACCGGCCCAGGTGGTCCACCGCTTTTCCCTGCCAGGAAATGGTGCCCGCATCTTTGGACGTCACGCCGGTAAGGGTGTTGAAAAAAGTGGTTTTACCGCATCCGGAGGGTCCCAGCAGCACCTGGAAGCTTCCTTCCGGCAGCTGCAGGCCCATCTTTGAAAACACGGGTTGTCCATCATAATATTTTGCCAGATCAGTGATCCGGAGCATCGCATCCGCCCTCACGGTTCTGTGGCAGGGTTGAAATTTTTGGGCCGGGCCGCCGGGGTAGGGTCGGACAGAGGAACCCGCAGAAAAGAAAGAATTGAATCGACTTTCCTTCGCCAGTATGACCTGGATCAGGTTCCAGGGGTCGAAACAGGTGTGCTGTCTCCTCTCAGCCGGCTCCCCGGCTCCCCCAGTCCGCCGCCGCATGCTGCACGGTCTGTTCTCGGATTGATATATACAGGAAACCGGGTTTTGTCAACAGGCATGTCCGGATCGAACAGCATGGCCGGACATCAGCTTGTGTAAGTGTTTTTTTTGACGGCGTACAGTTGAGAGACCAGCATGCCGGCCAGCATGAGCACACATCCGAAAATAGCCCGGCCGGACAGGATTTCATTTAAGATGATCCATCCGCCGATGGCTGCCATCACCGATTCCAGGCACAGAATAATGGCGGCATGGGATGCCGGACTGTTTTTCTGCCCGTAAATCTGGAGGGTGTAGGCCACGCCCACGGAAAACACCCCGCCGTAGAACAATGGAAACGCCACCGCCAGGATATCGGCCAGGATAAATGATTCAAACACCGCCGCCACACCCAGGCTCAGCCCGGAGCAAACGATGCACTGGACCAGGGACAGGGCCGCTGTGCTGAACCGGGTGCAGAGCCGTTCGATGATGATGATGTGACCGGCAAAACAGATGGCGGAAAAAAATACCAGCATATCCCCGAAACCGATGTCCAGACCCCGGGTGACACTGAGCAGGTACATGCCGATGCTGGCGAGAATGGCGCCGACCCAGGTGCCGGCGCCGGTTCTGGCTGTTCCCAGAAAAAGTCCCAGAATCGGGACCAGCACCACATAAAGTCCGGTGATGAACCCGGCTTTGCCGGCCGTGGTATAGACGATCCCCACCTGCTGGAATGAGATGCCGGCAAACAGACAGACCCCGGAAATCATGCCCGACCGGATCAGATCGGAATGACTGCCCGCAGGGATTCTTTTTCGGGATATCCAGACAAACGGCAGCAGAGACAGGCCGCCCAGGGCAAACCGGATTCCGTTGAACGTGAACGGGCCCACATGGTCCATCCCCACCCGCTGGGCCACAAATGCCAGCCCCCAGATCGTGGCGGCCAGCAGCAGCAGTAGATCGGATCGGATAGTATCGGATTTCATGGCACAGGCCCCTCTTTTAAGCAAAAAAATTATTTTTATCATTGTGACGTGAAATTTGAAAGCCCAATTGCATACCGGTCATTTGGATAAGTGATGAATTTGATCGGAATTCCGGTTGAACGGCCCCTGGAATGGTGTTACAACTTTTCAAAACAATTGAAAAGGAAAACGCCTGTGAAAAATACCGGCGTGCGGTTGAATGAACAATGAATAAAGAAACCATCGATACCATCGTGATCGGGGCCGGTTTGAGCGGCATGTATACGGCTTCGCTTCTGGCAAAAATCAACCGGCCCTTTGTGGTGCTGGAGGCCCGGAACCGTGTGGGCGGCAGGATTTTGTGTTCCGATTACCAGGGATATGCCGCTGATCTGGGCCCGTCCTGGTACTGGCCGGACATCAATCCCGGTGTGCGGGAGCTGATCCGGGACCTGGGATTGACCGGATATCCCCAGTATGACAAGGGATATGGCCGGTTCCAGGCGGTGGACGGCCATGCCAGAACCATTCCCGGCTATCCCATGGAACCCGAAGGGTGGCGCATATCCGGCGGCATGATCACCCTGGTGGACGGCCTGCATCAACACCTGCCACAAGGGGCATTGCGCCTGGCGCATCCGGTGTGTGAAATTGAACGAATGACAGACCAGGTGGAAGTCCGGGTAGGGAAAATCGGAGAGCCGCCACAAAAAAGGTTCCGGGCGAAGCAGGTGGTCCTGGCCATCCCGCCCCGTCTGGCCGCGGCCACCATTTTGTTCACTCCGGATCTGTCCCATGAACTGACCCAGGCCATGCTGAAGACCGGCACCTGGATGGCGGGTCAGGCCAAGTTCTTTGCCCTGTTCGATCAGGCGGACTGGCGCAGGTCCGGGCTTTCCGGCCAGGCCTTCAGCCAGTGCGGGCCTTTAGGGGAGGTTCATGACGGTTCCAGCCACGCTGGAAAACCTTTCGGGCTGACCGGATTTGTTGGGATTCCGGCGGCCCAGCGCAGGAATTCGCAGCAGGTGGTCCAGGCCATCCTGCATCAGCTTCATTGCCTTTACGGAGAAAAAGCCACCCATCCGGTGGCCGTGTTTTACAGGGACTGGGCCATGGAACGCTTCACCGCCACTGAATTTGATCAGCGGGCCGCCCATACCCACCCGCTGTTTCAGCCGCCGGCCGGCAGAACCGATATCTGGGACGGCCGGGTCTGTTTTGCCGGCACGGAAACGTCGGACCATTACGGCGGATATCTCGAAGGTGCCCTGGCCAGTGCGGAACGGGCCGTAGCGGAGGCCATCCGATAGGCCTTTGAGGGGGAAAATCGGGCGCTGCCGGTGTATACCCGGTCTCTATCCGGCATGCGGCGTGATCTTAGGGTGTCCCGAAATGGTGCGGCAGCGTTGACTCATTAGCTCAGGCATTGTTATTTGCAAACATTTCTGTTATCAATATGGTTTACTAAAAACCCTATGAATAAAAGGACTTTATTACATGACACTGAAAAAAAATTTTCTGGCTGTGATCCTGGCGGCAGCCCTGTTCTCTCTGCCGGCGTCTGTATGGGCTGATGAGGATACTGCGGAACCTGAATTACACAAAGCGAATGTGCATGACCGGATCAGCTATGCCATTGGATATGATATCACCAACCGGTTGAAAGACAGTTTTGATATCAACCCGGACCTGTTTCTAAAGGGAATGAAAGACAGCCTGGCAGATGAGACATCCATGACCCCGGAGAAAATGCAGGAAACCCTGATGGAGTTCCAGGCCATGGCCCAGCAGAAGCAGATGGAAGCACAGAGTCAGAAATCCGCTCAAAACAAAGCGGCAGGAGAAGCATTCCTGGCGGAAAACAAAACGAAAAAAGGGGTGAATACCCTGGAATCCGGGCTTCAGTACAAGGTGATCACACCGGGAACCGGTGATACTCCGGATCTCAACGACAAAGTGAAATGCCATTACCGGGGGTCTCTGATCAACGGGCAGGAATTCGATTCATCCTACAAACGCAACGAGCCGGCCGAGTTTCCGGTGAACGGGGTGATCAAAGGCTGGACCGAAGCGCTTCAGCTCATGAAAGAAGGCGCCAAATGGATGCTGTATGTGCCCTCAGACCTGGCATACGGGGATCAGGGCGCCGGCAACGTCATCGAGCCGGGATCCACATTGGTTTTTGAAGTGGAACTGCTTGAAATCCAGGAGATCTGATTTCAAATAGTCATCAAAGAAATCCATGACCATTGAAAATTTAGACCGGGTGTTTGACCCCCGGGCCGTGGCCGTGATCGGGGCCAGTGACAGACAGGGCAGTGTCGGGGCCACGGTGATGCATAACCTGACCACCCGGGGGTTCAAAGGAACCATTATTCCGGTGAACCCCAAACGCGCCGCCGTAATGGGGATCGACGTGTGTGCGGATGCACGCGATCTGGCCCTGGATGTGGACCTGGCTGTGGTGGCGGTGCCCATTCAGCAGGTTCCGGCGATTCTGGCAACCTGTGCGGCCAAAAAGGTGGGCGGCGCAGTGGTGCTTTCAGCCGGGGATGCGTGGCTGAATCCTCACCAGAACGCGCTTTACAGGCAGATCAAAGCGGTGGCAGAAAAGTCGCCGATGCGGATTGTGGGGCCGGATTCCGTGGGCATCATCCACACCGGTTCCGGGCTGAATGCCGGTTTTATGCACCAGACCCCCTTGCCCGGGCGAATGGCGTTTCTGTCCCAGAGCGGTGCGGTGTGCACCTCGGTGCTGGATCTGGCGGTACGGGAAAACGTGGGGTTCAGTCATTTTGTCAGCCTGGGCGCCAAGCTGGATGTGGATTTTTCCGATATGCTCGATTATCTGGGGACCCTGCCGGATGTGGATTCCATCATTATGTATGTGGAATCGCTGACCCGGATGCGCCGGTTCATGAGTGCGGCCCGGGCCGTGTCCCGGATCAAGCCCATTATCGCCCTGAAATCCAGGCGATCCGGAAAAATCGGTGATCCGGCCGGGCTGGACGAGGACCAGATGTACGAGGCGGCATTCAAGCGGGCCGGTATCCTGCGGGTGAATGAATTCGAAGCCCTGTTCGACTGTGCCGAATTTCTGGCCAAGCAGCAGCGGCCCAGAGGGTCCCGCCTGGCCATTGTCTCCAATGGCAGAGGGATCGGAGAGATGGCCAGAGATGCCCTGATCCGAAACGGTCTGGCACCGGCCACCCTGGATGCCGCCACCATCGAAAAACTGGATGCCCTGCTGTCGGACGGCTGGAGCCGGACCAATCCCATTGCACTGCTGCGGGCCGCCACCCGCAGCAGTATGTCGAAGTGGTGAAACTCTGTATTCAGGCCCCGGAAATCGACGGCCTGCTGCTGCTCAGCTCGCCGGTGGGGATCTATGACTGCACCGCCATTGCCGGACCCCTGGTGGCCCTTTTGGAGACCACCCCGTTTCCGGTGTTCACGGCGTGGCTGGGAGGCATGACCATCGATGCGTCCAGAGAGATTTTCAACCGGCACGGCATTGTGACCTATGACACGCCGGAAAGAGCGGTCCGGGCGTTTGTCAATCTGTATCAGTACGGCCGGAACATGGAAGCGCTCCAGCAGATTCCCTACACTACGGACAAGCGGCTTACGATCGACCGGGACCAGGCTTCACGGATTATCGACGACGCCCTGGCCCGGGGAGAGACAAAACTGCCGCCGGAAAACGCCGCGGACCTGGCAGCCGCTTATGGCATTCACATAATGCCGCTTTCCGAAAGCGTGCAGCCCGATTATGCCCTGGACCTGTCAGCGGAGCACACCGACCTGTTCGGGCCGGTGATCCGGTTCGGTATCGGCGGCCTGATGACGGAAGCGCTTTCCGATATGGCGGTGGCATTGCCGCCGCTGAACCGGCTGCTGGCCGGGCGGACCATCAGAGGCACCCGGATTTACCGGCTTCTGCAGGGCCGGGGCAAAGCGGCCGGGGTGGATATCGGGATGCTGGAGGAAACCATGATTCTGGTGGGCCGGATGGTCACGGACTATCCGGCGATACAGACCCTGACACTCAATCCCATCCAGGTGGCCCACGGAAGAATTCATGTTTCCGAAATCGCGGTGACAGTGGCGGACCCGGCCGTGTGTGCGCCGGCCCATCTGATCATCAGTCCCTATCCCTGGTGGCAGGAGTCGGAATTTGTCACCCGGGACAACGAACGGATTTTCATGCGGCCGGTGCGGCCCGGCGATGCCCAGCAGATGATCGATCTGTTTTCCGATCTGTCCCCGGAAACCATTTTCATGCGGTTTTTTTCGCCGTTAAAAGGGATTTCCCGGTCCATGCTGGTGCGTCTCAGCCAGATCGATTATGACCGGGAAATTGCGCTGTGCGCCTTTGCCGGAGACGGTGATGAGCGCAAGCTGATCGGGGTGGCCCGGATCATTTTCATGCCGGACGGCAAAACCGGAGAATTCGCCGTGGTGGTGGCCGACGACTGGCATGGCAAGGCAATCGGCAGCGTGCTGCTCAAGCAGGCCATGATCAGTGCGAAAAAATACGGCCTGTCCGTGGTCACCGGACTGGTGCTGACCAGCAATGCCGCCATGCTGGCCATGGGACAGAAAATCGGATTCAGGGTCGCCCGTGATCCGGATTCCTCGGAATACCGATTGACCATTGCGCTCAAGGATCTGGCGTAAGGCACTGTCATGAAACAGACCTGGTTGATCAGCGCCGTGCTGCTGGCCCTGTTTCTGGGAGCCTTGGATGCTCTGGTCATGTCGGCGGCCATGCCCACCATCATTGCCGAGCTCTCCGGGCTGCATCTGTATGCCTGGGTGTACACGGCCTATTTTCTGGCCCGGGCCGTGGCTTTGCCCATTTTCGGCAAGCTGTCGGATCTGTTTGCCGTCAGACAGCTGCTGCTGGTGAGTGTGACGGTTTTTATCATAGCGTCCATGGCGGCCGGGGCGGCCCCGTCCATGGGGTTTCTGGTGGCGGCCCGGGTCTTTCAGGGCATCGGGTCCGGCGGTATTTTCGCCCTGGTGTATGTGGTGCTCTCGGAAGCGGCACCTGAAGGGCAGCGGGCCAAAACCCTGTCTCTGGCCTCGTTTATCTGGGGGGTGGCATCGGTGATCGGCCCCACCATGGGCGGGGTGATGGTCAGTTTTTTTTCCTGGCGATGGATTTTTTTCATCAATCTGCCGCTGGGCCTGCTGTCGTTGGCAGGTATCGCCCTGTATTTGACCGAGTTCCGGGAAAAAAAGAAAAACGCATCTCTGGACTGGTCCGGACTGGTGTCGCTGACCGGATTTCTGATGTCCGTGCTGACCGTGGTGATGATCGGGGGGCGTGACATCGCCTGGATATCTCTGCCGTCAATTTTGCTGGCCGTCACATCCATCTTGTTCGGCATCTGGTTTGTCAAAACGGAACTGGGGGCAAAAGATCCCATCCTGGATCTGCGGTTTTTCAAACGCAGAGGCTTTGCCATGGGTAACCTGGCCGGATTCTGCGCCAGTTTTTCCATGTTTTCCCTGTTCGGGTATGCCCCGCTGTTTCTCCAGGGTGCGCTGGGTCATACGCCATTGCAGGTGGGAATGGCCATGCTTTCTCTGAGTCTGGGCTGGTCTGTGGGGTCCCTGATTTTAGGACGGGTCATGCATCTGACCACCCAGAAAACCGGGGCCCTGGCAGGCGGGATTCTTCTGGCCGCCGGCACGGGACTGACGCTGGGGTTCAGCCCTGCGACCACCATGCTTCAGAGTTTTCTGGTGTTTCTGGTGGTGGGATTCGGCATGGGGTTTGTGGTATTGTCCACGCTGCTGGTGGTTCAGAACAGCCTGGCAACCTCGGATCTGGGGGTGGCGACATCCTCCCACCAGTTTGCCCGGACCCTGGGCGGCACCTTCGGGGTGGGGATCAGCGGGGGTCTGGTCACGTCCCAGCTGCTGAACCGGATGGAGACCGTGGATGTGTCCCTGCCGGAACACCTGATGGTTCAGTTGCAGGACAGCCTGGAAAACCTGTTTCGCCCGGAATTTCAGGCCCTGATCCCGGATGCGGCCCGGACCGTTCTGAACACAGCGGTGGCCCAGGGGGTCTGGAGCACGTTTCTGCTCGTGTTCCTGGTGGCTCTGGTGTGCCTGGGTGTGGTGCTGTGTCTGCCGGGTCAGGAGGGGGGATAGATCATTTTTCCGGTCATGGACAGGTCATATCCGCCGTATTTTTCAGCCGTCTGCACAATGACTTTTCCTTTGAGCAGAGACAGAAATAACTGGATGCCCTGTTCGAAAAATTTGTCTTTGGCGATGAGCAGGTCAAAACGTTCCCAGCAGACCGGAATGAAATCCAGTCCCAGGATATTGGCCACCGGGCGGATGGCCGGTCCGGCATCCGCTTTTTCATTCAGAATTTCCAGGCCCACATCCATATGCCGGGACAGGACGTCTTCGTATCCCTGGATGGTTTCTCCCTGGATATCATGTTCCATCAGTACCTTGTCAAACAGTTTCCGGGTACCGGTCCCCAGCTGCCGGTTCACGATGCGGATTCCCGGTTTTTTCAGATCGTTGAACGACTGGATATTTTTGGGATTGCCCTTCTGAAGCACGATTCCCTGTTCCCGCTGGCAGAAATTTACCACCGCCGGCATCTGATGCATATCGTCTTTGAGAAAGGGGAAGTTGTATTCATCGTTGTCTCCGATCAGATGGCTGGAAGCGATGTGGCACAGGTTCTGTTTCAGAGCGTTCAGTCCGCCCAAAGATCCGGCCATGCCGAACATGGCCATGTGGTGCTCATGTTTGATGTTGAAGGTGGCGATGAGCTTGTCCAGTAAGAGATCGTTGCTGCCGGCGATGAGCACCAGGCCGTGGTAGGGGGGCAGCTGGACGGACTGGGGATAGTTTTCCGTGCCCGCCGCCACCCATTGGCGGACCAGATCGATGGGAAACAGCCATTTCCCCGTGACCTTGGTGGCGGGCAGCCCTTTTTCCGAAATCAGGGAGTACACCATTTTTTCATTGATGTTCAAAAACTTGGCGATTTCCTTGGTTGTATAGAGTTCTCCCATTGCCAGGCCCCTTTTTATTCAATTAAAAGTCAGCCACTTATCATATAAGGGGGTTCATTTTTTGTAAAGATCCAAACCGGGTAAACTTGAATGAGGGGAGAGTGCCGTTCGTTCTGCCAGGGTCCGTGGCAGCGCGTGGATGACGTGATGATTCACAAAACCATGCCGTAAACAGGACATAACAGTTCTTTTTTCCATAAAAACAGGTACCGGCATGTCTGATGGGATCTGTCCGGCTCAGCTGGATATTTTTTATCTATTTGGTTTTATTTGAATTTCAAGATTCAATGCCTTCTGGCATGGTTTGTGCTAATGGTGGCAGCCCTTAACCTATTCATTCAAGGACTGACACACCCATGGCACAAACCGATACCGAGACGACGATTCACCGCATCCGGGAAGAATATGCCGATGCCTATGACACCATGACCTGGCTGACCCCGGAAAAGGCGGCGCAGGCCACCCGGACCAGAGACGCGTTGATACACGAGATTTTCAACCATGCCGGCAATGGACCCCAATGGCGGTTTGCCGGAACAAAACTGACGACCCACGGCATCTCCCCCGGATGCAATTTCTGCGGTCAGGGGGGCTGGTCCTGCCTGTTTATCAACGGCATCTGCAATGCCCGCTGTTTTTACTGCCCGTCGGTCCAGGATCAGACAGGTCACCCCATGACCAGCACCCTGGAATTCCGGACACCGGAAGAGTATGTGGCGTATGTTGAAAAATTTGACATTCAGGCCGTGAGTTTCAGCGGTGGAGAACCCTTCATGACCTTTGACCGGGTGGTGAAGTATCTGAAAGCGCTGCGGGCGAAAATTTCCCGGCCTCTGTATATCTGGATGTACACCAACGGCCTTCTGGTGACCGGAGACAAATTGAAACTGCTGGCGGAGAACGGGCTGGACGAGATCCGTTTTGACATCAGTGCCAACCATTATCGGCTGGATGCCCTGAAAAAAGCGGTGGGTGTCATCCCCCATGTCACTGTGGAAATTCCGGCCATCCCGGAGGATCTGGATAATACCCGGCAGGTGATCCGGCACCTGCATGATGAAGGGGTCAATTTTCTGAATCTCCATCAACTCAGGTGTACGCCGTTTAATCTGCCAAAGTTGATCCGGCGGGGCTATACGTTTCTGCACGGCCCCAAAGTCACGGTCCTGGAGACCGAGTTGACCGCCCTGGAACTGATCCGGTACTCTCTGGATCAAAAGATCGCTTTGCCCATCAATTACTGTTCATTCACCTTCCGCCACCAGTTTCAGCGGGCCGGTGCGCTCAACCGCAACGCCCGGCTCATCCAGACGTCCCATCAGGGTATCACCGCCACCGGGCATATCCGGACTCTATGTATTTTCGGAGATCCAGCAGCTGTTCATCGGGTCCATCAGCATCTCCAGGCAACAGAACCGGACACAGGGTTATGGGAGGTTTCCTCAAAAGGAGACCGGCTGAAATTCCATGAAACCCTGTGGCCCAAAATCGATTTTACAGACATGACCCTCGAGGTGACCTATACGGCCTCTTCATTGAAATCATCCGTGTCTTTCAGGCATTCGTTCAAGGAAATTGCCTTGAACCGCAAAAAAAAGGTGGTCATTGAAAAATATCCGGCCCATCCCGTGATCCGGCTGAAAGACGCGCAGATTTCTGAATTCGGCCGCCGGTACATCACTGGAGATCCATCCCCGGGCCACGGGTGGGATATCTTTGAAAAATTTGAAAATTTCGCTTCCGGCCTGTCCCGGTATTATTGATAAAGGCGCCGGCGTGCTTCTTGTAAAGTATCTGTTGAGATAACGAACAGGTTTTGATAACAGTGACACTGTTATTTTCAACCTGGGAGGAAATTTCATGACGACATTGCAGGAAGAAATCATTGCGGAAGTGACGAACCGTTCAAAACAGCTGGATGTGATTCCCGGTGTCCGCATGGTGGCCATCTCTCTGGGATATACCCTGGTGGAACTGGATAACGGCATGATGGGGGTGTGTTTCACCCCCCGGTCCGACAGCGGGTCCTGTGCCCATTATTCAGGTGCCGGGTCTTTGTCGAAACAACCGGTTTCCGAGTTGTGCCTATTGATGCAATCCAGCCATCCCCTGGAGCGAAGCGTTGGGGTGGCGGCGGTGAATGCCCTTTCCCACACACTGATGGCCCAGTTTCCGGATCAGTACCGGTTTTCAAAAGAAGATTTTCTGGAGTTGCTTCCCTTTCATGCCCATGAATCCAACAAAGTGGGAATGGTGGGGCATATCGGTCCGTTCATGTCTTTTCTGAAAAAAAGGGCGGATACCCTGGTGGTGGTGGATGACAACCCGGCGTTGAAAATCGGGATCATGGAGACAGGTCCCCTGATCACCCGGGATGTCCAGGCCCTGAAAGATGCCGACATTGTGATCATCACCGGGTCCTCTGCCGCAGTGGGCGGGTTTGATGCGGCACTGGATGCGGCAACATCCGCCCGGTTCGTCGGCGTGGTGGGACCGTCTGCCGGATGGCTGCCCCAGCCGGCTTTCAGGCGGGGGGTCCACGCGGTGGCCGCCACGAAGATCACGGACCTGTCCGGGGCGCGCCGCAGCATTCTGGAAGGCGGCGGCACCCCCCAGTTCATCAAGTACGGCCAAAAATATACCCTGGTTCCCGGTCATCCACCGGCATGACTTTAAAATAGTGCAGGATCTTGAGCACGGCCCGGACCTTAAAAAAAGTTAATTACATTTTTGTTATCATAATAATGAACAAAAATGTAATTAAACGTTTCAGTCTCTTTTCTTTGAAGCAAAAAAATCCTTTAATATCAATTGGTTGTTAAATATTCTGTAAAATGGCATCTGTTTTGCAGTGTAACAGCAGCAATGGGTCAGATCGCTTAGGGTGTTATCACAAGCGGTATTATAATTTTAAAAGGAAGAAACCAAATGAAAAAAATTGAAGCAGTCATTAAACCGTTCAAGCTGGATGCGCTGAAAGAAGCCATGGCAAAAATTGGTGTACAGGGAATGACGATTTCCGAGGTAAAAGGGTTTGGACGTCAAAAAGGACATAAAGAGATGTACCGGGGGGCGGAATATCAGGTTGATTTTGTTCCCAAGGTAAAGGTGGAAATTGTTGTAAAAAAAGAACTCGTTGAAACGGTGGTCGCATCGATAATCCAGAGTGTTAACACCGGAAAGATCGGAGACGGCAAAATATTTGTCCTGCCATTGAATGAAGTCTGTCGGATACGCACCGGAGAAACCGGGGAAGAAGCCATTTAGGTAAAATTTTAATCAGAGAAACAATAAAGAGGGTATAATGGAATCACGAAAATTACATAAAAGAGTATGGCCACTGGCCATGGCAATGACGACAATTCCGGCGGCTGCTCTGGCTGCAGAGGGGGTGGCAGAGGTAACAGGCGCTGCCGCAACCTATGTGGCAAACAATACATGGATGCTGGTGGCCACGTTTCTGGTATTTATCATGCATCTTGGGTTTGCAAGCCTTGAAGCCGGGTTGACCCGGGCAAAAAACACCGTCAACATTCTGTTTAAAAACACCGCCATCATCGCCATCGGTCTGCTTACCTATGCTGTCATGGGGTTTAATCTGATGTATCCCGGGGATTTTTCCATTTCCGGATTTTTTGGGTTCGCAGGATTCGGTATCGGCGTGAGCCCGGAAAATATGATGATTGTCGGCGATGACGGTGTCGGTGTGTACACCTACTGGACGGATTTTATTTTTCAGGCCATGTTTGCTGCCACCGCAGCGACCATCGTTTCCGGCGCCGTGGCAGAACGGATCAAACTCCACAGCTTTCTGATTTTCTCTACCATTTATGTGGCAGTGATATACCCCTGGGTGGGCAGCTGGAAGTGGGGCGGCGGCTGGCTGGATGCCATGGGTTTTTACGATTTTGCCGGTTCGACACTGGTTCACTCGGTGGGGGGATGGGCTGCCCTGGCAGGGGTGCTGGTGCTTGGTCCCCGCCTGGGCAAATATGCAGGCAATACGATCAAACCCATTATGGGGCACAGCATGCCCCTGGCGGCCATTGGTGTGTTTTTGCTGTGGCTGGGATGGTTCGGATTCAATGGCGGTTCTGTGCTGTCAGCCGATCCTGCCGCCGTTTCTTTCGTTTTTGTAACAACCGCACTGGCAGCTGCTGCCGGTATCATGGGCGCTATTTTTCTTTCCTGGATTCTCCAGAAAAAACCCGATCTTTCCATGGCGCTCAATGGCTCTCTGGCGGGCCTGGTGGGGATTACGGCCGGAGCAGATGTGGTCAGTGTGATGGGTGCCATCATCATCGGGCTTATCGCAGGTCTCCTGGTCGTGGTTTCGGTACTGGGAATCGACCGCCTCAAAATAGATGATCCTGTGGGTGCGATTTCCGTGCATCTGGTCTGCGGTATCTGGGGTACATTGGCTGTGGGGCTGTTCAGTTCGGATTATTCCTTTATGATCCAGCTTGTCGGTGTTTTATCCTATGCCGTTCCCTGCTTTTTATCCGCGCTGGCGATTTTTTATGTCCTGAAGGTGACACTGGGTATCCGGGTGGATGAGGAAGAAGAGATGGGCGGCCTCGATGTGGGGGAACACGGTATGGCAGCGTATGCTGATTTTGAAATCAAAAGTGCGATCTGATGACAGACCATACACCCATGCGGCCCGGGTCCAGCCCGGTAATCAAGAGATACATCCTGCATCAGGACAGCCAGGAAAGGTGTCTGATCATCTGGAAGACCCGGTTGACAACCCTGCCGTAGGGCGGGGTCAGCAGGGAGGACACGGACAATGGTGCCTGGCGGAACACGGGCCGCAGTTTGGAAAACTCCAGAAAGCCTTCGATGCCGTGGTAATGACCCATGCCGCTGTTGCCGGTGCCCCCGAACGGCAGATCGTGCTGGACCGCATGCAGGGCGCAGTCATTCACGGTCACCCCGCCGGACCGGGTGTGTGCGATCACGGTATTCGAAAGCTTCCGGTCACGGGTGAACACATAAAGGGCCAGGGGCCGGGGCCGGTCATTGATATAATCGATCACTGTTTTCAGGGAGGTATAGGCAAGCACCGGCAGGATCGGGCCGAAGATCTCTTCCTGCATGATGCGCATGGCCGGGGTGGCCTCTGTGACGATCACGGGCGAGATTTTTTTGAGTTCCGGGAGGGTGTCCGGCCCGTCCAGCAGGTTGATCACCCGTCCACCCTTGTTCTTTACGTCCGCCAGGGTGTCCGTGAGCCGGGCAAAGGCCTCATGATCGATGATGGCGGTGTAATCGGGTGAACTGATTTCGGGAAACAGGCGCGCTGCTTCTGTGCGGGCCAGCCCGATGAATTCGTCGATGCGGTTTTCCGGGACAAAAATGTAATCCGGTGCAATGCAGGTCTGGCCCGCGTTCATGAGCTTGGCGAACAGAATGCGTTTCACCGCGGTTGCCATGTCGAAATCATCGGCCAGGATCACCGGGGATTTGCCCCCCAGTTCCAGGGTGACCGGCACCAGATGCCTGGCCGCGGTTTCCATGACGGTTTTCCCCGTCCGGGGCGATCCCGTGAACACCAGATGGTTGAAGGGTAATCCGGAAAAAGCGGAAGCAGACACCCCGGGCAGAAAACGGACATACGCCGGACCGATTTTTTTGGAAAACAGGTCACAAAGCAGGCGGCACAGATGCTGCGAATGGGCCGCCTGTTTCACCATGACCCGGTTGCCGGCGGCCAGGGCGCAGGTCATGGGACTGATGGCCAGAAACAGCGGATAGTTCCACGGAGTGATGATGCCCACGACTCCCTTGGCCTGGGGAATAACCCGGTTCCGGCCGCCGGGAAAAACCAGGGATACGTGGCGCCGCTGCGGCGTCATCCATTTTTTGATCCGTTTGCGGGTATATCTCAGGCCCATCAGGCAGGGGGATATTTCAAGGATCCGGGTTTCATGAAAGCAGCGGTTCCCGAAATCAGCATTGACCGCTTCACAGATGGCCTGATCGTTTTCAGTCAGAATATCTTCAATGGTTTTGAGAAGCGCCAGCCGTTGTTTCAAGGAAATCTCCGGTTGCTCCAGGCAGGATCTGGTCTGAAGCGTGTAAATTTCCAATGCCTCGGCATCTGGTTCCGTCGCGGATGGATTCGATTGGATCATGATACATTCCTTAAGACCTGGATAAAATTGTCGGTGTTATGTTTTTGGGTACGAACAGTGACCGCCGGATCAGACCGGTACCCCTAAGGCCTGCAGATCGGAGAGCAGGGTCATTTCATCATAGAGCCGTCCTTCCCGCCATTTGCCGTTATATTCCAGGGTCGGCACCACCCAGTCATCTCCGCCGTTGACCTGAATGATTTTTTCAATGACCGTTTCGGGCTGGTCTTCGATCTCAATATAGGTGAATGCAATGCCCTGTTTTTTCAAAAATTCAATGGTTCGGGTGCAGTGCGGACACCAGGCGGCAGCATAAACGTGTAACATGTGAACCTCTTTTTTTATATTTTTGCGCGGATCATACATTTTTTTCATGTCGGATTCATTGTCGGTCAGAACAATCGCCGGTGCCGGATGTGTTTGGGGGCGTGGGCAAAAAAAGCGGCCAGCACAAATGCGGCCAGCATGGCCGGCGCTGCCGGAAGCCAGTTGTGAACAGCCATTCCCATGAGTGCCAGCTTGACCAGGGTGGTCAGGCCGGCCGGTTCCCGCAGCAGCTCCCGGTGGTGCAGCATTTCCGTGGCCATGAGCAACGCACCGGTCACAGCGGCGAGGATCAGGTAAACCAGGGGCAGGTCCGGGTGTCCTGGTAGCAGAAACACGGCCAGAAACACGGCAGCCCCCACCTGGTGAAGCGCCCGGATGAAAATGGAACCCATCCATACCCAGTAGGGGCGGTCAGCAGTTCGTCCCAGCCGGGTGGTACGGTTCTGTTGAGTTGATTTTCGGTCCGCCATCACATGTTCAGCATTTTTTTGCCCATGGCCAGGCGTTCGAGAGTTTTTTCATCTTCCAGGTCCGCCACCACCTGTTCCAGCATGTCCGGAATGGCGATCCCCTGGGGGCATTTGTCTACGCATTCCCCGCACTGGATGCACTGGGAGGCATATCCCATCTGCCCGCCGCTGAAGATGTCCCCGCACCGGATGGCATACATGAACCGGGCCTCGGGTTCGTTTTTGAACAGGTGCAGCTTGTTCAGGATTTCAAAAGCCCCGGAAATGTTCACCCCTTCCGGACAGGGTTTGCAGTATTCACATCCGGTACAGTTCACCGCCATCAGCCGGCGGTAGGTATCGGCCGCCTGTTTCACCAGGTCCTTTTCCTGAGGGGTCAGGGAGTTGGGAAAGGCGGAGGACGCAATTTTCAGATTTTCTGCCACATGGGCTTCCTCATTCATGCCCGACAGCACCATCGTGACTTCCGGATGGTCCCAGACCCACCGAAGCGCCCATTCCACAGGCGTGCGGGCCTTCTTCGCACTTTCCCAGATGCGGGCCACTTCCGGCGGTGGTTGGGGAACCCCTAAGTTGCCGCCCCGCAGCGGCTCCATTACGATCACACCCAGGCCTTTGTCGGCAGCATATGTCAGTCCTTCAGTTCCCGCCTGGTGATATTCGTCCAGATAATTGTACTGGATCTGGCAGAAGTCCCAGTCATAATCATCCACAATGGTCTTGAAATCATCCACCCGGCCATGGAAGGAAAATCCGGCATACCGGATCCGGCCGCTTTGCCTGGCCTGGTCGATAAAATCCAGGACATCCAAGCCTTTGAGGCGTTCCCACATGGGGCCGGCCAGGTTGTGGATCAGGTAAAAATCAATGGGGTCGGTGTTCAGGTTTTTGCACTGCTGCGCCAGAAACTCATCCATGTGGCCCCGGCTTTCCACCATCCAGGAAGGCAGCTTGGTGGCGGCGAACGCCTTGTCCCGGTATCCGTCCTGCAGTGCCTCTCCCACCAGTCGTTCGCTGTCCCCGCCGTGATAAGGCCAGGCCGTATCCAGGTAGTTGACGCCGTTATCAATGGCATGCCGGATCTGGCCTATGGCCCGGGGCCGGTCGATGTTGCCGTTTTCCTGCACCGGCAGGCGCATGCACCCGAATCCCAGGATGGACAAATCTTCTTTGACCTTTGGCATTTTTCTGTAAAGCATGAAATTATCTCCTTGTCAATCGGCCTGTCGATCGCCTGGATCGATCGATTGTCTGTTTGGGTGTAAAATGTGCAGCCCACACGCTTGATGTGGGAAATTACGTCCGGATCTTTGATATGGTTGAGAATGGACAGATCAAAGGTGTAGGGCAGCAGCAGATTGTCAAGATCCTCCATGATGCGGTAGAGGATATCGAGCGTCAGGTCTTGTTCTCCACAGAGGGTCAGGTCGATATCAGATCCGGTTTTCTGGGTTCCCATGGCCCGGGATCCATACAGAATGACTTTTTCGACCTGGGGATATCGGGAAAACACGGCACGGATCTGATCCAGGTCTGCCTGTTTGAGTCCGAATCGCAACATCATTCATCCTTTTTCTTGAGGGTCTGAAAGGTCTTTTCCAGCCGGACGAATTCAGTGTAATAGATATTGAAAACCGCATCGGCAATGGCATCGGCCACTTCCTGATTGTAGGTGTGCGTGGTCAGGGTACGGCTTTTGATCATGTCCATCCATGCCTGGCCGTTGTCTACCAGATCGCGCCTGAAAGCCAGACGTAAGGCATCCCGGCTGCCGTGAATCCCGGTTTCTCCCTGATTTTCGAAATAATCCTTGATGGTGTTCCAGGCCAGTTCATAGGTATATTCAAACGCCTGGATCAAGCCCTGTTTTTCCAGTTCGTTCAACGCTCCTTTTTCAATGAATTTAGAGAGTTGCCCAAGTGCTTTCGAATAATTGCGAAACCGCTGTATCCAGCGGATATCTTTTTCTGACATGCCCGGCCCCCATCAATATTTGTCAATATAATCGAATTGTTTACTGGTAACACAGGTTCCTCCTGAAAACAAGCACCGACATGGGGTGGAAATTAAGTGCTAGGTACAGCCGAGCCCCGGGTGGGGTACCTTGCTGACGGGCTGTCGGAGCCCCCAGGATTCCAGACCGGCAGCAAGGTACCCCACCCGGGGCGGCCTGCTGCCAACCGGCCTGAATTCCACACAGCATTCCACACAGAATTTCAGGCAGCAATTCGGTATTTTATTTGACACCGGGCGTTTTGTTGCGCATTTTATTGTCATCTTTTGAACAATAATGGAGCAAATATCAATGACGCAGCGCAAATGGATATACAGCAAATGGGTATGCGGGGTGACGGCAGGTGTCTGCCTGTGGCTGGCGCTTGGGTTGTCAGGTGTCCGGGCCGATGAGGTCCGGGTCCTGTTTCTGGGAGATTCCCTCACCGCCGGCCTGGGAGTGGCCAAAGACAAAGCCTATCCCGCAGTGGTCGAAACCCTGCTCAAACAGCAGGGGCGGAGCAATGTGCGGATCATCAACGGCGGCATCAGCGGGGCCACCACGGCCGGGGCCGCATCCCGGCTGAACTGGCACCTGAAAGCGGCCCCCCATGTGCTGGTGCTGGCCCTGGGCGCCAATGACGGGCTGCGGGGCCTGTCTCTTGATACCATGGCAAAGAACCTGGACGACACCATTGCCCTGGCCCTGGAAAACAACTTGTGCGTGATTCTGGCAGGCATGGAGATTCCGCCCAACTACGGGCAGGATTATACCCGGCGGTTTTCTCAAACCTTCAGGGACCTGGCTCAAAAACACGGGATCACCCTGATTCCGTTTCTGCTGGAAAACGTGGGCGGGGAGCGGAACATGAACCAGGCGGACGGGGTTCACCCCAATGCCGCGGGCCATGAGCAGATCGCCCGCACGGTGCTTCCCTGGCTTCTGGAGTGTCTGTGATGCTGGAACTGACCGGCGTGGACAAATCCTTTCATCTGCCGGATGCCGGCCGGGTGAGGGTACTCGACCAGGTGGGGTTTTTTCTGGAAGCCGGCAGAACCCTGGCCATCACCGGGCATTCCGGCAGCGGCAAGACCACGCTGCTGTCGCTGATCGCCGGGCTGGACATCCCGGATGCCGGCGAAATCCGGGTGAACGGTATCGATATCTGCACCCTGAACCAGGCCGCGTTGACCCGGTACCGGGCCGCCAGCATCAGCATGATTTTTCAGTCCTTTCATCTCATGCCCCATCTGACGGCTGGGGAAAATATCGCCCTGCCGCTTGAAATTCTTCGGCAGGACCGGATTCGGGAACGGACCCGATCTTTGCTGGAACAGGTGGGGCTCACCCACCGGGCCGGTCATCTGCCGGGCCAGCTGTCCGGCGGGGAATGCCAGCGGGTGGCCATTGCACGGGCTTTGATCGTGGAACCGGCCCTGATCCTGGCGGATGAACCCACGGGCAACCTGGACACGGATACCGGCAAAAAGGTGGCGGATCTGTTGTTTGACCTGGTGGAAACCCAGCGCAAAACCCTGGTGGTGGTGACCCACAATCAGGATCTGGCGGGCCGGTGCCATGAGAAGAAAACCCTGTCCCGGGGGAAACTGGTCTGATGCTCTGGATCCGCATGGGCATCCGGGAACTGCTCCGCAACAAGGGGTTTTCCCTGTTTTTCACCGCCAATCTGGCCGTGGGGCTGTGCGGGTTTGTGGCGGTCCAGAGTTTCAGCCATTCGTTGAACCGGCATCTGGATGACAATCTGCGCCATATTCTGACCGCCGATCTGGCGCTCACGGCCAATGCCCCTTTCACCCGGGCGGAAAAGGATCTGATGGACCGGGTTCTGGGGCCGGACTGGTCGATGTCGGAAGTGATCCGGTTTTTCACCATGGTACAGACCCCTGACACCACCCGGCTGGTGCAGGTGATGGCCGTGGATGACAGTTATCCCCTGTACGGCGGGTTCACACTGGCCCCCGGCACGGACCGGGCCGCCATTCATCAGACCCCCGGGGTGTTCATGTCCCAAGATACGGCCCTGGCCCTGGGCATCCGGGATCCTGCCGACCACGGGGATATGCCCGGCAATGAATCCGGCCCGGCCCCATCTCTGCCCCTGATCCTGGGAAACAAGCAATTTGCTGTGGCCGGTTTTTTTGACGATGATCCGGACAAGGCCCTGACCACGCTGGAGCTGGCCCCTAAAATCTATGTGGGGTTGAATCAGCTGGCAGACACCGGGCTGCTGGGGTTCGGCGCCCGGGTGCGGTATCATGCTTATTTCCGGGTACCGGCGGACACGGAGGTGCCGGCCCTGACCGAAGCACTTCGCCGGGGGTTTGCCGACCTGTCCCCGGATCAGCCGAATGTCCGGGTCAGAGACAGCCGGGATGTCAGCCAAAACCTGACCCGGGTCTTTGGTTATTTTGCCGGATATATGGCCCTGGTTTCTCTGGTGGCCCTGTTTCTGGCCGGAATGGCTGCCGCGTTTCTGTTCCGGGGGTTTCTGGGGGGAAAGCACCGGGAGATTGCCGTGCTCATGAGCCTGGGGGCAAGGACGGTCCGGGGTGTGCGCGTTTGTGTTCACCCAGCTGATTTTGCTGGGCCTGCTGGCGGCGGTCATGGCCCTTGCCGGCGCGTGGCTGCTGCTGCCGGCATTTCCGTGGATGCTCAAAGGCCTGGTGCCGGAAGGGATCGTCCTTACCATGGACCTGATGACCGCAGGCATGGCCTTAGGTTTGGGAGGACTGGGCAGTCTGGTGTTCTGCCTGCCCGTGCTGGTGAATCTGCTGGCCATCAAACCGCTGCTGCTGTTGCAGGGGGATGCGGCAGACAAGGGGGTGAAACCCTGGTGGCGGGCGGCGGCGTTTGTGCCGGGCATAATCTGGTTTTGTGCCGGGGCCATGCTGGTGGGGGGATCACCGGTCAACGGGGTGGTATTTACCGCCGGATTTGCCCTGGCCCTTGTGATTTTTGCCCTGGCCGGGTGGCTGGGTGTCCGATGGTGCCGGCGGCTGGCCAAAACCCGTCACCTGGTGCGCAAGCTGGCGTTTCTGAACCTGTACCGCAACAGGGCCGCATCCCTGGCCTGCTTTGTCACCATTGCCATGGGGGTGTTTCTCATCAGCCTGATTCCCCAGGTGCAAAAAGGGCTTCAAACCGAGATCCAGCGGCCGGAAGGGTTGCAGATCCCGGTGTTTTTTCTGATGGATATCCAGGATGACCAGACCCGGGATCTGCAGATGTTCATGCAGGATCAGCCCGGGGACCTGGAAAATCTGTCCCCCATGGTCCGGGGCCGGATCGTGTCCGTCAATGATGTTTCGTTCCACACCCGGGAAGACAACCGGGAATCCCGGGGAAGGGGGCGGCGCACGGAGCACAATTTCTCGTATCGGGCCGATCTGGACCCGTCTGAAACCATTGTGCAGGGACCGCCGCTGTCACAGGAACCCTGGGCGTTCGGATCACAAACCCCGTTTGAGATTTCCGTGGCCGGCTCCTTTGCCGATGACCATGATCTGGTTATCGGCGATATCATGCGGTTCGACATCCAGGGCATGGTGCTGGAAGGCCGGATCAAAAATATCCGAAAGGTCCGGTGGAACAGTTTTCAGCCCAATTTCTTTCTGCTGTTCCAAAAAGGGGTCCTGGAGGATGCGCCCAAGACCTGGCTGGGGGCCGTGACCCAGGTGCCGCAGGAACAGCGCCTGGCTCTCAAGCGCGACATTGTTACGGCATTTCCCAATATTTCCATCATCGATGTCACCCAGATGATCACCACATTGACCTTTATTGCGGACCGGCTCTCCGTGTCCGTGCGGTTCATGGCCTGGCTGGCCATAGCTGCGGGCCTGGTGTCCATCTTTTCCATTGCCCGGCACCAGGCCCAACGTCAGGCGGCCCAGACCAACCTGCTCAAGGTGCTGGGGACCGGATTTGGCGACATCCGGCGCATATCCCTGCTGGAATTCGGCAGCCTGGGCTTTGCCGCGGCCCTGGTGGCCGTGGTGCTCAGCGCCGGATTTTCCAGGGCCATTGCCTGGTATTTTTTTGACAGTCTCTGGAAACTGGACATCATCTATCTGCTGGGCATCCTGGTGCTGACCACCCTGATCTGCATGGCCACGGCCGTGGCAGCCGCCGGAAAAATTTTGAAATCAAGACCGTTGATGCTGCTGAAAAAAGCGTGATGGTGCCGCTTTTTTCGGGTGCCGTCCCTGTCAGGGTGTGATAGAGTCTGTGGCAGACCATGTTATGAGCAAAGGAGTGGTACCTATGCGGCGCAAGGAAAAACAGATTACGGACATGAAGGAAGTGGCACAGATTCTGGAACAGGCACAGGTCTGCCGCCTGGCCATGGTGGACCAGGGCCGTCCCTATGTGGTGCCGTTGAATTTCGGGTACCGGGACGGGGCCCTGTATTTTCACTGTGCACGGGAAGGGCGGAAAATGGATGTGCTCAAAGCAAACCCCAATGTCTGCTTTGAGGTGGACGAGCTGGTGAAAATCAACAAGGCGGCTCAGGCCTGTGACTGGAGTGTGTCGTTTAAAAGCGTCATCGGCACGGGCACGGCCCGGATACTGGACACCCCGGCGGAAAAGAAGAAGGGCCTGGATATCATCATGGCTCAATACTCGGACCGGTCATTTGACTATCCGGAAGAGATGCTGGCAAAAACCGCCGTGATAAAGGTAACCGTCGAAGAGATGACCGGTAAACAGGGATGATTATCCATGCAGAACATGTTACAGTCAATCCTGCATGTGCATGGATTCAGATATTGTTGTGGCATAATAGGCCTGTACTTCATCATCACTGGCACTTGACAGAAAGTATCTCCCTATCCTAAGATTCGTCAAAGATTATTATGGCCACCATGGAAAATCTTTTTTATACGAGGGGGGTACCATGAAAATTTTTGGCAGAGTATTCATTGTTGGATTATTGGCTTTCTTTCTCGGTCTGACCCCAAACGCGGGAAAAGCAGCCGAGCAGAAGAGCGTTGCCGAAAAAATCCTGGAGATACTTCTGGACAGGGGAGATATCACCCCCCAGCAGTACCAGAAACTGAAAAAGGAAGCCCAAGCCGAGCATGATGCCCTTAGCAGACCCAAGGATGACGACTGGGACGTCAAATGGAAAAACGGCCTCAGCGCTGAGAGCCCGGAAGGCAATTTCTCCATTAAGCTGGGTGGCCGGGTTCAGATTGACTGGGCTTCCATATCCGCAGACGATGAGGTCGAAAATGCCTTGGGCGACGGCTTCGAAGGATTCGGCACAGAATTCAGACGGGCAAGGCTCTTCATGTCCGGCATGATTTACAAGGTGGCCGAATACAAGGCCCAGTTCGACTTTGCCGGTGACGAGGTCACGGCCAAGGATCTATATCTCGGCCTGACCGATCTTCCGAAGGTGGGCAAAGTCCGTATCGGCCATCAGAAGGAGCCTTTCTCGCTGGAGGAACAGACCAGCTCCAAGTACATCACCTTTCTGGAGCGGGCCCTGCCCAATGTCTTTTCTCCCGGCCGTAATATGGGTGTACAGATCATGAACTCGGCCCTGGAAAAGAAACTGTTCTGGGGTGCAGGAGTTTTCTGGGACACTGAAGACGGCGCCGACAACTTCAATGACTTCGCAGATTACAACATCACCGCCCGTGTAGCAGGTACGCCCTGGTACAAGGACGACGGCCGGCGGCTCCTGCACCTGGGTCTGGGTTACAGCCACCTGTTCCGGGATGATAAAGAGACTGAATTCCGCTTTCGCCAGCGCCCCGAAATCCATCTGGCACAGGCACGAACCGTGGACACCGGCGATACCGATGACTTCGACCGCTTCTATGACAGCGGCGATCTGATCGGGGCCGAAGCAGCCGTGGTTTTGGGACCCCTGTCGGTCCAGGGTGAATACATCCAGGCCATGGTCGATGGCGCGAACGAGGATTACGACTTCAACGGAGCCTATGTCTATGCCAGCTATTTCCTGACCGGAGAGAGCAGGCCATACAAAGGCGGCTCTTTCAGCCGGGTCAAACCCAACAACAACTTCGACCTTAAAGGTGGTTTGGGGGCATGGGAAATTGCGGCCCGGTGGTCCTATCTCGATCTGAACGATGGAGGCATAGACGGCGGGGAGGAGACCAACTACACCGTGGGCGTGAACTGGTACCTCAATCCTGCCCTGCGGGTCATGGTCAACTATGTCTATGGCAACGTGGAAGACCGCGATATTGACGGCACCATAAGCGATGCGGACATAAGCTCTGTTGGCGGACGCTTTGCCATCGATTTCTAAGTGTATCCCTCTCAGGATGAACCGCACTGTCAGGCCTGAAATCCCAGACAGACCCGGACGTGAAACTGAACTGGTGATTCTGACGCCTGATCAAATACGGCCGGTTATTTTTTTTCAGAAAAAATCTCGGCAATCATGCACCGGGCACTGCCGCCGCCCACCTGTTCGATGGTGTCCAGCTCCATGGCCAGGATTTTTCCATACCGGGACAGACGCGCCATCTGGTCCGGAGTGAATCCCTGTTCAGCCCGCCGGGACATGACAATCAGGGGGCGGCCGCCGGCGGAGTTGACCTGCAGGATATTACCGCAAAAATGGTTTTCCATCTGATCCATGGAGATATCGATCACCTCAAATGATTGTTCCAGGGAGGTTTTGACCCGTTCCCGCTGGGCTGGATCTGCAATACAGTCCAGACATATGACGGCGAACCGGTCCCCGATGCTCATGATCACGTTGGTATGGTAAACCGGACGGCCGCTGGAGCTTTGGGTATCAAACAGAATCCCTTCCCTGTAGAACCGCAGCCGGATGAAATTGTCAAACTGGGCTTCATGGCAGCGGTGGGACCTTGCTGCATACACCACTTCGGCCCGGTGGTCGATCACCATGCTCCCGGTGCCTTCCAGAAAATGTTCGCGTTCGTCCAGGGCGCCCACGTGAATCACATTCCGGATCTTGTAGCCATGGGCCAGCAGCAGTTTTTCCACATCTTCGGGCCGCCGTTCATACCGCCGGCTTATCGCGGCCATGGGGTAAGTGATCAGGGTGCCGTCGTGTTCCGTGGAAAACCAGTTGTTGGGAAAAATGGCATCCGGGGTCCTGGGGTATTCTTTCTGCGGTTTTTCAAGAATCAGTACCGTGACCCCTTCTTTTCTCAGGGTATCCACCATGGCCTGAAACTCGGCATTGGCTTTTTGATTGATCTCTGCCTCCGATAAGTTCGAAGGATGCTGGAATTCATTGTCCTGCCCGGTTTCCTCGTTGAACCCGAAGTCATGGGGCCGGACCATGAGCACGGTATCAGTGGTTCTGGATACATCCAGCATATCGTTGCCTCTCAAGAATTCAATTTTATTTATAATTTCATCTTTAGCAGCCTGAATTCCCGTCGTCAAGTGGCGTAATCCCGGGATACAAAGAACCGGGGATTCTTTCAGCTGCATCCGGCCTGTTTTTTTCCAGAAAATTATGGTAGGTAGAACAGATAACCTGTGGAAAAGGAAAATACGACCACTCATGACATCTGATACCCCAACCGGCACTTACACCTGCCGGGAATACAGAGAGGAGATGATCCTTCTGGCGCTGCAGAAAAAACTGGCGGTCCTGAACCTGTCCCCGGAGCAGAAAAAACAGATTCTTAAGGAAATTGCCGAGGTGGAGGCCCGGATGGGGATGGATTGAGTGGTTTTGTGCCAATATAGATACAAGGATAGTTGCAATGAAAACAACAGAACTCATTAAAAAAGAAAACCGGTTCGGGGCGAAAAACTACAAGCCCCTGGATGTCGTATTGAGCAAAGGATCCGGTATCTGGGTCTGGGATGTGGAGGGTAATCGATACATGGACTGCCTGTCCGCCTATTCCGCCGTGAACCAGGGCCACTGCCACCCCAAAATTTATCAGGCCATGGTGGAACAGGCCAAAAAACTCACCCTCACCTCCAGGGCGTTCCGCAATGATCAGCTGCCCCTGTTGTATGAAGAACTGTGCGCTTTGACCGATTCCCACAAGGTGCTGCCCATGAACTCCGGGGCAGAAGCTGTGGAAACCGTGGTCAAATGTGCCAGAAAATGGGGGTATGAATCCAAGGGTGTGGCTCCGGGCCAGGCAGAGATCATTGTATGCACGAACAATTTTCATGGCCGGACCCTGTCCATCATCGGATTCAGCACGGATGACAATGCCCGGGAGAACTTCGGGCCGTTCACCCCGGGATTCACCGTCATTCCATTCGGGGATGCCGATGCCCTGGCGTCGGCGATTACGCCCAATACCGTGGCGTTCCTGTTGGAACCGGTCCAGGGGGAAGCCGGGGTGATCATTCCGCCCAAAGGCTATCTGAAGCGGGTCAGAGAGATCTGTACCCAAAAGAACGTGCTCATGATTTTAGATGAGATCCAGACCGGGCTGGGCCGTACCGGCAAACTGCTGGCCGAGGAGCACGAAGGGGTGCAGGCGGACCTTACGCTTATCGGCAAGGCACTGTCCGGCGGATTCTACCCCGTGTCGGCCGTGCTGTCCAACGAAGCCGTGCTGGGACTGCTCCAGCCGGGCCAGCACGGATCTACCTTCGGCGGCAACCCCCTGGCCTGTGCCGTGGCCCGGGCCGCCCTGAAAGTGCTGGTGGAAGAAAACATGATCGACAATGCCGCTGCCATGGGGGCCTATTTTCTGGCGCAGCTGCAGAAAATCCAGCATCCGGCCATCAAAGAGGTCCGGGGCATCGGCCTGATGATTGCCGTCGAGCTGCACAAAGACATCCCGGGCGGTGCCAGGGGCATCTGCGAGGCGCTTCAGGAAAAAGGCATTTTGTGCAAGGAAACCCACACCTGGACCATCCGGTTCGCTCCGCCCCTGGTGATCACAAAACCCGATATTGACTGGGCTATGGAACGGATCACCGATGTGTTTGCGGATCTGGCCTGACTATATCTCACGGAGATGAAATAGTGATAGCAGCAAATTCTTTTTTTCTGGGACGTCTTATTGCCATCGGCGGAAATGAAGACAAGGCCAATGGTCTGGTTGTGCTCAAACGGGTTGTCCAGGAAATTGGAAAGCCTGTTTACAAGGTCGGCATCATCACCACTGCCAGTGAGGAACCCCGGAAGCGGGGCAAAGATTATGAACAGGTATTTAAGACTCTTGGCGCATCTGAAATAAAGATTCTGGCCATTGAAACAAGGGACCAGGCAAATGACAGAGCACTGGCCAAAACCCTTGAAGATGTTGATTTGATTTTTCTTACCGGTGGTGACCAGTTGAGATTGACAACCATTATGGGCGGATCAAAAACCCTTGCCGCGATTCAAAGCCGGCTTGAATCCGGGGCACTCATCGTCGGCACCAGTGCCGGGGCTGCGGTTTTTTCAGATACCATGATTTATGAAGGAGAGAGTGAAGAAGGCCTGTTAAAAGGCAGAGTTTTCACGACATCCGGATTCGGTTTTGTAAAAAATATTATTTTTGATACCCATTTTATGGCAAGGGGCCGTATCGGACGTCTGGTCCAGATTGTTACAACCAATCCGACCTGCATCGGCGTTGGTATCGGTGAAGACTCAGGGGTTATCCTCAAGGGAGACGGAATGATCGAGGTCATTGGTACAGGCCAGGTCATTATTGTTGACGGCAATGATATCGCCCATTCCAACATATTGGATATTAAACCGGGCGGGCCCATTGCGGTAGAAAATGTGCGCATCCATTCACTGGTTAACGGATATGGGTATCATTTCAAAAAAAGACGGTTTCTCATACCATCATCAAAACAGATCAAAGGATAGTGATGATTGACATACTGGAGTTAAGAGCGTTGCGCGGCCCCAATCGATATACCCGGCATCCAGCCATATTCATGGTATTGGATATTAAAGATTACGAAAGCCGTCCTTCGGATAAAATAAAAGGCTTTTCAGACCGGCTGACAGCACTGATGCCGACCCTCCACGAGCACGAATGCTCCATCGGCAAACCCGGCGGATTTATTCAGCGGCTTGAAAAAGGCACCTGGGCCGGTCATATTATTGAGCATATTGCCATTGAGCTTCAATGCCTGTCCGGCATGACGGTTGGATACGGAAAAACCCTGGGGACGTCCCAAAAGGGAATTTATATTGTGGTCTTCAGATACCTGGTAGAACCTGCCGGATTAAAAGCGGCACAGGAGGCCATCTCCATATTCGAGGCCACAGCAGAAAAAAAGCCGTTTGATATCAACAAGGTTGTTTTTGATCTCAAAATTCTGCGCGAAGATCATATGCTGGGGCCCACGACATGGAGTATTGTGAAAGAAGCTTTTTCCAGGGGCATCCCACATATCCGGCTGAATCAAGAAAGTTATATCCAGCTGGGATATGGTGCCTGTCAAAAACGGATTCAGGCATCTATCACCGGTGATACCTCGGCCATTGCCGTGGAAATTGCCGATGAAAAAACCAGGGGCAAAATTTTATTGAAAAAATCGGGCATCCCGGTGCCCGACGGCCGGGTGGTGTCAACCCTGGAAGAAGCGGTTGACGCTTTTCATGACATCGGCAGGGCTGTGGTTGTCAAACCTGATGTGGGGAACCACGGAAATGGCTCCACCATCAATGTGACAGACCTGGATCAGTTGGAACAGGCATTTCTTGCGGCCAAAGCCTTTTACCCGGACGTGATTGTTGAAGAATATGTACATGGCGGAGATTTTCGCTTTCTGGTCATTGACGGCAAACTGGCTGCCGCTGCCAGGCGGGAACCCGCACATGTCATCGGAGACGGAAAATCCACCATCAGAGAGTTGATTGACATCCTCAATGCCGATCCCCTTCGCGGGTTCGGGCATGAAAAAGTCCTGACACAGGTTGAAATGGATGCCATGACCGAAAGACTTCTGGCCCTCAGGGGCCTTGGTCCGGACTCCCGGCCCAAAAAAGGAGAAAAAATATATTTAAAGGCCACTGCCAATTTAAGCCAGGGGGGAACTGCCACAGATGTGACCGATGAGGTACATCCGGAGATCCGCAGGATGGCCGAACGGACCGCAGGGATCATCGGCCTGGATTGTGCAGGCATCGATGCCCTGGCAGAAGACATATCCCTTCCTCTGGATCCGTCCGGGATAAAAGTGGTGGAAGTCAATGCCGCACCCGGGTTCAGAATGCATCTGGAGCCCACCTGCGGCCGGCCCAGAAATGTGGCAAAACCACTGGTGGATATGCTTTTTCCCGAAGGATATGTGCAGGTGCCTGTTCTGGCAGTCACCGGGACAAACGGCAAGACCACCACCAGTAAATTGATCGCCCATACATTGAAGTATTCGGGAAAAATCGTGGGGGTTGCCTGTACGACCGGCATCATAATGGATGGAAACCCGGTTCTGTCAGGGGACTACAGCGGTCCGGAAGGCGCCGGAATCGTGTTACGGGAACCCACGGTGGACCACATTGTACTGGAAGTGGCCCGGGGCGGCATCGCCAGACGGGGTCTGGGGGTTACCGAGGTGGATGTGGGCGTGCTTTTGAATATCGGCAAAGACCATCTGGGATGTGACTGGATTGAATCCCAGGAAGAATTGTCCCTGGTCAAGTCAACGGTCATCGAGGTTGTCAAAAAAACAGGCACATCGGTTTTAAATGCAGAAGACCGCATGACCATGACCGTTCTGGACCGTGCCCGGGGCAATGTTATTTTATTTTCCCTGGACCCTGACAATCCGAACATTGCCGCCCACGAAGAAAAAGGGGGAACCGTTGTCACCGTCACCAACCAGAATGCGGTCATCCGGAAAAACCGGCAGGATATTCATGTCTGCACCCTGGAAGAAATCCCCATCACCTTTGGGGGCATCATCGACTTTAACACTGCCAATGCCCTTGCCGCCATCGCCGCTCTTCACGGATTAGGTTTTTCTGTTGAACAGATTCGAAACGGGGTGATGACCTTCTATCCTTCCGTAAACCAGAATCCGGGCCGCATGAATTTATTTGATTTCCAGACATACAAGGTGCTTTTGGACTACGGCCATAATCCGGAATCAGCCCGGGCCATGGCAAAATTGCTGCCACGGCTCTCACCGGGCAGAAAGATCGGGTTATGTCACGGCACCGGCAGCAGAACCGACGAACAACTCATAGAACTTGGAAAAGCGTTGGCCCGGGTCTACGATCATATCATCCTGACCGATTTTGATCCCCGCCACAGGCCGGCCGGAGAAACCCAGGACCTGCTTCATGAGGGACTGATGCAGGGCGGATTCCCGGAAAGCCGGATTGAAATCGTTCCGGAACCGGACAAAGCAGTGGATTATATTTTTTCCAAAGCCCAACCAGGGGATTTGCTGGTCATTCAACCGGATGAACTTGAACCGGTCATGGGCCAGATCATGACACGATACCGGCAGATGGTCACCCATTTATAGCAAGGCGCCTCTCTTTTTTCTGGAACCTGCGGAGGTGTCATGAAACACCTGATTATCGGAAACGGAATCGCCGGGATCAACGCGGCCCATGCCGCCGGTCACCGACTCCATGAATGTGGTAAAACTGCTTACGGAAGGCTGTGGCTGCAACCGGTAAATCCATTGGTTTTTTCTTCCATGATTTCGATGACCTGTTCATAGGAATGGTGATGGATGATGTGGGTGAACTGGGCCCTTAAATTTCCCACCAGGCTGACACCTAAGGCCGCCACATCATACACCATCCACTGTCCGTTTTCACCCAGGTGCAGCCGGACGGTCATTGGAACGCGCAACACACCGTAAAGTGCCTGGACATGCACCAGGGCCCGGCTGCCGTCCACTTTTTCTCTGACAAAGATCACCTGTTCGCCATTATACCGGTCCGTCCAGGGCAGATAGAAACTTTCCAGGTACCGGCCGAACAGCGCGATAAATTCGGATTTTTCCGCATCGGTTCGCAGGTGCCAGTGGTTCCCCAGGCACAACCGGGCCGCTTTTGCCAGATCAAATCGTTCGTAGATCGCATCGCACAACAGCTGTACCTGTTCGTTGACATCCTGGCGGGAGTCATCGGTGATCCGGATGAGAATACCGGTCACCTTTTCAACATTTTCCTGCAGCTGCTGCCAGGGAGATGCCGCAGGTTGTGCCCAGGCCCGGTCCACAGCCGTGAAAAATATAACCAGAACCAGGACCAGGGCTGTGAAACGTTTCATGAGAAACCTGTTACCGCCGTTCCGGCCAGATCTGTTCGGACAGTTCCGTGAGCCTGTATTTCTGGATCTTGCCGGACGCGGTCATGGGGTATTCGGTCGTAAAATGGACATATCGCGGGATCTTGTACCGGCTGATTTTTCCTGTCTGCATAATATCTCCATAAATTGCATGAAAAAATCTGCTTTATAATACAATCCACCGGGCTTGTCAAAACTCAGTTAAATCCTGTTTATCTGTTGTCAACTCCTGCTGGGTTTGATAGCTTTCATCAACCTGACACAAATTTCGGGGAGCCCCGTGAAATGATGGAATCAATTTGTATTTTTTTAGGATCCAGCCCCGGTGTCGCCCCGGTGTATGCCCGGGCAGCCGAAGAAATGGGCAGGGAACTGGCCGCACACGGCCTGACCTGCGTGTATGGCGGGTCAAACACCGGCCTGATGAAACTGCTGGCAGACAGTGCGCTGGATGCCGGCGGCCGGGTGATCGGCGTGACGGTCCAGGCGCTGCGGGACAAGGAAATTTTCCATCCCGGACTGACCCGCCTGCATGTGGTTTCCTCCATGCATGAACGAAAAATGCAGATGGTGGCGCTGTCTGACGGGTTCGTGGTCCTGCCGGGCGGGATCGGCACATTTGAGGAATTTTTTGAAATCTATACCCTGTCGCTTTTAGGGTTCCACTCCAAACCGTTCGGGCTCCTCAACATCAACAATTATTTTGCCCCCCTGGATGCCCTCCTGGACAACGCACAGGAACAGGGATTTCTCAAAGCCCCCCACCGGGAGGTGATCCTGCGGGCAGACACCCCGGCTGAAATGATCAGAGGCATGAACAGATGAAAAACAATCTGGTGGATTCTTTGTTTTTTACAAGGCTTTCGGAACAGGACCCGGCCGATGTCTGCCGCCGGGCAGGGTGCACGTATGATGCGGCTGCCGGAACCTATGGGCTGACCGTCTGGGGAAGAGAATATGCCGTGGATCCCCGTCAGGGCCGGATCTTTTGTGCCGGTCCGGACCAGGAGCCGCTGCATCCCTATTTTGACCTGTTTGTCGTGCATTACCTGCTGTCTGCAAAAGAGATCCCGCCGGCCGGCCAGTGGATTTCGGAAAAAGATATTCCCGGCGGCACCACCTTTTTCAGAGGCCCCCATGCGGTTCCGGCCCATGTGATCGCCTCCCGGTTTGACGGGGATATTCAGGGGTTCAGCCGCCGGTGTGAGCAGTACGGCGGCACCCGGCTGGACCTGGCAGATGCCGCGTTTTCGTTTTTCATCACTTCCCGGGTGCCGGTGGCCGTGCTGTTCTGGCAGGGGGACGAGGCGTTTCCCACAGAAGCGAAACTGCTGTATGACGCAACCATTGTCCGCCACCTGGCATCTGATATTGTGTACGCCCTGGCCGTAGGCGTGTGTGAACACCTGGGACAGAAGCGCAAGCTATGACCTTGACTGGAAGAAATTTGAAAAATAAGTCATGCATTTTAAGGGTTTTCGCCTATTGCATTTTCAAATCTCTTTTACTATACAGGAAGACAGTATTACCTTACCATCGGCTTCAATTCCTGTAACCGACAGTGCGGAGCTATTTTTTTCAAACCGTTCTTCAATATGTCTGATCTCAACCGGGATGACACCACCTGTCCCTGACAGTGCCCTCCGGGCTGAGAATTCAAAGAGTCCCTCCCCAGAAAAACCACCCCTCCAAGGAGAAGAAAATGAACATACCAAAAAAGCCTCAAACAAAAGGAAAAGATGATGAGCGAAAACACACACCTTTACGTATTATGGACCAGTGACAACCTGATCACCGCTGAAAAAATGGTATTTATGTATTCGGTCAACTCGCTTGTTCACGGCTGGTGGGAACAAGTGACTCTCATCATCTGGGGGGCGACCGCCAAACTGGTGAATGACAACACAGATATCCAGGAACAGATCAAAAAGGCACAGGATGCGGGGGTTCACGTAACGGCCTGCAAGGCCTGTGCAGATCAGTCAGGCGTGACGGAAACACTGGAAAAACTCAATATCGAGGTCAAATACTGGGGCGTCCCGTTAACGGAAGTTTTAAAGAACGGAGAAAAGCTGCTGACAATCTGAAAGAAGCCTGTGAACTTTACGCCTGTATCAGAGAAACCCATGGAAAAATACCTGCCCATCATTTACGTGCGGGGATACGCCGGAATCCAGCGGATTCCCGGCCTCTTTCACGGTTTTGGATGCAATGGTATGGGTATAGATCATGGTGGTTCTGACACTGCTGTGCCCCAGCAGCTCCTGGATGGTTCTGATGTCTTGGTTGGCAGCCAGCAGATGGCTGGCAAAACTGTGGCGGAATGTATGGGCCGAGGCTCTTTTCAGGATTTTTGATGTCCTGACGGCCCGCTTGATCGCTTTCTGCACATGGGTTTCATGCAGGTGGTACCGCCGGTATTCCCCGGTATTCGGAACATGGGTCAGCTCTTTGGCCGGAAAAAACCACTGCCAGATCAGTTCCCTGGGCGCGTTCGGGTATTTGGACTCCAGCCGGTCCGGCATGAAAACACCTGCATAGCCTTTTTTGAGATCCTGCTCATGCAGATCAATCACCCGGTCAATCTGGCGTTTCAGATCATCCATGATCACCCGGGCCGTTATACAAATAATACTCTCAAGGAGTTACTTTGAATCGAGAAAAAATAACTTTATCCCAGCTCGAATCCTTTCTGCTGAAAGCTGCCGATATTTTGCGTGGCAAAATGGATGCTTCTGAATTTAAGGAGTTCATCTTCGGCATGCTTTTCCTGAAGCGGCTTTCAGACGAATTTGACCGGAAGCGGCATCAACTGCGTCATGAAACTTTTGCACATTTGAAAGATCAGCCCGACCTGGTTGATGAGCTCCTTGAGGATAAAACATCCTACGGTGAGACCTTTTACGTGCCAAAACGTGCCCGCTGGCACGAATCCTGGGTAGATGAGGACGGAAACACCGTTCCCGCCTTAAAAGATTTAAAGCACGACATCGGCAATATGCTCAACAAGGCCATTGCCGCCATTGAGGACGAGAATGATTCCCTTGCCGGAGTGCTCAAGAACAATATCAATTTCAATGAAATCAAGGGAAAAACAAAGATTTCCGATCAGAAATGGAAAGACCTTCTCGACCATTTTAATCAGCCCAATTTTGTCCTGGTAAATGACAACTTTGAGTTTCCTGATCTTCTCGGTGCAGCCTATGAATATCTGATTAAATATTTTGCCGACAGCGCGGGCAAAAAAGGTGGCGAATTCTATACCCCCGCCGAAGTCGTCCGTCTGCTGGTGCAGCTCGTCAAACCCCAGGCCGGCAATACCATTTATGACCCCACGGTCGGTTCCGGCGGTTTTCTGATTCAGTCGCACCAGTATGTGGAAGAACAGGGGCAGGATGCCAACGACCTGGCCCTTTATGGACAGGACTCCAACGGTACGGTCTGGTCCATCTGCAACATGAATATGATCCTCCATAACCTCAGCCGTTTTACCATCGAAAACGGAGATACCCTTGAGGACCCGCAAATTCTCAAAAATGGTCAGATTCGCACATTCGACCGGGTACTGGCCAATCCTCCCTTTTCGCAAAATTACAGCCGGGCCAATGTTAAATTTTCCCAGCGCTTTCGGGAGTGGGCACCCGAGACCGGTAAAAAAGCCGACCTTATGTTTGTTCAGCATATGCTGGCCAGCCTCAAGAGCGATGGCCACATGGCCACCATCATGCCCCATGGTGTGCTGTTTCGCGGCGGCAAGGAAAAGCTGATCCGGGAAATCTTCATCAAAGATGATGTTATCGAGGCCATCATCAGCCTGCCGCAGGGCCTGTTTTACGGCACCGGCATTCCCGCCTGTGTGCTGGTCTGCAACAAAAACAAGCCGGATCACTTGCGCGGCAAAGTGTTGTTCATCAACGCAGATCGTGAATTTGCCGAGGGCAAGAATCAAAACAAGCTGCGTCCGGAAGACATCGAGAAGATCGACTACGATTTTCACCCATGAAACTGGAAATTGCATAAATACAGCCGTCTGGTCGACATCTCCGAGATCGTCGATAAACACGATTACAACCTGAACATTCGCCGTTATGTCGATAACACCCCGGAACCGGAACCGGAAGATGTGCAGGCACATCTTATCGGCGGTATTCCGGAAAGTGAGGTAACAGCGAGGCATGATGATTTTGCCCGATTTGGGCTTGCCGCAGAAACACTCTTTCAAGCGGAACGGCCCAAATACCTCGCCTTCAAGGAGGCTGTTCAGGACAAGGCGGATATAAAAAAGATGTATACGAAGCCGATTCGGCCGTTGTTCAGACGCTTGCCACCCGACGCCGGGCGCTTGACGGATTGTGGCAGGTGGCCGCAGAACGAATTTGCCCGGCTTGAGCGCGTCAATAACGGCAACGGCAACGGTAAAAAAATGCCGGACGTCCGTCTTTGAGCTGCTGACAACGCTCAAGGACAAGATGGTACCCCTGCAACGTACTGGACGAGTTCCAGAGCGCGGGGGTGTTCGTGAACTGGTGGCAGCAGATCCGTTACGACCTGAAAACCATCGTCTCCACCGGCTGGAACCACACCCTGATCCCCGATGAATATCTGATTGCGGAATTCTTTCAGGCCGAGGCTGACGCCATTGAATCCCTGGAAAACAAATATCAGCGAACTGCAAAGTGAACTGGCCGAGGCCGTCGAAACCGCCCAGGAGACCGCTGCCTACGAGCCGGATGAAGACGAGAAGGTCAACTGCCGCCGTCATCAAAAAGGCGTTAAAGGCCCTCATCGATGATTTGAAGGACACACCCGGTGCGTCTGCCAGGCGGGAGCTGGATGAGCTGAAAAAACTGGATGGTGCCATCAAGAAAATCGAGAAAAAAATCAAGGAAGCCAGGGCCACACTGAAAGAGAAATCCACCGAACTGGAACTGAAACTTGAATTGAAACGTCTGGGCGCTGAAGGATTCACGGATGAAAACCGGGAACTGATCCGCCAGGTTGATAAACAAATGGCCGAACTGGATGCAGGCAACAAGTCGGATAAGAAAAAAATCACCGCCCTGCAAAAAGACAGAGGCCGCCTTGCAGGCACGCATTGACAGAACAGATGCCCGTGCGTGCAGAATTGGCGGCCAACTGACCATTGAAGAAGCCAAGCGACTGATTCTGAAAAAACTGTACGACATTGCCGGCCGGGAACTGGAGCGGTACTTTAGCACGGAAAAGCGGGCGCTGATTCAGGGGGTTGAAAATCTCTGGAATAAATATGCGGTCAGCAGCCGGGAGCTTGAGCAGCAAAGGGAAAAGACACTTGAAGGAGTTGAACGGGTTTCCTGAAAGGATTGGGGTATCTGGGAATGATCTTTAACAGCAATCCGTGGGGGCGGCTGGGATCTCACCATTCTGAAGAACTCGCAACAATCAATTATGGCAAATCTCCTGAAGAAATTCTTTCATCTTACGGAGATTATCCTGTTGTAGGCACCGGCGGAAGAGAGCGTTACGGCGACAAGTTCATTTACGACGGCGAGTCGATTGTCCTCGGTCGAAAAGGAACAATAGACAGAGTCCATTTTGTATCCGGTCGCTTTTGGGCAATTGATACAGCTTATTACCTGAGTCATTTTGTTGAGGCAGTTCCAAGATGGCTTTTTTATTATCTGCAAAAGCATAGACCTTCTGACAACTTAATGAAGCCACTGGAGTTCCAAGTTGTGATCACGTGACCTGTTGCATGAAATAAAAGTTCTGAAACCGCCTAAACCCGAACAATCCGAAAATCGCCGGAAATCCTTTCAAAGGTCGATCAGGCGATTGAGCAGACTGAAAGCTTGATTGCCAAGCAGCAGCGCATCCTAGACACGGCCTGATGCAGGACCTCTCTCACCCAGGGATCGACTGAACATGGGCAATCTTCGTCTCCGAAGAAACCCATAAGTTCAAGGATTCACCCCGGGGCGGATTCCGGTGGAGTGGCACGGCGAAAGCAAGTTGGCGAACTTGCCATAGTTAAGGGAGGGAAGCGACTTCCTAGTATCGGACATTCACATGCTCGAGCGTGACACTGGTTATCGATATTTACGTGTTCTTGATTTTTTTGAGAAATCGATTGATTACTCCAAACTCGAAAATCTCAGACCCGAAACCTTTAGAGTTTTGCAGCGATACGAGATTAAAAAGGATGCGAAATAGCTGTTTCGATTGCTGGTCTCTCTCGGTTATTTTACGGAAGTCAATCCATCCAAAGAAATGAGTATTGATTCTTACGGAAAATGCGTGCCGAATTGTTCCTATTTACTACACCGTGAATTCAGATTTCTTTTCAGTAAACTCTGAATTCAGAAGTAGTTCAAAGTCAAATAGTAGGTAGAAAAAGGAACTGGTGGCGGTGTTCCAAAAATAGCCCTCTATAGAGGATCAAATCTTTATTCGTTTTTTTGCCTAAGGAGAAAGTAATGAACAAGACAAGATAGTTGAACTCATCATTTCTAATGGAAAAGTGCAATACAGAGCAATAAGAATAACCTTACAAAACTCCGCTCACTCAAAACCGCCCCTATGCAAGACCTGCTCGACTGCAAAGTCCGGGTCACACCCTTAATGGAAAACATGGAGGCTATAAATTGAAAGCACAGGATTTACAGTTCACCCAGCTCATCCAGGGTGCAAAGCAGTTCATCATCCCCATTTTCCAGCGCACCTACAGTTGGGAAGTGAGTCACTGCGAGCAACTATGGAATGATATTGTGCGGGTCGGCAGCCATGCGGAGCTTGACAGCCACTTTATCGGTTCAGCAGTCTATATACCGGAGAGGAAACCAGCGCGGCCATTTCCCGCTGGCTGGTCATTGACGGGCAGCAGCGTATCACCACCATCACTCTGCTCTTGCTGCGCTTATGCGAAGGTTGAAAAAGAAAATCTTGATGAGCCAGTTTCCGCCGCCGAGATTGAAGACCATTATCTCCGGAACCGCTACGGCAAAGGGGAATTGAGTTATAAAATGCTGCTGACAAAAACCGACAAGGATACTCTGATTGCCCTTTTGGACGGCACAAAAGCGGACCTGGAAAACGCATCTCAGAGGATAGTCTGAAAAACCTTGAATTCTTTACCGGAAAAATTGCCGATGCCGACCTGAATATGGTGTATACAGGGATTTCAGAAGCTGATGGATTGTCGATGTACGGCTTCAACAGGGTCTTGATAATCCGCAGGCAGATGATCTTTGAAAGCATGAATCTCTACCGGCAAAGCACTGACCCAGGCAGACGACTTATCCGGCAACTTTGTCCTTATGGGACTGCCCCGACGAGCAGCAAACCACCCTCTACAAGAAATCACCTGGGGGTGTTCGATGGAAAACCTCTTCTTGGCGCCGAAAGCTATAATACCCATTTTGATGAATTTATGCGCTTCTTTCTTGTGATACATACGGGAAACTACCGTATCAAGAAAGATGAAGTAGACACCCGGGATTTAAGGCGTATTCACGCACGTTTGACAAGGAAAGTCTTTAAAACATCTGCTGGAGTTTGCCGGTTATTACTGCTGTATTGCCCTTGGCAAGGAAGAAAGAACCGGAGCTCGCTACTGACATTCAAGGACATTCGGGAACTGAGGGCGGATGTCTGTTATCCTCTGCTGATGGAAGTGTATAAGGACTATTCAAGTGAACTGATTACCAAAAAAGAGTTTGTAGAGATAAAACACGCTGGTGGAGAGCTATGTTTTCCGCCGGGCGGTATGTGATATTCCCACAACCTCATTGCGTCAGACTTTTGCCACGTTCACCCGTAAATTAAAGAAAGACCGCTATGTGGAAAGTGTTAGGGCTGCATTCCATGTTGTTACCATCCTATCGACGCTTTCTCTCTAAGTATGATGAATTTGAACGTCAATTACGGGTACGAAATCTTTACGCCTTCAATCGCAGGAGCTATTGGTTGCGGAGATCCGAAACTTTGGCCGAAAGAGTGGTAATGGTGCAGGATTACACAATCGAACACATCATGCCGCAAAATGATAATGTAAATGCTACATGGAAACAGGCCTTGGGAGACGATTGGAAACTCATACATGAACAGTATCTTCATACCCTGGTAAGCCTGACCTTGACCGGCTATAATTCCGAATATAGTGACCGTTCTTTTGCCGAAAAAGAGATATGGAGCGTGGCTTTAAAGAAAGCCCTCTTAAATTAAACGAAGGGCTGGGGACATGCGCGGAGTGGAATGAAGAGGCAATGAAAGATTCGAAGCCGCCAGGCTGGCAAAAAAAGCCGTAGTAATATGGAAGGCACCTCTGACTGGATGTTGATATCCTTGAGGTTCTCTACAAAGAAAAAAAGGCCAGCGTCTCGGCGGAATATTCGGTTGACTCACATCCGCATTTGACTGCCGGGCCGATACGGGAATTGTTTGATGATTTTCGAACCGAGGTCCTGGCTTTAGATGAATGTGTCCGTGAGGAATTTCTCAAGCTGTATGTTGCCGACAAGGCTGAGACTAATTTTGTCGATGTGGTGCCTCAGGCGAAGCGGCTGCGTTTGAGCCTGAATCTTGATTATGAGGAAGTCGAATGATCCTCGTGGCATTTGTAGAGATGTTAACAATTTAGGCCGATGGGGTAACGGGTAATGTTGAGGTGCCCTCTGGCCCGGGAACGTCATGAAGAATTAGGCTATGTGATCGGCTTGGTACGGCAGGCTCTTGAACGGCAATCTGGGTGAAGAGGAACCTAGGTAATTATGAAGACTGACAAATACAGACTCGATGAGCGCAACCATGTGGAAAAGCCGCTCCTGGATCAGCTTTCCGGATTTGGCTGGGAGATCATCGACCTGACGCGACGAATAAGCAGACCCCGGGCCGATACATTTTCGCGTGACAATTTCACCGAAGTGGTCATGCCGAAGGTGCTGCGGGAGCAGCTCAAGGTGATCAATCCTGGCTTGAAGATGATCAGGTTGAAGAGGCCGCCAAGCAGTTGACAGCCAGCTTTCCCGGAACGGGACTTATCAGAGAACAACCAGTACGCCCTGCACCTGCTGATGGAGAACACCAGTGTCAGCGAAAACCGAAAGACAGGCGAGCAAAGCCCGACGGTGCGGTTTATCGACTTTGACAGAATCCGTTGACAAACAACCGATTTATTGCGGTCTGTCAGTTCAAGGTTCGCAATCCCGGCACCGAGCATCACATCATCCCGGACATCGTGCTTTTTGTTGAACGGCCTGCCGATGGTGCTGATCGAGTGCAGATCACCCAGGGTCAAGGACGCCATACCCGAGGCCATTGACCAGATTATGCGCTACAGCGAGCAGCGAGGGCGAAAGGTGAAGGCAGCGCGCCGCTTTTCTATTTTAATCAATTTGTCATTGCCACCTGCCGCCAGGAGGCCAAGTTCGGCACCATCAGCACTCACAGCGAAAAATACTTCCATCGCTCGGTCCGATCCTTATCCCCGCACCCTGAACGACCTCGATCATGGATCAGGCAGTCCCGAACGACCAGCAGCGACCTGGTGACGGGCATGCTGGACAGATCCAATCTCCTCGATTTGATCCGCACCTTTACCCTTTTTACAACCAATGACACGGGGCAGACGATCAAGATCGTCGGCCGCTATCAGCAGTTCCGGGCGGTGAAACTGGCGGTAAAACGGCTGCTTGCGGGCAAGAGCCCTCGCGAAGCGCAGCGGCATCATCTGGCACACCCAGGGGTCGGGCAAGTCACTGCACCGATGATGTTCATGGTGCGCGAGATGTACCGGCATGCGGCGTCTGGCCAACTGGAAGGTCGTGTTTGTAACCGACCGCACCCAGCTGGAGGGTCAACTCAATGAAACCAGCCGAAGCATCGGCTTTACGGTCAAGGTGGCCAGCAGCATCAAAGTACTCAAGGAGCTGCTCAGCGCCGATACATCGGATCTGGTGATGGCCATGATCCACAAGTTCCGCGAGACGGACCTGACCGAGACCTTTCCCCAGCTCAATGACAGCCCCAATATCCTGGTCATGACGGATGAGGCCCACCGTTCTCAGTACAAGATGCTGGCAGCAACTTGGGACAAAGGTATCCGCACGGCCGCCAAGATCGGTTACACCGGCACCCCGATTGATAAGACCGAACGGGTCTTTGGCGATTATATTGACAAATACACCATGCGCCAGTCCATCGAAGACGGTGTGACGCTGGAGATCGTCGTACGAAGGCCGCACCCATAATGCGGAAGTTGCGGATCAGGCGGGATGGACCGGGCGTTTGCGGATATGTTCAGCGATTACAACCTGCAGGAAACGATTGGAACACTCGGCTATGGGTCACGAGACGCATACTCTTGAGGCGGAACCGACCATACGAAGCCAAGGCGGAAGGGATATGGTGGACCATTATCTCACCCATGTTTTCCCAATGGCTACAAGGCTCAGGTGGTGGCAAGCATCACGGGGAGGCTGCGGTTCAGGTACAAGAAGCACATTGATGCCGGCGTTGACGACCGCGGCCATTGGCCGAGTTGCAGAAAGGCCAACCCGAGCTGGTCCTTGCACCGAGGCAACTGACGATGCCTGCAGGCGGAATGTAGTGATTTCCGGCGGTCACAATGATCTGCCTCACCTGAAAACGAATATGCCGACAAATCGCGGCATGCGCGCAGCGTCAAGAGTTTCAAGCTGGACTTCCCGGCGGCAGTGACGAAGGCGTTACCGGGGACATGAGCCATCCTCATCGTCAACAACATGCTCATCACCGGGTTTGACTCGCCGGTGGAGCAGGTCATGTACCTGGAAGGCAAGGCGCAATTACCGGCCACAACCTGCTGCAGGCCATTGCCCGGGTGAACCGGGTGGGCGGCGAGGCCGAGGAACAAAGGGCTTTGTGGTGGATTATGTGGGCGTGGGGCGTGGCCTGAAGAAGAGCGAGTCGATGCCTATGACGAGCGGGGAGCAAAAAGAGATTATCGACGCCCTGAGTTTCCCGGAAGAGGAACTGCGTAATCTTCAGAAGCAGTCGTGCCGAAATGATGGGGCTCCTGCAACCGCATGGTCTGACGGATCTCACCGACCACGATGCGTTTTTCGACGCTGTTTTATGACGAAGGTGTGCGGTTCGGCTTTCTGCGGGCGTTCAAAAATTTCACCAGATGCATGAACCTGGTTTTCCCGGCCCGGCAGGCGTTGGATTTCATGGAGCGACTACAATCGCACTTTCGGAAATCAACGTCCTGGCAGGCCAGGCATTTCCGCGAACGAACGCTTCGGCACGTGAAAGGCGATTCGCGCCAAAGCTGCGGCCGGTTGCCGACCGGCAATCTGGAGATCCGAAGCATATCGATTGCCGACATCTGATCCGATTTTCCATTCTGGATGAGGATTTTGAAAAGAATGTCGGAAAGCGCAACCGGCACCAGTACACAGGCGGGCGGAAGTGGAACGCGCCATTACGGCACCAGTCTGGAGGTCGAACTGGATGATGATCGGGATTTGCAGGCAATCCCGTTCGCCGAAGGCAATGGGCGCGGATATTCCAGGATTTTCGTGACAACTGGAAAAAAATATGTATGAGGAACTGGAAGAGCTGCGCGTGCGGATCAGGAACGCCAGCAAAGAGCCGACCTACGGGCTCCACCGCAAAAAGCGGATGCCTTTTTTCCCGCAGTTCCGGGAGGAGATCTTCGGGTCGGCTGAAAGATCGAGCCGGCGGGAATCAGGCACGTGGTCGCTGAGGATACTGGGCTACCGCTGATGCGGTCTACAGTGGAGAGGAACAGGTTTTCGGTTCTGGTCGGCCTTAGCCCGGCAAGTTGTCCTCGGTCGGTTGAAAGAGAGCTGAAACTGGCCGGTTTCTGGGGAAAGCATTCCGCCCGCAACAAGCTCAGGGCGGACATCCAGGCGACACTTGTTACAGCCGGCCTATGCCGGAGCTGCCGAATCTGCTGCCGAAACCGCGCCCAGATCATCAGCCGGGTGATGGAAATTGCAGAAAAGAATAATGATGTGATTCTTTACGCGGAGTAAGCATGGAATTGGTCTATACCATCAAGCGGTCGCCTAACCGTAAAAAGCTGACGATTACCGTCGAACGGGATCGCAGTGTGGTTGTCCATGCGCCGGAGTCCACTTCCGAGGAGAAGATTCAGGCTATCGTCGAAGCAAAGCGGCAGTGGATTTATGAAAAGACCAAACATACTCAAAAATACGCATTACCTCATCCGCCGGGCAAAGAGCTGGTCAATGGCGAATCTGCACTCCACCTTGGCCGTCAATATCAAATCGAAGTGGTCCAAAACAGCTCGGAAGAGATTCGTTTCGAGCAACGTTTCCTGATCCCGGCGAGGCTTTCCGCTGAGCGCAAGCAGGTTCTGCGCAAATGGTATATGGACAAAGCCAGGGAGAAGATCCTGACCTCGCACAAAAAAATTCGCCAATGATCTCCGGCGTGGCGGTCGCCAAGGCGGAAAATGTAGTTGATAATCGCTATCGCTGGGGGCTCCTGGCACGATCAAGGACAACATCAATTTCAACTGGCGACTCATCAAAGCTCCGATGTACGTTGTGGATTACGTGATAATCCACGAGCTGGCCCACCTGTTGGAAGCGAACCACACACCCCGGTTTTGGAATATCGTTCCGTGCACAGTCTTCAAAAATGGAGCAAGGCAAAGCAATGGTTACTCGAAAATGGCCAGATTCTCGAGGAGGATATTTAACAGAATTAAAGACTTGTATAACACCGCCAATTCAGCCGACGCATAAAAGCCGCGCTGCCAATCAGCCGCCCTTATGAACTCGCCGCTTGGGCGGGAACAATCCGGTTCCATCCGACTATCGCGGCTGACCCGGGCCGTTAACTTTTCAAAGAGAATAAAAATGAAATCAGGAATTTGTCCAAATGTGGCTCAAATAATGTTCATACCAATACTGGCTTTCATTATTTGGGAAGACGGAAGCATTTGGCGGAAATAGTATTCAAATTAGCACGGCGGTGGGATGGTGGTGGTAATAACTCCTGGGGAATATTTACAGACGCGAGATTGCGGCTTTGTTGAAAGTTATGTTAACAAAGCTAAAAAGCGAAGAACGATTGCTGAAAATGGCTGAAAGTTGAATCATAATATAAAAGTTAACCGATTCCGCTTCACCCGACTTTTGACCGCCATGCGGCGGCCAAAAGCGGGTGAGCTCTGCGTTATGAAAACCTGATATGAGCAAAAACCACCTCCACGTCACCTGCGCCATCATTGAACAGGACGGCTGCGTTGGCGGCCCAGCGTAGCCGTTCCATGGCCATGCCCCTGACTAAACTCCCGGCGGCAAAATAAAGCCCGGCGAAACCCCTGAACACTGCCTTTGCCGGGAAATTGCCGAAGTATGGCCATCCAGGCGGTATACCATTGTCAGGGGGCGAGGGCACCAAGATGAACCCGCAAGGGAAACCATCAAGGGGGTCGGGTTTCGTGTCACCATCCGGCACGCCCGGTTCATGGCGGATGCGTTCAACCGTCACGGCATTGCCTTTGCTGTGCATCGAAAAGACGTGTCCGGGGCCCTGGATTTGGCAGGAGAGCAGGCCAATGCCCGTGGAGATGTTTGAGGAGAACAGGCGGGGCTGGTGATGCTGAAGAGCAGGGTTGGTTCGCTTTCTGTTCAGCAGATAATCACAAAGAACCATTTTCTGTTTCACCTTGATTATCAGGCCAAAATCAGACATATTGTCATCATATTTAGAAATAATAAGATGACAATGGGATAGCGATGCCTTCAACAAAATATCATTATGGCAAATTCCCTCCTGAAGAGATAGGGTGGAACAGGTTGATTTGCATTGCTGTAAACGCAGCCCTTGCAAATATATGTCCTTGCAGCTATTCCCAATGCATCCATTTTTATTCACCCCCTACGACACAGGAAGCTGTGTTGTCTTCAAAAATCGAAGGCACCCAGGCAACAATGGGAGAAGTTCTATATGAGGCTGAAAAAGAATTCCAGGGTTTCTCTTATTAGCGCGAGGCTGATTAATGAAGTTTTAAATTACAGAAAAGCCATGTGGCATGCCATCGAGATGCTTAAAAATTCTGCCGCTCTGCCAGCGGGTAATAAAAGAGGCTCATCAGGTTTTGCTATTGGGGTTTCGAGGGCATGGCAAGGCACCAGGCGAATATCGAAAGACATCTAACTGGATTGGTCCCCCTGTTGTACCATTGAGGATGCCAAGTTTGTTCCCATCTTGTTGACAAGCTTGCTGATGCCATGAGTATGTGGAAAGATACATTCACGATGATTATCCAGACCGGCTGGTGAGTTTTTCTTGAAAGCCGTTGAGACTCAGGCCAATAAGAATCAGACCAAAGCGACTGAGATACTAAACTTATTACGGGAACAAAGAAAAGCAAATTGTCGACCTGACGCGATCATATGCAATTTATACCCCGAATTTCAATTTTTGACCGTTCGATTTCCAACTCAAAAGATTTTTCAGGGATGGGGGTAGAAATACCAGCAACAACTTCCAAGCGGATCTAAATATCTTGCTCGAAAGCGAAAGTTTTAAAAATAGTAAGAGAATCAAGCGGCCGAAAACCGGCCATCTATGCTTTTCCGGAGCTGATAAATACCGCCTGAAGGCAAATGGGTGTTTTAAAGTCCATTTATGGACCATAAAACATTTTGTGGTCCATGGGCCAAACATATGGGCCACAAATTAATTTGAGCTCATTGCGGACCACAAGATTCAACAAATGCTGTAAATGGACAAGCCGCAGATTTTCGCGGCACTTCTCACCTCATCACAATTGACAAAAAAGCTGAACTCTGTACAATTGTCTATAATGACAATATGGAGGGGAAATATGGATATCGTTATTGATACATCAGCTTTGATTGCAGTCATTGATGAACCTGAACGTAATAAAATTATTGAATTGACAACTGGAAACACGCTAATCGGTTGAGTTTATTCTATGGGAAATCGGTTCTCAGCAATGTTTAAACGGGAACGATTGTCTTTGGATCAAGCTCAGAAAGGCTTTTAATTTCTCAGAGTATTCCTCTGACATTAAGCCAGATTTTGTTAATGCAGTGACAATTTCCAACAAACAAATATGTATGCATATGATGCCTACTTTATATATTTCTCTGCTCTATCAGGAAAAAATCACCATTATTGACTTTGGATCAGAAGCTTAAAACAGCAGCCCAAAGTTTAAACGTTACAACTATGGAGGTTTTTTTAAATGCAAGTTTATACATATTCAGAAGCTTTGATAAAAAACTTGCCATCGTTCTTGAACAAGCTGAAAATACAGGAAAAGTCCTCGATTCGAAGAAAAGACGACGAACATTTGCTTTGGTTCCAGAAAAAAAGGTTTCATCACCTTTAGATGTTCCATCAATTAATGCGAAGATTACGTCGAATGAAATTGTAAATATAGTTCGTGAAGGAGTAACGGTAGAACAAAAAAATGCACCTGACAAAAGCCGCGATCACTTTCGTAAGGTCAGTTCGTCGTGCGGCTTTTCCCAGGCGATTTTAGCGTTGGGCGTCACGCCAAGAAGTTTAGCCCTGCGGCTTAAAGTGTCACCTTCAACTTTTTTGCGCCTCGTCAAAGGCCAAAGTTCCATTAGCCCCGAAATGGCATTACGCCTTTCCAAGTGTTTAGGTCGAAGCCCTGAAAGCTGGTTGAGAATGCAAGATAGTTATGATCTCTGGCAGGCTAAGCAAAACACAAACCTGTCTGAAATAGAACCTTTAACACTATCTGTGTAATAGCCAAATAGAACGCACATAACGGCTGCGTATGGCAGGCCCAGCGAAGCTCCACCATGGTCATGGCTTGGCTTGGGGCCATTGGGTAAGTCAATCCTGAACAAAGGAGTTCTTGTTAATAGTTCGTGTCAGCAGTAATCTGTAGCGACTTTTATTAAATATCGATTCTATACTGTTGGAGTGCAATGAATGAAAATATTTATTATCATTGTTTTTGCTGCCTTTGTCTTTGCCGGCTGGCAGCAGATCCATTTTGTTCCCGGGCAGGCTGATCAGATGCCAATGGAGATCCTTTCAAAGGCAATGATCGATTCAGCCGGGGCTGCAGTTGAATTAGCCATTGGCCTGGTCGGGGTGATGGCCCTGTTTCTCGGATTGATGAAAGTGGCTGAACAAGGTGGCATGCTGACTATTCTGGCGAAACTGATCCGGCCTTTGATGGTTCGCCTCTTTCCGGAAGTGCCGGCGGAACATCCTGCCATGGGGGCCATGATTTTAAACCTGGCTGCCAATGCCCTGGGATTGGGCAATGCGGCCACCCCTTTCGGCATCCGGGCCATGCAGGAGCTGGACCGGCTCAACCCGGTAAAAGGCCAGGCCACGAATGCCATGGCACTTTTTATGGCCATCAACACCTCTTCAGTGACGCTGCTGCCTACCGGCGTCATCGCCTTAAGAGCCGCAGCAGGGTCTGTTGAGCCGGCGGCCATTTTACCGACGACCTTATTTGCCACCATTGGTTCCACATGCATTGCCATTATGGCATCCAAATTTTATCAGCGATTTTCGGCACAAAAACAGGCCGATGCTAATAGAGACAATACGGAACCCCAGGGTCATCAGCCCGATGATATGCTCAAACACGGATCAAAGGGATATCCCTTGTGGGTTTCCATTCTGGCTCTTGGAATTTTGGCGTCTCTGATTCCTGTGGCCATCCTTTTCGGACGATCCGTGTCGCCCTGGATTTTACCCGGTCTAATGGTTGGATTTCTTGGATTCGGGCTGGCCAAAAAGGTTCATATTTATGAAGTCTTTGTGGAAGGGGCCAAGGAAGGTTTTCAGGTGGCATTGCGGATTATTCCTTACATGGTAGCCATCCTGGTGGCCGTGGGCATGCTCAAGGCCGAGCGGGGCACTGCAAATAATTGTTTCTGTACTTTCACGTGTGACCTCAAATTTCGGTCTTCCTGCAGAGGCGCTGCCCATGGCCCTGATGCGGCCCCTTTCCGGATCCGGTGCCTATGCGATCATGGCCTCAATTATTAATGATCCGGCCATAGGACCTGACAGTTATACAGGTTTTTTAGTTTCTACCCTTCAGGGATCAACCGAAACCACGTTTTACGTCATGGCGGTCTATTTCGGCGCTGTACAGATCAGAAGGATCCGCCACGCCCTTGCCGCATCGTTAACTGCTGATATAGCGGGTGTCATGTTCGCCATCCTGGCCTGTTCGTTGTTTTTGAAATAGAGGCAGCATCCGGTAACCATTTAAAAAAGGAAGATAAACATGTCTGATTCTGTTGTTCTTGAAATCTTTTCCGATTACATCTGACCCTGGTGCTATTTCATTACCGGGAGTATTGAAAAACTGGAAGAAAAATATAAGATCCGTTTTAAATGGCGGGCATTCCCGCTTCATCCCGATACCCCGAAAGAGGGCATTGGCCTGGATGAACTTTTTAAAAAAAAAGGCATCCCTGTCGATGTCGACAAGATGATGCAGCAGCTGAAAACCACCGCCTTTAATCTGGGCCTGGAACTGGGGGAGAGGAAAAAGACATATAACAGCCGGCTTGCCCAGGAGCTGGGCCTTTGGGCGGAAACGCAGGGCAAAGGCCACGAATTTCACCTGGCCGCATTCAAGACATATTTTGTGGCGGGTAAAAATATTGCTGATAAAAATGTGCTTCTCGATCTGGCAGAATCTGTGGGCCTGCCAAAGGCTAAGGCCCAGGAAGTAATCGACAACCGGACCTTCTCCGATGCCGTGGATCAGGACTGGGAATTGTCACGCCAAAAAGGCGTCAATGCCGTTCCCACCTTTTTCATGGGGCTGGACCGGCTGGTCGGGGCGCAACCCTACGAAGTCCTGGATAAGATGGTGGCAAGGTATACCGCCTGAAACATCCCGGATAAAATTTCGAACCCGGGCAAAATGACGTGCCCGGCAAGTTAACCGAACGTTAGCTTGAAAAGGAAAGAACAATGAAATGTAAGCGCTGGAACACATGGTGTCTCCTGATCTTCTGTTTTATCGGAATCGTCTCCGGGCAGGCTTTTTCCGGGGGAATGCCGGCGCGGGACATGCTGGTGGATACCGACTGGGTCTGGGTCCAGCATCTACCTGTTGAAATCATCTGATGGAATTGACATAAAAATGCAGAAATGCTAATTTTCTTTTAAAATATTAAATTCGGAAACACTTTGAATAAAACTGAAATTCTGTCTTCAGCCATGTCTCAAACCTGATGAAAGGCAGACAGTTTTATGAAAAAAAGGAAAAGGGCTGGGAGAATATTTTTTTGATTCTCTGACTGTCTCTGTATGCTGGTATTCATCCTGTATTCTATGGTTCCCACCGGATGTTTTCAAAAAGATTTCCACATGCCGTCTACTACAAGCTGAAAGAAAAGTCCGTAGCCACTGTATGGCAGGTGCTTGATTTAAGACGCGATCCTGTAAAAATCAAAGGATCTCTAAAAAAGGAGAATTACCATGTCAAAAATTGAAGAGGCGATGAGGGGTTGTTTAAAAGCGATGCAGGAGGGCAGAAAAGAGGATGCTGCTGAGTATTTCAGCGACAATGGTGTCTGGGTGACACCATTTGGAAAGTTTGTCGGAAAGAAGAAATCAAGCATTTCCTTGACTGGCAGAACAGGACCATGTCATGGAAGGCTGAAAAAGCGGGCAATGATATCATTGTATCTGATAAAAAAGCGTTTTATGAGCATGAGATCAATGCCGTGGTGGAGGGCCGGCCGGTAAATCTATGTGCCATGTGTGCCTGGGAATTTGATGATAATGACAAGGTGACCGAGGTAAGAACGGTATATGATCGATTTTCTACCCTGGAACAGGCGGCCACCGGGGTTGGTAAATTCCTTGTCAATCAGATCGGTAAAAAGTTTGAGGTCAAATAATTTGAAACAACCTGGCTGAAGAAAGATTGCTCACCAGATCACCAGGAGCAACTCGAATGGAATATACCTGATACAGGAAGGAGTGGTAGGATGATGAGTGTGCTCTTTACACCGCAGCGGGTGGGCCATGTCGACATTAAAAACCGGTTTGTTCATTCTGCAACGTATGAAGGCATGGCAGATGCTGACGGTCAGGTTACCAATACGCTGATCAAACGCTACCGGCAGCTGGCTGAGGGCGAGGTGGGATTGATCATCCCGGGATTCATGTATGTCCATTCCCTGGGCCAGGCATGTCAGCCATCAAAAGGAACGGCCCATCCAGATGGTATGGGAACTGAGCTGTCCCATGCCCGTGGAGATGTTTGAGGAGAACAGGCGGGGCGGATGATGAGAATCCAGGTTCGCTGGACCGGAGCCGGGTACAACTGCTGATGAATAAAAACATTGACGCTTTGTTCATAAAAATGTATCGTTCATAAAAAATGAACAATTTTATTTTATGAACAAAGCGTTGCAGCTATGGAAAAAAAAATACTCAGTCAGGCGATAGAATCTTTTAAGGAGAAATTTGGTTTCCAAGTGGAAATCGTTGATTTTCAGCATGATAATGCTGCTTTGAGGATCGATGCAGTAATAAAGATGACTATCCAAAAAAGGGAACTGACATTCCATGCAGAAATAAAACCCACGGTGAACACATCTATTATCGGTGTCCTGATGCAGCATAAGAATGATTTTTCCCAGGCCCAGCTGCTGGTCTCAAATTATATAAACCCGGTAATGGCTGAAAAATTAAAAGAGAATGATATCAATTTTATTGACACTGCAGGAAATGCATACATCAATGCACGGCCTGTTTTTATCTTTGTGAAAGGAAACAAAGCAGGAAAATCACCGGCCGCACCTTCCAAAGGCAAAGCATTTACCAAATCAGGCCTGAAAATGATTTATGCCCTGCTCTGTGACAAAAATTTGTTAAACAGACCCTATAGAGATATTGCCAGTGCATCCGGGATTGCACTGGGGACAGTGGGTCAGGTGATCGATAATTTAAAAGAACTGGGGTTTATTATCGATTTGGGCACACGGGAAGGAAGCTGACAAACAATGACGCGTTATTCAATAGATGGTGCCAGGATTATACTGAAAAACTGAAACCCAAACTGCTGCTTGGAAGATTTGAAGGTCCTGATGATTTCTGGAAAACCTGTCGTCTTGAACCGGATCAGGGGCAATGGGGTGGTGAAGTGGCTGCGTTTAAGTTAACCGGCTATCTCAAACCGCAAACTGTGGTTTTATATGCCAAAGAGGAAAAATTAAGAGAGATCCTGCTCCAGAACAGGCTTAAGAAAACAGAAAACGGGACATATTGAGATCTATAAAAAATTCTGGTCCATCGACGGCAAGCAGGATACGCTCTATCGTCCATCCGTTTATCATTTATGCGGATTTGCTGGAAGTTAACAACCAAAGAACGATTGAAACGGCAAAAGTGATTTAAAAATGACGAGCATATCAACATGCAAACTCCGATTATTGTAAATCATAATCCATATTTAGAAATCAAAGTGCCGAGACTTCCGGGCCTGGCTGTCTTGAAGATACTGTCATGGAAACACTTCATATCCTGAAAGGCCGAAAGATGCAGAAGACCTTCTGTTCATAATCAACAATTATGAGCACACTGACATTATGGACAGGCTTTTTAAAGAAAAAGCAGAAATACTTGAATCTGAAGGCTTTAATTATCAAATGGCCAGTATAAGGATCCTGGGCCAGGATATGGCAAAAATATGCAATCCTGACACTCTGGCAAAAATTAAAACAATTCGCCGCTTGAGACGTCTGAATCATCGGAATTTCACCTTATCACACAAATGATGAGCAGGACTTACGGGTTTGATGCTGTTTTGGCGCTGCTATTGAAACTGACGCAAGGGTTTCTGGAAATAGAATGATCCAGCAAAAACATGCTGACTGACGGGCTACACGCCCAACAACTGCACGGTGCCGTTTGTGTTTTTAGGACCGGCCAGGCATGTGAGCCATCAAAAGGAACGGCCCATCCAGATGGTATGGGAACTGAGCAGTCCAATGCCCGTCGAGATATTTGAGGAGAACAGACAGGGTGGGTGATGAAAATTGAAATTCTGTCTTCAGCCATGTCAGACCTGATGGAGGGTAGAAAGTGGGAATCTGGAACCGGCTGGAAAAAGAGGGTTATTCTTTGAGATACTTTTTCAAATTTCTATAGAAATTCTCATGAGATCCGAAAGTATAAAGATATAATGTCGATTCAACGACTTCGTAAGCCAATAATAACGGTTGATTCTGTGATTTGAACTTAAAAACCCGGACACTCTGTAAATCCCCTGTTTTGGCAAACCCGATGTCTGGATGTTTAAAAATTGATTTGACAGCCTTGTCCAGGTCTTTGATTTGTTTTTTATATAACTTTTTCTTTTGTCTGGCAAAAAGCGGTGACTGGATTATTTCAGTTATCTGGGTCATTCACCTTCTCCAAATACATATGGAGTCCCCTGTCCTGCTTTAATTTGCTCTTTTCCTTCTAAGATGTCCTGAATAAAGGGAAGAGGGATGTCAGGGTTATCTTCAATCAGCCGGCCTATTTTTGCCCAATATTCAATTTGGCCGGCGATGGATCTTTTATACACCTTTGATTTGATTTTTGCTTTTTCAAACAGTTCATCTGATACTTTTACTGCTGTTGCCATGGTAACCTCCTTGATAGTAATTGGTTATAAAATACTACTTGGGGTTTCAAAAAACAACTGAAAATCTGCAATTCTTCTAAAAAGCTTGAGGGGGCGGTACACGAATGCCGGGGATCGAATAAAAAAGCGGAGTTTTTCTATCTTTCAGTTGACAATTCAATCCCTTAACCCTTGACGACGCAAAAAACTCCCGCTCTTTATCACGGAAGAATCAGGTTTTAAAAGATACGGTAATGAAAGAGGGCCGGCCAGGCATGTGAGCCATCAAAAGGATCTGCCCACCTGGAGATAATATGGATATGCTTTCAGACATACCTTGGCAAATGGCTGAAGATTGGAATCAGGTTTTACTGTCTTTTAAAGCAGTTGAAAATAAAGGCAAAGATAAATTAACTGAGCTTTTTTGTATTGCAAAGGAAATTCAAAAAAATTTTGAAATTATATCAGAGCCCATGGAAAGCCTTTGCGCATGTACATGTGTAAATTGTGAAGATATCTGCTGCATGAGGGCAACTATCTGGTTTGATTTTAAAGATCTTTTGTATATTTATTTTGCAACTGGAAAATTTCCAGAATCGCAAATCAAAAAAATTACTCTGAAAAATCAGATAAGAACATGTGGCTGCCTTACACAAAAAGGTTGTATCCTTTCAAGAATGGAAAGGCCTTTTGTTTGTACCTGGTATTTATGTCCAACTCAAAAAGAATATCTCAAGCAGTATTATCCAAAGCTCCTTCTTGATTTTGAGCAAACTTTATTAAACATTAAAGAACTTCGAAATAAAATTGAAGAAGAATTTGTCTGCATATCTGCTGTTTTTTGAGAATCAATCGTAAATATTCGGGTTGCAGATATTTTGGAAGCGTCTGTGAGTTTTACTGTTCATTTTAGGCCGGGACCAGCGGCAGACCATTCAGCATGCACTTTCCTGATACCTTGATGGCGTGCCCCTTGACAATTGGTTGGTATATCTTTATTTTAAGTTAGTTTTTAATTTAAAATAATAATGCGGATAATTCAAAAATTGAAATAAAAATATGAACAGAGATCTTCAAGGCCAATATATCAATATATCGACAACTGGGGAAACTGCTCAGGCGTTCGTTCCGGCCCCTTTGCCGCCGACCCCTCCCATTGAATGGTCATCCGGACTCAGGGAAAAATTTGACTACGCCCTGCTGGCCCTTGGCCGCCTGGACAGTGTCTCGGTCCTTCTCCCAGACACATCGATCTTCCTTTATACGTATGTGCGCAAGGAAGCGGTGCTCTCGTCCATGATCGAGGGCACGCAGTCATCGCTTTCAGATCTCCTCATGTTTGAATTTGAACATCAGCCCGGAGTTCCCCTGGATGACGTGCAGGAGGTGAGCAATTATGTTGCTGCGCTGAATCATGGCCTCAAAAGGCTTAGACAGGGTTTTCCCCTTTCACTCAGATTGTTCAAAGAGGTTCATGGGGTATTGCTGTCCAAAGGTTGCGGCAGGGAATGTGATCCCGGGGAGTTTCGAAGAAGCCAGAACTGGATTGGCGGGAGCCGCCCCGGGAATGCTGCTTTTGTGCCGCCACCGCCTGAATATCTTCAGGACTGTTTGGGGAAACTGGAACTGTTTCTACATGATCAGCCGGACAAGACGCCGGTGCTGATCAAGGCGGCACTGGCACATGTTCAGTTTGAAACCATCCATCCGTTCCTTGATGGGAATGGCCGTCTCGGCCGTATGATCATCACTTTATTGCTGTGCTCTGAAAAAATCCTCAAGGAACCGATGCTGTATCTGAGCCTCTATTTCAAGACATACCGGCAACGGTATTATGAACTTCTGAACGAAGTCCGGCTGACCGGTGACTGGGAGGCATGGCTCGATTTCTTTGCCGATGCCGTTGTTCATACCGCCACAAAGGCTGTTGAAGCCGCTCAGCAGCTGATGAACCTTTCTGCTGAAGATGGGCGGCGCATTAACGGACTGAAACGTATCTCCGGTTCAGCCCATCTGGTTCATAAAGCGATGCTTGCGCGGCCAATAGCGTCACCGAACTGGGTCCGGGAGAATACACAGCTTTCACCGGCGACGGTCAATGCCTGTCTGCGTGAACTTGAACAACTTGGCATAGTGAAAGAAATAACCGGCCAGAAGCGTAACCGCCTTTATTCTTATGAAGCATATATCCGGATCATGAGCCAGGGGACCGAACTGCCCCTTTAATCGAATATAGATCTGATGTACGGATGTACGGAATTCCAACAATCCAAATGAAGACGGATAAACCGCTTGTTCGGGTGTTCTACCTCATCACAATTGACAAAAAAGCTGAACTCTTGTACAATTGTCTATAATGACAATATGGAGGTAAATATGGATATCGTTATTGATACATCAGCTTTGATTGCAGTCATTGTTGATGAACCTGAACGTAATAAAATTATTGAATTGACAACTGGAAACACGCTAATCGGTCCAGGTTCTATTCCATGGGAAATCGGTAACGCTTTCTCAGCAATGTTTAAACGGGAAAGATTGTCTTTGGATCAAGCTCAGAAAGGTCTTTTAATTTTCGAGAGTATTCCTCTCCGGTATATTAAGCCAGATTTTGTTAATGCAGTGACAATTTCCAAACAAACAAATATGTATGCATATGATGCCTACTTTATAGATTGCTCTATCAGGCAAAAATCACCATTATTGACTTTGGATCAGAAGCTTAAAACAGCAGCCCAAAGTTTAAACGTTACAACTATGGAGGTTTAAAATGCAAGTTTATACATATTCAGAAGCTCGACAAAAACTTGCCATCGTTCTTGAACAAGCTGAAAATACAGGAAAAGTCCTTATTCGAAGAAAAGACGGACGAACATTTGCTTTGGTTCCAGAAAAAAAGGTTTCATCACCTTTAGATGTTCCATCAATTAATGCTAAGATTACGTCGAATGAAATTGTAAATATAGTTCGTGAAGGAAGAGAACGGTAGAGTCAGTTCGTCGTGCGGCTTTTGCAGGTGATTTTAGCGTTATGAAAACCTGATATGAGCAAAAACCACCTCCACGTCACCTGCGCCATCATTGAACAGGACGGCTGTGTCTTGGCGGCCCAGCGGAGCCGTTCCATGGCCATGCCCTTGAAGTGGGAGTTTCCCGGCGGTAAAATCAAGCCCGGCGAAACCCCTGAACACTGCCTTTGCCGGGAAATTGCCGAGGAACTGGCCATCGATCTTGCAGACACGGCCTGCAAACTCATGTGTGAAATGGCTTCATTTGACGAGGCAAAGATCTCCCGCTCTTTATCGCGGAAGAATCAGGTTTTAAAAGATACGGTAATGAAAGAGGGCCGGCCAGGCATGTGAGCCATCAAAAGGATCGGCCCACCCGGAGATAATATGGATATGCTTTCAGACATACCCTGGCAAATGGCTGAAGATTGGAATCAGGTTTTACTGTCTTTTAAAGCAGTTGAAAATAAAGGCAAAGATAAATTAACTGAGCTTTTTTGTATTGCAAAGAAAATTCAAAAAAATTTTGAAATTATATCAGAGCCCATGGAAAGCCTTTGCGCATGTACATGTGTAAATTGTGAAGATATCTGCTGCATGAGGGCAACTATCTGGTTTGATTTTAAAGATCTTTTGTATATTTATTTTGCAACTGGAAAATTTCCAGAATCGCAAATCAAAAAAATTACTCTGAAAAATCAGATAAGAACATGTGGCTGCCTTACACAAAAAGGTTGTATCCTTTCAAGAATGGAAAGGCCTTTTGTTTGTACCTGGTATTTATGTCCAACTCAAAAAGAATATCTCAAGCAGTATTATCCAAAGCTCCTTCTTGATTTTGAGCAAACTTTATTAAACATTAAAGAACTTCGAAATAAAATTGAAGAAGAATTTGTCTGCATATCTGCTGTTTTTTGAGAATCAATCTGGAACGGTCGAATTCTTACAAAAGCGTCAAGATGGTCTTTTCCCTGTCCAGGAAGGCCTGGACCACCGCCGGGTCAAAATGGGTTCCTGAGCCGTTCAGGATGATTTGTTTGGCCTTTTCATGGGACATCTTTTTCTTGTAGACGCGTTCGCTGGTCAAAGCGTCATACACGTCTGCCAGGGCCATTATCCGTCCGGACAAAGGAATTTCCTCACCTGAAAGCCCGGCTGGATAACCGGTTCCATCCCATTTTTCGTGATGGGTCGAGACCATTTCGAGACCAAGTGTCAGGATTTCCTCTCCTTTCATCTTTCTGGCCAGTTCTTTGATGATGCGTGCGCCGTCAGTCACATGCTTCTGCATCAGCGCCAATTCTTCCGGGTCCAGGGGCCCGGGTTTGCAAAGGATTCTGTCCGGAACGGCTATTTTGCCCACATCGTGAAGCGGCGCACACAAATACATCAGCTCAATATAGTAATCATTGAGACCCGGATATTTTTTCCCGGCTGCCAATCCCTGTGCCAGCAGCTTGACCAGCACCTGCGTGCGTTTGATGTGTTCTCCTGTTTCCAGGTCCCTGAATTCAGCCAGTTCGACCATCAGCTCGAGCATGCTCTGTTTGAGCAGGGCCAGCTTCCTGGCTCTGTTTCCAGCCAGTTGCTTTTCCACGGCATAAAAAGACAAAGACATAAAAATCAGGAGGAGCAGCCCGGAAGTAAAAGGGGCTGCAGCAGGCAGAAATACATTGAAAACCCCAAATCCCATAATGCTCAACACAGGAAACAGTGCCAGGCTCATACAGGTGAGCATCATCGCCGATATCATGCCGGTCAGCACAAATGCTCCGATGACTGTGCCCGCAGATATCAGCGTGGTGATCACGGCATAAGTTTGCTCCCACTGAGGCTGCCTGTAATGGGAACCTGACAGGATATTTTCCAGGAGAACCGCGTGCGCAGCCGCTCCCGGCAGGTTGGAATCCACAGCGGTGTGGTGCAGATCCCCCAGGCCTGACGCGGAAGAACCGATCAGCACAATTTTGTCTTTCACAAGTTCAGGGTCAAATCTTTGGCCCAGGATGTCCACCGCACTGATGACAGGAAGCATGTCCAGGTTTTTGGCAAATCTGAGCATGACCTGGGCACGTTTATCCACAGGGATGCGAAGGTCTGACAGGTGCAGCCGCGGCCCCCAGAAATCCCGGCTGACTTCCAGGGATGCCTGAGGATAAGAAGATATCAGGGCTGCCAGGCTCATATTCGGGTGCCAGCGTCCCTGGTGTTTCGCGAGGACGGGTATCCGGCGCAGAATACCGTCCGGATCTTTGCGCACGTTGATGAATCCGCTGGTGGTCAGGCCGGCCTGGATCTGTTCGATGCTGCACAGCATCCCCTGGAACCTGAAAGGATCCAGCAGCGCTACATCGCCCTGCATAGAAATGCCGGGAGTAGGGCACGCAGGTGTATCTGCAATCGGATTTTGCAGAAGCAGAAAAGCCCCTGCAGATCTGACCCTGGCCAGGACATGACCCAAATATGCGTCATTGTCCATCATGGATTCAGGCACGCCCTCAAACATGAGGTCCAGGCCGAATTCACGCTGAAACGCATTCTGGATTGTTGAAAGAGATGTCCGGTCCGGTTCAGGAAAGAAGAAATCCACCAGAATGGACCTGGGCCCGGATTTTGCCAGGGTGTCAATCATGGCTGCCAGCCGGTACCTGGGCCATGGCCATTGTCCCACTGCAGCCAGGCTTGCTTCATCCACATCAACCATCACCACTGAAGATGATTCAGGTGTATGCCTGTCCATCCGTGCCAGGACGTCGAAAAAAGCGGCGTCCAGACGCTTCAGCCAGGGCGGATCAGCAAGAACCAGTTCGCAAAACAAAAGACACAGCAGAACAGCCGTCCCCCAGATCCACCTGGGTTTTTTCGTGCCATTATCCGGAAGCACAGATGATCTGGAAGGCCGAAAGATGGTGTTTTTTGGGGATGAATCAGCGCACAAAGATTTCTACACGACGGTTTCTGGGTTCGGACACATTGGGGCCTGTGGGCACTAATGGATCGTTTTTTCCATGGGCCCGGATTTTTATGACCTCAATGGATATGCCTGCATCAATCAGGAGGCTGCGCACGGTTTCCGCGCGTTTCAGGGAAAGGCGTTTGTTTGTGTCTTCGTTGCCCACGGTGTCCGTGTGGCCGATGATGCTGACCTGTGGTTCTGGCCACCGGTTGATGACCTGGACGATCTCAGGCAGAAGATTCATGGACGCTTTGTCCGGAGTACTGGACCCGGTCTGAAAATACAAAAGAAAAGTCACAGGCTCGGGTGTGCGTGCCTCTAATGCCGGCCCGAACAGCCTGTCGATGGTTTTTGTGTCAATTTCTTTGACCGGTCCCATCTTGTCCGAGGCTTCGATATATGTACCGGCCTGAGTCAGGACATATTCGCCCTTATCGGAAACAACCGCTACCCGGCCGACACTGCCGTCATCATCAGGGATGAGCACGACCATGGTCTTGGGGGCACATGCGGCAAGAAAACAGACAGAGGCAAAAGCGAAGATGGTGATTAGATTCCGCATGGCAGATTTCCTTTATTCTACACGGACCAGAAAGGTAGTGCCCCGGACCCCTAAAACCGCCTGAGGCGTGCTGAACCGCACTTTCTCGGGAGCGAGCTTTCCAAGCCTGCCCGAAGAATAGTAGGCTGTACCCTTCTGGAAGTACATCTCAAAGGCATAGTCCTGATCATTCGGGGCAAAACGATAGGCGCTGATCTCCATTTTCGAGGCAGGTCCCAGGCTGACCCTGGAACCGTCCAGAAAACTGACCCCGGCGGAACTGTTTTTATCCGTGGACAGCTGATCCGCCACAAAGAGTGACATGCCGGGTGATGCTGGTATGGTTTCTCCATCGCGGACAACCCATGTATTGCCGGTCACGGTTTTCAAAGTAGCGATCGATTCCTGGGCCTGTGCCGATACACAACACAAAAGCAGGAAAAGACCAAGCAAAAATATACGCATATGCACCTCCGGCATGAGAGTATCATTGGCAATTAATTTATGTCACAGCCTCAGCAGAGAAAGTCTCTAATAAGGGTAATGCCCAATATATAAACTTAAAATGTTGAACTTGCAAAGTCAACAAAATTAAAAAAAATTTACCAGCCAACGTTTGTTAATTTACAATATAAAAAATAGTTATTTTCTTTACATTGAAAAGGAGTAAAAATGGAATCTGTTATCATTATTTATGGGGCCACCGGGGCCATGGGAGCGGCTGCGGCCCGGTTGCTGTCGGAAAAAGCCTGCCGGCTTCATCTGGTGGGAAGAGATCCGGACCGGCTCTCAGCGCTTGGCAAAGAGCTTTCCTGCCCGAGCACCTGCGGGGATGTCACAGATCCGGACCTGTTTTCCAGGGTGGCCGCTGATGTAAAAGGACCGGTGGCCGGTCTGGTTTACGCCGTGGGTACCATTACACTGGGCAGTATCCGGCGGTTCGGGATCCGGGATTATGTCCGGGACTTTGAGGTGAATGCGGCAGGGGCGGCCCTGGCAGTGCAGGCAGCCCTGCCCGGGCTCAAAAAATCCAGGAACGGGGCATCGGTGGTGCTGTTTTCATCTGTGGCCGCATCCCGGGGGTTTGCCATGCACGCGTCCGTGAGCATGGCAAAAGGGGCTGTCAGCGGCCTGGTTCGGGCGCTGGCAGCTGAACTGGCGCCCGGAATCCGGGTGAATGCCGTGGCACCGTCTGTTACAGATACCCCCCTGGCTGCCAGACTCCTGGCCGGTGCGGATGCAGCGGATGCCATCGCCAAAAAGCATGCCCTGAAACGAATCGGCACCACTGATGACATGGCCCGCATCACCGCCTTTCTCCTGTCCCCGGAATCCGGCTGGATCACCGGCCAGATCATCGGGGTGGACGGCGGCCGGTCCGTGCTCGACAGCCCGGGATAGACCGAACCACGGCCGGCGGCAGCCCGGCTCTTGATGAGTTCGGTGTCAGACGTTTGTCACGCCGCCTTTTTTTCCATCGATTCTCTTGTTTTTGCGACTTCCGTACTCTCCACATACTCATCAAAGGTCATCAACCGGTCGATAATACCGGCGGGTGTGAGCTCGATGACCCGGTTGACAAGCGTATTCACAAACTCATGATCATGGGAGGTGAACAGCACCACCTCCGGAAAATCGATCAGGCCGTTATTCAATGCCGTGATGGATTCGAGATCCAGGTGATTGGTCGGCTCATCCAGGATCAGGGCATTGGATTGGGCCAGCATCAAGCGCGAAAGCATGCAGCGCACCTTTTCCCCGCCGGAAAGCACATCCGTTGTTTTGAGGGCGTCCTCCCCTGAAAAGAGCATGCGCCCTAAAAACGTGCGGGCAAAGCTTTCTCCCTCTTTGGGAGGGGCAAACTGAAGCAGCCATTCAATCAGGTTCAGGTTTCCATTGAAATACCCCTGGTGCTCTTTGGGAAAATAGGAGTGGCTGATGGTGGTTCCCCACCGATAACTGCCTTTATCGGGTTCCATCTCTCCTGCAATGATCTGGAAGAGTGTGGTTTTGGCCAGGCTGTGATTTCCCATGAAAGCGATTTTGTCTTTTTTATTGACGGTAAAGCTGACATTATCAAGAATGGTTTCGCCGTCAATGGTCTTTGAAATCCCTTCCACTTCAAGGATAATATTGCCGCAGGGCCGTTCCGGGGTAAACCGGATAAACGGATAATTTCTGGATGATACGGGCATGTCTTCAATGGTCAGTTTTTCCAGCAGTTTTTTTCTGGAGGTGGCCTGTTTGGACTTGGATGCATTGGAAGAAAATCTCTGGATAAAGGTCTTGAGTTCATTGGCCCGGTCCGTGATCTTTTTGTTATCGGCCTGTTTTTGATTCAGGTGTAACTGACTGGCCTGGTACCAGAAATCATAATTTCCCGCGTACACGGCAATTTTACCAAAATCAATATCTGCAATATGGGTGCAGACCTGATTCATGAAATGACGGTCATGGGATACCACAATGACGGTATTCTTAAACCGGTAAAGAAAGTCTTCAAGCCAGGCGATGGAGTGAATGTCCAGATTATTGGTGGGCTCGTCGAGCAACAGCACATCCGGGTTTCCGAACAGGGCCTGGGCCAGGAGCACCCGAACTTTTTCGCCGCCCTCCAGTTCTTTCATTTTTCTGCCATGCAGGGTTTCTGCAATACCCAGATTTTTGAGCAGGACCGCTGCTTCAGACTCTGCGTCATATCCGTTCATTTCCTCAAATTCAATTTCCAGCTCCCCGGACCGGAGACCGTCTTCATTTGAAAAATCAGGCTTTGCATACAACGCTTCCCGTTCGGCCATGACCGTATATAGTTTTTCATGCCCCATGATGACCGTATCCAGCCTTTTTCATGTCCCATGATGACCGTATCCAGCACCCGGTGTGTATCAAAGGCAAAGTGATCCTGTCGTAACACAGCAATTCTTTCTTTGGGGCCCACACTGATATCGCCGGCATCCGGTTCAATCTCTTTGGCCAGAATTTTTAAAAAAGTGGATTTTCCCGCGCCATTGGCACCGATAAGCCCGTAACAATTTCCGGGTTTGAACATAATGTTGACATCTTTGAACAGCACCTGCTTGCCATAAGCCAGGGCTATGTTATTTGCACAGATCATATGTATATCAGCTTCCTTGTTATCCAATAAAAAAACCACAGGAGAGTATAGTATCCTGTGGCTGAAAAAACGAACTGCATATTGCCGGTTTTTTGAATAAAAAGCAAGACTTTTAAAGGAAAAAGACAATGCAAAAAACAGATTCGAAACCGTTTGAAATCCTTTGTTGGCTTGATATCTGAAAAATGATATGGAAACAGACCGGTTTTCAATAAATGAAGGGGCATTTAAATTATACTGACAAGGAGAAAAAAAGATGGCATACAAAGAATACAAAGTACTTTATATTGTTGAAGGTGGACTTGGCACGATCTTTTTGGGAGCATCCGGTCTTCCAATAAAAAAAATGGAGATGGCTCTCAATAAAGAAGCAGCAGATGGGTGGGCAGTGGTGTTTCAAGTGATAGAGCAGAAACGCTTTCTGCTCTTTTGGAAACGAGAGGCGGTGATTATCACACTGGGTCGTTAGATGTAAAATAAAACAAAAAAAGGAGCGCATATGAAACTCGATGTGACCAAAAAAATGGCGAACGCAAAAGAAACGATGTCGGAAGGGGCATTTCAACAGGCCGGCAGTGTGCTGAGTCAGGCTAAAAACATTGTTCGGGAAGAAGCCCAAAAAAAAACATCGCCAGAGATTAAAAGAATTCTGAAAAAACTTAAATCCGATGCGCACCTCTCCGCAGGGGATATTGCGCTGATCAAAGCCTGGATCGTTGGAGATGCGGCTGAATACTCAAAAATGGAAAACAATTTTCAAGATTGGATATCTGAATATGAAAGGCTTCGTAAATCTCTGGCCATTTATGAAAACAAAGACTGTTCCTTTGAAGAATTGTTGACGCTTCACGGCATATTGGAAGATGCCACAAGGGTCAGTTACGACATAGCCAATTTTTTGGAGAACAAAGAAAGAATCAAAAAATTCGAATCAGCTGTCGGGGATGGTATAGACAAGGGTGAACGAGATGCTCTGATAAACATTTTGATCGGAAAATTACAATCGCCGGACGCTTGACATCTACGGATAGAATGCATTCATGAATAAAAAGTTGATTTCCTGTCAGGTGGATACTGCTCCAGGACACCTCCTGGGAGGGGTATGAAAAAGTGCCGCGCCATATCATGCAGGGCTATTCAAAACGGGGAACGGATCCGGATGTGTATCGTGACATTGTCTGGGCTTAAAACAGGTTCATGGGAGATATGATGACGCGCAAACCACTCAAGGCACTGCCCATGATATTCAAGGTTCTGCTTGTGTCGGTTCTGGTCCATTGTGGCTGCGACCGGCCGGCAGTTTTTTGTCAAACCAGGCCATCACGGCCTGTTTGATTTGTGTCAGCCTGTCGGACGGAGGCAGGGTCCGGCAGATCGACTCTACATAACGGCGGTCCCTGACCTGTTGCAGGGCCGGCGCAAAATTGATGTCAAATACCCACCCGATCTGGAGCAGTTTGAAATCATTCAGGTTTCTCATATGACGGGCCTGCACGATTTTTGCGTTCACCACCATGTCATATACCCGGTCCGACATGCCGGGGATATCGGGCAGGCCCAGTTCCACGGCCGGGTTGTCGTCCAGGTCTTGGCGCTGGTAATGGTCAATGAGTACCCGCCAGATATCCAGCTTGTCCGCATCCCGCAGCAGCCGGGCGTAAAACAGACATTCACCGGTCTCGTTTTCTGGCAGCTCAGCCCGGTTGTGATAGGTGATCACCCGGCATATCAGATCCGCCCGGTCAGGCGGCAGGCAGTCCAGCACCCCGTGATGCCGCAGAATTTTCACTCCCAGTTCGGCATGGTTTTCCGACTGGTGGTCCGCAAAGGTGCGGTACCGGGCATATTGCTCAAAACGGCCGATATCGTGAAACAGGGCCATGACCGCGGCCAGGTCCCTATCGTCGTCATCCAGGTTCAGCTGATCCGCGATCCACAGGATTTCTTTGACCACCCGTTCTGAATGATCCTTTTTCAGCCGGATGTTTGTCACGAGATCCGGCGCAGCATTTTCTTTTGCAGTGAATCCTGCCACATACTGATCAAACCAGTTTCTGAGTCCGTCATTTTTCATCGCACTGATAAAAACACGCCCGTATGTAAATGTCAAATCAATCCGGTTCATGCAGCTGCCTTGCGGCTCCGGACCTGCACCGGCACGGGTCGACTGCAAATGCGGGTCTGAGTCATTTGATCGCCTGAAAACCGCCCATGGCTGTCTTTGAGATGCCGGTTGACAAACAACCGGTATTCTGTGAAAATTTCCGGAATTATAAGGCTGTCCGGTCTGTTTGAAACCGATATGCTACCGTTATTTTTTTAAAGAGGATTAATGATCAGTACGGAAACACTGGCAATTGCGTGCGGCATCGGCAGTGCCGCAGCCTGGGGGGCCGGAGATTTCAGCGGGGGGATGGCGTCCCGCAAAGGCAATGTGCTCAAAGTGGTATGGTATTCCCAGTTTATCGGCGGCCTGTTTCTGCTGGGCATGGCTGTTTTTTCCGGTGAGATCATTCCCCCGGCCAGAGACCTGGTGTACGGGGCCTTTGCCGGAGTTTTCGGTAACATCGGGCTGATCGCCCTGTACCGGGGGTTGTCCACCGGGCGTATGGGCATTGTGGCCCCGCTGTCGGCCGTGCTCACGGCCCTGGTGCCCATCGTATATACCGCGTTTTTCACGGGCCTTCCCTCCCTGACCCGGTTTTCAGGGTTTGTGTGTTTTGTGGTTGCGGTGTGGCTGTTGTCTTCGGCAGATACCGGGTTCCGCATGACCGGCCGGGAGCTTTTGCTGTCCTGTGTTGCCGGTGCCGGGTTCGGCCTGTTTTTCATTTTTATCGACAAGGCCAATGACCTGGCCATTTTCTGGCCCCTGGTCTGGGCCCGGGTGGCATCGGTCGTGTTTTTATCCACAGTAATTCTTTTGGTGGCAAAACCGGGGGCTCCCATGACGGGGATGTGGGGATTCATTGTCATGGCCGGGGTGCTGGATGCCCTGGGCAACCTGTTGTTTTCCACGGCGGCTCACCTGGGCCGGCTGGATGTGTCCGCCGTGCTGTCATCGCTTTATCCGGCGGCCACGGTCCTGCTGGCCTGGATGGTTCTCAGGGAAAAACTCAGACGTCGCCAGTGGGTGGGGGTGGGGGCTGCATTTATCGCTTTAGGACTGATTTCCATATGACGACGCAAACAACTGAACATGCCGATGGTCATGATGACACCGCCCAGGTGTACCGGGTGGCGGGATATGCATTTGTATTGAACCTGTTTCTGGCGGTCCTGAAAGGGTTTCTGGCGGTGACATCCGGCAGTCTGGCCATCATGGCCGGTGCCATCGATTCCGGAACGGATGCGGTTGCCTCGCTGGTGATTTACGGCGGCGTCAAGCTGTCCACCAGAAAAACCAAAGGGTTCCCCCTGGGGCTGTATAAACTGGAAAATGTGGCATCCGTGCTCATTGCCATATTTATTTTCATTGCCGGGTATGAAATTGTCGGTCAGATTTTTTCCGAGCAGCAGCAGCCGCCCGAGATTCCGCTGCCCTATATCTGGCTTTTGCTGGCAGCCACGCTGATGATCTTTTTTTTCGGCCGGTTTGCCATTCGCGTCGGCCGCCGGACCAATTCCCCCACATTGATCGCTGAAGGCCGGCACCGCCAGGTGGATGTGCTGTCTTCCATTGTGGTTCTGGTGGCGGCACTGCTGGGGTATCTGGAAGTGGACTGGCAAATCCTGGGGATCACCATCGATCAGATGGGGGCCTGTCTGATTCTGGTGTTCATTGTCCGGGCCGGGTGGGACCTGTTGTCCGACGGTATGCGGGTGCTGCTGGATGCGTCCATCGATTTCGCCACCCTGGACCAGATTCAGGAGATTATTAAAAATGACCCGCAGGTGGACCGGATCATCGAGCTGTCCGGCCGAAATGCCGGCCGGTTTCAGTTTATTCATGCGGCCGTGACGGTCAAGACACATGATCTGGACGCGGCCCACCAGATCGGCAGACACCTGGAAACCCGGATCCGGGAGCAGATTCCCCACATCGAAAAAATTACGATTCTATACGAGCCCCGGAAAAGAGAGCATGTCCGGATCGCCCTGCCCCTGGCGGACGAGAACGGCCGGATCAGTGCGCATTTCGGGGAAGCCCCCTGGTTTGCCGTGGTGTTTGTTCAGCGCAAAGATCAGACCGTTCAGAAACAGGAGATCATGAAAAATCCCCACACAGCCACTGAAACCGCCAAAGGGATCCGGGTGGCGGAATGGCTGGTCAAGGCCGGTGTCGATCATGTGGGCATGAAAGAGGATATCTCCCGCAAAGGGCCGGGGTATGTGCTGGCCAATGGAGGTATCCAGGTCCATTTGATTGCCGGAGATGACCTGGATGCCGCCATCGATGACATTTTGACCAAAGGTATTTGAATTCAGCGGTTTTTTCTGCCGCATCCACCGCCCATGCCGCGACCGCCGCCCATGCCCTGGCCACCGCCGCCGCCCATGCCTCTGCCGCCGCCGGCAACCCCTCTGCCGCATCCACCGCCGCCGCCGCTCATGCCGCGACCGCCGCCACCGCCCATGCCGCGACCGCTGTTCGTATCTTCAGACGATCCGGATGCGCCCGGGCCTTCGACTTTGAAGGCTTCCACCGCCGCCCGGACAGATCCCGCCCAGCCGGTATGCACGGGAATCCCTTCCGCGTTGAACACATCCATGGCTTTGGGGCCGCAGCTGCCGGTCAGAATAGCCCGGGCACCTTTGGAGATGACAAATCCGGCCGCCTGTACCCCGGCGCCGCTGGTCTGGTTTCTGTTATCATTGGGAAACGACTGGGTTTCCATGGTGTCGGTATCAACAATCAAAAAATAGTCACACCGGCCGAACCGTTGATCGATCTGAGCATCCAGATCCTGGCCTGCGGCACTGACTGCGATTTTCATATATCCTCCCTTGGGGTTGTCATTAAATTGATTTCAAAACAAGTAAGTTATCCCGCCATTTTGTCGGCAATTTCCTGAAATGCCAGCGTGATGGGGGACTGGGTAAATTTTTGTTGAAACGCCAGGCCGGTATCGCCGCACTGGACCATTTCCGGATCAAAGGCGATTCTTCCCAGAAAGGGAATGCCATGGTTGCGTGCGGTTTTTTCACCACCGCCGGTCCCGAACAGATCCACCACCTTCCCGCAGTGGGGGCAGGTAAACCCGCTCATGTTTTCGATGATGCCGAAAATGTCCATCCGGACATTCCTGCAGAAACTGATGGATTTCCGGATATCCGCCAGTGCCACCTCCTGGGGGGTGGTCACGATCACGGCTTTGGCATCCGGGATCAGCTGGGCCACTGTCAAAGGTTCATCCCCGGTCCCCGGGGGAGAATCGATGATCAGAAAATCCAGATCCCCCCAGTTGACGTCTCCGATGAATTGCCGGATGGCGGAGTGCTTGACGGGCCCCCGCCAGATAATGGCCTCGTCCCGGTTGGGCATCAATGATTCCATGGAGATGATCTTCAGATGATCTGAATAGGAAATCGGGATCATTTTCTTTGAGTCATCCGCTGTCAGCATGCCGGACAATCCCAGCATATGGGGAATGTCCGGGCCGTGCAGATCCACGTCCATCAGTCCGACCTGATAGCCTTTATTTGCCAGGGCCAGGGCGAGATTGACGGACACGCTCGTCTTTCCTACCCCGCCTTTGCCGCTCATGATGATAAATTTGTGTTTGATTCTTTCCAGAGATTGTCTGGCCTGTTCATCCGGGTCCGGGCCCGGCATCCGGTCGGCAATCCCCCCTTGTTTTACCGTATTTTCTGCCATGTTGGGTTCCCTCTTTTCTGGCTGATATTTTTTTGTTTCATGACCTGCCTGGCGGCACCAGGCAATTTTTTATTTTGCAATCTTCATACCATTGGAATGAAAAACACAATCACCCGCATGGCAGGTGTTTCTGGCAGGCATCCGGACATTGAAGCATCGGATATGACACGGATGGGTAGCATTTTTGCAATTTTTGTGTTCAAAGGCGCAGCCATGCGTCCAGGTTTTGTTCGGAAGTAAGAATTGACAATTTGGCTATGATATGTGCATATAGACAGATCAACAGCAACCCTGAGAAAAAGGAGTCGATAATGGCGGGTTTGAACAAGGTAATGCTCATCGGCAGATTAGGGAGAGATCCGGAAATCCGGTATTCCCAGCAGGGCACGGCAGTCGTTAACTTTCCTCTTGCCACCAACGAACAATGGACCGATAAAAACACCGGAGAAAAACAGGAGAAAACGGAATGGCACCGGGTGGTGTCGTTTGGCAAACCGGCTGAAATCCTGGAAAAATACCTGTCCAAAGGCAGTCAGGTGTATATCGAAGGCCGGCTTCAGACCCGGAATTATGAAAAAGATGGCCAGACCCACTATACCACGGAAATTGTGGTCACTGATTTCACGTTCCTTGGCGGCCGGAGTGACAATCAGGGCGATGCATATCAGCCGTCAGGGAGATCTCAACAAGGGCGCTCTGATAATGTACCCCCTCAGCAGGGGGGAGCAAAACCCAACCAGCAGAATTTTAAGGGCCAGACCAGCCCGGGCGGGGGTCAGGCCCCGGTGCAGGATGAGGACATTCCGTTTTAACACCAGTCAGTTTCTCGGATTTTCTTTTCGCCACTGCCGGGGGCTTTTGTACCGGCTGCCCTGGACCCACATCCCGATTCGGCGCCTTTCAGCCTGATCCTGGGCTGCCAGATACGGGGCGGCATTGAATGTTTCAGGCTTACTGCCCTGATACACTTCTGCCAGCCCCGCTTTCACCATTTTCAGGTTCATGTTGATGTCATTGATGAACACCTCCGCCAGAATCCGGTTATACCCTCCCAGGCCGTAGGTTTTCAGTGTCACGAACCGGTCTTTGATCTGCCGGCTCAGATACTGGTGGGCTTTTCTGCTGTAAGGCTGGCCTGGTTTCCGGCTGCCGCCGGTTTCCGGCGCGTCGATGCCCACCATGCGGATTTTCAAAGTCAGATCCATGCCCTGAACCAGCAGAGAATCGCCGTCATATACCTTGATCACCTTGAATTGCCGTTTGGACGGAATCCGGCTTTTGATCTCTTTTTCCAGAACTCTGGCGTTTTCTGCGGTGTCAGACGGCGATACATTGGAAAAATGCCGGATTCCGTCGGAATCGGTCCAGATGAACATATCCCCTGCCACCGGCATGACAAGACTGCACAGGGCCAGAAAAAGGATTACATATTTGATCAATCGTAACATCAGGTTTTTCAGTGGTCCGTCAGGATCATTCCGACCCAGTTCTTTTCGGTTTTTTCCCAGACCGGCCCCAGCCGGTATCTGCGCAAGCAGGTTTTCAGATCATCTGCCTCCCATGGCCGGATACCGGAACAAATCAGGAAGCCGCCCGGTATCAGGCGCTGCCGGAAAATCGGTGCCAGGGTTTCCAGTGTCGGTGTTCTCAGATTGGCGCTGATGATTCCCAGCATCGGCCCGGCGGCCGGCAATGGGTGATCCAGTATCGAAATTCTGTCGGAAAGCGCATTGAGGTCGACATTTCTTCTGGCTTCACTCACGGCGTTGGGGTCGGTATCATATGCCAGACATGTGGACACCCCGGCCAGGCACACGGCAATGGCCAGAACCCCGGAACCGGTCCCGATATCCGCACCCGGGGCCTGTAAAATTCCCTGCTCCGGCCGGATTCGGTAAAACAGGTGTTCCATGGCAGTCAGGCACAGCCGGGTGGTGGGGTGATGTCCGGATCCGAAAGAGATGCCCGGCTCGAGATGGACGGCATGCCCATCGGCAGGACCCGAAAATCCGGGAATGTCGGGCGGAATCAGAGCAAAATGATCCGTGATGTGAACCGGTTTCTGAAAATTCTGAATAACGCAGGTCGTGCCGTAAATTTCCTGATACGTCACGTCCCGGTTGTTGACCAGGTGTTTGAGAACGGTTTTGGCATCGGATACCGGAATCTGCATGGCAGCTGCGATGTCATGCACATAGGCCCGGGCCGTCAGCCGGGTGTCGGCATTGTCCAGGATGGCCAGGGCGGTGTCCCGGTCAAAGGGTCTCATGTCCTTCCTGTTTGAGCAGGTTTTTGTACCAGCAGGCAAACTCAAACATCCCCCTGATCTTTTCCTCTTCATTGATGATGCCCAGACACATCTCCAGTGCCCCCTGGGCAAAGGAGTTGGAGTAGGTGTCCGGGTCGGCCTGGGACAGAAATTCACGGATCAGCACCTGGGAGGTCCTTTTAGTCTTGTCTTTTCGGATATCGATGGGATCTTTGGGTTCCTGGAACGGGTCCCACCTGTCATAGCCTTTTTTCAGGATCTGGCGCTGTCCCCGTTTGCCCATGGCATCGAAGATGGCTTTTTTCTTTTCCTCGATCTGTTCTCTGGTAAAATTATCCATCCTGACGCACCCCCAAGTATTCTTCATTGAAATCCGTGATCAGGGCCATGGAAACCGGTATCAGCATCTCATGCATTTTGATGTGCCGGGAGTTGATGTCCCTGATGAGCTCTGCGGACAGCAGTTGAAGCTGGGTATAGATCTTGTCCATGTTCAGGGTGGGATACGCCTGTCCCTGGATGAAATTGGTCCGCCCGCAGATATGGCTTTTACCGGCCGTGGACGTGGGAATCCCGTAAATGCGGCAGGTGATGGGCCGAAATTCGTACAGCAGGCACAAATTGTCGGATCCCAGCAGGGGACAGCGCACCCGTTCCTGGGACATGCGGCCCACGATTTCCAGTTCATCCGCCCCTTTCTGGACTTTTTTATACGCGTCTCTTTTGAGTTTGACCAGTGCCCGGTCGGTTTTGTCGGCGATTTCCAGCAGATCGTTTTTTTGTTTGCCGGAAAAGGTTTCCAGAAATCGGGACTTCAGGTAAAGGGCCTCGATCAGGGGCATGTCGAAAATCGCGTAGCAGCAGTCACTGCATTTTTCCCGGCAGAACACTTCTTTGGGGAATTCCTGTTTCACCCGGTCGAAAATCCCGTCCACCACCTGGACCAGGGCCTCATATTTTGCAAAATGTTTATTCAGATCAAGTGCCATGGGCAAAATCCTTTATTTTCCAATACAGAAATTGTTAAAAATCGTATCCAGTATGTCTAACGATGCGGTTTCACCGGTAATACCACCCAGCAGGTCGATGCTGTGTTTTAGATCAATGGCCACCGTTTCCTCCGGCTGGCCGGCCAGAAATCCCTTTTTTGCGGCATCAAGACAGGACAAGGCCTGCATTAACGCCGTTTTGTGCCGCAGGTTGGGAATCACGGCCGAACCGTCCATGGTCAGGTCCCCGATACACAGCTGCATGATGGTTTCCCGCAATTGATGAATACCCTGATTATGGAGCGCGGAGATGTGAACCTTTGGAAGCGGGTCACATATTTCCGGCAGTTCCGGCAGTTTGGGACTGCCGGGTTTTGTCTGCCCGTTCTGATCGACGGTCAGATCAATTTTGTTGACCACCACCATAATCCGTTTCTCCAGCGGGAGCATTTTTCTGATTTCGATTTCCGACAGGGTGGTGCCGGGTTCCACCATGAACAAAACCAGATCCGCATTCCGGATATGGTCTTTGGCCCGTTCGATGCCGATGATTTCCACCAGATCATCGGTATCATGAATACCGGCGGTGTCCGTTACCACAAACGGAATGCCGTTCATGTTCATGGCTTCCTGAATGGGATCCCGGGTGGTACCGGGAAGGGCGGTGACAATGGATTTTTCTCTGGACAGCAGCCGGTTCATGAGACTGGATTTTCCCACGTTGGGTTTGCCGCAGATGGCCAGCCGGATGCCTTCTTTGAGAAAACAGGCGTCTTCGTGCTGCCGGATGAATTCCCGGCACCGGTCCATGACAGGATCGATGTCCGCGGTTATCCGGGATCCGACATATTCGTCAGGTGCATCATCAGGGAAATCAATGCTGATCTCCACCAGAGACAGAACCCGGATCAACTGTTCTCGCATTTCCTGGATCTGCTGTTTCAGAATCCCTGAGTTCTGGGCGGCGGCAAATTTCAGGGCCGCCTTTGACCGGGCGTTGATAATGTCTGCCACGGCTTCCGCCTGGGTCAGATCGATCCGCTGGTTTAAAAAGGCCCGCCGGGTGAATTCTCCGGGTTCCGCAAGGCGCGCTCCGCCTGACAGCAGGTGTTCCAGAATCTGTTTGAGAACCACGGTACCGGCGTGGGCCTGAATCTCCACCACATCCTCCGCCGTGTAGGACCGGGGCCCTTTCATGGGAATGAGCAAAATCTCGTCGATGACCTCCCCGTTGTCCATAAAATAGCCATGATAGACCCGGTGGGTTTTCAGATGGCCGGCACCGGGGGCACCGGTTCGGGTCCTGGAAAAGAACTGTGCCGCAATGGCCATGGCATCCGGACCCGAGATCCTGATGACCCCGATGCCACCGCTTCCGTATGGGGTGGCGATTGCGGCAATGGTATCATTCATGGAGACCTATCTTTTGAACCGTTTTTTGCCGGCAAACGAGCTCTTTTTTTTGGGAAAAATCACCAGCCGCCGGTAATATCCGTCCCCCATGCTCTGGGTCCTGACCCGGTTGTCGTCTTTGAGCGTCAGATGGACAATGCGGCGGTCCTGGGCACTCATCTGGTTGATGGTGGCCGGTTTGCCGGTTTTTTTGGCTTTTTCCGCCATTTTCACGGCCAGATGCTTGAGATTGGATTTCCGGGTCTCGATGTATCCTTCCACATCCACTTTGACCCGGACCCGGGCCTCGCTTTTGCGGTTGATGATCTTGTCGGTGAGAAACTGCATGGCATCCAGGGTCTGGCCTTTTCGGCCGATCAGGATGCCGGCGTTGCCGCCGGTGATTTTCAGGGTCAGATGATCCCGGTTTGTTTCAGCTTCCACCGTGGCGCCTTCGGTGATCAAATCCGCCATCCTTTGCAGGGTTTCCAGGCCCAGATCAATGGATTCCCGGGTGACTTCCACCACGGGTGGCGGTTCCGGTGCGGGGGTTTCTTCAGCCGCCGCCGGGGGGGCCGGTTCTTCGGAAACCGGCCGGGGTTCGGTATGGTCGGGCTTTGCCGGCGGGGTGTCTGTTTCGGGTGTTGTTTCAACCGGTTCGACAGGGGCTTCTTTTTTCGGCGGCGGGGTTGTTTTGTTCCGGGCCGGCGGGGGCGTATTTTTCACCGGCGGCTCACCGCCGGCAGGGCTTGATTTTTTATTGGATGACGGGTCGGTGACCCGGGTGTCCTGCCCAAAGGCTTCATCCACTATGGAGCGGATGCCTTCCATGTCTTTTTCAGAAGCCTGGGCATTGTTCTGGGGGAGGATCACTTTGATGACGGCATCTTTGCGGCCCACAATGCCGAATATGCCGGATGCGCCCGTGGAAATGACTTCGTATTTAAGCTCTTTTTTTGAAACAGAAAGGGTGTCGCAGGCGGTTTTGACGGCGGTGTCGACGTCTTTTCCGCTGAATTCCCGAGTTTTCTTCATGAATTACCTCCTGCTATTTGGAAAATTTTTTCTGGGTGTAATACTGTTGACCCATGGAGATGACGTTGTTCACCAGCATGTACAGGACCAGTCCGGAAGGAAAATTAATAAACAGCACAGTCATGAAAATGGGCATGAGCATCATCATTTTTGCCTGCATGGGATCGCCTGCCGTCGGTGTCATTTTCTGCTGGAGCAGAAATGAGGCGCCCATGATCAATGTGAGGACGGGAATGCCGTAAGGCGCTTCCATCAATGGGATGGCAAAATCGAAATTGAACAGCCGGTCCGGACCGGACAGGTCCTGAATCCATCCCATAAACGGTGCGTGCCGCAGCTCGATGGCCTGGTAGAGCATCCGGTAAAGGGCAAAGAAAATCGGCATCTGAACCAGCAGCGGCAGACATCCCGAGGCCGGGTTGACCTTGTAGGTCTTGTACAGTCCCATGATTTCCTTGTTCATCCGCTGCTTGTCATCCTTGTATTTTTCCCGGATTTTCATCATCAGCGGCTGGACTTTTTTCATTTCATTCATGGATTTGTAGCTTTTGGTTCCCAGGGGCCAGAAAATGAGCTTGATCAGGACGGTCAGCAGAATAATGGCCACCCCGTAGTTGGGAATGACATCATGAATGAAATTCATGGTGATGAGCAGCGGCTTGGCAAGAATATCGAAAAACCCGAAATTAATGGCTTTTTTCAGGGTGTTGTCATATTGACTCAACACCTTGTGGCTTTTGGGTCCCAGAAAATAGGTGAACGGGTATTCTCCCTGTTTGCCCGGATCGATCCGGTCCATCTGCCAGACCAGCCGGCTTTCGGCCATGTCGTTTTCATACTGGAGTTTGAGGTGTCCCTCTCCCTGGGCATCCGGTAGTACTGCCGTCAGAAAATACCGGTCCGTGTATCCGGTCCAGCCGATATCACCGTTGAACGTGTCCTGATCCTCAATTTTTTTTGGTTTGATGGACAGAAATTCGTTGTTGACATAGGCCACCGGCCCTTCAAAGGCGAACCGGGACCGTTTTTTGGTTTCGTCGTCAAAAATGCCGGGGGTGGTGATCACCAGGGCATCGGTCAGCGGCATGTCCGAACCGTTCTGAATCACGATGTCACAGTCGATCAGATAGGAATCCGCCTGAAATGTGTAGATTTTCTGGACCGTGATGCCCCGGGGGCTGGTCCATGAAAAAGTCAAAGTCCGGTTTCCCCGGGTCAGGTTCAGGGCGGTGCTGTCCGTGTCAGCGGAGAATACGGCATTTTCGAGTCCTTCGATGATGCCCCCCCGGGTGGTGGTGATCAACGTGCCCTTTGACAGCCGGGGATCCACCATCTGTTTTAGTTCGGTGGATGATCCGTTACTGGATTTGTATTTTTTCAGCAACTGGCTGGTGACCGTTGCCAGATGTTCGGATATGACAATGTCATACAACGGCGTGGACACGGAAATGTTTCTGAAATCAGCCGGTTGGGTCCGATCGAGGGAAACCGGTTTTTTGCTGTCTACCGGTGTATAGTCGGACACGGCTGAAGGGGTGTCATCGGTTGGCGGGACCGTTTCCCGGGACTCCCGGGTGGTCTGGGCAGGATCGGGGCCAGGCGGCGGGGTGACAAAAAAGAGCTGATAGCCCACAAGGACCACCACAGAAAGTAACACCGCTAGCAACAATCGTTTTTGATCATCCATTTTCTCTCCTCGGTTTGAAAGCGTTTTTCAAACATCTGTTACAAGGAAGAGGAAACAGTCGGGCGTATGGATCAATTATGGAACCGGATCAAATCCCCCTGCATGAAATGGATGACAACGCAATATCCGTTTTGCCGCCAGCCAGCTGCCCCTGAGGGAGCCGTATTTCTGAACCGCCTCGACCGCATAGGCGGAACAGGTCGGGTAAAACCGGCAGTTCTGTCCTGTCAGCGGTGATATAAAAAATTGATAAAATTTAATCAATATTAACAATAGCTGTTTCATTCATTTTGCCAGTGCTATTTTTGTAAAAAGTTTATCAAGGTTTTCAGTTATCTGCCTGTTGGATAGCGAAGTCAGACCCTTTCTTGCAATGATATTGATATCCCTGGTTCCCGGGATCGAATGTTTCCTGTGTCTGAAATATTCTCTGATAAGTCGTTTGATCCTGTTCCGCGCGACTGCATTCCCCACTTTTTTTGATACGGTAATGCCGATTCGGTTGTGTTCGTTCGACCGGTCACAGATAATGGCTAAAAAATAATCCGAGTATATCGGTTTCCCCTGTTTTGAAAGCGTGACATATTCGACCCGTTTTCTGAGTCGAATTTCTTTGGGTAATGAAAAGTCCTTCAATCCATCTCTTTTTACAATGCCAGTCTCTTTCTTCCTTTGGCCCGTCTGGCCCGAATCACCCTTTTTCCGCCCGGGGTGGACATTCTTTTGAGAAATCCATGCTTTCTGGTTCTTTTTCGGTTGCTTGGCTGAAATGTACGTTTCATAAAATTAAAATCCTTAAACTAATGTGATTATCACCTTGGGGTTATTCCACTGATCATCATAAACATAATATAATATTTTTTTTAGGTCAAAAAGTCAACTGTGGAATCTGTTCATTTCACCAGGGACTCAAAAATATGATATTCCTCCAGATGATAGTGGGGTTCCGGATAAATGGCAATGGGTTTGGAGAACTGGGTTTCCAGCGAGGCGATCAAATGTTTTTCCCTGCCGTGGAGCAGCTGGGCAATGTCCGGATGGACCTTGACCGTGAACCGGTTGCCCATGATGTCCCCGGCTTCGGACACCAGGTCCCGGTAGATTTTGTGGCAGATGGATTTTTTTGACAGCAGGTGACCGGTGCCGTTGCAGTAGAAGCAGGGCTCGCACAGGGTCCGGGTCAGGTTGCGCCGGGTTCTTTTGCGTGTCATCTGGACCAGACCCAGCTCGGTTAGCGGCAGAATATTGGTCTGGCTTTTGTCTTTTTTCATGGCCTCCTCGAGCAGGGCCATCACTTTTTCCTTGTGGGCGTCTTTTTTCATGTCAATGAAATCGATGATGATGATCCCGCCGATGTTGCGCAGCCGTATCTGATAGGCGATCTCCTTGACCGCCTCCAGGTTGGTTTTCAAAATGGTCTCGTCAAAGTTGTGTTTGCCCACGTACCTGCCGGTATTGACATCGATGGCCACCAGGGCCTCGGTCTGCTCGATGACGATGTAGCCCCCGGATTTGAGCCACACCTTTTTTTTCAGGGCCCGGGCCACATCCCCTTCGATATTGTAGGCTTCAAAAATCGGTTCCCGGCCCTGATACAGTGAGACACTCAACTTCACATCCGGCATCAGCTTTCTGAGAAATCGGCGGACCTGCTCATATTCCACCGGAGAGTCGATGACCAGCTTGTCCGCCTCGTTGGCCAGAAGGTCCCGTACCGCCCGGTAGGTGACGGTCAGGTCTTTGTAGACCAGGGAGGGGGCTGATGTGATCTGGTTTTTGCTCTGAATCTCTTCCCAGGTGTTGGTGAGAAATTCCATTTCCTTGTGAATGGTGTCGGCGGTCACGCCCAGAGACTGGGTTCTTAAAATATACCCGAAATCATTTTTCCGGATGGAGAGCAACAGTTCCCGCAGCCGGGATCTTTCCGCCTCGTTTTCAATGCGTTTGGAAACACCGATGTGATCCACGGTGGGCATGAGCACCATGTACCGGCCGGCCAGAGAGATATGGGTGGTGACCCGGGGGCCTTTGGAGCCGATGGCGGACTTGGACACCTGCACCAAAATTTCCTGGCCTTCAAAAAGCAGGTCCTCGATGGCGGTATCGGAACTGGGCCCCGGTTTCCACGTCTGCTTGTCCATGGACAGGCTTTCTTCGTCATCAGACTCGGTTTCAGATTCCATGTCCGGGTCCTGTTCAAACCGGGTGAACATTTTGTGACTTTCCGTGTCCAGGACATCATCCACATAAATAAAAGCGGCCTGTTCAAAACCGATATCCACAAACGCGGCCTGCATGCCCGGAAGTACCCGCTGGACCCGGCCCTTGTAGATATTGCCGGCAATGCTGGTCTCGTCTTCCCTTTCGATGAATACTTCCACAATCGTGCCGTTTTCCAGCAACGCCACCCGGGTTTCATGGGGGGCGCAGTTCACGACCAGTTCTTTGAGCATGGTATTATCCTTGTTTGAGTTTTCTGATCCGTGTGCGGCCGATGACCGGGTCTGAAAGGCCAAAGCCGTGTTTCAATATGGCGGTGGGCCTCAGCTGGCGTCCCTCACAGGACTGCATGGTCATTTTCAGCATGTCAGGTTCCGGCTGCCAGGTGATATCTGACACGGTTTTTCGCAAATCGGTTCTTCGGATCTTTCCTTTTTTGGACGTGTCTTCCACCAGGACTTCTTTTTTTGCCAGAAACGCATCCACGGCTTTTTTGTCCAGAACACCGGCCGGCGGCTGCACCAGATATCCCTCGATATCGGGCCAATCCGACTTTTTTTTGCCGGCCGGGTGGCAGTTTGTGACGGTGAGGCCTGCGGGCAGCTGCTGATTCAACGCCTTTTGAATGGCTGCGGGAGACAGTTTCCTGTCCAAAAAAATGGTGAAATATTCTTCTTCGCTTTCCATGCCCACAGGCAGGGCATTATCAAACGCCAGGCGCATGGACGGATTGAATCCCTGTGAATATTTGACGGTCAGCCCGGCCCTTTTCACGGCCCGCTGGACAATGGATGCCAGCTCCAGATGTCCGAAAAATCGGGCGTCCGCCAGTTTTGAAAATTGAACCCGGTACCGGGCAAACGTGCTGTCCGGCAAAAAGGTGTGTTCAAAGGGGGTGGTGTCGGAAACCGGCTGGGTGTCCTGGGCTGTGTGAAGGACCGGCCGGATCTGCCTGAAATCACACACCCCGCAGCCGGTGCAGTCATGATCCCGGCAGTCCGGGGTGGTGGCCTGACGGGCTGCATTTTCCCATTCGGTTTCCAGGAACCGTCTGGAAATGCCGGTGTCAATGTGATCCCAGGGCAATGGTTCGGCCGGTTTCCGGGGCCGGGACGTGTAAAAGTCCGGATCGATACCGGTCCGGTCAAAGGCTTTCTGCCATTTGTCAAAATCAAAATAATCGTTCCAACCGTCCAGGCGGCACCCGTTGTCGAATGCGGCGGTCAAAAGCCCTGACAGGCGACGGTCCCCTCTGGAAAACACCCCTTCCACCAGGCTCATGCGCGGGTCCTGCCATTTCAGATTGGTTTTTGGATGGGTCATCTGTTTTTTCAGAAAATCCAGACGTTCCCTGGTACCGTCCAGGGTGAGCTGGGGGTGCCGCTGGAACGGGGTGTGGGGTTTGGGGATGAAGGTGGTGACGCTGACATTGATGCCCCGTTTGCCTCTGGCATACGTGGCTGCCAGATGGCGGGACAGATCGCAGATCCCCTGGATATCGGCGGCCTCTTCAAAGGGCAGGCCCATCATGAAATACAACTTGATGTGTTTCCATCCCAGTTCAAACGCGTTTTTCACGGTGTCTGTGATGCTTTCTTCCGTGAGGTTTTTGTTGATGATGTCTCTGAGGCGCTGGGTCCCGGCTTCCGGGGCAATGGTGAACCCGGTTTTGCGCACGCTTTTGATCAGGGTCATCAGCTCCGGGGTGAGCCGTTCCGCCCGGATGGAGGGCAGAGAAATGCTGTTGCACTGGTCGCGGCTGATGGCCAGCAGCTGTGTCATGAGGGCTGCCAGGCACGAGTAGTCGCCGGTACTCAAAGACAGCAGCGAGATATCGGAATATCCGGTGGCGGCCAAAGACGCCCGGGTGATCTCCACCAGGTCGGACAGAGACCGTTCGCGCACCGGGCGGTAGATCATGCCGGCCTGGCAGAACCGGCATCCTCTGGTGCAGCCCCGGGCAATCTCCAGACGCAGCCGGTCATGAACCGGTTTGCCAAAGGGAACAATGGGTGCGGCAGGAAAATTGTCCGTTGTCAGTTCCGGCAGAAACGCCCGTTTGACACGGGTGTAATCTCCGTACACCGGAGAAACCGTCTGGCAGCCGTTCTCATTATAGGAGACAGTGAAAAACCGTGGCACATACACCCCGGAAATTTTGGACAGTTCTTTTAACAGCGTGGTTTTTTTTCCGTCCCCCTGTTGTTTGAACCGGGTCACGGTGTCTGCAATTTCCAGGACCGCCACTTCCCCGTCTCCGATGACAAAGGCATCGAAAAAATCGGCCAGGGGTTCCGGATTGAAGGCACAGGGCCCCCCGCCGATGACCAGGGGAAAGGCCGTGTCTCTATCTTGAGCCTGAAACGGAATCCCGGACAGGGAAAACAGGGTCAGGATATTGGTGAAATTGAGTTCGTACAGCAGGCTGATGCCGATGATGTCGAACTGGTCCAGAGGATTCCGGGATTCCATGGACAGGCAGGGCATATTTTTCTGCCGCATCAGGGCTTCCATGTCCGGCGCCGGGGCAAAGAAGCGTTCTGCGGCAATTCGGGGGTCTTTGTTCAGAATGGAGTACAGAATCTGAAGTCCGAAATGGGAGGTGCCGATTTCATACAGATCCGGAAACACCAGGGCAAAGGTCAGGTCCACCTGGTCCCAGTTCTTTTTCACGGTGTTGATTTCATTGCCGGCATACCGGGTGGGTGTCTGAACCTGCCCAAGGATGTCTTGATAATTTTGTTTATGCATGATACTGAAATTAAACCCAATCGCCTTTCTTTATTTGATATAAGGGAGTCAAAGTTTTTAATATATTATTTTTTGCGGGATAAGGCAATGAAAAGAATAAAAATCAAGCGGTTGACAGAATCTGACACCTCTCCGGGACAGGTGCTGATCAAGGGATGGGTGAGAACCCGGCGGGATGCCAAAGGATTTTCCTTTATGGAAATCAATGACGGGTCGTGCCTGGAAAATATTCAGGTGGTGGTGGACAGCCAATTGAGCAATTATGCCGATGTTCAGGCAATCACCACCGGGTCGGCTGTGGCCGTGACAGGGAACCTGGTGCCGTCTCCGGGCAAAGGTCAGAAATGGGAGATTCAGGCCACGGAAGTTGAAATCATCAGCCTGGCACCGGATACCTATCCGCTGCAGAAAAAACGGCATTCTGATGAATTTTTGCGAACCATTGCCCATCTGCGGCCCAGAACCAATAAATACGGGGCCGCGTTCCGGATCCGTTCCGAAATGGTCCAGGCGATTCACCGGTTCTACCGGGAAAAAGGGTTTTATTGCCTGACGCCCCCGGTGATCACCGGGTCGGACTGTGAAGGGGCCGGCGAGATGTTCCGGGTGACCAGTCTGGACCCGGATGATGTGGCAAAACAGGGAAAAATGGATTTTTCACAGGATTTTTTCGGGCAAGTTGCCAACCTGACCGTGTCCGGGCAGTTGTCCGCGGAAATGTTCGCTCAGGCCCTGGGCGATGTGTACACCTTCGGCCCCACGTTCCGGGCGGAGAATTCCAATACCAGCCGGCATGTGGCCGAGTTCTGGATGCTGGAACCGGAAATGGCGTTCTGTGACCTGTCCGGAAACATGGATCACGGGGAGGAACTGGTGAAATATCTGGTGGACCATGCCCTGGATGCCTGCGGTCAGGACCTGGAACTGTTTTTCAAGTTTGTGGACAAGGACCTGCCCAAACGGCTGGAGATTCTCACCAGCAAGACCTTTGAGCGCATGTCCTACACCGAGGCCATTCATGTTCTTGAAAAATCCGGCAGAAAATTTGAATACGAGGTCCATTTCGGTATCGATCTCCAGTCCGAGCATGAGCGGTTCCTGGCCGAAGAATATGTCAAAAAACCGGTGTTTCTGTACGACTATCCCAAAACCATCAAGCCGTTTTATATGCGGATCAATGATGACGGCACCACCGTGGCGGCTGTGGATCTGCTGGTGCCCGGCATCGGGGAGCTGATCGGCGGCAGCCAGAGAGAGGAACGTCTGGATGTTCTGGCGTCCCGTATGGAAGAGATGGACATGGACAAAGCCCCCTATTGGTGGTACCTGGATTCCAGGCGGTATGGATCCGTGCCCCATGCCGGGTTCGGCCTGGGATTTGAGCGGTTTCTGATGATGATCACAGGCATCAAAAACATCCGGGATGTGATCCCGTTTCCCAGAACCCCGGGCAGCATCGACTTTTAAACAGGCAAAAAAACATGATAACTTTACTGGATTACGGTGCCGGCAATGTCCGCAGTGTGAGAAATGCGGTCGAAAAGCTGGGCGGCACCCTGAATGTGGTGACCAGTCCGGAAGATATACCGGCGGCGGAAAAAATACTTTTTCCCGGGGTGGGCAATTACGAGAACATGATCCAGGTGCTCAACCAAAAGGGATACATGATCCCTTTGCGGGAATACCTGGCCGCCAACCGGCCGTTTTTCGGCATCTGCTTAGGCATGCAGGCCCTGTTTCAGGGCAGTGAAGAAGATCTTTCCAACAATGAATCCATCGGTTTTTTCAACGGCCGGGTGGAGCGGTTCAAAACGAAATTGTCCGTGCCCCACATGGGATGGAACGGCATTCATCTCAAGCAGGATTCCCCGCTGATGGACGGAATCGATCCGGATGCCCGGTTTTATTTTGTGCATTCCTATCATCTGGTGCCCCATGACCTGTCCGTGGTACTGACCACCACCACCTATGATTACGCGTTTGCCAGTGCCGTGCAGCAGGGCAATGTCATCGGTACCCAGTTTCATCCGGAAAAAAGCGGGAAACACGGGATGCAGCTGCTGGAAAATTTCATCAGACTGTCTGATTTTACGCCGGGAGGACGGGTGGATATACCGGGATGCGGGCTTTCCAAACGGATCATCGCCTGCCTGGATGTGCGGTCCAACGACCAGGGGGACCTGGTGGTGACCAAGGGAGACCAGTATGATGTCAGAGAAAAAAAGGGAGACGGTGACAAGGGCCGTGTCCGGAATTTAGGCAAACCCGTGGACCTGGCACGGCGGTATTACGAAGAAGGGGCCGATGAGATCACGTTTCTGAACATCACCGGATTCCGGGATTTTCCCTTGAAGGACCTGCCCATGATCACGGTGTTGGAACAGACGTCAAAAAATGTGTTTGTGCCGCTGACCATCGGCGGGGGAATCAAGGATTATACGGATGCCGACGGCCGGCATTACACGGCCCTGGAAGTGGCGTCCCGGTATTTCAGGTCCGGTGCGGACAAGATCTCCATCGGCAGTGATGCCGTGCATGTTGCCAAAGCGTTTGTGGAGACCGGCAAAAAAACCGGGAAAAGTGCCATCGAGCAAATCTCCCGGGTTTACGGGGCCCAGGCCGTGGTGATTTCCATCGATCCGAAGCGGGTCTATGTGGCAACACCGGAAGCGGCTGCCGGCCACCATGTGATTGAAACACACATTCCGGGTCCGGACAAGGAAAGGTACTGCTGGTATCAGTGCACAATCCAGGGCGGCCGCACGGCCGTGGACCTGGATGCCGTGACCTTGGCCAAAGCCTGTGAACAGCTGGGGGCCGGCGAGATTCTGCTCAACTGCATCGACCGGGACGGCACCAGGGCCGGTTTTGATATAGAATTGATCCGGGCCGTGAAACAGGCCGTGACCATTCCGGTGATCGCGTCTTCCGGGGCCGGCAGCCCGGAACATTTTTCCGAGGTGTTTGAACACACCCAGGCGGATGCGGCCCTGGCAGCCGGCATTTTTCACAGAAAAGAGGTGCCCATACCAGAGGTGAAATCCCATCTGGCCGAGCGCGGAATACCGGTCCGCCGGCTGCAGTAATCCACAGTCAAAAACCCCCCGGCCCCCTTATTTGTTGACTTCAAAGGTGATGGGGATTTTCACCCACATGCCCGTGGGAACCCCGTCTGATGTTCCCGGTTCAAACCGCCAGGCAGCCACGGCGTTTTCTGCGGCCCGGTCCAGGGCGGTATATCCGCTGGATTCAAAAATTCGTATCTGTCGGGCCGCCCCTTTTTCGCTGACAAACACCATGAGCATGACGGTGCCGGCATGCCCCCGGCGCCGGGCGTTGCCGGGATACCGGGGCGGTGGATTTTGTTTGTAGAGCGGCACGGCTTCTTTCCGGCGGCGGGGCGCGTTTGGGTCTATCGCATCCGGGCTTCCGGCGGTGGATGCGGTCATACCGGTGGGGGCGGCTTGCGCCTTTCTGGTTTCAGGGCGATCCTGATGCAGGATTTTCCGGGGTTGCCGGTCCGTGTTGTCTGAAGAAGAAACGTCAGGTGGTTTGGGATCAGAATTGACAGGTTCCGGCAGGTCGGGTTCAGGCGTGTGTGCCTCAGGTGGTGGCGGAGAAAGTGTCAGGTCCTTTTTTTTGGGCATGAGCTCTTTTCTTGCCGTGATGTCAGCCGGCTCGGGTGTTGCTTTGATTTGAGTTGACGGCGGTGGCGGGTCCTCGATGTCAGGGACCGGCTCCGGCGGCTGTTTTTCTTCAGGCCGGGGAACCGGCGGCATGTCAGGTGCAAGCGCAGGATCAGCGTTTGGTTCCGGTTCCGGGGAGAGATGGGAGATCTGGACGGCGATCCCGTGATCTTGTGGAGAAATCGCCCCTGGAGGGGTGGCAGGCAACGGTACAAAAAACAGCACGGCCCCGTGAATCAGTACCGCAGCCAGGACTGAAATCAAAATCCGTGTCATCTATTTTTTCAATTTTGCCTGCAGGGATATGTCCTGAATCCCCGCCAGGGTGATCTGGTCCAAAACAGTGAACAATGTCTGGTACGAGACCGATTCTTCGGCAAACAGCAGAATCCCCGGGGACGCGCCTTTTTCGGATTCAGCTTGCAGCCGTCCGGGCAGATCGGCCAGAGACACCCGCTCCTCATCCACATAGATGTCGTTTTCCCCTTTGACGGTCACGGAAACCGGGGTCCGTTTTTCAATGTCCGCCACGGCCGATTCCGGCAGGGTCACGGACAGGCCCCGGTGAACGGACATGGACAGCATGGAATAGATGAACACCACCAGTAACAGAAATACGATGTCGATCAGGGGCAGCATCTCGATTCTGGGTTTGCCGCCTTCCGGAACATTAATTTTCATGCCCGCGCCTTTCACAGGAGTCATGGTCGGTGATATGCTGTTCATGCATGATCTCGAAACTGGTGGCGTATTTTTCTATGATCTGGGCCGCCCGCTGGATCCGGGCATTGAAATAATTATAGGGAAACACGGTGACAATGGCGATGGTCAGGCCGGAGGCGGTTGTGATCAGGGCCTTGGCAATCCCGCCGGTTACAGCCATGGGGTCTTCGATGCCCGAGGCCCCCAGCATGTCAAAGGATTCGATAATGCCCACCACGGTGCCAAGGATTCCCAGCAAAGGGGCGATGGTGATGATGGTGTCCAAAACCCCCATGAACCGTTTCATCTTGAAAATTTCATCGGCGGCGGCCGATTCCATGGCCTTGACCGGGGAGTAGTCCCGGTGAAGAATACCGCTCACCAGGACCCGGACCACGCAGTTTTTTGACCCCTGGGTGATATTGCGGATCTCTTCCCAGTTCTGCTGGGCAGACAGTGTCAGGACCCGGTCCATGAGGGGTCTGCCCCGGTCGATGCCCGAAGCGGTCCAGAAAAGGGTGCGCTCAATGATCAGGGTCAATGCGATGAGGGAGCATAAAAGCAGCGGATACATCAGAATGCCGCCATGGGTAAACAAGTCAATCATGGGTTACCTTCTTATGAATCGGTTTTGATGAAAATGCCCGGCCGCCCGGAATGGGGATTGGACGCCACCACCACATCCGTGTGGTATACGGCCCGGATATTGTCCCGGGTGATCACGCTTTCCGGGGTGCCGTATTTGAAAACGGTCTGTGTCTGTTTGTCCAGCAGCAGCACCTGGTCTGAATATTCCGATGCCAGGTTCAGATCATGCTGCACCATCACAACGGTCAGGCCGTGCCGGTCCTTCATGGTTTTGACCCGGTTCAGGATCTGTGCCTGGTGGGAGATGTCCAGGTGAGAGGTGGGTTCATCCATGAGCAGCAGGGTCGGTTCCTGCACCAGGGCTTTGGCGATCCCTGCCAGCTGTCGTTCGCCGCTGCTGATACGGCTCAAGGGAGACCGCCGCAGGTGATCGATATGGGTGAATGTCATAAAGGATTCGGCAAGCTGTCTGTCTGTCTGGTTTTCAAGAAACTGCCAGGCAGTGAAATGGGGCAGCCGGCCCAAAAGCACATATTCTTCCACGGTCATGTGAATGCTTTCCAGGGTCTGCATGACCATGGCAATGGTTTGTGCCCGAAGGGGCCGGGGCATGGTGTTCAGGTTCTGTCCCTGCATCGTCACCCGGCCTGCCAGAGCCGGGATCAGTCCGGGCAACGTTTTTAACAACGTGGTTTTCCCACACCCGTTGGGGCCGATAATGGTGACGATCTCTCCTTTCTGAACAAAAAAAGAGATATCCTTGAGTACCACCTGGCTGCCATACCCGCAGGACAGGGCGGCAATGTCCAGAAACGGGCCGGTCATAACGCCACCTTTTTCTGGCTCAACACATAAATGAAAACCACGCCGCCGATGATTCCGGTGATCACGCCCACAGGCAGTTCCAGCGGGGCGATCACCATCCGGGCCACAATATCACAAAAGGTGAGAAAACCGGCCCCGGCCAGAAAAGAGCTGATGATCAGAATCCGGTGGTCGGATCCCGCCACCATGCGCATGAAATGGGGCACAATGAGTCCTACGAACATGATGATGCCGCCGGCGGATACGCTCAGGCCCGTGAGCAAAGATGCCGTGACAAACAGAATTTTTCTGGCCCGGGCCGTATGGATCCCAAGCAGGGCGGCTTCATCATCTCCCAGCACCATGGCATTGAGCGCCAGGCTGTGGAACAGGGCGATGACAAGGCCGATGATGGAACCGGCCAGAACCAGCCGGATCAGAACCGGGCTGGGTTCATCCAGAGACCCCATGATCCAGAAAACGATATTGCTTAGATCATCCTGTTCCGATACGGCCATGAGCAGCATCACCAGGGACGAGGACACAAAACTGATCATCACGCCGATCAGCAGCATGGTGTTGGGCTGGAGCCGGCCCGTGCGAAGCCCCAGTCCATATACCAGGACAATGACGATACCGGCCCCGGCAAATCCGGCCAGAGGATAGGCGGTGACCCCCAGCAGGGCGGGAAAGCCCATGAGGATGGCGATACAGACACCCAATGACGCCCCTCCGGAGATGCCTAATGTATAGGGTTCCACCAGAGGGTTTCTGAAAAGGCCCTGAAGCAGGGTGCCGGCCACACTCAAGGCCCCGCCCACGGCGATTGCCAGAATCACCCGGGGCAGGCGGATGCCCAGGATAATGCTTGCGGTCACACTGTCCCGGTCATGGAACAGGGCATTGAAAATCTGGGCGGTTGACAGCCGGGTGCTTCCCAGGCGCAGGGCCAGCAGGGCACAGACCATCAGCAGGATGGACAGGCTGCCGATGATCAGAATCCAGCGCTTTGTTCCGTGGTTATTCAAGGGTGGTTTCCATTGGTTTCAGTTTTTTTGCAGCGGTTGGATGGATATGGGAGAAAAACAGCATCAGGGTTTCGGCAAATGTCACGGGTGTGGGACTGAACACACTGTCATGGGCCAGCACATGGACCTCATTGTTTTTGACCGCATTCAAAGCAAAAAAATTCATCCAGGCCGCTTTTTCGGCATTGCCGGCTTTGGTGGACGTGCCCATGGTGGCCACGAAAATCACATCCGGATTTTTTTTGAGCACATGCTCCCGGCTGAAGATGCCGGATCCGGTATGGCCGGCGATGTTGATGCCGCCGGCCAGCTCGATATAGCTGCTGATAAAAGTGCCCTGCTCCGCAGTTTTCAACGGTTTGATTCCGATCTGGATAAACACGGTTCGTTTGTTCAAGTTTTTGGCGGTGTTGTGGATCAGATTCACTTTTGCGGCGGCCGTCCGGATAATTTCCTGTGCCGCCTGTTTTTTTCCCATCCGGGTTCCCAACGCCAGAAACATGTCGCAAAGGGTATCAAAATTGGTGGGATTGTCAAATTGGATCACTTGAATACCTTGCCTTTTGAGGGCTTTTACCTGTTTGATCCGGGTCAGGGTGCTGGCAAACACCGCATCCGGCTGAAGGCGGACGATTTCTTCCACATTGATCTGGATCACCGTGCCGACGACCGGCTTGTTTTGTTTGCCTTCAGGAATGGTGCAGTAACTGGTCACGCCGGCCAGGTGTGATTCCGCACCCAGCTGATAGATCATGTCCGTGATCAGGGGACCTAAAGACACCACCCGAATGAAGGGTGTCTGTTCGGCCGCGCCGACAGTCCGAAACCAGGGGGTAGCCGGCAGGCCGGTCATCAGACCGGCCATCACCAGGGCCATCACCAGAAGGCTTTTCTTCATAACGATCCTCCGTGCTGCCCGGCCGCACCGTTGAACAGGGTGTTGAGCGCCATGGCCATCACCGGCGGCACATCCGGGTTTGAAACAAAGGACTGCCAGGTGGTCAGCGGTTTTCCGGCAATCATGGCCGCGGTGTCCCGGCACAGCATCTCAAATGCGTCCAGGTTTTTGATCAGGTCTTTGTCATACTCATCGCTCACCGCCAGGGCCGCAGTCATGAATCCCTGATACAGGGGGTCCAGCAGAAGGGTTTCCACGGTTTCAATCAACACATTTTCCAGATTTTCACACTGGCAGGCAGGGTCGTCCAGGATCAGTTCGTGCAAAGAGAGACCTCTTTTTTCCAGACGCTTGAAAATGTTGAGGTCCGGGGTGATGCTGTTCTGCTTTCTGACCGCTTCGGTCACCGCCCGGTGAACCGCTTTGCCGATCATTTCTCCCAGTTTGGTATGGCCCCCGGCATTGTCCAGGACAGCCGGGCCGGTGCCTTCCATCACCAGAATATTGTCGGTACCCGTGCCCGTGGCCCGGTACCGGCCCCGGGCATAGCTGGACCGGATATCCAGGTCCAGCAGGGCTGCGGTTTTTCCTTCCGTGGCCGTGATCATGGCCCGGGTCATGGCCCGGGAGGTGAGCCGGTGGCTGGTCAGGATGATCAGGTTGATGGTGCCGGGTTCATAAAAGCCGCCGGGATCCCGGGATGTCCGCATGGCATTTCCTTCCACACCGGCCGTGGCAAAGACCGTGACCTCGATGTCTTTAAACTGTTCTCTGGCCACACTCAGATGGTCCATGTCTGCGCCGGTGAACACAAATGCGGTTGAATCCGTTGACAGGTTCAGCACATCAAGCACCTGTTCTTTCAAAGCATCCAGACCCTGGTCATGGACCAGGAGCCAGGTTTCCGGGGGTATGTAATGATTGCCGATAGCCGTGACCCCGTGCTTGAAGCCCTCCAGCGTGGAAAGCACCGACATGGGCTCATCCAGTGTGATCACCAGGGATTTGTTGATAAAATCATGGATTCGGCTTTGTTTGACAGCCGCTGCCTGCACACAGGAAACGTCTGTTTCCAGGGTCTTGACTTGCGTGACCTGATTTTTTTGAAGCAGGGTGTTCTCATCTGCCAGAGAGCTGCCGTGGATGGTGGCAAAAAGCCGCTTGACAAACTGTCCGGAATGGATCGAGGCCCGGCAGGTCAGGTCGCAGGGAAAATAATAAATCCGGTTGTTTTTGACTGCGTCCACATCCTTCCATCCGGGAAGAGAGAAAAACCGGTCTGCCGCTTTTTTGTCATCGCCGCACCCATAAATCACCTGGGGGTTGAAAGCGATCCACTGATCTCTGGATACCGGCACCACCGCACCGGTGCCAATGTCCGGAGGAATCCCCCCGGCCAGGGAGATCATGTGATTCTGGAATGAATCACTGCCCGGGGTCATGATTTCGTCCCGTCCCATAAGCCGGATCACCCGTTTGGGGGAAAGATCCGCCTTTTTCATTTTGGCGGCCACCCAGTCCAGGTCCGCCGTCATGTCCGTTACCAGCTGCCGGGCATTTTCCTGTTTTTCAACCAGTTTTCCCAGCAGCACCAGGGTGTCCAGACTGTCTGAAAGGGTCTGTGTCCTGACATGCACCATGGGGATATTGCCGGACGACACCGGTTCCAGCCGTTGTGATTGAAACGGATCATAAAAGATCAGGTCGGGTTCCAGGGCTTCGATGGCTGCCAAAGACGGAAAGGAATATCCGCCCACAATGGTTTTTTGGGCCGCATACCAGGGCCGGGCCGTATGATAGGTGATGCCCTGGACCAAATTTTCTGCCCCCAGGGCAAACAGCATTTGTGTGACAGAAGGCACCAGGCTGACTATCCGGACCGGTTTTTCAGTCAGAAAAAATTGCTGGCCGGTGCTGTCTGTCAAATGAACTTCATAGCAGCGTGCCGGGGCGGCCGTGAACACCAGTGCCCCGGCCAGTATCCCCAGCAGTGTGGTTATCTGAAAAAGTCGTGATCTCATAACAATCGCCATTTCAGCCCGATATATCCGGAAAGCCCGGGCGTGGCATAACTGAACGCCTCTTCATAATACTCGTCAAACAGGTTTTCCACCCGGGCAAAGATCTGGAACCGGTCAGTGATATCACAGGATCCGGACAGGTTCACCAGGGTATACGCATCCAGGGTCCCCACGGGATTGCCGTTTTTGTCCAGGGCAAAGGGGGAGGCGGCCCGTTCATCCACCCACCTTGCATCCAAGGCCAGGTGCCATTTTTCCAGGAACCGGTAGGACGCCGTCAGTCCCACCTGGTTTTCGGGCCGTCTGACCAGACGGTTGCCTTCGGGATCCCGGGTATGGGTATAGGTGTAGTTGATATTGAAAAACAGGTCTTTGACCGGTGTCCAGGCAGCCGACACTTCCACCCCCCTGGTTTCGGTGTCTCCTTCAAGCTGATTGTATCTGGAGATGAGCCAGTCATAACCGATCCGGTTTTCAAAATCCATTTCCCAGTAGGTCACGCCCAACGTCAGCCGGTCATCCAGAAAACTCTGTTCCACCCCGACGTCCCATCCCCGGCTTTTTTCCGGTTCAAGATCCGGGTTTCCATATTCGGAAAAAAGTTCATACAGAGACGGGGATCTGAAGCCGGTGCCGAAGCTGGCTTTGAGACGGGTACCGGTGGACGGGAGATCATAGGCGGGTGCGATCCTGAACGTGGTCTTTCTACCAAAAGACTGATGGTCATCCAGCCGGGCCCCGGCAATCAGAACCAGGTTTTCCCCGTAAAAATACTGATCCTGAACCCAGTAGCTTATGGTGTGTGTGCCGACATCAGACACCCCGCTGCTCAGGCTTTCCATGGCTTCGTTAAAATATCCGGCACCCAGAGACAGCACATGGTGATCAAAATTCATGTTGCCCTGCCAGGAAAATTCGTCTGACTCGCCTTTATAGTCATACCAGGGCAGGTTGTCATTGTCATAGGCCTGCCGGTCGTTTCTTGAAAATTTATAGGACAGAATGGATTCGAACCAGCCGTTGGCAAACCAGTTGTTGATTCCGATCTGCCCTGTTACCTGGTCTGATTCAGACCGTTTGTGTGTGGGGCCGTCCGGATTGGGAACCAGGGTGTTGGTCCAGGCGCCGGTCACCGGGTCCGGTACCCATGTGGAAATGATGTTATCTCCCGAATATCCACCGGCATAATCGTCCAGGTCCACTTCAGAATCCACATACCGGAGGGTGGATGAGGCGGTAAAGTTTTCATTGAATTCAAAACCGAGGTTGCCGGAAAAGGTCAGGTTTTCATACCCGTCCTCTTCATCGGTATTGCCACCCTGGGGGATCCTGGAATTGTCCTTGTCTGCGATGGAAAAGCCGTCCCGGGTCAAATAGGAGCCGGACACGGCATAGGTCAGCTTGTTCACGGCCCCCGAAGCGTGTCCCCCGGCTTTCCAGGTACCGAAAGATCCGCCTTCCACGGAAGCGGTGACTTCAGGGGTTCTGCCGCCTTTTTTGGTGATGATGTTGATCACGCCGGATGTGGCATTGCTGCCGTACATCACGCTCATGGCACCCCGGACCACCTCGATGCGTTCCACCTGATCCAGGTTGATGTCTGCGATGTCTGCGGAACGATTGGCATTGGAAGGGTCATTGAGAATGATGCCGTCCACCATCACCAGGGTGTTTTTTGAGTCTGCGCCCCGGATGAAAACGGATGAGGATGTTCCCATGCCCCCGGTGGAGGTGACAAAGACACCGGGCACGGTTTTGAGAAGTTCCAGCACGGTATGGGCCTTTCTTTCTTGAATTTCTTTGGCCGTGATCACGGTGACGCTGTTGCCCCCGATACCGGATGTGGTGGTCTCTGTCTGGGTCACCGAGACCACCACCTGGTCCATGGTGGGCACATCCGTATCATTGACCTGACGGGCATGTGCTCCGTTGATTGCCGCCATCCAGAAAACCGCGATGAACATCATGCACATGATGCTGTTTTTCATTTTATGCTCCTGTGTACACGGATTGCCGGTCCGGCAAGCAAAAAACCCCGGACCGAGTAAAACGATCCAGGGTTTCCCTTTTTAACACAAGATCTTGATCAGATTTTTTCCTGTCCGCGAAAAAAATCTTCAATCACCCAGGCAGGTCTTCTGACTCACGGATCATCCTACTGGCCGCGTCTTCCCATACCCTCATGGCACAGTGACATAGTTGCGGCGGTGGTCCCCGTTTACAGCGGCGGGCCCGTCCCTGATTTTCACAGGGTTCCCTTTTCAGCTCAAAAATGAGCACCTTGATGCTGCCTGATTACCTATTGTTTTGCGCTTTTTTTGTCAAGCGGTTTTTTTGCCCGGCAATGCTGTCGGGTTCAAACGCGTTCCCGGCCTGCGCGTGTTCATGGGTGAAACCGGCTTGGTTTTGTTGTTGACAAAATATTCCGGGTTGGTTTAGGCTGATGCCTTAAGAAAAATAGGTATGTTTTTCAGGTTCCACAAATGTGGATGAAAAGGGAACCCGGTGCAAATCCGGGACGGGCCCGTCGCTGTAATCGGGGACTTGGGCTGCATCACTGCCACTGACCGGCGGGAATCCGGTTGGGAAGGCGCAGCTCAAAGGAAGATCCGAAAGTCAGAAGACCTGCCTGGAAAACAGGTGAGACCGCATGATTGGCATCTCGCCGGCGCCGGACTCAAAAATCAGATCAGAGTGACGGCAAAAGAAAGATCCTCGTGGACAAGGGATTTTTCAGCATCTGTGGACAAATCAGGGCATCCCCGGATCGAACATCAACCGGTCCGGGGATGTTTGTTTCTTCCCGGACAGAATACACAATTTTTGTATGGAGGAGAAAAATGAGACAGATGATGAATCGCTTGATTTTGGTAATTTTTTCAGCAGGACTGGTACTGGCTGCGGCCACCATCGGCTTTGCCGGCCATCATGGCACACACAAGGAAAAGAAAACCGGTATTCTGCTGGTGGCGTTTGGTTCCAGTGAAGCCAGCGCCCAGGTATCGTTCGAGAATATCGACCGCAAAGTCAAGACGGCCTGGCCGGATGTAGCGGTATCCTGGGCCTACACCTCCCGCATCATCCGGCACAAACTGGCCAAACAGGGGAAACAGCTGGATTCGCCGGCCATGGCCCTGGCCAGAATGGCGGATGAGCAGTTCACCCATGTGGCGGTGCAGAGCCTGCACACCATTGCCGGCGCAGAATACCATGACTTGAGACGGGTGGTGGGTGCGTTCAAGTCCATGGGGGATTTTGAAAGCATTGTCCTGGGGTATCCCCTTCTGGCCACCCAGGCGGATATGGAAAAAACCGTGGACGCCCTGTTTGATATGATACCCGCAGACCGGAAAAAAGAAGAAGCCGTTGTTTTTATGGGGCATGGGACCCATCACCCCAGCAACGCGTTTTATGCGGCCCTGATGTTCCAGGTCCAGCAACGGGATCCGCTCGTGTTCATCGGCGGGGTGGAAGGCTATCCGGAGATCGATGATATCCAGTCCTGGCTGGCGGAAAAGAAAATCAAGACCGCGTGGCTGCTGCCTTTCATGTCCGTGGCCGGAGATCATGCCAAAAATGACATGGCCGGCGATGAAGCGGATTCCTGGAAATCCATTCTCTCAGAATCCGGGATTCAGTGCCGCACCGTGATGAAAGGGACGGCGGAATATGATTCGTTTGTGGTGATCTGGCTGTCCCATCTGGAAAACGCGTTGAATCATTTTTATTGAAGGGCTTTTTTTCAGCCACTGGGTCATGAACCGCCGGCGATCAAATCCAAAATATTTCCGTTCGTATGCCAGAAAAGACCGCTTTTTGGCTTGACAGCGGCGGGCAGATATGAAATCGTTAAAAGGCGATGAACGATTAAAGGATTTTTACAATGGAAACCGAACAGGCTGCAAAAATTTTCAAAGCCCTGGGCCACCCCACCCGGGTCAGAATCGTCCGGCACCTGATTGAGATCGATACCTGTGTCTGCGGAGAAATTGTGGGCATTTTTCCTTATTCCCAGTCCACCATCAGCCAGCATTTGAAGATACTCAAGCAATCGGGCATTGTCTGCGGAGAGGTGGAAGGACCCAAGACCTATTTTTGCGTGGATAAATCCCTGTTGGAACAGTTCAAGCAATTTGTGAACACCTTGTAGACAACATGAAATAGACAAATCACAAAAAAAGATATGGAAACACCCCCGATGGAAATCAAGGCGAATAATCAGGACGGCAGTCCTTTTCAAGGCAAAGGTTCCGGCCTGTCAACCGGCAATGTGCAGATCATGCCGGCCATGCAGATGTCCGGCTTGTCATGTGCATCAGAAAACACCCGCCCCCTTGGCGCCCATGAAAAACCCGGATATTACCTGTGCCGCTATGTGGACCATTTCATCGACACCGGTGCCGGCCCGGTGCCGGTTATCCGGCGGGAACCGGACAGAGGGGACCGGCTGTCCACCATTGCGGTCCGGTGCGGCATCCGGCGCCACCGGTACATGGTGAGCCCCGGGCTCTACGGCATCGGAACTCCGGATGCATCATCAGAGGTGCTGGTGACCGCCAATTTCAAGCTGACCTTTGATCATCTGAGATCCAGCCTCGGCCGGGTCAGCGCCTGGATACTGGTGCTGGACACCCGGGGGGTGAATGTCTGGTGCGCGGCAGGCAAAAAAACCTTTTCCACCCGGGAGCTGGTAAACAGAATCCAGGCAGCCTCCCTTGAAAAGGTGGTGGCCCATAAACGGGTGATCGTGCCCCAGCTGGGGGCCACCGGGGTGTCGGCCCGGCAGGTCAAAAAATTGTCCGGTTTCCGGGTGGTGTACGGCCCGGTGCGGGCCTGTGATATCCCGGCGTTTCTGACCAGCGGCAGAAAAGCGGACAAAGCCATGCGCCAGGTCACCTTCCCCTTGTTTGAGCGGTTTGTGCTCACCCCGGTGGAGCTGCACGGGGCGTTGAAAATGGCAGGTGTCACCGCCCTGGTGCTTTTTGTACTGTCAGGCATCGGTCCGGGGATATTTTCTTTTCACGGGGCGTGGGAAAGGGGTCTGAAGTCCCTGGCCGCCCTGGTGACCGGATTGATTTCCGGTGCGGTTCTGACCCCGGTACTGCTGCCGTATATTCCTTCCAAAAAATTTGCTTTCAAAGGCATTGTCATGGGAGGTCTGTGCGCCCTGCTGCTGGTGTCAATGATTTTCAAAAGTGTCGGCGGCATGACCGGTGCTGCCGCCCTGTTTATCTTCAGTGTGATGGTCAGTTCCCATCTGGCCATGAATTTCACCGGGGCCACCCCGTTCACCTCCCCTTCCGGGGTGGAAAAAGAGATGAAGCAATACCTTCCCATACAGCTGGCCGGGGTCCTGGTGTCTGCGGGATTGTGGGTTTACAGCGCATTCTGACCCGTCAGGACTGCCCGGAAAAAAGGAGAAAATGATGAAGGATTTCAGATATCTGGAGGATGTGGCCACCCTGGTGCTGGATGAACAGAAATGCATCGGCTGCGGATTGTGCACCGAGGTCTGCCCCCATGCCGTGTTTGAGATGCATGATAACAAAGCCCGGATCATTGATTTCAACGCCTGCATGGAGTGCGGGGCCTGTGTCGGCAACTGCCCGGTGGAAGCCGTATCGGTCAGCCCCGGGGTGGGGTGAGCCACCTATATTATCCAGGTCTGGATAAAGGGAAAGGAAAACGCCTCCTGCGGGGACGGCTGCTGCTGATCAAGAAAAAAACTTGACAGTGTCAAATTAGTATACAATAGTTAGCCTTGACTTACATGTGTTTATTTACTTTAATAAAAGGATCTTGCCATGAAAATTCTGATCGTGTTTTATTCCACATATGGCCATGTGTATGAGATGGCCAAAGCGGTTGCCCGGGGCGCTGAACAGATTCCAGGTGCTGACGTGGATATCCGGCAGGTGCCGGAGACGCTTTCTGCGGATGTTCTGGAAAAAATGGGGGCGGTTGAGGCGAAAAAAGCGTTTTCCCATGTACCGGTGTGCACAGTGGAAGAGCTGGAAAAGGCTGATGCCGTTATTTTCGGGACCCCTACCCGGTTCGGCAACATGTGCGGCCAGATGCGGCAGTTTCTGGATGCCACGGGCCAGTTGTGGGCCAACGGATCCCTGATCGGCAAAGTGGGCAGCGTATTTGTGAGCACCGCCACCCAGCACGGGGGTCAGGAATCCACCATTCTGTCTTTTCACACGACCCTGCTGCATCACGGGTTTGTGGTCGTGGGGCTGCCCTATGCGTTTCAGGGGCAGATGCGCATCGATGAGATAGTCGGGTGCTCTCCCTATGGCGCATCCACCATCGCCGGCGGAGACGGGGCACGGATGCCTTCTGAAACCGAGCTGGAAGGGGCCCGTTTCCAGGGAAACCATGTGGCAAAAATTGCAGCAAAGCTGGCGGGTTGATCTGATCAGAACAAATATGTGGCGGCCGGCCGCGACCAGGTGCTTGATGTTGCGGTAGGGTAGACTGTTGCCTGGTTTAGTGAAGGAACGATCCGGCTGCCGTATGCCTGTATTTCCGGAATGGCCAGCAGTCTGGGATTGTTTTTTTATACCAGGAGGAAAGAATGCGTTTGAAATCCATTATACTGTCTGTGTTATTGGTTTTTTTGACAGGTGCCGGCCTGAATGCCGAAGAAAAACTGCAGGTTTTTGTCAGTATTGTGCCCCAGAAATATTTTGTTGAGCAGATCACCGGAGATCTGGCAGAGGTGGCTGTGCTGGTGACCCCCGGTAAAAGTCCGGCCACCTATTCTCCCACCCCGGCCCAGATCAAGAAACTGGCCAATTCAGATGTCTATTTCAGGATCGGGTCGCCGTTTGAGAATGGATTCATGCATAAGGTTACATCCATTGCCCCGGATACCCGGGTGGTGGATACCCGCAAAGGGATCGTGCTGCGAAAGATGGAAGCCCACATCCATGACGATAACCACCAGGATGCGAATGCCCAGGACCATCATGGTGAAGAAGGGCACGCCCATGGGGCGGACGCGGGTCATGATTATCACGAAGAAGCACAAGAGGTTAACGGCCATGGGGATACTGATGCCGGCAGGGATCCCCACATCTGGATGAGTCCAATGCTGGCGAAGCAGCAGGCCGCCAACATGGTCGATGCCCTGGTGGAACTGGCCCCGGAACATGAGGACCGTTTCCGGAAAAATTATGATGCCTTTGCCCAAGAGCTGGATCGGCTTCATGAGCGGCTGAAAACCCTGCTGGCACCCCTAAAAGGGCATAATTTCTTTGTGTTTCATCCGGCGTTCGGTTATTTTGCCGATGCGTACGGCTTACAACAAATTCCCGTGGAAACCATGGGCAGGTCTCCCAAGGGAAAGGAACTGTCCGCCATCATCAAGCTGGCCAAACAGGAAAATGCCCGGGTGATTTTTGTGCAGCCCCAGTTTGACCAGCAGGCCGCCCAAAAAATCGCCGATGCCATCAACGGGGCGGTGGTGTCCATCAATCCTTTGGCATATGATTACCTGGACAATATGGTTCGCATGGCTGATACCATCACCACAGCCCTGGCCCACTGAAACTTCGGACCTTGAATTCAGGGCTCCGGATTGATCAGGCGGCCGGGCCGGGAATATTTCCTTTCAGCCCGATGTCGTCGGCCACCGGCTGCATGCCGGCAATCACTTCAGTGATCAGATCGGACAGATCCATGTCCAGCATCTCCGCCCCTTTTTTGATGACTTCCCGGTCGACGCCGGCGGCAAAGGCCTTGTCCTTGAATTTTTTTTTCACGGATTTGGTCTTGAGATCCAGGATGCTTTTGGACGGCCGGACCAGGGCCGCACTGGCCACAAGCCCGGTGAGTTCATCAACGGCGTACAGGGTTTTCTCCAGACGGGTCCGGGGTTCGACATCCGTGCAGATGCCCCATCCATGGCTGATGACTGCCCGGATATAGTCTTCAGGCCAGTGGTATAATCTGAACAGTTCCACACATTTGTGGCAGTGTGAATCTGGAAACTGTTCGTAATCCAGGTCGTGCACCAGACCGATGACCCGCCATTTCTCCGGATCTTCCCCGAATTTTTGAGCAAAATGGCCCATGACCGCTTCCACGGCAAGGGCATGACGAATCAGGCTGGGTTTCTGGTTGTATTTTTTCAGCAGGGCCAAAGCATCTTTACGGGTCGGAATGAAATCTGTCATAATCCATCCTTGAAATGTGTTGTAAGGTTTCAGTTTTTTGTGACAAACAAGACCCGGCATTGTTTCATGAACTGATGCCGTTCCGTGGCCTGTTCGATCTGTTTGGCATCCGCCGTGCTGATGACGATGGCGGTATTTTCCTTGCCCGATGTTCTCAATCCCTTGATCACCAAAGGGTGGCCCCCCGTACGGGAATCCTGCAGGGCTGTGTCCATGTCACACACATATTTGCCTACGCCGTGCTGGACTGCGAATTCCCGGCTGATGAACACGGCGGAATAAATGGTTCCTCCCTGTTCACTGACAATGACCGGGTAGAGCACCGGCTCGAAATCCAGTTCCCGGACGTCTAAAATCAGTCCGGTGTAAGGAATTTTCCCGGGTTCCATCCGGGCATCGGGCAACCCGTCCGGATTGATTTTCGGAATCTGGCGGATCTCATCCGGCAGCACCAGTTGGAGAAATCCTCCCAGAATTCGGGTCTGAACCGTCAGCGCCACATCCAGGGCGGACGTGTAATACTGGCGGGTGATAACAGCATCCCGGGCGGTTTTTTCAATGCCGGCCATGATGGTGTCATTCTGGGCCGCATACTGTCCTACGGTCAGTCCATTGTAGATTGTGATCTGCTTGAGAAGATGGATGAGCTGCCGGTTGGCATCTGCCCGGGCAGCCCCGGGATCGGCTTCAGGGATATTGTCACGGTTGATTCTGGGCGCGGACCGGCCTGTGACCGTGACGGTGCCGTTGGTCCAGTTGATGGTTCCATGGTCCAGAGACATGATGCAATGATGGGGCTTTATATCGCTTGAGCACAATGCCGTTCCGGCCAGGCCGAAGAGGCATATCAAGGTGCAGACCATGAGCCGGAGCCGATCCAAATTATAGGGGAGACATCTCATGGGCGGTTCAGATAGGTTTGCTGAATGAATGCGGCCACCGGCCCGATATCATCCAGTCCGAATACAGGAACCGATGGGGTGAACGATGCGTCGGTGACCAAAGCAATCAGGTCGGGATGGTCCAGAAACAACGGGTAGTCATGGGGACCGTCGGTGCGGAATATTTCGATTTTCGGCAATGGCTGGCGTTTGAATCCTTCGGCCAGAATCAGATCCATATCCGGCAGATACGCATACATTTTCTCAATGTCGGGTCTTTGGTCATCCTTGACCATGGCGATCTGCTGATCCGTAATCACCAGGGTGGCCTCGGCCCCTGCCTGTTTGTGCCGCCAGCTGTCCTTTCCCTTGCGGTCCAGATCGATGTCGTGGTGGGTGTGTTTTACAGACCCGACCCGGTAACCTCTTCGGGTCAGTTCGGCAATCAGCTTGACCGCAAAAGTGGTTTTCCCGGCATTTGATTTTCCTGCTATGGAGATAATCGGCGGTTTCATCGGCAGTTTTTCTTCGTGGAAAGTGGTTGATTTTTGTCTAAAATAGAGATCATGTCAGGGAAAGTCAAGTTGTGTCAGACAGGCTGCCGCGGTTATTTATGGTTGAAAAGAATGAGAAAGGATAGTATTTATAATTAAATTTTTTGATAAAAACAGTGGTTTATTGCAGAATTTTTGGATCAAATTTGTGAAATATAAAAAAAATATTGCATTGATCGGCATGCCGGCAGTGGGAAAAAGTACGGTGGGTGTGCTGCTGGCCAAAAAAATGGGATTCGATTTCATGGATACGGACATCCTGATTCAGGCAAAAGAGGATCAGACCCTGGCCCGGATCATTGCCTGTCATGGTCTTGGGCAGTTTCTGGAAATCGAGAAGCAGCATCTTCTGAATATTGAGTGCGCCCGTCATGTGATTGCCACCGGCGGCAGCGTGATATATAAATCCGAGGCCATGCACCATTTGGCAGACATCAGTATGGTCGTGTATCTGGCCATTGATCTGGATGTTCTCAAAACAAGATTGTCCGACGTGATCACCCGGGGCGTGGCCATTGCTCCGGGGAAATCCATTGATGATCTGTATCTGGAGCGGATTCCGTTATATGAAAAATATGCCGACCTGACAGTTCAATGCGGAAAAAAACATCCTGAGCATGTGGTGGAAGCGATTGTCCGATCCCTTTCCGGGTATCGGGCATGACGTTTGCGGATCAGGATAGAGGGTACCGGAAATCACCGCACCAGTGTTTCCTGGACCGTTCCTTCAACAATGGATTTGAGTGTCATCATTTCCTGATCCGAAAAAAAACGATCCGGGTTTTTTGAAAACTGCGGGTCCATCATGGGAACATCCCGGACACATTTCTGCAGGACATACCGTCTGGCGCCTTTGATCTGTCCGGCAATCTGTTCCATGACAGAGGCATCGATAAACGGCCGCACACAGGTGGTCCGGAATTCATAGTCCGGCGCCGATGCCATGATAATCTGTATGCTTTGGGAAATAACATCGCTGCCGGAGGCGGATGTCATAATGTCCGGGTATCTGTCCGGACCGGTTTTAATGTCCATGGCCACATAATCCAACAGAGAACGGTCGAGCAGTTGGGACAAAACGGTCGGACGCGATCCGTTGGTATCCAGCTTGACGGCGAGTCCCATCTGTTTGAGCTGCTGGATAAAATCGGACAGATCCGGCTGCAGGCAGGGTTCTCCCCCGGTGATGACCACGCCGTCCACCCATCCTTTTCTTTTCGACAAAAAAGAAAAAATGTCTGAGGTGTTCAGGCGGCCGACACCGTTTACAGGGCCGGCCGCCAGTTCGGGGTTGTGACAGTAGGGGCATTTGAAATTGCACCCTGAGGTAAAGACCACGCAGGCAATGGTCCCTGGAAAGTCGATCAAAGAATTTTTCTGAAATCCGCCGATCTGCATGTTTGCTCAGGCCACGTTAAACGTTTTTCGCATGGCAAATTCGGTCTGCTTGCCGTTGTTCCACTGGGCCACGGGCCGCAGATATCCCACCACCCGGGAGTAGATTTCCGTTTCTGCATGGCAGGTGTCGCACGTCGGGTGTTCGCCGGCAATATAGCCGTGGGCCGGGCAGATGGAAAAGGTGGGGGTCAGGGTGAAATAAGGCAGTTTAAAGGTGTTGGATACCTTGTTCACCAGTTGTTTGACCACATTGATGTCGCTGACCTCTTCGCCTAAAAACAGATGCTGGACTGTCCCGCCAGTGTATCGGATCTGGAGCGGGTCCTGGAGTTCCAGGGCCTCGAACAGATCATCCGTATAATTCACGGGCAGATGGGTGGAGTTGGTGTAGAAGGGGTCGCTGCCCTGCTGGTACTCTGTCTCGTTGGCACAGGTGATATCTGAAAATTTCTTTTTGTCCAGGTTGGCGAACCGGTAGGTGGTGCCTTCGGCCGGGGTGGCTTCCAGGTTGAAGATCTCATCGGTTTCCGCCTGAAGCGCTTCGATCTTCTTGCGCAGATGATCCATGACCCGTAAGGCAAATGCCTGGCCGTCCGGCGTGGCAATGCCCTGGTTCATGAAGTTGACGCAGGCCTCGTTCATGCCCAGAATGCCGATGGTGGAAAAATGGTTTCGCCAGTAGACGCCGGTGCTTTCCTTGATTTTTCTCAGGTAGAACTTGGAATAGGGATACAGCTCGCCATGGGTGAATTTTTCCAGAATCTTGCGTTTGATACTCAACGATTCGGCCGCCAGTTGAGTCAGATGGTCCAGGCGCTGGAAAAAGTCGGTTTCATCTTCAGCCAGGTATCCGATCCGGGGCAGGTTCAGGGTGACCACGCCGATGGAGCCGGTCAATGGATTGGCACCGAACAGGCCCCCGCCCCGCTTGCGAAGTTCCCGGTTGTCCAGACGCAGGCGGCAGCACATGGACCTTGCATCATCCGGGGACATGTCGGAGTTGACAAAGTTGGAAAAATAGGGGATCCCGTATTTGCCGGTCATTTTCCAGATATTTTCCAGGTTGGGATTGTTCCAGTCGAAATCCCGGGTGATGTTGTAGGTAGGGATGGGAAAGGTAAAGACCCGCCCTTTGGCATCTCCCTCCATCATAACCGCGGCAAAGGCGCTGTTGATCATATCCATCTCTTTCTGATACCCGGCATAGGTGTCTTTTCCGTATTTGCCGCCGATGATCACCGGAGAATCCTTGAGGGTGCCCGGTACGTTCAGATCCATGGTGATATTGGTGAAAGGCGTCTGAAATCCCACCCGGGTGGGGATGTTGATGTTGAAGACAAATTCCTGAAGGGCCTGCTTCACCTCTTTGGGGCTGAGTTGATCTTCTCTGACAAACGGCGCCAGCAGGGTGTCGAAATTGGACATGGCCTGGGCACCGGCGGCTTCTCCCTGGAGGGTGTAAAAGAAATTGACGATTTGTCCCAGGGCGCTTCTGAAATGTTTGGGGGGCGAGGATTCCACCTTGCCGGCCACACCTTTGAATCCTTCTAAAAGCAGGTCCTGAAGATCCCACCCCACGCAGTACACCGACAAGAGACTCAAATCATGCAGATGGATGTCCCCGTTGTAATGGGCTTCCCGTACCGCCGGCGGATAGATTCTGTTGAGCCAGTATTCGGCGGTGATGTCCGAGGAGATGTAGTTGTTCAGGCCCTGGAGGGAGTAGCTCATGTTGCTGTTTTCCTTGACCTTCCAGTCCATCTGGGAGATATAGGATTCCATGAGGTCCACGTTCTGCCGGATGGCGATCCTGCGGAGCTGGTTGTGCTGTTCCCGGTAGATAATATAGGCTTTGGCCGTTTTGTAAAACGGGGAATCCAGCAGAACCCGTTCCACGATGTCCTGGATTTCCTCCACTTCCGGCACCGGACCCAGCTGCAGGTCCCGGGCCAAAGTCAAGACCCTCAGGGTGAGCCGTTTGGCTTCCCGGCCGTTGAATTCTCCAGTGGCCTGGCCTGCTTTTTCAATGGCTCTGGTGATTTTTGAAGAGTCAAATGCCGTGATCCGTCCATCCCGTTTTTTTATTTGTTCAAACATGCTCACCTCTTGAAATCAGATTCAATTTGACTTAATATGCCGCTGTGCTGACATACCGACACAGCGGGCCCTGACTGGATATATGATCAATCAAAATCAAATTAGCCAATATGTTGTTGTGTGTCAAGCAAAAAAATACAATATATGGTAGAAATCGCCCATGAGATCGGATCGACCCCCGTTTTTCAGAAAACAATATATTCCCTGGTATGATACGACCGCTGTCTGCCGGATAATGATGGGCATCCTGACGCTGGTTTTTTTGTTCGCACTGACAGGGGTGACCGTGGCATTGTCGGAACCGGATCTGGTTGAACATGTATGGTTTCCGGGAATGCTGGGCGGGTTGTGCTTTTTTCTGACAGTTAAAATCGGATTCCGGCTGTGGCGGCGGAACGGAAAAGAATGATTCTGCCTGTTCTCAGTTTTGAATCAAGACGTTCAACATGTGGTGAAGTATTTTTGCCGTTACCCCCCAGATGACCACCTCTCCGAACGGATAAGTCAGGTCCATGATCGGCGGAATTTGTCCCAGATACCCTTTTTTCCGGTGCAAATCGACCAGATGAGACACCGGAATCTGAAACACCCGTCTGATTTCCACCGGATCGAACCGGATGGGCTCCTGCTGATTCCATATGCCGGTAAACGCCTGGATGTCTTTGTGGTTGATGGTCTGGAAATGACCGATGGAACCGATGACCTCCACATTTTCCGGATGAATGCCCAGCTCTTCCTCGAGTTCACGTAATGCGGTTTCCAAAAGGCTGTCATCGGTGTCATCCACGTGTCCGCCGGGAAAGGCCATCTGATTGCGCCAGGGATATCCCGCCACATCCGCTTTCTGGATAAACAACAGTTCCGGGATGTTCTGGTTGAATAAAAACAGGGCCATGACAGCCGTGGGATCATATCTGTCCGGGTCCGGCGGGGACGGATGTTTTGCGTTTTCCAGGGTGTGTATGAGTTTCTGACGGCATGACACCGGATCTATGGCGGATTGTTTCATCGGTCAACTGGGGAAGGGTTAAGGGTCTGTATTTTCAAATTCCGCTACCTCCACGGTGAAGTTCTCCAGGTTCTGGGGCAGATCGGAAAACACCAGCATGAACGGCACTGTCTCCCCCGGCATGATTTTGTCATTGATATCCGCCGGTTCCCTGGGAGTTCTCAGCTGGGCGGTCAACTCTTCGACCGGGCTGGTTCTCAGGGTTTCTTCAGGGAGAATGTTGCCGCAAAAAACGGTTTGGCTCATGACCGCTTTTTGTTCCTTCTGGAACAGGGTCCCTTTCACCTGAACCCGGCGGTAGGGAATCTGTGCGGGATTTTCGATTTTGCCGGTGATGATGAACAGTTCCCCAGCCGTATCATTGGTGATAAACCGGCCGGTCACACTTTTCTGATCCGGTATCGGATCCGGATAGGACACGGATTCAGGTGTTTTTTCAGGCAGATACTGATGAATGAACGGGATCTGGATTTCCGGCAGAAACGGGATTTTGTATCCAAAAAACGTGGCGGCAACATAGCCGCCGCCTGACAGTAAAAACAGGACCAACACCACCAGAAACAAAAGTCCTGCCCGGGATCTTTTTTGGGGCGGAGGAGTATCCTCATCAGCGGTTAATTCGTCTTCCTGGCCCAGCGGGTGGATCAGAGATGCCCGCGCCGGACGGCGGGGCGGGGGCGGCTCATGAAACGGGGTGTCAGAAGAGTCTGTAACATCCATGTCTGTTTGGTCAAAATCCGGGTCGTCAAATTCATCCAGCCCGTCAAACTTTTGTTCATCATTTTCAAGGGCATCCTCTTTAACAATATCATCGTCCCAGGTTGTTTGATTAAGCGGATCACTGTCTTCCAGGGGGAATGGCGTCTTTTGATCACTGATCCCGGGTTCTTTTTCATCCAGATCCTCTGACAGGTCCAGTTCATCCTCTGCTGCGGTGTCAGTTTCCTTGAATTCGGTTTCTATTTCATCCGGATCGATCGTTTCCAGTTCCAGTTTCTCAGGTTGAAATGTTTCCTGTGAGCCGTCTTCAATCAGATTTTCAGCTTCTTTTTCAAAAGCGGTATCATCAAACTCAAAATTGTCGAATTCAGGTTCCAAAGGAGGGGGAAAGGCCGTGAATATGTGCTGGCACCGGCTGCAACGCACTTTGGATCCGGCTGCATCAAGCAGGAATTCATCCAGGGTGAATCGTGTCGCACATTTCTCACAAGTGATAATCATGAGGCGTCCCCTTATGGTTTCAGGTCATATATTTCGGGCTTGTTTCTGAATTTTTCATCATAATCCAGCCCATATCCGACAATGAATCCTTTTTCAAGGGAAAAACAGGCATACCTGACATGGATGTCTTTTTCCCGGCGTTCATGCTTGTCGATCAGGGTGCAGACAGCCACGGATTCCGGGTTGAGAAGCGTGACGAACTCGATGATTTTGCTCAGGGTGTTGCCGGTATCCACGATGTCTTCCACCAGCAGAATATCCCTGTTTTTGAATTCCAGATCCGGCTGTTTGGTGAAAACGATCTGTCCGGTGGAATGGGTACCTTCATAGGAAGACGCGCCGATGAAATCGATTTCATGCTCTATTTTGATCTGCCTGGACAGATCCGCCATAAACATGAAGGCACCCTTTAAAATACCGGTTAAGATCAGGTTTTTTCCCTGATAGTCCCGGGTGATCTGCGCCCCGATTTTCCGGACCCGGTTCTGGATGGCCTGCCGGGAAATCAGGGGAATAAATTCAGGCATGGTACATCACAATCCCGCGGCTTTGAGTTCCCGGATGATTTTTTTCTGTTTGTCAGTCAGTTTTTTGGGCATGTCTATATTAATCACAACAAACAGATCTCCGCAACCATTTCCTTTCATATGGGGAATGCCATGTTCCGGCAGACGCATTCTGGCTTTGTGATTGGTTCCGGCCGGCAGTGTCAGGTTCATGGTTTTTCCGGTAGGTGTCGGGATTTCCAGTTTGTCTCCCAGCAGGGCCTGGGTCAGCGTGACGGTTTTGTTTAAAAATACGTCGTTGCCGTCGATGGAAAATTCCCCGGTGGCGACCGGCTTGGATTTGATGTACAGATTTCCGGCAGGTCCCCCATGGGAAGAAGGCTCTCCCTTCCCGGCCAGGCGGATTTTCTTGCCTTTGGTCAATCCTTTGGGAATACGCACTTCAATGGCGTTTGCGGCCGAGCCCTGACTGATGGTGATGGTTTTTTTGGTGCCGTGAATCAGTTCTTCCAGGGTCAGTGGTATTTCATATTCGATATCCTTGCCCGGTGTCTGGGGATGGGCACGCTGCTGGCCGAATCCGCCGCCCGTGTTCTGGAAAAACGGGTTCCCGCCCGAAAAACTACCGGATCGGCCCCGTGGGCCGGCCTGGCCGAAAGACGCAGAAAATCCTCCCCGGCCGCCGCCGAATCCGAATTCCTTGAGAATATCTCCCAGATCAAAATTTTTGAAGATATCTTCCTGGGAATAGCGTTGCTGAAAATCGGCGGAACCATAGGTATCATACTGTTTTCTTTTTTCCGGGTCACTGAGAACGGCATAGGCCTCACTGATTTTCTTGAACTTGTCCTCCAGTTCTTTGTTCCCCTTGGTTTTATCCGGATGATACTTCATGGCAAGTTTGCGGTAGGCTTTCTTGATTTCCGCAGCACTTGCTGATTTATCGATGCCTAGAATATTGTAATAATCATCGGCCATTTTTACCTCGCAACATCATATCATTAACAGTTTGTTTTTTTAAGGTTAATGATAAGCGCCAACCGGTTCAAGTCAAGCGGATTTCTGTGTATTGAACGCGGCAATGGCCACCATCAGCACCGAGATGGCCGCAGGGGTCATGCCGTCGATCCGTGATGCCTGACCCAGGGTTTCCGGTTGAATTTTTTTCAACTTTTCCCTGACTTCATTGGACAGTCCATGGGCCTTGCTGTAGTCGAACTGAGCCGGTATGTGAATTTGTTCCAGATGCTTGAATTTTTTGATTTCATTGATCTGCCGGGTGATATATCCCTCATACTTGATCTCAATTTCCACCTGTTGGGCCGCCCGGGCGGGAACCGGTTCTGACGGCGGGGCAATATGGATCAGGTCCTGATAATTGAGTTCAGCCCGTTTCAGCAGTTGTGCCAGTTTGACACCGGTGGTGATGGGAGGGCTGTTCAGGGAAACAAGGTGCTGGTTGACAGCAGGTTCCGGTTTGACCACGGTGTGCCGCACCCGTTGGATTTCCCTGCGGGCCTGCTGTTCGATTTCCCGGCAGAATGCCAGACGGTCTGCATCGATCAATCCGTATTCGTGACCAATTTCGGCCAGGCGAAGATCGGCATTGTCTTCCCTGAGCATGAGGCGGTATTCAGCCCTGGAAGTGAACATGCGGTAAGGTTCGGTGGTGCCCCGGGTGACCAGATCATCGATCATGACACCCAGATAAGCCTGGGACCGGTCCAGCACAAAAGGCGGCCGCCTGTGAATTTTGCAGGCCGCGTTGACCCCGGCCCAAATGCCCTGGCCTCCGGCTTCTTCATATCCGGAGGTGCCGTTGATCTGTCCGGCCAGAAAAAGTCCTTTGATCCGTTTGGTTTCCAGGGTCGCAAACAGCTCCAGCGGATTGATGTAATCATATTCGATGGCATAGGCCGGCCGCATGATGTCCGCCTGTTCCAGGCCTTTCACGGACCGCACCATCTGGTACTGGATCTCCAGCGGCAGGCTGTTGCCCAGCCCTGAGGCATAAATTTCTTTGGTTTGAATGCCTTCATATTCCAGAATGATATGGTGGCTGTCCCGGTCCGGAAATTTGACGATCTTGTCTTCAAAAGACGGACAGTACCGGGCGGACTGGCCTTTGATATGCCCGCCGTAAAGGGCGGAATGTTTCAGGTTGTTTCGGACGATATCATGGGTCCGGTTGTTGGTGTGTCCCATAAAGCTGGGCAGCATGGGGGTGGTGATGGATGAGGTCCTGAAGGAGAACGGGACAGCCTCGCTGTCGGATTCGTGCTGTCTGAAGCATGAAAAATCGATGCTGTCTGCATGAAGCCGGGGAGGGGTACCGGTTTTCATGCGCCCCATGTCAAATCCGAGATCCGTCAGGTGTTGCCCCAGGTCGATGGATGAAAACTCTCCGGCCCGGCCGGCATTGATCCGGCTGGCCCCGATATGGATCGTACCCCGCAGAAATGTGCCTGTGGTGATGATCACGCAGCCGGCAGCGTATTCAAAACCGGTGGCATCCACAATGCCTTTCACCTGATGGTCTTCGATGATCAGTTCTTTGACCATGGCCTGTTTCAGGTCCAGGTTGGGGCACTTTTCCAGAACCGTTTTCATGTGCCGGGAATACAGGGCCTTGTCGTTCTGGGTCCGGGTGGAATGCACGGCCGGGCCTTTCCGGGTGTTCAGGGTTCGAAACTGGATGGCGGACGCGTCCGTGGTCAAAGCCATCTGACCGCCCAGCGCATCGATTTCCTTGACCAGCTGTCCCTTGGCCATGCCGCCGATGGACGGACTGCACGGCATGGCGGCGATTTTATCCAGATCAATGGTCAAAAGCAGGGTGGCACATCCCATGCGGGCCGCGGCCAGAGCCGCCTCACATCCGGCATGACCAGCGCCGACCACCACCACATCATAATGTGTATTTATAGAAAAGGTCATAACTGCTAATGATATGATTTGTATGACATAAAATCAATTGTAATTTCATTTTATGTCAGCTTGACAGACCACGCGTGCTATCATATCTTAGAGTCTTATTTTTACAGGATATCAAGAACAATGATAAATACCCACGAACAGGAAAAAAAACAGTTTATCCGGCTGTTCCAGGAACAGGGCCTGGATCGTTTCGATGAACGGTTTCAGGTGCTTGAGGCGTTTTTGCAACTGGATCACCATGTGAGCCAGGAAGATATCGTCCAACAATTGAAAAAAAACGGCTACCAGTTCAGTGATGCGTTCGTGGTGTCGTCCATGGAACATCTGTGCCGGTTCGGATTTGCTTCCAAGGTGGCATTCGAAGGGGGGGAGCCGCTTTACGAGCACCGTCACCTGGGCATCCACCACGACCATATGATCTGTACCAAATGCGGTACCATTCTGGAGTTCAAAGATGAAGCCCTGGAAAAGCAGCAGCAGAAAGTCGCCAAAGAGTATGGATTTCATATGCTTCAGCACCGGATGGAAATCTATGGCCTGTGCAGTACCTGCATGGCCAGGCGACAGAAACTGGTCCTGCTGCACAAAGCAAAACAGGGAGAACGGCTCAAGGTGAGGCAGCTGGAGGCCGGCCGGCAGATGCAGCTTCGCATCTCTTCCATGGGATTGAAAATCGGCGATGAAATTGAGGTCCTTTCCAACGGGTTCGGCGGGCAGGTGGTGATTGGCTCCGGTGACACCCGCTTGGTCATCGGCAGCGGGATGGCCCAGAAAATCTGGGTCGAATCCATGGATACCCCGCTGGATGCCTCAAAGGACGGCCAGACAGTCAATATGTCAGATCCGAAATCCGTCAGGGTGCTGCTGTGTGACATGAAAGCGGGGCAGGAGGGAACCATTGTCCGTATTTCCGGAGAAAGTACCCTGCGGCGTCGTCTGCTGGAGATGGGGATCAACCGGGGGACCCGTATATACGTGGAAAAGTATGCCCCGCTGAAAGATCCCATCGAACTGGTGGTCAAGGGGTATCATGTTTCCCTGCGGGTGGAGGAAGCCGCCCATATCCTGATTGAAAAGGTAACAACCCGGAAACAAGACACATGAAAAAAGAGTTTACTTTTGCCCTGGCGGGAAACCCCAATTGCGGCAAAACAACGATTTTTAACAACCTGACCGGTGCCAGACAGAAAGTGGGCAACTGGCCGGGGGTCACCATAGAGAAAAAAGAAGGCCGGCTCAGGTTCGGGCAGTATGCACTGCGGGTGGTGGATCTGCCCGGGACCTACAGCCTGACCCCGTTTTCCATGGAAGAGATCACGACCCGGGATTTTATCATCAATGAACATCCGGATATCGTGATCAATATCATCGATGCGTCCAATCTGGAGCGCAGCCTGTTTCTGGCCCTTCAGGTCATGGAGCTGGGCAGGCCGGTTCTGTTTGTCCTGAACATGGCGGATATGGCCGAAGCCCGGGGGATGCGCATCAACGAGAAAAAACTGGCGGCCCTGCTGGATGTACCTGTGGTGTTTACCGTGGGCAATAAAAACAGAGGCATGAACCGTCTGATCGAAGCGGCCATTCAGGAATGCCGGGCGTTTGAACATGGCAAGGAACCCCGGGTGATCCGGTACGGCAGCGAAACCGAACCCTGTATCAGTCAGCTGGAAGCGCTGATCCATGAGACTGGGGCCGTCACAAAGGATTCCCTGGTTCGCTGGCATGCCGTCAAACTGCTGGAAGGCGATGCCGTTGAAAAACAGCGGATCCTGGAACAGTTCCCTGAAAAAGGGCCGCATCTGATCGAGACGGCGGAAGAATGCCGGAAACGGATTTTTGATCTTTTTCAGGATGATTTTGAAATCGTGCTCACCGAAGACCGGTACGGGGTGATTGCCGGCATCCTCAGGGAGACCGTGACCAATAGCGCCAAAAAGCGGATCGACATGTCCCGGAATATCGATCTGGTTTTGACGGACCGGTTTCTGGGAATTCCGGTGTTTATCTTTTTCATCTGGGTCATGTTCCAGACCACGTTCACTTTAGGGGCATATCCCATGGCCTGGATCGAATCCGGGGTCACAGGTCTGACAGTCTGGCTGGATCATTTTTTGCCGGCATCTTTGTTCAAATCCATGATCCTGGACGGGGTAGTGGCCGGTATCGGCGCGGTGATCGTGTTTCTGCCCAACATTCTGATTCTGTTTTTCTTCATCGCCCTGTTCGAGGACACCGGGTACATGGCCAGGGCCGCGTTTCTTATGGACCGGGTCATGCACACGGCCGGGCTTCATGGGAAATCCTTTATTCCCATGCTCATGGGATTCGGCTGCAACGTACCGGCCATTATGGCGGCCCGGACGCTGGAACACCAGAAGGACCGGATTCTCACCATTCTGATGACCCCGTTCATGTCCTGTTCCGCCCGTCTGCCGGTGTATATTGTCCTGGCGGGCAGTTTTTTCGCCCATCAGGCCGGAACCGTGATTTTTGCGCTGTATGCGGCAGGTATCATCATTGCCATTGTGTCGGGAAGGATTTTGCGGGCCCTGTTTTTCAAGGGAGCGGATGCGCCCTTTGTCATGGAGCTGCCGCCTTACCGGATGCCCATGCTCAAAAGTCTGCTGATCCATATGTGGGACAGAAGCAAAATGTTTCTGCGTAAAATGGGGGGCGTGATTCTGGTGGGTTCCATTATTATCTGGGCAATGTCCAGTTTTCCCAGAAACATTGATTATTCAAAGGATTACGAGGCGTTGCAGGCGGGTGTTCAGGCCCGGATCTCTCAACACATGACAGCTGCTGGACCGGATGAAAAATTGATTCTGCAGCAGGAACTTGCGGCACAAATTAAAAAAATTCAAACCGACAGAGAACAGGAAAGGATCTCCAAATCCTATATCGGACAGCTGGGTCATTTTCTGGAACCGCTGTTCATGCCCCTGGGTATCGCCTGGCAGGGCGGAGTGGCACTGGTGACAGGGTTTGTGGCCAAAGAAGTGGTGGTGAGCACCATGGGGGTTCTTTACGGTGCAGGGGACACGGAAAGCCAGGCATTGACCACGGCGTTAAAGCAATCGGGCATGACCCCGCAGTCCGCATTGGCCATGATGGTGTTTGTCCTGTTGTACGTGCCCTGTTTCGCCACCGTGGTCACCATTTATAAGGAAACTTCTTTGAAATGGGCCTGTTTTAATGTAATTTATACCACCCTGGTTGCATGGACCCTGTCTTTTCTGGTATACCAGACAGGCATGTTTCTGCGTGGATGATATGGAAATGGAGGAAAACAATGGCAGATAGACAAATCATTGTTCGATGGATGTGCACATGTATGATCATTCTCATGGCCTGGGTTTGTTTGGGGCCGGAAAATGTGTCCGCTGCTGAAAAATTGACGGTTAAAGTCAGCATCGCCAATATGCGGTCCGGTCCGGGTACCGGTTATGATGTCCTGTGGCAGGTGGAAAAATACCACCCGTTCATTGTGAAGGAAAAAAAAGGCTCCTGGGTCAAGATCGAGGATTTCGAAGGGGACATGGCCTGGATTCATGACTCGCTGCTGACCAGTGTGGAAGGGGTGATCACCTATAAAACCAACTGCAATGTTCGTTCGGAACCGTCGACCGACAGCCGTATATTGTTCACGGTTGAAAAGGGGGTGCCGTTCAGGGTGATCAAGCGTCAGGGTGACTGGATACACATCGAGCACGCGGACGGGGAAAAGGGATGGATTTACCACACGCTGGTCTGGTAATGAAATCGGTTGTTTTATTTTTCAAGAAACAGGTGACAATTTATGGCAACACAGCGCGTATCCAATGAACGGAAAAAAGAGTTGCGGCAAATGGATCCCTTGCAGAGAAATCTGTTCAAAGCAATGGCTTTTGCCGGAACCTATAAAAAACAGTTGTTCTATGCAGCAGGGGTCGTGGTGGTGGTGGGACTGGTTTTCGCCGGTGTCTTCACCAGTTTTAAACGGTCTGAAAATATCGCTTCAGACCGGGTCGCCCGGGCAGTGGTTCAGTACCGCACCCTTTCGGGTGATCCTCAAGCGGCATATCAGGCAGTAAAGGATGATTTTCAGACCGTGCTTACGGACTACAGCAATACGGATGCCGGGCGCATAGCGCTTATACGGTTTGCCGGTATCTGCATGGAAGCCGGCCAGTTCGATGAAGCAAAAAAATGGTTTGAAAAAGCATTGGAGGTGTTCGGGGACCAGGCGGGTCTGCGCAATTTTCTTCTGTCATCGCTGGGACATGTTCAACTGGCCAAAAATGATCTGGATCAGGCAGAATCCTATTTTATGCAGATTGAAACCGGGGGATCGGATCTGCTCAGGGACGAAGCCCGGTTTATACTGGCAAAAATTTATGAAGCCCGTCAAGATGGTTCCGGAACCCGGAAAATGGTTGACCTGATTGCTCAGGAACATGGTAATTCCATTTATGCGGATCTGGCCCAGAGCATGGTGAAAGAACCCGTAACGGTTCAATAAACAAGAGAAACAGAATCACTGACCCCCCCCAGCGGCAGAAATATCCGTATCGGTTTCAGTCGATATTGAGTTCCTTGTCCAGGTTGTATTTTTTCAATTTCTGGTTCAGGCCGCTTTTTCCGATGCCCAGAATCTGGGCGGCTTTGGTCTGCACATTTCCTGACAGGTTCATGGCCCGGATGATCATTCGTTTTTCAACGGCTGCAAGGGTTTCCACCAGCCCTACGCCTTCCGGAATCCCCTCCAGATCCACGGTGTTCCCCGGTGCCTGGCGGATTTGGGGGGGCAGATCCGCCGGGGTGATGATGTCACCGGCGGCAAGGATCACCGACCGTTCGATTACATTTTCCAGTTCCCGGACATTGCCGTTCCAGGCATGATCGCACAGGATCCGGGCCGCTTCTTTGCTGATGCCTGTCACCCGGCTGTCGGCACCGGCTTCTCCGATGAATTTTTCGATAAAATGGTTGATGAGCAATGGAACGTCTTCCTGACGGTCCCGCAGGGGCGGGATCACGGCTTTGACCACATTCAGGCGATAATACAGATCTTCCCTGAACCTGTTTTTTGCCACTTCGTTTTCAAGGGTTTTGTTGGTGGCGGCAATGAGACGGAAGTCCACGGGAATCGGTGTGGTTCCCCCCACCCGTTCAATGGTTTTTTCCTGGAGCACCCGCAACAGCTTTACCTGAAGCGGCATGGACAGTTCTCCGATTTCATCAAGAAACAGGGTCCCTTTGTCCGCCAGCTCAAACCGTCCTTTTTTCAATGCGGCCGCCCCGGTGAACGCCCCTTTTTCATGACCGAACAGTTCGCTTTCCAGCAATGATTCCGCAAATGCCGCACAATTGACCGCCACCAGCGGATGATCCTTGCGCCGGCTGTTGTAGTGAATGGACCGTGCCACCAGTTCCTTGCCGGTGCCGCTTTCCCCTTCAATCAGAACAGCGGCATTGGTAGGGGCCACTTTCCGGATGATGTCATACAGTGTCTGCATGGGTTTGCTTTTACCGATGATATTGTCGAACTGGAACCGGGACTGGACCGCATCCCTCAAGCGGGCGTTTTCCTGAACGATCCGGAACATGGAGATGGATTTGGCGATTTGAGCGATCAGGGCTTCATTTTCAAAGGGTTTGAGGACAAATGTATACGCCCCCTTGTGCATGGCTTCCACCGCTTTTTCGACACTGCCGAAAGCGGTCATGATAATGACCGGCAGATCCGGATTGATCTCCTTGATGTTTTCCAGAAGATCGATTCCGGTCATGCCCGGCATCTTGACATCGGTCAGCACCAGATCGATGATCTGGGACTTCAGAATATCCAAAGCTTCCATACCGCTGGCAGCGGTGAAAGAGTCGTATCCTTCTTCCTGAAGAACTTCGCTTAAAATGAGGCGGTAATGTTTTTCATCATCGACAATCAATATGGTTTCCATAAAGGGGATTCTCCTAAATCGGCAGAACGATGTCAACCACGGCACCGGACGGCTTGCCGTTGGATATGCGGATGAAGCCGTTGTGTGCTTCGATGATATTTTTCACAATACCCAGGCCCAGACCGCTGCCGGTATCCTTGGTGGTGAAAAACGGGGTCCAGATTTTTTCAAGGGTATCTTCATCAATCCCCGGCCCGTTGTCTGCAAATGACACAGACACGGTTTGGGTGTCATGATCGGTTACGATGGTGATGGAACCGCTCTTTCCCACGGCCTGAAAGCAGTTGAGCAGAATGTTGAGAAACGCCTGGTAAAGCATGTCCGGGTCGGCGGTTACAACGGGCAGATGATCGTTGAATGCCTTGTGGATGACAATTTCCTGATCCCGGATCTGGGACTCCAGAAATGACAGGTTTTTATTGATGATCTCATTGATGTCACAGGGGCGCAAGTCCGGCTGCCTGGGTCTGGCAAAATCCAGAAAATCGGTGATGATATTATTGAGCCGCTGGGATTCTTCGATGATAATGTCCGGGATGGTGGAGTTTACTTCCAGTTTGTCCATTTTCTTTTTCATCAGCTGGGCCGAGCTTTTGATAATTCCCAGAGGATTTCTGATTTCATGGGAAACCCCCGCGGTCATTTCCCCGATGGCGGACAGATGTTCGGCTTTTCGGAGTTTTTCTTCCAGACGAAGCCGCTCTTCAGCCCGCTGTTCGATGATTCTTTCCCCGTGTTTCACCACAAACCGCAACACGATGAACAAAAGCCCCATGACACCGGCACAGGAAGCCACAATCATTCCCTGAAGCCTGAAGACCTGCTGATAGTCATCAGAGATGTCCCGTACGATTTCAATGACGCCGATCACTTCTTTTTCCTCGGTGCGGGTCAGCTGCATTTCCTGGACCAGGGGGGCAAAGGTGACGATTTTGGTTTCTTCGGGAAACCAGAACAACAGCTCCAGAAAATTGCCTTTCTGAATCAGTTTGGATGTGGTTTTTTTCTGCATGGCCTGGTCATACATCACCCCTCCGGCATTTTCTCTGCCGACCTGTTCTTTGTCAAAGCTGTAGCCGATGATGTTGTCGGTTCCGTAGACATTGACCATTTCCACATGAAAGCTGTACAGGGTGGATTTGATGACTGCATCCAGAAGCCGGCTCTGTTCCGGTTCCCGGAGTTTGATCTCTCCGTATTTGAACGCCACCGGGGCCGCAAACCTCAAGAAAATCTGGTGATTCAGGTTCTCCACCAGCAGTGAGTTATATTCTTTGCTTTTTTCAAGAAGCTGGTTTCTGACCCAGTGGGCATTCAAAGCGGCAATGAAGATCGTTGCCGCAAGCATGACAATCAGGCTGGAGACGGTAAATGCTTTGACCAGAACAAACGGTCTTTCTTTCTGAAGTTGGGGAGCTGATGGAAAATGTTTTTTCAAAAGAAGCCCTGCAGCCTGTTAATCATCGGGTCTGTTTTTTGTGCCGAATTGACAAAACGGCGGTTTTTGCCTGTTTCAGGTCCATGAAATATATGATAATACTTGACATTTCAAGACTATCATATCAGGTTATTATAGTTATTATGGCTTCAGTTAGCAATACCAAATAAAGGGAAAACCGGGTCCTGACTGTTATCTGATATGATCCAAACAGGGATGACAGGTTATGGAATTTGGCAGAAAAGATCATCTCGTGGGGCTGGATATCGGATCTTCTTGCATCAAGGCGGCTGACATCCAGGTTTCCAGAAAAGGAAAGACCCTGAAAAAATTCGGTGTGACACCGGTGACGCCCGGTGCTATAGTGGATGGCCGGGTCCGGGATATGCCGGATGTGGCCAATACCATTCGGGCGTTGTTCAACTCTTTGAAGATCCGGGAAAAAAACGTTGCCATATCCACCGGCGGGCAGACCGTGGTGATCAAAACCATCGATACGGTCAAAGTGCCGGCAAAATACCTTCAGAAAACAATTGTGGCTGAGGTGGAACAATATATCCCCTATGATATTTCAGCGGTCAATATCGATTACCAGATTCTGGGAGAGAGTGAATTTTCATCTGAACAGATGAATGTGCTGGTGGTGGCCGTGAAAAAAGACATGGTGGCGCAATATATGGCTGTGACTGACATGGCGGGACTTCGTGCCCGTATCATCGATGTGGACACCTTTGCGCTGCACAATGTTTATGAAACACTGCCCAAACTGGATTCGGAAGACCTGACGTTGCTGCTGGATGTGGGCGCATCGAAAACATCGCTGAATATTGTTAAAAACAATATTTCCATGATGATGCAGGCCAATGGATCAGGCACCTTTCAGATCATTGAGGAGATTGCCGCGCGGTTTGAAACAAATTTTTTGACCGCTGAAAAAATTCTGCTGAATCCGGTATCAGATGCGCCGGATCCGGAAATCATGATCGGCATTCTCCATCAGGCCGCCGAGATCTGGTGCTCAGAAATTGGCGATGCGGTCCATAGGTTTCAGGGCGGCACCCAGGATGCCCGGATCACCAAAATCGTAGTCAGCGGCGGCGGCTGCTTTATACAACCTTTCATGGACCGGCTGGAAACCGAAATGGGTGCCGGGGTGTTTGTTATTGAACCGTTTGCCGGACTGAATCTGGATGAAAAGACATTTTCTCCGGCATATATATCGCAGGTGGGGCCCCTGGCCCCTGTCGCTTTGGGACTGGCCCTGCGCCGGGTGGATGATAAATGATACGCATCAACCTGCTGCCGTTCAGACTGGCCAGAAAGCGGGAGAATATCCGGCAGCAGGTGTCGATTTTTCTGTTGTCCATGATTCTGCTGATTGTGGGATTGACCTGGTATACCCTTAAAATCGACCGGAGTATTGCGAAAAAACAAAATGAAATCGAGCGGATGGATGTTGACATTTCAGTTTACAAGGCAAAGGCCGACCGGGTATCGGAAATCCAGAAACGGTTTGTCATTCTTGAAGACAAGCTGAAAATTGTCGCGTCTATTCAATCCAGACGGGAAGAACAGCTTTTGCTGCTCGAAGATCTCCAGATCCGGATGGTGTCGGGGAAAATGTGGCTTGAGAGTATTCACGCGGATCAGGGTACTGTCATGTTGACAGGCATTGCATTTGATAACCCGACCATTGCCGATTTCATGAGACAGCTGGAATCCTCGGATCTGTTTGAAGAAGTCGATCTGAAACAGACTGTCAGCAAACGTTTTGACGGGAATCTCAATTTAAAGGCATTTGAGTTGCGATGTAAAAAACAGCCTCTGGTGCCTGAGACGCAAAAGAAAAAGGACAAATAATGGCCGAAAAGAAAGAAAAACCGAAGTCTGAGTCTCTGTTCAGACAAAAAACAGCCGTGTTTTTCGATCGTGTGGGCCGACTGAGCCCCCGGCACCGTCTGTTCATCTGTTTCGGGACGCTGGTGCTGATCGGCGGGGTCTATTACCATTTTTTCTTTATGCCCGGCCAGGCCCATCTGCAGCAGGTTACGCAAACCCTTGAAGTCCGGACCAATCGATTGATTGCTGTCAAACGGCAGGCCGGAGTGCTCAAGGAATGGGAAGAAAAAATGGCCCGAATGGAGGAAGATTTTCACATAGCGACCCGGGCGCTGCCGGATAAAAAGGAGATTCCGTCTCTGTTGAAAAGCGTTTCAAGGGCCGGCAGCAGCGCAGGGCTCAATTTTGTTCTGTTTCAGCCGGATCCTGAAGTCAATCGGGATTTTTACAGGGAAATTCCTTTATCCATGAAAGTGGAAGGCAATTACCATCAGATAGCGGATTTCTTTTTTCAGGTGTCACGGCTGAACCGGGTCGTGAATATCAAAAACATGACTTTGAGGCGGAACAAATCCGCTTCCGGCGTAATTGATATGACCTGCAACGCAGTGACCTATATGTTTGTGGAAGCGGATCAAAATACTAAACTGAGCCCAAAAAAGACAAAAAGCTGATATCCAGGAAAAATGAAACATCTGACCCATACATGGCTGTTGATTATGACAGTGATGCTGGGGGTTTCCATTACCGTCTGTGGAAAAACCACCGCCACTGAAGCTGCCGGCACATCTCCTGTACCGCATGCCATACCAAGGTCTTCCGCTGAATCTGCCGGCACTTCTCCTGTGCGCCATGCCATGCCCCGGTCTTCGGAAGCAGAAAAAATTCAATTGCCGGTTACGGAAAACGGATCCGGGGAGCCGGCTCCAAAACAGACAGCAGCGGTTCAAAATCTGATACCGGCAGAGGGTATTGAGATGGCTGATGATATTTTTGATGGTGCCGATCAGTCGTATGAGGCCATCAGCAGCCTGGACCCCTTTGCGCCGCTGATTCAGGAAGACCCCCCTGCATCGCCGGAACCCCGGAAACCGGAAAAACCCCGGCGTATTCTCACCCCGCTTGAAAAGATGACGTTAAACCAGCTCAAGCTGGTGGCCGTAGTGATGGGTGAAAACCGGAAAATCGCCATGGTGGAAGAAGCCAGCGGAAAAGGCTATGAAGTCAGCATCGGCACTTACATGGGAAAAAACCAGGGACAGGTAGTGGATATCCAGTTTGACCGCATTGTAGTAAGGGAAACAGCGGTGGATGTCAATGGCATCATGACCGAGCGCTTTCAGGAATTGAAACCGCATAAAGCAGACAGTGGAGAATAATATGGCTTTTTTTCGGCGGAGCACCATGTTTGAGCGAATATTGATAATGATTCTGACGCTTGGGGCCGGATGTACGCCATTGACATCCAAGGCGCCGGTATCCAGTGAAATTTTGATCCAGGATGAAACCCAAGACCCGACCAACCATCTGCATGAGGTGCATATGTCGACGTCTGGTGATCTCATTAATATCCATATCAAAACCGATCAGACGCCCACCTATACGTCCATCAAACAGGATTTTCCATTGGGTGTCGCCATTTATCTGCCCGATACCATATTTTCACCGGAGTTCGTACCGCCCGATAGGGTTGTTGATCCGGTGACAACCATTCAGGCACAGTATGCGGATCACGCAGAAACAACCGCTAAAATCGATGTGTTGATGAATCAGGACCTGCCCTATGAAATAGATGAAGAGGCCCATGGGTTGCGCGTGGTATTGCATCCGGCTTCTTCTGGAAAACAAGCCGTTTGTGTGTCTGACCCTGAAATAAAAGTGTCACAAAAAGAGCAGATTCGGCCGCATATTTTTGTGCCGTCGGCCGGAACCGCTTTTGCACGCGTGACCGGGATTAAATTTACGGTTGATGAGTCCGGCTTTGCAGACATACAGGTAACCACCACGGATCCGGTATCGTATGATACTGTCTGGCAGGCAGACAATCAACTGGATCTGATTCTCTACAAAACCCGCATACCTGAACAGTTTCAGCAGCCGATGCCGAGGCGGTATGCTGGAATCGCTGTGGACGGCATTACTCCCGTTCCGGGTGCCCCAGATGATGTGAATGCGGCAATTGAAATACGGATCAGGGAAAAAGTCCCCTATCGGGTGGTTCAGGACGGAAACCGGATTTTCATTCGGTTTGATCCGGTCAATCCGGTGAAACCGGCCGAAAAACAAGCGGTGACCCCGGATCTGGAATCGGCTGACACAGCGGTGCCCAGATATTTTGGAGAAAAGATCAAACTGGATTTTTTTGATACAGACATCAAAAATGTGTTCCGGATTCTCCGCAGTGTCAGCGGCCTGAATTTTGCCGTGGACAAGGACGTTCATGGCAAGGTCACCATGACTCTGGAAAAACCGGTTCCCTGGGATCAGGTGCTGGATCTGGTGTTGAAAATGAACGGGCTGGGCAAGAAAATGGAAGGGGATGTGGTGCGCATCGCCACCATCCAGACCTTGAGGCAGGAAGAAAAAGATGCGCAGGACGCAGTCGCTGCCCGTAAAAAAGCCCTGGAACAGAAAAAAAGTCTGGAACCCCTGATCACTGAATATATCCCCATCAGTTATTCAAATGCCAAAGCAGATATCGAACAGCAGATCACCAAACTGTTGACTCCGGATCGCGGGAGTGTTTCCGTGGATCAGCGTAACAACATGATTATCGTTACCGACACCAGAGAAACCGTGGACCGGGTTCAGGAAATGATTTACCGCCTGGATACGGTCACCCCGCAGATCATGATAGAAGTCAAAGTGGTGGAGGTGACCAAAGACTTTTCCAGAAGCATTGGCGTGGGGTGGAACCTGACCAATGATCCTTCTGTCTTTTCCGGATTCGTCAATGACATGACCGTTTCTGTGAACACGCCGGTCGGTGCCGGCGGGGTGAGTGGTGATTTCTCTTTTTTCCGGCTGTTCGGTTCATCTGTCACGGCGCTGAACGCAAAACTGATGGCATCGGAAACCCAGGGGGATGCCCGGATTGTATCCTCACCTCGAATTCTGACCTTGAACAACAAAACAGCCAGAATCAAGCAGGGACAGGAAATTGCATACCTTGAACGGGATGATGCCGGTGGTTCCGCCGTTAATTTCAAAGATGTCGACCTGCTTTTGGAAGTGACCCCTCAGGTAACCCCGGACAAACGCATTTCCATGCGGGTGTTTCTGACCAAAAACGATGTGGCCGGATTTACGTCCGACGGGGTTCCTTTTCTGACCACCAATGAAGCAGAAACCGAACTGCTGGTGAATGACAACGAAACCGTGGTCATCGGGGGAATCGTCAAAACCACGCTAAACGACGACAAAGCGGGCCTGCCATTTTTGACCGGCATTCCCATCCTGGGAAATATGCTTCTGGGAAGCAGTAAAAAAGAAGATAAGCGAAACGAGCTCCTGATTTTTCTCAGCCCGTCCATTGTCCAGCTGGAGCAAAAGAGTCACCCCAACCGGCCGGCGAATTAATCCGGGGCGGAAAGACGCTCTCTGGCGGTTTTTTGCAGATCTGACCTTGCTTTTGCGTATGCCAGCACCTTCTGCCAGGATTGTCTGGCTTCACGGATTCGTCCTTTGGCCTCATATGCCCGGGCCAGGCCGGCATAAAGAACGGCCGCTTCCGGATGGGTTTCAAGACTGGTTTTCAGAACATCGATGGCTTGATCTTCTCTGCGGGTTTCAAGAAACACCTGTGCCAGACCGTGGGAAGCGGTGACATACCCGGGCGATGCATCCAGGGCCTGAGAAAACCAGGATTCCGCCTGGATGTAATTTTGTTTTTCCAGATAGACCCATCCCAGGTTGGAAAGGGGAAACTGGGGGGTGGGGTATAACAGGTCTTCCAGTACCTTTTTAAACGCTGGAATGGCCAGATCCCACTTTTTCTGGCGCAGACAGGCGGCCCCCAGGTTGTTCAGGGCTTCAGTAAAATCGGGTTTCAGATCCAGGGCTTGTTTGAAAACAGGGATGGCCAGATCATCCCTGTTTTTCCCCATATAGGCCAGCCCTAAACTGTTCAGCAGATACGGATCTTCAGGCTGCATTTTCCGGGCTTCCAAAAGCCGGGACAGGGCAGCGGTATAATTTCCCTGCATCAGAAACGCTTCTCCCTGAATTTTGATGGCATCTGCCAGTTTGGAATTTTCTTTGCCGGACATACCGGCGGTGCAGGCGCACAATGAGAACCCAAACAAAAGAATGCACACCGCAAACAGCTTCATGAGATCACCTTTGTAAATACAGGAGTCAGGGTTGAAGAAGCACATATTTGATTCGACGCGCCTCCAGAAACGATTGAATAATCGGTGTCACCGGCGTCCCGGCAACCAACAGCCGGTTTGATGATTGTTCGCCATAAACCCCCGGCAGCGTTTCCACGGTTCCCTGATATGAAAAACAAGGATGATGCCAGACATTGTATCCCAATGCGGATAACAGATGCTGAACCTGTTGCTGCCAATTCTGTTTCGATGAAACGGACAATAGTTTGAACTCCATTTGTTGAATGGATGCAATTCCCTGGCCGAAAATCGTGCCGAAATTAAGCAGCAGGTCCGGCTGTTTCGGTATTTTGACCCGATCCAGCCGGACGGAAACCGGAATACGGTTCACATGAAACCCGATCACCTCATCAGGTTCATAATCGAATCCGGATTGTTCCAAAATCTGGAAAATCTGTTTTCTGGACAGATGAAGATCCGGGGCGGACGGCTCGGGGTTCATGCGGGCCGGATGGTGAAGCAGGGTTTTAATGGGTTGGATTTTTGCATGCCCCCAGTAGGATAAAATGCTTTGACGCGCCGCCTGGTCTATATGTTGATATGATTGATGGGAAAGAATCAAAATCGCCGTTTTGGGGTCATGGGTTTCAATCAAAGGCGTTGTGGTCAGATCCAGTTTAACCTCTTTCAGTCCGTTTCGGCCAGGAAAATACAATGTCCCCTGGTGAAACAATTTGCCGTTGATGGTTCTGGCATATGCCTGCAATCCCTTCCATTGATCTGAAGAGATCCCTGAAGGAAGGGGTTCGGCCGGCCTTCGGCGTCTTGATACGTCACGGCCGGCCGGTTTCGGAATTCTTATCCGGTTGCTGGTGTAAATCCGGTGTGTGTCATGAAACTCCACCACTGGAATTTTCACTTTTCCATGCTTGTCCACGGTATAATCCTGTTTGTCTGAAATTTTCAGAGGGATGAGAATCCGCGTGCCGGTAGCGATAACGTCAACGTTTTGAATATGGGGATTGAATTTTTTGAAAAGAGATATGAAAAAGGGAAACTCCTGTTCAGAAAGTTCGCCTTTTTGTTTGAAAATTTTATACAGCCAGTCGTTTTTTTTGACGATATAGGGCTCACACAGGACATCCCTGCCCTGATAAGTGATGACGGAATAGTTTTTGTAAGATGTTTTTATTTTTAGGGTATCTTCACCCCTTGCCGTTCCTGTCAAGACAAGAGACAGACTGATCAGGCATGCCAGGGAAAGGATTCCAAACGTTTTCATGGATCAATCAGGTGTCAGGTCCATTTTTTGCGCGATTTTACTGGAAATTTCCTGAACAAACCGCGCAAATTCCGATTGTTCAAGGCGTTTTTCCTGGGACGGTATCAGGTCGGGATCATCCGGTGAAACCAACTCAGGCCGGTTCACCCGTTCCGGGTCCGGCACAATGTGATAGGATTCCGGAATCCGGTCGTTGAAATACAGGTCCTGGAACTCGGAAAATTTGATGGCATGGGCCGTGGCATCGAGAACAGCGGTTTCGTTCAGGGCCACCAGGCCCATGGCCTTGGCTTTGACCATTCCGGCCAGGCACTCTCCCCCCTGGGTGCAGGTGATGTGGCCGTTCTGGTTGGCAGTGAGCTGCCAGTCCATGATGGCCTGTTCGGTCACCTGAACGAAAAACACATTGTCCTGTCCGGATGTCCGGTTGTATTCCTCGGCAATGGCCACCACCCGGGGCATGGATACGGGATTGCCGATCATGGCGGCCTGGGCCACGCTGGGGCGGGTATTCACCGGAAAAAACTTTCTCCGGGTCTTGTCGGGTTCCAGATAATACTGATACACCGGGTCGGCATGTTCCGATTGAACCCCGATGATTTTGGGCAGCCGGTCAATGATGCCGGCGTTGAAAAATTTCAGGAATCCGTTCATGACCGCGGAAATATTGCCGGCATTGCCGATGGGCACCACCACCACCTTATGGGTCATGTCCCAGTCAAAATCCTGGGCGATTTCATAGGAATAAGATTCCTGACCCAGAATCCGCCAGGCGTTCTTGGAGTTGAGCAATGCCACCGGATATCGGGCGGACAGATATTCCACCACCTTCATGCAGTCGTCGAAAACGCCGGGAATTTCAAACACTCTGGCGCCGCTGCCCAACGGCTGTGAGAGCTGCTGGGCCGTGACTTTTTTGTGGGGCAGCAGCACCGCGGATTTGATCAGAGGACCCAGATAAGAGGCGTACAGGGCCGCTGCCGCCGAAGTGTCTCCGGTGGATGCGCACACGGCGATCACATCGGAAACCTGCCCCTGATCGATGAGGTATTTGATGCTGGACAGGGCCGAGGCCATGCCCCGGTCCTTGAACGAAGCACTGGGGTTCTGGCCGTCGTTTTTGTAGAAAAACCGGAGGCCGGCCTTTTCCTGGAGAAATTCGGACGCCTCCACCATCGGGGTATGGCCTTCCCCCAGATAGAGAATCGATTCCAGGGGAAGAATGGGGCCGATAAATTCGTGATACCGGTAAATTCCTTTTAACGCGGGTATCTTGAGCATCTTCCGGAAATCGAAGATCTGCTGCCACAGGGTGCCGGGCAGCTGGTGCAGCTTCTCCTGATCACGGTTGTGGATCATCAGCACGGCGTTGCATTCCGGGCACACATACAGCAGTTTTTCCACGGAATGTTCGGCCCCGCAACCCAGGCAACGGTAAAACAGCTCGCCTTTGGGCCGGGGAACGAGATGGGGACGGATATGTTCGGGGAACAGGTCAGTTTTCATTATTGATCGTTGTTTGACCTCCCATGTATGGGATCAGGGCGTCGGGAATCTGCACCGTTCCGTCCGCCTGCTGATAGTTTTCAAGGATGGCGGCAAAGGTTCTGCCCACTGCCAGGCCCGAGCCGTTCAAGGTATGGCAGAATTCCGGTTTTTTCGCGTTTTCCCGCTTGAACCGGATATTGGCCCGGCGGGCCTGAAAATCCAGGCAGTTGCTGCAAGAAGAGATCTCTCTGTATTTGTCCTGCCCCGGCATCCATACTTCGATATCATAGGTTTTGGTGGCGGAAAAGCCCAGATCCCCGGTGCACAGCGTCAAGACCTGGTAGGGCAGTTCCAGTCGCTCAAGGATGGTCTCGGCATTGGCCAGCATGGATTCCAGCTCATCAAAAGAGGATTCCGGGGTGGTGATTTTCACCATTTCCACCTTGTTGAACTGATGCTGCCGGATCAGTCCTTTGGTGTCCCGGCCGTAGGAACCGGCCTCGGACCGAAAACAGGGGGTGTACGCTGTGAATTTACAGGGCAGGTCTTTTTCCGCCAGGATTTCACCGGCATAGATATTGGTCATGGGCACCTCTGAGGTGGGAATCAGAAAATAGTCCAGGCCCTCGATTTTGAACAAATCCTCCTCGAACTTTGGCAGCTGGCCCGTGCCGGTCATAGTGGTGCGGTTGACAATAAACGGGGGCAGGGTTTCTTTGTATCCGTGTTCCCGGGTATGGATGTCCAGCATGAAATTGATCAGCGCCCGCTCCAGATGCGCTCCGGTCCCCAGGTACAAAGGAAAGCGTGCTCCCGCCAGCTTTGCGGCCCGGCCCAGATCCAGAATGCCTAAGCCTTCTCCGATATCGGCATGGTCCTGAACCGGAAAGTCGAATGTCCGGGGGGTTCCCCATGTTTTTTCCAGCCGGTTTTCCGTATCGTCTCTGCCTTTGGGCACATCATCATGGGGCAGGTTGGGCAGAGTGATCAGAAAAGACCGGATGTGGGTCTCCACGCCAGCCAGGTCCTGGTCCAGGGTTTTTATGGTTTCCGAAACGGTTCGCATCTCCTCTATCCGGGACTGGGCATCCCGGCCGGACCGTTTCATCTTTGCGATCTCATCGGAGACCACATTGCGCTGGCGGCGAAGTTCCTCTATCTCCAGCAGCAGTTTTTTCCTTTTTTCTTCATTGTCAAAAAGAGCTGAAAAGTCAATGGGGGCGTTTCGTTTCTCCATCCCTTTTTGAACGGTATCCAGGTGGTTGATGATATATTTTAAGTCCAGCATTTTTTCCCTTCACTGTCAGTCGAATATGGATTGTGGTGTTGTCATGTCAAGGATTTATTCGCCAAAGCATCAAATAACATGGCACTTGTGAACAGTCAATGGATTATTGCATGTTGACAACCGGTTGCTTGTGTATAATATATTGGAAAATTTTTTGTAATAATTTAAGGGAAAATATTATGGAAGAGGTAAAGAACACAACCAGCAGCATTTTGGCGCAGGTGGCTGAAAAACTGGATGAATTGCCCCAAGTGGAGATTGAGGACAAATACAATCAGATCCAGACCAGGGTATTCGAATTTGCCAATTTCATGGAAGCCCAGATTTCTTTCATGTTTACATCCGGAAATGACCAGATTCCCATGGAGCCGATCATACGCAAAGCGCTTTATATTGAAAAAACCATTGTTCTACCGGTTTTCACAGACATGAAAAACGCGTTCAACATCTGCAAGATTACAGATTATGACAAGGATCTGGTGTTGAACAAAAATGATGTCCGGGAACCGGATACCGACAAATGCAAAAAAGTGTCCCTTGACGACATCGACATCGCGTTTATTCCGGGACTGGCCTTTGATGACAAGGGCGGCCGCATCGGATTCGGCAACAATTACTACACCCGGCTGATCACAAGACTGCCGGAAACCTGCCGAAAAGTGTCTCTGGCATTTGATGAACAGATCGTCGACCAGATTCAGATGGATTCCAGAAAACACACCGTGGATATCATCATCACGGACAAACGGATCATCTACAAGATATAACCAGGACAGTGCGGGACGGGCCGTTACCCGTCCCGCCCGAAATCAGCCCTTTCCAGAGAAAAAGCAGGTCAGCTGATTTTGTCCTGCAATTCCTTGCGCATGTATACGCGGTGATATCCCTGATCTGTTTTCCGTTCAGTTTCCACATACCCCAGCCTCTTGTACAGCGCGATGTTCCCGGTCATCTGTTCGTTGGTGTAGAGCGTCACCGCGGCCATCCTCATGCACCGGGCTTCCTTTTCTGCGAGCGCGATCAACTGCCGTCCCAGTCCTCAACATTACATTCTGTGATTCCAGGGACGTCTTCAATGCCTGCCGGCCGGATTTCCAGTTCACCCTGATTCATTGATCCTGCTCCACTCTGCCCTGCTTATTGACTCAACTTGGAACTGGCAAGGCGGTTCAGGCTAACGATGAGCTGTGCGGTGAGGAAACCGAGTCCGTCACCAGCGACAGGTTGGGCCAGTTCATATTAAAATGCAAATAGCCTCTGAAGTACCGAAATAACATCCAATTGCGCTTTTGAGTCTATTGTACCAAGTTTTTGAATAAGACGGGCCTTATCTACTGTTCGCAACTGATCTATTACAATTTGTCCCTGCTTTTTTCGAAAAGAGCATGAAACCCTGGTCGGGTATTCTTTTTTGGCAGAGGTCATCGGAGTTATAATCACCGTGCGAATGTTACGATTCATTTCATCAGGAGAGATAACCAAACAAGGTCGGGTTTTTTGAATTTCTGACCCGATAGTCGGATCAAGATTTACCAAGTAAACGTCAAAACGTTTTACTACCACTGCCATTCTTCCTCATCCCATGAATGTGAAATGCTTTCATCAAGTATCGGTTCGTCATCACCTTTTTCGCCCATAATTTTGAAGGCGGCATCCCAACCCTCACGAACCTTTTTAATGGGTCGGATGATTATTTGATTTTTTTCAACCTCAATTTCAACGTCATCCATTATCCCGGTTTGTTCAAGAATAGGTTTTGGAATACGCAAGCCTTGGGAATTACCAATTTTTATTACCCGCGCCCTCATTAGCTACCTCCTTTCAATTTAATGTAATCACATTGTAATTACATTGATATCAAAAGTCAAGAATTAAGTTTTTAGAGGCCCAACAAGTTAATGTGTTGATCTGTATATCATGTAAAACTGCATTTTATCTGACTCGATCATTAAAATTATCATTCAGAATCTGAAAATTTCATAACATCTCTTCCGGCGGGGTGCAACTTTATTTGGGTGAAGGTCGCGGGGGGTGCCATGGCGGGCAGTGAATCGGGGATCAGCGTCCAGTGGCGGGGGGTGGTGGTTGGTCGAATCCAATTTTGACGCGGTTTCTACAGTCTGTTGGGCGCGGTGCAGTCAAAAACGGCAAACTGTCTGAGGACATACCTGCCCGCAGTTTTTGCCGTTCAGCTGTGCCGCGCCCTTACAGACTGTGAAACAAGGCAAAGGGTGAGACCAACTGCCGCCCCCCGCCACGGGTCTTCTGAACATTCGGCAGTGCACTGCAAACCGACACCGCTCTCCTTCAAATCGCCCCACCCCCGCGGTATCTGCTTGACGCAAACCAGACATGCTGGTAAGAAGGACTGCATGAATGACGAGCCCAAAAAATTCGCCCGGTGGCGTAAAGACATGGTGGAGCGCCAGATCATTGCCAGAGGCGTGACCGATCCCCTGGTGATCGATGCCATGACCACCGTCCCCCGGCATCAGTTTGTGAGCGAAGCCCTGGTGGACAGCGCGTATGGAGATTTCCCCCTGCCCATCGGCGAGGGCCAGACCATTTCCCAGCCCTATATCATTGCCGAGATGACCCAGAGCCTGGAACTGAAAGGATCGGAGCGGGTCCTGGAGATCGGCACCGGCTCCGGGTATCAGGCCGCGATCCTGGCCCATATTGCTTACAAAGTGTACACCATTGAACGCAATCCGGTCCTGTATCGCCAGACCCGTCAGCTGTTCGACCGCCTGAAAATCCACAACATCGTGACCAGGTATTCCGACGGCACCCAGGGATGGAAAGAACAAAGCCTTTTTGACGCCATCATGGTCACGGCGGGCGGCAACCAGATTCCCCCGCCCTTAATTGAACAGCTGGCCCCGGGCGGACGACTGGTCATGCCGGTGGGCGGACGGTTCACCCAGGACCTGATCAAGCTCACCCGAACCGATACCGGCCTTAAACAGGAAAATCTGGGGGGATGCCGGTTTGTCAAGCTCATCGGTCAGCACGGGTGGAATGAATAGCATCAAAGACCTGCTTATGGGGTTCTGCCTGGGGGCCGCCAATATCATTCCCGGTGTTTCCGGGGGCACTTTTCTGCTGATTTTCAACATCTATGAGCGGGTTTTCGGCATCATCAACTGCATCAGCCGGCCCCTGATTCTGCAGGCAGCAACCATTGCCGGACAATGGGTGCGGCATATGGGCAGAAACGGTACCAACCGGGCATTTCAAGATTTCTGCCGGCAGAACGATGTCGCGTTTCTGGCCCGACTGATTGTAGGAGCGGTCATCGCCATTTTTGCCCTTTCCACGGTGATCACGCATCTGCTGACCCATCGGTTTTCCCTGACCTATGCCTTTTTTTTCGGCCTGATTCTGGTGTCGGTTTTGATTCCCGTCCGTCTGCTGACACGTTTCCGGTGGTATCTGGCCGGTTTTGCCTGTCTGGGGGCGGCGTTGACGGTGATGGTGTATGTGCAGGTCAACCCTTATGACCGGATGAAGCAAAAATCCGATTTTTACCATGCGGTTTATGAACGTCAGATTACGGAATCAGCGGGCAGAACAGACGACGCTGCCGCCCCGTTCGTCCTGCCGGGGGCCGGTGCCGAGTATCTGTATGCGGCCCTGTGCGGGGCGGTTTCCATTTCCGCCATGGTGCTGCCCGGTATCAGTGGGTCCCTGGTGCTGATTCTGATGGGCGCCTATTATGACGTGCTGTCCGCCATATCGGCCCTGCCCCGGTTTCAGCTGGATGCCGTATTTTATCTGGGATGTTTCGGCCTGGGCATTCTGGCGGGCGGGCTGCTGTTTGCCAGGCTGATCAGTTTTGTGCTCAGACACTATTATGATGCCACCATGGCGTTTCTGCTGGGGCTGATGCTGGGGTCGCTGTGGGCGTTGTGGCCCTTCAAGCAGGTGGCCGTGCTGCAAACCCGGTATGTCCGGGAAAACAGTGCCGTGATCCAGCTGGAGAACGTGGCGGTTCACACCAATGTCAATGTGCTGCCGGCCATGGATGCCCAGCTGGGATGGGCTGTAATGCTGTTTCTGGCCGGCTGCGGCATCATGTATGGATTTGTGAGGGTCCAGGCCAAAAACCCTTGAACTTCCTGATCCCGGTGATCAAGAGGCGTTTACTCCTCTTCCGGCGTGAATGCCACCACCTGATCAATGGCCGGGGCATCGGCAAACAGCATCACCAGCCGGTCCACGCCTAAGGCGATGCCGGCGCACGGGGGCAAGTTGGCAAGTTCGGACAGAAATCTGTCCGGCAGTGGCAGGGCCGGCATCCCGAGACGCTTTCGAATCAGGTTTTCCTGTTTGAACCGCTGCCGCTGAACCTGGGTATCGGTCAGTTCCGTGAACCCGTTGGCCAGCTCGATGCCGGCCATATAGAATTCGCACCGCTGGGCCACGGCCGGGTTGTCCGGATGCAGGGCCGCCAGGCTGGCCAGGGATCTGGGATAATTTATGAGAAATTCCGGCTGGTTGCGGCCCAGCCGGGGCTCGATCACAAACCCCATGATCTCATCGAATTGCCCGTCGGCCAGGGCCTGATCACAGGAGATGCCGGCATGGGTTTCAAATGCCTGGTGCACGCTTATCTGCGGAAACGGCCGGGTCAAATCCAGGGTGTGGCCCTGGTAGCACAGCCGGTCTCCCATGTTCAGCCCATTTGCGATATGCCGCACCAGAGACTGGCACTGGTCCATGAGATCCAGGTAGGTATCACCGGCCCCGTACCATTCCAGCAGGGTCATCTCGGGCAGGTGAAACCGGCCCCGTTCATCTTTTCTGAAACATTTGCAGATTTGAAAAATATTTGAATATCCCCGGGTCAGCAGCCGTTTCATGTAAAGTTCAGGGGATGCCATCAGAAAATGATCGTCCGACATGAACGGATCAATATGCGCTTCCGGAATAATGGCGGGACTACGGACCGGTGTTTCCACTTCCAGATAAAGATTTGTATTAAAAAACTCACGAATGAGCCGGATCACACGGGCCCGGGTGTCAAGGTCCCGGTGATGATGAAATCGGGGCATATGGCCAAAAGGATCTATTTTCTGTGGTAAGCGCCTTTAGGCCGGTCCATCAAAAACACATGGTTATATTTTTCTTTGGAGGCCTTGTCAAAAAATTCATACCCTTTTTCAATACAGGCGGGACAGGCATTGATGGGAATGTGGACACCCAGAATATGAAATCCCGGCGTGGCCTGAGAATCGATTTCAAAACACCCGCCGCAGTCTTTGCAGATCCGGACCCGTTCTTTCTGGCGCTCAAAAATATTGTCGGTGTCGTAAAAGATCTCTTTGTGCCGCATCTGGATCTCTCCGGGTTTGCCGGCCGCTTCCCGCATCTCGAATCGTTGTGCCCAGTAGTTGTTGATCTGATCCGTGGTTTTCTTGATTTTATCGGTGATGCTCACCGACTGTTTGAGTTTTTCCGGGTTGTAGTCCGGTTCCACCACCCCGGTATAATCAATGCCGGCCATGGCCAGGATGATGCCCAGGTTGACATAAGGCAGGGCCCCTTCAATGGCATATCCGCCTTCCAGCACGGCAATGTCGGGTTTGAGCAGGGTGGTGAGCTGGGCATATCCCTGGGCGCAGAAGTTCATGTTGGTCAACGGATCGGTGTAGTGGTTGTCCTGACCGGCGGAGTTGATCACCAGATCCGGTTTGAATTCATTGAGTACCGGCAGCACGCAGTGATTGATCACATACAGGTAGCCTTCGGTGGACGTGCCCGGCGGCAGAGGGATGTTCAGGTTGCTGCCTTTGGCATTGGGGCCGCCCAGTTCTCCGGGAAATCCGGTGCCCGGAAACATGGTCCGGCCGTCCTGGTGCAGGGAGATGAACAGCACATCCGGGTCATGCCAGAAGATGTTGTCGGTGCCGTCTCCGTGATGGCAGTCGGTATCGACGATGGCGATGCGTTTGACCCCATACCGGCTTCGAATGTATTCCACCATGATGGCTTCGATGTTGATGTGGCAGAATCCCCGGCCGCCGTGGGACACCCGCATGGAATGATGGCCCGGGGGACGGATCAGGGCGAATCCGTTTTTGACTTCCTTGTTCAGGACGGCATCGGCAATGACTTTGGCTCCGCCGGCGCTGATCAGATGGGATTCCGTGGTGATGGATGCTTCATCCGGTACGCAGAACTGTGCCCGCTGGATATCTTCGGCTGTGGCCAGCATGGGTTTGTATTCAATGATGCCCGGAATGTCAAAAACCCCTTCTTCGGTGACCTGGTCCTGGGTGTACAGGAGACGCTCTTCTCTTTCCGGATGGGTGGGATCGATGGCCCAGTCAAAGGCCGGGAAAAACACCAGCCCGGTTTTATGCAACGCTTTCAACATGGAATGCCTCTTTAATGTAACATCGTTTCATAGCCTTTGATCAGGCCGGGTTTGAGTTGCATCTTGGTGCGGAAGATCTTTCCTCTGGGTGAAAAATTTCGGACAATATTGAACTTCTGGTATTCCACCACTTCCACCTCTTCGAGGTTTTCAGGATCAGCCCCGGAATTGATGGCTTTTTCTTTGAGCAGGGTGTAGGCGGTTTCCATGAGATCGTCTTCTGAAAAGGTCTTGGAGATGGGTTCGGCAAAATCTTCCTCATGGGCGGTGACAATGCCCTGTTCCGTGTCGGCGTATAGAGAAACTTCGCAGGTGGTCCGGGCCAGGGCCGCGCCCACGGCATTTGCCACCGGTGAGTTGGGAACGGCCAGGGTGTCGATCTGGTAGAGGTCTTCGATTTTCTGAGCGAAATACGGGGCCGGTCCTCCCAAAACAAGAATTTTCTGGGGGCTCAGCTTATATCCTTCCAGAAAATCATGCACCGTATATACCGGCTGGGAATTGATCTGATCGATCATTTCAAATGTTTTTTTCAAGATAATGGTACAGCAGGTTTTAAACACTTTTTCAGCTGCGTCTTCAATCGACAGGCCCAGTTCCCTGGCGATGGTTTCGATGCCGGCGGCCGCTTTATCCCGGTCCCCGCTATCCATGACGTTCAACACGATCATGGCATCTGTCGGTGTAGGCAACGGGCCGCCAAAGGCCATGGCCGGTCCCTGTCGATCCGGTCCGATGGTCAGGTTGCCGTCCTTGACACGCAGGACACTGTCACCGCCGATCCCCTTGGAATCGGTGCGTAAAGACCGGATCAGGCTTTTATACCGGCCCCGCTGGATTCCCACCGGTTCCAGCAGCGGGGCCTTGTCCACCAGAAACGCGATATCCGTGGTGGTCCCGCCGATATCCAGGACAATGGCATCCTGGGCTTCGGGCGCATAGGGAATGGCCCCCATGATGCTGGCGGCCGGTCCGGACAAAACGGTCTGGCCGGGAAAATTCATGGACGCTTCCAGGCTCATGGTGCCGCCGTCGGCCTTCAGAATCCGGATCGGTACGGTCAATCCTTTTTCCGCCAGGCTTTTTTTCACCGCTTCGAAAAATGATTTATGAAGGGAAAACACGGCGGCATTCAGATGGGTGGTGGCGATGCGCCGGGGAAAGTTCAGGTTGCCCGACACATGGTGGCCTAAAAACACCTTTTTGAAATATTTGTTTAAAATCCGTTTGATCAGAATCTCATGGGACGGGTTTCTGACACAGAATTTGCTGACCACCCCCACATATTCCAGGCCCGCATCCACCAGTTTTTTTGCGATGTCCTGGATCTGTATCTCATTGACCGGGGCTTTTTCCCGTCCCCGATGATTGATGGAACCGGACACGGCGTAATAATGCTCTCCTGTCCGGAAAAATTCCGGATCAATGCCCGGGCCGGCTGACACAATCATTCCCACAGGCTCCATGGTCTGCTGGATAATGGCATTGGTGGTCAAGGTGGTGGAAATAACCGCACGTTCGATCCGGGCGGGATCAATGGATTCAAGGAGCCGCGTGAATCCCGAAAGAACCGTGTTGAAAAGATCGGCATGATCCGTGGAAACCTGGACACTTTTTTCAACACCCTTGTCGCTCAGAAGAACCGCATATGTGTGAGTGCCGCCAACATCCAATCCTATTATCATGGCGTAATCCTGTGTCTAAAAGATTGTGTTCTGCCCCTTATTCAGCAAAATCATAACACAAAAGAGCTTCTCAGAAAAATAATGGGTTGTCAATGACGTTTTTCCCGGTTGAATGCTGCAAAAAACGTCATGCTGAATCAGGTTTCCTGCAGATGATGTCTGGCAAAGGCGATGAATTTCCGGCAGACCGGGGACTGGGTGCGGTTTTTTGCCAGGGTCAGGTAGAAAAACCGGTTCAAAGCCAGGCCGTTCACCGACAGCGCGGCCAGCCGACCCTTGGAAAGATCGTCTGCCACAGCCGTTGTGGAAAGAATGGAAATGCCTGCCCGGTGAAGAATGCCCTGGATCACGGAGATGCTGGATCCCATGGTCACTTTGATATTCAGCCGTTCAGGTTTCAGTCCCGCTTCTGTCATGGTCCGGCAGATGGATTGCCAGGTACCGGACCCGGGTTCTCTGGCGATGAACGGGGCCTGGACGAGCTGGTCGAAATCCACGGCGGATCGGTTTGCCCACGGATGATCCGCCGGGACGATCAGTTTCATCTCGTCTGACAGCAGCGGTTTCTGGACAATGGCCGAATCCCGGATCCGGGCCCCCACCACACCCAGCTCCACTTTGCCGTGTTTGACTTCTTCAATAATCTGCCGGGTATCCCCACTGACCAGGTGGACCGATACCTCTGGATATGCTTTTGAAAAAGGGCCCATGAGCCCGGGAAGAATATATCCGGCCGGGATGGTGCTGCCGCCGATGATCAGTGGACCTTTGATGCAGCCGATAAAACCCTGCATGGCCGATTCAGTGGTGTCTTTGAGCGCCAGCAGTTTTTTTGCATGATCAAACAGGAGCCAGCCGGCCCGGGTGGGTTCGGTTTTTTTTCCCAGCCGGTCCAGAAGCCGGCATTGAAAATGATTCTCCAGTTCCCTGATATGACTGGACACGGTTGGCTGAGACAGATGTACAACGTCTGCCGCTTTTGAAAAGCTCTGTTCCTTTACAACGGTGACAAATATATGAAGCTGCCAGAGATCCATGGGTTATCGGGGATCGGTATGGGCTTTGATCAATGGAAATTTTTCGATGAGTTTCAGGTTGACCGGTTCAGGGACCATATCTGAAACATCCGCACCGAACTGGGCTGCTTCCTTGATGATGGAGGAAGAGGTGAAAATCCACCGGAGTCCGGTCATCAGAAAAACCGACTGTACGTCTTTGTGCAGTTTCCGGTTCATCAACGCCATCTGAAATTCGTTTTCAAAGTCGGAAATGGCCCGCATACCCCGGATGATCGCCACCGCATGTTTCATTCTGGCATACTCCACCAGCAGGCCGTCAAATGCATCGACTTTTAATGAATCATTGCCGTTAAAGCTCTGTTGGATCATTTCCAGGCGCTCTTCAATCGAAAACAGATGTTTTTTGGCCGGATTTCTGAGTATGGCCACGATCACTTCATCAAAAATTTCTAAGGCCCGCTGGATGACATCCATGTGACCATTGGTCAAGGGATCGAATGATCCCGGGTAAATGGCGATTCTGCTCTTTGGGAAACGGCCTTTTTTCATACAATATCCTGGGTTCTGGTTAAAAATGAAACAGTGGTCCTTGAGTATTTTTTTTTTCGGAAAATGTCAAGCCCGGTCAGGGGCCGGGACAGGGTTTCTTCGGTGGCATGTTCGGCAACGATGATGCCGTTTTCAGACAACAGTGCGGATACATGGAGATGTTCAAGGGTTTTGGCCACATAATCCCGGCCGTAGGGCGGGTCCAGAAAAATCAGGTCAAAGCATCGGGATGCCATGGCCGGATCGGTCCAGGGAGAAAACAGGTCCTGCCGGATCAGGGTGGCCTGTTCCATGAACCGGCACCGGTCGATATTTTGCCGGATAACATGGCCGGCGGTTTCGGATATGTCCACAAACACGGCATGGTCAGCCCCCCGGCTCAACGCTTCCAGGCCCAGTGCGCCGCTTCCGGCGAACAGATCCAGCACCTGTGCATGTCTGACCCGATGCCCCAGAATGTTGAAAATCGTTTCCCTTATCCGGTCCGATGTCGGCCGGATATCCAGGCCTTTGAGTGGGACAAGTTTCCTGCCCCGGCAGGAGCCGCTGATAATTCTCATGACCAAAAATGGATTCAGTTCAGTTTCTTTTTGATGTAGCGGGTGCTGGTGCCGATGGCCCTGGCAGCCTCATTGATATCTCCCTCGGCCTGTGCCAGCTTGTGCCGGAGATATTTTTTTTCAAAAGCGGTTCGTGCCTGTTCCAGACTGTCTATGGCAAACAGTTCTCCCGGATCGGATCCCGGGTCCGTCATGTTCTGCAAATGATAGGGATGCGGCAGATGAGAAATATCAATATGATTTTCGTCAACCATGATGGACAGCCGTTCCACCAGGTTTTTCAACTCCCTGACATTTCCCGGCCAGGTGTAGCGGGTCAGGAGGTCCAGCGCCTCTTTTGACATGGTTTTTTGGGGTGTGGCTGATTGTCCGGCCAGTTTGGCCAGAAAGGTTTCCACCAGGACAGGAATGTCCTGTTTTCTTTCCCGCAGCGCAGGCACATGGATGGGGATGACATTCAGGCGGAAATACAGGTCCTGCCTGAATCGGCCGGTTTCTATCTCTGCGGTGAGGTCTTTGTTGGTGGATGCGATCATCCGGGCATCCATGTGAATGACCCGGCTGCTTCCGATGCGTTGAAAGGTTTTGGATTCCAGTGTCCGCAGGATTTTTGCCTGGGTATTGATGTTCATGTCACCGATTTCGTCCAGAAACAAGGTGCCGCCGGCGGCCAGTTCGAATTTGCCCATGTTCTTGGAGACGGCATGGCCCAGCGCCCCTTTTTCATGGCCGAACAGTTCACTGTCCAGGGTTTCTTCCGGAATGGCCGCGCAATTGATGATAATAAATGGTTCTTCCGGCCGCCGGCTGAACTGATGGATGGTACGGGCCACCATTTCCTTGCCCGTACCGTTTTCGCCGGTGATCAGGATGGCCGCATCCGTCGGAGCTGCGGCCATGACTTCCTGGTACAGCTTTTGGACCGCCGGGCTGGTGCCGGTAATGGAATTTTTTTCAATGGTTTTTTTGCGCAGGTACAGGTTCTCTTCTTCCAGTTTTCTGAAATTCAGGGCATTGTTGATGGTGACCATGACCTTGTCGATGGACAGCGGTTTTTCCAGAAAATCAAACGCTCCGGACTTGGTGGCATCCACGGCGGATTCAATGGAACCGTGGCCGGTAATCATCACCACGGGAATATTGGGAAATTTCTGTTTGATTTCCCGCAGGGTTTCAATGCCGTCCATACCCGGCATCCAGATGTCAAGCAGCACGATATCCGGGGATTCGGTATCTATTTTTTTCAAGGCCTCATATCCGTTAAAGGCGTGGATGACTTCAAATCCATCATCGGACAGAATGCCTGAAAGAGATTCAATGATGGTGGTTTCGTCATCTACGATCAGAACAGCCGGATACATAACATGGGTTCCTTTCTTTTTTTCAGGATGCCAGAGTTCCCGGCATCACAATTCATATCAGACAAACGGCAGCTCAATGATAAATTTGGCTCCCGCGGGCTGGTTGTCCTGGACCCGGATCACCCCATTATGGTCTGAAATAATGGAATTGACAATGGCAAGTCCCAGTCCCATGCCGGATTTTTTGGTGGAAAAGTACGGTTCGAACATCTTGGTTTTTTCCATGTCGGAAATGCCTTTGCCGCTGTCGGCGATTTCGATCCTGACAATTCTCAGGATCGGATCAAAAGAGACATCGATGATAATGGTGCCCTGTTTATTCACGGCGGATACGGCATTGTCGATCAGGTTGATAAACGCCTGCTTCATGTGCTGGTGATCCAGTTTCAAAGACGGCAGGTTGTCATCGAACCTTGTGAGGAAGGTCACATTTTCCAGTCCGTCCCTGTAAAGGTCGATGGTTTCCAGAATGATGTTTTCGATTCTGGCCCGGGTGAACTTCACATCCGGAAATTTGGCAAAGGCGGAAAACTGGTTGACCAGATTCCGGATCAGGTCCACATGTTTGACAATGGTGTCGGCACAGCTGTTGAAGACCTCGTCGTTTATATCTTTGCCGTATCTGCGTTTGAGCCGCTGGGCAGACAGTTTGATCGGGGTCAGCGGATTTTTCACTTCATGGGCGATGCGCCGGGCCACTTCCCGCCAGGCTGCCATGCGCTGGGCTTTTTCCAGTTCCGTGACATCATCGAATACCAGGACGGCACCGATATTTTTCCCGGTATCGTCTTTCAGGATACTGTAATGCAGGGAAAAATGCTTGGGAATCCCCGAAATGGCGGCGGAAACCGGTATCTGAACGGACTGCCGGCCGGAGGTGGCGCTTTGTTCAAACAACTTTTCAGCCATGTGAAGATATTCTCCGGCCAGCACCTGTCTGAAGCTGCGTCCGGTAATGTGTCTGCCTGTGATGCCCAGCATGGATTCAGCCGCTTTGTTGATGGTGGTAATGATGCCGTCACTGTCGATGGACACGACCCCGGCGGAAATGTTTTTCAAAACGATTTCCATGTACTGCCGGCTTTTTTCCAGCTCGGTGTTCTGCTGCCGGAGCATTTCCCGGGAAAGGGCAATCTGTTCTCTGCCGGCGGCCAGCTGGGTGGTCATGGAATTGAACGATTTGATCAGGGTGCCGATTTCATCATCGGTTTGAAATTCGATCTTGTAGTTCAGATCGCCTTCGGTCACACGGCGGGTGCCTTCTGCAAACTTCATGATGGGAACCGTGATGGACCTGGCCAGCTGGAACCCGAACCAGATGGCACAGAAAATGACCAGAAGCGCCACGATGGAAAGGGCGATGTAATAGGACAGCTGGGCTGGTTTCTTGGTCAGTTTCAGTTGCTGATATTCTTCCATGCCGCTAAGGATGGCGGTCAGGTCTTCGGACAGATTTTTGGAAATCAGTGTGGTAATGACAACAAACCCTTCGGCGTTTTCCAGAGGCGCGTCAAAGGGAATCGTGGAGATGGTCCGTAAGAATTCTCCCTGATCAAAGGTCTGGTAAATGGTGATGCTGTCCCGGTCCGGGGCGATTTTTTTGAGTTCAGCCGTGGTGAGAATTCCGAAATACAGATGATCCAGTTCATTGGCGAGAGACAGGCTGACCCGTTTGGCATCCGGGGTATAGATTTCTACGGCATGCCGGTTGAACGCCCGCTGGACCACCTGGGCATATCGGTTCAGCTCATTGTAATTTTCTTTTTTCAACAGTTTTCTGGAATCGATCTGAAACGCGGCCCGTTTGGCAAAAAAAGCGTCTTTCTCTGCGACATATGCATACAGCTGCTGTCCGACGTCCAAAGAGCTTTTCAGGGTCTGTTCCACCGGCGCGTTGAACCAGAAGGCAATGGAATTGGAAATGAACTGGATGGAGAAGAAGAACAGTACCGTGGTGGGCACCAGGGCGAGAATGACAAAGGAGGTGACCAGGCGGGTTTTGAGTTTGGATCCAAAGACGTTTTTCTTCTTTTCATAATACAGTTTGGCCAGGTTCCGGAATACCAGAAGAAACAGAGTCAACAGCAGCAGCAGGTTGACGTTGATAAGAATGAACATCACCACGGTGCTGGACAGGGAAATTTCAGAACCCAGGGAGGTAATGCTGGTTTCAATCAGTGTAAGAACCGCCACGGCGGCCAGAATCACAAAAATGAAAACAAACTCTTTTCTGCGCCTGGATTTTTTCTGCCTGACCTGTTCTAAATCCTGTGTCATGAGTGAATGAAAGACACCTAATACGTAAAGTTGATAATATACCAGTCCGTTTTTATATCCCAGAAAGATACGAAAAAGAAAACATAGTGCAGCGCAAAGGGAAGGGTGACCCGGGTCAGTTTCGCACGGATCCGGATCTGATATTTTTCGCCTTTTACCAGATCTGTCAGCGGGGTCACCACCAGGTTGTCTACCCGGGTTATCCAGTCTCTGGCTTCGTCAAAGGATTTTGTCACCGCCGGTTTTTCTTCTTTCCAGGGCCGGGAAACCGTATATTCCTGTTTCAAAGAATTGTATTTGAGGGTGGATTGAACATCGAGGTCGGTTATTTTTTTGTCCAGCCAGGACCCTCCGGTTCTGTATAGAGACACATGAAAAGAAAAAGGGGTAAGAATCCCGTTTTCGATACTCTGTGTGATTTTCGGCGGGAATGCGTTTTCCACCTCGAAATAGATGAGCAGATCATCCCGGGTGTTGGCCAGTTTGATATCGGTCAGAATCGGCTGGCTTCCGTCCTTTGCCGGGATCGGACAGGGTGCCGCCAGCTGCAGCACAAAAATGACAATCAGTAAGAGACCCACCGTCTTTTGAGGGCGTAAAAATGAAAGGTTCATGTGCGGGCCTGTCTCTCGGCAGCCGGCCCGGTTTCCCAGGCATCTCTGGTCTCCAGCAGTTTTTGGATAAACATGTGATTTAACGTGTGCCCTGATTTGTGGGAGATGATATGCCCCTGAATGGACATGCCCAGAAGAGAGAAGTCCCCGAGACTGTCCAGCATCTTGTGGCGGACAAATTCATCCGGATACCGCAGCCCTTCTGAATTCAAAATCCGGTCCTTATCGATCACAATGGCATTGTCCAGGCTGCCGCCCTTGCCCAGGCTGAATTTTTTGAGCAGCTCCAGATCCTGGATGAATCCGAAGGTTCTGGCTTCGCTGATCTCTTTTTCAAAATTGTTTTTCGTCCGGTCAAAGGTAATCGTCTGTTTTCCGATCAGGGGATGGTCAAATTCAATGGAACAGGTGATTTTGAAACAGGGGTCCGGCAGCACTTCCACAAATTTGTCCTGATCCTGAATCCGGACCGGTTTTTTGATGATCATGACATGCCTGGGCAGGCGCTGGGACTCGATGCCGGCTGCTGTGATGGCCCGGGTGAACTCTCTGGCACTGCCGTCCATGATGGGCATTTCATATTCATCCATTTCCACCAGGGCATTGTCGATACCAAGACCCGCAAAGCTGGCCATGAGATGTTCGATCGTGGAGACAATGGCCCCGTTGATACCCAATACCGTGGCCAGACTGGTATCCACCACCCGTTTGAACAGGGCTGGAATATCCTGGGTGCCGGGCAGGTCCACCCGCCGGAATTTGATGCCGTGGTTTTCTATGGCCGGCCGGATTATGATATGGTTCTTTTTCCCGGAATGGACGCCTGTTCCGGTAAGGGCGACGTTTTCTGCCAGGGTCTGCTGCCTGAAGGCTGTATGCATCATATCTGTTTTGGTTGTTTAGGTTAAACGTTCTGTAAAAGTCTTTAATTTATACTTGATTTTAATGTATATGGCAAAACAAATCAGATTTTTCTTTGGTTCAGGGGTATTTTCTGATAAACACGGGAGAATGGATTGAAATCAGTGTAATATTTTTGAGGGTGATCCGGTGATTGCAAAGACAAGTTCCTGTTCCATCAATGGAATCGATGCCTTTGTGGTGGATGTGGAAGCGGATATCTCCATGGGGCTGCCGGTGTTTCAGATGGTCGGTCTGGCGGAAGCTTCGGTCCGGGAGAGCAAGGAACGGGTCCGGGCCGCGGTGAACAATTCCGGATACAGTTTTCCCATGGACCGGGTGGTGGTGAATCTGGCACCGGCCGATGTGCAGAAAACCGGGTCCGGACTGGATCTGCCGGTGGCCATGGCCATTCTCGGGGCCTCGGGACTGGTTCCATCCGATGCCATGACACCCTATCTGATGTCCGGGGAGTTGTCTCTGAACGGCCGGATCAAACCGGTGCGGGGAATTCTTCCGGTGGCACTGACCGCCCGGGAACAGGGGTTCAAAGGGTTGCTGGTACCTGCGGACAATGCGGAAGAAGCGGCCATGGTGGATGGCCTGGATATTCTGCCGGTTTCCCGGTTGTCCCAGGTGGTGGAGTATTTTTCCGGACATGGAAATATCACCCCGTTTGTCCGGAATCCCTTTCATGATTCCCGGATGGTTCCCTCAGATGCGGTCGGAGATCTCTCTGATGTGCAGGGCCAGGCCCATGCCAAACGGGCACTGGAAATTGCCGCCGCCGGCGGCCATCACTTTCTGATGACCGGTTCTCCAGGGTCGGGAAAAAGTATGCTGGCCAAACGGTTGACCACTATTTTGCCCGCATTGACCTTTGATGAGATTCTGGAAGTGGCCCGGGTATATTCGGTGGTGGGCGGACTGGAGACCTGGAAAAGGGAATCCGGACATCGGCCGTTCAGATCCCCGCATCACACCATTTCCGATGCGGGAATGGTGGGCGGCGGTTCCCGCCCGATGCCCGGAGAGATCAGCCTGGCCCATCACGGGGTCCTGTTCATGGATGAGCTGCCCGAATTCAAGAGAAATGTGCTGGAGGTGCTGCGCCAGCCGCTGGAAGAGGGAAAAGTGACCATTGCAAGGGCCGGCATCAAGGCGGTGTTTCCCTGTCAGTTCATGCTGGTGGCGGCCATGAACCCCTGTCCGTGCGGATATCTGTCAGAGCCCGGTAGTACCTGTACGTGCAGCCTTTCTCAGATTCAGGCATACCGGTCCAGGATTTCCGGTCCTTTGATGGATCGGATGGATATTCAGGTGGCAGTCCCCAGAGTGCCTTTTGCATCCCTGGTTTCACGGAAAAAAGTCGAGGATTCCGCCACGGTCCGGTCCCGGGTGATGCAGGCCCGGCAGATTCAGGTGGCCCGGTTCGAATCCTTTCCCATTTTCTGCAATGCCCGTATGGGCACAAGGGATATCCAAAAATACTGCCGCCTGGATAAAGACGGGCAGCGGCTGCTGGCCAATGCGTCAGATACCCTGATGCTTTCGGCCCGGGCGGTGCATTCCATCCTCAAGGTGGCCCGCACCATTGCAGATCTGGATTCTTCAGCAGATATCCGGATCGGACATGTGGCGGAAGCGGTTCAGTACCGGGGGTTTGACAGAGAATTTTGCTCAACGGTGAATGGATAATCAACATGATCAAAAAAGATATTTTCAATCACGATATCAAGGCCCGGTTCAAGGCAACGTCCAAAGACCGGATTTACCGCTTTATCATGGCGGATAAAAAGATAAAGGGCGCTGTGGTGCATGCCACGCTCATGGTGAATGAAATGAAGGCCAGTCATGAGCTGGGTCCGGTGGAAACCCTGATTCTGGGTCAGGCGTACATTGCCGGGGCCCTGCTGTGCACGACCCTCAAGGGGGATGACCGCATCAGCCTGAATATCGAATGTTCAGGGCCGGTCAAAGGATTGGATGTGGAAGCCAATGGGTATGGAGAAGTCAGAGGGTTTTTGAAAACCCGGCAAATTATTGTATCGGATCCTGCCCGGGTCCAATCTTTGTCTTCATTGTTCGGCGCCGGGTTCCTGACAGTGACCCGATACCTGGAGGGGTCCGGGCATCCGTATTCCAGCCGGATTCATCTGGCACACGGGACCATTGCCGAAGATCTGGCCGCGTATTTTTTGGAATCTGAACAGATTTCCACCGCAGTGAATCTCAGTGTCGTGTTCGATGACCACCAGCAGGTGACCGGCGCCGGCGGCATATTTCTTCAGGCCATGCCCGGAGCGGATTCAGAATCAGTGGCGGTTGCGGAAAACATGCTCCGACAGATCGAGCCCCCGGGTCAGTTTTTTGCCCGGGGGAAATCAGCGGAAAACATGATCATGGATACCTTTGCCCCTTTGTCTCCGCGTCTGCTGGGCCAGTTCCGGGTAGCGTTTTTCTGCCGGTGTTCCCGCAAACGGATGCAGCGGCATCTGAAAAACCTGTCTTCAGATGTGCAGGCCGATATTCTGGAAAACGGTCCCTTTCCCCTTGAGATCCGATGTCATCACTGTAATTCCGTATACCGGTTCACCCGGGAGGACCTTTGCCGGATCCTGGATGGATCTTGAAGGTCATGCAGGTCCTTGGAGAAAAAGTTCATGGACGCAAGAGTTTTTCTTGCAAACCACCGCGATTAATTATAAATATCTGTTGCATAACAGCCACATGACAGCTATATTCAAGCTAAATAGTATAATTTGGGATTTCGGGACATGGATTTGTCCATTATTGTTTCAAGATCTGTGTCCCGGGATACGATAAGAGGGGTCAACCATGTGTAATCATTGCCACGAACATTCCCATTCCCATGCGCCTGAAATTGTTCAGCTCATGCCGATATCCCATCCGCTGTTCGCCGTGTATCAGTCCCTGCAGCCGCCGGCGTTTGCCAGTGAAAAAGGAAAAAACAATATCAGCCTGGTGCCCGTTCTGTTCATGGGGCTGATCCGGCACGGGGAAAAAAGCATGGTGGAGGGGTTTTTCGCTTCAGGAACGATACAGTCTTGCGAGGATGTTGACGGATTCAAGGGATATGCCGCTTCACTTGATATTGCTGAAAAGTTGTATGCGTAACATTGACGCTTAAATATAGGAGGATCCATGCACAAGTTGTTACAGGACCGCCCGGGAGAGAAGATCATGCTCCTGGGAAACGAAGCCATTGCAAGGGGGGCTGTGGAAGCCGGGGTGGCCTTTGCCACCACCTATCCGGGAACCCCTTCGTCTGAAATCTCTTTGAACCTGTTCCAGATATCTCAGGAAACCGACCTGTACTTCGAGTACAGCACCAATGAAAAGGTGGCGCTTGAAGTGGCGGCGGCAGCGGCCAATTCAGGGCTTCGCACGTTCTGCATGATGAAGCATGTCGGTCTCAATGTGGCGGCGGACCCGCTTATGACCCTGGCGTATGTGGGGGTGACCGGCGGCATGGTGATCCTCAGCGCGGATGACCCGGCCATGTTTTCCAGCCAGAATGAACAGGACAACCGCTATTACGCCAAATTCGGGAACCTGCCCATGATGGAGCCGTCCTCGGTGGCCGAAGCCAAGGAGATGATCAAGGATGCGTTCGAGCTGTCCGAATCCCTGAAACAGCCCGTGCTCCTGCGCACCACCACCCGGATCAACCATTCCAACGCATTTGTCACCTTTGGCGAGATCAAATCCAGGGAGACCCGGGGCCGGTTTGAACGCGATCCCCACCGGTGTGTCACCGTGCCGGCCGTGTCCCGGGGACTGCATGTCAAGGTACTGGAAAAAATGAAGAAAGCGGCCCAATTGTCAGACGACTCATCCTACAATTTTGTTCAGGGAGAGGGGTCTTTGGGGATTATCGCCAACGGGGTGAGTTTTTACTATGCCGCCGATGCGGTCAAGGATCTGGGGCTGACCGGGCAGGCGAAAATACTGCGTCCGGGATTTTCCAATCCCCTGCCTGAAAAAATGATCGCTGATTTTCTGGCCGGATGTGAAAAAGTGCTGATCGTGGAGGAAGGCGAGCCGTTCATGGAAGAGGCGGTCAAGGCCATTGCCCAGGAACGGGGATCACCATTCCCATCAAAGGCAAGTCCGATGAGCTTTTTTCCCGGTTGTTTGAATTTGATCCGGCCATGGTTCGAAAAAATATGGCTGCATTCTTCAATGTCGCATTCACGCCCAAATTCCCCGTAGATACCTCCGATTTGCCGGAAATCCCCATGCGGCCTCCCAATCTGTGTTCCGGGTGTTCCCACCGGGCCACGTTCTACGAAGTCAAGCAGGCAGCCAAAGACATGGATGTGATCTGCCCCACGGACATCGGCTGTTACACCCTGGGATTTTTGCCGCCCCTGAGCACGGGTGATTTTGTCATCTGCATGGGATCGTCCGTGAGTACGTCCTGCGGATTCGGCAAAGCCACGGATCAGAAAGTGGTTTCCTTTATCGGAGATTCCACGTTTTTTCATTCCGGGATCACCGGCCTGGTCAATGCGGTGTTCAACAACCACAATTTCACCCTGGTGATTCTGGAAAACGATATCACGGCCATGACCGGTCATCAGCCCCATCCGGGGGTGGACATGGAACGGTTCGGCCTGTCCGGGTATGGCCGTGTCAATATCGAGCAACTGGTGCGTGCTCTGGGGGTGGAGCATGTTTCCATTATCAAGCCGTTCAAGGTGAACAAAAGCATCGATACCATCAAGGAGGCCCTGGCATTCAAAGGGGTGTCCGTGATCATCTCCCAGGAGCCCTGTGCCCTGTATGCCAGAAGCCTGAAACTGAAATCGATCAGACCGTTTGTGGTGACCGACAAATGTGCGGATCACAAAGACTGCATCACCACCATTGCCTGTCCTTCCTTTTACCTGGACAAAAATAACCGGGTGGCCATCGATGCCAACACCTGTGTGGGCTGTGCCGTCTGTGCCCAGATCTGTCCGGAGAACGCCATCCGGCCCCTGAAGCAATAACCCCAAACACAAGGATTTGAATATATGGAAACAACCAGACTGATCATTGTCGCCGTCGGTGGACAGGGCAACCTGCTGGCATCCAAAGTGCTGGGTGAGGCCGCGTTGATTGCCGGCGTCCCGGTGCGGATGAGTGAAATTCACGGCATGGCCCAGCGGGGAGGGGTGGTGGAATCCGCCATTGTATTCGGAGATGCCGAAAGCTCCATTATCTCGGACGGGGAAGCCGATATCCTTTTAGGATTTGAACCTGCGGAGACCCTGCGGGCCCTGAATCGCTGCAACAAAAACACCCAGGTGATCACCAATACCTCGCCGGTGCCGCCGTTTACCGTTTCTGTAGGTCTGGGCACCTATCCGGATGTGGAAGAGATCAAACAACTGATCAAAGCCAAGACCGCCGGGCTGGTGGCCATCGATGCCATGTCCCTGGCTAAGGAGGCGGGCAGCCCCATGAGCGTCAACATCGTGCTCCTGGGGGCCCTGATTCAGACCGGTGCCCTGGGATTCGACCGGGACGTGGTGGAGGAAGCGGTCAAACGCCGGGTCAAACCGGCATTCCAGGATGTGAACCTCACGGCGTTCGATCTGGGGTTCAAGGCGGCGGCCAGTGCCTGATATTTTTGTTTTAAACGGTCCCAATCTGAACATGCTGGGAAAACGGGAGCCGGAAATTTACGGCGCCCATACCCTGGATCAGATCAACCGGGAACTGGCTGAGGCTGCCCAGCCCCTGGGTCTGACCCTGCATTTTTTCCAGTCCAGTCACGAAGGGGCCCTGGTGGATGAAATCCACCGGATTTACACCCTGTCCCCCGGGGGCGTCATCATCAATCCCGGGGGACTCACCCACACCAGCGTGGTGTTGCGGGATGCCCTGGCCATGCTGACCTGTCCGGTGGTGGAGGTGCACCTGTCCAATATCTACAAACGGGAACCGTTCCGTCACACCTCCCTGCTCTCGGATATTGTCCTGGGTCAGATCACCGGGTTCGGGCATTTTGGATATCACATGGCCCTGATGGCCCTTCACCGGCATCTGTCTGTGTGATGCCCCCTGTCCGTGTGATGCCGTGACCGCCCAGGTGCTGATCCTGTGTGCCACCCGGCTGGAGATGGCGGTGTTTCTGGACCGTCACCCGGTCCGCCGGGTCGGGGATGCAGCCCGGCACTTTCCGATATACACGGGTGCGGATCGATCCTGGGACCTGGCCCTGTCCGGCCCCGGGGGGTTCAATGCGGCCCGGGCCCTGACCGCCTGCCTGGAGCGGTGCCGGCCGAAATTCATCCTTCATACCGGTATTGCCGGGGTGTTTGCCGGTACGGGTTTAGACCTGGGGGATGCTGCCGTGGCCGTGACAGACACCTATGTTCATACCGGGGTGGATCTTTGTTTGGATCCTCATAACCATTGTTCTTCCATGGGGCTGGATCCTTTGCCCTTTGATTTGATCCCGGAACAGAGCCGGACCCGTCAGGGCATCTATGACCTGGACTCCGACCTGGCCGCGTCCTGCTTCCGGATCCTGGACCGTCACCTGGGCTGCCGGGTGATCCAGGGACCGTTTATCACGGTGTCCGCCATTACCGGCTCCCTTGAAAAAGCCGCTGACCTGACCCGGGCGTTTTCGCCGGTGATGGAATCCATGGAAGGGGCGGCCGCCGCCCATGTGGCGGCCCTGTACCAGGTCCCGATGGTGGAGATCCGGGCTGCCTCCAACCGGGTCGGAGAACGGGACAAAACCCGGTGGGACATACAAGGGGCCGTGCACACCGTGGCTGATATCTGTGACACCCTGCTTGAAAAAAGGATCTGACCCATGACATCCGAACAGATCCTGCAGTATGTGGATGCCCATTGCCATCTGCATGATCCCCGGATCATCAGGGATGTCCCGGGCATTGTCCAGCGGGCCGAAGCTGCCGGGGTGACCCGCATGGTGACCTGTGCCACCATGGAAGAGAATTTTGAGACCACGGCAATGCTGGCCCGCCGGTATCCGGCCGTTGTCCCCTGTTACGGCATCCATCCCTGGTTTCTGGATTCTTTGTCCTCCCGCTGGCAGCAGGTGCTGGGGGACCGGGTGGCTGCCGAACCCTGCGGCATCGGGGAAACCGGCCTGGATTTCATGGATAAAAATGCAGACAGAGACCGTCAGATAGAGGTGTTTTCCGGTCACCTGGCCCTGGCCCAAGACCTGGGACGGCCCATCAACATTCATATCCGCAAGGCCTGGGATTCTTTTGTTCAGATCTTGAAAAAAACCGGTCCCTTGAAAACGCCGGGCCTGGTGCATTCATTTTCCGGATCTGCGGAACTGGTCAAGGTTCTGGAGCGCTATAACCTGTATTTTTCTTTTTCCGGGTCCGTGACCCGGCCCGGGGCAAAAAAGGTGGTGAAAGCCCTGAATGCGGTCTCCAGAAACCGGATCCTGCTGGAAACCGACTCCCCGGACATCTATCCCAGTGTGCCCGATCCGGACCCCCATGGCCTCAATGAACCCAAAAATCTTCCGGCCATTGCCCGGATCGCCGCAAACCGGGCCGGTGTAACGGTCCCCGAATTTGTCCGAAGCGCCCATGCCAATGCCCAGGATGTGTTTGCCCCCATTTTGAAAGGTCATAAAACAGGGTCTTTTTAAGATTTCAGCCGTTCGAATGAAAGCCAATGGGCTGTGTTGATAACCGTTTACCGGCCTGATCCGGACCGGTGGGTGGATGATAAAGTGAGGATATAATATGAAGCCATTTAACGAATGCCCGGTATGCGGCGGTGAATTAAAAAGAAAACAGGTTGAAAAACTACTCCGGGGTGGTGGAAATACCGCATCGCTTCGAGTGGTTGCCGAAGTGTGCCTGCATTGTGGTGAAAGATTATACCCGGAGGAGGTCGTCAAGGCCTTTGAAGAAATCCGGCTCAAACTGCGGGAAAGAAAGTTCCATCAACTGAAAAACACCGGACAATCGTTTACCGTTGATGAGAACTGGCCGAACAAAGCCATTCAACCGACACGGATTTCCCAGGCAATTGACACCTGATATGTATCGTTGGTAACAAAGTTCGATTTTAAATTGCACATGACGGATCAGGATCAGTTTGACAGAACCGCTCGTCTGATAGGAAGCAATGCGGTGGACAGGCTTGGCCGGGCGAAAGTGGCGGTGTTCGGTTTGGGGGCTGTGGGCTCGTATGCCACCGAAGCTTTGGCAAGGTCCGGGGTGGGGTATCTGAGGTTGATCGATTTCGACCGGGTGGAACCCTCCAATCTCAACCGGCAGCTGTATGCCCTGCACTCCACGGTGGGCCGGAAAAAGGCAAAGATCGCCCGGGAACGGGTACTGGACATCCATCCGGGCTGCCGGGTGGAGATTTGTGACACGTTTGCCAATGCAGACAGCCTGGATACTCTTTTGTCCGCTGATCTGGACGTGGTGGTGGATGCCATTGACGGGCTCAATGCCAAGGTCAACCTGCTGGTGGCGGCCCGGCAGATGGACCTGACCGTGGTCTCTTCCATGGGGGCCGGGGGCCGGATGGATGGGTCCCTGATCAGAACCGGCGACATCAGTGACACGCAGATGTGCCCCCTGGCCCGGATGGTGCGCCGGCGGCTTCACCGCCGGGGGGTGTTCACGGGGATCCGGTGTGTGTATTCCCTTGAACCACCGGTCCGGTCACCGGATGCCGACCGGCTGCCGGATCAAGAGAATCGGAATTCAGGGGAAAGCACCGGTCATGGCCGGCAACGACCGCCCATCGGCACCATCCCCTGGATTCCCGGGATATTCGGACTGACCCTGGCAGCAGAGGCAGTCCAGGCCATCATCCGCTGACTTCTTCGTCCCGCAGGACCCGGCGGAGGACCTTGCCCACATTGGATACCGGAATCTCCTCTCTGAATTCAATGAACCGGGGACGTTTGTAGCCGGCCATGTTTTCTTTGCAGAAGGTTTCGATTTCCTCTTTTGTGGCGGTCTGTCCCTGTTTGAATTTGATGAATGCCTTGACTTTTTCCCCGCTTTTCTCGTCCGGCACCCCCACCACGGCCACCAGTTCCACCTTGGGATGGGTGTAGAGAACATCTTCCACCTCCCTGGGATAGACATTGAAGCCGCCCACAATGATCATGTCTTTTTTGCGGTCCGTGATGATGATATAGCCGTCCTTGTCGATAAAGCCGATATCACCGGTGAGAAAATAGCGGTTGCCGTCAATGGTCACAAACACCTCTTCATTGGCATCCGGTCTTTTCCAGTAGCCTTTCATGACCTGGGGGCCGCAGATGGCCAGTTCTCCGTCTTCTCCACGGGGGACCTCTTCTGCGCTGCCATCCAGGGCCAGGATTTTGACATCCGTGCCCGGCAGGGGAAATCCGATGGAACCGATTTTCCGGGTTTCCTTGAAAGACGGGTTGATACAGGCGGCCGGTGCGGTTTCCGTCAGGCCGTATGCCTCGAAAATAATGGATCCGGTCTTGTCTTCAAACTGCCGGCAGACTTCCGGCGGCAGGGGGGCCCCGCCGGACAGGCATCCCATGATGGAACTGATGTCATATTTTTCCAGATGGGGGTGGTTGGTAAAGGCCACAAAAATGGTGGGGACCGCCGTGATAAAGGTGGGCCGGTATTTTTGCACCGCTTCCATCACCACGGTGAACGGCGGGTTCCCGGCCCGGGGATCCGGGATGCAGACCAGTTTGCTGCCCGACAGGGCCGAGAACAACAGCGCACTGGTGATGCCGAAACTGTGATACCAGGGCAGCACGCCCAAGTAAGTGTGGTATCCGCCGTGGCGCATTTTTTCCGGTTTGCCGCCGGGTTCGTGCACCAGCCGGAAATATTCTTCACAGGCTTCCAGGTTGTAGGTAAAATTGGTGTGGGTGAGTTCCGCGCCCTTGGGGACGCCCGTGGTACCGCCGGTATACAGCATGATGGCCGTGTCTTCTTCAGGCGATACCGTGATGTCCGGGGGACTGGGAGAAGCAGATGCCACAATGTCGTCGAACATATGGTGGCCGGGATCGATCTTGTCCGCCTTGGGGATCTTGCCCAGCAGGCCGCCGATAAACCCCTTGAGTTTGGGCAGATAGGATTTGACGTTGCAGACGATCACGGTTTCCACGAGGGTGTCTTTGATGGCTTCCTGAGTGTTGGCGTAAAACTGGGGATGGTCCATGCAGAACACCATTTTGGATTCCGAATCCTTGAGCTGGTAGTTGAGCTCCTTGGGGGTGTAGACCGGGTTGCAGTTCACCGCCACGGCCCCGGCTTTCAATATCCCGAACAGCACTTCCGGAAAATGGGGAATGTTGGGAAGGAAAATCGCCACCTTGTCTCCTTGTTCGATGCCGTTTGCGGCAAGGAAATTAGCGATCCGGTCTGCCGTGTCCTTAACCTGGGCATAGGTCCTGGAAGCACCGTTGAAAATGGTATATACATTGTCCGGGTACTTCTGTGCGGTCCTGTCCAGGACCTGAGTGAGCGGATAATGGTAACTGGTTACATCATGGGCCACGCCTTCCGGCCAGTACGGGGTCTGCCATTTCTGCATCATGGGTCTCCTTTGTTCTTGTTACACAGGTTTGCGAATTTCTGCTGTCATGTTTCATTTTAAAACGGAAAGCTTACGCATTATATTCATAATCCCACCGAATTTGGAATCTTTTTCGTATGGTTGATGTGAAAAACAGAGAATCTGACGGATAACATGATTTCTGGTTGATAAACCGGAACTGCAATGATAATGAAATAACCATAAGAATCAACAAATTTAAGGAGACAGCGGAATCAGGATGATCAGATCAATACAAATGATAGTTTTGCTCTGTATGTGGGGGTGGGCGTCTGTGGCAGCGGCCCAGGATGTGTATGTGAACGGGGTAACCAAAATAACCATGCGCACCGGACCGGGAGTCGAACATAAAATCGTGGCCATGCTGGAAACCGGTACCCGGCTGGAGATGGTGGAAAACAAACCCGACTGGTCCATGGTCCGGACAGACAATCAAAAACAGGGATGGGTCCTGACCCGTTTTCTGACACAAGACAGGCCGTTGTCATTTCAGGTGGAAAAACTTCAAAGGGAAAATGAGCGACTGGCCAGCGCGCTTGAACAAAGTGAAAACCAAAATCAGTCTCTGGCTGAAAAAAATGCCGCTCTGGCGGATATCGAAAAAAAATATCAGGATTTGAAGCAGGCATCTGCGGATTATCTCAAGCTAAATGAAAAATACCGCGCCCTTGTCCAGTTGTCCGAAGAACAGGAACAGCAGATATCAACGCTCAAGGAAAATCTGAACAATGAAGCCATGTTGTGGTTTTTGAGCGGCGCCGGGGTGTTTATCGTGGGATTGATTCTCGGGCTCAGTACCCGTAAGAAAAAGAGAAGTTCTTTGCTATGATTCAAAAAACCGATTTTCTGGTAATCGGCAGCGGCATCGCCGGGTTGAGTTATGCGCTGAAGGCTTCTGAACACGGGCGTGTCACCATCATCACCAAAAAAAATATTCAACAGAGCAACACTGCGTTGGCCCAGGGCGGGGTCGCGGCCGTGTTCGGAAAACAGGATTCCTTTGACCTGCATGTGGCAGACACGCTCAAGGCAGGAGATGGCCTGTGTGACCCGGATGTGGTGAAAATGGTGGTGGAAAACGGGCCGAAAAGGGTCCGGGAACTGGTGGATCTGGGGGCCCGGTTCAATATGGCGGGGACGGGCAAGTTTGATTTTGCCATGGGCCGTGAAGGCGGTCATTCGGTCAAACGCATTATCCATGCCCATGACCTGACCGGCAGGGAAATCGAAGATGCCCTGGTGGCCCGGGCGAAAGAAAACGAGAATATCACCATTCTTGAAGATCATGTGGCCGTCAATCTGATCACGTTTTCATCGTCCGTCCGAAGCGGGGTCCTGGTGACCCAGTATGACAACTTCTGTTGCGGGGCCTATGTGCTCAACAATACCACCGGAAATGTGGAAACGTTTCATGCCGCCATTACCCTGCTGGCCACGGGCGGTGCCAGCAAGGTGTATCTGTACACCTCCAATCCGGATATCGCCACCGGGGACGGCATTGCCATGGCATACCGGGCCGGGGCGTCCGTGGCCAATCTGGAGTTTGTCCAGTTTCACCCCACCTGCCTGTATCATCCCAAAGCCAAAAATTTTCTGATTTCAGAAGCGGTGCGCGGTGAAGGCGCCGTGCTGATCGATGGCAAAGGCCGGCAATTCATGGAAGACTATACCCCGGAAAAGGAACTGGCCTGCCGGGATGTGGTGGCCAGGGCCATTGACAGTGAACTCAAGAAAACCGGTGCCGAATCGGCCTTTCTGGATATCTCCCACAAGGAACCGGATTTTATCCGCCAGCGGTTCCCCCATATCCATGCCCGGTGTCTGGAGTACGGCATCGATATCACCACCGACCCCATCCCGGTGGTGCCGGCGGCCCATTACATGTGCGGCGGGGTGGCAACAGACCTGAACGGAAAGACCGATGTCCAGCGGCTGTATGCCGTGGGAGAGACCGCCTGTACCGGTCTTCACGGTGCCAACCGCCTGGCATCCAATTCGCTTTTGGAAGCCCTGGTCTATGCCCACAACGCGTATCTGGATTCCGTCAAAGCCCTGCCGTCCATCAAGAAAAACATGGATATCAACCTGGCGACCTGGGACGAGACCAACACCACGGACAGTGATGAAGCCATCGTGGTATCCCACAACTGGGATGAGATCAGGCGTCTCATGTGGAACTATGTGGGAATCGTCCGGTCGGACAAGCGGTTGCAGCGGGCGGCCCGACGTATCAAGACCATTCAGGATGAGATCAATGAATATTACTGGGATTTTAAATTGACATCCGATCTGGTGGAACTCAGAAATATTGTCACTGTGGCCAAACTGGTGATCCAATCCGCGCTGCTGCGCAAGGAGAGTCGCGGGCTGCATTACAACATTGGATATCCTGAGCGGGATGACAAGCGGTTTCTGATTCCCACGCTTTTAAAAAAGCGGTTCTGAAAACCGTTTATGGATCCTGCGGGTTCTTGTGACGCAGAGTGCGGACAAGCCCCCGGATTTTTTTTATATAGCGGATGAGTACCAGAATGACGATAATCACGAAAAACGTTTGAATCATCTGGAACCGTTCATCTAAAAATTCAAAAAATTCGTACCACAGGACAATAGCGGTCAGAGTGCCCAGAAACGTGGCGGAAAAATTTCGTACCCACCCCAGACTGATCATGCCGCCGATAATGGCGCCCACCACCGGCCCGGTGACAGGCAGAGGAATCATGACAAATAAAAAGATACCGAACCAACCGAACCGCTCGATCTTTTTTTTCTGTTTCAGGGCCGTTTCCGCGATCCGCTCCATGGCCCGGGTCACCCATTCCACCCGCAGGTAGTTGGTGGCGGTCAGCGCAAAAATGGCATAGGTGAAAAACACCACCATCACTTCCAGGTAAAAATTGTAGAAAATGGTGGGAACCGCCCCTAAATCCTGCAGAATGCACAAACCGATACCCACGGAACGGCCGCCGAAGGTGTTGGCAAACAAAGTGAGAATCAGTGTTTTGGCGATATCTGTATCCGTGAAAAGATAAAATCCGATGGCACCCAGAAGTATCAGAGCCATGACCATGCCGGTCAACAGCAGTTTGCCTTCGGAAGTGTTGAAAATGGAATCTTTCATGTGGATTTTTCAGTTCAAGGCCGGGTCATCGACGGGAAGCCACAAACAAAGTCACAATGCCCATGGTCATCGATTTGAACCGAACATCACTGAATCCGGTTTCCGACATCAGCCGGGCAAATGCCACAGGAGAAGGAAACTGCAGTACCGATGCCGGCAGGTAGTTATAGGCATTGTCGTCCTTTGAAAAAAACGCACCGATCCAGGGCAGCACCTTTTTGAAATAACTCAGATAAATGGGTGTAAACATCTTGTGCTGCGGGGTTGTCAACTCCAGAACCGCCAGTTTTCCTCCGGGATTGAGCACCCTGTGAAATTCAGACAAAGCCCGATGCCGGTCCATGATGTTTCTGATGCCGAAAGCGATGAAAACCCCATCAAATGTTTCAGGCGTAAAAGGCAGACGCAGCGCGTCCCCGTTTACAAGACCGATGCGCTGACCGGCGGATTGATCACACTTTTTTTTGCCGGCCAAAAGCATGGGATAAGAAAAATCCAGACCCGTGATCCGGGTGTTGCCTTTGAGATGCCGGCTCAGGGCCAGGGCCACATCACAAGTGCCGCAGGCCACATCCAGGATCCGGCTTCCCGGGCCCGGGGCTGCGGCCCTCACCATCTGATTGCGCCACATCACATCCTGGCGGAGACTGAGCAGCCGGTTCAGAAAATCATATCTGTGGGCGATTTTGTCAAACATGCCCTTGACAAAATCAAGTTCTTTGTTCATCGTTGACAACCTGAATTTCAGGATTAGTTTATATTGTTTATCATAAACAGCTGGAAAAGGTACCATACCAGGGCCAAGAATACAAATAAAACCATGCGCAAATGACTGGAACGATTGGGTAGGTTATGACAGAAAAACGTGATTATTATGAAATCCTGGGGGTATCCCGGGATGCGGATAAAGTGATTCTCAAGAAAGCATACCGGAAACTGGCCATCAAATTTCATCCGGACAAGAATCCCAATAACCGGGAAGCGGAAGACAAATTCAAGGAAGCATCCGAAGCCTATGAAGTGCTGAGCAATGACAACAAACGGCACATCTATGACCAGTTCGGCCATCAGGGACTGGAGGGGGCCGGCCATTCCGGACCCGGCGGTTTCGAGGATATCTTTTCCAGTTTCGGTGACATATTCGAGGATTTTTTTGGATTCGGCGGGGGCCGGGGCGGCCGGGGCAACCGGGTCCAGCGGGGATCGGATCTGCGCTACAACATGACCATCGATTTTATGGAAGCGGCGTTCGGCACGGAAAAAACCGTATCCATCCCCAAACTGACCACGTGTGATGAATGTGACGGCAGCGGCAGCCGGCCCGGGACGGAAGTGGAAACCTGTGCCCACTGCCACGGCACCGGGCAGTTCATCCAGAGCCAGGGATTTTTCAAGGTCAAGACCACTTGTCCCTACTGCAAAGGCCGGGGTAAAGTGATTTCCGATCCCTGTCCCAAATGTGTGGGGGCCGGCCGGGTGGAAACCGTGCGCAAGGTCCAGGTCAAGATTCCGGCCGGTGTGGATGTGGGCTCCAAGCTGCGCCTGACCGGTGAAGGAGAAGCCTCTCCTTCACCAAGCGGCCCGTCCGGGGATCTGTATGTGGTCATCAATGTCAAACCCCATAAATTTTTCCAGCGGGACGGCAAGAACATTGTCTGCGCCATTGACATCTCTTTTGCCCAGGCCGCGTTAGGGGCTGAGATCACCGTGCCCACCCTGGTGGGTGAAGAAAAACTCACCATTCCCAAAGCCACCCAGTTCGGGGACAGCTTCCGGCTGGCCGGGCAGGGAATCGCTTCCTTGCGCACCGGCCGGCGGGGAGACCAGATTGTGAAGGTGCTCATCAAAACCCCCACCAAACTGTCGGCCAAGCAAAAGGATTTGTTGAAACAGTTCGACAAGCTGGATGCCAACAAAATTTCCAATAAATTGAAAAATCTGTTCAAAAATTTATAGCAGCAGGCGGATCTCATGTTTGAACTCAAGGTCAAAACCCGGTTTGCCGGTGCCCATCAGTTGACCATGGTGGGACAGAAATGTGAAAACCTTCACGGCCACAACTGGCACGTGGAGGTGTGTGTCAAAGGAACGCAACTGAACGAAGCCGGTGTGCTGGCGGATTTTGGTGATATCAAGCGAGCGGTGCGCGAAGTGGTGGACACCCGGCTGGATCACAAATACCTCAATGATCTGGAAGTGTTCCAGGGGCAGCAGCCCACTTCGGAACGAATTGCCGTGTATATTGCCAAAGAGGTCCAGGCCCTGCTGAACCAGGGCTTAACGGAAAAACTGCACGTATCCCGGGTCATGGCATGGGAATCCGATGATGCCTGTGCCATTTACTATCCGGAATAATTCTATTTCGACAGCCGGGCAATAATGTGTTTGGCCGGAATCAGTCCGGTGGCGGCGGCGGACACGATATTGCCGGCCACCCCGGGCCCGTCGCCTGCCACATACAGGCCGTCAATCCTTGTTTCCAGGTGCTCGCCGGTTTCCACCTGGGTGGCGAAGAACTTGATTTCCGGGGCGTAGAGCAACGTTTCATCGTTGGACACGCCGGGCACCACCAGGTTCAGTGTTTCCAGGCCCTCGACGAGATTGGTCAGGATCCGCTCCGGCAGGGCCATGGCAATGTCCCCGCACACCACATGGGTCATGGTGGGCTCGATATAGCCTTTGCGGATCCGGTGCCAGGTGGAGCGCCGTCCCCGTTTCAGATCTCCGAACCGCTGAAGAATGGGTTTTCCTCCGCCGATGATGGTGGACAGCCGGCCGATGGACTCGCCATAGGCCTGGTTGTCGGTCACCGGTTCCGTCAACACCACCTTGGACAGAAACGCGAAATTGGTATTGTCCGATTTTCTGCCGGAATAGGCATGGCCGTTGACACACACAAAATCCCGGTAGTTTTCCAAAGAGATGAATCCCCCCTGGTTGGTGCAGAATGTCCTGGTCTGATCGTCATAGGTGTGGGTCTGGACAAAAAAGGTGGGATCATAGATGATGTTGCACAGATCATCCATGATATCGTTGTGCACCTCCACCCGAACCCCCACCTCGATGCCCCGCTGGCTTAAGTGGATTCCGTGTTTGCCGGCCACCGTTGCCATCCAGTTGGCCCCCACCCGGCCCGGTGCCAGGATCACGCTGGGCGCTTCATACGTGGCAGTTTCCGTGATCACGCCGGTCACCCGGCCGTTTTCTTCCAGAATGTCCGTGGCGGTTTCGTTGAGCTTTACCTCAAGCCCCCTGGACTGGATATGATCGGCCATGGCCGCGATGTAACCGGGCAGGTTGTCGGATCCCAGATGCTTTTGCCGGATGAGCATCAAATCGATGCCGAACCGCCTGGCGTCCTTTCGGATCTGCCGGGCCGCATCCATGTCCGTGGGAAAGACCGGCCCGTCCATTTTGAACCGGGTGAACACCGCTTCGGTTTCATCGATCAGGGCCTGGGCCTCTGACAGGGGCATGAACTGGGTCAGGTCGGTTTTTCCCAGCCTTGGAATGAAGTTGAGCTTGCCGTCGGAATACAGTCCGGCCCCGCCGATGCCGGACAGAATGTTGCACGGGTCGCATCCGGCGCATTTTTGCAGGTGATGGTTGGGGCATTTGCGTTTGAGCGGGTCTTTGCCCTTTTCAATGAGCAGGACCTTCAGGCGCGTATGCTCCATCAGATACCAGGCCGCAAACAGACCCGCCGGCCCGCCGCCCACGATAATCACGTCATATGTCATTTTCAGATGTCTCCGTCGGTTCCGGTTCAAGCCCCATGGCTCTGGCACGGGCGGTCCACTGTTTCCGGGCCAAAGCCCGCATGTCGATCACATTGTCTCTTTCGTCCACGATTTCCATTCCCATGAGGGTCTCAATCAGATCTTCCAGAGTCACCAGCCCGTCCGTGCCGCCGTGTTCACTGACAATCAGGGCAATATGCTGACGTTCGGCCAGAAACCGTTCAAACAGCACGGTCAGCGGGATGGAGCTGGGCACGGCCATGATATCCCGTTTCAGCACCTTGAGTTTTTCTTTCCCCCGTTTTTGGGCCATGAAAATCAATATATCATCCTTGAGAACGAATCCGGTGGCATCATCCAAATGGGATTTGTACAGGGGCAGGCGTGAAAAAGGGGTTTTTGTGATGTATTTCAGGGATTCATCGATGGTCATGTCTTCGGGCAATGCCGTAACCACCGTGCGCGGTGTCATGATATCGGTGGCTTTGAGCTGTTCGAACCGCATCAGGCTCTGGATGATTCTGGATTCCTTGGAATGGATCTGACCGGTCTGCTCTCCCATGGATGCCATGGCAATAAACTCATCTCTGGAAAAAATATGCATGGTTTTTTCCCGGGAAATGACTTTGGTCAGTTTTTCAGACAGCCAGACAACAGGGTACAGGATGACAATCAATGTATTGATGAAAATGGCGGTGGGACCGGTCAGGTTCGACCAGTAGACCGCGCCGATGGTCTTGGGAACGATTTCCGACAGAAAAAGAATCATCAGCGTCATGACAGCGGAAAAAACCCCGAACCAGGTGCTGCCGAAAACCGCGGTGGCCTTGGCACCGGCACCGATGGCACCGACGGTGTGGGCAATGGTGTTCAGGGTCAGAATGGCGGCCAGAGACCGGTCCACATTGTCCTGTTTGAGCCTTTTCAGGAGTGCGGCCTTGCGGGGGTTCTTTTTCTTCAGGCCCTCGATGTAGGAAGGAGTGACACTCAAAATCACCGCCTCGGCCACGGAGCACAGGAACGAAAAAACCAGGGCCAGCCCCACATACAGGAGCAGTCCCAGGATATCGGAATCAAGTCCACCGGTGATGTCGTTCATAAGTGCGGGTTCCTGAGAGTCAATGGTAAAAATATTGCAGTATTGTCTGCCACAATAACCATCAGATCTGTCCGAAGCAAGAAAAAAATATCCGGCGGACAATCTGTCGGCTGCATGCCGCCCCCGTGGGGGTATCTTGCCGCCGGCCTGGAATCCACGGGGTGTCTCCGACAGTCCGCCGGCAAGACACCCCCACGGGGGCTCCGCTTGTGCAGAATCAAATCTTTCCCATCCCTATCGTTTGAGAATAACCCAATGCGCAATGTGTTTTTCAATGATATTCAGAGATAGTTGCAATATTGTTGAGATTTGCCAGAATTCAGTATAGGATACTTGACAATTCAAAAGCCACTTATTCAAACAAAATAAAGTCAAGGTTTGATGCCCGGAGGATAGCGCTATGGTAAACACTTTGATAGACCAGATATCCGAAGATAACGTAGAGACAATACATGAATCTCTTTTGGTGCTGGATTCAGATCTGAAGGTTATCTTGGCAAACCGTAATTTCATCGATTCATTTTTTGTCATGGCAGAAGGCAGAGAAGAGTTAAGAGACATAATGAACAGTGGATTCATAGGCAAGCCGATCAATACACGCACTTTTGCCAAAGAAGTCAGTCAGTTTATCAAATGAGTTGTGTGTTTTTGAATATATTGTGACGTCAAAGGAGACAGGGGATGAAAGACAAGCCGGTAATCTTGATTGTTGATGATCAGCCCCAGGACATTGAACTTCTCGAAGCACATCTTGTTCCGCAGGGCTATGAAATTGTCAAAGCGGCAAGCGGGGAAGAAGCGCTGGAGAAGCTATCCAGCAATCAAATCGAGCTGATTCTGCTGGACGTATTGATGCCACCAGGCATGGACGGCTTTGAAGTGACCCGCAGGATCAGACGAGATACTGCACATCGACTGATCCCGATCATCCTGATTACCGCATTGCAAGAAACGGAAGACCGGGTGAAGGGGATTGAAGCCGGTTGTGATGATTTTCTTTCAAAGCCACTTGATAAGATGGAACTCTTTGCCCGTGTCCGGTCCCTGCTGCAGGTCAAAGCCTATAATGACTTGATGAATGATTATCAGATAGAGCTGGAAGCCATGGTAACCAGCAGGACAGAAGAATTAAGGCACGCCTTGGAGGACCTGCAGCAGGAGATCACCGAGCGCAAGCTACTGGAAGACCTGTTGAAAGAGTCTGAAGTGCGATACAGGCGCCTTTTTGAGACCGCAAGCGACGGGGTATTGCTTCTCGAAAAACGCGAGGGAAATATATTCCTGGCTAATCCAGCCACCACGAAGTTGTTGGGCTATTCCGAAGATGAAATTACTGGGAAAGTTTTAAAGGATGTCGGCTTTCCCGATGATTTTGATACGATTCAGGAAATATTACAGAAATTGGAAAAGGACGGCATTGTTAATTTCGAAGATACTCCCTTAAAAAAGAAGAACGGACAATGTGTCGATACCGATATTTATATGGTCGACAAGGCAATTTTAATTCAATGCAATATCCGAGACGTCACCGAGCGTAAGCGAGCCGAAGACGAAAAAGAAAAACTTCAGGCCCAACTCCACCAGGCCCAGAAGATGGAATCAGTGGGCCGTCTGGCCGGCGGCGTGGCCCATGATTTCAACAACATGCTTGGGGTGATTCTGGGGCATACGGAATTCGCCCTTGAAAAGGCAAAGGAAAATCACGATCTTCATGCCGACCTGAAAGAAATTCAAAGCGCTGCCCGGCGGTCGGCTGATCTGACAAAACAATTGCTGGCCTTTGCCAGAAAACAGATCATTGCTCCCAAAATGCTTGATTTAAACGATATAGTGGAAAGCATATTGAATATGCTGCGAAGGCTCATCGGTGAAGACATTAATCTATCCTGGAACCCTGGCAAAGGGGTATGTCCCGTTAAAATGGACCCGTCCCAGGTCGATCAGATTCTGGCCAATCTGTGTGTGAATGCCAGAGATGCCATCGAAGGGGTGGGCAAGCTCACCATTGAAACCGGGATGAAGACCTTTGACCAGGAATATTGTGCAGACCATGCAGGCTTTATCCCCGGTGACTTTGTAGTACTGGCGGTCAGTGACGATGGCTGCGGCATGGATAAAATGACCCTGAACCACCTGTTTGAACCCTTTTTCACCACCAAAGATGTCGGCAAGGGTACCGGTCTTGGCCTGGCAACGGTGTATGGCATTGTCAAACAGAATAACGGTTTCATCAATGTTTACAGTGAACCGGATCAGGGGACCACTGTCAGGATTTATCTGCCCCGGTGCGTTGCCGCGGATGAAATCCCTGCCGTTATCCATCCGCATAAACCGGACCCGACGGGTAATGAAACCGTTTTACTGGTGGAAGATGAACCCGCTATTTTACGAATGACCCGGATGATGCTCGAACGAATGGGATATTCGGTTATACCGGCTGGTACGCCTGCCGAGGCGATAGACCTGGCCAAAACCCATGCAGATAAAATTCATCTTCTCATGACGGACGTGGTCATGCCGGAAATGAACGGCCGGGATCTGGCAAAACACTTGACAGCACTTTATCCGGATATCAAACTTCTGTTCATGTCCGGCTACACAACCAATGTGATTGCCCATCAGGGAGTGCTGGATAAAAAAGTTGCATTTATCCAGAAACCTTTTTCAATGAAAGATCTGGCTGAAAAGGTGCGGGAGGTTTTGGATAAAGCATCATCGATCCGGTAGACAACCCGGAAACGTTTCAGCTTCAGGGATCGGAACAGGGCCGGTTCGGCACCATGCCGCCCCGGTGGGGGTGTCTTGCCGGCGGCCTGGAATCCACGGGGTGTCTCCGACAGTCCGTCGGCAAGACATCCCCACCGGGGCTCCGCTTGTGCAGAAACAAATCCTTCCCATCGTCACTCAGTTGGAGACAACCAAGTGTACAATGTATTTGTCAATGATATCCGAAATATGCTTGAATTTGGGAAGAATCAATGATAGGGCAAGAATCCTTGACAATTCAAAAGCCATTTATTCAAACAAAATAAAGTCAAGATCTGATGCTCGGAGGAGAGCGCTATGGTAACGACTTTGATAGACCAGATATCCGAAGATATCGTAGAGACAATACATGAATCCCTTTTGGTGCTGGATTCATAACGAACAGTGTATTCATAGGCAAGCCGATAAATACACGCACTTTTGCAAAAGACGTCAGTCAGTTTATCAGGTGAGTGGTGTATTTTTGAATATGTTGTGACGTCAAAGGAGATAGGAATTGAAAGACAAGCCGGTAATCTTGATTGTTGATGATCAGCCCCAGGACATTGAACTTCTCGAAGCACATCTTGTTCCGCAGGGCTATGAAATTGTCAAAGCGGCAAGCGGGGAAGAAGCGCTGGAGAAGCTATCCAGTAATCAAATCGCGCTGATTCTGATGGACGTATTGATGCCACCAGGCATGGACGGCTTTGAGGTGACCCGCAGGATCAGACGAAGATACTGCACATCGACTGATCCCGATCATCCTGATTACCGCGTTGCAAGAAACGGAAGACCGGGTGAAGGGGATTGAAGCCGGTTGTGATGATTTTCTTTCAAAGCCACTTGATAAGATGGAGCTCTTTGCGCGTGTCCGGTCCCTGTTGCAGGTCAAAGCCTATAATGACTTGATGAATGATTATCAGATAGAGCTGGAAGCCATGGTAACCAGCAGGACAGAAGAATTAAGGCACGCCTTGGAGAATCTGGAGCAGGAGATCACAGAGCGCAAGCGGTCCGAAGAAGCACTACAGGAACGTGTAAAGGAATTGAATTGCCTGCAGGCTCTTTCACGGTTGATTGAAAATGAAGACAACTTGGAGCGTATATTTCAGCAATGGGTCGATGTTATGCCGGACGGCTGGTATTACCCCGAAATCGCCTGCGTCCGCATCCTTTTCGAAGGGCGACAATATCAATCAGAGAATTTTCGTGAAGCCGACTGGCGGCAATCCGCCGATCTCAAGGTTATGGGCAAGGCCGTAGGTATTATAGAGTTGTATTACTTTGAAGAACGTCCCCTACGGGACGAGGGTCCGTTCTTGATGGAAGAAAGGAACCTGATCAACCTGATCGGCGAAAGACTGGGAAATGCAATCGAAAAATTACAGGGGCGCGATGCTTTGCGGGAGAGCGAAGAGAATTATCGCTTTTTGTTCGATAATGCCCCAGACTTAACTATCTCATGCAATACTGAAGGCGTTTTTCTTGATTTAAATAAAAAGTTTGAGGAAGAAAGCGGTTACAGCCGAGAGGAAATGATAGGGAAAAGTATCTTCACAAGCGGGATATTAGCAGAATCATCTGTTAATGCATCGATACCTTACTTTGAAGAGATCCTTGCGGGAAAAAAATGGGTTATGCTTGAAGTTGAAGGTGTGACAAAAGATGGCGGTAAAATTCCTTATGAGCTAATGGCAGTTCCTATTAAGAAAGATGGTAAAATAGTAGCAATTCAGGCGACACTGAGGAATATCACCGAGCATCGAAAGCTTGAAGCCCAACTTCGGCACTCTCAGAAGATGGAGGCAGTCGGCACACTGGCAGGTGGAATTGCCCATGATTTCAACAATAGCCTTAATGTGATCATGGGGTATGGCGTCATGGTAAAAGATACGTTGGTCGCCGGCAGTCCTGCAATGGAAGATATGAATGAGGTGCTCTCTGCTGCCGACCGGGCTGCGGATCTCACCAATAGGCTGCTTGTCTTCAGCAGAAAAAAGATTGCTGAAGTGACCTCCGTTAATATTAATGCACTTATCCTTGGTTTGAAGAAACTGCTTGGCCGAATTATCAAAGAGAATATCGAATTTAATTTGGACCTTACGGACAGGCCATTGGCAGTGATGGCGGACGTCGGGGAGATGGAACAGGTGCTGATAAACCTTGCATCAAACGCAAAGGATGCAATGCCGGAGGGCGGACGGCTGACCATCAGCACCGGGCTGGAAGAAATGGATGAATCATTTGTTGAGATGCATGGATATGGAAAGCCCGGCAGGTACGCGCTGATCACGGTTTCCGATACAGGGCCGGGAATGGATGCGGAAATCCAGAAGAAGCTATTCGAGCCCTTTTTTACCACAAAAGGCGTTGGCGAAGGGACCGGGCTTGGCCTTGCCATCTCCTACGGAATAATAAAACAGCACGATGGATTCATAAAAGTCTACAGCGAACTGGGTCAAGGCACGGCTTTTAAAATATTTTTGCCTCTGAGTGAAGAAACAGCATCCGAGGATAAAAAGGCGGATGCCGCCGTCTCTGTTATGGGTGGAAATGAGACTATCCTGATAGCCGAGGACGAACCTTCCCTGAGAAAATTGGCCAGGACCGTTCTGGAGTCTTTCGGTTACAGTGTTATCCTCGCAGAGGACGGGGAAGATGCGATCACTAAATTTATGGAGAACAAAGAACGCATCAGCCTTGTTATGCTGGATATGATCATGCCCAAAAAAAGCGGGAAAGAGGTCAGAGATGCGATTATAAAAGTCACTCCCCGGATGAAGGTGCTCTTTGCAAGCGGATATGCCATGGATAAAACCACGAAAAAAGAATTGAGGGAATCAGATTTTGACTTCATCCACAAGCCTTTCCGGTCCAAAGACCTTTTGATAAAGGTACGGGAGATTCTGGACAGATGAAAGGGAACACATAAATGCATATCAAGAAAAAAGGGTAAGGGGGAATCTCAGATGCCGAATGAAAAAATATTACTTGTGGACGATGAGGACAGCAATCTCAGTCTGCTCACCCGGTGGCTCGTTCCCCTAAACTATGATATTGAGCTTGCCGCAAACGGGGAAGAGGCGGTGCAGAAGGCCAAGGAGTGGAGACCCGACCTGATCATACTCGATATCATGATGCCGGTCATGGATGGCTTCGAGGCCTCCAGGATTTTAAAAACAGACCCGGAGACCAAAAATATACCAATTATTATGGTGACGGCGCTTCACGACAGACATTCAAGATTAAAAGGTCTCAACGCCGCTGCAAATGACTTTCTTTCCAAACCCATCGATCAGTCCGAACTAATCATCCGGGTCAAAAATCTTCTCAAGATCAAGGCTTACGAGGACTTTATGCTTAAGCATAATCAAACCCTTGAAGAGGAGGTTCGGGAAAGGACCAAAGACCTTATTAACATGAGTTACGAGATGGTGCGGAGACTGACGGCGGCCGCGGAATTTCGTGATACCGACACCGGGGTGCATATATCGAGGATCGGGTTTTATGCCGGCAAGCTTGCAGCGGCGATGCATATGCCCATAGATTTTATTGAGAGGATAACCTTTGCGAGCGCATTGCATGACATCGGGAAAATCGGGATTCCGGACAACATACTCTTAAAGCCGGGGCCGCTTACAAAAGATGAATTTGAGATCATGAAGACCCATGCTGCAATCGGAAACCGGATTCTTTCCGGCTCAACCTATCCCGCTATCCAGATGGCTGCCGCCATCGCCTTTACACATCATGAACGATGGGATGGCGGGGGTTACCCAAGAGGGCTCAGAGGCGCAGAAACGCCGGTTGAGGGGAGGATCGTCATGCTCGTCGATCAATATGACGCGCTGCGGAGCCAAAGACCATACAAACCGGCTTTTGACCATCAAAAGACGTTCAAGATTATCACCGAGGGTGACGGAAGGACCCTGCCGGAACATTTTGATCCGGTTATTCTTGGGATTTTTAAAAAAATCGGTTCCGTTTTGGAAGAGATATTCGATCAGCACCAATGATGAAGGTGAGGGAGCT
>JAXHLJ010000021.1:0-109213 GCA_034522435.1 Desulfotignum sp.
TCAGTGATGTCCGGTTAGGTTTTTGCATGTAACTGTTTGCCTTGCTCTTTGAAAATTTGGTTCTCGATTTTGTCGATCTCATCCTGGCCAGCAAACAATTCATTCAAAATGGTAACCCGAAGCTCACGAACTCTTTTGATGGAAACCTCTTCGTTGAATTGTTCACGACAATAGATTGCCATCAACAGGTAGGTTATCAAGCCGCCAAGTAGTTGAACCATGAGGCCATGCTTACTTCTGGAAATCAGGTGATAAACCTTCAAATGCTTTTTCCACCATTTGAAAAATGATTCAATCGTCCATCTGAGTTTGTACACAGTGGCTATCTGTTCTGCTGTCAGGTCATGCCGGTCGGTAGCTACGTAATACTTGACACCAGCTACCTGGTATCCCACAACTCGGACCGGCCTGACAGTCTGGTTTTGTCCGGGAGTCCCGAGAAGAACCACTGAATCATAGAAAATATGACTTCCAGATTCCACCGCATTTTCTTGGAGGACCGTTCTCGTTGTTTTGGATTTGATACGACAGGCAAAATGCTTTTCCTCTTCTTGAAGCTGGTCAAAATCATGATGAGATTGATATCCCCTGTCCATAACGCCTGTTTGGCCTTTTGAGAGAATTTGGCTTACAAAGGGACGTTCTCCTCCGTTACCATCGGTCAGAAAAATCTTGCTGGGGATGCCGCGGTTGATGTCAAAACCACAGTGTGCTTTTGCCTTTTTGGACCCTTTCCTGTAATCGGCCCAGTACATTGAAAGAACGGCACTAATCAGGCTCCCATCAATGGATATCAGCTCACCCAGCTCTTGAAATTGTTTTGGAAGTGATTTTGCAGCCTGTTTATAAAGGTTTTCAAACATGAGCTGCAACTGTTCAAGGCCGCGACCGTTAATGATTTCTGAAAAACTGCTTCTGCTGATACCGCCCTCCGGGGCTATATTCTCTCTTGCAAAATCATTTTCTTCCATGTCCTGAATAAGATGGCGGGCAGAATCATGTTCCTGGAGGTGAAAGTATATCAGGGCTTTCAATTGTTCTTCAAAATTCATTTTTAACGGACGGTCTCCTTTTGGTAATAACAGCGGCGCAAGAGGCAACAATCTTAACAGCGGGGCAATGAATTTGTCAAAGGTCGAGGACTCAATTTTTTTCTTTGGGATCGATGTTGTGGTCAATTTGTAACTCCTTGAAATTATAGTAAATAATAATTTCAAGGCGCGGAAAATTTTTTTTTGAGTTTGTCAACTAAAAAATGATCCTTTTTGAAAATAAATTTGATTTAAGTGCATGCAAAAACCTAACCGGACATCACTGACAAATATTGTTATAAATATAAAAAGCAAAAAAAATTTACGATTCGATAGCAAAGAAAAAATTGGCAACTCTTCTTTTGGAACTCTTTACCTCCCAGACAACTATGCATCTGCATGGGTTATTGATGGACAACATAGAATTTATGGTTATGCACAGAGCAAAAGATTTATCGACTCAAAACCAGACACAGCTACTCTTCCGGTGTTAGCGTATGAAAACCTTCCAACAAGCGAAGAAGCTCAGTTATTCGTTGATATAAACTGTGAGCAGGTAAAAGTATCGAAAAATTTGTTAAACGAAATCTATGCTACCTTGAAATGGGACTCAGATGACTTCGAAGAGAGAAATTATGCCCTAAGATCAAGAGTGGTAATGTCATTAGACTCAAAGAAAATTTCACCATTTTATGGAAGAATTATAACCACAGGACGAGATAAAAATTATTATAGATGTTTAACACTTACCTCTTTCAATGATGGTTTAAAAGAGAATAAATTTTTTGGTCTATTAAAAGGCGGTGTAGTTCGACCAGGACCTTTTTCATACAAGGGTGTTGACGATTTAGAAAACTCTCTTAAAAAAGCTGTAGACATTCTAATAAATTATTTCTCCTCTTTTTCAGAAAAACTGGAAGACCACTGGGAACTCGGTGCTGACAAAGGTGGGTTTTTATGTACCAATAATGGGGTCCGAGCACTTCTAAGGGTTCTACGTAGATATTATCATACATATCAAGAAAGAGAGTATTGATCTTGATATGAAAGATGCCTCTGAAATTTCACCTAAGATTCGGGAATTAATTGAACCTGTAATTTCCTATTTCTCAACAGCCCCTCCAGAGGCCATAAAAATGTTTAGGAGTCGAACAGCATTAAAAGGTGTCCGGCAAAATTCTTTTGAACATGATGCAATTTATAGACAAAACGTTTCCCGACTTCAAAAATTTCACATCCGTTGAGCTAAAAGAATATTTGGAAACTATCAATGAAGAAGGAACAAAAGAGGCAAGGATTCTTATTGATGCTATTCAAAAAAAGTTATACAACACCGTTGTTGCACAATTAAAACTCGAATATCCTGAGGATGAGAATGAATGGTGGTATAGTGGCATACCTGATAAAGTCAGGAAATCTTGTTCAGACAAAACAAGAAGAAGAAAAAGGCGTAAAAAATCAAGAACAATATCTGGTTTTGATCAGTGATGTCCGGTTAGGTTTTTGCATGTAACTGTTTGCCTTGCTCTTTGAAAATTTGGTTCTCGATTTTGTCGATCTCATCCTGGCCAGCAAACAATTCATTCAAAATGGTGGTCCGAAGCTCACGAACTCTTTTGATGGAAACCTCTTCGTTGAATTGTTCACGACAATAGATTGCCATCAACAGGTAGGTTATCAAGCCGCCAAGTAGTTGAACCATGAGGCCATGCTTACTTCTGGAAATCAGGTGATAAACCTTCAAATGCTTTTTCCACCATTTGAAAAATGATTCAATCGTCCATCTGAGCTTGTACACAGTGGCTATCTGTTCTGCTGTCAGGTCATGCCGGTCGGTAGCTACGTAATACTTGACACCAGCTACCTGGTATCCCACAACTCGGACCGGCCTGACAGTCTGGTTTTGTCCGGGAGTCCCGAGAAGAACCACTGAATCATAGAAAATATGACTTCCAGATTCCACCGCATTTTCTTGGAGGACCGTTCTCGTTGTTTTGGATTTGATACGACAGGCAAAATGCTTTTCCTCTTCTTGAAGCTGGTCAAAATCATGATGAGATTGATATCCCCTGTCCATAACGCCTGTTTGGCCTTTTGAGAGAATCTTGGCTTACAAAGGGACGTTCTCCTCCGTTACCATCGGTCAGAAAAATCTTGCTGGGGATGCCGCGGTTGATGTCAAAACCACAGTGTGCTTTTGCCTTTTTGGACCCTTTCCTGTAATCGGCCCAGTACATTGAAAGAACGGCACTGATCAGGCTCCCATCAATGGATATCAGCTCACCCAGCTCTTGAAATTGTTTTGGAAGTGACTTTTGCAGCCTGTTTATAAAGGTTTTCAAACATGAACTGCAACTGTTCAAGGCCGCGACCGTTAATGATTTCTGAAAAACTGCTTCTGCTGATACCGCCCTCCGGGGCTATATTCTCTCTTGCAAAATCATTTTCTTCCATGTCCTGAATAAGATGGCGGGCAGAATCATGTTCCTGGAGGTGAAAGTATATCAGGGCTTTCAATTGTTCTTCAAAATTCATTTTTAACGGACGGTCTCCTTTTGGTAATAACAGCGGCGCAAGAGGCAACAATCTTAACAGCGGGGCAATGAATTTGTCAAAGGTCGAGGACTCAATTTTTTTCTTTGGGATCGATGTTGTGGTCAATTTGTAACTCCTTGAAATTATAGTAAATAATAATTTCAAGGCGCGGAAAATTTTTTTGAGTTTGTCAACTAAAAAATGATCCTTTTTGAAAATATATTTGATTTAAGTGCATGCAAAAACCTAACCGGACATCACTGGGTTTTGATAGACTATCATAGCATTGCCCATTCTAACTGGTCTGTTTTTCAGCAGTATTTTTCTTTCTCAAAAGACGGAGGCAAGGACAAGCAACTTAACTGGTTAAAAGAACTAAATCAAATTAGAAACATAACTCATCATGCTGAAAAATGGCCCGCAAACAAAGAACAAGTAGCAAAAGTAGAGATTCATAAAAAAGTGATGGAAAATTTTCCTTCGCAGTATTAACGTGTAATTTTATCCGTCGGAAGGGAAATAGCTTTTTTCAAATCTTCCAGTTTTCCTAACACTTTTATTTTCTTCTGATGATCAATCAGAGATTCTTGAATTATCATAATGGTTTCATTTAATTGAGTGACAACATTCGAAATGGTTTTAGCAGGGAATACTACCTTATCTTCTGTTTGTTTATTGGGTTTGTAGTTTTCTCTATTAAATGCACTAATACGAGATCTCAGTCTTATCTTTTTTGACATATTGAAACCGATGTTTCTTTCGACCGCATTGTAAAATAATGTTTTGTATTCGTTATCTATAAAATCATCCCTTCTGCTGTTCGGGATTAGTTTCGGCGAACATATATGGATCTCTCCAATGAGGTAACTATTAAAACGATTCTCTTAAAACGACCATCCAATAGGTGGGAGTCCCCAATTAATATATTTCCAACTCTCACATGGATTCCGGATGTTCCATCACCCTTCAGCGATTGCTCCTAATAAATCACGACGAACACCAATCCAGCCATAAGCTACAATCTCATCTTTAACAGAGATCTTTATTTTTTGGAAATCATCGATTGAATCATATCCGGATTTGGTTATCTTTACAGAATCTTTATATTTTTTATAGATCTGGCAACCGTTTAAAAAGATGTCGTAGGCCCTATATGAAGAAATCTTTGAAGATAGCCAGTTATGAATTTCTGATGTCATACAAAAATTCTTCAGGATTGTAAGGTACCAGGCGCAATCTGGCTCAAATCACAATTTCTCTATACTTTGTTAATGTCAAAAATATAGTTCCTAAAACTCTTAACTCCATCTAATAAAACCGTGAAGTAGCTGCCCTGTAGATTTTTGCCATTTACCTGACGGAAATTTGATATTTTTTCAACGAGTTGGGCAAGCGTTATTTCCTTTTTCTGAGAAGAGCCCAATTGATCACGTAATGCTTTACAATCCCACTCTTGAATTGATTCAATCGTTTCTCCTTCTGCTTTTGTCTGGAATGTTGCTAAATCGCTGAAAGCGGTTCCCCCAAACGTCCGATACCCACGAAACCCTAAGGTTTTGATTGATTTTGTTGCTATAACCACAACTGCAAAAATACCTCTTGCGCCAATCAAATAATCTCCACCTCCATTATCAGAGATTACAATTCTCTTCTTAATTGGATCTAAATTGATCTCTACTCTAAATTTGGCACTAGAGTCGCCCATTAAATCGATCTGAGTCCACAGATTTTTGAATATATTCCCTATAAATCAATAATCAGTCATTATACATGCCAGCAGTTAATGTCTCGAAAAGATACATTCCTGTCTTAAACTTTGGTTTGGAGGGTGCCATCTCTAAATTCTTTTCCTAACTTTCAATTGACAAAAAATTCAAGTTGATCATCTTGTGGAGCCGGTGTTTGTGGCAAATAGTATTCTAATATTTTTTATCTTACCGTTGTTAATTGTATTTAATGTCTTCGGATAGTTTTTTCCTACTATTATTTTTACACAAGAATTTCAATCATTTCTTTTTGTTCGTTGTCGTCATCAGGCCCTGAACTTATTTTTCCAATCAATCTCTTTCGACTTTGGAATTCTGTCTCTTTTCATGACTATATTTTCGGGCATATGCAATATTTCGATAAACTCTTCCGGACTCTCACCAAAAGCCCTATAAAAAGGGACTTACCCAGGCATACAATACCTTTATACAACATTTTCGAGTTCTTGAACTCCTATAAGAACTGCCAATTCCACTGTGAGGCGCGCTAATGTAGGTTCTATCCTTGGCTTTGAGTGAATAGTTTCATAGGGAATGAATATATCTTCAAGTCATGCTCTTTATAGACGAATATTGATATCAAGCCTTTTCCACAAATCTTCAGGATTGTCGTTGTGAATTATGAGAATATAATTGGACAAATTTCTGATTTCATACTTTTGTAAGATGAATTCGTTTTGTGTAAATTTTTGATAGCTCAATATGATCAAATGCTATCCTAAGCGGATTTAAGGCAATCTTTGATAGCAGATCTTCTATCTTTTTCATGAAGCCTTCTGGCATCAATACCTTGATTGAAGTCAACATTTCTCTGCTTGTATGTGGTTAAGCCAGCCTTGTTTTTATATGAATATTTCGAGCCTTTTATCAAATCCAAGGTCGATTAAATCATCAATTATTTTCAAAACGATTTGAGGCCAAAATGTTGTTATCAAATAAAACTAAATGTATCTTCTCTCCAATCTTCGTTTTATTTTATCGATATAGGTTTTTATCCTTTATATTCAACAAATGACGGTTCTAAAATGTTGACTCCGCAAAATTCGCAGTTATTGGGACAACCGCGTGTCGATTACCAAAGTAACTATCATGAACCAATTTATAATTGTATGGAGTTTTGTCAAAAAGCTCATAGTCTGGAATAATTTTATCAATGATCAATCTTTCATCATCAAGGATTTTAGGACGGCTTAATCACCTTGAATAGGTGTTATCCCTGTTTCTCTAGCAATTTCGTTGGGCATCAAGCTTGCTAAGATGCCACCGACAAAGATGCGTGTTATGTCTCCCTGAACTAAGGATTTATAATAGTTAATAGTTTTTACAGTTACAGCCCAATTAAACGTAAAAACCGTGGAAATATAAATTCGGTCCCAGTAACATTCATATGAAATGTCCTCACTGATACCTTTCACGAATTTCACATAATCACCAACCTGCTTGTGGTACAAGCAGATATTTTCATGAGTCCTAACGGTGGAAACTTTGTTTTGTATCCAGGTTCAACAAGGAGTATATTACGTTTCATTATGCGCTCAGATTTTTATATCATTAATTCAAATCGCATAAGTGATATACTATTTTCGCCAAATAGACACCCAAATCTCATTCTGAAAAATTGATTTTGCAAATTATCGCCTTAATTATAATATAAAGTTAAATATTTTAAGCATGTTAGCTATCAAAACAATTTTACAGATATCAGTACCCATGCGAGAATTTTTTCAAGGCATTTTATAAAAGCTACAATCTAAAAATCGATCTTATCAGCTTATTATGGTTCTTTTAAGTGTTGTAAACATCCATAGTGGTCGAAAACCGGCACCCTATGGCAAAAGCGGGAACAATTTGTACGGAAAGAATATCTGAAACTTGCAGAACCAATATACAGCGGTAATGAAACAGATAGTCGGCTGGTGGGTCGGAATGCGGGATGGATCTTTTGAAGAAATCCCGGGAGTAATTCCCAGGAAAAACCGTACGAAGAAACTTAAAGCCATCTAAAAAAGAATTGCATGATTTGACACGAACACAAGATGTTGTGTTAGAAAATCCAGTCGTTACCAACTATTTGGAGATAAAGGGAAGATGATATCCATTCTGCTATGGTGCGGACTTTGTCAATTTTTACTCCCCCCAACGATGGCTTGCAAAGGTCAACACTATTATTAAAAGTTCGGGGATCATTAAATGTGTCCAAATATTTAGTCTGAACTGTGAAAGATCTGGACCGGGAAAAAGAAAATGATGGACTGTGGTTTTCTGTGCCGGGAGCAAAATTTGGCGATGCAGTCTCTATCGGCAGGTGGCTCGGATACAGATTCGCGGGTGAATATGTCGGGAATGTCAGATTGTTTATTTCCAGCGAATCCCTTTACCGAGGCAAGATACCGCCGGTGGCAATGCCCCTGCGGATCAGCGGCAGAAGGATCAGGCTGCCCCTGCATTGATCAGAAAAATCGCCACACAGGCCATGGCCAGAAACAGGTAGTTGGCGGGTCTGAGCGTTTCTTTCCAGAAAACCAGGCTGATCAGGGTGGTGACGGCGATCACGCCCAGGCCCAGGGTGGGGTAGGCAATGGCCCCGGGCAGGTGGGACAGGGCCCGGATCCAGAAATAAGTGGCCAGGACATTGGTGGTTCCCAGGGAGGTGCCCCAGAACAGGCAGGCGCGGCCGGGAGGTTTCAGGCCTTTGAGCCGGGGCAGGGTGAAGACCAGGGCCGTGCCGAAAATGACGGCCATGAACGCTTTGGGATCGGCCTGGGGGGCCAGCTCGGCCTGGATTTTGAAGACAAAGTCTGTGACACCGTAGGCGGCAAACAGCAGCAGACCCCAGAAAATGCCGTGGTGGACGGTTTTTTCCGGGCGTTTGAACCGCAGCGGTTCCCGGCTGGCCAGGGGCAGGCACAGAAACGCCAGACCGATGCCCAGGGCCTGGAAGAAGCCGGTGGTTTCGCTGAAAAAAATCAGGGAGCCCAGGGTGGGGACGGCGGCGGACAGGCGCATCAGGGTGGTGGACAAGGCCAGTCCCTGTGCCTGGATGGCTTTGTTGAAAAGCCACAGGCACAGCACATACATGATCCCGGTGAACATGCCCAGAAGCCAGATGAACACAGAATTGTCACCCAGGGTTTTCCAGGCCCCCCAGGCGATGAGGCCGGCCGTGCACACCACATAGTTGACCGCCAGGAACTGCCACAGATTGACGGTGGGCCGGTTGCCGCCTTTCATGCTCAAGGCCACCCCGCTGGAGAACAGGATGGCCAGGGCCAGATAGATCATTCCGGACATCGGATCAGTTCAGGCTCTGGCCGCTTCGGGTGAGTCTGTCCGCCAGGGACATGCCGATCATGGCCAGGCATTCCATGTCCAGATATGAGGCGGCACGCTTTTCAAACAGCAGTTTGCACTCGGCTGGAAATTCCTCGTCCGCGTCATTGAAGGTCATGAAAATCGGGACGTTTGGCAGGGCCTGAAATTGACAGGCCAGATCACAGGAAATCCCCAGATCGGTGAATGTGGCTCCCAGGTCTTTGCACCTTTCGGTCAGAAGCTCTGTTTTCCCGGCAAAATAGAGGGCAACCGGTTTTTCCGCTGTGTTGTAAAACCCCTGGACATAGGGAATGGCATCCGGAAAATCCTTGTAGGTCATCATGCGGCGGTCCAGGTCCTGAAATTCCGGGCACTGCAGCAGGTAGTTGCACAGGATCACGCTGACGGCATGGGCGGGCTGGTTGCCCTGAGCGTCCATGACTTTATCTGGTGTGATGGTGTGCGTTTCATTGAAAAAAACAACCGTGATGGTGCTGCCGTCAACGGTGATGCCTAAGTGTTGGGACTGGTTTGTCAGGTCCAGGGCCGCGACCCGGGCCAGATAATCCGCGTAGATTTTTTGGAATACAGGGGCTTTTTTTTCCATGGTTAAAAATAATTTCTCAATTTGAGTTCAAAAGGATGGGGGTTGAGATATGTCTGGGTTTTGAGCCAGGGCTGATCATATTTCATCACATAGTGCCTGATCAGGGTCAAGGGCACGATCATGGGCACGTACCCGTTTCGGTACTGATCGAAACTGGTCAGCAGCTCCTGTTTTTCAGGGGGGGTCAGATCGTTTTTAAAATACCCCATGGCATGCTGAAGTACGTTGATGTTTTTCTTGATGGTGGTTTTCAGGTTCAGGGCCTTGAGCAGCAGTTCTTCATAGGTGTCCAGCAGGTCGCTGAAATCCATCTGTTTACCGCCGGCCACCAGTTTGCCCATCTGCCGGTAGATCTCCGGGTTGTGGGAGAGGATCAGCAGCTTGTTGTCCGTGTGAAAGGCCACCAGTTTTCCTAAAGTGGGCTTATTCTCCAGAAACTGACGCCACCGCTGGAGCGTGAAGATATTTTCAATGAAATGCTCCCGCAGTTTGGGGTCATTGAGCCGGCCGGCCTCTTCCACGGGAATTCGGGGAAACCGTTCGGTGAATGCCCGGGCAAACAGGCCGGTCCCGTTGTTTCTCATTTTGCCGTCATCGCCGTATACCTTGATGCGGTAAAGGCCGCTGCTGGGGGATTTGCTTTTGAAGATGAACCCGCACAGGTTTTGTTTTTCCAGCTCCGGCAGTTTTTTCTCGATCCAGGTCTGCATCTGCTGCGTGTGATCCTCACGGGTTTTCCGGGTGATCAGCCGGGGATTTTCCGGATCCCCCTCCAGGCGCAGGGAGTTTCTCGGGGTGGGCATGCCGCATTCCACTTCCGGGCACACCGGCACATACTCGGTGAACATCCCCAGGGTCTGGGTGAGAAACCGGTCATGGCTGTGACCGCCGTCATACCGGACCAGCTTGCCCAGCAGACAGGAACTGATGCCGATCTTTATGGGAGATAACATGAAACAATCCTCCAGGTTCGTGTTACAGGTTGACTTTGCCTGCCCCAATATATAATTTCTGTGAAAGATTGAAACCTCTTTTTAAAAAGGACATTGATTTTTATGAAACCCGGGGACAAGGGGTATTTTGAGTGCTGGTTTTTGATCATTGCCGGGCTGGTGGTGGTGATGGCGTTATCCGGCTGTACGCCGAAAGAGAAACAGACCTTTTCGGAAACCTCGTGGGAAGATCAGGTGGCCCAGACCCGTGTGTCGGATCTGTATGAGCCCCATGTGGCGGAGGACGGGCGGTTCTTCGCTCCCTGGATGCCCATGCCGGACAAGAGCTTTCTGGATGTGCTGTGGTGGAAACTGTCTTCAAAAAATGATTACACGGATGAGGAAAAAAATTTTCTGCCGGCGGTCCTGCCGGACACGGCAAAGCGCCTGGCACAGACGCAAGGCGACTTTATCCTGTGGATCGGGCACAACAGCTTTCTGGTTCGAATCGATGATACGTACTGGCTCACAGACCCGATGTTTTCAAAGCGGGCACTGGTGCCGGCCCGGCTCACGCCGCCGGCCCTGACCCTGGAAGCGTTCAACCGCCTGGTGCCCAAAGCGAACATCCTGATCTCCCACAACCACTATGATCACCTGGACCGTTCCACCATGAAAAAACTGCCGGCCGATTCCCGGGTATTTGTGCCACTGGGCCTGAAGTCCATGGTTGAAAACATGAACAAGACCGATGTGCAAGAAATGGACTGGTGGGAGGAACAGGACCTGGGCAACGGGGTCCGGCTGATCTGTTTGCCGGTGCAGCACTGGTCCCAGCGCATCACCCAGGGCAGGAACAAAACCCTGTGGGCGTCCTGGCTGCTGATCACCCCGAAAGTCACAGTGTATTTCGGCGGGGATACCGGGTATTTCAAGGGGTTTGAAGAGTTCGGGCGGCGGTTTCCGGGCATCGATTATGCGTTCATGGCCACCACCGCGTACCATCCCCGGTGGTTCATGGCCTACAATCACATGAACATCCCGGAGGCGGTTCAGGGGTTTGAACAACTGGGCGCAAAATATTTCATTCCCACCCAGTGGGGCACGTTTTATCTTGGAGACGAGCCGGCAGGGTATCCCGGCCTGGACCTGGCCCGGTATCTTGAGGACAACCAGGTGGATGCTTCGAAGTTCAAGATCATGGATATCGGGGAGATACTTGTCATAGACCCGCAAGTTGCCCGAAAAAAAGGTGCGGATTGAAAGTTGTGCTTGCAATCCGCACTTTTATGGGGTAATGGTATTTGTATGACACTGATAGATCGCACCATCGAACCGGTATTGCACGCCTTGTCAGAAAAATACCCGGTCATCACCATCACAGGTCCTCGGCAGAGCGGGAAGACCACCCTGTGCCGGAAGGTGTTTTCCGACAAACCTTATGCCAATCTGGAATCACCTGATATCCGGCAGTTTGCCATGGATGATCCGCGGGGATTTCTTTCCCAGTATCCGGATGGAGCGGTTTTAGATGAAATCCAGCGAGTCCCGGATCTTGTTTCCTATATCCAGCCAATGGTGGACGAAGACCACCGTGACGGTCTTTTCATTCTCACCGGCAGCCAGCAGTTTGAGGTGAGCCATGCTGTCAATCAATCACTGGCCGGCCGTACTGCTCTTTTGAAACTGCTGCCTTTTACCATGGCGGAGCTGCAAACCGCCGTGCCCCTGCCCCCGGTGGACCATCTGATCCTTCATGGATTCTACCCCCGCATCTGGGACAAGCAGCTGGACCCGGTCCAGGCGTTGGGTGATTATTTTGAAACCTACATCCAACGGGATGTCAGACAGCTTGCAGCCATAAAAGACCTGCACCTGTTTCAGCGCTTTGTCCGGTTATGTGCCGGGCGGTGCGGACAGCTGCTCAATCTCAGCAGCCTTGCCAATGATACCGGCGTATCCCACACCACGGCCGGCAACTGGATTTCCATACTCGAAGCAAGTTACATCATTTTTTTGCTGCAGCCCTTTCATGGAAATATATCCAAACGCCTGATCAAATCCCCGAAACTCTATTTTTTCGATGTGGGACTGGCCGCTTTTCTGCTGGGCATTGAAAATCCCCAACAGGTATCACGGGACCCGCTCCGGGGCAATCTGTTTGAAAACATGGTTGTTGCCGAAGCGCTGAAATACCGGTTCAACCAGGGGAAAAAAAGCAACCTGTATTTTTACAGGGACCGCAAAGGGAACGAGGTGGATCTAGTCTGTGTCAGGGGCACCGATCTTTTTCCCATAGAAATCAAGGCCGGGATGACCATTACAAGAGATTATTTCAAGGGCCTGAACCACATGGTCAAAAATTTTCCCGAAGATATCCCCAACGGCTGCGGCCTGGTTTATGCCGGAGAAAAAAAACAGCAGCGGACCGGCATAACCATTGTGCCCGTCCATTTGTTGAATCACCTTTTTGAAATCTGAGGTGTGCCGTTTCACCTCTGGATTGAATACCGGTTCGAATTATATGAAAATCATCCTTGCCACCTCCGGTTCCAGAGGGGATGTTCAGCCCATGATCGCCATCTGCCTGGCCTTGAAGGCGTCAGGCCATGATGCGGTTTTGCTGGGCCCCCCGGAAAAAGCGTCATGGGCCGCCAGACTGGGATGCCCCTATCAGGGGTTTGGCAGAGATGTGTCTGCGTTTATCGACGGATTTCAGAAGGCGGTATCGCTTCGTGCCGGTCTGGCCTTTGTTTCATTTGTGAGAAAAGAGCTGGATGACCAGTTCAGGTGGTTGCCGGATATCATCGGTAATGCGGATCTGGTCCTGGGGTCTTCTCTGATGTTCGGGCTGGCTTCGGTTGCCGAGACCCGGAAAATCAAATACCGGTATATTGCCTTTACACCACAGCTTTTCCCATCCCGGTTTCACCCGTTTCCAATTTTGCAGACCCACAACACCCTTCCCTGTTTCATCAACAAAATGTCATGGAAAACGGCAGAACTGCTGGATCGATTCAATATTACCTTTTTGATCAACCGATACAGAAAAAAACATGGGCTTGATCCGGTATCCAATGCCCTGGACCATATCCTGGGAAAAAATACCATTGTTGCCGCTGACAAAGAGATTGCCGAAATGCCCGGGGACGTCAAACAGACATGGGTTCAGACCGGGTACCCGCACCTGGAACTTTCCCCGGAGCAGGTGCCGGCACTGGACAGATTTCTTGAAAACAAGCGACGGCCGGTCTATGCCGGATTCGGCAGCATGCCGGCCAAAGACCAGAAAAAAATCGTCCCCATTCTGATCAAGGCGGCGGGAAATCTTGGCCGGCGCATCATTCTGCCACAGCTTCATGGGCTTTCAACAGAATATACCACAGGGGATGATGTCTTTTTTATCCGCGATTATCCGCATTTGCAGCTGTTTCCCAAACTGGATGCCGTCATCCATCACGGCGGAGCCGGAACAACAGCTACAGCAGGCGCTTCAGGCGTTCCCCAGGTCATTGTGCCGCATATTTTGGATCAATATTATCACGGCAGAAGAATTTTTTTGTCCGGTCTTGGGCCAAAACCGATTCCCAGGGCGGTATTAACCGAATCCCGGCTTACGGCCGCTTTGGAACAATGCCTGTCTGATCCCGGAATCAGGCAGGCTGCAAAAAAAACAGGGGAAGCGATAAACCCGCAAAAATCTCTGGGACGCATTGTCGAAGCAATTGAAACGTCTTTATTTTTTTCTTGAAGCCAGACCCCAGATCACAAAATGGTTGGAAATTGCGGTTTTTGACTGGTAATCCGGTTAAACGTTGATCTCTATTTCAAAATATGTACGTTCGGGTAGTTCATCAGCTTGAGCGATGCGGCAATGACACCTGAAACAGCAGGGACGTCGTGAATGACGATCAGAGTTTTGTCTTTGTTGAGTTCTTCCATCATCGGGTAAGAGAACATGTCACTGTAATCCACGTAGTTGGCCCCCTCAATATGGCCCTTTTCATATTTCGATTTATCCCGAAAATCTACGAATGTACAGTTCTTGAGTTTTTTCGCATCCGCTTCTGAAATGAGAAGGGCTGCGAAATCGTTTTTGTTCACCTCAATGAGGGCTTCAAGGAGTTCCGGTTCCCCCACAATGGGATTTCCGGCCTGTTTCCATCCTTTGATGCCGTCTCTCATCCAGTAAACATTTTTGTAGCCGTTGGTAACCGCCAGCCTGGCGGCGTGATAGGACTTCCATCAGGTGTTCGAGGCGCAATAGGTGATAATGGGCGTGTTCTTATCCTCTGGAAGCAGAGAAACGTCGAATTCGACCTGGCCCAGAGGCATATCAGTGCGTTTGTGGTCCTTGGGGACCATGCACGTGATATATATGGTTCCAGGCGGGCGCCCTTTCATGAAATCAGTTGTGTGGCTGTGGCAGGCGATAAATACCGCACCTTGCTCATGAAGTTTTTTTGCATTTTCAAGTGTGACGGCATTAAATCCGTCACCACCCTGATCCGGAGCCGGGACTGTGGCGGCATAACCCAGTCCGTAGAATCCGAACACCAGGAGCAACAATACTATGCAATACATTGTTTTCTTTTGCATCAGAGCTCTCCTTTTGTTAAAAGGTTGATTGTCCTTGATGCAATTTCCAACCATCACTTATAAAAGGATTAAACCCATAATGCCTTCGCGTCAAGTGAAAAAAACAGCATATCACCAGGGTTCCTTTCTCGTGCTTTCTGCGATGGACCCTTCCCAGTAGGCAAAGGCATGGGTGTGTTCCTGGTGTCACGCGCAAACTGCTTTGTATACGCAGGCGTAAGCATAGATCCCTTTTTTTAAACAACCGTCATAACACAAACGGCTGTATCAGCCCGGCATCTTTCCGGGTCTTGCAGTGGTTCATTTCGGGATGGCTCCCATGGCACCTCCGTTGAACGTTCTTGTGTTGACGTACAAGTCAACGGGTAAATGGGTCGAATTGCCTCTCGCGCGGATGCGAGTTGCCCAGCACTTCCTGCAAACGGTAGAATGTAGCGGGTAAAGAGGTCACCTTCGCGGCAGAAGCCGGTAACCGGCCTCTGCAGGATCCCATGCCCGGACGTCGTTTAGAGCGTGCGCATCACTACCCGGCCATTTCCGGGTATCCCAGCCACCGCCAGATCCAGGTCATGGGCCGGAATCTGAATCCGCCAGTTTACCGGATACCGGGTGCCGGAGTCCGGGCTTTTCCAGAAGGATTCAGGGGTCAGGGTGAAATCGTTTTCCGACAGGATCACATAGGTGCCGTCGGCCAGAGAGATGCTGCCGAAACCGAATCCGTTGGGTGTGCCGTCCGCTTTCCTGATCCGGCAGACCATCAGGTCCCGGCCGTCTTCCAGGTGGGCGGAAAACCAGTCCCATCCCTGGATATCTTCTCCGATCACCGTGGTGCTCCATTCGTGGTCAAACCATGAAGATCCCTTGACCTCAAACCGGTCTTTTCCGATGCCGATGACCCCTCGGGTCTCCAGCCGGGGCAGGGAAAAATAATAGGAAGCATTGCCTTTGCCCGGGCCTTTGGGAGAATATCCCCGGTCTCCCTGGAGAATGGGCGGCTTTGTCTGAACCAGGGTGAAGGACAGGGAAATGTCGCTGGATGCGGCGTCAAGGGCCAGGTGGGATCCGGTGTCTGTCACCTGCCAGTCGTCCAGCCATACGGCAAAGGGGTCGGACCGGCAGCCGGCAATGTTCAGGCTTTCGCGGTTCATGCGGGAAGTGCTGTAAAACTGCCGGTTCCGGGTGTCCGTGACCGCCAGGTGGGCCAGATACAGCTGCCGGGTCCGCCACTGGGAAGTGCCCGTGACCGGGTCGCAGGACAATGCCTGGCGGAAAAAGGTGAGCTGATACCCGAAATGCCGGCCGGTGTCCGTGGTCAGGTTGCCGGTGTAGTACCACCACTCGGTGCGGAAAGTGTTGTGGGGGCCGGCATCATCCGGAAACACCAGGGGCCTGGGGGCGGTCACCCGGTCAAAGCATTCGGTTCCCTGCGAATTGGACAGGGCCTGGGCAATGTCGATGCGGTCCGGGTCATCGGTGGTGCAGCCCTGGAACATCAGGGCCGGCATCAGCATCAGGGCCAGCATCAGTATATGTGATAAAATCCTCATGGCTACTCCATGTGAAGGGCTTCGGAAATTTGGGTGCGGCCGGCGGCCAGGGCCGGAAAGATGCCGGCGGCCAGGGCCGCGGCGGATGACAGCACCACGGCCTGCACCATCACCCCCGGGGTGAGCACCATGTCATAGGTCCACCCGAATGCCCGCTGATTGATGACATGGATCAGAATCCAGGACAGGATTGCGCCTAAGGGGATGGCCATGATGCCTGCGATCAGGCCGTAGAAAAAGCATTCATAAATCAGCAGCTGCCTGACCTGGCCCGGCAGGGTGCCGCAGGCCCTCAGAATGCCGATCTCCCGGGTCCGTTCCAGCAAAAGGGCCATGACCGCGTTCAAAATACCGGTCAGGGCCACCATGGCGGTGAGGACCTGCAAAGCCGAGGTGATGATGAAGGTGTTGTCAAACACGGCCAGAATGCTCTGTTTGATTTCCGCTCCGGCGCGCACCTGAATCAGGGCGCCGGGCGGGATCATTTCCTGGATGGCATCCATGACCGGTTCCGCCGGCGTGTCCGAAGCCAGAAATAGCTGCATGGATGTGATATCGTCATGTCCCCAGTACCGGGCCATGGTGGGCCGGGACATCACCACCCGGCCCCCGCCCATGAAAAAATCACGGAAAATGCCGGCGATCTGAAAGGATACCGGTCCCTGACGGGTTTCCAGAACCACGGCCGCGCCCGGTTCCGGTACCACCTGGTGCTGCCGGGCGAATATTTCCGACACAAAGATCCATCCGTTTTCCAGAAGCGCTGCCAGTTCCGTCTCCGGGGCCGCTGTCCAGGACCAGCGCATCACCGACTGGTTTGACTCATAGGAAAACAGGTGTACTTTTCCGGCGGCCCGGGAAAACACCGGATGAATGTTGTAGGCCGAGACCGCCGTCACACCGGGCAGCTGCCGGATTCGGGCCACCAGCTCCGGGTCCAGGGCCGGGTGCCGCTCATCTGCGGAAGACACGTGGACATGGCCCCCGATATGATCATCCACCCACTGGACAATGGATTGCCGGAAACTGCCGGTCATCACTTCGATGCCGATGTAAACGGATGTGACCACCATCAGGGAGGCCATGAGCACACTGGTCTGGCGCAGAGACCGGGTGATGTTTCTCAGGGCCATGGTCACCATGATTCCCAGCAGGCGTGCGCCGGCTGCCAGAAGGGTCCGGACCAGAACCCGGATAATCAGCGGTGTCAGCAGGGCGGCCCCGAAAAAAATCATGAACAGCCCGGTAAAATCATACCCGGCCCGGGCGGGCCCGGTCCGCATCAGCAGGGCTGCGGCGGTCAGAATGACCAGGCCGGCCACAAACAGGCCGGGGATCATTTTCTGAAACCGGAGTTCGGATACGGATTTGTGCATCAGACTGACGGGCCGGGTGCCGGCGGCACCCAGGGCCGGGAAGAGCCCGGCTATCAAAGAGGTCAGGATTCCTGCCAGCAGTCCCTTGGCCAGGGTGATCCCGGCAATGTCGGTCTGGCCCACAGTGAGGGTGAAATACATCTCCGACACCGTGGCGATCACCGCCTGAACCGCGCCTTTGCCCATCAGAATGCCTAAGAGAACCCCCAGGATGGATCCGATCACGGCGTACACCATGACTTCCGCCATGACCGTGAAAAAAATCCCGGACCGGGTGGCGCCCAAAGCCCTCAGAATGGCATGGAGCCGGTGGCGGCGGGACACGGAAAAAGACACGGTGTTGTAGATCAGAAAAATGCCCATGAACAGGGCCAGCATGGAAAAGGCGGTCAGGCTGTTTTCAAAGGATCGGGACAGCCCGCGCACCGCATGGTTCTGCTGGTCGGTCTCCACCAGAAACACCCCTTCCGGAAGCCGGTCCTGAATCTCTTCGGCCAAGTCTTTCGGGTCCAGGATCAGGTCGATCCGTGTGATGTGATCGTCCATGTCCAGAATTTCCTGGGCCGCGGAAATATCGGTGACCACCAGGCCTTCAAGCATCTGTTCGACCGCTTTGTCCCGGCTGTCCAGAATACCCGCGACCGTGACAGTGGTGTTTCGTCCGCCCAGGGAAATGGTCAGGGGGCTGCCGATGTCCAGACCGAACCGCCCGGCATGGGATCGGGCGATGAACACGCCTGTCGAGCCGGTCATGACAGCGGACAGATCCCGGTTGTCCGTTCCCAGGGGCAGGTGCCGGAAATGGCTTTCGGAAAACGGGTCCACGCCCATGAGGGTCATGATGCGGTCATCCAGCTCCGGAAGGGTCACATGCCGGGAAATCACCGGTGCGGACCGGTGGATGCCCAGCCGGGTCCGAAGTTTTTTGAACACGCTCTGGGGGATTTCCAGACGGGCTCCCACGATCTGGTGGGTAGCCCGGGACACCAGGGCCGTGGTGGACATTTCAAAGGACTTTTCCACCGAGGTTTTTGCCATGTCAATGGCCACCACCCCGGCCACGCCCATGGCAATGCCGAAAATCAGCAGCAGGGTCCGCAGCAGATGCCGCCGGCTGTGGCGCAGGCAGGTGCGGATCAGGGTACGGCTACCCATGAGACGGTCCATGAAAAGGCCCGTCCATGGCTGCCAGGTCACAGTCTGCCACGGCAAACATCTGATCTGCCCAGGCAGCGGCATCCGGGCTGTGTGTCACCATGATCAGGGTCTTGCGCTGATCACGCACCAGTGATGAGATCATTTCCATGATTTTTTTGCCGGTGTCCTGGTCCAGGTTGCCGGTAGGTTCATCCGCCAGCACCAGATCCGGGTCGTTCACCAGCGCCCTGACAATGGCCACCCGCTGCTGCTCGCCTCCTGACAGGGTTTCAGGAAAATCGCCGCGCCGGTCCCAGAGTCCCACCTGTTCCAGCAGGGTTTGCGCCCGGGGCAGGTATTTTTTTTGGGACACCCGGTCCAGTTCCGCGATCAGGATGACATTCTCCAGGACCGTCAGCACCGGGATCAGGTTGAAAAACTGGTAGATGAACCCGATGTGGCGCCGTCTGAAAAGGGTTCTTTGCGTGTCGGTCATGGCACTGATGCAGTGATCTCCCACCCGGAGGTGTCCTGAGTCCGGCAGGTCGATCCCGGAAATCAGGTTCAGCAGCGAACTTTTTCCCACCCCGCTTTTTCCCATAATTACACTGACACTGCCGGAGGGAAACCGGGCCGACGTGCTGCAGAATATCTTCCGGCGGCGGCCGCTGTCATCAAACGATTTATTGATTTCCTGCATCTGAACGTCCAAAATCACCTCCGGAAAAATTTGCAAAATTGGTCAGCGGGCATTTAGACCTGCACGGACTTCGATAATTTCGGCCATGATGCTGATGCTGATTTCCGCGGGGGTCTGGGCACCGATGGACAGGCCGACAGGGGAGAACACGGTGTTGAGCTGTTTTTCAAAAATCCCTTTTTTCATGAGATTGTCATAGATCTTGTTCCGCTTGCTCCGGGAGCCGATCATGCCGATGTAGGCGGGAGCGGTGTTCAATGCCTGTTCCAGCACGGTCTGGTCATGAAGATGGCCCCGGGTGAGAATCACGATATAGGCATGGTCGTCAATTTCCAGACCGTCAAGCACATTGACAAAGTCCGGGACTACCCGGATCTGACGGGCATGGGGGAACCGTTTCTCATTGACAAATTCTTCCCGGTCATCGGTCACCACAGTGGCAAATCCGGTGAAATGGGCCAGCTGGGCCAGCTGAAATCCGACATGGCCGGCACCGAAGATGAACAGGGTGTCTGCCGGCGGCATGGGCTGGATGATGAACTGTTCCAGGCCCATGGAATGGACCGTTGGAAACGTGCCGGAAAACCGGTTGCGGCACAGATCGTCCACCACGGGACCGGGAACAGGGCAGGGGCCGATGACCGTGCCGTCCGGCAGAACCAGGCTTTTTTCCAGGAAGAACTCCCCTTCGGGGGTGCCGGGCACCCTGGAAACCAGTGTCCCTTTTTTCCCGGCCTGCTCCTGGTCCACCAGGGCCTCAAAAACCGAGATCAGTTCGGGTGAGGGCACCAGGGTTTCCATGAGCACGGTGAGGCTGCCCCCGCAGACCATGTCCAGCCCGGCCTTCAGTTCCTGGTTCAGGGTGAAGGACCGGATCCGGCAGGTTTTTTTCGGGATCAGTTCCAGGCAGGTGTCCCTGACGGTCGCTTCCACCAGCCCGCCGCCGATGGTGCCCAGGATGGTGCCGTCGGGGAGCACGAGCATCCGGGAGCCCGAGGTTCGGGGGGTGGACCCTTGATGACTGAGGATGGCGGCCACGGCAAAGGGGATGCCTTCTTTCAGACAGGCGAGAATCTGCTGGTTTGACAGTTCCATGATCAGTTTTTTCCAAAGCTGCACCGGGGGTACCGGCAGGTCTTGCAGGAAGCACAGAATCCACCGTGCCCCATGCGGATGATGTCGGCGTGGGTGACGGTTTCTCCGGCCAGCAGCCGGGGCACCACCAGATCGAAAATCGAGGCCCGGTAATACATGACACAGCCGGGCAGTCCCACCACCGGGACATCTTGAATATAGGCCAGAAGAAACATGGCACCGGGCAGCACCGGGGCGCCGTAAAACATCACCTCACCGCCGGCTTTCCGGATGGCCGCCGGGGTCAGGTCGTCCGGATCCACGGACATGCCGCCGGTGACAGCGATAAACTGCGCCCCGGCATCGATGAATTGACGGATGGCGGCCACGGTCATGTCCATGTCATCGGACACAATTTTCTTGCCCATGACCCGGGACCCCAGTTCTTCGAATTTTTTCTGCACCACCGGTCCGAACCCGTCCCTGATCCGTCCGGAAAACACTTCCGATCCGGTGACCACCAGTCCCACATCCAGCCGGGAAAAGGGTTTGATCTCGATGACGGGAAAAAAGTTTTCACACACTTTTTCCGCGGCGATCACATGATTTTCATCGATGGACAGCGGGATCACCCGGGTGCCGGCCAGGTCCTGTCCCGGTGTCACCACCTGGTTCGTGTGCAGGGTGGCGCAGATCACTTCCGGCACGCTGTTGAGCTGTGTCAGGCCTTCCACGTTGATTTTCAGCAGGCCGGCGGTGCCGGCGGTGAATCCCACCTTGCCTTCCTTTGGATCGGACAGCAAAATATTTTTTCCGGCAGCGGCCCGGGCGATGCGCCGGGCCGCATCGTTTTCGTGGACTTCACCGTTGAGGCAGGCCACGTACACATGCTGTTTGCCCAGGTCCAGCAGGGATTCCACATCCGCCTCGGTGATGATATGACCTTTTCTGAAGGCCGGCCCCTTGAACAGGTCCGGAACGATGCGGGTGATGTCGTGAAGCAGCATTTTTCCCACTGCTTCTCTGACCGGCAGGGACTGAACCCGGTCTTTTTCATAATATTTCAATGACGGTTCTCCTTGCGCATAACGGCCCGCCTTTCGAGCACCGGACCCGGGATGCCTGAAAGCCCTGGTGAAAAAGGCGGTCCATTGGGTGACGATTTTATACAACGAGTTATTTTCACAGGCATTTGTCCTGATGTCAATCACTTTTGGGCAGTAGGCCGCCCCGGGCGGGGGCGTCTTGCTGCCGGTCTGGAATCCACGCGTGTCTCCGACAGCCCGTCAGCAAGACACCCCCGCCCGGGGCTCCGGTTTTGCGGAAGTGGAGATGATATCACCGACACATTGACATGGCCTGGAATCAGGGTTAGATTGATGGTTAGTTTGACAGCCACCCTTAACCCGGGAGACAGAGATGACATCATCGCTTTTTTCACCGGTTACCATCCGGAACAAGACCTTTAAAAACCGAATCGGTGTGGCCCCCATGACCCGGATGTCGGCCGCCGGAGACAGCATTCCCAGAGAAGATGTGCTGACATTTCTGAAAACCCGGGCCAAAAACGGGGCCGGCCTGGTATATACCGAGGCCATTGTCATTGATTATGAAAGCGCCCAGGGCTATCCCGGCCAGGCCCGGATCCTGAACCAGAATCAGGTGGACGCCTGGAAAGCGGTGACCAATGAGATCCGGGGCCACGGGGCTGTGTCCATCTGCCAGGTGTTTCACTGCGGACGGATGGCCTATGAAGGGATCAATCCGGCCAACCGGGTGATCGCGCCCAGTCCGGTGGCGCCCATGCAGGAAAACCCCATGACCGGTATGCCCTATCCGGTGCCGGAGCCCATGTCACGCTTTGACATGGATCATGTGATCAACGGGTTTGCGGAAACCGCCAAAGGGGTGGCGGCGGCCGGGTTTGACGGGTTCGAGCTGCACTGTGCCCACGGGTATCTTCTCAGCCAGTTTCTGTCCGCCTATTCCAACCGGAGAACCGATACTTACGGCGGGTCCATGGAAAACCGGTACCGGTTCATCCGTGAGGTGATTCATGCGGTCAAGGCGGTTTTGCCTGAAGAGCTGCTCTTTCTGGTGCGCATCTCCAACTGGGGTATTGCTGACATGGATGTGTCATTGTTTTCCGACGCGGCTGAATGGCAAAAGATGGTGTCGCTTTTTTCAGAAGACCCGGTGGACGCCATCTCGGTTTCCACCTATGATTATTCCCGGAATGCTTTTGATACGGGCCGCACCATGGCACGGATCACCCGGGATGTCACGGATCTGCCGCTGCTGATCTGCGGAAAGATTCATGACCTAAAAAGCGCGGAACATGCACTGGCAGACGCGGATATGGTCCTGTCGGGCAAATCCATGCTGCTGAATCCCGACTGGGTGGCGGATGTTGAAGCGGATCGGGAGCTGCCCCTTTATGGTTCTGAAGAAGCGGGTGTGGCCTATACGACCACCCCCCTTCCCTGAGTATAAAACGCCGGAAAAATCAAAGGAGAGTGTTATGGAACTGGAAAAATACCGTCAGGTAATCAAGGATGCCATCCAAAGTGAAATCGATGCCAGACAGTTTTATGAGCAGGTGTCTGATCGGATCAAAGATGATTATCTCAAAAAAGTGTTTGCCGGATTTGCTCAAGAAGAAGCCAAACATGAAAAGATTCTGACCGATATTTTGAATCAGAAAAAAGTGGATGCGGCCTATTTTGACTGTGACAAGGATTTTCATGTGTCGGAAACCATTGAAATGCCGAAAGTATCCGATGATATGGATCTCAAGAATGCCATCGGTCTGGCCATGAAAAACGAAGAGATCGCCATGAAAAAATATACCGGGTTGGCGGAAAACATTACGGATCCCGGCTTGAAATCCGTATTTCTGGACCTGGCATCCATGGAACGGGGACACAAACATACCATGGAAGAAAAATTCGTGGATGTGGCATACCCCGAAATATGGTAGCCGATGCAGTGAATGTGAACAGGGAGCAGGCAGCAGAGACCATTCTGATCAGAAAAGGATAGACATATGGAAAATTATGTCGAAGAGATCGTGGTGTTTTTGACCAAATACGGGTTGAGTATCATCGGCGCTGTTATTATCCTGATTGCGGGCCGCATCGCCGCAGGTATCGGTAAAAAGATCATAGAAAAGCTCATGGAGCGGTCCAAGGTGGATCCATCTGTAACTTCTTTTTTCTCCAGTCTGGTGTATTATGCCATTCTGGCGTTTGCCGTGCTGGCCGCACTGGCAAAATTCGGCATACAGACCGCATCATTCGTGGCGGTGATCGGTGCCGCCGGTCTGGCTGTGGGCCTGGCGATGCAGGGGGCCCTGGGCAATTTTGCCGCCGGTTTGCTCATCCTGATCCTGCATCCGTTCAAGACCGGGCATTATATCGAAGCCGCCGGGGTCGCCGGCACGGTCAAGGATATTCAGATGTTCACCACCACGCTGGCCACACCGGACAACATCAAGATTCTGGTACCCAATGGAAAAATTTTCAATGATGTGATCAAAAATATTTCCGCGTATGATACCCGCCGGATCGATCTGGTGATCGGCATCGGATACGGCTCGAATATTGAAAAAGCCTGGCAGATTCTCGAGAACATCATTCAATCGGACGACCGTATTTTAAAGGACCCGGCCTATGCCATCGCCGTATCCGAGCTGGCGGATTCCAGCGTGAATTTTGTGGTACGGCCATGGGTGAAAAGTTCCGATTACTGGGACACCCGGTTTGATATGCTCAAAACCATCAAACAGGCGTTCGACGAAAACGAAATTGAAATTCCGTTCCCCCAGGTCACTGTCCACAAGGGATAAATTTCAGGTATGGGACAATCCCAGAAACGTATTGCGGATCCGTTCCACATGATCGAGAAGCTGGGTTTTCCTGGCTGTTCCCACTGCTTCGGGTGAAGCATCCGCCAAAAGACCGGTCAATGCGTGCAGATCCGAGTGCAGGCAAAGGCCTTCTTTGTGCAGGCCACGGGTGTCCATTTTCATCAGGTTGAAATACCACAGTCGAAACGTCAACACGTAGAAGCGGTCGGACATTTCCGTCAAAAACGGATTGCCGGCCGCGTCGTGGAACAGGCGTTTCAGATCCATATCCAGGCGGGCCAGTTGTTCCGGTTCATGCCGGGACACCAGATCTTTGCAGGTTTCAGTTAATTGCGCCAACCGGTCAAAATGACCCCTGGTGAACCGTTCCGCAGCCATGACGCCGATGACCGATTCCAGTTCCAGCCTGGCTTGAAACAGATGCGTGATGGTGTTGAGTTTCAGTTCCGCAACCTGAATACCGGTACGGGGCAGAATTTTGAGCAGATGTTCCCATTCCAGACGGAACAGCACGGTGCGCAAAGGGGTTCTGCTGACGCCGAACGCTTCGGCCAGGACCTGTTCCTTGAGAATCTGTCCGGGATCGTATGCCAGGAAAATGATTCGTTCTCTGAGGGTGTGATAGATTTTTGGGTTCATTTTTTATCTGTTTTCAAATGGGTCGTCCGTTATTTAGTCAAAACCATACCACATATAAACATGAAAAATAATGTGTTGACAATAGAAATTTTTTTAGTATACCATAAAAATATTAAAAAAAACAAAAACCATGCCGTTTCCGGCATGGCGCGGTTGAATCAACTTCAGGGGGAAAATCATGGAAACATATGATGTCATCATTATCGGAGGCGCCGTGATGGGCAGTTCCACGGCGTATTTTCTTGCCGCCAATCCGGATTTCAACGGAAACGTACTGGTGATAGAAAAAGATCCCACCTATGCCAAATCATCCACATGCCTGTCTGCCGGGGGCATCCGGCAGCAGTTTTCCAATACCGAAAATATTTTGTTGTCCAAATTCGGTGCTGAATTCATCAAAAACATCAATGCTTACCTGCAGGTGGAAAACGATGACCCCGTGAATGTGGATTTCACGGAAAACGGGTATCTGATTCTGGCCACGGAAGCCGGGATGACGGTGCTGATGAAAAATCATGAAACCCAGATCGCGGCCGGGGCCAATGTCAAAATTCTGCAGAAAGACCAGTTAAAGGAAACGTTTGAATGGCTCAATGTCGATGATATCGCTGCCGGCTCCTACAACATTCCGGATTCCGGCTGGTTTGACCCCCATTGCCTGACCATGGGACTCAAAAACAAAGCCAAAAGCCTCGGGGTTACCTATTTGAACGATGAGGTCGTGGATATCGAGCGGTCAGGGGATCAAATCACGGCGGTGCACCTGAGTTCCGGAAAAAAGATCGGCGGGGGCATGTTTGTCAATGCGGCCGGCCCCAAAGCGGCCCGGATGGCGGAAATGGCCGGGATCGAGGATCTGCCGGTCCGTTCCCGGAAGCGGTTTGTATTCCTGTACAAATGCAATACCCAGCTGCCCGGCTGTCCGCTGGTGGTGGACCCGTCCGGCGCCTATTTCCGGCCGGAAGGACAGCATTACATCTGCGGGATCTCCCCGGATGCGGACAATGATCCGGATTGTGAAGATTTTGATATGGATTATTCGGTGTTTGAGGAAACCCTGTGGCCGATTTTAGCTGAACGGGTGCCCGCATTTGACGCCATCAAGCGGATTTCATCCTGGGCCGGTCATTACGAATACAACATCAGGGATCAGAATGCCATCATCGGGCCGCACCCAAAAGTGAAAAATTTGATGTTCATCAACGGTTTCAGTGGGCACGGGCTTCAGCAGGGACCGGGCGCAGGCAGAGGGATTTCAGAATTGATCACTTACGGGAAATACCAGACCCTGGATCTGACATGTTTCACGTTTGAACGGTTTGCCGAAAATCAGCTTTATATTGAGTTGAATATCGTATAACCGCGGACAATCTCTTGAAAATGATCTGTCCGCCGGGTTGACCGGAAGGTGTCAATTAACATTGATACCAGATCCGTCTTTGTGGTATATTCAGAGAATTTTAAATCTGCAAAGAAAATGAATCCGGGTGAAAAACAAGGACAAAACCATATACCGGTGTAAAACCTGCGGCAGTCAGACCTTTAAATGGATGGGCCGGTGTCCGGACTGCGGGGACTGGGATACCCTGGTAAAAGAAGTTCGGATTTCCGGAAAAAACATGGGATCTGCCGGAATTTCTCATGCGCCGGAACCGGTGCCCATCGATTCCGTCACCATCGGGCCGTCGCTGCGGATCTGCACCGGCATGGCCGAGTTCGACCGGGTCCTGGGGGGCGGGGTCGTGGATGGATCCCTTGTGCTGATCGGCGGAGATCCGGGGATCGGCAAGTCCACTCTTATGCTCCAGGTGCTCTCCGCCCTGGCCCGGTCCGGCAAACCCTGCCTGTATGTGTCCGGCGAAGAATCCATCCGCCAGCTGTCCATGCGGGGGCAGCGCCTGGAAAACGGCACCTGCCCCGCCTTGATGATCGTTTCGGAAACCAATCTGGACGCCATTGCCGCCATGATGGCGAAAACCGCCTATGATGCCGTGGTCATCGACTCGATCCAGACCATATTTCAGCCCGATGTCAATTCCACCCCGGGCAGTGTCACCCAGATCCGGGAAGCGGCCATGCGGTTCATGCACCTGGCCAAATCCAGCGGGACCCCCATTTTTCTGGTGGGCCATGTGACCAAGGTGGGGGCGATCGCCGGCCCCCGGATCATGGAACACATGGTGGACACGGTATTGTATTTCGAGGGTGACAAAAGCCATGTGTTCAGAATTCTGCGGGCCGTGAAAAACCGGTTCGGCTCCACCAATGAGATCGGTGTGTTCGAGATGCGGGAAGCAGGGCTGAAAGAAGTGCCCAATCCGTCGGCCGTGTTTCTGGCCGAGCGGACCACCGTGGCCCCGGGGTCCGTGGTCACCGCCTGTATGGAAGGGACCCGTCCCATTCTGGTGGAAATCCAGGGACTGGTGTCCAGTTCCTCGAGCCCGGGCAGTCCCCGGCGCACCATCCTGGGGCTGGATGTTCAGCGGGTGGCGCTGATCGTGGCGGTCATGGAAAAGCGTCTGGGAATGCAACTGTCCGGGCAGGATCTGTTCATGAATGTCGTGGGCGGGGTCAGAATTGTGGAACCGGCTGCGGACCTGGCCATTGCTGCGGCTCTGACCTCCAGTTTCAGGGACAGACCGGTTCCCGGAAACACCACCTTGATCGGAGAAATCGGTCTGACCGGAGAGATCCGGTCCGTCAGTCACGCCCAGGCCCGGATCAAGGAAGCCGCAAAGATGGGATTCACCACTTGCCTGGTGCCGGCCTCAGCCCTGAAACAGTTGTCAAAGGTTCGCGGCATGACCATTGAAAGTGTTCGATTTTTGAATGAAGCCATGGAGGTATTGTTTGGCAGCTAGAAAACGCGGTATCAAACCCGGCAAACGGTCCGGCACGGCTGCCGGTTCAAACTGGGAAGATCATCTGACACGAAAAGCCCGGACGGAAAATTACCCGGCCCGGTCCGTCTATAAACTCAAAGAGATTCAGGAAAAATTTCAAATTATCCAAAAACAGGATGTGATTCTGGATCTGGGGTGCGCGCCCGGCTCCTGGCTGTTGTATGCATCACAGCAGACCGGGCCCAAAGGGTGTGTCTTTGGAATTGACATTCAAGCGGTTGAGATCGATCTGCCGTCCAATGTGACGGTGGTTCAAAAAGATATTCTTGAAATGACGGAAGATCTTTTTTTCGAACAGGTGTCCGGATGCCGGGTGGTGCTCTCGGACATGGCCCCTGCCACCACCGGCAGAAAGGATGTGGATGCGTTCCGCTCTTTTGAATTGTGCCGCATGGCCCTGGAAGCGGCGGACCGGGTTCTGAGTGAAAAAGGCCATTTCATATGCAAGATTTTTCAGGGCAATGAATTTTCACAGTTTGAAAAACAGGTGAAACAAAGGTTCTCCGAATGCCGGGTTTTCAAGCCGGAAAGTTGCAGAAAACAGAGTAAAGAAATATATATTATCGCAAAACATAAACGATCAAAGTAATGCAAGGAGTGGATTCATGTCAGGACACAGCAAATGGTCGACCATCAAGCACAAGAAAGGGGCGGCCGACAAAAAACGGGGGAAGATTTTCACCAAGCTGATCAAGGAGATCACGGTGGCGGCACGTATGGGCGGCGGAGACATTGAGGCCAACCCGAGGCTGCGGCAGGCCGTTGTTGCGGCCAAAGCCCAGAACATGCCCAAGGAAAATTTCGAGCGGGCCATCAAAAAAGGCACGGGCGAACTGGAAGGGGTCAGTTATGAGGAAATCATTTATGAAGGATACGGCCCGGGCGGGGTGGCGGTGATGGTGGAATGCCTCACCGACAACCGGAACCGGACCATTGCCGATGTCAGGTACATGTTTTCCAAGGCCGGGGGCAATGTGGGCACGGACGGGTGTGTGGGCTGGATGTTCGACAAAAAAGGGCTGATCGCGGTGGCTAAGGATGCCGTGGATGAAGACACGCTCATGGAAGTGGCCCTGGATGCCGGCGCCGAAGACATCAAAGACGAAGGCGATGTGTTCGAGGTGATCACCGATCCCGGTGATTTTGAAGCCGTGCAGGCGGCGGTCGACAAGGCCGGCATTGCTTGCGAGATGGCGGAAATCACCCGGCTGCCCCAGACCATGACCGCAGTGACCGGCAAGGAAGCCGAACAGATGGTAAGGTTCATGGAAGCCCTGGACGACTGTGATGACGTCCAGCAATTCTATACCAATGCGGACATCCCGGATGAGGTGTACGATAACCTTTAAACGACGGGCTGATTGTTTGCTGCACCCATGAATCAGAGGCCGGCATCCCGGGATGCCGGCTTTTTGCGTGTCAGGCCAGATCGATCATTTTCTGTACCGCGCCCAGGGCATTCTTCCGGATATGTTCCGGGACCCTGATTTCTCCTGACAGCGTTTCCAGACTGTTCTTGATATCTTCCAGACCGATCTTCTTCATGTCTTTGCACAGCATTTTTTCGGATGCCGGAAAAAACTGCTTGTCCGGGTTGGCTTTTGAGATCGGATACAGCAGGCCGATTTCGGTGCCGATGATGAATTGACGGTGCGAACTGTTTTTTGCATACCGGATCATGCCGGATGTGGACTGGATGGTATCGGCCAAAGCCAGGACCTCGGGCGGACATTCCGGATGGGCCATGAACAGTGCCTTTGGATGTGCCTGCCTTGCCGCTGCCACATCTTTCGGGGTCAGGTTGTTGTGAAACGGGCAAAATCCGTCCCATAAATGAATTTTTTTGTCCGTGTGCCCGGCCGCATACTGGGCCAGGTTTCTGTCCGGTGTCATGAGCACCTCATCGGCGGACTGGGCGTTGACCACATCGATCACGTTGGCCGAGGTGCAGCAGATATCAGATACCGCCTTGACTGCGGCGGATGAATTGACATAGGTGATGACCGGAATGTTTCCCAGTGCTTTTTTTCTGGCGGTCAACGCCTCGGGGGTCACCATGTTTGCCATGGGGCAGCCGGCGTCCGGGTTGGGCAGAAGCACGGTCTTGTCCGGGCACAGAATGGAAGCGGTCTCCGCCATGAAGTGGACACCGCAGAAAACGATGATATCCGCAGTGGTTTTTGCGGCCTTGATACTCAGTTCCAGGGAGTCGCCGCACAGGTCCGCGATCTCCTGGATTTCAGGGGGCTCGTAGTTGTGGGCCAGAATGATGGCGTTTTTCTTTCGGGCCAGATCCCGGATAATGTCTTTCATGGGGTGCATCCTTTGATCTTTTTGCGGGTGTCTGTCAATTCATGTCAATAATATTGGTTCCCGGCGGAACGGCAAACTCGAACCAGTCGTCAGGCAGTTCAAGAAACCGGATGTCGGAAAGTTCAAACAAGGTGACATCTCCCAGTGTATTCACGGTGGTCACCGTCTGAATCTGAAAATCGGTTCGGGTGACCTGTATGCGAATGGTTTGAATATCCGGATTGTCGGGCGGTGCATCGAGTTGCAGTTCCACCCACTGGTCGGTCGATTCGGTGACGGTGACGGTAAAATTGTCTCTGAGTTTTGAGATATCGGATAAAAACGCGCCCCCGGCACCGGATGCAAAGAACTGTGTTGCATCTCCCCGCATCACCTGGTTTTCATCCGGCCTGTAAATCCACAGGGTAGTGCCGTTGGTGATGATGTCATGGCGTTCGGGTTCCAGATACTGCCATTTCATTTTCCCGGGATGACTGAACCAGGCCCGGCCGGATGCGGTTTCACTGATATCCAGAGCCGTCATGATGGAGGTCTGTGTGAATGCCGCGGAAAAACTGCGGCCGGCATACTGATCTTCAAGCCCGTCCATAACGGTTTGTGCCTGAGATCGGGTATCGGATGCCGCTGCCGCATGGACCCACCCATAACACAGCAGGGCAATGAAAAGCATTCGAAGAAGTTTCACAATCGGTTTCCTTTTTTCAGTGCATCAGTTTCTGCGGGTCTTTTCGTTTGTCTTCCGCATACAGGCGCCGAAGCTTGGGCTTTTCGATCTTGCCCGTGGGGTTTCTGGGGACATCGCCGAAAAATATTTTTTTTAACCGTTTATACCGGGGCAGGGCCTGCTGGAAATCCAGGATATCCTGCTCACAGATCATGCAGTTGGGCTTGACGCTGATGATGCCGGCCGGAATTTCCCCCAGCCGTTCATCCGGTACCCCGATCACCGCGATGTCTTTGATTTTTACATGGGTGAGAAAGAAATTTTCGATCTCATTGGGAAAAATGTTTTCCCCCCCGTATATGATCATATCCTTTCTCCGGTCCACCAGCCAGATGAAACCGTCCTTGTCGTATCTGGCGATATCACCGGTGTAAAGCCACCCGTTTTTGAGCGTTTTTTTCGTGGCAGCCTCGTTTTTGTAATAGGCTCTCATGACGCCCGGTCCCTTGACGATCAATTCCCCGGTTTCACTGGCAAACAGATGGTTGCCCTGTTTGTCCACGATTTTGGCTTCCCATCCGTATCCGGCCTTGCCGATGGGACCCACATGGTGGCTGTTTTCAAGCCCTAAGTGAATGCAGCCGGGGCCGGTGGATTCGGTCAGACCATAGTTGGTATCATAGGCCTGAAACGGGAAAACTTTTTTCCAGCGCTCCACAAGACTGGGCGGCACAGGCTGGGCCCCGGAATGCATGAGCCGCCATTGATTCAGGTGATATTTCGATAAATCGATGGTGCCGTTTTCAATGGAAATCAAAATGTCATGGGCCCAGGGCACCAGAAGCCAGGCAATGGTGCACTGCTCTTCGGACACCGCCTCAAGAATCCACTCCGGTTTGACGCCGTTGAGCAGAATACATTTGCCCCCCACCAGAAAACTGCCCATCCAGTGCATTTTGGCACCGGTGTGATATAACGGGGGAATACAGAGAAACACATCCTCATGGGTCTGGCCGTGATGCGTGTTTTCCACCTCACAGGCATGGGTCAGATTTTTATGGGTGAGCAGCACGGCTTTGGGGGTTCCGGTGGTGCCGGACGTGAAGTACAGGGCGGCGTCGTCATCCGGTCCGGCATCGATTTCCAGAGGATAATGTCCATTTTGACCGGAAATGAACGTGTCCAGGGAAACGGCCCAGTCCGGACAGTTCTTTTCCGGGCCGGCAAATACCCAGAGGGACACACGGCCGCTCAGCTCCTGACGAATGTTTTCAATGCGTTCGATGAATTCCGGCCCGAAAATGAACACTTTGGGCGTTGCGGTCTGTGTGCACAGAAGAATTTTGTCGGACTCGAACCGGAAATTCAGCGGCACGGCCCATGCCCCGGTATAAAGGATTCCAAAATAGATGGGCAGCCATTCCAGACAGTTGGTCATCAGCTGAACCACGGTGTCTGATTTTTTGATGCCGTGATTTTTCAGTGCGTTGGCCAGCTGACAGGACATGGTATAAAACTGATGCCACGTGATCTCCTTTCTGGCGGACTGGGCGGGAATCCGTTCCACCAGGGCGATCTTATCCCTGTAAAGCCGGTTGTTTTGAGCCAGTATATCTGTAATTCGCATATCCCGTGTATTCACCTTTAATTTTTTGCCTGGGGGTAAAAAAATCCTGCCGGATCAATATAGACCACGGCAGGATTATGTTCAACCCAATGATTTTAAAAAAGGGGGGTTATTTGTCTTTTTTCACCTCTTCAAAATCCGCATCCACGACGTCATCATCGGCCTGGGCATCTGTGCTGCCGCCGCTGCCGCCGCCTTCTCCCTCCGGGGAGGACGCAGCCTGCTGATACATCACTTCAGCCAGTTTGTGAGACGCCTGGGAAAGGGTTTCGATTTTCTGTTGGATGTCTTCCACATTATCGGAATCTTTGGCCTGTTTCAATGCTTCCACAGCGGATTCAATCGTTTTCCTGGTCTCGTCGTCCACTTTTGAGCCGTGTTCCTTCAACGTTTTTTCCGTCTGGTCCACCAGCGCTTCGGCCTGGTTCCGGGTGTCTACCAGTGATCGCTTCTTTTTGTCCTCATCCGCATGCATTTCCGCGTCCTTGACCATTTTTTCGATCTCTTCGTCCGACAGACCGGATGCGGCAGTGATGCGGATAGACTGTTCCTTGCCGGTGGCCTTGTCTTTTGCGTACACCTGGACAATGCCGTTGGCATCGATATCAAAGGACACCTCGATCTGAGGAACCCCGCGCGGTGCGGGCGGGATATCGGTCAGTTCAAACCGGCCAAGGGTCTTGTTGTCCGCCGCCATTTCCCGTTCTCCCTGGAGCACATGGATGGACACCGCCGGCTGATTGTCCGCAGCCGTGGAAAACACCTGGCTCTTTTTGGTGGGAATGGTGGTGTTCTTTTCAATGAGTTTGGTCATGACACCGCCTAAGGTTTCAATGCCCAGAGACAGCGGGGTGACATCCAGCAGCAGGACATCGTTGACATCCCCCTGGAGCACACCGGCCTGGACAGCCGCACCCATGGCCACCACTTCGTCCGGGTTCACGCCTTTGTGGGGTTTTTTGCCGAATATTTTTTCCACCCGCTGCTGAACCGCAGGCATCCGGGTCATACCGCCCACCAGCACCACTTCGTCCACACCGTCGGGGCCCAGATTGGCCTCTTTCAGTGCCTTTTTGCAGGGGCCTTCCAGATTATCCAGCAGATCCGCCACCAGCGATTCCAGTTTGGCACGGGTCAGTTTGACATCCAGGTGTTTTGGGCCCGAAGCGTCCGCCGTGATAAACGGCAGATTGATGCTGGTTTCCGTGGAACTGGACAGTTCCATTTTGGCTTTTTCCGAGGCTTCCTTGAGCCGCTGAAGTGCCATTTTGTCGTTGCGCACATCAATGCCCTGATCTTTCTTGAATTCATTGGCAATGTATTCGATGATTCTCAGGTCGAAATCCTCGCCGCCCAGGTGGGTATCTCCGGATGTGGATTTGACCTCAAACACGCCGTCGCCGATTTCCAGGATGGATACGTCGAACGTACCGCCGCCCAGGTCAAAGACCGCGATTTTTTCTTCCCCTTTTTTGTCCAGTCCGTATGCCAGTGACGCGGCGGTGGGTTCGTTGATGATCCGCTTGACGTCCAGACCGGCGATTTTTCCGGCATCCTTGGTGGCCTGACGCTGGCTGTCATTAAAGTAAGCCGGCACGGTGATGACCGCTTCCTTGACCTCTTCGCCCAGATAGTCTTCCGCTGTTTTCTTGATGTTGGCCAGGATAAAGGAAGAGATTTCAGCCGGGCTGTACTGCTTGCCTCTCAAGTTGATCCGGGTATCCCCGTTGGACGCCGCTTCAATGAGATAGGGCAGATTGGGGATGTCGGTCTGAACCTCTTTTGAATTGAATTTTCTGCCGATCAGCCGCTTGACGCCGAACACGGTATTTTCAGGATTGGTGATGGCCTGACGTTTGGCTGCCTGACCCACGATCCGTTCACCGCTTTCAGTAATGGCGACAATGGAGGGGGTCGTCCGACCGCCTTCCGCATTGGTGATGATTTTAGCTTCTCCACCGGCTTCCATGATTGCGACGCAGGAGTTGGTAGTTCCCAGATCGATTCCAATAATTTTTCCCATAACTTTTTCCTCCAAAATATCTTTATTTTTCTTCTTGTTTTTCCGTATCATTGCCTGTTGGTTTTGAAACCACAACCATGGCGGGCCGGATCAGCCTGTCATGAAGAAGGTATCCCGTCTGGAGCACATCGGTTACCGTATTTTCAGGAACCTCGTTTGTTTCCTTCTGGGTGACCGCCTGGTGAAAATTCGGATCAAATGATTGGTTCTCCGCTTCCACGGGTTTGACATTGAAATCCTGAAACACTTTCAAAATTTCCTTGTGGGTCAGTTTCACCCCCTCCAGAAGACTGTTGATGTCTTTGTTGGTCTCTGCGGAAACCATGGCCCTTTCCAGATTGTCCACAACCGGAAGAAACTGCTTGAAAACCGTTTCATTGGCAAATTTTCTGAATTCGTCAATTTCCCTCTGTTTTCTTTTCCGATAGTTGTCAAATTCAGCGGAAAGCCTCATGAATCGGTCCTTTTCCGCTTCAAGCGCCGCTTCGAGCGAAGCGATGTCTTTTTGCTGTGAAGAAGAATCTTTGTTGTCATTATCCCCGGATTCAGCAGTTGATTCTGCATCCTTTTTCAGGGTATTGATCTGCCCGGTGTTTTCACCCCTGGCTTTTTGTGTCAGTACCAATGTTGTCTCCTGATCCAAAATCTTACATTTATCGGCAAATGAAATTACTCTTGTAAATTATGGGTGAAAAGTAAGTCTGTTTGATTGCATGTCAAGATATAAAAAGGCGGGAAAAAATAACCGGCCGGCAGGAGATGCCGGAAAAATTGCATGACCGGGATCGATCCCTGACACAGAAGAGATCACTTATCGCTGCTTCCTTCCGGACCTGACGAGGTTCATGTCCTTCTGTTACAAGGCGACCGATCAGAATCGTTCCGTATCCGGTCTGCCGGCCGGAAACATTATATATACAGTGGAAAAAATCTTTTTTCAAGATATATGTGAAATTTTCGAACGGGAAAGTATGCTGAACCGGGCGTGGGCTGAAACTTTTTTCGGGATGAGTGGTCGGGGCGGAGAGATTTGAACTCCCGACATCCTGCTCCCAAAGCAGGCGCGCTACCAGACTGCGCTACGCCCCGTATCAATAGACATAACCATATTAAATATCATTTCAATCAATGCAATGCAAGTTGTTTTTTTGGTCAATTTTCTTGACACAGATGGGTATCCGCGTTATTTTAGGTATCTTTATTAATTGGATATATAATCGAGCATGATCGGATTCGCATCAGAAGGTTTATGCAAATGGTTTGCATCTGGCCCGGGATTTTTGATGGTTCACTTTAATAATGGAATGTAACAGGACAAAAAAATGCAGGTAAAAATTGAAGACAAGAGTACTGTCAAAAAAGTGCTCTCTTTTGAAATTCCCAAGGAAAAAGTGGCAAAGGAGCTTGACAAAGCATACAATGAACTGAAAAAGAAAGCGGACATCAAAGGGTTCAGAAAAGGAAAAATTCCCAGAAAAGTCCTTGAAAACCGGTTTTCCAAAGACGTTCATGCCGATGTCGCCCCCCGTTTGATCCAGGATTCCTTTGTCGAAGCCATCCAGGAACACAATCTGAACATTGTGGGCGGACCCCAGCTGGACCCGCCGGAATTGAATCCGGATTCAGACTATGTGTTTGATATCACCGTTGAGGTGAAACCGGAGTTGCCCGAGATCGATTATAATGACATGTCTATTGAAAAAAATCGTTACACCGTATCTGCTGACGAGATTGACGCGCAGATTCACATGATTCAGAAAACCATGGCAAAAAAACAGACGGTTGGCGAAAGCAGGGCCGTCAAGGATTCTGATTTTGTCCTGATCGATTATCAGGGGTTTTTGAACGATGAACCGTATGAACACACACCGAAAATTGAAAATTTTTTGTACAAAATGGGCCAGGATACGCTGCCTGAAGAATTTTCCGAAAAATTGACCGGGTGTGTGCCGGTTCAGGATATCGAAGTCGAGGTGACGTATCCCGACGATCATCCGGATGAAAATCTGAAGGGCAGGGCCATTGTTTACAAAGTGACGCTCAATGAGATTCAGGAGGAAATCCTGCCTGAAATCAATGATGACCTGGTCAAAGGCCTGGGCAATTTTGAAACACTGGATCAGGTCAGGGACTCGATACGGGAGAATCTGGAAAAAGGCATTGAGCAGCGCGTGAAACACGAACTCAGTGAACAGATATTCCAGCAACTTCTGGAAAAATATGAATTCGAGGTGCCCGAGGCCATGATCGAAGGAGAACTCAACGGGATTATCAGTGAGACCGAGCAGGCCTACTCAGCCAACAATACCAGTCTGGAAGAACATGGATTGAGCCGGGAGGCGCTGTCTGAACAGTACCGGGATGTGGCGGAAAAGCAGGCACGGCGGCATTTGATACTCGATAAGATCATTACCCAGGAGAAAATGGATCTCACTGAAGAGGAGATGGAAAAAAGTCTGGAGGAAATGGCCCGCGGCATGAATGCCACAGTGGATGCCATAAAGAATTTTTTCAAAGCAGATCCCAGGCAGATGGAATATTACAAGCATACGCAGCTTGAAAAAAAGGCGATCGACCTTATAATTGAAAAATGTCAGGTCACGGAAAAAGATCCGGAATCTGACGTACAGGACACATCGGTAACGGATGAACCCCAGGCATAGCCGGTCCGTAAAACCGAAATAATCGGCCGTATCCTCGACATTTCAGGATATGGTGTATCAATGACTGAAAAACAAGGAGTGTTATTGTGCCGTTAATTCCAATGGTGGTTGAACAAAGCAATCGAGGCGAGCGGGCCTATGATATTTATTCGCGGCTGTTAAAGGACCGAATTATATTTCTGGGTTCCGCCATTGACAGTGAAATTGCCAACCTCATTGTGGCCCAGCTGCTTTTTCTGGAATCCGAAGATCCGGAAAAGGACATCAGTTTTTATATCAACTCTCCCGGGGGTGTGGTCACTGCCGGACTGGCCGTCTATGATACCATGCAGTATATCAAACCGGATGTGGCAACGGTTTGTATCGGTCAGGCCGCCAGTATGGGGGCGTTGCTTCTGGCCGCCGGTGCCCCGAAAAAACGGTTTTCACTGCCCAACGCGAGAATTTTGATCCATCAGCCGCTGGGGGGTGCCCAGGGCCAGGCCGCGGATATCAAAATTCAGGCCACCGAAATTCTTCGCATGAAAGATATGCTCAACGAAATTATGGCGTATCACACCGGCCAGAAGATTGAAAAAATTGCCCTGGACACGGACCGTGATTTTTTTATGTCCGGGGAAGAGGCAAAAACCTATGGTATTGTTGACCGGGTGGTTGCCGACAGAAGCCAATTAGAAAAAGTCGAAGCCTGATGCCGGCTTCAAAGGAGTCCTATAGTTATGGCCAAAAAAGATGACACCAATGATCAATTTTTCTGTTCTTTCTGCGGGAAAAACCAGAAAGAGGTCCAGAAGCTGATAGCCGGTCCCAGTGTCTACATCTGCAATGAATGCATCAAGCTCTGCGGTGAAATCATTGAGGATGAAGAAAAAGAAAAAGCAGCTGAAACCGAAAGTGCCAGAGAGTTTTTTCCCCCCAGGCAGATCAAGGAGATGCTCGATTCCTATGTCATTGAACAGGATACGGCCAAAAAAGTACTTTCCGTGGCGGTTTACAACCATTACAAACGTCTGACCTCACAAATTGAAAAACCGGCTGATGATGTGGAAATTCAGAAAAGCAATATTCTGCTGATCGGCCCCACCGGATGCGGGAAAACGCTTTTGGCCCAGACCCTTGCCAGATTTCTGGATGTGCCGTTTGCCCTTGCCGATGCCACCGCCCTGACCGAAGCCGGGTATGTGGGCGAGGATGTGGAAAATATCATTCTGTCTCTGGTCCAGAATGCGGATTATGATATTGAACGGGCCCAGAAGGGAATTGTCTATATCGATGAGATCGACAAGATTTCCCAGCGGGGGGACAACCCTTCCATTACCCGGGATGTGTCCGGAGAAGGGGTTCAGCAGGCATTGCTGAAAATTATCGAAGGCACGATTGCCAGTGTTCCTCCCAAGGGCGGCCGAAAACATCCTCAGCAGGATTATGTCAAAGTGGATACCTCCAACATCCTTTTTATCTGCGGAGGCACGTTCACGGGCCTGGAAAAAATCATCGAGCGACGCATTTCCCAGAAAACCATGGGGTTTGGTGCCAAAATCGCTGACAGAAGACAGGTCAATGTGGGGACCCTGCTCGAGCAGCTCAAGCCCGAAGATCTGATCGGATTCGGACTGATCCCTGAATTTCTGGGAAGATTGCCCATTATCACCACCATCAGCGAACTGTCGGAAGCCTCTCTGGTCAAAATTCTGACAGAACCTAAAAATGCGCTGGTGAAACAATACCGGGAACTGTTCAGAATCGAAGGCGTGGATCTTCAGTTCACAGATGAAGCGCTGGAAGCCATGGCCCGGGAAGCGGTACACCGCAAGTCAGGCGCCCGGGGGTTGCGGGCCATCATGGAAAAGACCATGCTGGACATTATGTATGAACTGCCGTCCAAGGAAAATGTCAAGGAATGCGTGGTCGGAGAAGAGGTGGTGTTGAAAAACGAACCGCCGATTCTTTTGTATGAACAGCCCAAAAAACAGGCCTGACACAAACAATCGAGACTGAATCAATGATCAATATTTCCAGATTGTTCAACCCGGACGGCTCAGAATATATCAAAAAAAACCTGCCCCTGGTGCCGTTGCGGGACATGGTGCTTTTTCCCTATGTCACCACGTCCGTGTTTGTGGGAAGAGAAAAATCCATCAAATCGCTTTCCGAAGCCATGGCCGGAGAAAAAAAGATATTTCTCACGACTCAGAAAGATCCGGAAGTCCTCAAGCCGACCATTCAAGATATTTTTCAGGTGGGCACCGAAGCCAAAATCACCCAGCTGCTTCGCCTGCCGGATGGAACGGTCAAGGCTTTGGTCGAAGGCATCTGCCGGGGAAAAATTATCAAATTGAGTGATGAGCGCGGTTTCCTGACGGTGGATTTCATACCGGTGGAAGATATGCCCATGTCGGATACCGTGTCCAAGGCAGCGTTGAGAACAGTTCTGGAAGCGTTTGAGCATTATTCGAAACAGTCCGGAGCGGTATCCAAAAGTTTTTTCAAGAACCTGGAAATTCTGGAAACAGATCCGTCACGGTATGCCGATGCCATTGCCGCCCAGTTGCCCTTTAAGGTGCCTGACAAGCAGCAGTTGCTGGAATGCGCGGATATTGAACAGCGGTTTTATCTTCTGCTCAAGCTGATTCAGCAGGAGACCGAAGTGTTTGCCATGTCCCAGAAGATCAAGGGGCGTGTGAAAGAACAGATGGAAAAACTGCAGAAACGCCATTATCTTACCGAGCAGATGCGGGCCATCAAAAAAGAGATGGGGGAAGACAGCGAATCCGGAGAATACGCAGAACTTGAAAAGCGGATCAAAAAGAAACGTCTGCCCAAAGAGGCGGCCGGTGTCGTCCGGCGGGAGCTCGAAAAACTCAAGATGATGGCGCCCATGTCTTCGGAAGCCACGGTCATCAGAAATTATATCGACTGGATGATTTCTTTGCCCTGGTTCCGGAAAAACCGCCCTAAAAATGACTTGATCACTGCGGAAACCATTCTGGATCGGGATCATTATGGACTGAAAAAACCCAAGGAACGGATTCTGGAATATCTGGCCGTGCAGATGCTGGTCAAGAAGATCAAGGGGCCGATCCTGTGTCTGGTGGGTCCGCCCGGAGTCGGAAAAACGTCTCTGGCAAGGTCGGTGGCATCCGCCACAGGTCGGTCGTTTGCCCGGATCTCTCTGGGCGGGGTCCGGGATGAGGCGGAAATCAGAGGGCATCGCCGGACCTATGTGGGGGCCATGCCCGGCAAGCTGATCCAGACCTTGAAAAAAGTCGGATACAGCAATCCGGTATTTTGTCTGGATGAAATCGACAAAATGACATCCGATTTCAGAGGCGATCCGTCGTCCGCTCTGCTGGAGGCCCTGGATCCCGAACAGAACCGGCATTTCAGCGATCATTATATGGAAGTGGATTATGATCTGTCCGAGATTCTGTTCATCACCACCGCCAATACCCTGTTTGATATTCCGGCCCCGTTGAGAGACAGAATGGAAATCATTCAGATTCCCGGATATACCGAGTATGAAAAAGCGCAGATTGCAAAAGGGTTTCTGATTCCCAAGCAGGTCAGGGAAAACGGACTGGAAGAAACAGATGTGACATTTTCGGACAATGCCGTCCAAACCATTATCCGGCGGTATACCCGTGAGGCGGGGGTGCGGAATCTGGAACGGGAAATTTCATCGATCATCAGAAAGGTCGTCACCCAGAGGGTCCGTACCCGGGAACAAAAATGCTATGCCGTCAGCACGGTCAGTGTACAGAAATATCTGGGTCAGCCCAAATTCCGGGATAAACCCCTTGAAGTGGAAGACAAGAGCGGGATTGTGACCGGACTGGCCTGGACCCAGGCCGGCGGCGAGCTGTTGACCATCGAGGCGGTGACCATGCCGGGAAAAGGGCGGATCATGGTGACCGGAAAACTCGGAGAAGTCATGAAAGAGTCTTCCCAGGCCGCTGTCAGTTATGTAAGATCCCGAAGCAGGGATCTGGGTATCACCGAGGATTTTTACAAGGATATGGATATTCATATCCATGTGCCCGAAGGTGCCATTCCCAAGGACGGGCCTTCTGCCGGGATCGCCATGTGTACGGCCGTGGTATCGATTCTGACAGGCCGTCCGGTTTACAGAAATCTTGCCATGACCGGAGAGATCACTCTCAGGGGCCGGGTACTGCCCATCGGGGGGGTCAAGGAGAAACTGCTGGCAGCCCACACCCACGGTATCCGAAAAGTGGTGATGTCAGCGGAAAACAAGAAAGATGTTCAAGAGATTCCCAGATCCATCCAAAAGCAGCTGGAGATTGTTTTTGTGGATGACATGAGTCAAGTGTTGTCCCATGCCCTGATTTAAAAAATTTAATTCAAATGGATCAGAAGTCCTCCAGAAGTGAAATGAACTGGGTCATGGCGGACACTTCGTCCAGCGAGGCCACTTTTCTTCGTATCTCAACGATTTTATCATAATCGGCCGGGTCCATGAGCAGGTCTTCTTTTCGAGTGCCGCTCTGATTGATATTGATGGCCGGCCAGATGCGGCGTTCCGCGCATTCCCGGGACAGAAACAGATCCATGTTCCCGGTGCCCTTGAACTCCTGAAATATGACGTCGTCCATGCGGCTGCCGGTATCCACCAGGATGGTGGCAATGATGGTCAAAGAGCCCCCGTTTTCCAGTTTCCGTGCAGCGCCGAATATTTTTCTGGGAAATTCCATGGCATTGGCGCCAAGGCCGCCGGACAACGTTTTTCCGAAACTGTCCGTGTCTATATTGAACGCCCGGGTCATACGGGTCAGAGAGTCGATGAACACCACGGCGTCCTGGCCGATTTCCGCGCGCCGGATGGCGGTATGCATGGCCAGGCGCGTCATTCTCATGTGCTGCCCGATCTGCTGATCCGCCGATGAATACAGCACATTTGCATTGACCAGTCCCCGCTGAAAATCGGTGACCTCCTCGGGGCGTTCATCCACCAGCAGAATGAAGACATGGGCATCCGGATGGTTGGTGACAACTGAATTGGCCATATGGCGTAAAAGAAAGGTTTTCCCCGATTTTGGCGGTGCAATGATCAGTCCCCGCTGCCCCATGCCGATGGGAGCGATGACGTCCAGTGCCTTGCCGACCGTATCTTCGTCATTCTGGGTTAAGACATATCTTTCATAGGGATTGATACTCACCTGGTCCTGAAGCATGGGAATGGCGGAGAATTCGTCAAACGGAAGGCCATTGATGGTTTCGACGCGAACCAGCGCCAGATTCAGGTTTCTGGGGTCTTTTTTTTCACCCAGCCCCTGGATGAGACTGCCTTCCCGCAAATTCAACTTGCGGATCAAACTGTTGGGCACATAAGGGTTTTCCGGCCGGGATTGAAAATTGTCATCGATTTCCCTGAGAAATCCAAACCCCTTATCCATAATTTCAAGATATCCTGACACAGGCTCCATACTCGTATTACTCCTTGATAAACGTGTGTTGCTGCAGATGAGAACTGGGTAGGAAATTAACTTGCGAATGAGGCTGTATCACAAGATCATAAAAAACCCGGCATCACATTTTTATCGGACTGATATCGGTTCGACTAAATTTTATTACATTTCGCTTTTTATATCATTAAAAACCGGGCCTTGCAAGATACTAACGCAATAAAACCGATGAAATCCCGGCCTTGTGTAAAGAAAAAAAAGGTTTTGCAAAAATCTGCTTGACACCCATTTTCAATATTGATATAAGTCCATCTGTTTTTCGGGCGATTAACTCAGTTGGGAGAGTGCAACCCTTACAAGGTTGAAGTCGCAGGTTCAAGCCCTGCATCGCCCACCAGGTGACACTGGAAATTACGGGGGTGTAGTTCAGTTGGTTAGAACGCTTGCCTGTCACGCAAGAGGCCGCGAGTTCGAGTCTCGTCACTCCCGCCACCATATAAAAAGGGTTTTTCAGTCAATGGCTGAAAAACCCTTTGTCTTTTTGGCACATGTATGAATGAGCGATAAATTAACCCACTGAGGATAATTCTTTCACGATGGCATCCCCCATGCCCCGGGTATCCACGGGCGTGCCTTTGCCGGCCATATCCGCCGTGAATATCTCCCGGGCCAGCACCCGTTCGATGGCGGATTCAATCGCTTTTGCCGCTTGCACCTGCCCGCAGGAATACCGGAGCATCATGGCACCGGACAATATCTGTGCAATCGGATTGGCAATGCCTTTGCCGGCGATGTCCGGGGCAGATCCACCCGCCGGCTCATACAGTCCGAATTTTTTTTCATTGAGGCTGGCCGAGGCCAAAAGTCCCATGGATCCGGTTATCATCGCGCATTCATCTGAAATAATATCGCCGAACATATTGCCGCACAAAAGCACATCAAACTGCCGGGGATTTTTCACCAGCTGCATGGCGGCATTGTCCACATACATATGGGTGAGTTTGACATCGGGAAAATCTTTTGCGATCCGTGTGACGGTTTCGCGCCATAAAACCATGGAAAACAGGACATTGGCCTTGTCAATGGAGGTCACGTTCCGGCGTCTCTGCCGGGCCGCCTCAAATGCCATTTTTGCAATGCGTTCGATCTCGAACCGGGAATAGACCATGGTGTCGAAGGCATACTCATCCTTTCCGGTGCCTTTTCTTCCTTTGGGTTGTCCAAAATAGATCCCGCCGGTCAGTTCCCGCACACAGAGAATGTCAAAGCCGTCCTGAACGATGTCCGGCCGCAGCGGGGATGCGTGGGCCAGTGAGGAAAACACCCTGGCGGGACGCAGGTTGCAGTACAGGTCAAAATGTTTTCTGAGCGGCAGCAAGGCGCCGCGTTCCGGTTGTTCCTCCGGAGGCAGATGCTCCCAACGGGGACCGCCCACCGATCCGAACAAAATGGCGTCACCGGCCTGGCACAGGGCCAGTGTGGAAGATGGCAGCGCTTTTCCCTGCCGGTCTATGGCCGCACCGCCGACATCCGCATGTTCATATTCCAGTTCGAATCCAAAGATGTCTTTTGCCCGGTCAAGAACCTTGATCGCCTGTTCCATGATTTCGGGTCCGATACCATCTCCGGGTAATACGGCAATGTGGGTCACAATTTTTCTCCTTGTTTAAATCAAAAAAAGAGGCTGATGAAAAATCAGCCTCTTTTTTTGGATAATGCGGTTGATCTAGCGGATGATTGTCACATCATTATTTCCGGTTGCTGTACTCTGCATACGCCATGGCCGTGGTTCTGTAGACCAGGTGGGCCATTTTGGAGAACGGCAGAAAAGCGAACAGATTGAAAATGGCAATCAGATGCACGTAATACAGAATGTAGGACGTCCATTCCAAATGGGCCAGGCGGGCCATCTGGGTCAACATGCCGGTGACGCCCAGGGCAAATACAATCCCCAGAATATACCAGTCTTTGTAAGTGCTGATCTGGTCCTTGTTGTCCAGGCGGCTTTTGATCATCAGGCCGGAGCCGATGATCAGGGCAACGCCCGCAATGTTGCCCAGCCATTTGACCGGGTTCAGCTGGGAATAGGGACCCGGGGTCTGGAACACATACAGCACGAAAAAGAAAATACTTGTGACAATGAACAGACCGATAAAGGAAAACAGCACCATCATATGGGGCGTGGCCCGTTCCTTGTTGGTCTCGCATTCATTGAATTTTTCATGCTTGAGTATTGTGGGAACCATTCTGACCAGGGCCTGCACCAGGGCTTTATAGTCGATAGTCTTTTTGTCGGTTTTTCCCTCCATCACCGCATTGTCATGTATGTCGGTGACAAACCGGCGCAGGCTGAGCAGAAAAATGATGACCACGGCAGTTGCCAGCGGCACAAACGTCAGGTCCACAAACCAGGTGGAAAAGAAATTGGCCTGGGCAATGACCCCGTCATGGGCATGGGACCAGGCAATGCCGAACACGTTGAAAATCTTGGTCATCACATCTTCATGCGCCATGGTGATATAGGCGAGAACGGCAAACCAGATGGCCGGAATCCCCAGCAGCAGGGGCAGCTTTTTCGGATCATTCACCGCCTTGCCCAGGGCTTTGGGCTGGGCATATTCGGTAATGGCTGCAGCGCGGACCGCCGCCAGTACATCGCCGGGTGCAGCGCCTCTCGGGCACAGATCCGTACAGTCACCACAGTTGTGACACAGCCAGATATCCCCGTTTTTAATGAGCCGGTCTTTCAGTCCCCAAGAGGCTGCGATCATCTCTTTTCTGGGAAACGGACTGTTTTCCGGAGAAATCGGGCAGGCCACGGAACAGGTGGCGCACTGGTAACATTTTTTCAGCGTGTCTCCGCCAAGACCGCGGATCTGAGCGATGAATCCCAGATCAGGTTGGGCAAGATATGTGTCAGTCATATTAAAAAACCTCCATATGGTTTGAAAGTTGTGACATTAGAAACCCTTGAACGGGTTGGGGCCCAGGGCATCCACTTCTTCGACAAATTCATTGATGATTTTGGGCAGTTTGTCGTATTCGTCAATGGCCACTTCCACAAACGCCACACGTTCTTCTTCCAGGGCCAGGCTGGAAAGGGCGTCTCCGATTTTTTTCACCCTGATTTCCGCCAGCTCGGAGCCTTTTACAAAGTGGCACTGGTAATCATCGCCATGTTTGCAGCCGATAAGAATCACGCCGTCCATTCCCTGGGCCAGCGCATCCTTGATCCAGATGGTATTCACAGACCCCAGGCACCGAACCGGGATAAAACGGACATCCGGTGAATATTCCATCCGGTTCAGTCCCACCATATCCAGGGCCGGGAACGCATCATTTTCACAGATCAGCGCCAAAAACCGGAACGGCGGTTCATCAAAGTCATCTTCGGAAGGTACCTTGATGGCCTTGATCTGGGATCCGATGGAGTCGATGGTGTAGTCGGCAAAGGAGATGATCCGTTCCGGACAGGACCCCATGCAGGTGCCGCATCGGCGGCACCTTGTCGGGTTGATTTTGGGTGTTCCTTTGGCATCATCGTCCAGTGCGCCGAAAGGACACTCCACGGTGCAGCGTTTGCACTGGGTGCATCTCTGGAAGAAAAATTCCGGAAAGGTCATGTCACCGGATCTGGGATGGACCGCCATGCCCCGGTTGGCGCTTTCAATACATTGAATGGCCTTGAGAGCGGCACCGGTCGCATCTTCAATAGATTCTTCGATGGTCATGGCCCGGCGGATCGCGCCGGCTGCGTAAATACCGGTTCTCTGGGTTTCATACGGAAAACAGATATAGTTGGAGTCGGCATACTGCCCGAAAATGTCATTGTCACGGAATCCCGGTCCCTGGCGGTAAGCCAGATTGACCACCGGGTCATCCTTGGTGACCGGGACCATGCCGCCGGCCACAACCACCATATCCGCTTTCAATGCCAGGTTGTCACCCAAAAGGGTGTTTACGGCCGTGACTTCCAGGCCGCTGCCCTGACTTTTAACTTCAGTGACAGCCCCCTTGGTCATGAACACCCCGTCCTGCTGCTGCATGCTTTTGTAAAAGTATTCCTGAAGACCGGGCGTACGCATGTGCTGATAGATGATATAGGCTTTGCCGTCGCTGTAATCTTCGGTCACATATCTGGCCTGTTTGAGCGCCACCTGAGAGGTGACAGATCCGCAATAGTCAAAGTCGGCATCATCCTCATCTTTTCCGGGGGACTGAATGAAAACGACATTCTTGGCCGGTTTGCCGTCGGAAGGCCGCACAATCTTGCCTTTGGCGGCGATCATTTCAAATTCGTGATTGCTGATCACGTCCGGCAGGTCGAATCCCAGATGATCGATACCCATTTTTGAGAGGTCCGCCGGACGCCATCCGGCAGCCAGGATGACAGCACCGTAAAGTTCGCCTTCCGGGTCCAGCTGGAGAATATCCAGACGGCCTTCATTGTATTCCAGAAATTTTTCATGGGCCGTTTCCGGATCCAGTTCCTTGCCGGTTTCATCCACCAGCATCTCTTCGGGCAGGGGAAACGGCACATCAAACGGGATTCTCTCTCCGGGTTTTTTAAAAGTAACCGTGAATTCTCCAGGTTGTCCGGCAATACGTGCCACTTCACAACCGGTTCGGACATCGATATTGGGATATCCCTGAATTTCCTGGATCAGCTGATCCGCCACCGGGGCCTGAAGGGTTTCAAAGGGAGCGGATACCGGCATCTGGCTCCGAAGTTTGGCTGCGTATCCTCCCAACGCTTCGGTTTTTTCCACAATGGTGACATCATACCCGGTTTTGGCGGCATCCAGGGCCGCGGCCATACCGGTGACACCTCCGCCGAGAACCAGAATTTTCCTGGAGAACGATTCGGGTTTGGAAGCGGTGGGCAGTTTCACTTTTTCAATGCGGATCATCCCCATTTTGATATAGTCTTCCGCCTTCATCTGTATCCGGTCAAAATGTTCCTCATCTTCTTTCTGTTCTTCGGTCAGGGCCGGATAGGTATCCCGGGAATGGGGCCATACCACGCCTTCTCTCAGGTTCACACGCTCAACGATACAGTTGTCGAACCGGAACACATCAAAGTTGACGCGGCGGGAACAGGCACCGATCACCATGGCATTCACCTTGCCGTCATCCACGTCTTTCTGGATGAGCGCCGCCCCTTCCTTGGAACACAGGAACGGATGCGTGGTACAGTTCAATCCTTCTTCCTCGGGAATCTCCACCAGATCTTCCATGTCCAGGGTGTCTCCGATTCCGCAACCTGTGCAGATATATACGCCGTATTTCTTATCCATGGTTTGTATTACCTCCTTACAAGGGTCTGAATGGCTTTGAGGGCCATGCCGGTAGCGTTCTGATTGGATGTGACGACATCGGCCGGCTTGTTGGCACATCCTGCCGCGAACATGCCGCCTTTTGAAAAGTCGTTGACGATGAATCCGTCCGCATCAAAGATCAGGTCTGCGGCGGGTTTGTCAACGGCGGCCGTCGGCTGCATGCCTGTGGCCAGTACCAGAAGATCCACCGTCTGCCTGATTTTATCGCCGGAGATGGTATCTTCGGCTACCAGGTTGATATTGCCGGTGCCGTCTTCTTCACTGACTTCAGCCACTTTTCCCTTCACAAAAAAGATGTTTTTGTCTTCCTTGAGTTTGGCATAGAATCGTTCGTACTTCAGACCCGGTGTCCGCAAATCGATATAATAGATGTAAATTTTTGCATCCGGATATTGTTCCCGCAGATATGTGGCGTGTTTCAAAGACGCCATGCAGCAGATATATGAGCAGTAGGGCAGGTGATCCTCATCCCTGGATCCGGCGCACTGGGCGAACGCGATGGTTTCAGGCGCCTTGTCATCGGAGGGCCGGACAATTTTTCCCTGGGAGGGGCCGTTCAAAGAGGCGAGTCTCTCCAGCATCATGTTGGTGATCACGTTCTGGTAACGACCAAAACCCAGGTTGTCGATCCGGGTGGCGTCATACGGTTTCCAGCCGGTATTCCAGACAATGGCGCCCACTTTCAGGTCCATGGTCTTTTCTTCCATGTCAAAGTCAATGGCGTCATATTTACAGGCGTCTTTCACCTTGTCTCTGTCATCGGTGCTCATGGACGGGTCCATGATATAGCGCATGGGGAAGGCCATATTGTGGGGCAGGTAGGCGGCTTTCCGGCGGTCCATGCCGAAATTGAATTCATTGGAGATTTCGGTTTCACAGACTTTGGCACATTCGCCGCAGGCGGTGCAGTTCTCATTGACATACCTGGGCGCGGTTTTGACCGTCACGGTGTAATCACCCGGGCTGCCGGCCACATTCTGGACTTCCGACAGGGTGAAGACCTTGATCTGTTTGTTGTCTTTGATCCGGCGGTAATTGATCTCAAGTCCGCATGTGGGCGGGCAGAGTTTCGGGAAATAGTGTTTCAATTGAGACACTCTTCCGCCAAGGGATGCTTCCTTTTCCACAAGGAACACCTCGTAGCCCACTTCGGCGGCTTCCAGGGCGGTTGTCAGGCCGCTGATCCCACCGCCGACCACCATGATGCTTCCACTGACCGGGGCTGAATTATCTGTTGTCATGCTGTCCCTCCGTGCATTTAAGTTTTATGTCAAATCTGTTGAATTTTATGGCCAATGCCAGGTTCTCATATCCCAATCAGGATTCGGTGTTCTGTCATCCTCTCTCCTGTTTTGGCTGTCTGCAAACCGGGGTATAGACGCTTCAACCGGTTTGCAGACAATCAAAAAAGGAGACAGGAACAGGAAATTTCAATCAGATTCCGAAATTTGAAAAAACCTCCAGGCACCGGACTGGCGGCACCTGGAGGTTATTGTCATACAAGTCACATATGTGTCAGATCAGATGTCAACACTAGTCGGCAATGATCTTGACATACGGCACTTTCTTGAGGCTCCATTCATTGGTCTCTTTGTTGTAGGTAGAGTTGGTGAAACAGAACCAATCGTCATCATTCTGACCCATGAAATCCCCTCTGTAGTAGAAACCCGGATACCGGGATTCTTCACGGAACTGGATGTGACGGGTATGGGCCTGAGCCGTGTAGAGACGGTGGGTGATTTCCCAGGCTCTCATCAGTTCATGCAGGTCACCGGCGCCAATTTTTTCCAGGTCTTCACGGAACATTTCAAACAGGTCCATGAGGACTTCCAGGTTCTTGCCGGAAGTCATGTAATAGGTACCGGTACCGCCGCCGTACTCATTGGTCATCTTCATGAGGCGCAGGGCCATGCCGGCCGGTTTGCAGTAGTTGGGGTTGATATCCTGGGCCGTGGTGAAGGCACAGTGCTCCAGATAATTTCTTACCGGTTTGTATACATAATCCACCAGTTCCTGATCGGTTTCCTTGAATCCGGCAACCTTGTCGCCTTCGGCTTTCAGGTACTGGACCATGGATTTGGCAACGATCCGGCCTTCTGCATGGGAACCGGAGGAGAATTTATGACCGGAGCAGCCGACGCCGTCACCAGCGGTGAACAGACCCTTGACGGTGGTCATTCTGTTGTAGCCCCATTTGTAATCCGCCGGTACCCAGTCTTCATCCGGACCGGAGCACCAGATGCCGCAGCAGCCGGAATGGGATCCCAGCAGGTACGGTTCGGTGGGCATGACTTCTGAGTCTTTTTTCTCAGGTTCGGTGTTGGTGGCGCACCACAGACCGGCCTGACCAACAGACATGTCAAGGAAATCTTCCCATGCTTCTGATTCCAGGTGCTTGAGCTCTTTTTTGCTCATGGTCTCACCCAGTTTTGCCAGGGCGTCAGTAGTTTTCATGATGATGGGCCCGCGGCCTTCTTTGTACTCTTTCATCATGAGATGGTTTCTCAGGCAGGTGGGGGTCACGGCTGCTGTGCCATAGGGAGCGTATTTTTCCAGCTCAGCCTTGGCTTCGTCAGAGGCCGCATAGTTTTCACCCAATCCGTTAACGGTCTGAGCCTTAAACAGCAGGAACCAGGCACCCACAGGGCCGTAGCCATCCTTGAAACGGGCCGGGGTGAACCGGTTTTCCATCATGGACAGTTCGGCACCGGCACGCAGGGCCATGGTGTAGGTGGAGCCGGCATTCCATACCGGGTACCAGGCACGGCCTTTACCCTCACCCACGGACCGGGGCTGGTAAACGTTCACAGCACCACCGCAGGCGCAGACAATAGTTTTGGCGCTGATGATATAAACTTTGTTCTCCCGCACGGAGAAACCCACGGCACCGGCGATGCGGTTGGGATCTTCCTTGTCATTGAGCAGCTCGACAATGAAGCACCGTTCGATGATGTTGTCTTCACCCAGGGCTTTTTTTCCGGCTTCGGCAACGATTCTCTTGTAGGATTCACCGTTGATCATGATCTGCCACTTACCGGTACGGACCGGGGTGGCACCGGCTTTCAGGGAACCGAGCTTCAGCCCTTTCTTGCCGTCCATGTTCTTGCCGTCATCGGTTTTCTTCCAGACGGGCAGACCCCATTCTTCAAACAGGTGAACCGAGTCATCCACGTGACGGCCCAGGTCATAGATCAGGTCTTCACGGACGATTCCCATCAGGTCGTTTCTGACCATGCGGACATAGTCTTCGATTTTGTTTTCACCAATATAGGTGTTGATGGCGGACAGACCCTGGGCAACAGCGCCTGATCTCTCAAGGGCAGCTTTGTCACACAGCAGAATCTTGGTGCCGTCATCGGCCCATTTCTTGATTTCAAACGCAGTTCCACAGGCAGCCATACCGCCGCCAATGATCAGGATGTCAACATCTCTTTTATCAATCTCCGGATCCTTGACTGCTTTGAGCTCTCCAACCGGTTTGTTTGGTAATGCCATTGTATACCTCCAAAATTATAAGTGTCAGAATTTCCATTCGGGTAACGGTTTGATTTATGCCAGTTCCTGGGGAGTCGGGAATACATACCCGTCTGCTTCCTGGGTGGAGAGCAGGCCGGAATTCAGATCCTTGCCTTTCAGATCGTCATAAGAATTGGCTTCTCCTTCAGGAGTGGTCCTGATGGGGAACTTGAACCGTTTTAGTACACCATTTCTGAACTTACAGGTCCACATGATATCTTCGGTACCCAGCATGGGAACAACCGATCCGCCCATGGGAACAAAGTCACTGTAGCTTCTGACCTCGATGGCCTGAGTCGGGCAGATTTTGACACAGGAATAACATTCCCAGCACTGATCCGGTTCCTGGTTGTACGCTTTCATTTCCTGTTCATTCAGAACCATCAGATCATTCGGGCAGATGTACATACATGCTGTCTTGTCTCCGCCTTTACATCCGTCACATTTTTCTGTGATTACAAAAGTCGGCATTTAGAATACCTCCATACATTAAGTTAATCAAAAAGCACAATACCGTTGTGCAACAAATTCGTATATCAAATTCAGAACCCGGGACCGATCCCACGTCTGAAAGTTTTTGATGCCTTCACCGTAAACAGTTGAAACAGGTCAGCTTCAAGCAGGCGTCAAACAAATGTTATGGCAATAGCACTGGCACATGGTTTTTGTCAAGATTTTTTAAAAAAAGATGCCTGTGATTTTTCAATCACTTAAGGTTTTATGGGATACATCATATATATCAGCATCCAGCCGGTCTGAACCACCATATGTGGGGAAGGCTGTACGGAAGAAAATCAGTGTGGCATAAATCAGGATTTCCTGTTAGGTTGTTTGCGGCAGAAATGACCCTGTTTAAAAAAAGTAACAGAAAGGAGTCCCGATGACCCAGGACATGATACCGGTTTCATTGAACGATCCAATGACGTTTGCCTGCGGACCGGCCAATGTGTGCTTCAATGACTGCTGCCGGGATCTGAATCAGGTGTTGACTCCCTATGATGTGCTGCGTCTCAAAAATCATCTGCATATGTTGTCCCGGACATTTCTGCAGACATATACCACCCGGCATTCCGGTCCGGCGTCCGGCCTGCCCGTGGTCACATTCAAATTCGATCCGTCCGCAGGGCATGCCTGTCCGTTCGTGAGGGACACCGGTTGTTTTGTTTATCCGGACCGGCCGGCATCCTGCCGCCTCTATCCTCTGGCCCGGGCCATCTCACGATCCCGGGAATCCGGAGAAATCCAGGAATATTATGCGTTCATTCAGGAAGATCATTGCAAGGGGTTTGAAGACCAAAACCCCCAGACCGTCGGTCAGTGGCTGGCCGGACAGGAGGTCGAACCCTATAACCGGAACAATGACAAACTCATGGAACTGATCCATCTGAAAAACCGCATCATGCCCGGTCCATTGACACAGGATCAGTCAAATGCGGTTTTTCTGGCACTGTATGACCTGGATGAATTCCGCCATCGCATTCTCAATCAGGACCTGCTGGGCGGGGTGCCTGTGTCCGGGCAACTGATGGAAAACATCGCTACCAAAGATGAGGCCCTTCTGGATCTGGGGGTGAAATGGGTGCGTTACCAGTTGTTCGGCATGGATATGAACGGCAGTTGAATTTGATGCGGGGGAGAGACAATGACAGCGCTTGACCGGAAAACCGCTCTGGTTCTGGGGGCGGTGAAAGGCATTGGAAAGGGGATCGGACTGGCCCTGGCAAAACGGGGTGTCAAACTGATATTGACCCGCCATGACTGGGAAGATTCCTTTGACCGGATGGAAGCGGATTTTGCCGCAACCGGGGCAGAACACCATATTATTACAGCGGACCTGACGCAGGTCGATCAGGTGTCCCGGACAGCGCGTCTCATTCGTGATCGTTACGGCAGGCTGGATATTCTGATCAATAATATTGAACGGGGCGGATGGCCTGTGGTTCACGGGCCGTATGTGGAAGACCAGTGGGACCTGGAAATGGAAACCACACTGAAAGCCAAGCGCTGGGTGTTTGATGCCGTGTTCTCTCTGCTGAAGGCTTCAGAAGACGCGGTGGTGATCAATCTGTCTTCCGTGGCAGCCGTTACCGGTCGATCCGGTCCGGCCGCACAGGTGTTCAATGACGGGTATGCAGCGGCCAACAGGGGGATTCAGAGCCTGACCGAAACCTGGGCCCGCATGGGCGCTCCCAATGTCCGGGTGAACGAACTCATGCTGGGAATATTCGAAACCCGCCACGCCCAGGGAACGCGGGGCTGGGAACAGGTGCTCACGCCGGTCGAGAAACAGGCCCTGGTGGACCATACGCTGGCCGGCCGTACCGGCACCATTGAAGATGTGGTCAAGGCCTGCCTGTTCATGATTCAGGATGCCCCGTATCTGACCGGCAGTGTGCTCCGCCTGGACGGCGGATTTGTGCTGGGCGGTGAAAATGTCCCCCCCATGCCCGGCGGGATCTCCACTGAACGCCAAAGTCTGGCGGGTGATAAAATACATGGAACCATTGGCAAAATCATCCAGATCTTCTTAAAAACCTGAATGTTCTTCTTCGTGAACGGTCTCAGCAGGGCATGTTCGTGACCCTGGTCTAGATGATTCTTCAGACAGTTACCGGTCGAAATATCCTGGGTCAATGCCCGGACACCTGGCGCCGGTTCAGATGGATGAAACCGGTATCCATATGCTGGGGAATCCTGAAAAAAGGGGCCGCCCATTGGTATTCCGTCAGAGGGTGTCGGGAAAACCCAGCATTTTTATTTTACACCCGGGGGTAGCGGTGCTCCTTTAGACGTGACGGTAGTCGTCTGAGGCAAAAAATGCCGCTTCCTAGGTTCGTCCGGAATAAACCGCCTTAAGCGAATTGTCCGGCGGTACCAGAATGACCCGGTCATCCTGGGACGGCAAATTGTCCGGGCGGTACAGAATTTTTCACAGAAACGATGGCCAGAGTGATGATATTACTCTGTTGGGTGGAATCGTAAGAGAAAATAAATCTACCCGGGTGACCGATAAGAAGCATTAATTACCCAATTTTTATTAGACATTTTTTACCTAAAATATTCATAAATTATCTAGTATTGTTCGGAATGATTCCCTGGTTTTGTCGTTTGATATCAATAACTGACACGCTTTGCACAAATCTTGCATTAACTGATGCATAACACATAACAGCAGGACAATGACTAGAGAAAAAGTGGCGGTTACCACTGACAGACTTGGCAAAATTCAGGAAAAATGCAGTCGGAAATGCAGGATTTAGACTTAGATCGAACTGATGGTGACCCTTGCTGTCATATCCATACTGGCAAGCGTTGCCGTGCCGGGTATGTCCACTCTGATGAAGGATACACAGCTCAAAAGTGCGGCCCGGCGACGGCGTCGACGGCTTACAGGTGATGAAAGTGCAGGCCATCAGGGAGAATACAAGAACAACTGACTGGTGGCGAGCCAGACCAGTGACATCTGGATATTCTTTTTGTGGAGAAAGATCCCTGGCCATGATAACGATCCTGCCATTCAGTCCGGGGGCCGATGCAAAATCTTGCGGAGACGGTATGAGCATAACAATCGTGACGGGTTTGTGGATGAAGACTGCGGCAATAACACGTATTATCAGGATGCGGATGGTGACGGGCACGAGTGGCTGCCACAATACGCATATCCGGTCTGGTTAGTGCTCCGCCGGTTATGTTGACAACAGCGATGATTGCAATGACAATGACAGCAAGGAATTTCCCGGGCAGGATCGGTACAAGGATGCAGACAATGATAACTATTCCGACAGCACAACACAGATCGCCTGTGCTCGGCCCGCCCCAGGTTATAAAATCGCATCCGAACTGATATCCACCACCGGGGATTGCGATGATACGGCCAGCCGGAATCAACCCCGGAAGCGGTTGAAGATCTGCGGTGACGGTATTGATCAGAACTGTGACGGCGCAGTATGCGCTGTGCGTCATTGACACTGACGGTGACGGATATCCCGGAAAAATGTGGATTGGGATGACAATGATCCATCCATACACCCCGGTGCCCCTGAAGTACCTGACGACGGCATACGATCAGGACTGTGACGGAGAGGATGCCACCAATCTGGCATGTATTGATATTTCCGACAGGCTCCCCGGGATGTCCCCAGCTTGCCGCATCCGCCCCCAACCTGATGCTCGGCCTGGATGAACTCGGGCGGCATGGACTGGGAAGATCATGACCGGTATGAAGACGCAGGGCTTTTCAACATCGGCGGCAGAGATTCTGGATATGTGTTTTGAAGATCCGGGGACAACCTTTACAAGACCGGTACCAATTCCCATGCGTACAGATCTGATGATGAGGGTAAGACAGGCGCATTGGAAATCCCAGTGGCGTGGATACCGATGTTATCTCTATTATAATCCCAAAATTGACTATAAGCCCTGGTCCATGGACTTGGGAGATGCGGGACCACGGATACCCCAGGGTCCCATCCCCATTATGCAGAAGAGTATTTTGATCTGAGCGCCCAATTTTTTTCCATCCCGACGTGCATCAGTGTCGAAAACGCCCATTGTCTCTGTCTGATTTTGCGATCATGTTCACAGACGGTTCCTGATAACGGGCTGTCTCCGGGTGTCGGCAATGCGGACGGGACAAACCAGCGCCATATGGCGATGATGCAACCAATACCCTGGCGGATGTGGCCAGGTACTACTGGCAGGGTAAGATCTGGCCCCAACTGGTGCAGATGACAAAGTGCCGACCAATTTTTTATGACAACGCCAACTGGCAGCATATGGTGACGTATACGGTTGGCGTCTGGGGTGGAGGGAAGTCTGGAGTCCCGATGACTATGATCTGTATAGAATATTGTAGCATGAAGACCGGATCTACCCCACCCTGGCCCAGTCCTGTCAATACCGATGAAAAAAGATTGATGACCTGCGGCATGCAGCCGTCAACGGTACGGGGCCTTTATTTGAACGCAAAAACTCCCCAGGAGCTGGTCGCCGCTTTTGAAAAGGCGATTTCCGAGCGCGCTGGCCAGAATCGGTTCCGTGCCTCTGTTTCCATCGAATGGGGAAGAACTCCAGGAAGGATTGATTTTATACCAGTCCATTTATTCCACTGCCAGATGGACCGGTGATGGTCTCGCCGAGAATATCGACAAACAGACAGGCGCCGTCGAAAGAGATCTCCCGGGCGGTCTGCCAGTGAAGTGCTGGACGGGTTTATCGCTTCTGAGACGCTATTTCTGGGACACGGGCAGAAGGATCGCCACATATGACAATTCACAGACAGACACCAGACGGTATCGCGTTTCGGTTTGACAATTTGTCAGCTGCCTCAGAAAACCATTCTCACCTCTTCGGACATGGTGGGTATTATCTGAGGGGTTACCATGCCTTGAAGAAAGCAACGGCGGGCCGTTCAGGACCAGAATCCTCCAGGATGAAAATGCAGATTATGTCCGGGACACGGTATTGGCAGATATTGTTCACTCCGCACCATTGTATTATGAGGACGTCATCGATGCAGGAGCAAAATGACGGCACGCTTCATGCCTTTGATGCAAATGACGGAAAAGGAATTGTTTGCCTATGTGCCGGACCTGGTGTTTCATAATCTGGGCCGCCTCACAGATCCGGGTTATTCCCACCGGTTTCATGCTTGACCTGATCCTTATGCCAAAAAGACCGAGAAAGCGGGACCCGCTCGTGGGCGGGACTTGGCAAAGGGGGTAAAGGGTATTATTGCCTTGATATCACAGATGCCTGGAAACCGCCATAACCAGTGGAGCCGTTCTGGCTGACAGGGTGATGTGGGAATATCCCGACAGCACAACCTCTGCCGAAGAAATTGCTGATATGGGGTATAGTTGCAGCAAGGCGTTTGTGGTGGTGATACCCGGGCAGGATGGGCCGTTATTTTCGGCAATGGGGATATAACAGTGCCACCAATGATGCCTGCCTGTATGTGGTGACCGACAGACACCCGGCGGACCTGGTCGAAAAAGATCTGCAAGGTGTCACCGGCTGGTGCAACGGGCTGGCCACCCCATTGGCAATAATGATGCGGATGCGGATGCGTTGGTGGATTATGTATATGCCGGAGATTTGCAGGTAAACCTGTGCGAAATTTGATGTAACCGGTGAGGCGGTATCAGACTGGGGATGTCGCTTATAAAGACGGTTCGGTTCCACAGCCGTTATTCCAGGCAAGGGATGTTCACGGCAACCCGCAGCCCATTACGACCAAACCGGATGCCATGTTCCGATTGTGACAAAAGCAATCAGGACAGATTGCGACCTTTGGCACCGGAAAATACCTGGGCGGGCCGGATTTGGTCAATACCAGTACCCAGACCCTGTACGCGGTATGGGATTATGGCGATGATTCAGACGACAGTGAATGTTTGGGTGCTTTTGAATAGATCCCAGCCCAAACGTGTTGTCCTATTCAAGCCGGTGAACGGTGAAGTCTGCCTGCAGCCAGATAGCCGAATTTTACGGGGTTATTGCAATACGCTCTACCGGATATTGTCGAGACAACGAGATCATCTGGAAAACCCAGGCTGATACAGATGTTTCAGAAAACCCCGATCCCTCGGGTGTGGAGGAAAATCACGCAGGATGGTTTTTTGACCTGCCCGATGAAAAAGAACGGATTGTGCGGGATCTTGTTATCAGAAACAAAAAAGTCATTGCCATTTCCTCCAGTACCCAGACCGATTCCCCTGGCGTGGCCGGTGGCGAAACCCATCTGATGGAAATCTGATGCCGGTTCCGTGGCGTTGAGCCTAGCCGAGCTTGATATAAATGATGACGGCAAAATTGATTCAGACGATCTCACTGACCTTGGTATTCCAGGACTTGCGCCTTTGCCTCCGACAGGAACAGAAAATACCCCACCATGATGTTTCCGCCCATGATCATCGATAATCCCGATGATGATACGGAACTCAAATATTTCAGTACATCAGCCGGCAACATTATTATTGCCACTGAAAAAGATGAAGGGGCCGGAAAATATTACTGGCGGCAAAATCGATTGACGTAAAAGGAGTTTTGATGATGCTTCAAAGATGTAACAAATACTGTTTTGCCGCCATCATGGGGTTGGGCCTGCTGATTTGCGCCATTGATCTGAAGAAGCGGATGAAAACACAGACATACTTCCTGTCAAACCCGTTCCCGACATCACGAATGGCCAGGTTCCATTGACCCCTGATGGGCCGGTATTCAATGGAAAGGAACCATTTCAACGGGTGGGTAAAGATGAAGAGGTCCAGGAAAAAATCATCGTAAATTGATGACCGGCTCATGTATTTTTCCTCTGATACCAGTATATGACAATATCAAAAAGGCGAAAAAAACCGGTCTCTCCTGCGGCGTTTGACAAAGGCATACGGGTCTGGGATATGTGTTTATGTTCGATGATAAAAAGAAAAATCACGGCCCTGGCAATTTGCTTGCCGACTGAAATCAATGTATCCTGGAAAAGAGGTTTTTATGAAAGGGTTATGGGTTCGGGCAGATACCGGGACTTCCTGTTCGTGTTCTCCGCTTTGGGCCCCAAGTATTATCAGTATACAGATGAGAACGGTGTGGTTTATTTTACGGCAGAATCTGCGGTGGAAGTGCCGGTGGACTCAGCGCAAGCATGCCAATACACATGAAACAATAAACGGTTTTATCGGGGCCTGAAAAGTATCGGACAGAGACGCGCGGCCGGACCTGCTCGGAAAATATTCCGGATCAAAGGGACGAAACACTTGAAATCACGGGCCCTTTCAACGATGCAGCAGTTGAATAAGGAAAAAGAAATTTTAGACCGTATCTATGGGCAGCTTGTGAACAAGAAAGCAGGCATTGAGAAAGGAAAAGACGTCTGTGTCCACTGCTGATCAGGCAACCACCTATCAGAAAAAAGTCAATGCATTGAACCGGGACATCTCTGATTTTGAGACTCGGCGCCAGGGGTTCTGAAGACAAAAAGCAGAAAAGGCATTTAATGCCCAACCCGTCCAGCCCCTGAGCTTCTTTGATGTCAGAGTTCCGGGTCTGTCAGCATCTGGGCGATGGTCTGTCCGGGCCTGCCGGTTTTGTTGTGCTGGTTTTTAAAATGCTGTTCCAGCGTTGCCATCTGTACATAAAAGGGGGTCCGGTCAAAAGGAATGTAGGGCCTGGAATCAAATTGCCCGCGCATCGCATCCCGGGCCTTTGATTGTCTGTCGTCCGGGCGGATGCAGTTCGTGGGGCAAGCCGTGCAGCCGGCAGATCATGGGTCTGAAGGGATACAGGGTGCAGCGGCCCCGCTGATTGAGCGGGCACATCAGTTTCAGGGACCGGCCCTCATGGCCCCCCGCAAAGGTTTGGCTGACATAGTCCGCCGCCCGGGTCCGGACCTCTTGTTTTCGGACGGGGTCCATCTGCACAAATCCCTGAACCAGAAAGGCTTTTTCAATAAACGTATGGTGGAAGAATAAAGAGGTGCAGCAGTTGTCGGTACAGCCGGTACAGTGAAAATTGTATTGATCCGCCACCTGATCATAGGCGGCATCCATTCTTTTGTAAAACCGGATCAGAGAAGAAAAATCATACTGTGTCATGAATGTTTCAAGCGGTGTTATACCAGGGGGTTGGGAAGGAAAAGTTTGGCGTAGATTTCCAAGGCATAGCGATCCGTCATGCTGGCAATCACATCACAGACCGATCGCTTCAAGCCGTTTTTATCCATATCCCAGGGCGCCATTTCCATTTTTTCAAGTTCCGCCTGCAGATGATCGGGATGCATGATAAAATACCGGTACAATCCTTCGATGATTTGTTTGGCTTTGATGAATTCATTGTGAACCCCCGGAGACCGGTAGACTTTTTCATAGAGAAATTTTCTCAGAATGGTCATGGCATTGAAAATATCCTGTCCGATTTCCAGAACGAACCGGCCGTTTTTCGGGCCGCTGTGACTCACCAGGTTTTCAATCATGGTGCTGGCCCGGACGGAATGGGTTCTGCCCAGTTTCTTCAGGCAGATGTCGGGCACCTGGTCCATGGTGACCACCTTGGCGCGAAGGGCGTCATCCAGATCATGGTTCAGATAGGCCATGATATCGGCAACCCGGACAATTCTACCCTCCACGGTGACGGCCGTCTCACCGGGTACGGCAGGAATGATGTTGCCGAATCCTTTGGAGTGTTTGAGGATGCCGTCTCTGACATCCCGGGTCAGATTCAGTCCCTTACCTTTGTTTTCAAGGGTGTCCACGACCCGTAAACTCTGGTTGGAATGGGTGAAGTACGGGGAGTGGATTTCCGTGAGCGCGACTTCTCCGGCATGTCCGAACGGGGTATGCCCCAGATCGTGGCCCAAAGCAACGGCTTCGGCCAGATCTTCATTCATGCGCATGGCCCGGGCAATGTTTCTGGCGATTTCCGCCACCTCCAGGGTGTGTGTCAGCCGGGTGCGGTAATGATCCCCCAATGGAGAAAGAAAGACCTGGGTCTTGTATTTGAGCCGCCGGAAAGAATTGGAGTAAACAATGCGGTCCCGGTCCATCTGGAACGGTGTTCTTATATTGCAGATGGTGGTTTCGGCAAATCGCCGGGTGGCCCCCTGGCTCGGCGTGCCGTGACAGGACAGAAACTCACGTTCTCGGTTTTGAAATATTTCCTTGATACTCAGACCGGCCCCGGTTTCAGACAAATTTTTCTGTAATGCTTCCATAAATCCTTATTGCGGTTTTGTCAGGATAGTATAGAATACAACATTTTTATGAAAAAGCAAGTAGAGCGGGAGATGGGAAACAGGCCGTGAAGAATTGACGGGTTGTCCCCAAAAAAGATGGTTGCCGACACAGATGAAATTTATATGCTGATGGCTTTGAACCAGGCAGCAGCGGCCCTTGAACAGGGAGAATTTCCCGTAGGCTGTATAATCGTTCAGGACGACCGGGTGATGAGCCGGGGGGGGCGGACCGGCACGGTTTTGGCGGCGGACCGTCGGGCCATGATCAGTGAGGTGGATCATGCAGAGATCCGGGCACTTCGACAGCTTGAATCCTGTCCCCATCCGGTCGTGCCGGAAAAATGTGTCCTGTACTGCACCATGGAGCCCTGCCTGATGTGCTTCGGCGCCATTATTCTATCCGGAATAAAGACGGTGGTGTATGCATTTGAAGACCCCATGGGCGGCGGAACGGCATGTGACCTGTCATTTTTGCCCCGGCTTTACAGCAACGCATGTATTCGGATAAAAAAAGGGGTCTGCCGTAGAAAAAGCCTTGATCTTTTTTATGATTTTTTTAATAAAAAAGGCAATCTGTACTGGAAAGACAGCTTTCTGGAACAGTACGTGCGGGATCAGAAACACTCGGAGATCAAATAAATATTGAATTTTTTTAAATTGCCTTCTATAATGATAAGGTTATGCTTGTTTGATATATATTTAATATAAACGGTAATGGTAATGGATTGAACCCTTAGCAGGAGGTGCAAAAATATCTAAGCAAGGACGACAGGATCAGTTGAATGTGAACAAGGGGATCAGGGCTGGAGAAGTCCGTGTGATCGGTGCGGATGGAGAGCAGGTAGGCATTATGCCGATGACGGAAGCCTTGAGAATCGCGGAAGAGCAGACCATGGATCTGGTGGAGGTGTCTCCGGACGCCAAGCCGCCTGTCTGCAAGATAATGGATCATGGAAAATTCAAGTATGAGCAGACAAAAAAGAAACAGGAAGCCAAAAGAAAACAGAAAACCACGCAGATCAAGGAAATAAAAGTCCGGCCGAAAACAGATGATCATGATCTGACCACCAAGGTCCGGCATATTGAAAAGTTCATCAGCAACAATGACAAGGTAAAAATCACCCTGGTATTCCGGGGGCGTGAGGTGGTGCTCAGAGAACAGGCCAATGCCGTCCTGGAAAAAGTGGTGGACATGACCTCGGATTTTGCCGTTGTCGAGCAGCTGCCCCGCTTTGAAGGCCGGGTGATCACCATGCTGCTTGCCCCGAAATAGAACGGATTCCTTTTATCTGATCATCCTGCATGAGCCCTTCAATCCATGTTGAAATGGATGGTGATGTATATCGCTTGTACCGGTATGTATCACCGTCTCTTTTTTTATAATCCAGGTAACAGCCAAGCCAACGACAAAACGACAAGGAGATGTAACATGCCTAAAATCAAAACAACCCGCGCGGCAGCGAAACGGTTCAAAAAAACCGGATCAGGGAAATACAAGTTCAGAAAATCCCATGCCAGTCATATTTTGACCAAAAAGACCACCAAACGGAAACGGTCGCTTCGTCTGGACCAGATCGTTGCCGAATCCAACCTGAAGCAGGTTCGGCGGATGCTGCCCAATGGCTGATGCTGAAGAAAACCGTCTGTGCCGTCCGACTGTGGCGGTATCCGGCGTGATCACAATGTTTATTGAGAATTTTTGAGGAGTGTTGATACCATGAGAGTGAAAAGAGGATTTAAAGCACGGCACCGGAGAAATAAAGTGCTGAAACTGGCCAAAGGGTTCAGGGGCGGCAGGAGTAAATTGTTCAGAACCGCAGCGGATTCGGTGGACAAGGCATTGATGTATGCATACCGGGACCGGCGGGCACGCAAACGCGATTTTAGAAAACTGTGGGTCGTCCGGATCAATGCCGGTGCCAGAATGAATGATTTGTCTTATTCCCAGTTTATTCATGGCTTGAAGCTGGCCGGTTGTGAACTGGACCGGAAAGTGCTGGCTGATCTGGCTGTTTCAGATCCGGACGGATTTTCTCAGCTGGCATCCCAGGCAGCTGCCCGACTGAACTGAATTGAAGCCCATCAGGGGGAATGTTTTGCAAAATCAGATTCATGACATGGAAACTCAGGCGCTTGATGAAATTCAGGCTGCCGGTACCGTTGAAGATCTGGAAATGGTTTCCGTCCGGTATCTGGGCCGAAAAGGGATTTTAACCGCCTTTTTGCGCGGGATTTCTTCTCTTCCCGAAGATCAGCGCCCGGATGCCGGAAAAAAGGCCAATCAACTCAAGGTGAAACTGGAGCAATTGATCCAGCAGGCCCGGTCCCGGATACAGACATCGCAGACAGATCAAAGACCGGGCATCGATGTGACCCTTCCGGGCCGGCGGCGCGGATACGGGTCTGTCCATCCCATCACCCGGGTTCTGGATGACATATGCGGAATTTTCATGCGTCTGGGGTTTGATATCGCAGAAGGCCCTGAAGTGGAAACCGATTATTACAACTTTGAGGCGCTCAATATTCCCAAGTACCATCCGGCCAGAGATATGCAGGACACATTCTATATATCCGACAACATCGTGCTGCGGACCCATACCTCTCCGTCCCAGCCCCGGACCATGGAAAAAACACAGCCGCCGGTCCGGATCATATCCGCCGGCAAAGTGTTCCGCTGTGACTCTGATTTGACCCACACCCCCATGTTTCACCAGATCGAAGGCCTGATGGTGGATGAAAAGATATCGTTCGGCGATCTGAAAGGGGTTTTGACCACATTTGTCCATCAGTTTTTTGACCGGCAGACCGCATTGCGTTTCAGGCCCAGTTATTTTCCGTTTACCGAGCCCAGTGCGGAAGTGGATATCCAGTGTGTGATGTGCAAGGGTGACGGATGCCGGGTGTGTTCGAAAACCGGATGGCTGGAAGTTTTGGGATCGGGTATGGTCCACCCGGCCGTGTTTGAAAATGTGGGGTATGATACCAAAAAATATACCGGGTTTGCATTTGGTGTGGGAATAGAACGGATGGCCATGCTCAAATACGGTATTGATGATATCCGCAAATATTTCGAGAATGATATGCGTTTTTTAGGGCAGTTTTAATTATGAAAGTCACACTGAGCTGGATAAAAGAATACATTGCTTTGGATCTTGAACCCGATGAGATCGCCTCGAAACTGACCATGGCCGGCCTGGAAGTGGATGCGGTGGAAGATCTGTATGCGCATCTCCAGGAAATTGTGGTGGCCAGGGTTCTGGAGGTAAAAAAGCATCCGGATGCGGACAAGTTGAGTTGCTGTTTGGTGGATACGGGAAGCGGACATCCGGCTCAGATCGTTTGTGGTGCACCCAATGTAAGGCCGGGTATGTATTCCGCCTGTGCATTGCCGGGCGTGACTCTTCCCGGAGAAGTCAAGATCAAGAAAAGCAAGCTGAGGGGCGAGGTGTCGGAAGGAATGCTCTGTTCAGGGGCTGAGCTTCGTCTGGATACGGATGCCGCCGGCATCATGGATCTTCCCGGAGAGCCTGTGCCGGGCACTCCGTTGACCCGGGCCCTGGATTTTTCCGATACGGTATTTGAGATCGATCTGACACCCAACCGGCCCGATTGTCTGAGCGTGATGGGGGTTGCCAGAGAAGTGGGTGCCTTTGTTCAGCCCAATCAGAAAATTGTCCGGCCGGATGTGACATTTGCCCGTCAGCGGATCGGTGGCACATCCATCCATGATCATTCCCGGGTGGACATCGAGGACCCGGATCTGTGCCCCCGGTATTCCGCCGGTCTGCTGTTTGATGTGACCGTGGGACCGTCGCCTTTCTGGCTGCGCCGCCGGCTGGAATCGGTAGGCCTGACACCCATCAACAACGTGGTGGATGTGACCAATTTCGTGATGATGGAAACCGGTCAGCCCCTGCATGCGTTTGACTATGACGAGCTGGCACAGGGCCGGATTGTGGTGCAGAAGGCGGGAAAAGCCATGGAATTCACCACCCTGGACAGCAAAGTGCACCAGCTGGATCCGGATATGCTCATGATCTGTGACGGTCAGCGGCCGGTCGCTTTAGCCGGGGTCATGGGCGGCGAGAATTCGGAAATATCTTTGAATACCACCCGGGTACTGATTGAAAGCGCCTGTTTCAACCCGGTCTCCATACGGCGGACCGCCAAGCGAACCGGTATCGCCTCGGATGCGTCCCACCGGTTCGAGCGGGGCGTTGATCCCGACGGCACCGTGTATGCATTGCAGCGGGCCATGAACCTGATCGCTGATCTGAGTGACGCCGTCATTGCAGCGGATATCATTGATGCCTGTCCGGCGGACCCGGTGCCGCTCTGCATTGAACTGGACCCCGATGCCCTGAATATCCGGCTGGGAACCGAACTGACGGTTGCCCAGATTTCCCGGATTCTGGAATCAGTGGAATTCAGGGTACAGCCGTCTGAAAACGGCAATTTGACGGTTTCCGTGCCGACGTTCCGTGTGGACGTAACCCGGCCCGAAGACCTGTCTGAAGAAGTGGCCCGGTTATGGGGATACAACCGGATCAATACCACCTATCCCCCGGTACCGGCCAGGGGCCGCCCTCTGAACCCTCTGATCCTGGCGCGCCGTTCAATCCGCGGCATTCTCAACGGCCTGTCATTTTATGAGGCGATCAATTACAATTTCATTGCCAAAGATTTCTGTGACCGGCTGCATCTTCTGGAAAACGATGAGCGACGGAATGTGGTGCAGATCCTGAATCCGCTGTCCGATCAGATGTCCGTGCTCAGAACGTCTCTATTACCGGGCCTGCTGGAAAACATGCGTAAAAATATATCCCAGCAGACCGACACCCTGCATCTGTTTGAAATCGGAAAGACCTTTTTCAACACGGACCTGAATGCATTGCCCGAAGAAAAAGAAATGGTGGCAGGACTGATGACCGGCAACCGGACACAGCAGACCTGGTACGCCAAAAAGAAGGCCCTGGATTTCTTTGATCTCAAAGGGGTGGTGGAGGATCTGCTGGAAGGGCTTGGAATTGATGAAGCAAATTTCACCCGGCTGGCGGATGCGGATGGTCCCTATTTTGAATCCGGTTTCGGAGCAAAGATTCATAAACAGGGGAGTCTGGGAGTTCTGGGGAAAATCAGCCGCCCGGTACTGAAACGTTTCGGTCTCAAACAGGATGCCTATGTGTTTGAACTGAATATGGACGCATTGATGGCCAACGTGCCGGATCAGATCCAGTCAAAATCCCTGCCCCGGTATCCTTCCATCTCCCAGGACGTGACCCTGATTGTGGATCGGCGGATTCCGGTGGGTGATGTTCTCGGAGAAATGAAAGCCATTGCTCAAAAAGAATGTCTGGTGGAAGACACGTATCTGTTTGACCTGTTTGAAGGCAGCCCTCTGGCGGAAGGAAAAAAATCCCTGTCGTTCCGGATTGTGTACCGGTCTGAACAAAAAACCCTGACGGAAAAACATATCCGCAAGCTCCATACTGCCATTTCCAGTCAGCTGGTTAAAACGTTTCATGCGGATCTGCCGGAATAACGCACAGGGTATTGACAAAGGAAACAGGTATTGCTATACAATGCCGCTGACGCGGGTATAACTCAGGTGGTAGAGTGCAAGCTTCCCAAGCTTGATGTCGCGAGTTCGAGTCTCGTTGCCCGCTCCACCTTGTTTTTTTTAGGGGTGCTGGCTGGCAGAAATGTTCCACTGATGGGAATGGAATGGCTATAATCTGAGCCGATGGGCAAAAGGCGAAGATTCAGTTGAAAGTTGAACAGGAACGGGCATCTGCCCGTTTTTGTATTTTAAACAAAGGGATGCAGGTGCATATCCGGTGATGAATGTGAGTCAGAGTAACGCACAGTATGTGAGTCAGATAACACAGGTGGCGGATGAGCTGTGCCAGGGGGAAGGGTTTGAACTGGTGCATGTGGAAATAGTCACCTGGAATCGTCAGACCATCATCCGGATCTATGTGGACAAACCCGGCGGCATCAATCTGGATGAATGTGCGGATATCAGCCGCCAGCTTGGAGACCTGCTGGATGTGCAGCTTCCTGATATGGGCAGCTACCGTCTGGAAATATCCTCTCCCGGGCCTCATCGGCCTTTGAAGAAAAAACAGGATTTTCAGCGGTTCAAGGGCCGCCAGATTAAAATTGAGACCAGGACGGCCATCCAGGAAAGGAAAAAATTTACCGGCATGCTTGAACAGATACAAGAAGATGCGGTCGTTATCGAGGTGGACGGTGAACAGGTGGAAATTCCGGATCAGCAGATATACAAGGCAAACCTCACAGGCCGGTAAAATGGAGAACACTTAACGATGATTATCACAGACATTAAACGAGTAATCGATCAAGTCAGCCGTGAAAAAGGCATAGATGCAGAGGTGTTGATCAATACCCTCAAAGAGGCCATTGTCTCCGCAGCCAGAAAAAAACTGGGTCCGCGGGCGGATATCGAGGTGCATTATGACGGTAAATCCGGTGAGGTCGAAGTGTTCCATTTCAAGGAAGTGGTGGAAGAGGTGGAATTCCCGGACAATGAACTGACTCTGGAGCAGGGATATGAGTATGATTCGGAGTGCGAGATTGGAGACAGCCTGGGAATCCGTATCGATACCGAAGAATTCGGACGTATCGCCGCCCAGTCCGCCAAACAGGTGATTATTCAGAAAATGCGGGAAGCCGAGCGCAATGCCGTATATGAAAATTTCATTCATAAAAAAGGCAAGATCATCAACGGCATTGTCCAGCGGTTTGACCGGGGCAGCATTATCATCAATCTCGGACAGGCCGAAGCCGTTCTGCGGCCCAAAGAGCAGATGCCCAGGGAAAATTACAAACGCGGAGACCGGATCCGGGCCTATGTGATGGATGTTCTGGAAGAATCCAAAGGGGCCCAGGTTATTTTGTCCCGGACCCATCCGGAGTTTTTGATGGAACTGTTCAGAACCGAGGTGCCGGAAGTGGCCGAGGGCATTGTCAAGCTTCAGGGAGCGGCCAGGGTGCCGGGTGTCCGGGCCAAAATCGCCGTGTCCTCCACGGATTCCGATGTGGATCCGGTTGGGGCCTGCGTGGGGATGAAAGGAAACCGGGTTCAGAATATTGTCCAGGAGCTTCGGGGGGAAAAGATCGATATTGTTCAATGGAGCCCGGACGTGGCCCGTTTTGTCTGCAATGCCCTTTCCCCGGCGGAAATTTCCCGTGTGATCATCGATGAAGACAACCGGTCCATGGAGGTCATTGTCAATGATGAATATCTGTCCATCGCCATTGGCAAGGGGGGACAGAATGTGTCCCTGGCCTGTGAAATCACCGGCTGGCATCTGGAAGTGACGTCAGAAGAAGAATACAGCCGGGAAGTCAAACTCGGATACGAAAGTCTGATGAAACTGGACAATGTCGGACTGCCCATGGCGGAAATTCTGTTCAAGTCCGGTTACGCCTCTTTGATAGATATCGTTGAGACTTCACCGGAAGAACTGGCTTCTGTTATGGAGATTTCCGTGGATGAAGCCGAGGCAACTGTTGTTCAGGCCAGAGAGCGTTTGAAAGAAGAACAGTCTGCTGCCGATGAAGCGGCGGAACCGGTTTCCGAAAAAGATGAGCTGTCAGCAGAAGACGATGCAGCAGAAGACGATGCAGCAGAAGGAACAGATGTGGATGTCATGGATGATAATGGGGCTGAACCATAAATCGCATACACAAACCAGAAAACCGCAGGCTAGGCAAAGAATATTAAAAGAGGATTACTTGGGGGCAAGGTATGGCGAAACTCAGAGTATATGAATTGGCAAAAGATCTGAATATGACAAACAAGGTGCTGCTCAATAAGCTCAAAGAAATGCATATTGATGCAAAAAGTCATATGAGCTCTCTGGATGACACTGTGGTCAAACAGATCAAAACCAATTTGTTCGGCAAGACCAGACAAAAAGAAGACCTCAAGGTCAGGCCCTCGGTAATACGCCGGCGGAAGAAGAAGGCTGCCCGTGAGTCGGAGGCAGAAACCCAGGAAGGAGCACCCCAGACGACTTCGGCACCAGCACCGGATGCGCAGGATTTGAAGACCCGGCAACCCGAAGAGCGGCGACAAGCAGCACCTGAAGCACCGGATGCCCCCCCGGTGACCCGGGACAAGGAGCCTGCCGCAGAAACACCGGATGCCTCAACGCCGAAAAAAGTGTCTCCAACAAAAAAACGGAAAGCCGAACCTGCCAAAATTATCAAACCGATAAAAGCTGCTCAGGCCCCGGAATCAGTGGAGGATGATCCGGCCGCCGCGTCCGGACCCGAAGTGACCGAAGCAGATAAAAAACAGGCACTTGTTCCGGATGTTGAACCCTCCGCTGTGGCGGATGATCCGAAAAAAACCGACGCCACAGAACCGCCTGTTGAAGAAGCACCTGCGCAGGACCAGGCAGCTTCCGTCTCTGATACTGAAGAAGAAAAGACAGGCACAGAAACAAAACAGTCGGAAACTTTCGAGGAAGCCCCTTCAGAAACGGAATCCGAAGAACAGAAATCGTCTAAAAAGAAAAAGAAAAAAAAGAAATCCGCCCCGGCCAAGATCGTGAAAAAAGCCGATCCTCTGATAATGGAAAACATTCGGAAAACAAAGGCGGAAGAAGAGAAAAAAGATGAGGGTGCAGAGCGCATTTCCAGACCTGCGGCAGTGGATCGCGCTGGTGCGGTATCCGCCGGGCCCGGGCCGGATAAAGGCATGCCTTTTGTTCCGGGGGAACCGGAGCCGGGACACAGAAAAAAGGACCGCCGCAAAGATGAGTCCGGGGGTGATGCCTTTGACGGCAAAAGAAAGAAGCGTAAGAAAAAATCCGTGGTTGAGGGAGAAGAACTCTACCGGGGCCGCGGAAAGAAAAAACGGGGTAAAAAAGATACCCGGGGCAAAAAAGGCGGGTTCCAGAAAACCCAGATCACCACTCCCAAGGCCATCAAACGGCGGATCAAGGTCGATGAGGCCATCGAGCTGGCGGAACTGGCCAAACGCATGGGAATCAAGGCCAATGAGATGATTGCCAAACTCATGACCATGGGCGTGATGGCCACGGTCAACCAGACCATCGATTATGAAACCGCCACACTGGTGGCGGCGGAATTCGACTTTGAAGTGGAAAGAGCCAGTTTTGAAGAAGAGGCCCTGCTTCAGGTCGAAACCGAAGTCGAAGATGACGGCCGCATGATCAAAAGCCCGCCCGTGGTCACGATCATGGGACATGTGGACCATGGAAAGACCTCGCTGCTGGATGTTATCCGGAAATCCAAGATCACCAGCGGTGAAGCCGGCGGCATTACCCAGCACATCGGCGCCTACAATGTGGAAACCCCCAATGGCGGGCGGATCACTTTTCTGGACACACCGGGCCATGCCGCGTTTACCGCCATGCGTTCCAGAGGTGCCAAGGTCACGGATATCGTCATTCTGGTGGTGGCGGCGGATGACGGGGTCATGCCCCAGACCATTGAAGCCATCAACCATTCCAAGGCGGCAGGTGTCCCGGTCGTGGTGGCGGTGAACAAAATGGACAAACCCGGCGCGGATCCGGACCGGATCATGCGGGAGCTGGCCGAACTGGGGCTTCTGGCCGAAGATTGGGGCGGAGACGTGATTTTTGTCAAAGTGTCCGCCAAAACCGGTGAAGGGATCGATGACCTGCTGGAAATGGTGCTGCTTCAGTCCGAAGTGCTGGAACTCAAGGCCAATCCGGACCGGAGCGCTGCCGGTTATGTGGTGGAATCCCGTCTGGATACCGGTCGGGGGGCCGTTGCCACCGTGCTCGTGAAACAGGGAACCCTGCGGGACGGAGACGCCATCGTCTGCGGACTGCATTCCGGAAAAATCAGGGCCATGATCGATGATCTGGGCAACCGCATCGAAGAGGCGGGTCCCTCCACGCCGGCGGAAATCGTGGGGTTGACCGGGGTTCCGGATGCCGGAGACGAATTTGTGGCCGTGGCTTCAGACAAGGATGCCAAACAGATCGCCAGTCACCGCATGCAGAAGCAGCGGGCCAAGGAACTGGCCAAAAAGAGCCGGGCCAACCTGGAAAAAATGTTCGAGAACCTGGGTTCCGAAGAAATCAGAGAACTGAAACTGATCGTCAAGGCGGATGTCCAGGGTTCCATCGAAGCATTGAACGATTCCCTCAAGGATCTGGCCAAAGAGGAAGTGGACATCAAGATCATCCATTCCGGGGTCGGTACCATCAATGAGTCGGATGTGGGGCTGGCCAGTGTGTCGGATGCCATTATCATCGGGTTCAATGTGAGACCCACCCCCCAGATCCGGAAACTGGCCAAAGATGAAAATGTGGACATGCGGTTCTATGATATCATCTATGACGTGATCAATGATATCAAGTCGGCCCTGGACGGTTTGATGCCCTCCACGTTCCACGAGATCATCATCGGCCGGGCCGAGGTGCGGGACACCTTTGTGGTACCCAAGATCGGCACCATTGCCGGATGCCATATCGCCGAAGGCAAGGTGATCCGGGGCAAGAAGATCCGGCTGCTCAGGGAAGGGGTGATCAAGTGCGATACCCAGCTGTCCTCGCTGCGGCGCTTCAAGGACGATGTCAAGGAAGTGGACCAGGGATATGAATGCGGCATCGGTCTGGCCAAGTACAATGATATCAAGACGGGCGATATCATCGAGTGCTATGAAGTGGAAGAAAGAAAATATACGCCCGGAAAAGAGAACTGATGAAACCGTATACCCGGGCTGAACGGATCAGTATGAAGATTCAGCAGGCCATTACCGAGCTGTTGACCAAAAAAATCAGTGACCCCAGAATTGAGATGGCCACCATTTCCCAGGTCAAGATGACCACGGATCTCAGACTGGCCAGCGTCTATGTGACGGTTTTCGGCGATGAAAACCGGATTGCAGACACGCTGGCCGGGTTTAAAAATTCCAAAGGGTTTATCAAAAAACATATCGCTCCCCAGCTGGGGCTCAAATACATGCCGGAACTGCGGTTTTTCCACGATGACTCATTTGACAAAGCCGCCAGAATGGATGCCCTGATCGAATCAGTGGTCAAGGACCTGCCCGAAGATCCGGAATCAGATTCAGATAACGGTGAGCTCACGTAATAATTGCTTTTGTGTGACAAAACGGCAGTATTGATGACAAACGGTATGGTGCTGGTCAACAAGCCGGAAGGGATGTCTTCCGCCCGGGTGGTGAATCAGGTCAAAAAGATATTTCAGGTAAAAAAAGCCGGGCACACAGGGACGCTGGACCCCTTTGCCACCGGCCTTTTGCCGGTCGCCCTGGGCCAGGCCACCCGGTTGTCCCGGTTTTTTCTGGGCGGTGCCAAACGATACCGGGCCAGGGTTTGTCTGGGGGTTGAAACAGACACATACGACCGGACCGGCAACATTGTCAGTCAAGCTGATCCGGACAGTCTGGCCGCCATCGATCCGGCAGGCATACAGGAGACGGCAGCCGGATTCAGAGGGAAGCAGTTGCAGGTGGCGCCGAGTTTTTCAGCATTGAAACACCAGGGGCAGCCATTGTATAAACTGGCCCGTCAGGGGAAAATGATTCAAAAACCGGCCCGGCCCATTGAGATTTTTTCCATCCGGGTGACGGAAACGAACCTGCCGGAATTTGAACTGGATATCCATTGTTCCGGGGGAACCTATATCCGGAGCCTGGCCCATGACATGGGGGTGAAGCTGGGATGCGGGGCCCATTTGTCCGCCCTGTGCCGGACCGGTGTCAGTCATTTTACACTGGATCAGGCCCATGATCTGGAAACCCTGTCCGGTCTTCCCCGGGACAAATGCATGGTTCCCATGACAGACTGTCTGTCATTTCTGCCCCGGATACAGGCGGATGAGGCCCTGGCAAAGAAAATCAGTTATGGCGGCAGGCTGTCTGACCAGGATATCCGGGCCTGCCGGATACAACTGGTACCGGCACCATCCCCGGTCCGGGTCATGGATTCTCAGAATCGGCTCATCGCCGTGATAGAGGCGGATCCAAACGGCACGGCATATAATTATTGTTGCGTTTTCAATGTGTAAATGGTAGAAAGATCTGCCCCTTTGGATCAAAAAGGGTGCTGGTTTCAGCAAAGGCTATCCGGCAGATCACCGGGACCGTCTGAATGGAATATTGGATGGCCCGGTAACGGCGTTGCGCCGGCCGGATGAATGCCGGAAATTATTTATTCCAGATTAAGGAGTCTTACCGTGGTTTTATTAGCAGAAAACAAAGAAGAAATGATTGAGCAGTTCAAGCTTCATGACTCGGATACCGGGTCTCCCGAGGTGCAGATAGCGATTCTGACCCACCGCATCAGCTATCTGACCGAACATTTGAAACTGCATAAAAAAGATCACCATTCCCGGCGGGGACTGCTGATTTTGGTCGGCCGGCGCAGAAGCCTGCTGGATTATGTCAAGAAAAAAGATATCAACCGGTATCGGTCTTTGATCGACAGACTGGGACTCAGAAGATAAAATGACGATACACCGGTTTTTGGCTGCGTTGTGGTCAAAAACCGGTTTTTTGAAGTTGACCGGGCGGCAATTCTTGAAAATACGAATAAATAAGTTCGCATCTGTGCCATCCAGCGATTTGTTGGATGATACACATGCGGGTTTATTATTTTAATTGTTTTTCAATGGATTTCCGCCTTTTTTAACCATTAATCAAGGAGAAATCATGGAAAAAACAGTAACAGCGACAATCGGTGGCAGGGAATTTACCATCAGCACCGGCAAAATGGCCAAACAGGCCCCCGGTGCCGTGGTGGTGCAGCTGGGAGAAACCGTGGTGCTGGTGACGGCCGTGGCCGCCAAAAACCCCAAAGACGAGGTGAGTTTTCTGCCCCTGACCGTGGAGTATCAGGAAAGAATTTATGCGGCGGGCCGGATTCCGGGCAACTATTTCCGGCGGGAAATCGGCCGGCCGTCAGAAGACGAAACCCTGCGGGCCAGACAGATCGACCGCCCCATCCGGCCGTTGTTTGAAGAGGGATATAATTTTGAAACACAGGTCATCGCCACAGTGCTGTCGACCGACAAAACCTGTGATCCCGGCATTCTGGCTTTGGTGGGGGCGTCCGCAGCCCTGGAACTTTCAGATATTCCGTTCAACGGCCCCATTGCGGGCATCAAAGTGGGCCGGATCAACGGAGAGTTTGTGGCAAACCCCACCCTGGCACAGATGGAGGACAGCGACATCGACCTGACGGTGGCAGGATCCAGAACCGGTGTGGTCATGGTGGAAGCCGGCGCCAATACCGTGTCTGAAAAGGATATGCTGGATGCCATTTATTTCGGGCATGAGGCCATGCAGCCCATCATCGATCTGCAGGTTGAACTCAAAGACAGCGTGGGCAAAGAGAAAAGACCGTTTGTTCCTCCGGTGCGTGATCCCGAACTGGCGGCCAAGGTGGCGGAATTTGCAAAACAGGGGATAGCCGAGCGGGTCCAGGTCAAGACCAAGGTGGACCGCCAGAAAGCGTTGAGCGAATTTAAGGATGAGGTGGTGGCACACTTCACCGAGGCCTATCCGGAACAGGGCAAAGAGATCAAGGAAGCGTTCGGCAAAACCGTCAAGCAGGTCAGCCGGGAGATCACCCTGACAAAGAACCACCGGATCGATGGCCGGGCTTTTGATGAAATCCGGCCCATCTCCTGCGAAGTGGGGTTGCTCAAACGGCCCCACGGCAGTGCCCTGTTCACCCGCGGGGAAACCCAGGTCCTCGGGGTCATGACCCTGGGCTCCGGCCCGGATGAACAACGCGTGGAAACCCTGGCCGGAAACGAAACCCGGGCGTTCATGCTGCATTACAATTTTCCGCCCTATTCCGTGGGAGAGGTGAAACGGGCCGGCGGACCCAGCCGCCGGGATATCGGTCACGGCAATCTGGCCACCCGGGCCATCGAGCAGATTTTACCGGCGCCTGAACAATTCGAATACACAATTCGTCTGGTGGGTGAGGTCATGGAATCCAACGGATCATCCTCAATGGGCACGGTGTGTGCCGGATGTATGGCGCTGATGGATGGGGGCGTGCCCATCAAGGCACCGGTGTCCGGTATTGCCATGGGGCTGATCAAGGACGGAGACAACACCGTGATTCTGTCGGATATCCTGGGAGATGAGGACCATTTCGGGGATATGGATTTCAAGGTGGCCGGTCCTGAAGCGGGTATCACCGCCCTGCAGATGGATATCAAGATCAAGGAACTGTCCAAAGATGTCATGGAAAAAGCCCTGATCCAGGCCAGAGCGGGCCGGCTCCATATTCTGAAGGAGATGCTGAAAACCATTGACACCTTCAGGGACGACATTTCTCCCCATGCGCCCAAAATTTTGAGCATCACCATCAATCCGGACAAGATCCGGGATATCATCGGCCCCGGCGGCAAGATTATCCGGGCGCTTCAGGCGGACACCAACACCACCATCGAGGTGGATGACTCCGGGCTGGTGAAGATCGCCGGGGAAAATCAGGAAGATGCGGAACGGGCTCTGGCCATGGTGGCGGATATCGCCATGGATCCCGAAGTCGGGGCCATCTATGAAGGCAAGGTGGTGAAAATCACGGACTTTGGCGCATTTGTGAATATCAAATCCGGTACCGACGGCCTGGTCCATATATCCGAGCTGGCCGACTACCGGGTCAAGAAAGTCACGGATGTGGTCAAGGAGGGCGATGTGATCAAGGTCAAGGTCCTGGATATCACCCGGGACGGAAAAATCAAGCTCAGCTACAAAGCTGCCAAAGCGGATGAAAAAGGATAACTGCTTTTGCATCTGTCCGCTGGCTTCCGGCAGCAAAGGAAACGCATTGCTGGTCTCCACACCGGACACCGCCATCCTGGTGGATGCCGGTCTGTCCGGTGTGGCACTTCAGCGGCGAATGGCCGCGGTGGGACAGAACCCGGCTGATCTGTCCGCCATCGTCATTACCCATGAACACATCGACCATGTACGGGGCGCCGGGGTCCTGGGACGGCGGTTCAACATTCCGGTATATATCTCCCCGGCCACCCATCAGGCCTGCCCCGGGCTGGGCATTGTGCCGGAACTGATCTATTTTGACTGCGGCACCCGGTTCGACATCCAGGATCTGATCCTGAATCCCTTTTCAATATCCCATGATGCGTCGGATCCTGCCGGGCTGACAGTGACCTGGCAGTCGTGCAAGATCGGTATTGCCACGGATCTGGGGGTGGTGACCAACCTGGTGCGGACGCATCTGTCCGGTTCCACCCTTCTTTACCTGGAATCCAATCATGATCCGGATATGCTTATCAACGGCGCTTATCCCTGGCACTTGAAACAGCGGATCCAATCGCGCATCGGCCATCTGTCCAATCACGATGCCGGCACACTTCTGGCTGAACTGCACCATGACCATCTGCACCATGTCATCCTGGGCCATCTGAGCGAAGAAAACAACCGGCCTGAAAAAGCGCTTGCCGAAGCGGGGAGATGTCTGAACCGTCCGGGCATCTGCTTGTCCGTAGCCGGACCCGACCGTCCCGGAGAAGTGATCCGCATACCAGGAAAAAATTGAATAATCCTTGACTGTTTTTTTGCAATGGTTTAACCATTGAGGAGAATGTATCTGAAAATCCAATATAAGGAGTTCAATCATCGGTTCTGTATGTTAACCCCATCAAAAAGGAACCCCTGCCATGAATGCGATAATAGAAGCCTTGAATTTCCGGCATGCCTGTAAAAAGTTTGATCCGGATAAAAAAATTGCCCCCAAAGAGCTGGATACCATCCTTGGGGCAGCGGTGCTGTCTCCCTCTTCCTTTGGTATGGAGGCCTGGAAATTTCTGGTGCTGCACTCTGTGGATATCAGAAAAAAACTGCGGCCTGCCTGCTGGGACCAGGCCCAGGTAACCGACAGCAGTCATGTGATCGTGATCCTGGCCAGACCGGATCTGGTGTCGCCGGGCAATCCCTATGTTGCAAAAAGTTTTGCCCGTCGGGGATTGCCGGAAGATGCAACAAAAGCCTATATCGAAAAATACAAATGGTATATGGAAACCGAAGTCTTTCCCAGAATGAATCTGTATGCCTGGTGCAGCAAGCAGTGTTATATCGCTTTGGCCAATATCATGACCACTGCCGCGTCACTGGGCATCGATTCCTGCCCCATGGAGGGATTTGAAAAAGACCGGGTGGAGCGCATTCTGGAAATTGATACCCCGAAGTTCGAGGTGGCGGTGCTGGTGGCCCTGGGATACCGGTCGGGCCAACAGCCGCCCCGTCGACGCCATCCCCGGGAGATGCTGGTGGAAATTCGTTGACGGGCCGGCAACGGGACGCTTGAAACAGCCGGTTCTCAGTTGGTTCCGGACCGGCAGGGCAAAAAACAAAGGAGGCGGACATGTCCCAGGCCAGAATTCTGGTGGTGGATGATGAACTGGTGATCCGGGAATCTTTGGCGGGCTGGCTCAAGCGGGACGGATTTTACGTGGACACCGTTCCCAGCGGCGAAGAGGCCCTTGAGCGGCTCAAAACACAGGGATTTGACATCATCCTTCTGGATATCCAGCTGGACGGCATCAGCGGCATGGAGGTGCTGTCCCATGTCAAGGAACATTATCCGGACATCGATGTGATCATGATTACGGCCTACGGTTCCATTCCGTCGGCGGTCCAGGCCATGAAATCCCATGCCCACGATTATCTGCTCAAACCCTTTGATCCGGATGAACTCGGGGTGATGATCCAGAAGCTGATGGAGCACCGGAAAAAGGTCAAAGAGCATGCATTCTTAAAGGATGTCTTTGAAGAGCAGACCCGGTTTGACAGCATGATCGGCCAGTCCGACGCCATGCAGCAGATTTTCAAGCTGATCCAGGATATACAGGATACGGAAAGCACGGTGCTGATCACCGGTGAAACCGGCACCGGCAAGGGTCTGGCCGCCAAGGCCATTCATTCGTCCAGCCGGGTGTCGGAAGGCCCGTTCGTGGCGGTCAACTGCGGAGCCATTCCCAAACATATCATGGAAAGCGAGCTGTTCGGGCATCAGAAAGGGGCGTTCACCGATGCCAGGGAAACCAGAAAAGGCCGTCTGGAGATGGCATCCGGCGGGACCCTGTTTCTGGATGAGATCGGCGAAATATCCATGCGCATGCAGATCGATCTCTTGCAGGTGCTTGAGGACAAGGTGTTTTACCGGGTGGGCGGCACCCAGCCCCTTACCGCGGATTTCCGGGTGATTGCCGCCACCCATGGTGATCTGACCCGGGCCATTGCCGACCGGCGTTTCAGAGAAGACCTGTTTTACCGGCTCAATGTCATTTCCATGACCATGCCGCCCCTGCGGGAGCGAAAAGAAGACATTCCGCTGCTGGCAACCCATTTTCTTGAAAAATTCACCCGGGAGGTGAACCGTGGGGTGGCGCGCATCAGCCGGGATGCCATGGATGAACTGATGCTCTATCACTGGCCGGGCAATGTCAGGGAGCTGTCCAATGCCATTGAGCGGGCCGTGGTGGTGTGTAAAACCAGTACCATCACCCCCTTGGATCTGCCCATCGGTGCATCTGAGGAGCCTTCGGTCACGTCCTGCGGGGTGTCACTGCAAGATGTGGAAAAACAGCATATCCAGGCCATTTTGACCCGGACCGGGTGGCACATATCCAGATCAGCCGGCATTCTGGGCATCGACCGTTCTACCCTGTACAACAAGATCAAACGGTATGATCTGGAACCCGACTGACAGGTGCCCGGTCCATGAAATCATCAGCGGATCTGATTGTGGTGTCCCCGGTGGGAAAGATTGCCGAAGATATCAGCGGGGCGGTGGCCCAAAAGATTGAAACCGTGTTCAGGCTGCATGCCCGAATCCAGCCGCTGCTGGCGGATATCGAGTTTGCCCATGATGTGGAACGGAACCAGTATCTTTCCACCCGGGTGCTGGAAAAGCTGGCCGAATCCGCGCCTCCGGCGTGTCTGAAGGTAGTGGCCATCACCCGGAAAGACCTGTTCATTCCCATCCTTACCCATGTGTACGGTGAAGCCCAGCTGGGAGGAAAAGCCGCAGTCATCTCCACGGCCCGCCTGATGGCGCCCCTTGAACCCGTCAGAATGGCGGATATCATTGAACGGATAGCCAAGGAAGCGGTTCATGAACTGGGCCATACCTTTGATCTGCGCCATTGTGAAGATCCCCGGTGCATCATGCACTACTGCCGGAAAATCGAGGATGTGGACCGGAAACTGAACCGGTTCTGCCGGTATTGCAGTATTCTGCTGGCTGACAGTATCAAGGCCCACCCATGAATGACTGTATCAGCCGGTCCCGGAGGCCTGCCGGCACATGGTCCAGGATTCCGAATACCGGATCGCCGCCGTCCGCCGCTTTCATCCGGGTGGATTCCGCCAGCAGGTCATGAAGTTTCCTGACCTGGCCGGCCATAAAAGATATCCCTTCCTCCATGAACAGCAGCTGTTTGAGGTCTTTTTTCAGGTCCGGGCAGTGCACCATGAACACCCATCCATCGGTATAGGGAGCAGCGGTGATCCGCTCCGGATCTTTGTTTATGGCCGGGTTGACCTGGGTGATGACCCCGGTCACTGCTGATGAGAACCGGATGGGACAGGTCTCTTTGAACAGGGTGAATCCGGTCCGGGCCTGCCGGACTGTCTGTCCCATCAGCGGGGTTGAAACCGCGTCAATCTTTCCCAACAGACGGGCAGCGAAATCATCGATACCCACGCGCACCCTGTCCCGGTCCTCGATTCTGGCCCAGGTATGACCGGCGGACAGGTAATATCCCGCCGGCAGCATCACACCGTGAACGGTTTGAAAATCCATGGCCTGAATTACGGCATGGACCTTGAAATGGTCGTCAAAATACTGGTCAAATTCACAATCCGTGCAGTGATAGGCTTTGGGACAGGTGCGGAACGAAATCTTTCCCTTCATGTGATGGATGCAGGGACGACGGGACAGGGGCCGGGTTTTGAGCCGGTCTTTCCAGAACTTCAGCGCGCCTTTTTTTCCAGAAGGGGTGATGCCCTGTTCCAGCAGTTCCCGGTTCTGCCGGCACACCCGGTTCAGGGCTCGGTCAAACCGGCAGGCGGTACAATCATAATCGGTGTGGCAAAATTTTTTTGGACCACCCCGGCCTGCATCCACAGGCACTGGGGGTGGTCTGCTGACTGGTTTTCAATGGTTCCATGGGGCACCCCCTCTAAAAAAATGATTACAGAAAGGTCCGGGTCAGCCGGTCCCATCCCAGGGCCGGCAGGCTGGCAAACACATCCGGTTTGAGTACACCGCCATCCGTGGCCAGAGGGCCGCTGATCTCTTCGATCATGGTTTCAAGGGTGGTGATTTCGCTGTCCAGCCAGGGAACGCTTGTTTCATCATCCATCAGGTGTTTCACCGCGCCTTTGATGTCGGCATTGTGAACCGTGAACAGCCAGCCGTCACCGTATGGATGGTCCTGGGACATGCCGGGACTGGTTCTGACGGTTTCGTTGACCCGGGTGATCACCCCGTTGACCGGTGACCGGACATCTGCCTGATGGTCCTTTCTTTGGATCCCCCAGCCGGGTTCCGTCTGGTTCAGTTCCTGCCCCACCAAAGGCAGATCGAACTTGTCCGGTCCGCCCAGTACCTTGAAAGAAAAATCATCCATGCCCACCCGGATCACACCGCCACTGTCAATGGCAGCCCAGGTGTGGCCGGAATAAAAGTAATAGTCGGTGGCCAGGTCGAACCCCTTGACGCGGGTGACGGCCGACGGGTCATGGCCCCGGGTATGGGTCAGGGTGTCTTCGAACATCTGGTCAAATTCACACCGGTCACAGTTGTAGTTCATGGGGCAGGTGCGCATGTCGGCCCGGCCGGTCATGGCATGGCGGCAGATGCGCTGGGTACCGGGCTGCCGCCGCATGGCCGCCTGCCAGGAAAGATGCCGGCCGGAAGCCGCCCCCTTTTCCATGGCTGCATCATATCGGCATCCGGTGCAGTCATAATACTGATTGCAGGTCTTTCTGCCCGTGACCCCGGCCTGCATCCAGATACAGGGACGCGGGGTGGTGTCTTTATGGCTTTTCCAGACCGGGCGGGTTTTTGAAACCTCGTTTTTGAAAACAGGTCTTGTGGTTGTGGTTGTCATGGCATACCTCCTTGGTGTCGGGTAAAAATTATTTTTTTGCCGTTGACAATACAAAGAGCAAAAAGGGTACCAGACGCTGAAAAAAAGAGGGCAAAAAATGGTATTTCGCGGCCCGGGCGGTTTTTCATGCATTCTTTTTGATATAGTTTTCTAACCCTCCGGCTGTGATCATTGGGGGATTTTTCTACAATCACCCGCCCTGGACTGGAAAAAAACGGCTCATTCCCCTGCCGGCAGGGGTGTTCCATAGATTGTTGGATTTCAAGGCACCATTGTAGGAATATGCCACAAGCTATCCGGTATATTGAAAACCCTGCCGTATCTCACCCATTGATGGATGGGCGGCGGAACTTGCGCTTGTGTTTCCAGCCGGGCCTGTGGTAGAAACAAAGATGGTTCCAACCTGTTGGATGAATCGGCAAAGGGGTTTTCATGACCGGCATTCCTCAAAACGAATTTAAGACCATTCTCAACGGCATCCGGGATTTTATTCTCATCATCTCTCCGGACCAGAAGATCCTGGAGGTGAATGACGTATTTTTAAAGCGTATGGGGTACGGCCGCCACGAGGTGATCGGCAGACCCTGCTATGAGGTGTTCCAGCGCGTGACCCGGAAAAGCTCCAACTGCCATGAAAAATGTCCCCTGGATCAGGTGATCCAAAAGCGCCGTCACTGCCAGGTGGAGCTTTCCCGGGTGGATCAGAAGGGAAAGACCTGGTACACGGAACTGACCATCTTCCCCATCTGGGAGAAAAAGGGAAAAATTCATAAATTTATTGAAATCAGCCGGGACATCACCCAGCGCAAAGCCGACGAGAAAAAAAACCGGGAACATCTGCAGAAAATGGTGGAAGACCGCACCCGGCAGCTGAAGGAATTCCATGAAAAGCTGCTGCATCAGGACAAGATGGCTTCTCTGGGCAAGCTGTCCTCGTCGGTGGTTCATGAGATCAACAACCCGGTGGCCGGCATTCTGAACCTGGTGATGCTGTGCAAACGGATACTCAAGGAGGATGCGGTCACCGAGTCTCAGCTGGACCTGTTTGCGCATTACCTGGATCTGATGGAAACCGAGACCCGGCGGGTCACCCGTATCACGGGCAACCTGCTGGCCTTTGCCCGGCAGTCAAAGATCGAGGTTGTCCGGTTTGATGTCAACGAACTCATGGAACAGACCCTGATGCTCAATGCCAACCTGCTGCACATCAACAAGATCCGGATCATCGAGGACCTGGAACGAAACCTGCCTTTAATCAGTGGCTCGGAGGACCAGATCCAGCAGGTGATCATGAACCTGATCTCCAATGCCGTGGAAAGCATGGCCCAGGCCCCCAGAAAACGGCTCACCCTGAAAACGTGCAGCACCCCGGACAGACAGGCGGTGAAAATTCAGATCAAAGATACCGGTGCCGGCATACCCAACGCGTATGTTTCCAAGATATTCGAACCCTTTTTTTCCACCAAGAAAAAAGGCAAGGGCGTGGGACTGGGGTTGTCCGTGGTCTACGGCATCATCGAAGAGCACGGGGGAAAACTGTATGTGGATTCAACCGAAGGACAGGGCACCTGTTTTACCATCACCCTTCAGAGCGCCGGTCGGTCCTGACCCTTCGCGGTAAAGATCTGATGGGACTTTTGCAGCAGATCGTCAGTGGCCGGAACAATCTGCTGATAGACCTCTGTGTTGATCCTGTCATAGCGTGCGGCATGCGCCTTGACAGGCGTGAACGTGTCCCTGCGGCGCACCATGCTGTCAATGGCCGCCTGCCGGTCCTTGTAAACACCCAGGGCCAGAGCGGCACAAATGGCGGCCCCCATGCTGGCGGAACCGTTGACCACATTCCGGTGGGCCGGCACCCCGAAGACATCGGCAAAGATCTGCATGAACAACTCTCCGTTGGAACCGCCGCCGCTGACTATAATATTGGTGAGCGGCACCCCGATTTCATCACACATGGCCCGGGCATTGTTTTTCATGGTCATGGCAATGCCCTCCAGAACCGAACGGAACATATGCGGTCCTTTGTGGGTGCTGTTAAAGCCGATCATCATTCCCCTTTCATGAAGACGTGCCGGATGGGGCAGCCAGTTGAGAACTGTATAAAGCCCGTCACATCCCACCGGGACATCGGCTGCCGCCTCATTCAGATAGGCCTCCGGGGAGAGATGCATTTTTTTTGCCGCATCAAGGATGTCGGATCCAAGCAGCTCTTTGACCCAGGTCACAGTGGCCATCCCTCTGCGGATGCCGCTGCTTTCGTAGAGAATTCTCCGGGCACAGCCCCCGGATTGCTCCAGTAGTGAACCGCATCGGGACTGGACCCTGTTCCCGCCATCATGGATGTAATATAGGTGCCCAAAGATACCAGAACGGTACCGTCGTTGACCAGCCCTGCCCCCAGTCCTTCCACAGCCTTGTCATTTGCCGTGGACACCACGGGTATGCCGGCGGGGATACCCGTGGCATTGCCGGCCTCATCGGTAATGGTTCCCAGCACCGATGCAGGATCAACCAGGTCAAACAGCATGTTTCGGGGGGTGGTGTAGGCATCGAACTGTTCCTTGTTTTCATACCACTCCAGGGTGTCGGGGTCCATGGGCCATGGACCCACGTAATTGGATCTGGTATCTTTTGTTTCCCCGGTCAGCCGGTGTGTCAGATATCCGGTGCTGGTGGTCACATACCGCACCGCATCATCTGCATGCTGATAAGGGCTTGCCAGGCGAAGGTCCATCCAGCTTTGCACAGGAGATGCAAGATTGCCGTCCGCCTTGATCAATGCCCGGCAGCACCGTATGGAGCACAACCCCACACCGATGATCCTGCTTTTGTCTTTGGTAAATTTTTCAAACATGCCATGACAGGCTTTTTTCAGGCTTTCCCACAGATCATCATCTGGATGTTCCGCCCGGGAATCACCATAAAAATGAATGGGCCGCAGGGGGACCGTTTCTGAACAGATTTCATGGCCGGCTGTATCAAATACCGCCAGTTTGGTACTCTGTGTACCGCCGTCAATTGCAATGATATATTGTTCCATCTTACATTCCTTCACTGAAGGCAACAACCTTCTTATTTTACAGTTCAGTGAAATTCCCTGCTGTTGGGTCGAACCGCACAGGGGCTCACAGTATCATCTGCGTCACTAATTGGTGTGCGGCATTGCCCGGCGTCGCTACCGCATCCACGGTTAGAACCGTGCCGTTCACATAGTTGGAAGCATCACTGGAAAGAAATACACAGGCCCCCATGAGATCGGCGGTCCAGCCCCAGCGGTTGGCAGGAATATGGGAAAGGATCTGTGCATTGCGAATGGGGTCTTTCCGGGTTTTTTGCGTCAGATCGGTGGCAAAGTATCCCGGGGCAATGGCGTTCACCTGGATATTGTACTGCGCCAGTTCATCGCACATGGATTTGGTCAAACCAACAATGCCGTGCTTGGTGGCGGCATAGGCCGGAGACCACTGCCCGCCCAGAAAAGAATACAAAGAAGCGATATTCACCACCTTGCCGCGCTGCTGGGCAATCATATGTTTGCAGGCTTCATGGGTCATCTCAAACGCTGCTGTCAGGTTGACGGAAACCATTGTATCCCACTCTTTGCGGGTAAATTGTGTCACATCTTCTTTGTTGATGCAGATGCCGGCACAGTTCACCAGGATGTCGATGCTTCCCCAGGCGTTCACACATGCATCCACCACGCGTTTACATTCGCCATCTGCCGTGATGTCACCAAAAACATATTGATAGGCCCCACCGCAGTCTTCCACCCACTGCCGGGTTTGGGCATCATCATCCATGATGCTGACGGCCATCACATTTGCGCCCGCTTTGGCCAGGGCAATGGAAAAGGCCTGTCCCAGCCCGCTGTTTCCCCCTGTGACAATGGCATTTTTTCCTTTGAGGGAAAAAAAGTCCATGGTAAATTCGGTTATGTCCATATCAACTCCTCTTCTTTACGATCGGTAGACCGCAATTTTCTTCAGCAGCCTGTCAATAAATTTTCGGGCATCTCCCTGCACAACAATATCCGACAGGCTGCAGACAGGGGCATTGATTGATGTATTCACCGAAATGAGTGATGCAATTTGCCGCAGACCTGCCAGGTGCTGCATGCTGCCGTGGATGCCCAGGGCCATATACAATTTTGGAGAGACGGTTTTTCCGGATTGGCCGACCTGTATGCTTCTGGGGGCGATTCCCTGGTCCACCAGTTTCCGGCTGGCCGCAACCGTTCCTTTCAAAGCGTCAGCCAGGCGGTACAGTTCCGCAAAGCTTTCCTTCACCCCGCCCCCGCCGGCAATCAGCACCTCACTGTCCCGGATATCACAGGTCTGCTGGTTTTCTTTGACATGGAGACGCTTGACAGCACCGGGAGAACGTACCGGTTCGGTATACGAAGTAACGACCGTCTGTAAAGGAGTCCCTGGCGTATACGCAAAGGCGTTGGGCCTGATGCTCATCATCACAGGGCCGTTTCCTGTAAGAAGCACACTTTCACGGATTTTGCCCGAACAGGCAGGGCGGATGATGTCAACATGATCTTTTTGCCTGTTGATATCAATCACCCCGGCCGCAAGACCTGTCCGCAGCCTTTTGGACAGACGCGGCGCAATCATCTGTCCCATGCTGGTGCCTGGAATCAGGATACTGTCAAAGGTGTGTTTTTTGTGCAGATTTTCCAGGATATCACATATTCCCCGGGGATCATACGCGTTCACAAGCCCCTGTGCCACCTGGATGATATGATCAAACGCTCCCTGGAGACCATCGCATGAATCTGCCAGAAGGACGGCATAAGATTCAAACTGACCCTGCCCGTATATCCGTTGCGCCACTTCCAGAAGGTCAGCGGTATTTTCTGTTTTTTCCGTGTCCTGGAAAATGCAGGTTTTCTTCATATCATTCTTCATATCAAAGAAACCCTTTTTGTTGTAAAAAATGGAACACAAAAGAGATGCCTTTTTCGTCAATTCCAACGATATGCCTGTCCTTTTTTTCATATGTTTTGGGACAGCGGTGCACCACTTGTGTGAGGGATCCGGCCGGGCCGACACGGGTTTCAGAAAAGCCAAGGTCCTGGTTGGTGATGATGACCAGTTCATCTGAAACATCCCGCCGCATGTTGGTTAATGTGACATAGGGCAGTTTATACCCACTTTCCCGGGTGACGCTCAATACGCAGGGCATGGCCATTTCATAGGTGGTGACGCTCTTTTCATCCGCCACATCAAACACCGCCCGTGTGCTGTCAAACTGATGCGGGTCGATGCGGATAATCCCCGACATCTGATCCAGCCCAAGGGTTTCCGCCAGCTGCACCGGCACATGACCGGTACCGCCGTCCAGTGAACGGCTGCCTGTCAGCAGGCAGTCAAAAGGCCGGGTGGCGATGTATCTTCCCAGTATCTCACTGGTAACCAGGGTATCGCTGCCCTCAAAAACCGGATCGGATATCAGGGTTCCCCTGTCCACGGCAAGCCGCAAAAGGTCTTCCATGTGGGGGCGTACAGACAGGGGCCCCAGACTGACCACCTCAACAACGCAGTCCGGATCAGCGGCCTTCACCCCGAGGGCAAAGGCCAGTGCGCAGACGTCATCCGGATTCATGCATTATCCTGGCATTTTTGCCGGACAAGGTGTTGTTTTCAACATCACAGACCATACTGTCCACATCAGGAACAAATTTGACAACACAGATAATCTTCATGCCGATTGGATATCCTCTGGTTCTTTCACATCCCTTTTCATTGTCCCTTACCCCCAGCCTTTTGAGACAGCTTAGCAAGAGCCGGCTTGGCACGGCATGGGCCATCGCACGTTGACGACCAGTTATAACCGGCCCGGGCTTATTCTGGATTTCCCCCTCCTTCTGGGGGTAGATGGTGCCGAAATTCATAATTCCCTTTGGATCAAACGCCTGTTTGAGCTTTTCCAGCATATAGTAGGCCGAACCGTGCTCGTCCATGGTCCATTCATTTCTGAATTTGCCTATCCCGTGGTGATGGCACATGGAGCCGCCGAGTTTCAGGGTCTCTTCAACGATGATCCTCTGCAAAGGATGGTGATACACCCGCATTTCATCCTCAGGTGCGCACAGAATACGGTAGTTGTAAACAAAGTACATATTGGTGCCGTTGATATAGCTGTGGGACGAGTGACCACCCAGCATGGTAAGGTCATGGGCACGGGGATATTCCTTTCGTATCCGCTGGATCACGTTATGGTAGATTTTGGGGATGGTTTCCCAGTCACCTGATATCTCTGTGGTAAACCCGGAGTGGGAATCATTCTCCTTCATTGCCTCAAATTCATCATCAATGTCTTTCTGGGACCAGTTCAGATTGTTGAACCAGTCGGCAATCAGCGTATCATCCACCTGTTCGATAATGCCGGCTTTGAATTTTTTTGCCGCCGCTTCAATGGCCTGACAGGTGGCCTGGACAATGCCTTCAGGGCCTTCAGCCATGAACAGAAGCACGCATCTGTTTTTATGGAAATGGAAAAAGTGCTGGGCAGCATCCTCTTCAGAATACACCCGTGCCACAGAAGGACTAAACCCGTTTACCATGACCTCGCGCAGCACTTTGATGCCTGTCTCCATGTCTTTGACAAGATAGCCGGTAAACCGGTTGTTTTCAGGATAGTACCGGAAAATTTTGACCGTCACTTCGGTGATGTAGCAAAGTGATCCTTCGTTTCCAATGACAATATGCCTGATATCAGGGCCGCCGGCCCTTCTGGCAACATTCTTTATCCTTGAGATGTGCCCGTCGGGGAACACACATTCCAGTCCCACAACCATGTCCTCAATACCCCCATAAAGCGTTGAGAACTGACCAATGCTCCGTGTGGCCACAAGCCCTCCGAACTTTGCCACCGGTTTGGACTGGGGCGAGTGACCGGTGGTGAATCCCTGCTTTCGCAATGCATCTTCGAGTTCCTGGAGCGGAACGCCCGCCTGCACCGTGGCCTGCATGTTATAGAAGTCGATATTCAGGATCTTGTCCAGATGGCGCGCATCCAGAACAATGGTATTGTCCTTCCAGTTTTCCAACCCCCCTTCTGTGGCGGTTTTCCCGGCCCGGGGAATGACATTCAGCCCGTGTTCATTACAGAACGCCAAAACCTGGCTGACCTCTTGCGCAGATCCGGGATATACAATCGCTGCAGGCACGGGAACATCCAGGACCCGTCTGACTTTCGCATATTTTTTATACCGGTCTGCCGAGGCATCATAAAGGTCTTCGCTGTCTGTATTGACCCGGGACGGGGTCAGGATGTTCCCCAGGTTTTCAATAATTTGATTTTTGTCCAATTGTGGATCTCCCGCGTTATATGATGTTTGAAAGAATTATGGTATCCCACTTATTTGCCGGCTGGTCAAATACTAAGGACACCACATACGACTGTCAAAGAAAAAGATATCTCACCAACCGCAATGGCGGATTATTTTTTCTCATGACAGTGAAGGCACAGGATGCGAAGATCATTGCCGAATGCAATCTGATACATGCTTTGATGGCAGGATTCACAGACCAGAGGATCGATCAGCTGGTTTTTCCGTTTCTGCAGTGCTGTCTGTTTTTGATTTTGCCAAGCGGTTCTTTTCACCCTCTACAATGTTATCGTTATTTACGGGGGATTTTATACCGAGAAATTTAATGCCGTGCAAATAAAAATTCGGTGGAATGTAATGTCATCCGCGCGGCAAAAAAGCTATGACCGCATTCACAGGCTTTCTTTTTCCAGCAGATGAAAGTACTCTCCCCGGGCGTTCACCAGTTCCAGGTGGCTGCCCTGTTCTCTGATCCGGCCGTCTCTGAGTAACAAGATATGGCCGCAGTGCCGGATGGTGGACAGGCGGTGGGCGATGATGATGGACAGCCGGCCGTGCATGAGCCGGTTCATGGCCTCGTGCACAGCCTGTTCCGAGCCGGAATCCATATAGGAGGTGGCTTCGTCAAAGATAATCAGGTCCGGATCACAGGCAAATGCCCTGGCAATGCACACCAGCTGTTTTTCCCCGGCGGACAGAGGGCGGCCCCCTTCTTTGAGCATGGTTTCCGGCCCTTTGAACTTGTCATATAAAAATCCGCAGTTGGCCTGTTCCAGCACGGTTTTCAAATCAGCGTCCGCCAGCGGCTTTTCCGGCGGACAGATATTGTCTTTCACCGTGCCGGAAAACAGGATGGGGTCCTGCATCACCAGAGCGGTTTTCTGCCTGATATCCATGATGTTGATGGATGCCTGTGACCGGCCGTTGATCAGGATCCGGCCGGCCGTGGGCCGGTAGAACCCGGTAACCAGGTTGATGATGGAGGTTTTGCCGGACCCGGTCTGGCCGACAATGCCGATGGATTCCCCTTTTTCAAGAGAAAAGCAGATATCCTTGAGCACAGGGGTTTTCCCGTCATAAGAAAAATCCACATGGTCAAAGGCCAGATCATCGATGGTTTTCAGCCGGGTTCGGGTCCGGGTGAGGCGCTGGCGGTCTCCGGGCTGTTCCAGCACCGTGATGATCCGCTCCGCCGATGCCAGGGCGTTCTGGAGCAGGTTGAATTTTTCGGACAGCTCCCGCAACGGCCGGAAAAACAGCTTCATATAGGTGAGAAACGCCACCAGTTCGCCGATGGTCATCTCATCGGCCGTGACCTTGAGACCGCCGGCCCACAAAATCACGGCCGTGCTGACGATGCCCATAAATCCGATAAAAGGCATGAACACCGCAAAGATCCGGATCTGAAACATGGCGGCCTCAAAATGGTCCGTATTCAGGCGCCTGAACCGATGGATGAACGCGGATGCGCTCCCGGTGGTCTGGATGGCCCGGATCCCGGATATCCCTTCGGAAAACCGGTGGTTGATCTCACCGATTTTCTGGCGGATGGTTCGAAAGGCACTGCGCACCCGCCGGGAAAACAGGGCCACGCTCAAAAGGATCACCGGTATCAGGCCGAACAGGTAAAGTGCCAGACCGGCGTTGAGTTGTGCCAGCATCACGAAAATGGCGGCCATGAGCACCAGGTCCTTGAAGATGAACACCAGCACACTGGTGAACATCTCGTTCATGTTTTCGATGTCCCCGGCCACTCGGGCCACCAGACGGCCGGAGGCATTTTTGTCATAATAGGCCACCGGCAGGCCGGTCATGTGGGCGAACAGTTTCCAGCGCAGGAACAGAATAATTTTCTGGCCGGAGTATTCCAGAAACAGGGTCTGGCTGAAATCGATTATAAAAGCGGCCAGGATCATTGCCCCGAAAAAAAGGCCGAAAGATCGGAATCCGGTCATGTGCAACCCTAAAAAAGAGGCACCGGTATTCTGGTCGGACTGGAGGATAAACCCGTCCAGGCCTTTCTGGATGAGCAGCGGGATGGACAGCTCAAAAAAGATCCCGGCAAATACCAGCAGGGTGGACAGCCCCAGCATCCAGGCATAGGGCCGGATATAGGGCCACAATGCTTTGGCCAGAACCAGGTCCGCCAGACGAATTTCCTTTTCTTCCGGAGCTGTTTTTTCTGGTGCCGTCATACGTCCTCAAACTGCTGCACATCAAATGCATGCCGGTAATAAGTGCTGGTTTTCAGGAGCCGGGCATGGGTGCCGCCGGCCTTGATTCTGCCGTTTTCCAGAATGTATATGACGTCGCACGCGGCCAGGGCTGACAGCCGGTGGGAAATGAAGAGGCAGGTGCGGCCGGATGTAAGGCGAAGGATGCCGTCGATCACCCGTCTTGCGGTCCGGGTGTCCAGCTGGCTCACCGGGTCGTCCAGGATCAGCACGGGGGTGTCTTCCACCAGGGCCCGGGCCAGGGCCAGCCGCTGTTTCTGCCCGCCGGACAGGGTCACTCCCCGTTCCCCCGCAAGGGTTTCCAGCCCCTGGGGCATGGCATCGATGGTGTCAGAAAGGTCACAGATCCGGATCACCTGTTTCAGATCGTCTTCATTGATCTGCCGTCCCATGAGGATATTGTCTCTGAGGGTGGTGGAAAACAGAAACGGTTCCTGGGGCATGAACGCGATGCGGCTGCGCAGGACTTTTGGGTCCATGTCCCGGGTGGAGACCCCGTCCAGCAGGATGTCGCCGTCAGAGGGATCATACAGCCGCATCATCAGATACGCCAGGGTGGTTTTGCCGGATCCCGGGGGCCCGGTGATGCCCACGCGGGTGCCGGCCGGGATGTCCAGGCAGATGTCTGACAATATGGGGGTGGGTTTGTCATAGGAAAACCCGGTGTGGTTGAACCGGATATGCCGGTCGATCCGGGGCACTGGTACCGGGTTTTCCGGGGCGGTGATTTTTGGCCGGGATTCGAGCAGGGTGTTGATCCGGCGCAAAGAGGACATGCCCCGCTGGAACAGGTTGGTCATCCACCCGATGGCGATCACCGGCCAGGCCAGCAGTCCTAAGTACTGGAGAAACGCCACCAGCTCTCCGGGGCTCAAGGTGTTGTGCATCACCAGGATCCCGCCGTAAAATAAAATGATCAAAGAAGAAAGGTTGAAGAAAAATCCCAGCAAGGGCCGGAGCAGGGCCGTGACCACGGCCCGTTTCAGATTTTTATGAAAATAGTCGGTGGCTGCATGACCCACCCGGTTGGTGACCAGGGATTCAAAATTGAATACCTTGATGATCCGGATGCCGAAAAAGCTCTCCCGGATCATTTCAGTGAGATGGGAAAACGATTCCTGGGCCGTGGTGTGAAAGTCATGCATTTTTTTCCCCAGGTGCCGTGTGAAGAAAATCAGGGCCGGCATGGGGATCAGGGCCATGGCCGTGAGACTGGGATGGGTCCATATCATGATGGCCAGGATCGCGCCACCCAGCAGCACCGTGTCCACCAGCACGATGATGCCGAAGCCGAAGGCCATGCGCACATGGTTGATGTCCGAGGTGGCATGGGCCATGATATCCCCGGTGTTGACCCGGTCGAAAAAAGCCGGGTCCAGCTCCATGATATGGGTGTACAGATGATCCCGGATCCCTTTTTCCAGGTTTCTGGCACTGCCCATGAGCAGCATGCGCCAGGCATAGCGCAGCACCGTCATCAGCACCCCCAGCCCCAGGATGAATACGCACTGACGGATCAGCACCACCCGATCCAGGCTGCCCGCATCCAGGGTGTCCACCACGGAACGGATCACCTGAGGCACAATGAGCTGGGTGCCGTCCACAATGATCATGCACACCATGCCTAAAAGGATCTGGGCCTTGAACTGCCGGAAATAGGGGAAAATCAGTTTCAGTGGGCCTGCCTTCCGGCCGGGCAGGGTATCCGCATCTGTCTGGTTCTGAAAACGCATGACAGCAGCATAGGCCATTTTCCGGCGGTTTTCAATACGGTTCCCCCAGAATCCCTGTCACCTTTTTCCTCCGAACAATCCGCCCATAAGGCCCCGGAATATCTGTCTGCCGATTTGGCTGCCCACAGTCCGGACGGTCTGTTTGGCCATTGTTTCAACCATGCCCTGGCGGCGTTTTGTACCCCACAGAAAGTCTTTGAACGCACTGTCTTTTTCCGAAAGTTTTTGATTTGTACCGCTGTCCGGGTCAGGGGCGTTCGATACGGTTTCCTGAGCCCTGCGCGTCAATATTTCATGGGCAGACTCCCGGTTCAAAGGCATATCATATTTCAGGCCCACAGGACTCCGCAGGACGACGGCAGCGCGTTCCTGAGCGGTCAAAGATCCCATGCGGCACCGGGGAGGGCTGATCAGGGTTTTTTCCACGGGCATGGGAACACCCTTGTCCTGGAGAGTGGATACCAGGGCTTCTCCAATACCGAGTCGGGAAATGACCGAGGCGACATCCAGTTTTGGATTGGAAACAAACGTTTCCGCCGCCGTACGCACGGCTTTCTGATCCCGGGGGGTGTATGCCCGCAAAGCATGTTGAATCCGGTTTCCCAGCTGGCCGAGGATGTCATTGGGTACATCATCGGGAAACTGGGAACAGAAATAAATTCCCACCCCTTTGGACCGGATGATACGTATGACCTGTTCAACCCTCTGAACCAGGGCAGGCGGCGCATCATCAAAAAGCAGATGGGCTTCATCAAAGAAAAAAACCAGTCTGGGTTTTTCCATATCGCCGATTTCCGGAAGGGTTTCAAAAAGTTCTGAAAGCAGCCACAATAAAAATGTGGAATAAAGCCGGGGTTTTAAAATCAGTTTATCCGCCGCCAGGATATTGATGATCCCTTTTCCGGTCAGATCCGTGCGCATTAAATCGGCAAAATCCAACGCCGGTTCGCCGAAAAAGTTTCGCCCGCCTTCCTGTTCCAGGGACAGAAGGGACCGTTGGATCGCGCCGATGGACTGGGGGCTGATGAGGCCGTAGACCGATGAGATTTCTTTGCGATGGGCTGCAATATAATTCAACAGGGTCCTTAAGTCGTCAATGTCAAGCAGCAGCAGGCCCTGGTCGTCCACCAGCTTGAATAGAATATCCATAATACCGGACTGGGTGTCATTCAATTGAAGGATACGGCTTAACAGGGTCGGGCCCATTTCACTGATGGTGGTGCGGACGGGATGTCCGGATGTGCCGTAAATATCCCACAGTACCACAGGATTTGCTTCAAAAAGATGGTCCTTGATTCCGATTTGCTCGATACGCTGCTGTATTTTATCGTTGGGCGTTCCCGAGGCTGCCAGCCCGGCCACATCCCCTTTGACATCCGCCATGAATACCGGGACCCCCATCCGGGAAAAGCCTTCAGCCAGAACAAGCAGGGAGACCGTTTTCCCGGTACCGGTGGCACCGGCCACCAGGCCGTGCCGGTTGGCGTATTTTGCAAGCAATCGTACCTGTTGATCACCTTTACCAATAAGAATTTCATTTTTCATGGCTTGGATCCTTATTCCGGGTTGATGCTCAATTAAAATGAAGCCGCCAGTTTTTTGCTGTTATTTTAAAAAGATGATGCTAAAAAGAGGCATACCACTAAATGAAGAAAGGGGCCATACAAAAAAATGGAAAAACTGCTCCTGGTCATGGCGGGCGGGGCTTTGGGCGCTGCCAGCCGTTACGGCATCAGTCTTTTGACGGTAAAAATGTGGGGGACCCGTTTTCCCTGGGGCACGCTGACCGTGAATCTGACGGGATGTTTTCTGATTGGATTGCTGTTCGGCCTGTCGGACCGGGTCCGCCTGCTGACTCCGGAGATGCGCCTGTTGCTGATCACCGGTTTTTTAGGGGCGTTGACAACCTTTTCAGCTTTTTCCATGGAAACCATCGCTGCCGGCCAGGCCGGCATGAGATTTCAGGCAATGATGAACATCCTGGTCAACAACCTGGGCGGTCTGGCATTGACCGTGATGGGATTGTGGATCGGAAGTGTGAAATAGGCGGAGATGATGCTGCGCACCGGGGCCGCATGGACAGGTTCGGGGCCAAACCTGGCTTGACACAAACATTTTCTATAGTATAGTTGCCTTTTTTCAACAATTCAGGACACCATCATGGACCAGGAAGCGATTAAGGTCAAAATCCTTCAGGAGATTGACAAAACCGAAAAACAGATCGTCCAGTACAGAGAACGGATCAAACCGATCGCCCCTGATAATGCGATCGGCAGAATTTCCAGAATGGATGCGATCATCAACAAAAGCGTTGTGGAGGCATCAATGAAACAGGCAACGGACCGGTTGAGGAGTTTGAAAAAGGCACTTTCAAACGTCCACTCACCGGATTTCGGTATCTGCATCCACTGCGGAGATCCCATACCGGTCGGCAGGATATTGATCATGCCGGAAACTATGCTTTGTGTGAACTGCGCACAGTGACCTTAAAAAACGAGTGTCAAGAAGCCGGGTAATGGACAGAAGGGGTTAGAACTTTTTTGGTTGACTGCCGGGAAAAAAATTGTTAATTAATTAGTTGTTTGGCTAATCATATAAACGGATATTAAGGGCAAAAATGGATGATACGCTTTTAAAACTCAAGGCCCTGGCAGACAGAAACCGGCTCAGGATATTTCTGGCCCTGACCCGGTATGATGAACTGTGTGCCTGCCAGATCACGGAACTGCTGCAGGTAACGGGTGCCACCGCCTCGAGGCACCTGGGCATCCTGGTCACTGCCGGGCTGTTGAAAAGCAGAAAAGCGTCCCGGTGGGTCTATTTCAGCCTGGAGGATCGGTGTATGGATATGGACGGCATTTTAGGCTGGCTGCTGCCCCGGGTGCAGACATCTGAGCCGGATGCAGACGGATCTTGCGGTTCTGGAACGGATCATGGCGGTGGACAAAGAAGATCTTTGCCGGATGCAGCGGGGAGAGGCCTGCTGCCCGGTCAAAAACAAGGAGAAAGCACATGGGTGACCAAAAACTGAAGATATTGTTTCTGTGCACGGGAAATTCGTGCCGAAGCCAGATGGCCGAAGGATGGACCCGCCATCTCAAAGACGATATCATTGACGTGGTTTCCGCCGGGGTCGAAACCCATGGCGTGGACCCCAGGGCCGTGGCGGTGATGAAGGAAGCCGGGGTGGATATTTCCGGCCACCGGTCCAAACATGTCAAAGAATTCCAGGACAAACAAATGGATGTGGTGATCACGGTGTGTGACCATGCCAAAGAATCCTGTCCCTATTTTCCCTTGGCCGGTAAAAAGGTCCACCAGGGATTTGCAGATCCTCCGGTTCTGGCCGAAGAGGTCAAAAACCGGGGCGGGGACGAAAACGAGCAGCTTGACTGCTACCGGAAAGTCAGAGATGAGATCCGGGCCTTTGTGGAAGCCCTGCCCGACAATGTTTTATAAAAAAAGAGAAGAGACCCGTCACTGCTTTGGCAGATGATGCCGGTTTTTTTGTTGAACCTTTAGCCTGGGAGCAGGAAAAATGAAAGAAGTAAAAGACAGATTTGATCAGTTGACCAAAGAGGAAAAAGTCCAATTCATGAAGGAGATCATGCCGGAGATGTGTGCGTTGTTCGGGGAAAATCCCCAGCAGATGATGAAGGAGATGATGCCGCTTTGCATGGATATGATGAAAAGCAGCAACATGGATATGGCACAAATGATGTCCATGATGAAACGATGAAGTTTGATCCGGCTGTGGCCGGCCGCCGTGCCGGCCGCAATGGTAACGTCAGAATGATCATGATCCCCATGCGCTGAAATATTTTCATCCCCTTTTTTTTCACCGCCATTCCTCTCAGTCTTCCCTCAATTTTTTTTGTTGACAAAGTGGGTTTAAAAGCATATTTTACATTTAGTTGATTTGCTAATTGGCTAACTGTAAGAAATTTAAACCATGATTTACAATGGATCATACAAGGAGAAAAAAAATGAATGAATCGGTTAAAGAATTGATTGCCATCGGTGCTTCTGTGGGTGCCCATTGCCAACCCTGTCTGGAATATCACATCCGTGCGGCACAGGAAATCGGGGTGTCGGAAGACGAGATCCGCCAGGCCGTGGAAATCGGTCACAAGGTGGAAAAAGGGGCCATGGCAGCCATGAAAAAGTTCTGCAACAAAACCCTTGAAGGATTGTCCGCTGCAAAGTCCCCGGACAATGGGCTGGAAAAACAATCCGGCCCTGGTTCTCAAAACCAGGCAGGCCCGAAAAACCTGAAAATATATGATCCGGCCCTGTGCTGTTCTTCAGGTGTTTGCGGCCCCAGTGTGGATCCGGTGCTGGCGCAGTTTGCCGGCACATTGAAACAGGTGGCCGGCCGGCCGGACATTTCTGTTGAGCGGTATAATCTCGGGCAGCAGCCCCAGGCATTTGTGGATAATGAACAGGTCAAGGCATTGCTGGATGACGGGGGAGACACCCAGCTTCCCTTTATTTTTATCGATGACCGGTTGTGGCTCAAGGGACGGTATCCTTCCAAAGAAGAGCTGGCACAGGCATTGAACATTGAATTGAAGCCGGTACTGTTCCCGGAATCCGCCCCTGCTGACGATGCCCCATGTTGCGGTGAAGAAGGATGCTGCTGATGAAATCCTTTCTCAACAAAGTGCCCCGGTATCTGTTTTTCACCGGCAAAGGCGGTGTGGGCAAAACATCCATGGCCTGTGTCGCAGCCCTGGGCCTTGCAGAACAGGGCAAACAGGTGCTGCTGATCAGCACGGACCCGGCATCCAATCTGGATGAGGTGCTGGAAACATCGTTGTCTTCGGAACCCGTGCCCATACCGGCCGTTCCCGGTTTGTTCGCTTTGAATATCAATCCCATTGACGCGGCTGCGGAATACAAAGAGCGCATGGTTGGACCGTATCGCGGAGTCCTGCCCGAAGCGGCCGTCACCCAGATGGAAGAACAGCTGTCAGGCGCCTGCACCGTGGAAATTGCGGGATTCAATGAATTTTCCAAGCGCCTGGGGGATGATACCACCATGCAGGCCTATGACCATGTGGTTCTGGATACGGCCCCTACCGGCCATACCCTGCGCCTGCTGACCCTGCCGTCTGCCTGGAATGACTTTATCGCCTCCAACCAGACCGGCAGCTCCTGCCTTGGACCCGTTGCCGGGCTCAAGGAACAGAAAATCATGTTCGAGCAGGTGGTGGCAGCCCTGAAAGATCCGGAACGGACCCTGCTGGTCATGGTTTCCAGAGCTGAGGCCATGACGTTTCAGGAAGCCCGCCGCGCCAGTTCAGAATTGGGGGAACTGGGATTGAAAAACCAGCACCTGATTGTCAACGGTGTGTTCACGCCTGCTTCCGATGACCCTGTTGCCACAGCCTTTGCTGAAAAAACCTCCACCGCCATGGCAGCCATGCCAGAGGAACTCAAATCCCTGCCGTCCACCGTGGTGCCGTTCCGGCCTGCCGGTGTCATGGGGATAAAAGCGCTGCGACATGTGTATCAGGGCCATACCGATGAGCTGACACCTGAGAGAATCCAGCAGATGCATGACCAGAAAGATACGGTGTTGCGCCGGGCCGGGCAATGGCCGGATTTTTTCAAGGAACTGGCCGCGGCAGGCAAAGGGGTGATCATGACCATGGGCAAAGGCGGTGTCGGCAAAACCACCATGGCGGCCGCCATTGCCGCTGAACTGGCAACCCGGGGACATGACGTGATCTTGTCCACCACAGATCCTGCGGCCCATGTGGCCCAGACCATTGGAAAGGACCTGCCCAACCTGACGGTTGAGCGCATCGATCCCAAAAAAGAAACCGAGCGGTATGTGGCCAATGTGCTGGAAAAAAACCGCAGCATCCTTTCCGGCGATGACATGGCTCTGCTGGAAGAGGAGATGCGCTCTCCCTGTATCGAGGAAATTGCGGTGTTCCAGGCCTTTGCCCATACGGTGGCCAAAGGTGAAAACAAATTTGTGGTCCTGGACACCGCTCCCACCGGCCATACCCTGCTGCTCCTGGATGCCACCCAGTCTTATCACCGGGAGGTGGCAAAATCCGTGGATGAGCTGCCGGAAGCGGTTAAAACACTGCTGCCCCGGGTTCGGGATCCAAACTTCACCAAGGTGCTCATCGTGGCGTTGGCCGAAGCCACACCCACCCATGAGGCGGCAGCCCTGCAGGAAGATCTGCAAAGGGCCGGTATTGCCCCTTTCGGCTGGATTGTGAACCGCTGTTTCGCTTTCTCGGGAACCCGGGATCCGGCACTCTGCGCCAAGGGTGTGGATGAGCTTTTCTACCTGAATGAGATCCTTGACCGCCATGCACAAAAAATGGTTATTTCTCCATGGGTGGCCAGGGAATTGACCGGTTTTGAAAATTTGCGGCATTTATTTGTTGCCCAGGAAGAAGGAAATGTAATATGACCCAATCTGAGATAGATAAATTGGAATGCAACATCTGAGAAGATCATCACCGCTGTTCCGCAAAACAATGAGTCATTTCCGATGCTTTGCGGACCCGGGTGTGCCTGTGGAACACGGAGACAAAACAGGCAAACTGAGAATTGCGATCATGCTGATCATTATAGTCGCTGTTGTGATCGGTCTGATTTACCAGAAAATTAATATTAATTAACACAAGGAGATGCAAGAAAAATGGAACAGGACAAGGCAGCAGGTATCAGTTTTTTTGAGAAGAATTTGACGGTATGGGTGGTGCTGTGCATGGTGGCAGGGGTGTTGATCGGAAAATTTCTTCCGGCGATTCCCGAAGTATTGTCCAAATTTGAATACGCACAAGTGTCTATTCCCATAGCGGTTTTGATCTGGCTGATGATTTATCCCATGATGATGAAGGTGGATTTTGCCAGCATCAAGGATGTGGGCAAAAATCCCACCGGCCTTTATGTCACCTGGGTGGTCAACTGGCTGATCAAGCCCTTTACCATGTTCGGTATTGCCGCGTTTTTTTTCTACGTGGTGTTCAAGGCTTTGATTCCGCCGGATCTGGCCAGGGATTATCTGGCCGGGGCCGTACTTCTCGGAGCGGCCCCGTGTACGGCCATGGTCTTTGTCTGGAGCCATCTGACCAAAGGGAATCCGGCATATACCGTTGTTCAGGTGGCCACCAATGACCTGATCATCCTGGTTGCCTTCACCCCCATCGTGGCGCTGCTGCTGGGTGTGGGCGGGTTCATCATCCCCTGGAACACCCTGCTGCTGTCGGTTTTCCTGTTTGTGGTGATTCCCCTGGCCGGTGGTATCATCACCCGGAATATCGTCATCAAGAACAAGGGGGAGGACTATTTCAACACCTCTTTTATCCCGAAATTCAATAACATTACCATTGGCGGGCTTCTGCTGACCCTTGTGCTGATCTTCTCCTTTCAGGGAGATGTGATCCTGGGCAACCCGCTGCATATCGTTCTGATTGCCGTTCCCCTGGTAATACAGACCACGTTGATTTTCTTTATCGCCTATCTGGCGGCAAAAAAATTACGGTTGCCCCATAATGTTGCGGCGCCGGCAGGCATGATCGGTGCTTCCAATTTTTTTGAACTGGCGGTGGCCGTTGCCATCACCCTGTTCGGTGCGTCATCTCCGGCTGTTCTGGCCACCATTGTTGGTGTGCTGGTGGAGGTCCCGGTCATGCTGTTTCTGGTCAAGGTGGCCAACCGCACAACCCACTGGTTCCCGGCAGAATCATAAATAGTTCGACAACATGAATGGAAAGGAACAGTAGATCAGAACATTTATAAAAAGGAGAATCCCATGTTTAAACAATTTATTATAGCCACGGATCTTTCCCCTGCATCCTTTGCAGTGGTAGACAGCCTGAGCGGATTAACGGCCTATGGTGCCGAGCAATGCCTGCTTCTTCAATGTCTGAGCTTTGGCGATGCGGCATCGACAGCGTTGTCCTATGATGTTGAGCCGCTGAAACAAATGCTGAATGAACAAAAAGAGATATTACAGAAAGACGGCTTTTCAGTTGAGGCCAGAACTGTTTATGGAAGTCCCAAGCAAGAGATCAACCGCATCGCGGTCGAGGAAGATTATTCCCTGATCGTGGTGGGAGCGCAGGGCCACTCTCTGGTGGAGGAAAAACTGCTTGGCGGAGTCGCCTACGGGATCATCAATAAAACCGTGAAACCGGTTCTGGTGGTGCCGGTTGAAAAAAACAGGGAGAAGAGGATGTATGCGAGGTAATGCGCTGCAGCTTCAAGGATCATGTTCTGTTTGCCACAGATTTTTCAGAGATCGCTGATAATGCTTTTACTTATGTTGAACAGCTGGTGGCGGATGGGGCCCGGAAAGTTACTTTGACCCATGTCCAGGACAAGGACATGATAGAAGGGTATCTGGAAGAACGGTTGGAAGAACTGAAAAAACACAGCCAGGACCGCCTTGAAAACCTGAAACAGGTTCTTCTGGAAAAAGGCGGGCCCCAGGTCGATATTCAAGTCGTTTATGGTTCACCTTTTCAAGAGATCACCCGTCTGGTGGAGGAGAACAGTGTGCAACTGGTGGTCATGGGAACACAGGGCCGCGGCTTTTTGGGAGAGTTCTTTTTGGGCAGCGTAAGCCATAACGTGGCACGTCATTCTGTGGCACCGGTATTGCTGGTTCCGGGTCTTCGGTAGAAGAGATCATGTATCTGACCGCCATGACCCACCGGGAGGAACTGTTCAATCTCACCATGCGGTGGATGAACGATGATTTCCATCCGGATGACGGAGAAAAAATTTCCCGGATATTTTTGTATGAAAGTGCGGTCTCTGCAATGGTCCTTGACCGGGTTATTCAATTTTTGAACCGGCTGTACCAGGGACCGCTGCAAATGGAACGGATCCATCGGAAATCGGATTTGCGCAGGCAATTGATTGCCCACCGGCCCGGACAGAATCCCCGCATGGATGAACTGGCCGAAGAGTTCAATGAAAATCCCACCTATTTTTTCCCCCACCTGCCTATCGATGCGGTGGCGATCACCGACAAGACTTCCCGGTTGATTGCCATCACCCGCATCAAACGGCTGTCCCGCATTGCGGAAAAAGTGTCGTTCCGGCTGGTGGATGCCCTGCACAAAGAAATTCAGGCCAAAGCGGAAAAATTGGCAAACCACCGTGCCGGTGCCGCCGGTCTGCCGTTGAAAGCGTTTGTCAGTTCCCCTTCGGATATGCAAAAAGATTTTATCGAGGCGGAAGCATCCGTGGTGCGCCGGTTCAGGGACAAACAGGTGAGAATCGCTCCAAAGGAACTGATCATCAATGATATTATCGGCTTTAAGATCATTGACCAGCCGGAGGTGATAGAAACACTGCCGGAGTTGTTCAGCCGGGAACCCGGGGTGACGGTGAAGGAAATCGAAAGACATCAGGGACATTATAATGCCGTCAACCTGCTGCTGGATATTGCGTTGCCGGCCAGGGATGTCCTGACGGCCCGCCTGTCCGGTATGAACTGGGAAACCGCCCGGCTTCGCGGACTGGACCCCGATGAAATCCAAAAAAATCTGTCTGCTTATGTCAGTCAGGGCGCAGGATCGGTTCGTATTGAACTGATCCTGACAACGCCAGAGGAACTCCTGGAGGCGGAGTTCGGCCGTTCCATCCATGAACTGCGGGTGCTTCGGTTGCGGCAGCGCCAGGCGTATGGTGGGCTTCTCGGGCAGAACGCCGGGTATCTGGTGGAATATCTGCTGTCTCTGGCAGCTTCGCCAATAACCCGTATTCCACAAATCCCCATTAAATTGTATGGCCGTTACCTGCCCGAAGAGATTGCCACGTTGAAATGTGACCTGCACGGCAATACCATCGACGGCGGGCTGCTTGGAACCTTCTGCCTGCAAAAGGACTGCCCGGGCCGGTTTTGTCCGGCAAATCAGGAAACAGGCCGGCAGGGTGACATTCATATGGAGGGCTAAACGGAACATGTTCTCAAAACTTATTGAAGAAAAACTGGAAAAAGCCGGAATCACTATCAACGGGTCCAAGCCCTGGGATATTCAGGTGCATGACAAAAAATGGTACCGCCGGGTGCTGCTGGAAAAAAATCTGGGCCTGGGGGAATCCTATATGGACGGCTGGTGGGATTGCGGGCAGATCGATGAGATGATCCACCGGTTGCTGCGCAGCGGTCTTGAAGATGACGTCACAGGCGGCCTGTTGTATCGTTTGCTCTCCTGGCCGGCTTTTTTCCTGAACCTTCAATCCAAAGCCCGCAGCCGTATCATTGCAAAACGGCATTATGATCTGGATAATGACCTGTTTTTCTCCTTTCTTGATGCAAATTATCAATACAGTTGCGGTAATTTTGATCAAACCGATGATCTGGATGTGGCCCAGAAGCAAAAACTTTCGCTCATCGCACGAAAGCTGAACCTTTCCGAACAAGACCATCTTCTGGATATCGGCTGCGGATGGGGGGGACTGGCCCGCTACGCTGCGGCAGAACACGGGTGCAAAGTTACAGCCGTGAACATCTCTTCGCCCCAGTTGCAGCATGCCCGAAAAATTTGTGAAGGCCTGCCGGTGGATTTTTTTGATCAGGATTACCGGGAAATTACCGGCCGATTCAACAAGATCGTGTCCGTGGGCATGTTTGAACATGTGGGGAAGAAAAATTACCGGACCTTCATGGAGGTTGTTCACCGCAATCTCACCGATGAGGGCATTTTTCTTTTGCATACCATCGGCAGCAACCTGTCAAAGGCCAACTGCGATCCATGGATCAACAAATATATTTTTCCCAACGGGGTGCTGCCCAGTCTGAAGCAGATTTTCAAAGCAGGGGAGTATCTGTTGGTCATGGAAGATGTCCACAATCTGTGTCCCCACTATGATAAAACGTTGATGGCCTGGAACCGTAATTTCCAGAAGGCATGGTCCCGCCTGCAGGAACGGTATGATGAAAGATTCAAACGGATGTGGGAATATTATCTGCTGTCATGTGCCGGGGCGTTCCGGGCCAGGGATATTCAGGTCTGGCAGATTGTTTTTACCCGCCACGGCAGCGGCAGGCCCCGGCCGGACTGTCGATTTTGACAAATGTGAACGGCAGCAAAGGTATCGGAGCATAACAGGCTGAACCCGAATGCCTGTCTATATAAAAACGAAAAAAGGAGGACATCATGGCCCAGTCGAAAGAACTTACCAAAATAAGGGAAACCGGTGCGGATATGGTTTCGGTGTTGGAACTGTCGGCATCTCCGGTGGGAGTCAAACTGGTATTCGAGGATGAGAAATGGGAGGATGACCTGTCAGCGGAACATCTGCCGCATCACCGGTATTGTCAGGCGGTTATGCTGGCCAGGCATGGCCGGACCGTCTGGCTGGATGCTGAAGGGATCGCCTGTCCGGCGGCAGCGGCGGCATTTGGTTTCAAACCTTTGCCGGAACCACTGCAATCCGGCAAAGGCCTTGTGGGGTTTGGTATTACATCCAGGCCGGAGGTGGGGGAAAAAATGTTTCAAGGCATGTCCCGCCTTGACCCCGGATCAATCAAGGGTATTTGCCTGATGCCCTTGGAATCATGCAGCTTTACACCGGATGTGATTGTGGTGGAAGATGAAGTTGAAAAACTGATGTGGGTGGTTCTGGCTTATATGCATGCCACCGGTGGTGAACGCGTTTTTGGAAATACGGCGGTGCTCCAGGCCGCCTGTGTGGATTCAACCCTGATTCCGTATCTGGAGCGCCGGTTGAATTATGGTTTGAGTTGTTACGGCTGCCGGGATGCCACGGATATAAAGCCGGGGGAGGCGCTGGTTGGATTTTCGGGAAACTGGCTTTCTGCTATTGGCGAACATCTGGCGTATCTGTCCACAAAAGCGATCCCGGGATCCCGCTCAAAAAAAGCCTTTCACTCTCTTCAGCGGGATGATGCCGGCCGGGATAGCGGCACCTGCGGATAAACAAAGGGGCGGAAAAATGAATACATTGCTCAGCATGACAAAGGCCCTGGCAGATGGGGGACGGCTCCGGATTATCGGGGCTTTGTTCCGGTTTGATTCGCTCTGTGTGTGTGAAATCGTTGAATTGCTAAGGTTGTCAGCCCCCACTGTCTCCCGTCACATGGGTATTCTGCAAAATGCCGGGCTCGTACAGAGCCGCAAAGAGGGACGGTGGGTGTTTTACCGGCTGGCGGAAACGTTTCCCGATTCCCTGCGGATCTGGCTGGAGGAATCATTGTCTGATTCTGCCGTGCCGGAAAAAGACCAGCGTATTCTGGAAAATATCATTCACAGCGACCGGGGCCGGTTGTGCCGGCAGGAGAAACAGATCAGGGCCGGTGAACTCGGCTGAAGAAAGGAGATGTCTTATGCCGGGTGGCGGTGTGTATTATATGTGGCGATCCTGCATGTTGTTTGTCAATATCACGGAAATCGTTCATCAGGCCCGGGCCGGATTTGATATGGATCCGGTTGCTTTTGCGGTGCAGTGTGAAAAAAACGGCTGTGACGGCATTGTATTGGAGTCCGGTGGAGACGGTGACCGGATGGATCCCCGGGGAATACGGGACATCCGGGAGGCGGTCCAGGTTCCCGTCAACCTCCGGATTCCGCTGGAGGAAACGGATATTGAGGCTGCCAGGCAGGTCCGGCCTGATAAGGTGATTCTGGCCCCTGAAAAAATGGACAGTTCCGGCTGGAGTGATCTCAAAACTGCCGGGCATAAGATCGCGGAGTCGGTCCGGCTGTTTCACCGGGACGAAATCCCGGTATCGGTTCTGGCGGCACCGGATGCGATCACCATCGGAATCGTAAAGCACTGCGGCGCGGATTTTATCCAGATCCACACGGCAGACTATGCCAATGCCCGGGGCAGCCGGGAGAAAGACAGGGAAATTGAACGGATATATGCGGCAGCGGATCAGGTGGTGAAAGCGGGATTGAAGGTCAGTGCCGGCGGCGGGCTCACCCGGGACAATCTCCTGCCGGTGTTGAAGACCCGGGCACTGGAAGAATTGACGGTGGGATCTGCCGTCATTGCCCGGTCCGATAGTATCGGGCTGTCGAAGGCCATTGAAGAGATACTGGATCTGGTGGATTAGGGGGGGGTATGGCTGTCCGGACAGGTGAAATCCTGTTATATTGAATATAGGGCCAAATGGTTCGATTTTTCTGGTATTCTTAGCCAATGGGAGCATTCGACTGAAGAGGTAAATGTAATCAAACAACATCAACAAAAGAATGAGGAGCAAATCATGAAAAGAGTAGAAGGTAAAGTAGCCGTTGTAACGGGTGGCGCATTAGAGGATCTGGTCGGGCAGCTTGTCTGTTGATTAGCCAGAGAAGGAGCAAAAGTGGCTGTGACAGACATAGCAGATGAAGAAGGAGGAAAAGTAACAGAGGAAATCAAAGAATTGGGTGGGTTTGCAAAGTATTGGCATGTTGATACTTCAAATGAAGATGATGTTGTCAGCGCTTTTGTCCATGGTATTGCCAGCGAATTTGGTTCTGATAGACATACTTGTTGAACAATGCCGGTATCGCCGGGGTCAATAAGCCGACTCATGAAATTTCCGAAGAAGAATGGGAAAAAGTCATGGGCGTGAACGTTAAAGGTGTTTTTCTTTGTACAAAACATTCCATTCCATTCATGAAGAAATCTGGCAGTGGGAGCATTATCAATATGTCTTCTATTTATGGACTTGTCGGTGCTGCGGACCTGCCGCCATATCATGCAACCAAAGGAGCCGTTCGCCTAATGGAGCAAGAATGATGCTCTGAATTTATGCAAAGGAACAATATTAGGGTAAATTCCATCCATCCGGGATTTATAATGGTACACCGCTGGTAGAAGAGCTGGCCAGGGATTTCATCGGAGGCGTCGCGGCTGTTGCAGAGATCTATGCTCAGAAACATGCTTGATAGCCGTCATCCGATTGGTCATGTCGGCGAGCCTGACTGATATTGCCTACGGTGTTCTGATATCTCGCGTCTGATGAGTCTAAATTTATTACTGGCAGTGAACTAATTATAGATGGTGGTTATACCGCCCAATAGAATGTGTGAGCATCACGGACTAGGCTAAAAATACCGGGCATCCGAGTCGGCGGTCCAGGTTCCCGTCAACGCAGGTGAAATCCCGGTATATGGCATATCTGGTCAAACGGTTCGACTTTTGATCCCGCAGGCAACGCATAACGTTACCATGGAACCAATACATAGAAAGAGAGAGATAGTATGACAGGTAAACAAAGTTTTTTAAAAGTGCTGATGCTGGATACTTCCAGCGGATTCTACCGTCTCAAACGGTATCCGGTGGGGGATTTTTTCGGACCCGTGGACTTGGGCATTCACATGAGTTTCAAGCACAACAGCCTGACCATCGGCGGCGGGCTTCTGGCCGGGTCTATTTTTCCGGGATCGAACCGGATGATTTTTTGCGGCATATCTCCCTGCTGGCACGGATTTTATGTGTCATCCATGGGCGGGGCCGCTCTGGTGTTCGACAATTTGGGGATCAACCAGCTGGTCATTCTGGGCAAAGCCGATCGGCCGTCCCTGCTGTATCTGAACCGGAATCACAGAGAGGAGATCGAAGTGGAACTGGTGCCGGTATCACCCGGTGAGATTTGGGAAAAGGGCCGGGGCGGGGTCTATGGCGTGATGGAAGCGGCCATGACACGGTTTTCCGGCCGGTATGAGAACGATCCCAGGGTCCTGGCAACAGGGCCTGCCGCCCGGTACACCGATTTCGGGGCCATCGCATCGGCCCCGGTCCGCAAAGGAAAATTGACCCCGGTGGATACCTGGGCCGGCCGGGGCGGGTTCGGGTCCAAGCTTTTCCAGGAGCACGGGATTGTGGGAATTATCTACGGCGGAACTTTTGTGGACGAAGATTTCCGTGAACGCAACGTGGCGGATCAATGGTTTGAAGACAAATACAACCAGCGCATGGCAGCCAAGGATATCGAGGCCACCACCAAATACCGGTATGATCCCGCTGTTGAAACCGGCGGCACCTTCGGGGTGAACTATGCTACCATGTCCGGCAATATCCTGGCATTCAACTACCGTACCCTGTACTGGAGCGACCGCCAGCGCAGAGAACTGCATCAGCGGTTCATTCTCGACCATTACCTGAAACAGTTCAACGAGGAGACGATCCAGAAAAAACAGCAGAAAACCTGCGGCGAACCCTGTGCGGCCGTGTGCAAGAAGATGAACGGGCCGTACAAGAAAGACTATGAGCCTTATCAGGCCATGGGGCCGTTGTGCGGCATCTTTGATCAGCGGGCTGCGGAAAAGCTGGCCGGTCATGCCGATATGCTGGGGTTTGACGGCATCGCTGCGGGCGGGGTTCTGGCCTGGCTCATGGACTGCCTGGAGCAGGGATTGATGGCGCCTGACGAAATCGGCGCGTCAGACCGGCCGAACTGGGACCTCCGAAATTTCGATGTAAAGAAAGATTCCCTGCACAATGCCGAACTGGGTATCCTTCTGCTGGATGAAATGGTCCGGCCCGAAGGGAAGATTCCTTTGGGAAAGGGGGCCAGAAAACTGGCCCGGGGCCTGGCTCGGAAAAAAGGCAAACCCGTCATGGATTGTTTCGTTCACAATGCATTCGCCCGCCAGGGCTGGATGGTCCCCAACCAGTACTGGACCCCGGGGGTGCTGGCGCCCATGGCCATCATGGGCAAATACTACATGCACTATGGGCAGAATTTTCTGACCCCCCGGACACTGGGCAGGGAAAACGCCCAGCCGTATGCTGCATGAACTGATGCTGGACAATCTGGGTGTGTGCCGGTTCCACCGGGCCTGGGCCGAAGAGCTCATGCCCGACATCATTGAAAAAATTTACGGGTTGAAAGACCGGTTTCTGGGCATCCATACGGCTGACCGCCAGCCGCATCACCAGCCGGAATGCCTCGGTTTTCTGGGAAATCGGAACGAAAATATCGATCTGCGTTCACACCTTTTTGAAAAACAAAAAAACGGTGGACAAACTCGATGATCCGGACCTGGACCACTGGCTGGATCTGTTGGCGGAAAACAAATTAGCGCCGGCTGCCTTTGATTCTCATATAGAATGCGCAAAGGCGCCCATAAAACCTTCAAACTGCCGGTGTGACAGTGTTTACAGGTGGATTTTCAACGCGGAGATCGTGGGGATTCCTGCATCAGTTCCACTTGTTCATACTATTATCCCTCCTCCGATAACAAGACCGTCATTATAAAATACCGCAGATTGTCCGGCCGCAATACCCGGTTAGGGATTATGCAGTTTTATCCTGACAAACTCCTGGCCGACCGGTTAAATCGTACAGGCGGATCCCCGCTGTGAAGATATCGTTTTTCAATAATTGAACGTTGTCTTTTATCCCGTTGACGGATACCCAGTTGATGTCTTTAACGATAAACGATGATTGCATCGCATCCTGCCGTGTCCCGACGCGTACAATATT